>NZ_JAPCJG010000033.1:0-503 GCF_027707985.1 Aeromonas sp. QDB03 | reverse complement strand
GAAGCGGGCAAGCACCGCATCGTATTTGCCGATGACGCTGCCGCCCTGACCGCCGGCCCCGAGCTCTTCTTTAACCTCGGCAACCGTTCCCTCGAGCAAGGCCCCTATGTACGGCAGTTCCACTACTGGGAGGCGGTGCGCCCGTCGGATGTGGAGCTCAAAGACTACAGCTTCAAGACCCCGGCTTATGGCCTCTCCCACAAAAAGCAGGGCGCAGAGCTCGAGCATCAACGGGATACCTACCAGCACTTCGATTTCCCGGGCCGCTACAAGCTGGACCCGAGCGGCAAGGCGTTTGCCCAGCACCGGCTCGATGCGCTGCGCAACGACGCGGTGGCGGGCAGCGGCAAATCCAACAGCGCGGCCTTGCTGCCGGGTCAGACGTTTTCACTTACCGAACACCCCAACGGCAGCCTCAACACCGACTGGCAAATCGTGCGTATCCAGCACACCGGCTTGCAGCCGCAGGCGCTGGAAGAGGAGGGGGGCAGCGGCCCCACCGT
>NZ_JAPCJG010000032.1:0-580 GCF_027707985.1 Aeromonas sp. QDB03 | reverse complement strand
AAGGCATCCACCATGTACGCTTAGTCACTTAACCATACAACCCCAAGAAGTGTCGGTGAAACCGACGCAGCTTGTTGCTGTACAACAAGGACCAAATAAAATTTGGTTTTCGCCAAGAAGTTTCCAAAGCACTTGTAACAAATGTTTGAGAACTACTTTTTAAATCAGCTTTCCAGATTGTTAAAGAGCAAACTTCGTAAAGAAGTCAAAGACATAGACTGAACATGGCGTCCAATTCATGGCTTTTGCTTCTCGCAAATTCAGTACGGATTATGGTGGAGCTATGCGGGATCGAACCGCAGACCTCCTGCGTGCAAAGCAGGCGCTCTCCCAGCTGAGCTATAGCCCCGTAATCGAAGTGGTGGGTCTGAGTGGACTCGAACCACCGACCTCACCCTTATCAGGGGTGCGCTCTAACCACCTGAGCTACAGACCCACTTCGTGTACTGTCTCTAAACTTGAATCAAGGCAATCTGTGTGAACACTCAACAACTTCGTCATCATTAAGGTAAGGAGGTGATCCAACCCCAGGTTCCCCTAGGGTTACCTTGTTACGACTTCACCCCAGTCATGAATCACA
>NZ_JAPCJG010000031.1:0-593 GCF_027707985.1 Aeromonas sp. QDB03 | reverse complement strand
AATGACTTGGTTGAGTACTCACCAGTCACAGAAAAGCATCTTACGGATGGCATGACAGTAAGAGAATTATGCAGTGCTGCCATAACCATGAGTGATAACACTGCGGCCAACTTACTTCTGACAACGATCGGAGGACCGAAGGAGCTAACCGCTTTTTTGCACAACATGGGGGATCATGTAACTCGCCTTGATCGTTGGGAACCGGAGCTGAATGAAGCCATACCAAACGACGAGCGTGACACCACGATGCCTGCAGCAATGGCAACAACGTTGCGCAAACTATTAACTGGCGAACTACTTACTCTAGCTTCCCGGCAACAATTAATAGACTGGATGGAGGCGGATAAAGTTACAGGACCACTTCTGCGCTCGGCCCTTCCGGCTGGCTGGTTTATTGCTGATAAATCTGGAGCCGGTGAGCGTGGGTCTCGCGGTATCATTGCAGCACTGGGGCCAGATGGTAAGCCCTCCCGTATCGTAGTTATCTACACGACGGGGAGTCAGGCAACTATGGATGAACGAAATAGACAGATCGCTGAGATAGGTGCCTCACTGATTAAGCATTGGTAACTGTCAGACCAAGTTTACTCATA
>NZ_JAPCJG010000030.1:0-692 GCF_027707985.1 Aeromonas sp. QDB03 | reverse complement strand
GCTGCCCAGATGGACGGCGCGATCCTGGTAGTAGCAGCGACTGACGGCCCGATGCCGCAGACTCGTGAGCACATCCTGCTGGGTCGTCAGGTAGGCGTTCCGTACATCATCGTGTTCATGAACAAGTGTGACATGGTAGATGACGAAGAGCTGCTGGAACTGGTTGAGATGGAAGTTCGCGAACTGCTGTCCGAGTACGACTTCCCGGGTGATGACCTGCCGGTAGTCCGTGGTTCTGCACTGAAAGCGCTGGAAGGCGAAGCTCAGTGGGAAGAGAAGATCCTGGAACTGGCTGGCCACCTGGACACCTACATTCCGGAGCCGGAGCGTGCCATCGACCTGCCGTTCCTGATGCCTATCGAAGACGTATTCTCCATCGCTGGCCGTGGTACCGTAGTAACCGGTCGTGTAGAGCGCGGTATCGTCAAAGTTGGTGAAGAAGTGGAAATCGTTGGTATCAAAGATACCACCAAGACCACCTGTACCGGCGTTGAAATGTTCCGTAAGCTGCTGGACGAAGGTCGTGCAGGCGAGAACATCGGTGCACTGCTGCGTGGCGTGAAGCGTGAAGACGTAGAGCGTGGTCAGGTACTGGCCAAGCCGGGCACCATCAAGCCGCACACCAAGTTTGAATCTGAAGTGTACGTGCTGTCCAAAGAAGAAGGTGGTCGTCATACCCCGTTCTTCAAAGG
>NZ_JAPCJG010000029.1:0-1188 GCF_027707985.1 Aeromonas sp. QDB03 | reverse complement strand
CCGCACACCAAGTTTGAATCTGAAGTGTACGTGCTGTCCAAAGAAGAAGGTGGTCGTCATACCCCGTTCTTCAAAGGCTACCGTCCGCAGTTCTACTTCCGTACTACCGACGTGACCGGTACCATCGAACTGCCGGAAGGCGTAGAGATGGTAATGCCGGGCGACAACATCAAGATGGTTGTTACCCTGATTGCGCCGATCGCGATGGACGACGGCCTGCGTTTCGCTATCCGTGAAGGTGGCCGTACCGTAGGTGCTGGTGTTGTAGCTAAAGTTATCGCTTAATCGATACTTTAAATACGCACATGAAAGGGGTGGCTTCGGCCACCCCTTTTACTTTTGGGGCTTTAAATTGCCTGTGAGATACTTTGCGAAATCATTGATAGAGGTCGTTTCTGTGAGCAAACCAGCCATTTTTCTGGATCGTGATGGTGTCATCAACGAAGACACCGGTTATGTCAGCAAGGTAGATGATTTCCACTTTTTGCCCGGGGTCATTGAAGCCCTGCAGTTGATGAAGAAGAAAGGGTATCTGCTGGTCGTTGTCACCAACCAGTCTGGTATCGCCCGCGGTTATTTCAGTGAAGATGATTTCATGAACCTGACCGAGTGGATGGATTGGTCATTGGCAGATCGCGACGTGGACCTCGATGGTATCTACTTCTGCCCGCATCATCCGGAGCATGGTGCTCCCTGTGATTGCCGCAAACCAGAACCGGGAATGCTGCTGCTTGCCAAGCAAGAACTGAACATCGATATGAGCCGTTCTTATATGGTGGGTGACAAGCCTTCCGATATGAAAGCCGCCATCAATGCCGGGGTTGGTCATAAGATCATGGTCAGAACGGGCAAGCCGGTAACGGATGCTGGTGTCGAGCTGGCCGATGCCATCTATGACAATTTGCATGATTTTGCCGTAGCTGCCCCCACCGTGGCCTGATTTTGCTGGTTTTAAATGCTTTTTGGTGGCTTTGTGAGCGGTTGAACGATGAAAGCCATCTTTTTGTAATTATCTGCTTGCCAGAAAGTTTCAGCTCCCTATAATGCGCCTCCATCGACACGGCAAGCGGCAACGCAAACAACCGGGTCGGTCGCATCGAAAAGCCTTTGCAAATAAGGCTTGACTCGAGAAGGCGGTTGAGTAGAATGCCACTCCCGCAGCAGCCAAAAGCTGCGTCGTTCTTTAAC
>NZ_JAPCJG010000027.1:0-2237 GCF_027707985.1 Aeromonas sp. QDB03 | reverse complement strand
TATAACTGCGAAATCCTCGACCCCAGGCAGACAAAAGGACAGGTGGATCTGAGCGGAGCGAAGACCACTGCCCTTGTCTGCCTGGCTGTGGGATTCCTCGAATAGTCGACTAGGTAATACCGACTATTCGCACTCCATGCGCTGCATGGCCACTCCCTGTAGCCTTAGTGCTGTCTGCCCTCCAGCTTGTTTTAAGTAGCTCTTGCTTTAGTCCTACCTAATAGCTACATTAGTCCTACTTAAGGGGGGGTTCATGAAGCGAAATCTAAGCAAGGTGTCGGTCACACTTCCGCCCGATCTGGTCGAGTCCCTTGATCAGATCGCTTCTCGCCTGGGCGTGTCTCGCTCGGCGTTGATCAGCGACTTCCTTTCCGAGGCTGTGGGGACATTGCGCCCCCTTCTCGACACCATCCCTCTCTCCCCTACCGAGGCCGACAAGCTCCGCTTTCGGGGGGAGTCTGAGGAGGTCATCAAGCAACGTCTTGAGTCACTCAAGGGGATGATCGATGACCTCCTCACCCACTAGCTTCTGCGACTGGCTAGACGTCACTTATGCGCCTCATGACTGCCCTTATCCTGAGCTGAACCTTCTTCTTCTCGGGGCGGGTTTTGAGGTTGCTCGGGATACCGGCGGGTGCATTGTCTACCTGCCTCCTAAGGCGCACGGCAGGGGTGTGGCAAAGGTCACTCACGCAGCCCGATTCGCAAAGGTTTCTCTGTCTGGCGGCATATGCTCAGCTCTCCGCTCGTTGGGCCTTTGGGAGGAGGCGCTTTTCGTCCTGGGCACATCTCCGCACAAGGTCACTCGCCTGGATGCTGCGGTGGATTTCCCTATCGACGCAGCAGATGTGCTCGATGGTCTTCGGGCGCGTTATCCAGACGGGAGAGTCAATCTCGGGCGCAAGGCACTCCCTGTCACTGTGATGCTGTCCATTCGCTCCGATGGGCGTGAGTCAGGCACCTACTAC
Source organism: Aeromonas sp. QDB03 (assembly GCF_027707985.1). Lineage (NCBI taxonomy): Bacteria > Pseudomonadati > Pseudomonadota > Gammaproteobacteria > Aeromonadales > Aeromonadaceae > Aeromonas > Aeromonas sp. QDB03. The sequence continues at coordinate 1,269 of NZ_JAPCJG010000027.1, read as the reverse complement.
GTTGGCCACCGTACGGCTGCTCGTCAGACTCTCCGCGTCTACGACAAGGCGCTGGAAGTACTGGCTAAGCGTGGTGAGGTTATCCCTGCCACTACGCGGGTTGAGGTCACCGCTCGTAAGGACTCTGGTGCTACCCTACGGGATGCCGCAATGCCTTCGTCTCTCTTCTGGCACATCGCATCGCCGGCCGTGTTCAAGCAGCCTGAGGGCGTCCCCATGTGGGTACCGGATACCGAGGCAGGTTTCACTGCCGTCAAACGCTCTTTCGAGCCAGCAGAGATACTTCGCCGTCGTGTCGAGTCGTCCCCTGAGCTTGAGGCTTTCCTCGCTGTGGCTGACGCCATGGGGCCTTCTGGGCGCGCCTACCTGGCAAACCTGCTGTCGCGGCGTGTGGCTAGCGCTGAGGTGGCTGAGGTGGCTGAGGTTGCCTAGTGCTGCCACGGATTCTCGTGACGTAACGGAAATTGGTTCCTCTGTTACGTAACGGAAAATCGCTAGCCCAGTGAGTTCGTACCTCACCAGGCTAGCTAACCACAACGATCTGATTCGGAGATCACCATGGCTAAGCCATATCCTATCGTGCTCATGTCCGTTCTGGACGAAATGTCTTCCCTGAACTCCTCGCTGATGGCGTACCAATACGCTGTAGAGGCCATCCTGCGCCGCATCGCTATCGATGGCGCTCCCTATGCTTCGGATACGTTGGTGGCGGGCCTGGACAATGTTTTCCGGCCTATCCTGGAAGGGTTCCAGTCCATCGAAAGTCAGGTCAGTGCTTTCTGTGAGATGGGTGTCGTGGGCATCTGCACGCTTGACCCGGATAGCGCTCCACAGGCAGGCGCTGATTAACCGTTACGCGTTACGGTAACTCCCCTCCTGGGGGAGAGAGGGGCCCCCGCCGCGCGGGGAGTATCTCTCCCCCAGGAGGGCCCTTCTCGTGGCCTACAACGCTTACCACGCTACAACGGCTACCACGGCTACCACAGCCCCGCAGATGATGCCCGCAGGGCATGATAGGCGCCCCTACGGCCATCTCTGTCCCCTCCATGGTTACTGCGCCGACACCCGCGCAGCGGCCCGCCCCTCTGGCAAGCACATTGCCCATTCGGTCTGGACGGCGGCTAGTGGCACGCCCGCGTGCGGCTCGGCCTCAGGCGCTCCGGGGTGCCCACGCGCCTGTTAACCCTCTGGGTATAACTGCGAAATCCTCGACCCCAGGCAGACAAAAGGACAGGTGGATCTGAGCGGAGCGAAGACCACTGCCCTTGT
>NZ_JAPCJG010000026.1:0-1250 GCF_027707985.1 Aeromonas sp. QDB03 | reverse complement strand
ACACACCTTCGCAGACTTACAGAACGCTCCCCTACCACTCACGCTTAGCGTGAATCCGCGGCTTCGGTGCCTGGTTTGAGCCCCGTTACATCTTCCGCGCAGGCCGACTCGACTAGTGAGCTATTACGCTTTCTTTAAATGATGGCTGCTTCTAAGCCAACATCCTAGCTGTCTGAGCCTTCCCACATCGTTTCCCACTTAACCAGAACTTTGGGACCTTAGCCGGCGGTCTGGGTTGTTTCCCTCTTCACGACGGACGTTAGCACCCGCCGTGTGTCTCCCGGATATTACTTACTGGTATTCGGAGTTTGCATGGGGTTGGTAAGTCGGGATGACCCCCTAGCCCAAACAGTGCTCTACCCCCAGTAGTATTCGTCCGAGGCGCTACCTAAATAGCTTTCGGGGAGAACCAGCTATCTCCGAGTTTGATTGGCCTTTCACCCCCAGCCACAGGTCATCCCCTAACTTTGCAACGTTAGTGGGTTCGGTCCTCCAGTTGATGTTACTCAACCTTCAACCTGCCCATGGCTAGATCACCCGGTTTCGGGTCTACACCTTGCAACTAGACGCCCAGTTAAGACTCGGTTTCCCTACGGCTCCCCTATACGGTTAACCTCGCTACAAAATGTAAGTCGCTGACCCATTATACAAAAGGTACGCAGTCACCCCGAAGGGCTCCCACTGCTTGTACGTACACGGTTTCAGGTTCTATTTCACTCCCCTCACAGGGGTTCTTTTCGCCTTTCCCTCACGGTACTGGTTCACTATCGGTCAGTCAGGAGTATTTAGCCTTGGAGGATGGTCCCCCCATATTCAGACAGGATGTCACGTGTCCCGCCCTACTCGATTTCACATCAAGGTTGTTTTCGTGTACGGGGCTATCACCCTGTATCGCCGGCCTTTCCAGGACCGTTCCACTAACTTCCAAGATGCTTAAGGGCTAATCCCCGTTCGCTCGCCGCTACTGAGGGAATCTCGGTTGATTTCTTTTCCTCGGGGTACTTAGATGTTTCAGTTCTCCCGGTTCGCCTCGCTACGCTATGTATTCACGTAGCGATACCTAGCTTATGCTAAGTGGGTTTCCCCATTCGGAAATCCGTGAGTCGTAATGTCTCTTACCGACTGCTCACGGCTTATCGCAGGTTAGTACGTCCTTCATCGCCTCTGACTGCCAAGGCATCCACCATGTACGCTTAGTCACTTAACCATACAACCCCAAGAAGTGTCGGTGAAACCGACGCAGCTTGTTG
>NZ_JAPCJG010000025.1:0-3128 GCF_027707985.1 Aeromonas sp. QDB03 | reverse complement strand
AATCATTTTATTGAATGTATAGGATGATTTATTTTTTAGGTGAAATGTATGAACTTTATCAAAGTTTCGATACTTGCAACGGCTCTTTCTGTTTGGTTACCCACTGTACAGGCAGAAGAAGTTGCCTCATTGCCTACCATTAAAGTGATGGCGGATTCTGAATTGCGTCAAGAAGCTGTAGGTGTTGTTCCTTATCAAGAAGATAAGGATGTACGTAAAGCGTTACAACATCAGATCATTAAAAAAGAGAATGAGATCCAAAATTATGTGATAGGCGATAATTTTGCTGTGCTTGATATGCAGCCCAAAGCCTCTGAACCGAATATAAATCAAATTTCTTCACCATTACTCAGAGAGTATGTTTTAGCTGTGGCTGCCGGTTTGCAGTCCTCTGATCCAACGTTAGGTTTGTTTACCATGATGGAGCCACTTTCGATGGGGATGAATCGCGAGAAAGCCTTAGAAGCAGTTCGTAATGGAACGTTTAAGTTGAATATCGATGCTGACCGTTTACAGCTAATGTTTGGGGATAAATGGAAGAAATAGATAAATATAACATGAGTTTTTTATAGGTAATTTATTACTTTCTTTACTCTTCTTAAGAGAGATAAAGCACATAGGTGAATAAAGTTAAAGATAAGAAAATTATATAATTTGGGGATATGCTTTTTAATACTTGTTAGCAGGTGAATATATATTTATTGTCTAGATAGTGTACTAATATTAAAGAAGAATCACAAAATTTGAGATATTAATAGTTGGGCACCTATTATAGTGCCCAATAAATAACAAAATTGCATTTATACGAGTATTTTATGATTAATTTCTTCAAGAATATGCTGGATATGTCGATTTGTATCGATGGTTATCCACGTTTCATGACCTCCTGAGGTTCTTTCTCGGTTACTTACTTTTTTAATTTCAGAATCTGCCCAACTAGAGGGGTCATCCTCAAAATATGTTGAATTAACTATTTTAGTCGCTAATGTATGCATTTGAGAAAAGTTGTGATCAATTTTAATCATATGCCCACGTGCGATATAATAATGATTATCTGTGGTATAACGAATCTTTCCATTTGCATTATCGCCAGCTGGAATATTTTCTTTACCGCTTGGCGCTTTAACACCATAATCACTATATTTGAATGAATAATTTGGAAAGATTTTTATTAAATTTTGCCAAATTAAAGACTCTTTCCTCAATAATAGACCACAACGGCTTTGTTGCACAAACCTATCTGTAAAGGCTTTTTTAGCGATATAATTTTCAAATGAAGAAGCCTACACACAAAATCTACCGCACAACCAATTGGCCCGCATATAACCGAGCACTCATGAGTCGCGGAAATATTGCCATTTGGTTTGATCCTGCTACGCAATGGTATGCGCCATCAAAAGGCAAACAAGGGCGAAATCAAACCTACTCCGACGCAGCCATCCAATGCTGCTTAATGATTAAATCCTTATTCCGTCTGTCTTTACGTATGGTTACTGGCTTTGTGCAAAGTCTGATTAAACTTTGCGGATTAAATTGGATAGCTCCAGATTACACCACGCTTTGTAGAAGACAAAAGCATATTGATATTGTAATCAGCTACCAAAAAAGTAGCGATGGGCTGCATCTACTCATGGACTCTACAGGCATGAAGTTTCTAGGTGAGGGCGAATGGAAACGCAAGAAACATGGACCTGAATATCGTCGCCAATGGCGTAAACTTCATATTGGTATAGATGCTAAAACCCTACAAATACGAGCAGTTCAGCTTACAACCAATAATGTCAGTGATTCACAGGTGCTTGGTGATTTACTTAATCAGATTCCACAAGATGAGCGGATTGACTCTGTTTATACCGATGGAGCTTATGACACCAAGCAATGCCGTCAGGTCATTGCAGATCGGCAAGCGCATGCGGTGATTCCACCTAGAAAAAATGCGAAACCATGGAAAGATACAAAGAGTAGCTCGCTAGAGCGAAATGAATTACTTCGAACAATTAAAAGTTTAGGCAGGACACTATGGAAAAAATGGTCAGGCTATCATCGGCGAAGTTTGGTTGAAACTAAGATGCATTGCATCAAATTATTAGGAGATAAACTCAGTGCAAGGAGTTTTGATAGCCAAGTGAATGAGATCCATGCACGTGTAGCAGTCCTTAACAGATTTACGGAATTAGGTCGACCACTTACCCAAGTTACGCCTTAAATTTGGCTCAATTAGGGGCGCTTTGCATTTCAAATCTTTGTGCAACAAAGCCATTTTGAACCCGTCTTCGATCTTGATCTCAGAATTTTTAATGAGAATTTCTCCATCTTCATTAACTTGATTTCGAGTTAATTCGTGCTCATTTCCGTCATTATCAATTAGAAAAAGTGTATCGTTGTAACTCATCACAAATTCCTTCCTATGACCAATAACAATAGGAATATTGAAGCATGATAGACAGATCTGTACAACATGCTTTTGTTCTAACTCGGTTACATCTGATTAAGAAATAGAAAATCTTATTCTGTGGTGAATAAATAAGAAGCCCATCTTTAAATGAGCTTCTTAATTTAAGTAGATTACTATAGTACCCATAACGCTGAAGGTAGCCTCCCGAAGAGATAAACTAACAATGTAAGACTTGCGAACATAAAGAAGAAAAAAGCGATGTTTATTGATTTATCTAGCATGTAATCACCCCTATTTTTTATTGTTCAAAAACTATACAACACTATTTGTATTACTTAAATAACTTAAAATTCTTAGCTTATTGTTCTGATTAAATACCCTCCTTCTTAATATTATGTAAGTTTAGGAAAATAGATTGCCCGTCTTTACCAGTTGTCAATAAATACACAATCTAGGTATCTTAGATTGATATTAAACAAAACTATAGATGATAATGATTTTCATTTCAATTAATTTTAGTTAAAAAAATACCCATACTTTGGGGAAAGATGGGTATATAAACTATGAATACTTAGCAATTAAGAAAGAATACAACTAATTCATCACACTATCAAATTAAATAGTTATTCAATTAACATTATTAAACATATGAATTAATTAAAGTACATATAAATTTTAAGATATAAATCAATTAATTTAATTTATCAAAACTTTAATTTGCCTAATGAATATC
>NZ_JAPCJG010000024.1:0-3149 GCF_027707985.1 Aeromonas sp. QDB03 | reverse complement strand
ACATTTTCTCTTGATTTAAACACATTGTAAATTATAGTGTTTAAATGTACATTTTCTCTTGATTTAAACACATTGTAAATTATAGTGTTTAAATACACATAAAATAATTATTGTGATTACTATGAAGAATGAGTTAGTAGTGAAAGATAATGCTTTGATTAACGCCAGTTACAACTTAGAAACGGCTGAACAGCGTTTAATTATGCTTGCTGTGATAAACGCAAGAGAAACAGGTCAAGGTATTACAGCCGATAGTAAGCTAGAAATACATGCTAGCGATTACGCAAAGCATTTTAATGTATCAACTGATGCAGCATACAAAGTCATGAAAGAAGCTGTAAATAACTTGTTTGAGCGTAAATTTAGCTATGTTGCTGAATATAAAAAGACAGGTAAAACAGGTGTTGTACGTTCACGTTGGGTTAGCCGTATTTTCTATGTTGATTCATTGGCTATCTTAGAAATTACTTTCGCTCCAGACGTTGTGCCATTGGTTACACGGCTTGAAGAACACTTTACAAGTTATCAATTAAAACAAGTGTCTAACCTCACCAGTAAATATGCTATCCGTCTGTATGAGCTATTAATCGCATGGCGTGAAGTTGGTAAAACACCCCAAATTGAGCTATCAGAATTTAGGCAAAAAATTGGTGTTGAAAATGGTGAATATGAACGCATGCACCATTTTAAAGCTCGTGTACTAGAGCCTGCTATTAAACAAATCAATGAGCATACCGACATTACAGCAAGCTACGAGCAACATAAGCGAGGTCGTACTATTTCAGGATTTTCATTCAGATTTAAACAGAAGCAACAGGTAAAGAAAATCGAATCTAAACGAGATCCTAATACACCCGATTTCTTTATCAAGATGACTGACTCACAACGCCATTTATTTGCTAATAAAATGTCTGAAATGCCCGAAATGGGGAAATACTCACAAGGTACAGAAAGCTACCAACAATTTGCTATTCGCATCGCCGACATGCTTTTACAACCTGAAAAATTCAGAGAGCTTTATCCAGTTTTAGAAAAAGCTGGTTTCAAAGAATGATTGAAAAAGAGATAACAAAATTTGAGAAAGAGATTTTGCTACAAGACAAAATCTCTCAGCTCGAAAACGAGCTTAAAGAATTTTCTGATCTTCAAAAAAAAGCATATAGCGATCGTCTGCAGAAAAGCATTGTCGGTTTAGAAAACCGAATTCAACGCATCAAAAAATCGCTTTATACAAACTGAAAGTTTGTCGGGGTCGAGGGGAGGATTCCCCTTGCTCATGAACTTTTAAGACCCCATAAGGGGTTTTAAAAGTGGAGTGAGTCCACTTTCGCTATCGCAAAGCTCAAAACCATCTGCTATCGTGTGCTTTTTGCGGTATTGGATCTCTCAATGTCATTTGCTATTTTGCGCCTTCAGAAATTGAAATCGTTTGCCGATGTCGGGGGCAGTCTTTCTCATAATTATCGCAATCGTGAAACGCTCAATGCCGATTCTGATCGCACTCATTTAAATGATCATGACTTAGACACAAACGAAAAATGTATGTCTGCTATTCGTGATCGTATTCCTGAGAAGCGGCGGAAAGATGCTGTTTTGTGCATTGAACATTTGATCACGGCAAGCCCCGACTGGGACGGCTGGGGCACAGAAAAAGAAACTGCATTTTTTGAGCAGTCGAAAAAATGGCTCGAAAATAAATACGGTAAAAACAATGTTGTCAGCACTACAATTCATAGAGATGAAACAACGCCCCATTTAGTTGCTTATGTCGTTCCAGTGGACGAAGAAACAGGACGATTGAATGCTAAAAAATTTATTGGCGGATCTCGACATACACTTTCACAGATGCAGACTGATTTTGCAGTTGAAGTAAAGGATTTAGGATTAGATCGCGGGGTACAGGGGAGCAAAGCAAAACATACGTCTATTCAAGAATATTATGAAAAATTGAACAATTATGAGAATGAACCAGGTATTGAAAAAGGACTCACCTATGAAGTGCCTGAACCTGAGTTTTTTGAATCTAAAAATGTTTACGGTGAAAGAGTCGCAGAAGCTGTGGCTGCTCAGATAATTGATCAAATTGCACCTCGATTCGACAATGCTAATTTATTGGCTAGTCAAACAAAAAAATTAAAAAAAGAACTGTCTGATACAAAAAAAACACTTGATGAGGTTCAGCAACGAGCAAAACCCTATTTGGATATAATCAACGAATATAACCATCCAAATCTTGAGAAAGAATTTAATAAGCAAGTTGCTAAATTAAAAGATAATTTTGATTCAGCACTTGAACATCATAGATTCCTAAAAAGACAGAAAGAACAAGAAAGATTTAACCAACACCGTGAACTTCGCAATCAATTACACTTAGAACAAGAACAGAAAAAACAACTGGCTGAGCAAGAAAGGCAGGAAAAAGAACGTTTGGCACTTTTAAGACGTCAAGAATTAGAAAAACAGCGAAAAAATGAGCCTAAAAAACCTGATAACGGCAATGATAACGACTACTCACCCTCATAATACCCATTTAAACGCAAAAAAATGGGGTTTTTAGCCATGTTTGGTGTTTTATGCATGAAAGTATAGTTGAGATAATAAAAACCTCTTAGAACGCAAATTAGAGCGTTTTAGCGAGTGTCTACGAGCGACTCAATGAAAATTTGCTTATTCCCCCCTCTGAAAAACCGCTTTTGCTTTTTAAAACAGATGAATCGCAGATGTAGCAATGCTTTCAACGCTATATCTATACGTTTATCGACCCAAGTAGTTAGCGAGTGTCTACGAGCGAAGTATTGATGCTTTTGCTCTTCAAAAAGCATGAGCATAGCGAATGCATTATCAACGCTTTTGCTTTTGCTTTTGCTCTTGAAACGACACGAGCGAAGCGAGTGCCATAGCCTTTGATTTTGACTTTTTTGGGCTTTTAATGCTTTTAAATGCTTTTAAATGCTTTTAGACAGCCTGAAAGCATTGCTATACGTGCATTTCAAGACTTATAAGCACACATTTTCTCTTGTATAAGCACACATTTTCTCTTGTATAAGCACACATTTTCTCTTGTATAAGCACACATTTTCTCTTGATTTAAACACATTGTAAATTATAGTGTTTAAATGTACATTTTCTCTTGATTTAAACACATTGTA
>NZ_JAPCJG010000023.1:0-5358 GCF_027707985.1 Aeromonas sp. QDB03 | reverse complement strand
CGAAGGGGGAGAAACCTGCCTCGACATCGCCCGCCAGCTCGCGGCGGTGGAAAGCGCGGTGACGGCGGCCAAGCGCGAAAGGGGAATGTTTCCTGCCCGTTGATCGCGTCACTACAGGGCGAAGCAGGCCTGGCAAGGTCAGCTATGCCTTAGCGTGCTTTATTTTCCGTTTTCTGAGGTGCCCCCTATTGGCCTGCACGATGTTTTTAGCTGGGCAGCCTCGATGGCCGCACTGGCGGCCCTAACGGCTGCTCAGGTCGATCTCGATGCGGCGAAAGCCGATGCCATTCGCGGTGTTGGCCGCGGCATCCATCGAGGAGAAAACCCGCCAGCCGCCGCGCTGGCGCTCTACCACCTCGGAGCCCCCCTTGCCGAAGCGTACCAGGTGGAGATGGAACCCAGCCCCCATAGGGGTGGGGACGATCATCGCCTTGGAGAATCCGCCCATGTCGAAAATGGTCTTGGCCTCTTTTTCCTGCATCATCAAATCCAATATTTGAAACGTCAAATCGACAATTTGATTGTACCCTCTTGGGGGAGGCCGTCAATCACTTTGGAAATATGATTTGTCGAATCGGCAAAATGATTTTCAATCCAACTCAAGGCCCAAGGCAATGAGGCACTCCCGCCACTTCTGGGCCTCCAAATCGAAGTTGAGCAAGCCCCCTTCAACGCTGATCCGGCTCCCTAAATCGAGCAGGGGCTTGTCGAACCCCATACGTACCTCCGGCCAGAGCCAAACCTAACCCGCTTCCGTGGATAACTGCTGCCGCCCACAAGCCGAACCGATGGCATGTGGACGGACGGGCGCAGTTACCCACCTCGCCAAGAGCATCTCTCTTTTTTTGTTTGAAAGAAAAGGGCGTAAGGCACCGGCGAGCCTATCTTTCGCTGCGCTTCAAGATAGGCTCGCCCTCCTGCTTGGCTACGTTAAAAATGACGTAGTTACGCTGGATAGCTCGCCTTGCTCAGGACTATCGAGGCTGCTTGCGGCAGCTCCCCCTCACGCGCTCCTGAGACACACCTCGCCACTCTGTACCTGCTTCAGTCCCCACCTGTGGGCTGGACTGCCGCGCCGTTTTTATCGAGCTGGCCGTGGTTGGTTCCCCGTTGCGCTCGGTGCTGGTACCCCATGGTTGCGAGCCATGGGAGGCTATGGTGCGCGTCGCACGCTGGGCCGTATGTGAGGATTCCCCGTTCGGCCCGACCCCTGCACCCGCTCGACAACATCAACATGCTTCCAATTCGAGCGGATACGACTTATCGCCATTGGCAGAGGCCAACGGTAACAGGGGTTCAGGCGGGATTTAGCTTGAAAGGTGCGGCAGGTTGCCGCTAAACTTGATTGGTATTCGGTAGCTGCTTCCGCCTGAAGCTGTTACCCAGGAACTCCGGTGCGCTAACACTTGGGTTCCCGTAAAAACCGCCGCGCTAACGGCGGTTTTTTCGTTTCTGGCGAGCAGGTTACGCTGGATCCCAAAGGATCGTCAATCTCGAGTGGCATCCGTTTTCGTTGATTTATATTGAATAAACGCAAGTGAACGTAGAAACTTAAAACGTAAACCACTTACTCACCAAAGGATTCTGTATGAAACTCCAAGCTTTAAACCTTGAATTGCAAGGGGTTAAAGTATTTGGCGTAGAGCTTCAGCGTCTGATTTCGTTAACCGAAGAACCGTCTGTTAGAATGCCCTCTGGCCTCACTAGAGAACAGCGCAGAGAATGGGCAAAACAGGCAGCCAAAGCACCCCACAAAACTCTGTAGATTTCGGGACAACGTTCCTGAAGTACTACAACGAGCGATACTCTAAAACCACCTTGTCCAAGATCGATGATTTCATCGATCACTTCGAAAAACATGGATTGTTTGGCCCTCCGGCATGGATTGGGAAGGTATCGCCATCGTACAAGGTGCCTGACCACTATCCGAACAAAGAAGCTATAGAGGAACACGCAAGAACGTTCGCTCTATGGCATGCCCACATCGGAGATCCATGTTTCAAAGGCTCTTTCCATAGCAAGTACAAGGTGTCTGACTGGGTGCTCCATTTCCAAAAAATTTCAGACAACCACATTAAGTTGTTGGAGCTTGGCTATCACGGTAATCCAATGGCTCTTCCTACCGAAGACCTCATAAATGAGCCATAAGCCCCCTCAAGAGAACCCAATAGAAAAGGGCAACTAGACTGCGCTAGTTGCCCTTTTTTCTGGGTTTGGCAAGCGCAGTGCGGCAGGTTTTTTTCGCCCCGCAGGGCTCCAACTTTGGGCACCAAAGTGTTAGGAGAACACTTTGCCTCCTCAATCTGGTACTGTTTCCGGAGACCAAAGAGCAAGGGGCAAAGACACAATGGCGCTCTCATTCTCGCTAGCGATCGACAAGATGCAGTCCTCCTCCGTCGGCAGGGCAGAGGGGCACAACCTCCGCCTCCACGCCACCGAAAGCCAGCTCCGACCGGAGGCATGGTTTACCCCAGAAGGCCGCCACCAGGTAACACCATGGAGACCAGAGGCGCTGGTCAAGGCCAAAGGGCTCGCCAAGCGCAAAGATGCCGTTCAGGCCATCCAGTTCGTGATCCAGCTTGGCAACCAGACAGACTGGCGAGAGGAGCCAGAACTGGACTTTCCAGAGGGGAGGCCACTCCACATTATTAAGCCGATGAATCTCGCAGCCCGGGGGGTCAAAGCATGGGCGGTGCAGGAGTTCGGGGAGGACAACATCGTTGGGATCGACTTTCACACCGACGAGAGCAGCCCGCACTTTCATGTTGTCGTAACGCCGATCAGAGACGGCAAGCTACAGGCCAAGGCATGGTTGGACGGGGCCAGCAAGGTTGCAGCCCTGCGGAAACGAGCATGGCAGGCCGTCAATGCGCACATTGCCTGCGAGTACAAGCCCGGCGCCGCTGGCGGGGCACCGCACGACCCCCGCAAGGCAGCCGGACAGGTGCCGGCACCGTCGATGCTCGATAAGGTGACCGGCCATGCCAAGGCCAAGCGCCTTGAGCGCGAGAACGCCGTCCTGCAGGAGGAGAATGCTCAACTCAAACAGGCGCTGTTTAGCCGCCAGAAAGGCCGCTACAGCGCGGAGCTGCTTGAGAAGGCCAAGCAGGCCGAACTAGCCGCCGAAATAGCTCAGAGAGCGTTAGGCGAAGCCAAACAAGAGCTTTTGGGGTTGAAGTGGGATGCTGGGCTGCATGAGCAGGCGGTGAAGCGGTTGGAGGCTGAGATCTCGAAGCTGAAGGGCTACAACCAACAACTCTCGGAACAAAACAACGAGCTCGACGAGAAGCTGCGGGAGCTGCTGCCAAGACGAACCAGAGGGCTAGGGGGGATGGAGCCGTGAGACTTTGGCATGTTGTCGGCCTATTGGGACGTCCTTGAGGCTAACCGGCGGCGTGGGTACCGGCGCCTCGCAACCTGCCATTCGCCTGGGTGCTTGGGCCTGGTCAGTCGTCGGCTTTGTCCTCGGAAATGTGGACCGCCATGTCCTGCAGCACCTGGCTGACGTGCTGGTCCGCGATGCTGTAGAAGATGTGCTTGGCTTGGCGTTCGCCGCGCACGAGGCGCGCACCGCGCAGCAGCCGCAGGTGATGGCTGACCAGAGACTGCGACAGGTCGAGCGCTTCGGCGATGTCCCCCACGGCGACCGAGCCATGCATGCACTGCAGCAGGATCTTCAATCGCGATTGGTCGCCCAGCAGGCGGAAGGTCTCGGCCAGAACAGCGACGTCACTTTGCGACATTGCGAGGGCATCGGTCGCCGCGTCGTGGCTGGTGGTCGAGCATTGCGCGGTGTCGGCGCTGGTGGTTTTGCGGGACGTCATGGATGCAAATCCTCAAGTGGAGTGCGAGCCGGCTCGCGCGGCCTCAATGCCTGTGACCAGGAGCGGAATGGTCGTGGTCATGGCCGTGGCTGTGCCCGCCGCCATGCTTGTGATTGCCATGATCATGGCCGCTGTGGTCGTGCCCGCTGTGGTCATGACCGCTGTGATCGTGGCCGCTGTGGTCCTGACGCTCCGACGTGGGCTGCAAGCTGCAGACGTTCTCGTCGGTGCCCGAGTTCCAGTCGATCCCGACCGTGGCGTGTTCGATGCTGAATTGCTCTCGAAGCACCGCTTCGACGCGCTTGACCACGGCGCGTGCTTCCTCGTCCACGTTGGGGCGAACGTGCAGCGTGGCCATCGTGCGCCCGGAGGTGAGCTGCCACACGTGAACGTGGCTGACGGCCGCCAGGCCCGGCACGGCGCCCATCAGGCCTTGCTCCACCTTCTCCGGCGAAGCATCCTCCGGCGCGCCTTCCAGCAGGATGTGGATCGACTTGGCGAGCAGCTTCCATGCGCTGCGCAGGATCAGCGCCGCGACCAGGACCGACAGGATGGGATCGATCGGCGTCCAGCCCGTGAGGTAGATGACGATCGCAGCGACGATGGCGCCGACCGAGCCGAGCAGGTCGCCCATCACGTGCAGGATGGCCCCCTTCACGTTGACGTGATCGGTCTCTCCGCGGGTCATGATCCACAGCACGAGCACGTTCACCAGCAGGCCGAGCACGGCGACGATCATCATCGGGCCGGCCAGGATCACGGGCGGCGCCTGCAGCCGCTCCCACGCCTCGTAGGCGATCCAAGCGACGATCGCGAACAGGGTCACGGCGTTCAGGAAACCGGCGATGACCTCGAAGCGCAGGTAGCCGAAGGTGCGCTTGCTGTCGGCCGCGCGGCGGCCGAACCGGAATGCTGCGTAGGCCAGTGCGAGCGCCGCGGCGTCGGTCAGCATGTGGCCCGCGTCGGCCAGCAAGGCCAGCGAGCCCGACAGCACGCCTCCGACGGCCTCCACGACCATGAAGCCGAAGATCAGGAAAAAGGACAGCAGGACCTTGCGCTCGTTGGCGCTGGTCACGGTCGGGGTGTGGTCATGATCATGGTCGTGATCGTGACCATGGTCATGTGCGTGGGATTGGGACATGGGGCCTCGGGAAACTGGGTCTTTGACTGTGGCTCAAAATATAACACATGAACATGTTTTCATGTGAATTGTTGTACACATTTGTGTTCGCGTCTCACCACGGCCGGGATGCCGCTCCGGGCAATTGCCTTAGCCTGGCTCGGCGACCATTCCCCCCGCCTGGCAAGCAGCCGTTGATCTAACATCCAGTGGCAGTATCCCCCCTGGGGGGATATGATTTCAGCATGGAAGACATGCATAAGCACACCACCCATCCCGACCTGGTGAAGCGGCTCAAGCGCGCCGAGGGGCATCTGCGGCACGTCATCGGGATGATCGAAGGGGGAGAAACCTGCCTCGACATCGCCCGCCAGCTCGCGGCGGTGGAAAGCGCGGTGACGGCGGCCAAGCGCG
>NZ_JAPCJG010000022.1:0-5897 GCF_027707985.1 Aeromonas sp. QDB03 | reverse complement strand
CTGATCCGCGCTGGCCATGCCCTGAGCAAGACTGAGGGAGGTGCCGCATGATGGCCCGTCACGCTACCGCCGTTTCGGTGCGCCGCTCTGCTGCGATCGCCAAATCCCGCCCCTCTCCCGTTCTGGTCAGCAGCGCCAACAAGGCGCTGCGCAAGAAGATCGAGAACATGAAGTTCAACCTTGGCTCCCTTGAGTCGCTACTGAATAGCTGCGATGCTGGCTTTATTACCCGTGAGGGTTTCTTGAGTGAAGCCTCTCTGGTGCTGGCGGTGATCGCAGGTAGTGCGGGATCTGCGCAGCGCCTGGTTCGGGATGAGATCCTGCATGTTTCCACCCTGTCCGATGCGATTGCGGGTGAGTTCGTGGAGGTGCCAAGCGATGAGGAGTAAGCGTTTGACTGCGGAAGAGAGCCACGAGATGGCAGTGCTGGTTCATGAGATCGGGGTTAAGCAGGTGCTGGAGATGCTGCGTGAACATCAGCGGAAAGGGGTTGTGTTTACTCTTGATGCCGGAGAGAAGCCACGGCGCACCGTGCGTAAATATATGAAGTGGCCGCCTGATATTCGGGCCACCTTTGCCTTTATGATTTGCAGTGGAGAATACACTCAGGCTGATATGGTCAATTACGTCAATGACGAGCTGGATAAGCGCGGCCTGGGCGATGACCTGAAAGTATCGAAAAGCGCGATGCATCGGTTTGTGAAAAATATTGAAAGTAGTGCTGCAAGTGGTTAAGGTTATGACTCCTCTCCGGTGATTGGGCTCATCGGGTAAGGGCAGGGAAGATCCCCCAGTTTCACGACTGGGGGATTTTTTTATGCCTACCGTTATTAGGCGAAAACCGTCACCGCAACAAAGCAAGTCAACGTGACATAATTCAATTATTAACTTGTGCGATTGAGACGGCCCATGAAGGTAACTTATAGCAGTGTTGATTTTGCATCTAGAATTGATGTGCTGTGTTCAATTTTTGGTGTCGATGATTCATTGTCATTTTCACATGAAGTATTCTCATTGCTTATGAAGCGTTCTTATTCAGGGGCTGGTAAGAGTCGCTTTTTGAGTTATCTTTGTTTAAAAAAACAAATTATAAAAATTATTGGCGTTGGTAAGGTATTTCAGTTCCATCAAGAGTCAGAGGAAAGTAGTCGAGTTTTTTATAACTCAAGGCTTTACTATCGAATTGGCATGGCTTCACACTGCTTTGAGCAGTTTGACATTCCAGATTGTGAAGCTGTTATTTTGGCTGTGCTTTCTGAGTTCATTGGTGCTGGGGTTGTTTACGTGCCTGTTTTTAGACGTTTTCGCAATGAGTGGCTGCATCATGCGTTTGTTCATGAGAGGAAGAGATCGAGCCCGGCTAGAATTGCTAAGAAATATGGTCTTGGTGAACGGTATGTTCTGCGTTGTATTGCTGGGAGGTGGTCATGAAAATTGGTTATGATGAGCTATTGGCTGAGCCTGGTTTTTTTGATGCTTTTAAAGCTTCGCTCCCTAAAATAAAGGGGACTATTTTAGATGACATGTATTCATGCATTGGGGCGCAACTTAATAAACAAGGTGTGTTTAACGAGCGTATTCAAGCGTCGATGTTTATTGCCATGTGTGAAACGTTTGGTGGGACAGCAGTTTACATCCCATCAGGAGAGCGGATTAAACAAATTCTTCGTGACATTAAAATGCATAAAGAATTCAAGGGTGATAATACAGCGCAGCTCTCTGTGAAATATCGCCTTTCGGAAAGGGAGGTAAACGCAATTTTGGAAAGGCAAAGAGCATTGCAAAAAGACGCTCGTGATCATCTTGAGAGCATAGGTATTAATCATGCTTGAAATCAAAATCGATTCCGGTCTGGTGCTGGACGGCGAACTTTATGAGCAGCTGACCATGCATCCGCTGACTGACGAACAGAAAGGCGATCTGGGGCGGCACATTACCAAGAACGTGAGACGGATGATCCGAGCCGGTGAGATCAAGCCGTTGGGTGTCCATCATGCCAAGGCGCTGGAGTCGTTCTTCTACCTACGTGAGATCGCCGTTGCTTCCATCATCTCTATTGGTGACCGGTCAGGACCTTTCACCTGGGATGATGTGTGCTCCATGAATGCGGCGGACTGGTGGAGCGTTGTGGCGGCCTCTATGGCGTTGGATGAGGTCGCGCATGGGTGCGTGTCGGTTGTGAATCACTGATTCATTCTGGCGCGATTTAAAGCGGTTTTAAAGATGGTTATAGGTGGCTAAGCATGCCTTATGTAGCGTTGTGCAGTGAAATGCCTCAGGGCGCACCTGAATGGGTGCAGATCATGCCCAGTGGGCCAGAGATCAAGGGCCTCGATGGCCGCAAGTGGAATATGAAGGATCCGGCGAAGCTGATCGACATGTTCAAGAACATGGGGTTGCCGTTGGTTATCGACTATGAGCACGGCCAGGAACTCAAGGCACCGGAAGGTGAAGAGGCTCCGGCAGCAGGCTGGATCGAAGATCTGGAACTGCGTGATGGCGAGCTGTGGGCCAAGGTCAGCTGGACAGAACGAGCGGCCAAGGCCATCAACAGCCGAGAGTATCGCTTCTTGTCCCCGGCATTCGCTTACGACGCCAGTATGGAGATCCTGAGCTTGTCGAGTGTTGCCCTGACCAACAAGCCGAACCTGGTCATGACCGCCCTCAATAGCCGGGAGCAGGGCGGCAAGGGATGGGACGAGGTATCTGTTGCGCTGGGTGTGCAGGTCAAGAGCCCAGGTGATGTGATGGCCGCACTGAATCGCCGCGACGAAGTGGCGCTGAACCGGCAGGCCGAGGCCGCCGTTGACCAGGCAATTGCTGATGCCCGGTTCTGCCCTGCCCAGCGTGATTTTCTGATCGCAACCTGCCGAGAGCAGGGTGTCGACGCCTTCAAGGCATTTGCCGATCTGAACGGCGGATTCGCGGATCTGGTGGCACCGGTAAAGCTCGGCGCGCTGCCGGGTAAGTCACGCTTGAGCGATGCCCAACTTGCTGTGTGTCGCGCCGTTGGCGTGAGTGAAGAACAATTCTTGAACGTGAAGAAGGATAAGTGATATGCCTGCCCCGATCGATATCAATGCCGTAGTAACAGAATCCAGCACCGCCTTTGCCGCCCGCTTTAATGCTGGCATGGGCACCGCCAAACCTACCTATCAGCAGGTGGCAACCGTATTGCCATCCAATGCTGGTGCCACCGGTTATGGTTGGCTGGGTGACTTCCCCCGCCTCAAGGAGTGGATTGGTGATCGCCAGTTGAAAGAGCTGGAGAAGCACAAGTACACCATCATCAACAAACTGTTCGAGGCATCCGTAGGGGTCGCTCGGGTCGACTATGAAGATAACGACTATGGCCGTTATGGGATCATCTTCGAGCAGATGGGTTATGACGCCGCGGTGTACCCTGATGAGCATGTGTTCAACCTGCTCAAGAACGGTTTCACCGAGCTGTGCTATGACGGTCAGCCGTTCTTTGATGTCGATCATCCGCTGGAAACGACCCCGGCCACTGTCGCATCGAATGTCGTTGGTGATCCCGCCGCACTCGGTTCGCCCTGGTTCTTGCTGGATACCAGTCGCCCTATCAAGCCGCTGATTTGGCAGGAGCGGATTGCTCCGGCATTTACGGCGATGACCGAAGATGGCAACTCCGAAGTGTTCATGAAGGACAAGTATTACTTCGGTACTCGTGCCCGTGGTAATGCCGGATATTCGTTCTGGCAGATGGCCGTTGCCTGTAAAGAAGTGCTGGATGAAACCAACTTCGAAGCTGCCGTCGCCAAGATGATGAGCCTGAAAGATGGTGAGGGAAGTTCCCTCAAGATCCGGCCAACCTTACTGGTTGTCGATGTCAGCAATCGCGCCGCCGCCGAGAAGCTGCTCAAGCGCCGGACCCTCGATAATGGGGAAGATAACACCCATTACAACGAGGTTGAGTTGCTGGTCTCTCAAGACCTGTAATTGAGTGAAAAAGGCCAGCCGTTCGGCTGGTCTTTTTAATTGGGGGATATATGACTAAACAGCTTCGAACTGAAATAACGATTGATCTTGCTGGTAACCTTGCCCAGAAAGCAAAACAGTATGGTCAATCAATGAGTCAATTTGCCGAGAGTAATCGGCGGGCAATGGCAATGCTTGATCAAACAGTGAGGGCGGCCAGTCTCGGTATTGATTCGTTTGGCAATCGCGCGCTACTTGCTGGGGCTGCGGCTGCTTATGGTTTCAAGAAGGCGTTTGTTGATACGGCCGCCGAGTTTGAACGCTATCAGATCATGCTCAACAAACTGCAAGGTGGTCCTGAGGGCGGCGCCAAGGCAATGGAATGGATCAAGCAGTTCACCCAGGACACACCATACGCAGTCGATGAAGTGACCAATGCTTTCGTCAAGCTGAAAGCGTTTGGTCTCGACCCGATGAATGGAACGATGCAGGCTATTGCCGACCAGGCAGCCATGATGGGTGGAACTGCTGAAACGGTTGACGGGATCGCGCTGGCATTCGGTCAGGCATGGACGAAGGGAAAGCTGCAAGGTGAAGAGGCGCTTCAGCTGCTTGAACGTGGTGTGCCGGTCTGGGATTACCTGGTGAAGGCCAGTAAGGAACTCGGGCAGAACAATGGGTTCGGATATAGCGCCCAGCAGATCCAGGATATGGCCAGCAAGGGCCAGTTGACCAGGAAGGCGATCCAGGCACTTCTTGACCAGATGGGCAAGGCTTCCAAGGGCGCAGCCAGAGAGCAGATGAACACCTGGAACGGCATGATCTCCAACATGGGTGATCACTGGACGCTGTTCAAGAACGATGTGATGGAAAGCGGGGCCTTTGCCGTCCTCAAGTCCGAGTTGGGTGGCCTGCTTTCCCAACTGGATGAAATGAAAAAAACCGGTGAGTACGACAAGCTGGTTGAGGAGATAGGCGGCAATCTGGTTGATAGCTTCCACGCAGTGTCTGATGCGGCCAAAGAGGTCAAAAACGTTGGCCGTGAGCTGTTGCCAGTCCTGGATGGCATAGGGCGTGGCGCGAAGGCGATCAGTGATGCTGTTGGCGGTTATGAGAGTCTGGCGAAGATCCTTGCTTCGATCTACATCATCAACAAGGGTATTCGCATGGCGGCCCCATTGGCCCAAGGTGCGCTTGCAGTTGGCAAGGGTGTCTATACGGCCGGCTCTTGGGCCGCTGGCAAAATATCTGGCCGAAAGGGTGGGCGTCGTAGTGGCGGCTTTGGTGAACTGGATGGGATGGCTGAATCTTTTGCCAGTAGCCTGTATGGTGGCGCAATGCCCGTCTATGTCGTCAATATGCCTGGTGGGCCGCTCGGCCTTCCCCCTGGTGTAGATCTACCAAAAGGCAAAACGCCAAAGCCTATCGGGCTTCCCAATCCCAAGCCATCTATTACCCCCAAGAAGCTTGCATTGGCAGCCATGATGGCACCAGAGCTGCCTCTTGCCCTGCTTTATGCAGCAAGCGACTCTGAGCAAGCAAAGGCACTCAAGGCTGAACTTGATAGCGCCCAAGCCCAGAAGGCAACGCTTCCTCAGCAAAAGATGCTGAGTAACTCCGATGCTTATGCAATGTGGGCATCTGAGATGAGCACTGCCTCATCGAGCTCCTCTGCCAACCCTTATGCTCTGCTTGCTGCTGAGATGCAGAAGGATCTTTCAGGCGGCTACCAGGGGGGGCAAAATCCCGCTCAGTCAAGCTCATCACTTGATGTCACGGTCCACTATGATCGACCACCCACTGTCACTGTTCGTGAGAAGGCCCCAGGCATGCGCGTTAGCATAGATAATGGCCCCAGCCTCATGCCGTAATGATCTCCTTTTTTGCTAGTGAATTGATCACAACAATCAGTGATCAATTCACCCGCACTCAGTGATCATTTCAGTCGCGCGCGCACA
>NZ_JAPCJG010000021.1:0-18282 GCF_027707985.1 Aeromonas sp. QDB03 | reverse complement strand
CCACCGAAGTGCTTGGCCAGCACGTTGGTGATAGCGGCAGTCAGGGTGGTTTTACCGTGGTCAACGTGGCCGATGGTGCCGACGTTTACGTGCGGTTTATTACGCTCAAATTTTTCTTTAGACACGACGTAGTCCTTCTAGGTTAAACCCGCCTACCGTCGTAGGCGGGGAATCTTAAATTACTTGGATTTGCGCTCTTCGATCACGGCCTGGGCGACGTTGGTCGGGGCATCGTGATACTTGGCGAATTCCATGGCGTAGGAAGCACGACCCTGGGTAGCAGAACGCAGGGCGGTAGCGTAACCGAACATCTCGGCCAGCGGCACCAGGGCACGAACGATCTTGCCGGACGGGCCATCTTCCATGCCTTCGATCAGGCCACGACGACGGTTCAGGTCACCGATCACGTCGCCCATGTAGTCTTCCGGAGTCTCGACTTCTACTTTCATGATCGGTTCGAGCAGAACCGGGTTGGCCTTCATGAAGCCAGCCTTAAAGGCCATGGAAGCAGCGATCTTGAACGCCAGTTCGGAAGAGTCGACATCGTGGTAGGAACCGAAGTGCAGACGCACACCCAGATCCATTACCGGATAACCTGCCAGCGGGCCGGACTTCAGCTGCTCGCGGATACCCTTGTCAACACCCGGGATGAACTCACCAGGAATGACGCCGCCCTTGATGTCGTTGACGAATTCGTAGGCTTTGCCTTCTTCCAGCGGGTACATGTCGATCACAACGTGACCGTACTGACCACGACCACCAGACTGCTTGGCGTGCTTACCTTCGATATCCTTGACGGTGTTACGAATGGTTTCACGGTAGGCAACCTGCGGCTTACCTACGTTCGCTTCTACCTTGAACTCGCGACGCATACGGTCAACGATGATGTCCAGGTGCAGCTCACCCATACCGGCGATGATGGTTTGGCCAGACTCTTCGTCAGTCCATACGCGGAAGGACGGGTCTTCCTGAGCCAGACGGCCCAGAGCCAGGCCCATCTTCTCTTGGTCAGCCTTGGTTTTCGGCTCAACTGCGATGGAGATTACCGGTTCCGGGAATTCCATACGCTCGAGGATGATCGGCGCTTTTTCGTCACACAGGGTGTCACCGGTGGTCACGTCTTTCAGACCGATGGCGGCAGCGATGTCGCCTGCGCGAACTTCTTTGATCTCTTCACGCTTGTTGGCGTGCATCTGAACGATACGGCCAAAACGCTCGCGCTTCTCTTTAACGGAGTTCAGCACGGAGTCACCGGAGTTAACCACACCGGAGTAAACGCGGAAGAAGGTCAGGTTGCCTACGAACGGGTCGGTAGCAATCTTGAATGCCAGAGCAGCGAACGGCTCGTCATCAGAAGCATGACGCTCGTCTTTGGTCTCGCCATCCAGCTTCAGACCGTCGATGGCTGCTACGTCGGTCGGCGCCGGCAGATAGTCAACCACAGCATCCAGCATGGCCTGTACGCCCTTGTTCTTGAACGCGGAGCCACAGGTCACCAGGATGATTTCGTTGTTCAGAACACGCTGACGAAGAGCTTTCTTGATCTCTTCCTCGGTCAGTTCTTCACCACCCAGGTATTTTTCCATCAGGTCTTCAGACGCTTCAGCAGCGGCTTCAACCAGGGTCATGCGCATTTCTTGCGCTTTTTCCAGCAGCTCAGCCGGGACGTCTTCGTAATCGAAGGATACGCCCTGGTCAGCTTCGCTCCAGTTGATGGCTTTCATCTTGACCAGGTCGATAACGCCCTTGAAGTTCTCTTCTGAACCGATGTTCAGTTGCAGCGGAACCGGGTTACCTTTCAGACGGGTCTTGATGTGCTCAACGCAGCGCAGGAAGTTGGCACCGGTACGGTCCATCTTGTTGACGAACGCGATACGGGGAACCTTGTACTTGTTAGCCTGACGCCATACGGTTTCAGACTGTGGCTGTACGCCACCTACGGCACAGTACACCATCACGGCGCCGTCCAGAACACGCATGGAACGCTCTACTTCGATAGTAAAGTCAACGTGGCCCGGGGTATCGATGATGTTGATACGGTGCGGTTGGAACTGTTTGCCCATACCGGACCAGAAAGCGGTGGTCGCGGCGGAGGTGATGGTGATACCACGCTCTTGTTCCTGTTCCATCCAGTCCATGGTGGCGGCGCCATCGTGAACTTCACCGATCTTGTGACTTACACCGGTGTAAAACAGAACGCGCTCGGTAGTAGTAGTCTTACCGGCGTCGATGTGAGCGGAGATACCGATATTACGATAACGCTCAATGGGGGTTGTACGAGCCATTGTCATCCTCTTACTAGGGCACTTGTCCCCAGATAATTAAAGGTGCGCAGAGCCAAAAGACCCTGCGCAAGCGGATTACCAGCGGAAGTGAGCGAAAGCCTTGTTCGCTTCAGCCATACGGTGTACGTCTTCACGTTTCTTGACAGACGAACCCTTATTGTCAGCGGCATCCAGCAGCTCGCCAGCCAAACGCTGAGCCATTGATTTTTCACCACGTTTACGAGCGGCATCAACCAACCAGCGCATTGCCAGGGCATTGCGGCGAACCGGACGAACTTCTACCGGTACCTGATAGGTTGCACCACCGACACGACGAGATTTAACCTCGACGGCCGGACGAATGTTGTCCAGGGCTTCTTCGAATACGGCCAGGTGCTCTTTGCCAGTCTTGGTGGCAATGATGTCCAGCGCGCCATATACGATGGCTTCGGAAACAGATTTCTTACCGTCAACCATTACTACGTTGACAAATTTAGCCAGCAGCTCTGATCCGAACTTGGGATCCGGCAGGATTTTACGCTGACCAACAACACGACGTCTTGGCATTTCAAATTCTCCGTAACTTCAGGGGTTACCCAAAACTAGAAAGTTATCTAACTAGAAACGAATTAACGTTTGGCCTTACTTAACGGAGAACCATTAAGCTTTCGGACGCTTCACGCCATACTTGGAGCGAGCCTGCTTACGGTCTTTAACACCGGCACAGTCCAACGCACCACGAACGGTGTGATAACGAACACCTGGCAAGTCTTTTACACGACCGCCACGGATCAGAACAACAGAGTGCTCTTGCAGGTTGTGACCTTCACCGCCGATGTAGGAGGTGACTTCGAAGCCGTTGGTCAGACGTACACGGCATACTTTACGCAGTGCAGAGTTAGGCTTCTTCGGGGTGGTGGTGTATACACGGGTGCACACGCCACGCTTCTGAGGGCACGCTTCCAGCGCCGGCACGTTGCTTTTCACAACGAGCTTGATGCGTGGCTTGCGAACCAACTGGTTAATAGTTGCCATCAAAAGGCTCCTGATAATGACTTCATAAACATGTGAAAAATCCTCCCCGCAGATACGGGGACGCGAAATTTTATGCCCTGTTGTCAAGGGAGTCAAGATTTATACAATCCGAGCCAGGAAAGGCAGTGAAGAGGCCTTGGCAAATATCGCTAACAGGCTGAAATAATTATATAAAACTGGCGGTCAGCCAGCCCAGGTCTGCGGCGAGCCTTTTTCCGCGATCAGAGCCACCAAGCCGGCCATGTCCAGATCCAACCCGATCCGTTGTTGCAATCCCCTCGCCTGCAGGTCTTCCCGCATGACATAGAGCGGCACTCCGGCCAACCGTGCACACCACTGAGGGGCCGTGGCAGCGACGACGGCATCCTGTATCAGTACCAGCACATCCTCCGGCTGGCGATAAGTCAGCGCCTGTTCCAGGTCCTGGCTCTGGAAGGGAGAGGTCAATATCAGCTGTATCATGGTCACCTCAAAAGCAGATGTGGGTCGCACAGGCATCCCACTGGTGCCGGATGTCGGTGCGGGACAGGCAGGTCACGGGGATCAGCAGATCCGCCACCGTCAGGCCACGCTCTGCCAGCGAGTCGGTGCACACATAGACCTCCTCGATGTCGTAGAGCTCGAGCAGTTTGAAGGTCGGCGCATAGTGACGCTGCAAGATGGCCTGCGGCTGCTGCTCCCTGAGCAGCTGCAGCACGCCATCCCCGATGAGGAACAGGGCCAGCGACTCGGTCATGGCCGAAGTGGCCAACAGGGCATCCAGACCTTCCCGCCCGGCGGCGGTACCGTGCGGCCCACGCCGGCAAATAAACGCTATCTTGTGCATCGCAGCCTCCTAAAACTGGACGAATCGATCGGCGGTCAGGCTGGCCTCCGCCAGCTGACCCAGACCGCTCAGGCAAAATGGCGGCTCCAGGTTGAAGTGTGCCCTGCCCAGCCCCTTGGCCTCCTGCTCATCCAGCACACCGCGCCGCATGGCGGCAGCGACGCACACATCGATACGGATCCCTTGCTGGTTGGCCAGTTCACGCCACAGGGCGACCAGGTTGCTCTCATCGGAGGCTGGAGCATGCAGCCCGTTGCCGTTGCAGACCCCATCCTGGTAGAAGAACAGGTGAGACAAGCGATGGCCCTGCTCGATGAGGCTCAAGGCAAAGCGATAGGCGGTGCTGGCCGATTGGGTACCATAGGCGGGCCCCGTTACCAGCAGGGCAAAATTCAGACTCATATCCGGACTCCTGCGCATGTGTTCGTCCATTCTACGCCAAACACAAAAAAGCCCCTCCTGGGAGGGGCTCTTCGTGCAGCCTTGGATCAGACGTAAGCGATGGCTTCGACTTCAACCAGCACATCCTTCGGCAGACGCGCCACTTCCACGCAGGAGCGGGCAGGAGCGGCGTCACCGAAGTAACGGGCATAAACCTGGTTGAAGGCAACAAAGTTGTTCATGTCGCTGAGGAAGCAGGTGGTCTTCAGCACCTTGCCGGTATCGGCTCCCGCTTCCTTCAATACTGCAACCAGGTTCTTCATCACCTGCTCGGCCTGCGCTTCGATACCGCCAGCCACTATCTCCATGGTGGCCGGATCGAGCGGGATCTGCCCGGAGGTGAAGACCAGCTCGCCCAGTTTGGTGGCCTGAACATACGGGCCAATTGCGGCAGGAGCCTTGTCGGTTGCAATAACTTCTTTAGCCATTCTTGTCTATCCCCTTCTATGGCGCTTACTCGTTTTCGTCTTCACCCTGCTTGCGCTGTCGGATGTACAGATAAACGGTATGTTTGGAAATGTTCAGCTTGTCGGCGACCAGGTTGATCGAGTCCTTGATATCAAATATGCCCTTCTCGAACAGCTGGGTCACGATAAACCTGTTTTTAGCATTGTTGGCAACGGTCGGATCGCGGTTGATCTCGTCGATGGTATTGTCCACCGTCTGGGCAACCAGCTCTTCCACACTGTTGGCAAAGGTCTCCGGCGACTGACGCTCGACTTGTTGCGGCGTCGGGAAAAATTCGGCGACGAACTCGTGAAAAGGCGCGTTGATGTGCAGGTTGATACAGATGAGGCCGATCACCTGCTTGTCGCTGTTCCTGATGGCGATGGTACTCGACTTCATCAGGGCACCGGTACGGCTGCGAGCAAAATAGCTCTGGGTGTAATCCTGGCCGGTATTCTCGATGTCCTTGAGCATACGCAGCGCGAGATCGGTAATGGGGGCCCCCTCATTCCGTCCCGTATTGAACCCGTTGGCAATCTTGATCACGGACTCGTGCAGATTTTCCAGGGAGTGAAGCACCACTTCACAGTGCTTGCCGAACAACTCGGCCAAGCCATCGATCAGCCCATCGTATGAGCGCAACAATTCCCTGTCTTCGTCTGTAAAAGTGCGACCGATCAGCTGCTCTTCGGGAAGCATCACTTCCTCGATACCGACAGTCATGTTCTACCCCTGTAATACCCATTCAACTTTCCCGAGTTTTCAGTCGCGAGGAGTCAATGTCAACTTTTTTTGATTTTTTACTCTGCAACCTTGCTCTGGATCATCCGAATATCCGCGTGGCGTCTGGCTTTGACGAGAAAATCGACAATAAAAAAGGGCCCCATGAAGGGGCCCTTTTCAATCGCTACAGCGGAAGATTACTCTTCGTCAAAACTGCCGGCTGCGTTGAGCAGATCCGCCAGGTTTTGCTGGGCTTCATCGGCAGTTACCTGCGGCACACCAA
Source organism: Aeromonas sp. QDB03 (assembly GCF_027707985.1). NCBI lineage: Bacteria > Pseudomonadati > Pseudomonadota > Gammaproteobacteria > Aeromonadales > Aeromonadaceae > Aeromonas > Aeromonas sp. QDB03. The sequence goes on along the minus strand of NZ_JAPCJG010000021.1, from coordinate 12,263 downwards.
CAGCACGAGCTGCGGCGGCACGCTGGTTGATCCGGCCGTGGTGGTAGGCAAAGCCAGTACCAGCCGGGATCAGACGACCCACGATTACGTTCTCTTTCAGACCACGCAGTTCGTCACGCTTGCCGCCAACGGCCGCTTCGGTCAGAACTCGGGTGGTTTCCTGGAAGGAAGCCGCGGAGATGAAGGACTCGGTGCTCAGAGATGCCTTGGTAATACCCATCAGGATGTGACGGAAGGTGGCCGGGGTCTTGCCCTCAGCAACCAGCTTACGGTTGGCAATCTTCACGCGAGCCACTTCAACCTGTTCGCCTTCGATCAGGTCGGTGTCGCCAGCGCTCAGGATCTCGCACTTGCGCAGCATCTGACGCACGATGACTTCGATGTGCTTGTCGTTGATCTTAACGCCTTGCAGACGGTAAACGTCCTGCACTTCATTGGCGATGTAGTTGGCGACCGGGCTGATACCGCGCAGACGCAGAATGTCGTGAGCAGACTCAGGACCGTCTGCCAGCACTTCACCCTTCTCAACTTTTTCACCTTCGAACACGTTCAGGTTACGCCACTTCGGAATCATCTCCTCGTAGACATCGCCACCATCGGTCGGGGTGATGACCAGACGGCGTTTGCCCTTGGTCTCTTTCCCGAAGGAGATGGTACCGGAGATCTCGGCCAGAATTGCCGGTTCCTTCGGTTGACGTGCTTCGAACAGATCCGCAACGCGCGGCAGACCACCGGTGATGTCCTTGGTACCGCCGGACTCTTGCGGGATACGCGCTACCGCGTCACCCACACCCACGTTGGCACCATCTTCCAGGTTCACGATCGCCTTGCCCGGCAGGAAGTACTGGGCGGCTACATCGGTACCCGGGATCATCACGTCCTTGCCGTTCAGGTCGACCAGTTTCACGGTCGGACGCATCTCTTTACCGGCGCTCGGACGCTCGTTGACATCCAGCACGACGATGGAGGAGAGACCAGTCAGCTCGTCGGTCTGACGAGTAATGGTCACGCCATCGATCATGTGTTCGAAGTGCAGACGACCCGCTACTTCGGTGATGATCGGGTGAGTGTGCGGATCCCAGTTGGCGACGGTTTCACCGGCGTTCACGGCCTGGCCATCTTTCACTTCCAGCACGGAACCGTAAGGCAGCTTGTGGCTTTCCTTGGTACGGCCCATCTCGTCCATGATGGTCAGTTCGGTAGAACGGGAGGTGATAACCAGTTTGTCGTCACTGTTGTGAACGAACTTGGCGTTCTGCAGCTTGATGCTACCGGTGTTCTTGACCTGGATGCTGCTCTCGGCAGCGGCACGGGATGCGGCACCACCGATGTGGAAGGTACGCATCGTCAGCTGGGTACCCGGTTCACCGATGGACTGGGCGGCGATAACACCGACAGCCTCACCCTTGTTAACCAGATGACCACGAGCCAGATCACGGCCGTAGCAGTGAGCACAGTTACCGAAGTCGGTCTCACAGGTGATGGCAGAACGTACCTTCACGCGGTCAACGGAGTTGCGCTCCAGCAGGTCACACAGCTGCTCGTCGAGCAGGGTGTTGCGTGCTACCAGCACTTCGTCTTCAGTACCCGGCTTGATCACGTCATCGGCAACCACACGGCCCAGCACGCGCTCACGCAGCGGTTCGACCACGTCGCCACCTTCGATCAGCGGAGTCATCCACAGACCTTCGGTAGTGCCGCAATCGTCCTCGGTGATCACCATGTCCTGTGCCACGTCAACCAGGCGACGAGTCAGGTAACCGGAGTTCGCAGTCTTCAGTGCGGTATCCGCCAGACCCTTACGAGCACCGTGAGTGGAGATGAAGTACTGCAGTACGTTCAGACCTTCGCGGAAGTTCGCGACGATCGGGGTCTCGATGATGGAGCCATCCGGCTTGGCCATCAGGCCACGCATACCGGCCAGCTGACGGATCTGGGCTGCGGAACCCCGCGCACCAGAGTCGGCCATCATGAAGATGCTGTTGAACGAGGCTTGCTCTTCTTCTTCACCCAGCGAGTTGACGTTACGCTCTTTGGACAAGTTCTCCATCATGGCCTTGGAGACGCGCTCGTTGGCGCTGGCCCAGATATCGATAACCTTGTTGTAGCGTTCGCCCGCGGTCACCAGACCGGACAGGAACTGGTCCTGGATCTCGGCAACTTCGGCTTCTGCAGCGGCGATGATGTCTTTCTTGGCATCCGGGATGACCATGTCATCGATACCAACGGAAGCACCGGACAGGGCCGCATAGTGGAAACCGGTATACATCAGCTGGTCAGCGAAGATGACGGTGTCCTTCAGGCCCTGCTTGCGATAGCAGGTGTTCAGCAGACGGGAGATGAGCTTTTTGCCCAGCGCCTTGTTGGATACGGATTTGATCCAGTTCTGCGGGTTGGCATCCAGGTCAGCCTGCTCTGCAGCAGTCAGCACCTTCGGCTCGTCGATCAGCGCGTATTCCATGCCTTTCGGCAGGATCAGGCTCAGGATCGCACGACCAACGGTGGTGTTCTTCATCTCGGTGTGAGCACGCAGCGAACCGTCTTCCTGACGCAGGTATTCGGTGATGCGAACTTTCACGCGAGCATGCAGATCGGCCAGACCGGCGCGGTATACCTTCTCGGCTTCTTTCGGGCCGGACAGCACCATACCTTCGCCCTTGGCGTTGATACGGGCGCGGGTCATGTAGTACAGACCCAAGACCACGTCCTGAGACGGAACGATGATCGGCTCACCGGAGGCAGGCGACAGGATGTTGTTGGTGGACATCATCAGCGCGCGCGCTTCCAGCTGGGCTTCCAGGGTCAGCGGTACGTGGACCGCCATCTGGTCACCGTCGAAGTCCGCGTTATAGGCGGCACAGACGAGCGGGTGCAGCTGGATGGCCTTGCCTTCGATCAGGGTCGGTTCAAACGCCTGGATACCCAGACGGTGCAGGGTCGGTGCACGGTTCAGCAGCACCGGGTGTTCGCGGATCACTTCGTCCAGGATGTCCCAAACGACAGCTTCTTCGCGCTCCACCATCTTCTTGGCGGCCTTGATGGTGGTCGCCAGACCGCGGGATTCCAGCTTGCCATAGATGAAGGGCTTGAACAGCTCCAGCGCCATCTTCTTCGGCAGACCGCACTGATGCAGACGCAGAGTCGGACCTACGGTGATAACGGAACGACCGGAGTAGTCGACACGCTTACCGAGCAGGTTCTGACGGAAACGACCTTGCTTACCCTTGATCATGTCGGCCAAGGATTTCAGCGGGCGCTTGTTGGAGCCGGTGATGGCACGACCACGACGGCCGTTGTCCAGCAGGGCATCGACGGACTCTTGCAGCATGCGCTTTTCGTTGCGCACGATGATGTCCGGAGCAGCCAGGTCCAGCAGGCGCTTCAAGCGGTTGTTACGGTTGATCACGCGACGGTACAGATCGTTCAGATCGGAGGTCGCGAAACGGCCACCGTCCAGCGGTACCAGCGGACGCAGGTCCGGCGGCAGCACAGGCAGCACTGTCATGATCATCCACTCCGGCTTGTTGCCGGACTGCAGGAAGGCTTCCATCAGCTTCAGGCGCTTGGTGGTCTTCTTGCGCTTGGTCTCGGAGTTGGTCTGATCCAGCTCTTCGCGCATGGTGCGCACTTCGCCTTCCAGATCGATGGCGCGCAGCAATGCCAGGATTGCTTCGGCACCCATCTTGGCGTCGAATTCGTCGCCCCACTCTTCCAGTGCGTCCAGGTACTGCTCTTCGGACAGCATCTGGCTGCGCTCGAGGTTGGTCATGCCGGGTTCGATCACTACATAGGATTCGAAATACAGCACGCGCTCGATGTCACGCAGGGTCATGTCCAGCAGCAGACCGATACGGGACGGCAGGGACTTCAGGAACCAGATATGGGCAGTCGGGCTGGCCAGCTCGATGTGGCCCATACGCTCACGACGGACCTTGGTCTGGGTCACTTCTACGCCGCACTTCTCACAGATCACACCACGGTGTTTCAGGCGCTTATACTTGCCGCACAGACACTCGTAGTCCTTCACCGGTCCGAAGATACGGGCGCAGAACAGACCATCACGTTCCGGCTTGAAAGTCCGGTAGTTGATGGTCTCAGGCTTTTTGACCTCACCGAATGACCATGAGCGGATCATGTCAGGAGAGGCCAGACCGATCTTGATACTGTCAAACTCTTCGGTCTTGGTCTGAGCCTTCAAAAACTTGAGTAAGTCTTTCACGTGTTTCCCCTGTCAGGAGTCTAACCTCGGCGCCCCTACTGCCGAAACAGCGGGGCGCCCACGTCAATTCTCGAACAATAAGAGCGAGCTCTTACTCTTCGTCCAGCTCGATGTTGATACCCAGAGAGCGGATTTCCTTCAGCAATACGTTGAAGGATTCGGGCATGCCCGGCTCCATACGGTGGTCGCCATCCACGATGTTCTTGTACATCTTGGTACGGCCGTTCACATCGTCAGACTTGACGGTCAGCATCTCCTGCAGGGTATATGCCGCACCGTAAGCCTCCAGGGCCCACACTTCCATCTCACCGAAACGCTGACCACCGAACTGTGCCTTACCACCCAGCGGCTGCTGGGTAACCAGGCTGTAAGAACCGGTAGAACGCGCGTGCATCTTGTCGTCTACCAGGTGGTTCAGCTTCAGCATGTACATGTAACCCACGGTGACCTTACGCTCGAAGGCGTTACCGGTACGACCGTCGAACAGGGCGATCTGACCGGATTCCGGCAGGTCGGCCAGCTTCAGCAGGGCCTTGATTTCACGCTCTTTGGCGCCATCAAAGACCGGCGTTGCTACCGGCAGACCCTTGCGCAGGTTACCGACCAGGGTACGTACGTCGTCGTCGGACAGCTCGGCCACGTTCACTTGCTGGGTGTCTTTCTCGCCCAGGTCATAGACCTGTTGCAGGAAGTCACGCATCTCGTGCAGTTCGCGCTGTTCCTTGACCATGCGGTCGATCTTCTCGCCGATGCCCTTGGCCGCGAGGCCCAAGTGCACTTCGAGGATCTGACCGATGTTCATACGGGACGGTACGCCCAACGGGTTCAGAACGATGTCGACCGGACGGCCGTACTCGTCATGGGGCATATCCTCGACCGGACAGATCTTGGAGATAACACCCTTGTTACCGTGACGACCCGCCATCTTGTCACCCGGCTGGATGCGACGCTTGACGGCCAGATAGACCTTGACGATCTTCAGTACGCCCGGCGCCAGGTCATCGCCCTGGATGATCTTGCGACGCTTGTTCTCGAATTTCTTGTCGAACTCGGCCTTCAGCTCAACGTGCTGTTCAGCGATCTGTTCCAGCTCGATTTGCTTGGCTTCATCTTCGATGGCCAATTCAAACCATTTGGAGCGATCGAGCTTGTTCAGACGGTCTTCGCTGTAACCGGCGGCCAGCAGCAGGTTGCGGGAGCGGCCGAAAATGCCGTCTTCCAGGATCTTGAACTCTTCGGTCAAGTCCTTCTTCGCTTCCTTCAACTGCATCTCTTCGATTTCTTTGGCGCGCTTGTCTTTTTCCACGCCATCGCGGGTAAAGACCTGCACGTCAACCACGGTACCGTACACACCGTTCGGCACACGCAGGGAGGAGTCCTTCACATCGGACGCCTTCTCACCGAAGATGGCGCGCAGCAGCTTCTCTTCCGGAGTCAGCTGGGTTTCACCTTTCGGCGTTACCTTACCGACCAGAATGTCGCCGCCCTTCACTTCAGCACCCACGTAGACGATACCGGACTCGTCCAGCTTGGACAGAGCGGCTTCACCCACGTTCGGGATGTCAGCAGTGATCTCTTCCGGACCCAGCTTGGTGTCACGGGAGATACAGGCCAGTTCCTGGATGTGAATGGTGGTCAGGCGATCTTCCTGAACAACACGCTCGTTCACCAGGATCGAGTCTTCGAAGTTGTAACCGTTCCACGGCATGAACGCGACGCGCAGGTTCTGACCCAGCGCCAGTTCACCCAGGTCGGTGGACGGGCCGTCAGCCAGCACGTCGCCCGCCATCACCGGCTCACCCAACATCACACACGGACGCTGGTTGATACAGGTGTTCTGGTTGGAACGGGTGTATTTGGTCAGGCTGTAGATGTCGATGCCAGCTTCGCCAGGCAGCAGCTCATCTTCGTTGACCTTGATAACGATACGGGAGGCATCGACGTAGTCGATCATGCCGCCACGCTTGGCCACTACGGTAACACCGGAGTCAACGGCCACAGCGCGTTCCATACCGGTACCAACCAGCGGCTTGTCGGCGCGCAGAGTCGGTACAGCCTGACGTTGCATGTTTGAACCCATCAATGCGCGGTTCGCGTCATCGTGTTCCAGGAATGGGATCAGGGCCGCTGCCACAGATACGATCTGCTGCGGGCTCACGTCCATATACTGGATCTGGTCGGCGTTCATAAAGGTGGATTCACCTTTGTGACGGCACGGGATCAATTCATCTTTCAGACGGCCATCTTCGGTGGTCGCGGCGTTAGCCTGTGCGATCACGTACTTGCCTTCTTCAATAGCAGACAGATAGTCCACTTCGTCGGTGATCACACCGTCAATGACCTTGCGGTACGGGGTCTCGAGGAAACCGTACTCGTTGGTACGAGAGTACACGGACAGAGAGTTGATCAGACCGATGTTCGGACCTTCAGGCGTTTCGATGGGGCACAGACGACCGTAGTGGGTCGGGTGTACGTCTCGAACTTCAAAGCCGGCACGCTCACGAGTCAAACCGCCCGGGCCCAGCGCAGAGATACGGCGCTTGTGGGTCACTTCGGACAGCGGGTTGTTCTGGTCCATGAACTGGGACAGTTGGCTGGAACCAAAGAACTCTTTGACTGCGGCGGAGATCGGCTTGGCGTTGATCAGATCCTGCGGCATCAGGGTGTCCAGGTCGCCCAGGGAGAGACGCTCCTTGACCGCACGCTCGACACGCACCAGACCGACGCGGAACTGGTTTTCAGCCATTTCACCGACAGAACGGATACGACGGTTGCCCAGGTGGTCGATATCGTCCACCTCGTCATTGCCGTTACGGATGTCGATCAGGCGCTTCATCACATCGACGATGTCGTCTTTGGTCAGAGTACCCACGCCGGTCTCGTCTTCACGAGCCAGACGGCGGTTGAACTTCATCCGACCTACGGTAGACAGGTCGTAACGCTCGGAAGAGAAGAACAGGTTCTCGAACAGCTGTTCTGCGGCTTCACGAGTCGGCGGCTCACCCGGACGCATCATGCGATAGATTTCGACCAGCGCTTCCAGGCGGCTGGAGCTGGAGTCGATACGCAGGGTCTCGGACATGTAGGCACCGTGATCCAGTTCGTTGGTGAACAGAACCTCGAAGTGCTTGAAGCCGGCTTGGGAGAGGTTGGCTACCGCTTCCAGGCTCAGCGCCTGGTTGGCAGTCACTACCATCTCGCCAGTTTGCGGATGTGCGTAGTCCTTGGCAGCAACTTTGCCAACAACATACTCAACCGGTACCTCAATCTGGGTAACGGAATCTTTTTCCAACTGACGGATGTGACGCGCAGTCACTCGACGACCGGTCTCAACCACCACGGCGCCATTGGCCACGATGTCAAAGGTCGCAGTTTCACCACGCAGGCGCTCCGGCACCAGATCCATCATCAACTTGCCATCTTTGACTTCGAAACCGATGGTCTCGAAGAAGGTGGCCAGAATCTGTTCGGAACTGAAATCCAGGGCACGCAGAATAATGGATGCCGGCAGTTTACGACGACGGTCGATACGGACAAACAGGTTGTCTTTCGCATCGAACTCGAAGTCCAGCCAGGAGCCACGGTAGGGAATAACGCGCGCGTTATACAGCACCTTACCGGATGAATGTGTTTTGCCTTTATCGTGGTCGAAGAAGACGCCCGGGCTACGATGCAGCTGGGAGACGATTACCCGCTCGGTACCATTGATAACAAAGGTGCCGTTCTCGGTCATGAGCGGAATTTCGCCCATGTATACTTCTTGTTCCTTGATGTCTTTGACGGTGCCGGCAGCTGCTTCACGGTCGTACAGAACCATACGAAGCTTGACACGCAGCGGCGCGGAGTAGGTCACTCCACGGATCTGGCATTCTTTTACGTCAAATACCGGCTCACCCAGGCGATAGCTGACATACTGAAGCTCAGCACTACCGGAGTAACTGGTGATCGGGAAAACGCTACGGAAAGCGGCCTCTAGGCCATATTCACCTTCCGGGTCAGCCTCGATGAACTGCTTGAAGGAGTCCAGCTGAATGGACAACAGATAAGGCGTGTCCAGTACCTGGTCTCGCTTACCGAAGTCCTTACGAATGCGTTTTTTTTCGGTATAAGAGTAAACCATAGGGTTCCTCAGCTCGCTGATAAGTGACCCACTCTGTCCCACGGGACAGCTCTGTCTCAACACCGTTTTGTGTTGGCCCGGACGAATGAAAACAGTCCGGATTGCTGGTGCACCGAGAGTCGTAAACGGTGTGAAATGCTCTCAGTCTACAGCGCAAAAAGGCTGGTGAACAAAAATTCACCAGCCCTAGCCTGTTTTATCAGGCTAATCTACATAAATGCAGATTATTTGATCTCAACAGAAGCACCGGCAGCTTCCAGCTCTTTCTTCAGAGCTTCAGCTTCGTCTTTGGAGACGGCTTCTTTCAGGTTAGCCGGAGCAGCTTCTACCAGGTCTTTGGCTTCTTTCAGGCCCAGACCGGTGGCGCCACGAACGGCTTTGATGACGGCAACTTTGTTGGCACCGGCAGCAGTCAGAACTACGTCGAACTCGGTCTTCTCTTCTACTGCTTCAGCGGCCGGACCGGCAGCAACAGCAACAGCGGCAGAAACACCGAACTTCTCTTCCATAGCTTCGATCAGCTCAACAACTTCCATTACGGACATGGAAGCAACGGCTTCGATAATTTGGTCTTTAGTGATAGACATGACAAAAATTCCTGATGTTGAATAAACTCAAACAGCCTAAATAGGCGAGAATCAAGCAGCAGCTTGCTTCTGATCACGCACAGCAGCGATGGTACGAACCAGCTTGCCAGCAGAGGCTTCCTTCATGGTAGCCATCAACTTCGCAATTGCTTCGTCGTAGGTCGGCAGCGTGGCCAGACGATCAATTTGTGCTGCGGCGATAAACTCACCGTTAAAAGCGCCAGCCTTGATTTCGAACTTTTGGTTCGCTTTGGCAAACTCTTTGAACAGACGAGCGGCAGCGCCCGGGTGTTCGTTAGAGAAAGCAATCAAGGTAGGACCAGACAATACGTCGTTCAGGCAACCGAATTCGGTACCTTCAACTGCGCGACGCAGCAGGGTGTTACGCACAACGCGCATGTACACACCGGCTTCGCGAGCAGATTTACGCAGGCTGGTCATCTTCTCTACAGTCACGCCGCGAGAATCGGCTACAACTGCAGAAAGAGCGCCTTTGGCAGCTTCGTTGACTTCAGCAACAATTGCCTTTTTGTCTTCGAGTCCCAATGCCATTGGCTTAACTCCTGGATTGAATCCGGGTCTAGTTTGACCCAGTACTGACACATCCCCCCTACCTTTACAACAGAGGGGAACGATGCGGTAGCAGGATTCCAGAAGAGAAAGAAATCTTTCTCGCTGGGTTTCCGGCACCGTCTACGCAGGAAGGATTAAGGCCTTGCAGCCACCTGCGGTCTTGGACGGAGGTCGAAACCCCCAACCAATCAAGGCGCAAAATTATAGATTAAATTTTGCGCCTTGTAAAATCCATCAATTAGGCCTGAGCTTCCAGAGAAGCTTGGTCTACGGCAACACCGGCACCCATGGTGGTGGAGATGCTGACTTTCTTGATGAATACACCCTTGGCGGAAGACGGCTTGGCCTTTTTCAGGGCAACCAGCAGAGCTTCCAAGTTTTCTTTCAGCTGAACTTCGTTGAAAGAAACCTTGCCCAGAGTGGTGTGAATGATACCGTTCTTGTCATTACGGTAACGAACCTGACCAGCCTTGGCGTTCTTGACAGCTTCGGCAACGTTAGGAGTTACAGTACCAACTTTCGGGTTCGGCATCAGACCGCGCGGGCCCAGAATTTGACCCAGCTGACCAACAACGCGCATGGCATCCGGGGATGCGATAACTACGTCGAAGTTCATCTCGCCTTTCTTGACCAGATCGGCCAGCTCGTCCATACCAACCAGTTCAGCACCGGCAGCTTTGGCAGCTTCGGCGTTGGCACCTTGGGTGAATACGGCTACGCGCACTTCACGACCGGTACCGTGCGGCAGTACAGTTGCACCACGTACGTTTTGGTCGGATTTACGAGCATCGATACCCAGGTTAACGGCAACGTCAACACTTTCAACGAACTTGGCAGTAGCCAGTTCTTTCAGCAGGGCAATGGCTTCGTTGATGGAGTACTCTTTGGTACCGTCAACTTTTTCGCGAATAACGCGCATACGCTTGGAAAGTTTTGCCATTGTCTTAATCCTCCACTACCAGGCCCATGGAACGAGCGGAGCCGGCGATGCAACGTACTTTTGCATCCAGATCGGCACCGGTCATATCCGGCTCTTTGGTCTTGGCGATTTCTTGCAGCTGAGCCACAGTCACCTTACCAACCTTGTCTTTGTTCGGCTTGGCAGAACCAGACTGGATACCAGCAGCTTTCTTCAGCAGGAAAGAAGCGGGCGGAGTCTTGGTTTCGAAGGTGAAGGAACGGTCGCTGTAAACGGTGATCACGACCGGAGTCGGTGAGCCTTTTTCCAGCTTTTCTGTACGGGCGTTGAATGCCTTACAGAATTCCATGATGTTCACACCGTGCTGACCCAGAGCAGGACCAACGGGAGGGCTGGGGTTAGCACTGCCAGCCTTAACTTGCAGCTTGATATAAGCTGTGACTTTCTTAGCCATTACAAAAATACCTCAGAAATGGGTTCTAACGCCTCGGAGACATGCTCCTGCAAACGGCTCCCCAACTAATAAAGGGGCAGCGAATTATAATGACATTCGCTGCCCCTGACAACCGTTAACGAACAGAGTTTAATCAGCCCTTTTCGACCTGACCAAAATCCAGCTCTACCGGTGTAGAACGACCGAAGATCAAAACGGAGACCTTCACGCGGCTCTTTTCGTAGTCAACCTCTTCAACGGTACCGTTGAAGTCGGCGAACGGGCCATCGGCAACCCGCACCATTTCACCCGGTTCAAACAGGGTTTTCGGACGCGGCTTGTCGTGGGCATCTTGCAGACGATTGAGGATGGCATCCGCTTCTTTATCAGAGATAGGAGCAGGACGATCAGAGGTGCCACCAATGAAGCCCATGACGCGCGGTACGTTGCGTACCAGGTGCCATGTGGTCTCATCCATGATCATCTGAACCAGGACGTAGCCCGGGAAAAACTTGCGCTCACTCTTGCGCTTCTGGCCAGCGCGCATCTCGACCACTTCTTCGGTCGGGACCAGCACTTCACCGAACATGTCTTCCATGCCATGCATCTTGATATGTTCACGCAGGGATTTGGCAACACGGCCTTCATAGCCAGAAAACGCCTGCACCACATACCATCTCATACGTTGTTCACGTTGTTCAGTCATGGCTTATCCTTACACACCGGTAATCAGGTTGACCAACCAGACCAAGGCACCGTCCAGAATGAACAGCAACAGCCCCATCACGGCAGTCACCGCCAGCACAATCAGGGTTGTCTGAATGGCTTCCTGGCGGGTCGGCCATACGACCTTGCGGACTTCCAGGCGAGACTCACGGGCAAATGCCAGTGTCGCCTTTCCCTTGGTGGTTTGCAGGGCTACTGCACCGGCAGCAGCAATGACAACGACCACACCCAGGGCGCGGACGGCAGCGACGACATCGTTGAGCAGGTAATTACCCACTACAGCGGCCGCCAGGATAATGAAAACCAGGCCCCAAAGCAGGGTATCCTTGCTTCCGCCCTGGCTCTCAGAACTAACACTCATACAACCCACCTGTATCTGACGTAACCAAAGACACAAAAGCCCCGTACGAGACGAGGTATATGGCAGGGGCGGCAGGACTCGAACCCGCAACCATCGGTTTTGGAGACCGCTGTTCTACCAATTCGAACTACGCCCCTGCATAAGAAAGCCCCTATTATAGGGGCTTTGCTTTATTTATGTAAGCCAAAGATTAAGCGATAACTTTAGCTACAACACCAGCACCTACGGTACGGCCACCTTCACGGATGGCGAAACGCAGGCCGTCGTCCATCGCGATCGGCGCAATCAGGGTAACAACCATCTTGATGTTGTCGCCCGGCATTAC
>NZ_JAPCJG010000020.1:0-26145 GCF_027707985.1 Aeromonas sp. QDB03 | reverse complement strand
AAGATCCTTTTTGATAATCTCATGACCAAAATCCCTTAACGTGAGTTTTCGTTCCACTGAGCGTCAGACCCCTAATCCCAGCTGTAGCGGCCTGATTACATCCGGCCGCTACACCTAGCTCCACCTTCAAACAAGGAATATCGTTGATGTCACTGTATCGCCGTCTAGTTCTGCTGTCTTGTCTCTCATGGCCGCTGGCTGGCTTTTCTGCCACCGCGCTGACCAACCTCGTCGCGGAACCATTCGCTAAACTCGAACAGGACTTTGGCGGCTCCATCGGTGTGTACGCGATGGATACCGGCTCAGGCGCAACTGTAAGTTACCGCGCTGAGGAGCGCTTCCCACTGTGCAGCTCATTCAAGGGCTTTCTTGCTGCCGCTGTGCTGGCTCGCAGCCAGCAGCAGGCCGGCTTGCTGGACACACCCATCCGTTACGGCAAAAATGCGCTGGTTCCGTGGTCACCCATCTCGGAAAAATATCTGACAACAGGCATGACGGTGGCGGAGCTGTCCGCGGCCGCCGTGCAATACAGTGATAACGCCGCCGCCAATTTGTTGCTGAAGGAGTTGGGCGGCCCGGCCGGGCTGACGGCCTTCATGCGCTCTATCGGCGATACCACGTTCCGTCTGGACCGCTGGGAGCTGGAGCTGAACTCCGCCATCCCAGGCGATGCGCGCGATACCTCATCGCCGCGCGCCGTGACGGAAAGCTTACAAAAACTGACACTGGGCTCTGCACTGGCTGCGCCGCAGCGGCAGCAGTTTGTTGATTGGCTAAAGGGAAACACGACCGGCAACCACCGCATCCGCGCGGCGGTGCCGGCAGACTGGGCAGTCGGAGACAAAACCGGAACCTGCGGAGTGTATGGCACGGCAAATGACTATGCCGTCGTCTGGCCCACTGGGCGCGCACCTATTGTGTTGGCCGTCTACACCCGGGCGCCTAACAAGGATGACAAGCACAGCGAGGCCGTCATCGCCGCTGCGGCTAGACTCGCGCTCGAGGGATTGGGCGTCAACGGGCAGTAAGGCTCTGAAAATCATCTATTGGCCCACCACCGCCGCCCTTGCGGGCGGCATGGATTACCAACCACTGTCACATTTAGGCTAGGAGTCTGCGCGGCAGAGCCGTGTGACCGGTTTTCTGTAGAGCACTGACGATGGCGGCGGCGCTCTCTGCAATTGGCAAGGCGTCGGCGCCAAGGATACCAATCTTGCGGCGCGCGGCGTGTTATGACGACTGGGGTGCATTTGAGCCGCCCCATTTAACCTTCGCCCTCACAGATACGCCATTCGCCTCAGATTTAGCGCCATGCAGACGAGCTTCCACTCGGCTTGCACCTTGTCCAGGCCCCTCATGCTGAACTGACGCAATCCCATCACCGCCTTGATCCAACCATTCGGAGCCTCCACGATCGACTTGCGCCGGCGGTAAGCTGCATCGCCTTGCTCCGTTTTCAATTTCGCCGCAATCGCCGCCGTATGCGGATGGGTCTTGGCATTGACCTTGGCATCTTCACGTCCCTCGCGGCCGAGGGCAACGATGACATCGCCGTGGTGATCGGCGACCTTTGCCAGAACAGCCTCACTACGGAATCCCGCATCCGCCAGCGTCTGGGCCGGCATTTCTCCGGTGTTGGCCTGAACTGCTGCCAGCATGCCCAGCAGCGCCTGACTGTCCGCGGCGCAGTTGGTCAACTCCGCCGCCACGATGATCTGGTGCTCGGCATCGACCGCTGTGTACCCGTTGTAGCTCTGCTCGGAGCCACCACCGGCGTGTTTCATGATCCGGCTGTCCGGATCGGTGAAGCTTTCCTGATCACGGTCATCCGGCACACCAAACTCGCGTTTGTACGAGCCACCGCCCTTGTCCGAGCCATCCGGATGGCGAGGCCGGCGGCCATCGTCTTCGCTGCGCCCCCGGGCCTGGTCCGCTTCACGCTGGCGCGCTTCCAGGCGCGCCTTTGCCGCCTGGATCGCCTCCAGGCGCTTCTCGCGGCGAGAAATCTCGGCAGGAATGTCCAGCTCCGGCTCGTTACGCTCCTGGTCGTCGGTAGCCTTGGCGCGATCAAGCAGCGCCTTGATCTCGCAATGCAATTCGTCCTCGGCCGGCTTCATGCGCTTATAGCTCATCGCCTTGTGGTCGCCATGTTTGGCGGCTTCGTATTCAGGTTCTTTAGAGAGATCCTTTAGATCGCCGTTCCTCACTACTGCCGGGAAGTCTCCCCAGGGAGCACGTTCGGCCTTATGTTCGGTCATGGTTTCAATCCCGGTCAGCGTCCCATATAGCCCCGAAACCTGCCAGGTGGGCCAAGATAGACCAGGCACCATAAGCAATAGGGCTAGGGTTGGTTTTGCTCACCCAACGCCTGAAGGTTCGGGTTCCCTTTCCGCTGCCTCTCTCACCAGGCAAACCAACGAGATCAGCGACATCAACGCCACTGAGAGGCTTACTAAGCCCTTTTCGTTGCCTAATCAGCTCCAACACCTCTTTGATTTCATCGGCGGTTGGAGCCTGCCAATCTTCAGCGAACGGCCTAAGCGTTTCAGGTCTAATCATGCGATAAATCCTCAAATAGCCCCGGTCAATGCCGGGGCTTTTTTATCAATGGGTAACGGTCGCGGCGGCCTCCCGATACGCCTTCAGTTCAATCAAGAGCAAGCCAAGCTCCCGCATCTTCATGCGCGGCATATGAACGGGGCGGCGGGCCGTCAGAGCGTCGCCAATGTGTTTTGCAAGTGATACAATATCCGTATTCATCGCGTTTATCCTCAAATTGACCGGTGAAAGCCCCTGTGATTGGTTGCAGCCATACCAGGGGCACCATTTCTTTTTCTACCTATGCACCTCCTTTAAGAGCCCCGGCCATCACCGGGGCTTTCTGTTGCTAGTCTATTGCGGCCAAGATGGCCTCTTTTTCGTCATGCTCACAAGCCCAATCCCGCAAGCTGTGATACAGCCTTGAAAACCGCTCCTGGTCAGCGCCTTCTGTGTGAAATGACAGATGGCTATAGAGGTAGAGGCAAGCGGTAATCCCGGCAGCATCGGCGCTCATTTGGCCACTAAAGTAGTTCATGGCCTCGATGTTCAGCATTTCATCACGACGCCCAGGAGCCATATAAAAGCCGCCGTTCGACAGCTCCCACATAAGCCAATAAGCCCCGCGATACTCGCGGCAGAGCCCTTTCATTTGCTGGTAAAGCATCGACTCGAAAACCACATAGAAACGGCCTACATAGCGGGGCATTGCAGCCATACGGCGAGGGGTGGCGACCAGGGAGCAGATCAGGGGATTAAGTTCTGTTTGCATCATCGGAGTTCTCCGGTATTGACCGTGGCGGGTGCCCGGCCTTCTGAGATATATAATAGGCCATTTTGGCCTATTGTGTCAAGCGGGTACAATAAAAAATAGGCCAAATCGGCCTACTTTTTTTCTCTCCAACTGAGCCACATTTTATTCAGCTCCAGGCTGCGGGCTGGCCAATCTGGCAGATTCACCGCATGGGCGCGGTAGTTGATCCGAGTATTCAGAGTGCAACGGGGAAAGGGGTTGGCCACCTTGCAGTAACGATAAAACAGACCGACGAGGCGAGCACCGTAACGATCACGCTCCCAGGTCAAAACGTTGTGCATATGCTCGCGGCGTTCGCGTATCCATTCTCGATAGAGTTGGTGAAAGGTGCGGTTAGCTGTGTGGATCATCGGAGTTCTCCGGTATTGACCGTGGCGGGTGCCCGGTCTTCTTAATTAAGATTATAGGCCAAAATGGCCTACTATGGCAAGAAAAAGCGCGCTCTACGTTAAAAAAATCACGTAGTCGCGGGGGATTGCCGCCAAGATTTCGCATAGCGTCGCCTGATTTCGTACGTACGAAATGGGCCACCTGGTCGAGCTGCTGCCGATGCCTGGTGAGTTGGCCACCTGGTTGATTTCCTTCTGGCGTCCAGATCTGAACTTGGCCACCTGGTCGAGCTGCTGCCGGTGCCTGGTAAGTTGGCCACCTGGTTGATTTCCTTCTGGCGTCCAGATCTGAACTTGGCCACCCGGTCGAGCTGCTGCCGGTGCCTGGTAAGTTGGCCACCTGGTCGAACTGCTGCCGGATCTAAAGGTGGAATATTAAGCAGGTAGTGATAGACTGAGATCCAGCATGGCTATACGCCTGCTAACCCCTCAAAAGAAAGCAGCCTCTAGGGCTGCCATCCGTTACGAAATCTCACTCACTTTGAAATAGCCATCTAAACGGCTTTACACCTGGCCGCCTGAAGGGCAACCGCTGAGGCTTCGCCATTAGTAATAGGGGAGGGACTTGTCTCACTGTTTTGTTGAGGTGAAGGCTTGCCCAGGCGATACCATTTAGCCCGGCTCATGCCCATAGCTTCCCAGGGCTTTTGCCTGCTCAATGAGTTGGCTTCATAGGCTTCACGCTCAAGCTGGCCAGCGGCGCGGCGACGTTCTTCATCACGCAGTCTATCGCGCTCTCTGCGGCGCTTCTGAGCCTCGTCAGTGCTGATAATCGTCTTCAGTTGCTCTTGTTCTTGCTGTGAGATCTGGAATAGGTTGATCAGCGTGTCGTTTTTGGGCGTGTATAGCGGTGCAAACGACTTTCCGCCGAACTCGACACGTTCCCCAGCCTCATAGGATTTCGCCTTGCTGTAGAGCGTCATAAGCTCTTTGGAGCGGTAAGACCAACGAGTATCCAGCTCGGAGGAAAGAGCGGCGGCCTCATGGTACATCTGGGCGCTGTTTGTTGCCCCGGAGAGAAGGAGAAAGTTAAGACGCCAGAAAAGATGCCTCATTCGCTCGCCTTCGTTGATTCCACCTCTGAGCTGGCCCAACTTGCGTAGGTCTTCCAGGGGGAACCGCAGAATTCGGAAAAAATCGTACGCTAAGCTAAGGAAGGTCTGAAAAAGCCCCCGCTCGAGAAATGCATCCCAGCAACCATGCGGGTTACAGAGCGGTGATTTCGCGAAACATGGGCTTTTTCAGAGCTTCCTTAGCGTTACGATAAAGCTAGCATGGAAACGATAGGTGCAAGCAAGTTAAGGGTTGCATCGCGCATGTCAATCTAGGCTATACCTCAACTGGGCGTCAGTCGGCTCACTGGCATCGCGTCAGACTAGGGCCGCTTTCTGCATTATCTGACGCCTAAACGTCAAACTCTATGGCCTCAACCTGACAGGCCGCATGCTTAGCGTACGATTTTGTCCGTTTTCTCTACCGTCCCCATCCAGGGGCTGATCGGTCGCCAGCGCGACCAGAACCGGCTTGAGGTTATCATTCGTGCAGCGGACTCCTGATACTGTTCGTTCAATAGACGACTGCACAACAGCCTTCAAACCGCGTTGTCTGGTGCAGTCGTCTTCTGAAAATGACAAAAACCGCCCCTTGCGGCAACTGTCCAACAAACCACCGTTTGCTGAACACTTGCCGGGTTACGATGAAACACCAACAAATGCCGCTCACTGCCTGCCCTGCCACGCCTTCACGGCCTCGGCCTGCGCCTGTGCCGCATATCCTTCATCGAGACTGCCGAAGGTGTCCGCCGCTACCTCGTCCATTAGGGTCTGCAAGGCCGTGTCGGCACTATCCGCTTGCGCAACAAGTTGGGCCTGTCGGCGGGCTTCCATCGCTGCCTCGGCGGCTTGCAAGTCCTCTCGGTCTTGCAGTTCCTCCACGATGTTTTCGCGCCAAGTCGCATCACTGCCCGCCTCGTTGCATAGCTCGCTGAGACGCTGCGCGGCATCCTCTGAACGAGCAAAAAGCCGCGCACATCGCAGGATGCGGGCGGCTTCTTCCGGGTTGCCTCTGGCTTGGTCGAACAAGAGCATTTCGCCCACGGCGGCGAGGGCTTCAAGCTCAAGCTGCTTGTCGTCGCCGCTCATTTCGCGTGCGCCTTGTGCGCCTCAACGTAGGAGCGCAAAACAGCATTCATGCGCGACTGATAACGCTTGCCGGTGTGCTTGAAGAACTCCAACACTTCGGCATCAATGCGCAGCGTGATTTGCTTCTTGGTGTGGGGCAATTGCTCCGCTGCCTTCATCCAGACAGCATCAGGCAGATAGGGTGCATCGCTATAGTCGATCTGCTCATCCGGCATCGAGGCCACGGCATCCAGTCGCGCCTTCTGCTCGGCGCTCAACTGTGGCGGCTTCTTGAGGTCAAGAGTTCGCTTCACGATATTGCTTTCTTTCGTCGGCATTTGCTTTCCTCGCAGAGATAAGGCGGATGGTTTCCTCGTGTCGGACGGTGTAGACCACATACAGGACAGCCGAGTAGGCAAGCCCAATCGTTGCCCAACGATCTTCCCCGTAGTCCTCGCGTCCGTCGTAGGCTTCAACCCGCCCGGAGTCGTAAAAAACAAGCTCGGCATCCTCGAAGGAAACGCCGTGCTTTTTCAGGTTTCGTGCCGCTTTATCGGCGTCCCATTCAAGTTCCATTGTGTTCTTATTGTAGCGTCTTTTTGTAGTTACATCAAGTCTTATCGACTCATGCCGGGTGAGTTGTCGCGCTCGATCTTCTGCGCCTTGGCCTGCTCCTGCTGGCGTACAGGCTCGCGCCCTTCCAGCTTCTCCCACTGCTGGCGGTACTTCCCAAGCTCGGCGGCTTGCCGGTCGCCTGCGGCGCTGTAGGCATAGCGGGCGGTGCGCTGCGCGTAGTCGTTCCAGTCGCGCCCCTCGTCCTTCTGCCGGGTGGCCGGGGCGCACTGGCGGATAGCGCCCTCGATGGCGGCTTGATCGTGGCCGGTAACGCGCATCCGCACGGCAATCATGGAATCCACGCGGGACAAGTCCACCTCGCCGCCACGCTGCCGCTTGATCACGTCGCGGTAATGCCGCTGGTAAGCGTCGATCGCGCTGCCGCTGGCCGCTGCAAGCTCCAAGGCGGGCTTGGCTTTGCTGCGTTCTGGCTGCTGCGCCTTCAAGGCGGCCTGACGCTGATACTCGGCGTCGATCTGGCTGGACAGGGCCAGCGCCTTGACGCACTCGCGGCGCTCGGCCTTGAGCAAGCGCACTTCGGGATAGCTGCCGTCCTCGCGCTGGTGCTTGGGCTTGCGATTCTCGTAGCCGGGTGCGCGGTGCGGGTGGATGGCTCCCGATAGCTTCGGGTCGCCGTATTCACGGTTCAGGGCATCGCTCAGCCGGTTGCCCACGTCCTTGTCGTGGGCCGTCCCCAGCTTCGGCACGGTGATGATGGCCTGATAGTTGCCGGGGCTTGATTCCAGCACAACGGCGGGCCGGTAGCCGTCACGGATAAGCCGCTCCAGCTTCTCCCGGTTCATGTCGTCGATGAGGATGTGATGCTTCTTGTCCGATAGTGGCGTGTAGTAGAGGTTTTCGCCCCGGCGCTGTAGGCGCAGCATCTCCGGCGTGCGCTGCTCGATCTCCTGCGGCGTGAAGCCCCGCGTGATGCCGTCCTTCTTGTCGAGGATGAAGGTTTGCTTCCTTCCGTCTGCCTGCATCTTGATGGACGTTACCCGGTAGCGCTCCGCGCCTACCGCTTCCGCGTACAGCTCAAACTGCTTTAGCTGCTCCGATTTCATCGCCTGCGCCCTCTCCTGCTGTATCCGCTGCCGCTCCTGCTGGATGCGCTCCTGAAGCTCAGGATTCGTGATCTTGAAACCGTGCTCTGCTGCTAACTTCGCGCACATGGCCTTGTATTCGTCGTTCCCGGTTACGGTGAAGCTGCCCCACTTCTGCGCCGATAGCTGCAAGGCGGCAAGCGTGCTGTCCCGGTTGCGCCAGTCGTGAATATCGATGCTTTTTCCCTTGTCCACGAAAGACACACCCCCGCCCGCCCCCGCTTCTTCCTTCCGGCTGTAATGCACCTGCTGGCCCACGATTTCAGGCTGATAGGCGCGGATGTCTCGCGGCGTCGGCGGCTCGCCGCTCGCGCCCTCGATGCGCTGCGGCTCGCTGGCGCGGTGCCGCCACTGCTCGGCAAGCTCCGGGCTTTTCTGCATCCGCTGCCACTGCTCCAGGTCGGGATAGGGCCGGAACTGCTGCCGGTGCTGCTCGCGCTGCTTCTGGTGCTTCTCTTTCAAGGCTGCTTTCTCTGCGGCCTGCTCGGCGGCAATCACGCTGCGCATGGCGTTGAGCACTTCGCCCTTACCCTTCCAGTTGCCGCGCATGAGTTCATCGCGGCGGGCTTTCTGCTGCTCGGCAATCTGCTTGCGCTCCTGCTCCTGCCGCTTGTCCAGTGCCAGCTTGGCCGCGTTCTTTTCCGCGTAGTGCGCCTTGCGCCCGGTGATGTAATCCTTCCATCCCGGCACGTCTGGCTTGATCGGCTCTGGCTCGCGCTGTGCTACCTGCTGACGCTGCGGCGGCGGCTGGTAAGCTCCGAGTCGCTTTTGTAACTTGGATAGGCTCGCGTCCCGGTCTGCGCTGCTGGCCTTCACGCCAACATCACCGACAAAGAGCGTCGCCCCGCTGCCTGTTTTCTCGTAGCGCATCCCCTTGGCTGCTAACTCGCGGTGCAACTGCTCCCACGTCTGCGCCTTTTTGATGATCGGTGCGCCGTCCTCAATGGCGATGCGTTCGGCGGATTTCTCCCCGGTGCGGTTTTCCATGTCGCGCTTCGGCTGGGCTGGCTGGCGCGGCTTGTCCTTGTCGATGTGCTCCCGGCCTAACTCACCATTCTCCAACACCTGATAACGCCCGTTCTGCTCACGCTGCCAGCCTTGTGCGTTCTCGATTCGTGCTATCGCCTTGTGCGCTGCCTCAATGTCGAAGCCGTTATTGATCTTCACCACCTTGAGCGTTTCAGGATGCACGCGGTTGATGGCAAGGTGCAGGTGCAAGTTGTCCGTGTCGGCGTGCAAACCATAGATGGCTTGATGGTCTTTAACACCTAGCTCATCCATGAAAATGCTTACCGCTTCTTCGACCTGCTCCGGGCTGGGCTGCTCGCCTTCTCGCCAACTCAGGACATAGTGATTGATCGTGTCCTTGCTTCGCACTGCCTCTTGTGACAAGGCAATCATTTCTGCCGTCTGGCTCTGTGGTTCATCGGTGATGAATCCACGCGCCCCGGCATGGATGCACTTCTCCTGCGAGTTCTCACGCTCCGGCTCGCGGATGTAGTCGGTTAGGCGAGAAACGCGAACCGCCTTGCTTGCTGCCTTCTGCGGGTTCTTAACCTTCTTGACGATCACGGCTCAGTTTCCCGATGTAGGCTTTCAGGGCCACAAGTGCCCCGGCTGTGTCCTTGTTGTAAATGCCTCCGCTTTCGTTGTGGATGTGCTTGAGCAATCCACCGATGCGCCGCAGCTCCTTGAGCATCACAGCGTCAGCGTTGGCAATGATCGGCCTGCCGAAGTAGCGGCGGCGGACAAGCTCGGACATGCTCAACCCGGCAAGGTCGGCATCCTCTTTCAAGCGGGCCTTCTCCGCTGCGGTCAGCCGTACATTGATAACGGCGTCCAGCGGTTCCGGCCCCTGCGTTTCAAATGGCATCGTGTCTCCTTCTCGCCGGGGCGGGGGGCGGGGTGTGTCTTGGACAGTAAGAAGCGAGAGCGCCGCACTGTCCGGGGTCAAGGGGATACCCCTTGCAGGATAAGCCAGACCGTGAGAAGCGAAGCGCCGAATGGGCAGGCGTCCGTTGGAACCACGTGGCGAAGCCATGTGTGTTACAACGGTCATCCTGTATTGCTCATCCGCTCTACTATCGTATCAGCAGTTTAGGTGCACGGGACGCACTTTGCAACAAGCACAAATGGCGCTATGCTGTCAACTCCGCAACAAGTAAGCAAAGGAGTTAGCACGATGAAGCATACGACAGAACAGCTAGAGGCTATCGCTGCAAAGCTGCGAGAGATGCCGCCAGTCGAGAAAAAGAAGCAAGAGCACAGCAAGCAAGATGCCGTGCGCATACTCTCGAAGGAAATCGCCTTGTTGCAAAAGCGTGGATACACGCTTGACCAGATTTCCGAGACGCTGCGCGGTGAAGGTCTGAGCATCGCAACTCCAACACTCAAGAGCTACTTGCAGAGAGCAAAGCCAGCGAAAAAAGCTCCGGTGCACGCACCGGGAGACACACCCCGCCCCCGCCCCGCCGTCAAGAAGCCTGCGGATACATCAAAGGCGACATTCACCCCGAAACCTGACAGCGACGACATTTAAGGAGTAAGCAACATGGCGAAAAGCATTTACCTGATCGGTGGCAGCAAGGGCGGCGTTGGCAAGTCGCTTGTCACGATGGCAACGGTTGATTACCTGCAAGAGCGCGGCGAAAGCGTCTTGCTGATTGAGTCTGACACCTCTAACCCGGACGTATGGAAAGCCTATAAAGAAAGCACGGAAACGGAGCTTATCAATCTGGATGAGGCGGACGGATGGATTCAGCTAGTGAACTTGTGCGATAGCAAGCCGGATAGCGTCGTGGTAATCAACACGGCAGCACGGAATAACAAGGGCGTGAGCGCCTACGGTGAAACACTGAATAGCACGCTTGAAGAACTCAAGCGGAAGCTGGTCACGCTGTGGGTGATTAACCGCCAACGGGATAGCCTCGAACTGCTCAAGGAATACATGGACGCAATTCCGAATGCGGATGTTCATGTGGTACGCAATGGACACTTCGGGGAAGAAAATAAGTTCGAGCTTTACAACGGCTCCAAGCTGCGCACGGCGGTAGAGGAACGCGGCGGGAAATCGGTGACATTCCCGGACATGGCCGACCGTGTGAGCGATGACATTTACAGCAAGCGCATGAGCATTGCGGTAGCACTCAAGGAATTGCCCATTGGCAACCGTGCGGAGCTTACGCGGTGGCGCAACGAGGCCAAAAAGGTATTGGAGGCCGTAGTCCATGAGTGACCTAGACGACAGCTTTGCAAAGCTGCTCGGCAGGCAACCTAGTGACGCGGAGCGGCAAAGTCTTTACCGGGTTCGGGATGCACTCGGCCTGAAAAACAATGATGCGCTGTGGCTGGTGCTCATGGCCTTGCAACACTACCAAGGCCAGTATGAGAAGTTCCCGCAAGCGATAGCACAAGCAGCCAAAGATACCTTGGTCAATTTCAAGGTAACGGCGGATGCAACCGTGAAAGCATCAGCGGAAGCAGCCAAGGCGGATTTGGCGCAAGCGGTAGCAGCAGCAGCGCAAGAGGTCGCGCACAACACATCAGCAAAGCAGATGTGGCAGTGGGCGGCGGGCTGCATCGCCGTGGCCTTCCTGTGCGTCGGCCTGTTCGGCTGGTACATGCACAGCAGCGGCAAGGATTCGGGCTATCAGGCCGGATACGGCGCCGGATACGGCGCGGGATACACCGAAGCCAAGGACGAGAAAGCGGCGGCGGCATGGGCCAACACGCCAGAGGGGCGCTTGGCCTACCGCTTCGCTCAAACGGGAAGCCTCGCCAGCTTGGCGAAGTGCGATAGGCCGGGGTGGTACGTCGAAAAAGGCGTGTGCTACGTCAAGCCCGCATCGGATGGCACCTACGGATGGAGGTTGCCATGAGAATCAAGATCAAAGGAGAAATCACGGCAGAACGCCTAGCGGAAGCACTGCACGCAGCAGCAGAAAAATACGAAGCTGTGAGGCCGGGGCACAAGGTCTATGGGGCCAATCTTTACCTCACGGCATTCGATGCGGATGGTCTGCCTTTCGATCTGGTAGACCATCGCGGCGAACCGCTTTCGATCACCATCGAGGCCAAGTCTGGCGAACTGGTAAAACCAGCACTCACAGCAGAGGGTGAAGCACGCCGACAGAAAGCCAAAGAGGAAGCACGAAGGCAAGCTGAAGAAGCGGAAGCTGAAGCACAGCGCAGACACAGGCAAACCTTAGACGAATACGAACAGGAGCGGCAAAAACGACGGAAAAAGGAAGCCGAAGCAAGAAAGCAATTTGAGGACGCGAACGCAATCACTGCCGAACTCTTGAAAACCATGCCGGAACGCTTCATCGACGAACTGAACAAAACCGTGCAAGGCGTTTGGGACGACCTCAAGCCAACCGAAACGCAAGGCAAGAAGAAGGGCCAGCCGAAAGCACTACCAGTCTTTTCCGTCCATGCGGACGGCCTGTTGCTCTCCGTCGAGACATGGAAGAACCCACGCCGGGTGCTCAATCCGCTTTGCACACTTCAGCACGGAAAAATAGCCCCATTCTGGATGCACGAAGCGTGGTTAGAAGCCATGTGTGGGATGCGAATAAAGATTCATCCGTACAAATAAAGTCTCATTCTTTGAAATAGAGTTTCATCCTAAAACAGAGGGCAAAGCCTCCTGCGGGACGGTGGCCACTTTCGGCCCTGCCGGTCGCCGTCCGTTCGTGCGGCGCTGCAAGTATCGCAGCACACCCAGCGTCATGCGGGCGTCGGCAAGGGCGCGGTGTGCGCCGTCTTCTGCCACGCCGCAGTCGGTCGCAGCCTCGATCAGCTTCAACCATCGCCAGCGGTCGCGGCTCCGGTCGTACTCTCCATGCCACTCGGCATACATCAGCATCGCGCAAGCGGTCGTCAACACTGGCGCGGTGATTCCGTGTATCTGATAGGTCTGCCGCAGCAAGCGCGCATCAAAAGCGACGTTGTAGGCAACGACGGTTCGGCCAGCAACGGCGGCGGCGTACTGCTCGGCCACCTCGGGCCAGCTCGGCGCACTGGCCACCATGGCGTCGGTGATTTTGTGAATCGCTGTCGCCTCGACCGGGATTGGCCGGGTCGGGCGTACCAGCGTGTCGAGGATCGGTGCGCCGGTCACGTCGAGTATGGTTATCTCGCAAATCTCGGCGTCATCACCGAGGCCGGTGGTTTCGGTGTCGAGCACAATGCAGCCTGCGGCGATCAGGTCTTTTGCCTGCGCTGCGACGTGCTGGCGACGGACTTGGGCACGCCCAGGCATCCAGCGCCACGGCACGCACTCGGCTGGGTTGTACACATCATAAGCCCCCTGACCTTGCCAGACACTGCCAGCGGGCTTGGTGTTTAGTCCCGGCATGAGGCGGAGGCGTTCCTTGAGGTGCTTACGGCATAGAAGCCCCTTGGCCTCTGCTTCGGTCGGGGTGAGGTGTTTTCGGGTTTTGGGCATACGCCCCCCTTGTTGGTGTCTCAGTCCCGGCGGTAGTGGGCGACGATTCAGACGCTCGAAAGTATGAGACTTTATTTTCACGATTCAGGCCGCGCCCAATGCCACGCGATCCTTTCAGAATGACACTTTACCCGCCTGCCAAGCCTGAGTCTTTCAAAACAGTCCTGAAAATTGGCGTAGCTTAGGATGGGACTTTATTTGCATCCCACAGCTTCGCTGTCTGCGGCCTCTCTCGCCCACCATGCAGGCCGGGCGGCTGCGGATGACAGCGCCCCCACGGCCCACAATGCAAGCTCCTGATCGCCCAGGTTCGCAGCCTGCACGATCACCGCCCCAAGCTGCCGCAACTCATCGGACAGCGCCTGAAATTCTGCGGCGCTTGGCATCACTCGCCCCCCTTCCCTTTCGGTGCCTTCGTGGCCTTCTCGGCGGCCTCGGCTTTGTCCTGCTGCCGTTGCAGCGCCTCAAGCTGCCCGGTAAGTCGTGCGGCCTGCTCGCGGGCCTCTGCTGCCACCTTGCGAGCCTCGTCACGCTCGGCCTGCGTCTGCCGGGTTTCCTGCGCTGCTGCGGCGCGGGCGGTGTCGTGGGCCTGTGCAGCCTTGGCGGCCTGCTGCTCGATCTGCTCGGCGCGGGCCTCTGCGCGGCTCACACGGTCGGCGCACGCCTCCAGCTTGGCGGCCAGCACGGCGGCCTGTTGTTCGGTGGCGGTGCGGCCCTGCTGTGCCTCGGCCAGTGCGGCGCGTAGGCGCTCAAGCTCGGCGGCCTGCTCGCTCACGCGCTCGGCCTGCGCCTCGATCTTGTGCCGGGCGGTTGCCACCTCCAGCCGGGCAGACTCTGCCGCCTGCTGCTCGCGCTCGATGCGCTGCTGCGCCTCGGCCAAGTCGGCGGCCTGCTGGGCGGCTTTGCCTGCCAGCGTGTCGCGCTCAGTGGTCAGCACGGCCACCTGCTCGGCCAGCTCGTCGCGTTCGCCTTCCAGCACCTCGCCAGCGGCGGCCAGTTCGGCGGCCTCCGCCTGCGCCTGCACCAGACGGCCCTCGATCTCGCCGCGTGCCCGCGATGCGGCCCGCTCGATCTCGGCGGCAATGGCAGCGGTCAGCGCCTGCGGCAGTTCCGGCGCAGCGGCTGCGGCCACCGGGCGGGCCTCGTGCCACGCGGTCAAGTGCTTGTGAATAGTGTTCGGGCTGCCGGTGTCGCCCAGCTTCTCCCGCACCGCCCGGATGGTCGGCTGCTGACCCTCGCCTGCCAGCGCATCAGCGACGGCGGCGACCTGCTCAAAAGTGATGCCCTGACGTGCCATGATCGTTGCTCCTTTCGTACCATATCAGCGTAAATCGTACCAATACAGATATGATACGCAATACAGATACGATATGCGAGCGGTTTTCGTAACGTACCGCTGCCCGGTCGGCTGCTCGTTTTTGGTGAAACACCGTGCTGACGCCTCGCCTTCGGCTCGTTGTCGGCCAGAAACGGGCCTACAGCGCGTTTTGAGAGGGTAAGAAAGGGGGCAGGACGAAGGGCGAAGACCGCTACCCTGCCCCCAGAGCCTCACGGCGGCGAGTGGCCTCCGGCGGCCCTGCCGGGGGCATCTTGCAAACACGATCAAGGCGACAGCCGTTTGACCGCATCCACAAATGACAATCTGAACAGGTGCATGGTCAGGTCGATGGCACCGCCGCCCTGCTCTTTCCGCGTGTCGTACCACTTCGGCCCGGTCGCCAGTAGCTCAACACCGCCGCCACCAATGGACACATTCAGCCGCACCGTAGCTTTGTCCTTGGGGTTTGGGGAGCAATGGAACCAAAAACCAACGTAAGCTCTGAATCCCACCGTAAAGGGGCTTTCCGATCTCCAGCTCACCCGCCAGGCATTACTCTCTGATCAGTGCCTCGATGATCGGGCAGATCGTTCCGCCGTCTCCCGCATCACATTGCTGCACCAGTTCGCCTAACAGTTGCTGCATGACGACCAAGTCGGCCATCTTCTGCTCGATCAACGCGAGCTTGCGTGCAGCCCGTGCTCGCGTTTCGGCACAGGCGCACGACTCATCCAGCGTCAGCAGTCCACCGACTTCCGAGAGCGTGAAACCCAGCGCCTGAGCCCGCTTGATGAAACGCAGTCGCTTCACCATGTCCACCGGATAGCGCCGATGGCCACCCAAGGGTTTGGCTGGTTCATCCAGCAGCCCGCGTCGCTGGTAGTAGCGGATCGTCTCGACGTTCACCCCGGCGGCGTCTGCCAGCTTGCCAATGGTCAGCTCTGTGGCCATCACTTTCTCCTTGATTCCGTACTTTGGTACGGAGTTTAGAATAGCACCTAGGCAATCAGGCTCAGGAGATGGGAATGGGGATGCAACTCACCGGGAAAGGCTCGCTGGTCGCGAGTTCGCTGACCGCCATCGGTGCGTCGGTGTGCTGTGTCGGGCCACTGGTGCTGTTGGCACTCGGTGTCGGCGGTACGTGGGTGGGCGCTCTGACCATGATGGGGTCGCTTCAGAATTCGGAAATTAAAGCACGTTAAGAGATCCGATACCCAGCAACTGCGCGGCTTTGCGCAAGCTGCCAACCCCTAGAAACAGCATTTTCGTGGTTCTCGAAACTCGGCTGTTTCAGCCGTGCAATATGAGAGTGGTTTTCGAGAAAGCAACATGCCATACCAGCACTAGCGCGGATCTGATTCTCATTGAAGCCTCTCAAAAACGATCGTTTGCGAGAAGCTAGACCATGCCAGCGGCTTACCGTACGATTTTTAATGAGATGGTCACTCCCTCCTTCCCAGTACTATGCTGAGGACAGGCTTTCATTCGGAGAACCATCATGGAAAACATTGCGCTTATTGGTATCGATCTGGGTAAGAACTCTTTCCATATTCATTGTCAGGATCATCGTGGGAAGGCCGTTTACCGTAAAAAATTCACCCGACCAAAGCTAATCGAATTTCTGGCGACATGCCCGGCAACAACCATCGCGATGGAAGCCTGTGGCGGTTCTCACTTTATGGCACGCAAGCTGGAAGAGTTAGGGCATTTTCCAAAGCTGATATCACCGCAATTTGTCCGCCCATTCGTTAAAAGCAACAAAAATGACTTCGTTGATGCTGAAGCTATCTGTGAAGCAGCATCACGTCCATCTATGCGTTTCGTGCAGCCCAGAACCGAATCTCAGCAGGCAATGCGAGCTCTGCATCGTGTCCGTGAATCCCTGGTTCAGGATAAGGTGAAAACAACTAATCAGATGCATGCTTTTCTGCTGGAATTTGGTATCAGCGTTCCGCGAGGTGCTGCCGTTATTAGTCGACTGAGTACCCTTCTTGAGGACAGTAGTTTGCCTCTTTATCTCAGCCAGTTACTGCTGAAATTACAACAGCATTATCACTATCTTGTTGAGCAGATTAAAGATCTGGAATCTCAGTTGAAACGAAAGTTGGACGAAGATGAGGTTGGACAGCGCTTGCTGAGTATTCCCTGCGTTGGAACGCTGACTGCCAGTACTATTTCAACTGAGATTGGCGACGGGAAGCAGTACGCCAGCAGCCGTGACTTTGCGGCGGCAACAGGGCTGGTACCCCGACAGTACAGCACGGGAGGTCGGACGACATTGTTAGGGATTAGCAAGCGGGGCAACAAAAAGATCCGAACTTTGTTGGTTCAGTGTGCCAGGGTATTCATACAAAAACTGGAACACCAGTCTGGCAAGTTGGCCGACTGGGTCAGGGAGTTGTTGTGTCGGAAAAGCAACTTTGTCGTCACCTGTGCTCTGGCAAACAAGCTGGCCAGAATAGCCTGGGCACTGACGGCGCGACAGCAAACTTACGAAGCATAAAGGCAGAAATACACCAGTTTAAACAATCATTCATCTGGTTTTGCGAATACTGATATTGATGATACTAACGGCCCACCGGCCTGTTGAGGAACCTGTAAAACGGAAAGGCTCATTGAAGCCGTATATTTTCTGGAGGTTCATCAGGCGCGGAACTCATCGAGGCGCGGGAATAAAATCCCATTCAGACGCCGGATAGATTCAAGCAAGCCAACTTGTCGTCAAAATCGGTGTTGCAAAAACGGGAGTGACCATAGATTCCGTTTTCTGAGGTGACCCCCAGTACAGCAAAAAAACAGGGGGTCGGCAACTAGCCAATTATCGTCACAGTGACACATAATCAATTACCGTTACAGTGACAGGAAATAACACCATGAAGGACACCAAGGATCAGGGGACTGGGGACATGTTTGGCATCAAGCGCGGACGGGGTAGGCCAAAAACCGGATCAGCCAAAACAGGGGCAGAACGACAAGCAGCCTACCGTGCAAAGCAGCAGGACAATAACGTTACTGTGACGATAAATCGGGCATTGGTAGAGGGGCTGGATGCCCAGATGCAGGCTATCCGGGATGGAGGGTCGGCGGTGGTACTGACCCCGGAGCAGGCCGGGGAGATTCTGCGGGCACTGCGAACGGCAGAGAACAAACAGCTCCGGGGATAAGACCTACTGCCCACAGGCCAAACACATGGCCTGATGGACAGCCCTTCGGGATCGGCCTTACCCCCCTCGCAACGAGCCTCTCTCTCTTAAATGACTTTCGAGAAGGGGCCGCCCTACGGGCGCTGTTATCTGATATGGCTTGTTTTCGCGATCGCTATTTTGAAATTTTGGCGTACTTGCTTACCGTACTGGCGGAAATATTGAGATCGTCGGCGATGGTGCTATGCGGGTATCCGGCAGCCTTCATGCTCTGAATGGCTTCCCACAACTCCCAGTTAGTCCGGCTTGTTCCCATGGGCCTCCCGCCCCCCTTGGAAACCTTGCCCCCCTTGGCCCCTCTGGTTGCCTGAATGGCGCGGAACTCGGACGGGGTGAAATGTCGCCATACCCAACGGGCGATGCTCTTGGCCGTGGCCTTCGTCTCGGACACGGGCAACGGACCGCCCTGCTCCAGCCCAAACGCATTGGCACTGTCACAGGCAGCTCTGACAGCCTCAGCCCATGCGTCGTACCCATTGGGTCGCCAATACTCTCTGACGGCGCTGTAAGCCCACTCCCGCACGTTGTCGAACAGGGTGACGTTACGCCCTAGCCCGCTCGCCTCCTTGCGGCTGCGGCGACTGTAGGCGGCGAGATCTTTATCCGGGCAGAACTCGGCCAGATAGTCGAGAGAATAGGGCTCAATGGGGTGCCAGACCGTCCACCAATCGCTGTGTGTGGGGTTCTTGGTGATGAGGCCTGTGAACCGCATGTCAGCCCCTAACCGATGCGCCATAACGTGTTCTATGGCGGCCAGATAGCGCAATGGTTTCGCCTTGGCTGCGCTGGTGCGGGCCACAGGGGTAGCCAGCATGTAACCGATGTGGGCACGGCCTCGATGACAGACCCCGTTCTCGTCCAGCCCTTCATCCAGGTTGATGGCGATCCAGTGTGGAGCTGGCAGTCCAGCGGACTCCCATGCGGCGTATCCATCTGGTCGGTCGATATCGAATACCAGGCAGGCGACGTGCGGCGGCGGGTTGTGCTGGATGTGGCGATAGGCCAGCGCGGTAGCCTTCGGGCGGATCAACAGGCCCTGTGACGGGTCATCAGTACAGTAGGGGCGATGAGGCAGACGTTCGACAAACGAGGCGCGAGAGGCTGTTTTCGTCAATGATGCCCGCGCTTATTGGCGGGGCAGGGTTGTTTAGCGTGATCCATGTGTTATTATTTTCCTGTTCTTAGTGAACGACCCCGAACTCTCTTACCGACTCCGCCAAGATGAAGATAAGAGATTCGGGGTTTGTCTTTTCTGGCCAGTACGTTACCGCAGGCGGTCACACCTTACAACGTCCGCTAATCAAGACGTGACATGGCATCCAGATATACCTCTTCCCGTTCGCGCCTCCCCACTGCGACCACGAATACCACCACCCGATCATCCTGTACCTGGTAAACCAACCGATACCCCGCGCCACGCAATTTGATCTTGTAGCAATCAGACATCCCATTCAGCCTGTTTGCCTCAATCCTGGGGCGCTCGATCACCTCTGAAAGTTTCTTTTTGAACTGCTGGCGAACGGTATCGCCCAACTTTTTCCACTCTTTCCACGCTCGCGGATCAAACTCGAGTTCAAAGGTCATCCAGCGATACCTTGATGCCTTTCTGCGGGCTGGCCAAGCGCTCTCGCACGATGGCTAACAGTGCCTCTTCGTCCTCCGTCACCACGGTAGTGCGAAACGGGCTCCGCCCCTGAGAGGCCACATACTCCAGGGTTTGCCGGATAATATCCGAGGGGGTCACCCCCAATTTGTCCAGCACCGCAAATGAACGTGCCTTCAGTTCATCATCAATGCGCAGGTTAATCGTGCCCATAACCGCCTCACTTTGTAATTTCAAACGCCATTACATTGTAATACTGGCAATACCGTTGCACAACCAGAACTAGGGAGTGCAGGCCGGACGAACTCATGGAGTCTGGAACTTATTTTGATTGCTCATTGCATGTGCTTTTCTGTATTTTTACAAAACCACAAATAATGAGAATTCAACCATGATCATCGGACTGCTCAACCAGAAGGGCGGCGTTGGCAAGACCACCCTCAGCGTGAACCTGGCGGCTAGCTTGGCCCGCCGCGGCTTTCGGGTTCTTCTGATCGATGCCGATCCACAAGGCTCCGCCCTGGACTGGGCCGCAGCTCGTGATGGCGAGCCCCTGTTCTCGGTCGTCGGCCTCCCCAGAGCCACCGTGCATAAGGAGATCGGACAACTCGGCCAGGGCTATGACCACATTGTCATCGACGGACCACCACGGGTAACCGACCTCGCTCGCTCCGCGATCATGGCCGCTGATGTGGTGCTGATCCCGGTACAACCCAGCCCCTACGACATCTGGGCAGCAGACGAGGTGGTGAAGCTGATTGAAGAGGCTCGCATCTACAAGGAAGGACTGAAAGCCGCTTTTGTGGTTAATCGTAAAATCGCAAATACAGCCATAGGGCGGGATGTTGGTGCAGCTCTGGCCGCCTACCCCATACCTGTCCTAACCGCCAGTATCACCCAGCGCGTAGTGTTCGCAGAGGCCGCAGCCCAAGGCCGCGCTGTTCATGAAACTGATGAGACCGGTCCAGCCGCCGCAGAGATCGATGCCGTCATGGCAGAATTGATGGAGATTGCACGATGAGCAAGAAGGTCACCATCGGCGCCAAGCCGACCAGCAAGAGTGCGCAGGCCTCCGCCGATGAGTGGGTAGAGAACCGCAGCACCGGCAATGCACCTGAGCCGATGAAGCGGCTCACCATCGACATCCCCGAAAGCCTGCACCGCGCAATCAAGATGCAATGTGCATCGCGCGGAGCCAAGATCGCGGACGAGGTGCGCGAACTGCTTTTGAAGAAATACGGAAATCTGTAATTGCGATTTTGATAGGCAGCAAAAAGGGGCGGCGGATTTACCGTAACGCCCCTTCATGTACAGGACCTTAAGCGGCGAGTCCATTTAAAACGCCTTCCAAGGTCCTGTTCTGTATCGACTTTCTCTGCTTGGTTCGGCAGGCGTTCTTGGCCAAATAATCGGCAGCCCATTCCAATCTTTCCCTTATTTCTGTCAGCGCCCTATGGGCCACTGCTTCCAATAGCGGTAGCCACCACGTCGCACTGTTCTTCGACGCTTTCAGCATCGATAGCGCCCCACTCATCACACTCTGCGCGACCCGTCTCTTCATCACCAGCGACAGCAGGCTCGTCCACACCAACCCCTCGGCAATCGCTTTCTCGCCCGTCACAAACCCCTTGAGCCGGTTGTGCGATTTCCACTCTTTAAATAACAACTCCACCTGCCAACGGCAGCGATACAGGCTCATCACCTGCTCTGCTGACCATGCTGCTCGCGGTAGGTTCGTCATCCACAGACAGAACCGCTTTTCCTCAGCAAACCAGCGCCGGATCAACCGGTACTCGACCTGGCCGGACTTCACCACCATATCCAGTACCTCGGCCCGACAGCGTCGCCGTCCGGCCTCTCTCAGAGATA
This sequence comes from Aeromonas sp. QDB03, assembly GCF_027707985.1. Taxonomy (NCBI): domain Bacteria; kingdom Pseudomonadati; phylum Pseudomonadota; class Gammaproteobacteria; order Aeromonadales; family Aeromonadaceae; genus Aeromonas; species Aeromonas sp. QDB03. The sequence continues at coordinate 5,124 of NZ_JAPCJG010000020.1, read as the reverse complement.
GTCCCGCCAGCTTGGGTACTTCCCGTCCATCACCGCGCCAGGCTTGGATTATCTTGGGGTTCAGGCTTTTCGTGCCGCGCACCAGATAAAATCCGCCAGCGTCGTTCACCTGCTCAAACCAAGCCCTGTCAATGTAACCTGCGTCAGCCAGCAGCAGGCAGTTGGTCAGCGTGTGGGCTTCAGGCAGAAATTGCCGTTCCCCTGCGGTATCGGCAGACACACTCATGCACAACGGGCTCTGCTCCGACAGTGACATGGTCATATGGCACTCGATAGCTGCCGGACTGATGGTCTTGAACCGGCCGGGAAAATCAGCAGCAAGGCGCCGATGCACCGCAAAGGAGGTGCCATCGTGCAGTAACACCTGCTTGAACGCGCCGAGGGAGGCTGCTTTGAGTTGATGGTCGATACGCAAGGCGATGGCCCGCTCGACCAGGGCTTTCATAAACAGGGCAAAGCTCTCTTTGCGCAGCTGATTGTGAAACGGTTTGTAAGAAACCTGATGGGTGTTTACCAGTTGCAAGGCATTGAAATGGCGGTGTAAACCGGCAATGTCATTGACCTGGTCGCCTCCCATGGCCCGCAGCAGTGCAGGTACGAGCATGGCTGGGGTAATGGCACGCTGACGCAGACAAAACTTGCAGAGCCGAGCAATGCGCTCGAGTGCGGCGGGAGCCAAGAGTTGCTCCAGATAGTAATTAGCGTTGATAATAGTCATAGGCTTCGCGCGTGTTGATTTTGTTTGGCGATAAAATCAGATCACAAACGAAGCCTTTTTTATATCTATTTCAATTGGTTGCCGCTAAAGATCCTGTACATGAGTGAGGGTTATGGTGGCTATATGCTGGATATTGCTATTCAGATGACAGCCATATGGGGAAGATTACAGGCGCCTGAAATAACAGCAGAGTATGGAGTGACTACCACGGCTGGAGGTTGGCACGGGCTGATCCCCTCTCCCTTTGGGAGAGGGTTAGGGTGAGGGGAGCTGGCTGACCGGGTGTAGCAACCAGGCGGCATTACACCGCTGAATCTTCAGTTATTGAAATTCCACGCGATCGGCAGTTCGACGTCGAAGATAAGTGCATCCCCGTCGAGGCGAAAGGCCAGGCTGGTCTGGTGCTGGTCGTATTCGTTGATAATCAGGCAGCTCTCGGCGAAGTTGGACTCGTAGTTGATATGGGCCACTCCTTCACGGCCGTCAGCGAGTTCGATGCTGAGCACCCGCAGCGGGTTCTCCTGACTGAGGTTGACCCGGGTGTCCCCCACGTCCACCAGCCGTTCCAGCAGAGGGAAGAAATCTTGTCTGTGGGTCGTTATGGCCTGGGTGATGGCCTGCTCCAGCTCAGCCTGGGTGGCGAAGGGGCCGCCGAGTGGGTAGCGGGTCTGGATCCTTTCCTGAGTCATTGCGTTTCCTCCTGAACTGAGATGTGGCAACAGTTTGGCCGCTGCAGTGACCTGTCATGTACAGGATCTTTAGCTACAACCAATTGAAATAGATAGAAAAAAGGCTTCGTTTGTGATCTGATTTAATCGCAAAAAAAAACCGACACGCCCGAAGCCATGACTATTATCAATGCAACCCAGTACCTCAAGCAACTTCTTAGCTCTTCTGAACTCAACCGGATCGGTAAATTTACCGGTTTTTGTCAGCGACTCCGGGATATCCAGCCTGCGAGACTACTCCCGGCTCTGCTCTCAGGGCTTGGTTGCGACAAGGTGGATGGTATTGCTGGTTTGCATCGCCATTTCAATGCGTTGCAGCTCCATGATACTGACCAAATAGCGTATAAACCCTTTCACAACCAGTTACGCAAGCAGGGTTTTCCCTTGTTCATGCGCGCACTGGTTGAACGAGCCATCGCCTTACGCCTCAAGGAGTGTCTACCGGACGCCCACGGACTGGCAGGCTTTGAGCAGGTACTGCTGCAGGACGGGTCGTCATTCGCGTTACATCCGCAATTGGCAGAACATTTCCCGGGCCGATTCAATAAGCACAGCCCCGCTGCGGTAGAGTGTCATATGACCATGTCCTTGCTGGACCAGTCGCCGATATCGATGAGTATCACGGCGGATACCGAATCGGAGCGCAAGCATCTTCCGGCCGAAAATTCGTTAAATAACAAACTGTTATTGGCGGATGCCGGTTACATCAGCCGCGAGTACTTTGCTGATGTGACCAAAGCCAAAGGAAGCTATCTGGTCAGAGGGAGTCAAAATCTCAATCCCAAAGTACAGGCAGCTTACCGACAGGACGGCAGGGAAATGCCCAAGTTACTCGGAAAAAAGCTCAAGGATATCGATCGGAGAAGCTGCAGAGCCGAGGTTCTGGATCTGGATGTGAGTTCGGGAAAGTATAAATATCGACTCATAAGACGTTGGTTTGCAGAGGAAAAACGGTTCTGTATATGGATGACCAATCTTCCGCGTGAGCGATGGCCAGCCGAGAAGGTGATGGCATTGTATCGTTGCCGTTGGCAGATCGAACTGTTGTTCAAAGAGCTGAAATCACATAACCGGTTGAAGGCGTTCGCGACACGACAAAAAGCGATAGCGGAAGGCTTGATCTGGGCTAGTTTGCTGGCCTTGCTGGTCAAACGTCGGCTGGCGCTGACGCTGATTGGCAGCGCGGAGTTATCGATGCTGAAGATTGCCAAAAACAGCGCGCTTTGGTTAATGCCGATATTGGCGAGCATCATCCATGGTGCGTGGCAGGAAATAACAGAGAAGTTGGAGTGGGCAATGGTGTATTTATCCAAAAACGGCAAAAAGAGTAGGCAGAGAAAATCCAAGCAAAACAACACGTTAGACGGTATTATTAATTCGCTTGCCGCTTAAGGTTCTGTACATGAAGGCGAAATGTCCAGGGCCAGGCAAATTCACGATACTGATAGTGCTGACGTATCAGCGCTGCATGCTCACGGCGGGTATTTTCCCTCTGACCGTATTCTGCAAGAACGGTGATATCACGAATCCCGAGCTGTCTGGCGGTAAAATGCCGGACGCCGGAAGGAATATGATTCATATCGGTGAGGAAGGTGCCCAGAAAACGGACACATCCAATTTGCAGGGCAATGCCCAGACGGTTGTGATCACCTCTGCTTTTTCCGATAAATTCCTTGTCTGCTTCATCAAGATGAAAATATCGTGCCAGCTGAAGCTCATCCGGTTCACCGGTGAATCTGCCATAGCTTTCAGTCTGCTCAGTGGTCAGAAAGTCAACGGGCATATCGGCCTCCCTGCCTGACGGGCATTTAGTAACATTTTTGCAACCGTCCGAAATGTTATAAATTATCAGACATAGTAAAACGGCTTCGTTTGAGTGTCCATTAAATCGTCATTTTGGCATAATAGACACATCGTGTCTGATATTCGATTTAAGGTACATTTTATGCGAATTTTTGGTTATGCGCGGGTCTCAACCAGCCAGCAGTCCCTCGATATTCAGATCAGAGCGCTCAAAGATGCAGGGGTAAAAGCTAACCGCATCTTTACCGACAAGGCATCCGGCAGTTCAACAGATCGGGAAGGGCTGGATTTGCTGAGGATGAAGGTGGAGGAAGGTGATGTCATTCTGGTGAAGAAGCTCGACCGTCTTGGCCGCGACACCGCCGACATGATCCAACTGATAAAAGAGTTTGATGCTCAGGGTGTCGCGGTTCGGTTTATTGACGACGGGATCAGTACCGACGGTGATATGGGGCAAATGGTGGTCACCATCCTGTCGGCTGTGGCACAAGCTGAACGCCGGAGGATCCTAGAGCGCACGAATGAGGGCCGACAGGAAGCAAAGCTGAAAGGAATCAAATTTGGCCGCAGGCGTACCGTGGACAGGAACGTCGTGCTGACGCTTCATCAGAAGGGCACTGGTGCAACGGAAATTGCTCATCAGCTCAGTATTGCCCGCTCCACGGTTTATAAAATTCTTGAAGACGAAAGGGCCTCGTGATACGCCTATTTTTATAGGTGTCTGGACTCGTGGGATCATGTACCCATGCGTAGCTGGCCGCTCTTCAAGGCCAGACACGTTTTGCGTACACTGTTCCAATCCGACTCTTCACTGGCAACTCGATGACCCAGGCACTGCACAGCCAAGCCCGTACTACCCACCTGATCCGTGAGGAAATCAGGAACTCGACGCTCCCGCAGGCCGAACTGGCCAGGATGTACAACGTCACCCGCCAAACCATCCGAAAGTGGCAAAACCGCGAGTCTCCTGAAGACAAGTCGCATGCGCCGAACAAGATGTACACGACGCTCACGCCCGAGCAGGAGCTCATCGTGGTGGAGCTGCGCAAGACGTTGCTGCTGCCCACGGACGACCTGCTGGCGGTCACGCGCGAGTTCATCAATCCAGCCGTCTCGCGTGCCGGCCTGGGACGTTGCCTGCGCCGCCACGGTGTCTCGGATCTACGTAACCTGGTCGAGCAGGAAGGCACTGCGCCCGCCACGAAAAAGACCTTCAAGGACTACGAGCCGGGCTTTGTGCACATCGACATCAAGTACCTGCCGCAGATGCCCGACGAGACGGCAAGGCGCTATCTCTTCGTTGCCATCGACCGTGCTACGCGCTGGGTCTTCATCGAGCTCTATGCCGACCAGACCGATGGCAGCAGTGGCGACTTCCTCAACAAAGTCCAGCAAGCCTGTCCCGTCAAGATCGTCAAGCTTCTGACCGACAACGGCAGCCAGTTCACCGACCGCTTCACGGCTGGCGGCAAGAAGAAGGAACCCAGCGGCACACACGTGTTCGACCGCCTGTGCAAGCAGCTCGGCATCGAGCACCGGCTCATCCCGCCTCGTCATCCGCAGACCAACGGCATGGTGGAGCGCTTCAACGGTCGTATCAGCGACATCGTCAACCAGACCCGTTTTGGTTCAGCTGCCGAACTGGAATCGACGCTGCGCAATTACGTCAAGATCTACAACCACAGCATTCCGCAACGCGCGCTCCAACACAAAACACCCGTTCAGGCGCTCAAGGAATGGCATGAAAAACGCCCTGAATTGTTCAGGAAACGCGTGTATAACCAGCCGGGTCTTGACATATAGGTTAATGTCATGATAATAATGGTTTCTTAGACGTCAGGTGGCACTTTTCGGGGAAATGTGCGCGGAACCCCT
>NZ_JAPCJG010000019.1:0-26996 GCF_027707985.1 Aeromonas sp. QDB03 | reverse complement strand
AAGAGATTTATATCCACGGTCAGAAAGACCTGAACGTGCTTATCGAGAACGATGCTGCTTGGCACATCAAGCACGACGAGCATTGGGATATCGACAACGAGCGGGTGACCCGTGTCAGGAAGGTGCCGGGTGAGGAGGGAACCCCGCCCAGTCTTGGCAACGATCATCTGACCGTTGAAGGAGAGAAGCGGGACCATATCAAGGCTGACTACTCGCTGACCGTGGATACTTCCATGCATCAAAAACTCGGTCAGAGCTGGCTCACCCAGGCGGGACAGGAAGTGCACGTAAAAGCCGGTGCCAAGGTGGTGCTGGAAGCGGTTTCTGAGATTACCGTCAAGGTCGGCGGCTGCTTTATCAAGGTTGATGGCGGCGGTGTCACTTTGGTCGGCCCCACCATCAAGATGAATTCGGGTGGCAATGCAGGCTCTGGATCTGGTTGGGCTGGCAAGGTACCCAAGAGCATCGAGGGTATGTTGGACAGCCCTCACACACGCTGGATGAAATTTTATCACCTCGACTCCGAGCTGATGCCGCTGGCGGGCACCCCATACAAGGCTGTGCTGAACGATGGTTCGGTGCGGGAAGGCACGCTGGATGGTGAGGGCATGGCGCTGCTCGAGGATGTGCCTGCTGGCACCGCTTCAGTGACCTATGACCTGCAGGACAATTTTGTCGATCTGCCCCGTGAATCCATCTCGGCCCTCACCGGCCATCTCGACAGTCTGAGCGACGAGGGCTGATATGTTCGGTAACGATCTGTTTGAGCAGCTCTATGACCACCTGGATCAGGCGGTGTCTGGTGGCGCGGCCTATGTCAAACAAAGTGCAGAGGCGGTAAAAAAGGGGGTTGCTTCCAGCCTGCAGTGGATTTGGGAGGCCCTGCAGGGTGACTTCAATCCCAACCAGAGCGCGGGGCAGATTGCCGCCAATGCGGTGCTGGGCCTCATTCCCGTGGTCGATCAGGTGCTGGATTGCCGCGATCTGATTGCCAATGCCCGGGATATTTCCCGTGATCCCAAGCAGCCGGAGAAGTGGGTTTTTCTGAGCTTTACCCTGATTGGCCTGATCCCGTCGCTGGGCTCAGCCCTCAAGGGGGTGTTGAAGATCATCTTCCTGTTTGTCCGCAAGGCGGGTGGGGATGCCACCAAGGCGATCAGACCCGCAATGGCGCCCGTGCTGACGTTTCTCAGTGATCCCAAGGTCAAGAAAGTGCTGGGTATCTCGCGCCTCGACAAGGTGCTGAAAGGATTTGCCGGCCAGATCCGTGGGCTGAGAGGACAGATTGCCGTCAGCATGCTGCTGGGTTATCTGAATGATGCAGTCAAGTCACTGACCAGTTTGATCGGCAAGATCAAGGGATTGGCTCCTGCTTCAGTCAGGATCTGGCTTGAGCAATCCCAGCGTCTGGTGTTGCAGATGCAGTCACAGGCGGGTCAGATGCTGCCTGTCGCCATGGGGCCCGTGCTCAAATCCCTCGATGAGATAGCCGCGGGATTGGAGAAAGAGGCGGTCAAGCATGCCCCTGGTTACAAGGCCGTGCCAGGTGGTACCGTTATCCACCCGCTGCCGGACGATGTGGTCAAAGTGAACCTCAAGATCCTGAGCCGCTCGAAGAAAGGGATTTATGGTGAGATCATCAGCGACAACTGGATGGCAAACCACAAGTTCGAGAACCTGTTGCCAGAACATCGCCGGGTACGTAGCCTGAATGACAAGCCCAGAGGGCGGGGCATCGATGGTGTCTACAAGAATACCAATCCTCCGCCTCCCTACGTGGTGACCGAGACCAAGTTTCGGACGGCAGGGGGGGAGTATATCGACGGGGATGGCACCAAGAGCACCCAGTTATTGTCGATGACCAAGGGGTCGGGCAAGCAGATGAGCAATTTGTGGATAGAAAGGCGATTACCGGATGAAGTAGCAGATAAAAAGCTATTGGCGGATATCAGAAAACAAAAATATGAATCTTGGTTGATGATCGTCGATGAGTCTGGTGAGGTGATTCAGATCACCAAGCTGAATAAGAATGCCGATGCTATCGGTACTATCCCGGTCAAGTAGGAGTAGAGAATGAGTTCGTTTATTGAGCAGCGTCGAGATCCACTATTATCTGAGGATTTCTTCTTGGTTCAGCTAGAAGACTACAAAGAATCGCTCTATTTTGACCAGGAGTGGTGGAGTTGGATAAATGATCCTCACCATGAACGCTGGAGTGACCCAGCAGGATTGCCTACTCGCTCTGGTGCCAGTGCGGGCATGTTTATGGATAATCTTGAACATCTGATCTTGCTTTATTCTGGCGGAGTCTCTCATGAAGAGGTTATTGCTCAGCTAGGCGTCGTCACTAAAGAGTTTTTACGCCATAAAAAAGAGTTTCCAGATGAACAGTTTTATTATTGGGAGCAAGATGCCTATCAATATCTGCTCTGGATGTTCTCATTAAGTATCCTCTATGGCCAGGATGAGATGTTGCCCGAGTTGGTGCGTTATATCAGTAAGAATCCGGAAGGGGACGACGACCCGCTGTGGAGCGTACTGTTGGCCCGCCTGGGTTATCCTGGCTTCCCTCGAGGTCCAGAATCCTATATTCCAGAGGTGTATCGCCCGCTATTTGATGCCATCAAGGGAGATGGTGTGAATCCCACCAAGGTTGAGCGTCAGGCGAGCATCAAGCAATATCTCAAAGGATGGTACAAGGGGTGTAAAGAGTGCTATTGGCACGACAGGCACAAGGCAAAGCATGCCATCTACTTTGGCTATTGGGCTTTTGAAGCGGCGCTGGTCACCCTGCTTTATGAGCTGGATGACAGCAGCTATCGAGACATGCGCTATTACCCCAAGGATCTGGTCGATTATGCCAGAGCCAATGGTATTGCAGAGAAATGGCAGGCATTGCGAGTAGCCCAACATCCTATTGCCATGCCGGGTTCCGTGGTGGAGCAGGATGGCAACTGGCGCTGCAACCTGACCGATGAGCAGTGGCAGCTTCGCAAAGGGCAGCGCTTACCTTCCCAAACCCATGTCAACAAGGATGACATGTTGTTCTGGGTACAGGAGTAGTCCGCAGTGTATCGATCATGCATTGCCTGCGTGATCGATACATCGCGAACCGAACATCGTTTTGGTGCTGCCGTGGTATTGCTTGGCCTCTTTGGCTCTGTATGAAAAAATCGAGAAAGAAAGGTGAAGGCGATAAAAAAACTATTTCTGCTCCTATCCGTCATTATCTTGTCACCCCTGTTGATTCCCATGGTCTATGTCGAAAGACGAAGAAAGAAATGGCTTCTATCAATTTTACTATTTCCTCTGCCTGAAGAGATCAGAGTCGGCAGATTGAACGCGCTGATGAATACCCATACCGATGAGCTACAGGGTGGCATTGTGTCAGCACTTGTTGAATTCAACTCTGATGAGCATTGGGTGTGTCTCAATATTGACTGGCGAGACGTCGAGGAAGTTGAGTTGCAGGGCAACGCATTGGCGGATATTCATGGTATCAAGGAACATTTTATTTTATCCGAACCGGGTGAGGATACATCGGTTTGGCACATGTTGGTGCTTTATGACTTATGGCTGCAAGCGCGAGGATATGAAGTCGTGCTTTGGGATATAGATGCAGATCAATATACAGGGTTTATTTGTCGAACGGATGTTCTCGATAAACTGTTAAACGAGGGGCGCAAGCTGGGTTTGGCTATGGTCAAGCTGGATCATGTGAACGAGCAATAAGATTATTGGGCGCCATGGGAATGTCCAGAATAAGTTCTATTTAAAAGTTGATAAGCAATAGAGAGTCTATTTAAAAGTTGATAAGCAATAGAGAGTCTATCTGGTTGTAAGCAAGCATTATGTACACAGCCACCCTTCCATCTTCATTATTTGCAGATACAAACGATGACATACCGCACATTATGTTTGGTACTGGTGAGCCATTGGCTCGCCGCCTGTTCCACTACGACGCCACAGACTGAATCCGATCTCATTCAGGCCGCTCAGCAGGGCCAAGGCAAGGCGCAATATGAGCTGGCCAATCGTTTGGCGGCCAAGCCGGATTATCCCGAGGCGATGCGCTGGATGAAACAGGCGGCCGAGCAGGCGGGCCCCCTGGCGGCAGATGCTGACATGCGGGGCAAAGCTGCACTGCAGGTGGGGAACTGGTATCAGGCTGGTCTGGGGGAGCCCAAGAGCCCCAAGCAGGCCAGTGGCTGGTGGCAGCGCTCGGCCAAGTTGGGGAATCCGGATGCCAGTTATCGGCTGGGGATGGAGTGTCGGCAACAGCACAAGGGCAAGCTGGCCAATGAGTGTCTCGACTGGTTCGAGCAGGCGGCCAAGCGCGATCATGCGAGTGCCCAGTTGATACTTGGACAATGGTATGCAGGTCAGGCGGGATCCGATGAGGAAGCCGTCAAATGGCTGGAGAAAGCCGCCGAACAAGGCAATCGGGATGCCCAATTCCAGCTTGGAGCTCGCTATGAGCAGGGAAAAGGGGTGAGCAAGCGCCCCGATCTTGCCCTGCGCTGGTATGAGAAAGCCGCCGCTCAGCAGCAGCCGGAAGCCTTGTTGGTGTTGGCACGCAAGGCACCACCTGAAGAGGCTCTCAGCCTCTATCAGCGAGCAGCCAATGCCGGTGCTGCGCCGGCCCAACTGTGGTTGGGGCAAGCCTATCTGGCCGGCCAGCAGGTTAACCAGGATCTTGCGCTTGGCCGTTATTGGCTGGAGCTGGCAGCAGGAAGTGGTTCCCACGAAGCCGAATATCAATTGAGCTTGCAGCAGAGTGATGCCGCAGGGCGAGAGTATTGGTTGACGCGTGCCGCAGAAGGGGGATTGAGCCAGGCTCAGCTTGCATTGGCGCAATGGCAGCAAGAACGGGGAGACCTTGTGACCGCTCGTCAGAATTTTGCACTGGCTGCAGCACAGGGTGACGTCGATGCCCATTATGCCTATGGCGAGATGCTTCGGTTGGGATTGGGCGGCAAGGAAGATTATGTGCAGGCGCTCAAACAGTATCGATTGGCTGCCAATGCCCAGCACAGAATCGCCCAATATCGCATGGGGATCATGCGTGAACAGGGGCTGGGAGCACCACGCAATAGAGTGCATGCTTATGCATGGTATTTGTTGGCGGCAACAGATGGTAATCAAGAGTCTGTCAACGCCCGTGATGAACTGGAAAAAGGCATGACGGAAAAAGAAAAAAGTGTTGGACAAAAATTGGCGCAGCATTGGTTTTTACAACAGAAAAATCAGCTGGAATTGTTGCCTGGTTAAGTAGAGGAATTGCCTTTCAATCTAGGAACTCATCATTTTCAATGATCTCATTACGATGGCAATGCATTGCTTTCTTGGCTTTTCAAGGAGTTCTGGCTGGCTGATGAAAGCTGCTTATCATGTCACTTCATGTAATGGAATCCTATTGCGTGCTGTCGCGGCACAGTTTGACGCATGGATGGCATTATATTTTTGACAGTAAGTGACGTATTGAGTCGTTAATGATGAAAAATAACGTTTTTAATTGTTGAAAAGTGAAATTATTTTCTGATATTTGATGTGGGTAATATGCCACAAATGTTTGTTTAGATTTGTTTAATTCGGTAACATGCTGTTTTTATTGTGTTTTTTTATTTTTGTTTTGCTTGTTTTATTAATGTCTTATTGACGGATTATTGCCTGTGAATATACCATCTTCCGCAAATGGCGCCTTAAGCCAATATGACCTCTAACAAAGAGTAGAGGCACATCGGGTTGTATAAATACAAACGTGAATATTATGTTTTTGATTATTAGAGCTTTGCTCTATTCATATCAAAAGCATATCTGTTGGCCTGTGGACTTTCCTTGCGATATCCACCCATATCGTCAACTGTCATTTTTGACAGTTGTTGGTTAATCCATCGGCTATAAGCTTTTGGGTCTCTGTAGATCCATAACTTGGTATTTAGAGCATGGGAAAAAATATCGATGGCGCCACCGTTGCGCCCAAAGAACGTATCAATATCAAATATGTACCGGCGACCGGTGGGCAGCAGGGAGAAGTTGAACTTCCGTTGACCATGATGGTAGTCGGCAACATGAAGGGCCGTACCGAAGACACCCCGATCGAGGAGCGTCAGACCGTCTCCATCGACAAGAATAATTTTTCGTCCGTCATGAAAGAATCCGCACTGGAACTGAAATTTTCCGTTCCCAATCGTCTGGAAGAGAACAGCCAGGATGCATTGCCGGTTTCGATCAATATCCAGTCTCTGGAAGACTTCACCCCTGACCGCGTGGCCCAGCAAATACCTGAGCTGCGCAAGCTGCTGGAGCTGCGCGAAGCGCTGGTTGCCCTGAAGGGGCCGCTGGGGAATATTCCTGCTTTCCGCAATCGTTTGCAGGATCTGCTGTCCAGTGATGAAGCTCGTGAGCAGCTGCTCAAAGAGCTGGATTTGATTAAGCCTGCCGAGTGATCGCCGGGTTGGATTGACTGAACGAGAAGGGAACAAACATGTCTTTGGTCGAAGAACAGGTTCAAGCGGGGGCGAGTGCTGCCTCCTCGTCCTTGCTGGACGAAATCATGGCGCAGGCCCGCATTACCCCGGTGGATGAGGGCTACAGCGTCGCCAAGCAGGGCGTTGCAGCCCTGATCGCCAACATTCTGGACAGCGGCACCACCAGCGATCCGGTCAACAAGGCGCTGGTGGACAGCATGATTGTCGAGCTCGACAAGAAGCTCAGCAAGCAGATGGACGTCATCCTGCACGCCAAGGAGCTGCAGGAGATGGAGTCCTCCTGGCGCTCCCTGAAGCTCTTGGTGGATCGCACCGATTTTCGCGAGAACATCAAGATCCAGGTGCTGCATGCCACCAAGGAAGAGCTGCTGGAAGATTTCGAGTTCTCACCCGAAATCACCCAGTCCGGCCTCTACAAGCATGTCTATTCCAGCGGTTATGGTCAGTTTGGTGGCCAGCCGGTGGGGGCCGTGATCGGTGATTACGCCTTCACCCACAGCGCACCCGACATCAAGTTGATGCAATACGTCAGTGCGGTGGGGGCCATGGCCCATGCGCCGTTCATCTCCTCTGTGGCGCCATCCTTCTTCGGCGTCGACAGCTTTACCGACCTGTCCTCCATCAAGGATCTGAAATCGGTATTCGAAGGGCCGGCCTACACCAAGTGGCGCGCCTTGCGTGAGTCGGAAGATGCCCGTTATCTGGGACTGACCGCACCGCGCTTCCTGGCGCGTCTGCCCTACGACCCGACCGAAAACCCCATCAAGGGCTTCAACTATCAGGAAGACATCAGCTCGGACCACGATCACTACCTGTGGGGCAACACCGCCTACCTGATGGGCACTTCCCTGACCGACAGCTTCGCCAAGTATCGCTGGTGCCCGAACATCATAGGCCCGCAGAGCGGTGGCGCCATCCACGACCTGCCGGTGCACGTCTATGAGGCCATGGGTCAGCTGCAGGCGAAGATCCCGACCGAGGTGCTGATCACCGACCGTCGCGAGTACGAGCTGTCGGAAGAGGGTTTCATCACCCTGACCATGCGCAAGGACAGCGACAACGCCGCCTTCTTCTCCGCCAACTCGGTACAAAAACCCAAGGTGTTCCCGAACACCAAGGAAGGCCGGGAGGCTGAGACCAACTACAAGCTGGGTACCCAGCTGCCCTACATGTTCATCATCAACCGCCTGGCGCACTACATCAAAGTGCTGCAGCGCGAGCAGATCGGTTCCTGGAAGGAGCGTCAGGATCTGGAGCGTGAGCTGAACAGCTGGATCCGACAGTTTGTCGCAGACCAGGAAAACCCGCCGGCAGAGGTCCGCAGCCGCCGTCCGCTGCGCGCTGCGCAGATCAAGGTGCTGGATGTGGAAGGGGAGCCGGGCTGGTATCAGGTCGCCATGGCCGTGCGTCCGCACTTCAAGTACATGGGGGCGAGCTTCGAGCTCTCTCTGGTAGGTCGTCTGGACAAGGAATAAGGCCCGATGCCGCATCTCTCTTCTTGGGATAGAGGAAATGCGGCCAGCCTGTTTGATCGCATCCGGGGGGAGGGGCTTGGCTCCTCTCCCCGCTCGGAGTCTGAGGAACTGATCGCATCTGTCAAACGGCAGCTCGAGCAGGTTCTCAACACCCGCCCCGGCAATTGCCGTAGTGCACCCGATCTGGGGGTCATCGATCTCAATGACGCCACTCAGGGCAGTGCGGATATCAAGGGGCGGATCCGGGAGGCGATCCGGCAATGCATCCGTCGTTATGAACCGCGGATCGTGCATGTGGATGTTCGTTCACCCGACTATCAGGCGAGCCCGCTTGAGATGTCGTTTCAGGTGACGGCCCACGTGCGGCTGGAGCATATCGAGCAAGTTACCTCGTTCAACGTCCATATGGACAGTCACCGTCACTACCGCATGGTCTGATCAATGTCGCTGGAACATTACTTCAGGGATGAACTGGCATTTTTGCGCCTGCAAGGGCGCGAATTTGCCGACGCCTATCCCGAGCTCACCCGCTTTCTGTCGGAGCAGAACACCGATCCGGACGTGGAGCGCCTGCTGGAGGGATTCGCCTTCCTTACAGGCAACCTGCGCGCCAAGATTGAGGATGAGTTTCCCGAGCTGACCCACGGTCTGCTCAACATGCTCTGGCCCAACTACCTGCGTCCCGTGCCCAGCATGACCATCATGCAGTTTTCGGTCATTCCGGGGGCCATTGCCCAGCCGGCGCTGGTCAGGCAAGGTTGTCAGCTCGACAGTCTGCCGCTGGACGAGGTGACCTGTCATTTCCAGACCTGTCACGATACCTGGGTCTATCCGGCCGATATCCGTCATATTGCTGCCCAGAGCGGCAACGATCTCTCCACCATCTCGCTGGACATCGCCCTGCATGCTCCCTTGCCGCTCAGCGAGCTGCAGCTGGACAAGCTGCGCTTCTTCCTCGGTGGCGACAGCTACACCGCCTATGAGCTCTACTTCTGGCTCTCCAACCAGCTTTCCCATATCGAGCTGGAGATCGATGGCAAGCGCTTTCGCCAGGAGGCCAAGGCCCTCAAGTCGGTCGGCTTCGAGCGCGATGACGCGCTCTTGCCCTATCCGAACAACGTCTATTCCGGCTACCGGATCCTGCAGGAGTACTTCTGCTTCCCGGAAAGCTTCCTCTTCTTCGAACTCTCCGGTGGTGAGTGGCCCAAACAGCCGTTGCCGGTGAGCGAATTCAAGGTGCACTTCTGCTTCGATCGACCACTGCCGGCGGAGCTCAAGATCCGTCCCGACTCCTTCATGCTCAACTGCGTGCCGGCCATCAACCTGTTCCAGCACGACAGCGAACCGGTCAACCTCAACGGTCGTCAGGCGGAGTATCCCCTCAAGGCGAGCTATCGCCATGCCGACAGCTTCGAGATCTTCTCGGTGGATCAGGTGGAGGGCTGGGTCGAGGGGAACCTCGGCCGCTCCCGCGGCACGCCGCGCATCTATCAGCCATTCGAGAGCTTCCAGCACCAGATTGAGCGGGCCAAGCAGCGGTTGGCGCTCTACTACCGGGTGCGGGTCAAGGAGGCGGTGAGCGGGGATGGTTTCGAACACAGCCTCTCGTTCGTGCGCGGGGATGAAACCACCACGGTCGAACTGGATGAATCCATCTCGGTGACACTCACCTGCACCAACCGCTCTCGTGCCGCCCGCCTCAAGGTGGGCAGCATCTGTGTGCCGACCGGCAGCTCGCCCTCGTTTGCCACCTTCCGCAACCTGATCCGGCCGACCCGGCCGCTGCGCCCGGCCCTGGACGGCAGTCTGCACTGGACGCTGATATCCAACCTGTCGCTCAACTATGTCTCCCTGCTGCGCCGCGATGCCCTGGTGCAGGTGCTGCGCACCTACGATTTTCCGGCGCTGCACGACAAACAGGCCGAGCAGGCTTCGCGCAAGCGGCTGGCGGGGATCGAGGAGATAGAGACCAAGCCGGTGGATCGGCTGGTGCGCGGCATGCCGGTGCGGGGGCTCAAGTCGGTGCTCTCCATCCGCCAGTCCGCCTTTGGCAGCGAAGGGGAGCTCTATCTGTTCAGTACCGTGCTGGCCCACTTCTTCTCGCTCTATGCCAGCGTCAACGCCTTCCACCTGCTTGAGGTGGTCAATCTCGACAACAAGGAGCGCTACCAATGGCCAGTCCAGATCGGTCAGCACTCCCTGATGTGAACGCCGCCCGGGAGGCGCCCCGCTTCAATTTCTTCCAGCTGGTTGAGCTGCTCAACCGGCTGGATGGCGCCGATCAGGAGCGGGGGCTCGACTACCTGCCGGGTGACGAGAACATCCGCTTCAAGGCGACCGCCTCTCTGGGGTTTCCCACCAGCGACGTGCTGCAGATTGGCCGGGACGGGCAGGGGCGCCACGAACTGGAGGTGGCCTTCCTTGGCCTGCACGGCAGCCAGTCGCCGATGCCCGGTTATTACCTCGATTCGCTGGCGTGGGAGTACGCCCAGGGGGAGCAGAAGCTCGGCCTGTTTCTGGACTTCTTCCATCACCGTCTGCTGACCCTGCTGCACCGGATCTGGCGCAAGTATCGCTACCACGTGCGGTTTCAGGACAACGGCGAGGATGGCTTCTCCCGTCTGATGTTTGCCCTGGTAGGGCTTGGCAACGAGGCGGTCTGCCAGAGCCTGCCGGTCAACCGGGCCAAGATGCTCTCCTATGCGGGCATGCTGGCCAGCCCCAGCCGCTCCCCCGAGGTGGTGGCGGGGCTGGTGGCCCACTGCTTCGATCTGGCCGATGTGCAGGTGAGCGCCTGGCAGTGGCGCAAGGTGCCTATTCATCAGGATCAGCAAAATCGCCTCGGCGGCGCCTGCGCCACCTTGGGGAACGATTTTGTCATCGGTGACAAGGTGAATGACTGTGCCGGCAAGTTCTTGTTGAAGATCAACAACCTGAGCTTTGGCCAGTTTCTCGGCTTTCTGCCGAACGGGGAGCACTTCCATGCCCTGGTGACCTTCGTATCCTTCATCCTGCGCGATCAGCTGGCCTGGGATCTGCGCCTGGGGTTCGGCCAGGAGCAGGCGAGGGGGCTGAGGTTGGGGGAAGAGCAGAGTGCCCGCCTGGGGTGGAGTACCTTTCTCGGCCAGCCGCCGAGTGATCCGTTCGTGACCATCTGCGTGCAGGAATAAGTGCAGAAATCAGCAGCGCAGAAAATTTAACTACAGGAATCAGTGCAGGAGTAACTGTGGACGATTTTAACCAGCAACTTTCCCTGGTGGTGCTCAACAGCGAACAGCTCGACGGCAGCCAGCAGGTGCAGTACCGCTTCGACGAGATGGGGGGGACCCTGGGGGCCTCCGAACAGGATGACTGGCAACTGCGCGACAGGCTGGGGGCCGTCATGCCCGCCCACGCCCGCATCGAGCTCAACGACGGTCGCTTCTGCCTGTGCGATCTGAGCGGCCAGACCTATATCAACGGTGCCACTTCGCCCATCGGGCGGGCCCGCAAGGTGCATCTGGAACAGGGGGACGAGCTCGTGGTCGGCCCGTTCCGGCTGCGCGCCTATCTGGGGGCCATCACCCCCGAGCAGAGCCTGCAACAGGTGCTGGGTAACCGCCCCACCGAGCAGCTCGACGAGTGGCTGACCAGCGATGAACCCGCTGTGCCCACAGACGATCCGCGCACCCTGGCGGCCGATCCCTTGCTGGCATTGCAGCAGGAGCGCAGGGCGCCCAATCCGTTGATGGATGGCCCGCTGGCGGACGGTCGCCTGCAGGCTTCACTGCGTTCACAACCGGATGTGGACGTCCCCCCTCTTGCCCCTTTTTCTGCTGTCGAGAACACCATGAACCAAGAATTTCTGGATATGCCCGCCATCGAGAACCACCCCGATTATCAGCTGTCGCTGGACGGCGTCGATCACGTGGCCCTGACCCCGCTGATGCGGGGCCTGGGTCAACCCTTGCAACTGCAGGACACCCAGCAGGCCCACGACATGCTCGAAGAGATGGGCAAGACGGTGCGGGCCATGGTGGAGGGGTTGCTGCAACTGCAAAACGAGCAGGCGGCGCTGGCGGACAAGCACCTGCGCCCCATCGAGGACAACCCGCTGCGTCTGGGCCTCGATTATGACGAGACCCTGGCGGTGCTGTTTGCCGAGCAGAAGAGCCCGGTCCACCTGAGTGCACCGGCGGCGGTGGCCGAGAGCCTGCACAACGTGCGTATCCACCACGTGGCGAACCAGCAGGCCATCGGTGCAGCCCTCGATAGCATCCTGCAGGCATTTTCGCCGCAGGCGCTGCTGGGGCGGTTCGAGCAATACCGCCGCAGCGGCGCGCCGGGCACGGCCGACGAAGGCTGGGCCTGGGACATGTATCAGCACTACTACCGCGAGCTCACCTCCGCCCGTCAGCAGGGGTTCGACAAGCTGTTCCACCAGGTGTATGCCCAGGCCTATGACCAGGCCGTGCGTCAGCAACAGGGACTGATTTGATGATACGTGCGCTGATGCTGGGCGCCGCGCTGCTGGCCCTGGCAGGTTGTACCACCATGGGCAAGATGGCCGACGTGGCCATGAACCCGGATATCCAGGTGGGCAGCAATGACAGTCAACCGACGACCCTGGGGCTGAGCCTGCTGGCGGAGCCTGACGTCAACCCCAACGAGAGCGGGGAGGCGGCGCCCATCGAGTTTCAGGTGGTGCTGCTGGCGGAGGATTCCAAGCTGCTCGCCACCGACTACGACCAGGTGACCGCGGATGTGGAGAAGGCCCTTGGCAAGAACTACCTGGACCATCAGGACTACACCCTGCTGCCGGGCCAGTTCAAATACCTGCCCCCCATCAAGCTCGACGAGAAGACCCGCTACATCGGGGTGATCGCACGCTACGCCGACCCCGACAGCGCCGAGTGGCGCAAGGTCATCAAGATCAAGAGCAAGGGAACGGCTTATCAAATCCTGGTGCACCTGCGCCTGGATGAAGTGGAACTGCAAAAAGAAGAAGAATAACCATGTCGAGTCGAAATCGGGTTATCTGGCGTGAGGGGTTGTTCATCAAGCCCCAGCACTTCCAGCAACAACAAAGACATTCGGATTACGCGCTGCACGCTCGCCTGAGCGCGCTGTCAGACTATTTCTACGGCTTGCAGTCGCTTGCCATCAATGAGGATTACCTGGGCTTTGGCCGCATCGCCCTGGTGGGGGCCACCGGCATCCTGCCGGACGGGACCGTGTTCAACATCCCCAATGACGACGTGCTGCCGACCCCGCTGGAAGTCACCGACGCCTCGGTGGCCAACCAGAAGGTCTATCTGGCGCTGCCGCTCTCGGTGAGCGGCGTCAACGAGGTCAATCAGGGCGGCCAGGTGGCCACCCGGTTGCAGGCCCATCGCCACGACGTGCGCGATCTGCACAGCGAAGGGGGGGACGTGGTCTCCCTCGAAGTGGGGCGGGTCAGCCTGCGGCTGATGCTGGAGCGCGAGGATCGCAGCGCCTACGCGTCGCTCGCCATCGCCCGCATTCTGGACAAGCGTCCGGACGGCGGCCTGGTGCTGGATCCCAACTTCATGCCCTGCAGCATCAGCGTCTCCGCCATCCCGACCCTCAAGCGCTTCCTCGGCGAGTCGGCCGGCCTCGTGGCCGAGCGGGCCCGCAGCCTCTCCCAGCGCATCGCCGCGCCGGGTCAGCAGGGGGTGGCCGACGTGGCCGAGTTCATGATGCTGCAACTGCTCAACCGGGCCCAGCCCCAGCTCTCCCATCTGGCGCGCCTTGGCACCCTGCACCCCGAGCGGTTGCACGAGGCGCTGGTGCAGCTCTGCGGCGAGCTGATGACCTTTACCGACGAGTCCCGCCTGCCGCCCGAGTTCCCCGCCTATCGCCACGACGATCAGCAGGTGAGCTTCGAGCCGGTGATGCTGGCCCTGCGCCAGGCGCTCAGTACCGTGCTGTCGCCGCGCGCCGTCTCCATCCAGCTGCGCAAGCACCAGTACGGCATCATGGTGGCCATGGTGAACGAGAGCGAGCTGATGCAGAGCGCCGACTTCGTGCTGGCGGTGCGTGCCCGCATGCCGCAGGAGCAGCTGCGCAAGCAGTTGCTGCAGCAGACCAAGGTGGCCTCCAGCGACAAGATCCGCGAGCTCATCAGCCTGCAGCTGCCCGGCATTCCGCTGCTGCCGCTGCCGGTGGCGCCGCGCCAGCTGCCCTACCACGCCGGTTACAGCTACTTCCAGCTCGACCGGCAGAGCCCGGCCTGGCAGATGCTGGCGGTGGGCAACACCCTTGCCTTCCACATCGCCGGCGACTTCCCCGAGCTCGACATGCAGCTCTGGGCCATTCGTAGCCAGTGATCGCACCAAGGAATAAGCAGAGATGACCACGGACATTATCAAGAACGAGCAACTCAGCGACCTGCTGTTCGATCATGCCGAGCAGCTGGACATGGATTCGGACTACTGGTTCCGCCTGCGCGGCCAGAGCATCAACCCGATGATCGATGCGGTGACCCCCTTGCTGGGGCTGGTGCAGCGGGTGCGCCTGCTGTCCCGTTACGACCGGGTGCCCGAGCTCTACCAGCGGGTGGTGACCGAGATCCAGGCCATCGAACAGGAGCTGATGGCCCAGGGCTACGAGAACGGGGTGGTGCTGTCGTTTCGCTACATCCTCTGCACCTTCATCGACGAGGCCGTGATGGGCCGCGACTGGGGCAGTCAGAGCGAGTGGTCGGAACATTCGCTGTTGACCCGCTTCCACAACGAGACCTGGGGCGGCGAGAAGGTGTTCGTGCTGCTGGCCCGCCTGCAGGAAGACCCGGTGCGTTATCGCGACATTCTGGAGTTCATCTACCTCTGTCTGTGCCTCGGTTTCGAGGGGCGTTACAAAGTGATGAGCAAGGGACAAGGGGAGTTCGAGCGCATCGTGCGCCAGCTGCACAAGCAGTTGGCCCCTGAGGCCGGCGGCGAGGCGCCCAGCGTGTTTCACCTCGATCTGGGGCAGCAGGCCTCCCGCTATCAGCTGCGCAAGCAGGTATCCCTGCGCAGCCTGTTCATGGGTGGCGCGCTGATCCTGGCGCTGATCTTTGGCCTCTATCACCACCAACTCAATAACCAGACCCAGGACGTGCTGCGTCAACTGGGCGAATTATTAAAATAAATACTTAAGGAGAGCACGCCTTGATTCGTATAGAGCTACCGGTACTGGTGGAAAGACTCAACCCCATCTGCCGTCACATGCTGGAAGAGGCTGCGGCCCTCTGCGTCAATCACCAGGGAGCCGAGATCCGTATCGAGCACCTGCTGCTCAAGATGCTGGAAACCCCGCTGAGCGACGTGCGCCAGATCCTGAAGGTGGCCGAGGTGGAGGTGGAAGAGCTCAAGACCCTGCTGCAGCCGTCCGCTGTCGATGGCAGCTATGGCCAGGGTTACCCCTCCTTCTCGCCCATGCTGGTGGAGTGGCTGCAAGACAGCTGGCTGCTCGCCTCCGCCGAGCTGCAACATGCCCAGCTGCGCAGCGGTGTCATGCTGCTGGTGCTGCTGATGACCCCCCAGCGCTATCTGCCGGGCTCGGTGACCCGCCTGCTCGCCAAGGTCAATCGCGAGCTGCTGCGCCAGCAGTTTGACGAGTGGGTCAAGGAGTCTGCCGAGACGCAAGTGACCACCGCCCCCGGCGGCAAGACGGCCCAGGCTGCCCTGCCGGCCGATGCCAGCCTGCTGGCCCGCTTTACCGTCAACGTGACCGAACAGGCCCGTCAGGGCAGCCTGGATCCCGTGCTCTGCCGGGATCACGAAATCGACCTGATGATCGACATCCTCTCCCGTCGTCGCAAGAACAACCCCATCGTGGTGGGTGAAGCCGGTGTCGGCAAGAGCGCCCTCATCGAGGGGCTGGCTCTGCGCATGGTGGCGGGTCAGGTCCCCGAGAAGCTGCGCGGGGTCGAGCTGATGACCCTGGATCTGGGTGCCATGCAGGCCGGCGCCTCGGTCAAGGGGGAGTTCGAGAAGCGCTTCAAGGGGGTGATGCAGGAGGTCAAGGATGCCGTGCAACCTGTCATCCTGTTCATCGATGAGGCGCACACCCTGATAGGGGCCGGCAACCAGGCCGGCGGGCTGGATGTCTCCAACCTCATCAAGCCGGCGCTGGCCCGGGGCGAGCTGCGCACCATCGCCGCCACCACCTGGGGCGAGTACAAGAAATACGTGGAGAAAGATGCGGCCCTGTCGCGCCGCTTCCAACTGGTGAAGGTCGGTGAGCCCGATGCCGACGAGGCCACCGTGATCCTGCGCGGCCTGCGCAGTATCTACGAGAAGGCCCACGGGGTGCTGATCGACGAGGAGGCGCTACAGGCCGCCGCCCAGCTATCCGCCCGTTACATTTCCGGCCGCCAGCTGCCGGACAAGGCGATTGACGTGCTCGATACCGCCTGTGCCCGGGTGGCCATCAACCTCACCACCCCGCCGCGCGCGGTCAGCCACCTGCAAAACGCGCTGCGCCAGCGCGAGCTGGAGATCCGCCAGCTGGAGCGTCAGAGCCTGATAGGTCTCGGTGACAACGCAGAGCGCCTGGCCGAGTTGCAGGCGGCCCAGCAGGCTTGCCGTGAAGAACTGGCCGAGCAGGAGGCCCAGTGGCAGCAACAGCAGGGGCTGGTGCACCAGATTGTCGAGCTGCGCGCCGCCCTGCTGGCCGATCAGCAGGATGAGATGCTGGCCAGAGAGGCGCTGGATCTGGCCGATGCGCCGCTCGATCCGCAAGCCGCTGCCGAGCAGCTGGCCACCCTCGAGCGCGAGCTGGCCGAGCTGCAGCAAGGAGAAGTGCTGGTCTCCGCCCACGTCGACAAGACCCAGATTGCCGCCGTCATCGCCGAGTGGACCGGGGTGCCCCTCAATCGCATCTCGCAAGGGGAGCTGGATGTGGTGACCCGTCTGCCGGAATACCTCGGCGAGCTTATCAAGGGGCAGGATGTGGCGGTGGCCCACCTGCACAAGCACCTGCTCACCGCCCGCGCCGACCTGCGTCGTCCCGGCCGCCCGCTCGGTGCCTTCCTGCTGGTGGGGCCGAGCGGGGTCGGCAAGACCGAAACCGTGCTGCAGATTGCCGAGCTGATGTTCGGTGGCCGCCAGTATCTGACCACCATCAACATGTCCGAGTATCAGGAGAAGCACACCGTCTCGCGCCTGATCGGCTCGCCGCCCGGCTATGTCGGTTTCGGTGAAGGGGGCGTGCTGACCGAGGCGATCCGGCAGAAGCCTTACTCCGTAGTGCTGCTGGACGAGGTGGAGAAGGCCCACCCGGACGTGCTCAATCTCTTCTATCAGGCGTTCGACAAGGGCGAGCTGGCGGACGGGGAAGGGCGCATCATCGACTGCAAGAACGTGGTCTTCTTCCTCACCTCCAACCTCGGTTTCCAGACCATCGTCGATCACGCCGAGCAGCCTGACGTGCTGCTGGATGCCCTCTATCCGGAGCTCGCCGCTTTCTTCAAGCTGGCGCTGCTGGCGCGCATGGAGGTGATCCCCTATCTGCCGCTGGGTCACGACACGCTAGTACAGATTGTGGGCGGCAAGCTCAACCGGCTGGTCAAGCTGCTCAAGGAGCGCTTTGGCGCCGAGGTGGTGCTGGACGACGAGGTGGCCGAGGAGATCCTGCTGCGGGCCAATCGCAGCGAAAACGGTGCCCGCATGCTCGAATCCGTCATCGACGGTGCCCTGCTGCCGCCGGTCTCCCTGCAACTGCTGCAGCGCCTCTCGGCCGGTGAACCCATCAAGCGCGTCCACTTTTCCGTGGCCGATCACCAGTTTGTGGCCGAGGTGGGGGCTTGAGTATGGAGCAAGCCCTCGCATTTGCCCTGGCCCTCACCGCCCAACGCGATGAGCCGCACCTGTGCCACTGGTGGAGCTCGACCGTCCATGCCAGCTTCCAGCCCAGGGGGCTGCTGCTCGGCATGCTGGATGTGAGCGGCCGCCAGCTGGAGTGCCAAGGCTGGGTCAGGGGGAAGGAAGTGGCGCTGGGGCTGGCGGTGGACGATTTTTCCCATCCGCTTGCCTATGTGCTGCACAAGGCCCAGTCCCGCACCTGGGACTCCCTCTACGGCGGTGCCCGCATCGAGCACGCCGGTTTTCGCGCACTGCTGGCCAACCTTGGCCAGCAGTGCGGGCTGCATGCGTATCCGCTGCTGGATGGCAACGGCAAGCCGTTTGCCGTGCTGGCCCTGATGGATGAAGGGGAGGTGCTGCGGGCCTGGGCCGATGGCCCCGAGCTGGCCCAGCTCTCCCAGGTCTTTTGCAACCAGCTCACCCTTATTCGCGATCTCGGTCGCAGTCGGCGGGATCAGGGGGTACTGCGCGACTCCCTGCGCCAGATGAAGGGAGAGGGGGAGCGGCTGCGTCAGCACGAGAAGCTGCTCGGCGATCAGCTGGTCGGTCAGTCGGCGGTGATCCGCGGGCTGCGCGAGCAGATCAACCAGGCCGGCCAGCACAAGCTGACCGTACTGATCCAGGGGGAGACCGGCAGTGGCAAGGAAGTGGTGGCAAGGTTGGTGCACCAGTGCTCCGATCGCGCCAACAAGCCTTTTGTCGCCATCAACTGTGCCGCCATCCCGGAGAACCTCATCGAGAGCGAGCTGTTCGGTTACCAGAAGGGTGCCTTCTCCGGCGCCCTTGCCAATAAGACCGGGCTGGTGGCCCAGGCCAACGGCGGCACCCTGTTTCTGGACGAGGTGGGGGACATGCCCGCCGCCATGCAGGCCAAGCTGCTGCGGGTGCTGGAAACCCGCAGTTACCGGCCACTCGGGGCCGAGCAGGAGTATCACTCCGATTTTCGCCTCATCGCCGCTACCCATCAGCCGCTCACCCGCCATGTGGAGGAGGGGCAGTTTCGGGCCGACCTCTACCACCGTCTCTGTCAGTGCCTGCTGCTGATCGCCCCCTTGCGCGAGCACATGGATGATGTGCCGCTGCTGTGCCAGCACTTCATGGCCCAGTTTGCCGCCCAGGATGGCAAGACTCTGGTGGGGCTGCAGCGCAAGTTCTTGAAACAGCTGCAGACCTATGACTTCCCCGGCAATGTGCGCGAGCTGCGCAACCTGCTGGAGGTGGCCTGTGCCCATACCCGTCACGGGGAGGAGGTGGGGCTGGAGGCGCTGCCGCCGGAGCTGCGCGAGCGGGTCTGCGTCGAGTTGCCCGGCATCATGGACGACTACAACCACATCCGCGATCTGCGCCGGGCCATGCAGCAGTACGAGGCTTCCGTCATCGAGGCGCGGCTGCGCCACTTCCAGGGCAATCGGATGCTGGTGGCCGAGAGCCTCAACATTCCCAAGCGCACCCTGGATCACAAGTGCCAGAAACTGGAGGTGAACTGATGAGCATCCTCGGCTTGTTACCGCTGCTGCTGGCCACCAGTGCGGCCGAGGTCCCGCTGGACATGGCGCGCTGGCAGGCCTGCCGGCAGGAGCCCTCGCCGCTGGTGCGGCTCGCCTGCTACGACGCCATCGGCAATGGCGCGGCCAGTGCCGCCGAAGGGGCCGCCCCCAAGTCGGCGGCCTGGCAGGCCATCTGGGCCCAGGAGCAGGCCCGCACGCCAGCGAGCGCGCCCTTCCTGTTGCAGAGCGACGCCGGCAGTGGCAGTGAAACCCTCACTCGCCCGGCACTGCGCGGGGCGACCCTGGCCATCGGCTGCGTTGACAGCATCACTCATATCCGGCTGCGGCTGGACAGCCCCTGGAGCGGCGAGAAAGTGCAGGTCGAGCTGGATGGTCAGCCGAGTGCCGGCTCCCAGAGCTGGTTTATCCGGGATCAGGGTCTGTTGCTGGAATATGGCCGCGGCCTGCCCGCCATCGAGGAGCTCAAGCGCTGGCAGGGCCATCGCGAGCTGCAGGTGCGTGCCGACAACGGCACCCTCTTGCGGGTCGACCTGAGCGGCCTGAAAGAGGCGCTGGCACCGCTGCGTCAGCAGTGCCGCTGGTAGGAGGGGCGATGAGCTATCAACACCCCTGGTGTGCACGCCTGCTCACCAGCCTGCCGGATGAACAGATAAGAGGCGCGGTGCTGGCCGATGAGCCGCGCTGGGACTACGTGGAGACCGAGCTGGTCAAGCTGGGATCCCTCGCTCACAGCCAGGTCGATCTCAATGCGGTGGCCGAGGCCTGCCTCGGCTTGCTGGAGAGTCGCACCAAGGATATGCGGGTGCTGGCCCAGCTGCTGCGCTGCCTGCAGCACCCTGCCAAGGCGACTCCGCTGGGGGCGGCGATCAGTCTGCTGGAGGCCTGGGTCCAGGCTTACTGGCTGCTGGCCTGGCCCGGCAATGCCAGCCAGAAACAGCGACTGATGGTGCAGATCGTCAAGCGCTTCGAAGGGGCCCTGCCGCGCATTTGCGAGAGCGCCTCGGCGGCCGAGCTGGTCCAGTTGCTGGCCCAGGCCGAGCAGCTGGAGCGGGTCTGGCTGGCGCAGTGTCCCGACAAGGGGGAACTGCTCGACCCACTGGTGATGGGGCTGAAGCGGGCCCAGCGCCAGCAGGTGGCACAGGCCGAGGCCAATGCCGCAGGGCAGCCCCAGAGCAGCGGCGCTGCGGCAGCGGGCTCCCCGGCCTCGGCGGCGTCGACCGCCAGCGGTGCCGGCGCCATGGTGCTCAGCGGCGGTGGCGGCAGTGCCGGCGTCGACGTCGACAGTTCCAACGATCGCGCCTGGCGCCAGACCCAGCTCAAGGTGGCGGAGCTCCTCATCGAGCGTCAGCCCGAGGCGGCGGTGGGCTATCGACTGCGCCGTCATGCCGTCTGGGCCGGGATCACGGCGGTCCCCATGAGCGGGGCGGGCAATAAAACCCCGCTGGCGCCCATGTCGGCGGACATGGTGGATGAGTACCGCGCCGCCATGAACGCCCCTGATCAGGGGCTCTGGCAGCGCATCGAGCAGAGTCTGACCCTGGCGCCTTACTGGTTCGAGGGGCACAGGCTCTCGGCCGAGGTGGCCCAGAAACTCGGCTTTGGGGCGGTGGCCCAGGCGATCGCCGAGGAGCTCGGGACTTTTCTGCAGCGCCTGCCGGCCCTGCGGGAGCTCGCCTTCAGCGACGGCTCGCCGTTTCTCTCCCCCGAGTGCAGCCGCTGGCTGCAACCGGCCAAGGGCGGCAGTGCGGGCAGTGGCGAGGCGGGGCTGGCCGAGGAGGTCGCCCAGCGCCACGGCGAGCAGGGAGTCGCGGCGGCGCTCGCCCTGCTCGATGAGCGGATTGCGCAGTTGAAAGAGCCAAGAGATCGCTTCCACGCCTTGCTGGTGCAGGCGGAGCTGTTGGCGCAGGAAGGCATGGAGGCGCTTGCGCGCCAGCACTATCAACACTTGTGGCAAGAGGCCAGTCGCCTCGGGTTGTCGCACTGGGAGCCCGGGCTGGTCAACCGCCTGGAGAGCCTGGCGGCGCCGTTGTCGAAATGAATGCCGAAATGAGTCATTGAGTCGGAGTTGGATCACATTTTATGTTCAAAACCATTTTTACTTTTCTGCGGCAACAGCTGCCGAAATTGAAACCCTCCTGGCCCCTGCTCGGTGCTGTGCTCTGGGTGCTGGCTCTCATCCTGGTGTGGTGGCTGGGCCCTCGTCTCGAGGTGCGCGGCGCCAAGCCGTTCGAGCCGCTGTGGGGGCGGGTGGTGTTCACCCTGCTCTGGCTCTGGTTGCTGCTGGGAGTGGTTTCCTGGCGAGTGTGGCGCAAGATGCAACAGCTCAAGGCCGAGCGTCAGCACGAGGTGGTGCTGGAGCAGGACCCGGTCAAGGGGCTCATCGACAGGCAGGCGCTGTTCCTCGATCGCTGGCTGCAGGCGTTGAATACCCATCTGGGCAAGGGAGCGCTCTACGCCATGCCCTGGTATCTGGTGCTGGGGCTGCCCGGCAGCGGCAAGAGCAGCCTCATTCACCGCGCCAACCCGGCCAACAAGCTCAACCCGAGACTCGACACCGAGCTGCGCGACGTGGCGCAGGATCAGCTGGTGGATTGCTGGCTGGGGGAACAGGCGGTGATGCTGGATCCCGCCGGGGTGCTGCTCTCTCAGAGCGAAGCCGAACTGGATCCGCAGGCCCGCAAGCATGAGCGGCTCTGGCTGCACCTGCTTGGCTGGCTCAATGAACACCGCCGTCGCCAGCCCCTCAACGGCCTGGTGCTGACCGTGGATCTGGCCTGGCTCTCCCACGCCAGCGTGGCCGAACGCAAGGCCTATGCCCAGCTGATGCGCTCGCGCCTGCAGGAGGTGTCGGCCACCATGAATACCCGGTTGCCGCTCTATGTCACCTTCACCAAGCTCGATCTGCTGCGCGGCTTTGAGGTGATCTACCAGCAGCTCGACAAGGAGGCCCGCGAGGCCGTGCTGGGGGTGACCTTCAAGCCGGGCGCCGACTGGCAGCAGGATCTGGCCCTGTTCTGGGATCAGTGGGTGGACAACCTCAACCAGAATCTGCCCGAGCTGATGCTGAGCCGGCTCGATGCCGCCCAGCGCAACGCGCTGTTCTCGTTCGTGCGCCAGCTGGCGGGCCTCAAGGATTACGTGACCAGCCTGCTGGCCGAGACCCTGGCCATCGAGGAGAGCAAGCCGCTGTTGGTGCGCGGGGTCTATGTCAGCTCCGTCTATCAGCAAGGGGTGCCGTTCGATGCGTTTGCCCAGGCGGCCTCCCGTCGCTACAACCTGCCAGAGCCTATCCACTCGGCCCTGCGCGGGGAGTCCAACACCTATTTCGTGCGCCAGCTGTTCTCTTCCATCATCTTCCCGGAGGCCCATCTGGCCGGCGAAAACCGGCTGCACACCCTCTATCGCCGGCGCCGCATGGCCATCGGTCTCAGCTGTCTGTCACTCTTCTCGGCTGCCCTCATCGGTGGCTGGCACTACTTCTACCGGGTCAACGAGGAGGCGGGCCGCAACGTATTGACCAAGGCTCAGGCCTTCATGGAGACCAACGAGGTGGCCGATGCCCACGCCTTCGGGGTGAGCCAGCTGCCGCGCCTCAACCTCATTCGCGAGGCGACCCTCTCCTTTGGCAACTACCGCGAGCGGATGCCGCTGGTGGCCGACCTCGGCCTCTACCAGGGGGACGAGATCGGTCCTTATGTGGAGGGCTCCTACCTGCAACTGCTGAGCCTGCGCTTCCTGCCGGCCCAAATGCAGGGATTGCTGGCCGATCTCAACCATGCACCAGCGGGGAGCGAGGAGAAGCTTGCCATCCTGCGGGTGATGCGGATGCTGGACGATGCGTCCGGTCGCAACAAGGAGCTGGTGGCGCAGTACATGGCGAGCCGCTGGCAGAAGGCCTTCCCGGGGCAGGGCGCGGTACAGGAACAGCTGATGGGGCACCTGGACTATGCCCTCGACCATACCAACTGGTATGGCGCCAGGGCAGAGCGGGATCAGGCCGCCATCACCGCCTTCGTGCCGTTCAAGGAGCCGGTCTACGGTGCTCAGCGCGAGCTCGGCAAGCTGCCCATGTATCAGCGGGTCTACCAGAATCTGGTGGTGAAGGCGGGCGATGTATTGCCGCCGGATCTCAACGTGCGTGATGAGGTGGGCCCCACCTTCGACACCGTGTTTGCCCTGCGCAGCGACAACGCTGGTCAGGTGCCGCGGCTGCTCACCTGGCCCGGTTTCAACGACTTCTTCCTGAAACAAGACAAGGCGCTCATCGATCTCACCGCGATGGATGCCTGGGTGCTGGGCCAGCGCAAGCTGAGCCAGCTGAGCGAGGCCGATCGCAAGGAGATCACCCGTCAGGTCAACGACCGCTACGTCACCGATTATGTCAACCAGTGGCAAAAACTGCTGACCAATCTGGACGTGCAGACCCTGGAGAGCCCGGAGCAGGCGCTCGACGTGCTGGCCGCCATTACTGGCAACGATCAGCCGTTCCAACGGGTACTGGCCTCTTTGGATGACAACACCCGCATTCGCAAGATCTCTGATGTGGAAGGGGATCCGGCCCAGGCCATCAGCGCCCGCATCGGTCGTCCCTTTATGGCCACTAATGGAGTATTGGCTGGACGTGGTGAGCAGGGACCGCTCATTCAGGAGGTCAACCAGAAGCTGGTGGAGCTGCAGCACTACCTGGAGCTCATCGTCAACGCTACCGAGCCTGGTCAGTCTGCCTTGAAAGCGGTGCAGCTGCGCATGACCAACAAGTACGCTGATCCGGTGTTCGCCCTGCAGCAATATGCCCGCAGTCTGCCGGCCCCGCTCGATCGCTGGGTGGGTCAGCTCTCCGAGCAGAGCTCGCGGCTGGTGATTGACCTGGCCATGTCCTCCCTCAATCAGGAGTGGCAGGACAAGGTGCTGGCCCCCTTCAACAGCCAGCTGGCCGGTCGTTATCCGTTTGATCCGAGCTCGAACAAGGACGTGCCCCTCTCCGAGATGGAGCGCTTCTTCGCACCCAACGGGACGCTGGACAGCTTCTATCAGGTCAACCTCAAACCCATGGTGGAGAGCGGCCTGATGGAAGGGGAGTTCAGCTCGCCCATCCAGGCCGAGCTGGTCAAGCAGCTGGACCGTGCGGCCCGCATCCGTCAGATCTTCTTCAGTCAGCAGGGCAACCTGGAGGTGCAGTTCGCCCTCGAGCCCATCGAGCTCACCGCCAACAAGCGGCGCAGCGTGCTGAACCTGGATGGCCAGCTGCTGGAATACGCCCATGGCCGCCGTACCAAGATCCCGCTGGTGTGGCCCAACACCATGCGCGACGGGGCCGAGAGCAAGATCACCCTGGTGCCGGCCGCCCGCGAGCGCTCACCGCGCAGCGAAGGCTTCGTCGGCCCCTGGGCCATGTTCCGCCTGATGGATAAGGGGGAGCTGACCCAGGTCAATGACGCCACCTTCGATGTGCGCTTCCCGGTGGATCAGGGGGCCATGACCTATCGCGTCTACACCGACAGCGCGCAAAACCCCTTCACCGGCGGCCTGTTCAGCCAGTTCAGACTGCCTGAATCCCTCTATTGATCGCGTCGGGGGCACGTAGTGCCCCCTTCCTGCGTTGGAAGTTCATATGTCACAGAATCAACAAGGTCAGCAGGCCCTGAAAGTGGGGCGCGACCCCAGGATGTTGCCGGAGTACGAGGCGCTGCGGGCCGAGATCAACAAGCTCAGCCACGCTTCGCGCCCCGAGGTGGACTGGCAGCGGATCCATCAGCTCGCCAGCCTTATCTTCGAGAAACATGGGGTGGATCTGCAGACCGCCATCTATTTCACCCTGGCGCGCTCGCGCCTGCAGGGGCTCAGCGGTTTTACCGAAGGGTGCGAGTTTCTCGCCAACCTCATCGTCACCCAGTGGGAGAGCTTCTGGCCGCCGGTCCATCAGGAGCGGGCTCGCATCGAGATGCTCGACTGGTTCATCGCCCGCATCAGCGACGTCATTCGCCAGTACCAGATCAGCCACGAGGACAAGCGGCTGATCTATCGCTGCGAGCGGGCGCTGCAGCTCATCAGCGAGAAGCTGCACAACGCGGATCTGAGCCGCATTCCCCGGGTCGAGAATCTGGTGCACTTCATCGAGGGGTATACCCACCTGTTCGATGAGACCGAGATCGTCATCGTCTCCGACGAGCCGGGCCTCAAGGAGGATCTGCAGATCCCGCCCATGGTCTTCTTCAAGTCCGATATGGAGAGTGAGCACGGCAGCACGGTTTCGGCATCGACCCCGCACCTGCCCCAGGGCAGCATTCTGGTGGGGCGCGAGAAGGGGCAGGTCAAGCCCACCGTGCTCAAGATTGAGCAGCACCGCCGGCAGCGTCCCGCCTGGTTCTGGTTTGGCTGCGGGCTGCTCAGCTGCGCCCTGCCGGTGATGGGCTGGCTCGGCTGGCAGCAACATCAGCAGGAGAAAACCGTGGCGGCCCAGCGTCTGGTGCAGCCGGCCGCCGAGCTGCCCCGAGCCCTCAGCTATGACGACATTCGCCAGGCGCGCATCGTGCTGGGGGAGCAGACCCTGCAGAACATGGAGAGCGATCTGGTGGCCCGCTACCAGAACCAGTTGACCCGGCTAGAGCAGACGTCGCCGCTCTACTGGTATCGCTACGGCGAGGGGCTGCGCAACTCGCTGCAGATGCTCTATCCCGACTCGCTGGCGGTCAAGGCGCTGGACAAGCAGTGGCAGGCACAGCTTGGCGGCCAGCAGGGGGATGTCATCAGCGTACCCACCTACCTGGATGCCCGCGCCGGGGTGGATGCCCTGCTTGATCAGCTGCTGGAGCTGGAACGCCAGCGCAAGACGGTGACCATCTCCTACCTCAAATCCCAGCTCTACGAAGTACAGAAGAACCTGATGCAGAACATTCCGTTCAGTCTGCGCCTCGGTGAACTGGAGGCGAGAAAAGCCTCCCAGGAGCCCATCACGGCTGCCGAGCTCAAGAGCCTGGAAAATGATCTGAAAGCGCTCAACATCCGCCTCTATCAGCTGCAGCAGGGCGTTTCTGGTAGCTGAAAGTGCTGCCTTGAGCAAAAAATTGCGCAAGGAGTGGTGGGTTTGACTGGCAAGGCAAGGTTTGCCGGGAAACTTGCCCTGTCTTGCGCAATGGATTGCAGCAGATTGGTCAGATACCGCGAGCTTGAATCGTAATTTACTGATTTTTAATGTGATTGTGGGCGACCATGCCATGGCATGGAGGCTGCTGGGTCGCCGTTTCAACTGTCTCTGCACCAGGCTGCGCTTGCACCATGGTTGCCCCACGGAGAATCCAGATGTGTCCTTCTATTGCATTGCTCGGTGACATCGGCACCGACCACGATGGTTTCCACCCATCCCCCGTGATTGCCGCCAGCCCCGATGTGTTCCTCGATGGCAAGCCGGTGGCCCGCCAGGGTGATCCGCTGGCCCCTCATGACAAACCCAACAATCCACCCCATCCGCGCAGCATCTCGGGCGGCGTCGGCTCTGTGCTGGTCAACGGCAAACCCATCGCCGTGACCGGTACCGCAGTCGGCTGCGGCGGTGTGGTGATTGGCTCAGGCAGCGGACAGGCAGGTTAAGGAGCGCTTCATGGCAGACAGCACAGGATTACAATTTACCGTCAAGGTGGGGGCCCTGCCCGAGAGCACCTTCGTGGTGGCCGAGTT
>NZ_JAPCJG010000018.1:0-45706 GCF_027707985.1 Aeromonas sp. QDB03 | reverse complement strand
GATTCAAATTGTTAAAGAGCGTCACGCTTGTCGCGTTGAGGAGGCGCATATTACGCTTCTCACTTCGAAAGTCAAGCAATTGTTTTCGCTTTTCTTTCGGCGCCGACTTCGCTAGGAAGCTGGCTCATCAGGTTGGCGTGTTCCGCCGTGCTGGTAGGGGCGCATTATAGGGAGCCGCGCCGCGATGACAAGGGGAATTTTGCAAAAATGCGTTCGTTTGCTGAAAAAGCAAGCTGAAGCCTCTAAAACAAGGGCTTCAGCCTGCTTTCACGCCGCTTTTTTGCTCAATTCTTCGCTTTGCGCCTGGATATAGTTGACCCAGCTGGTCGCCCGCTGCTGCCAGTTATCCTGCTGCTGCAGTTCACGGGCCAGCTCCAGCGCCTGTGCATACTGCTCTTTATTGAGATGTGCCTGCACCAGCAGTGCCTTGGCGCGATTACCTTGCTCGCCTTTCACCGACTTGATAGCCGCGAGCTGGGTCATGGCCGCATCCGTTCTGCCTTGTTGCAACAGCAGCTCGGCGGCGCGCATGGCCGCCTTGGGTTGGGCATGCTCGCGGGCGAGCAGCTGCCAGCTGTCAACGGCCTTCGGCCACTCGCGCGCCCCTTCCCACAATTGAGCCAGCAGTTGCTGATTCTCGGCGCTCTGTTTCATCTGTCCCTTCGCCATGGCCGTTTCCAGCAGACGGGCACCGCGATAGGGCAGTCCCTGCCAGGCATAAAGACGGATCAGCTGGTTGCGGGTGGCGGCATCATCCATCAACTTCCTGTCGATGGCAGTTTGCAGCAGCGCCAACGCCTGATCGCCGCGCTTGGCGGAGAGGTTGAGCGACACCGCCTGCTGCCACCACTTGCTCTCTGTCGGCTCGTGGCGGATCAGCTCGGCGGCCTGATCGGCAGCTACACCATAACGTTGCTGGGCGGTGAGGGCCGAGAGGCGGATGATCGCAGCCTGCTTCTGCCAGCTCTTCTTCAACAGCTGTTCACTCTGGCTGGCCGCCTCACCGTACTGCTTGTTGTGGTAATAGAGGCCGGCCAGACGCAGGCGCAAGGCATCGTCAACCTTGATGGCCAATGCGGCCTTGTAGCTGGCGATGGCGCCGGCCCAGTTGGATTGCTGGGCCTGGATGTCACCGCGCAGCCGCAACAGTTGCAGCTGTTGCTGCTCGGGCCACTCTTTATAGGCCAGCGCCTGTTCCACGTAGCGGCTTGCTTGGGCGGTCTGCTGCAGGTTGGCGGCCAGGGACGCCTGCAACTGAGCCAGCCAGGCGCGCTCGGCCTCGGAATTGGGCTTGAGGCCGGATGCCTTGCTCTGGGCCTGTTGCCACTGCCCGGATTGATAGAGCTTCATGACGGGCTCCAGCTGGCGGGAGAAATGAGGGCTCACCTCCATCGCCAGACAGGCTTGGCTGACCAGGGCCAGCACACAGATCCAGATCCGCAACATAGTTATGACTCCAGTTTGAATTTGAGCGTGATGACTTGCACCAGCTTGTCGGTGGCGCCCGGTCTTGGCTGGTAGCGCCACTTGTTGATCGCCTGAATGGCCGCCCGCTCGAACTGACGCTTCGGCTTGGCCTCGACCACTTCCACATCCTGCACTCGGCCGTCGGCATCGACGCTGAAACGCAAGGTCACCGACCCTTCGATGCCGGCCTGCTGGGCCCGATAGGGATAGACCGGCTCGATCCGCTGCAGCGGCATCAACATGTCACCGGCGCCAATCCCGGCCCCCTGTTGCTGACCATGGAAATTGCCGCTCGCGACCGGGCTAGGGCTGGTCGCAACGCCAGGGGCATAGACCTGCACCGCACTGAGGCTGGAGACCAGATCCAGGCTCGGCTGCACCGAGGGCAGCGGGGCCGCCGCAGGCATAGGCAGCGGCGTCGAGGCCAGCGCGGCAGGCGGCTCCGGCAAGGGTTCCGGCTCCTGGGGTACCGGGCGCTCGCGCACCTGTACTTCGGTCACCTCGTTCTGCATGTTGATGACGATGGATTTCTGCTCGGCGCTCGCCTTCTCCCCTCTGGGCGGCTCCACCAGGGTGGCCATGAACAGCAGGATCCCCAGACTGAGGGCAATCCCCAGTCCCAGGCTCATCAGCTTGTATTTCATTTCGGTGCCACCGCCACGGCGATGTTGGCGATACCCGCCGCCTTGGCCTCATCCATCACCCGCACCACCTTGCCGTGGGGCACCCGCTCGTCGGCCTGGATCACCAGGCTGGCATCGGGCTGTTCCGCCAGCAGGCGGGCGATACTGGCCTGCACCCGCTCCACGTCGATCTGCTTGCGGTCGAGGAAGATCTGCCCCTGGGCGCCGATCGCCAGCATGATGCTGGAGGACTTCTGCGCCTTGGCCTGACTGGCCTGGGGCCTGTGCACCTCGAGCCCGGCTTCGCGCACGAAGGAGGTGGTGACAATAAAGAAGATCAGCATGATGAACACGATATCCAGCATGGGGGTCATGTCGATCTGCACTTCGTCACGCTGGCGTTTGGATTGCCGTCTCATTGCATTACCTTCTCTTCTCGCAGGCCGTCCCGGGTTTTGGCCAGCGCACGCTTGGCCTGGCTCTCGAGCCGGCTGAGTAACAACACGCCGGAAAGCGCGACCACCATGCCAGCCATGGTGGGGATGGTGGCGCGGGAGATCCCGCCTGCCATGCTCTCCGGGTTAAAGCGGTTGGCCGCAGCCAACGCATCGAATACGCCTATCATGCCGGTCACGGTACCCAGCAGCCCCAGCATGGGGCAAAGCACCACCAGGGTGCGGATGAAGATCAGATGACGGTTGAGCTCAAGCTCGGCCTCGGCCAGCCAGCGCCCGCGGATCGCCCGCGCGTGCCAGCTGTGGCGCTCGCTACGGGCCTGCCAACGGCCAAGCAGCTGGCGCTGCAGCGGGGCAAACCCCAGGTTGAGGTAGAGCAGCCGCTCGATCATCAGAATCCACATCAGCACCAGCAGGGCCAGAATGACCCAGAGCACCGGGCCGCCGCGGCCCATGAAGCTCTGCAGCTGTTGCCAGATGTCGAGCATCATGCCGCCCGCTCCATCCCGTCACGGTTGCTTTCGGCCCGCTCGGCCAGAATGCCGGCCACCTGCTGCTCCAGCACGTTGGAGAGTTCGGTGAAGCGGGATTGCAGCAGGCTGTGGGCCAGGATCAGCGGAATGGCCGCTACCAGACCCTGTACCGTGGTGACCAGCGCCATGGAGATGCCGCCCGCCATGATCTTGGGATCGCCGGTGCCGAACTGGGTGATGGCCTGGAAGGTGCCGATCATCCCGGTCACGGTGCCGAGCAGACCCAGCATGGGGGCGATGGCCGCGATCACCTTGACCATGCCGATGCCGCGCTCCATGCGAGGGGTCTCCTGCAGAATCGCCTCGTCGAGACGCAGTTCGAGGGTCTCCATGCTCAGCTCGGGGTGCTTGTCGGCCACCGTCAGCACCCGGCCGAGGGCGTTGTCGGCATGATATTCACCGCTCTTGAGCTGGCGACGAACCCGACCCAGTTCGCGGGAGAGGCTCCACAGCCTTACCCCGGCGATCCCCAGGCCGATGGCGGCCAGCAGCACTATGATGGCGCCGACCTGGCCACCCTGCTGGACTTGCTGCCAGAAGGTGGGGGCTTGTGCCAGCATCTCCAGCAGGGTGCCGTGGGAGGGATCCAGCGGCAGCGCTTCCCCCTCCTTACCCTGATAGGCGGCCGCGGCGGAGAGCATACTGCCGGGCAGACCCAGCACAGGGCTCAGGCCTTCGGCGGTGGGTTGCAGGAAGCCTGCGCTCCCCAGCAGAGCAAAGCTGCCGACCCGGGTCAGCGGCTGCTCGCTGGCAGCCCCCTGGGCATCGAGCACCTTGCCGGTGAACTGGGCAACCCGGCCCGATTCGCGGATCTCTTGCAGCAGGGTGGCGGGCAGCAGGGCGAGGGCGGCGCGATCCGGCACCTGCTTCTCCTGCGCCATGGCCTTGAGCGGGGCGAGGCGATCTGGGTACTGGCCCTCGACGGCGGATTCACTCAGCAGCTTGACCGCATCGCTGGCCCCCTGACGGGTCACCGCGAAGATCTCGTTCATGTCGCCGGAGGCCTGCTCCCACTCAGCGTTGAGCTCCACCAGCTGTTTTTCATTGGCCGCGAACTGACTTGCCAGCTGCTTGCTGAGGCTCTGGGCCGCAGCCAGCCTGGCACGGGCACTGTTCAGCTCCTTGGAGACAGACGCCAGATCCTGCTGGGCCTGCTGTTCACGGGCTTGCTCCTGCTGCTGCCAGGCTTCATCGGCAACGGCAGTGGTGGTGCCCAGAGAGAGGGCAATGGCGAGGGGGAACCACTTCATGGTGATGCTCATGACTGGGCCTCCTGACCACGGCTGACGGAGAGGGGGACATTCAACAACTGGGGAACCTTCTTGTCGGCAGCCATCTCCAGCGCCTCGGCGATGGGAGAGAGCCACTGGCTGTCGAGGGCTTGCCATTGCTTGCTCTGCGCAGACCAGCGCCATGCCTGGGAACGATCGGCGGTCATCGCCAGCAGGGAGACCCGACCCACCGCCAGCACATCGACCCGGCGCGGTGCGCCGTCCAGCGCCAGCTCAGTAGAGTAGCTATCCAACCGGCTGCCGTATTCGGCTTCAATCTGGTAGGCCTGCAGTAGCTGGCGGAACTTCTCCGCCTCGCTCACGTCGGCGCGGGCCAGGGTCACTTTCAACAGTTCAACCCGCGCCAGGCGATCTTCCTTGCGCAGCGGCATGTCATTTTGTACCAGCTGCTCCAGATCGGCCTGCATCTGCAGCATCAGCGGGATCAGTCCCTGCCGGGTCTCTTGTACCGCCTCCAGCTGCTGGCTCAGCTTGCCAAGCTCATTTTGCTGATCGGCCACCAGAGACTGCATGTAGCGGTTGTAGGCTTCCAGATCGCGCAGTTGCAGCTGGGCATTTTGCAGCTCCAGCCGGGCAGCAACGGCCGCATCGGCGGCTTTTTCCACGCGCTGCTGGGAGGCTTTCCCGGCGGCGATGCTGTTTTTCAGTGCCGGTGCGACCAGCTCGTCGGCGCCAGCAGCGAAGTGGACTGACAGTGGCAACAAGGCCAAACCCCAAAACTTATTCATGATATAAATCTTAACAATGATAACTATTCTCATTGTCTCAAAGAGTGGGGGCAGTGGCAATCAGATGATTTTGTTGGCCTTCGGCCGAAAAAACAGGATAATTTTTAAGCAAGCACGGGAGTCACTGGCGTTGGTTCTCACCACACCAAATTAATAAATAAAAAATATCTTTTCGATCAATGTGATAGAGATCGAAAAAGGAGAAGTTCATGTTCAACGATGCGATCTGGGAACACATCGATCGGTTCACCAAGGCCAAGAAGACCAGCGACATCCAGCAGCAGCTGGAGCGCTTCAGTCATCAGATGGGCTTTGATTACTTCCGTTTGCTGATTATTTTCCCCATCAGCATGCAGAAATCCCATGTGGCGTTGTTCAACAACTGCCCCACCAGCTGGTTCGATGCCTATTCAGAGCGGCACTACCTGACCCAGGACCCGGTCGTCTTCCTGGGACTGAAGCAGACCCAGCCCATCTTCTGGAACAAGCTCGACTGCGACTCTCCCTGGCTGCCCAGCGCCAGTCGGGAGGTGATGAACCTGGCGGCCGACTTCGGGGTGAGAAACGGTGTCTCCTTCCCGCTGCACACGCCACAGGGGGAACACGGCATCCTCTCGTTCATCAGCAAGGAGAAGTCCAATTCCGATCTGATGTTTGAAAACGTTCCCTTGCTGTCGTTTTGCGCCAGCTACATCTTCAACTCGGCGCTGCAGCTGATAAAGAGCAGGCCGGATCTGATGAAGTACCTGACCGAGCTGTCGGATCGGGAGAAGGAGTGCCTGTTCTGGGCCAGCGAGGGCAAGACCTCCTGGGAGATCGCCACCATCCTCGGCATCAGCGAGCGGACCGTGAACTTCCACCTCAATCAGGTCACCAACAAGACCGACTCGAAGAACCGCAACCAGGCGATCGCCAAGAGCATCTCCAGCGGCATCATAGTGCCCTCGCTGGACGACGTGACCATCACCAACCTGCGGCTGTCATAACGGCCACCGAGCCAGACAAACAAAAAGAGCCGCAATGCGGCTCTTTTTCATTTCCGGCAACGGCTTATTCCACGGTCACGGATTTCGCCAGGTTGCGCGGCTGATCCACGTCGGTGCCCTTGATGAGGGCAACGTGGTAGGAGAGCAGCTGCAGCGGCACGGTATAGACGATCGGCGCTATCATCTCTTCCACGTGATTCAGGCTCATCACCCGCATGGTCTCGTCGCTCTTGAAGCCGGCATCGGCATCGGCGAACACGTAGAGGATACCGCCACGGGCGCGCACCTCTTCCACGTTGGACTTGAGCTTCTCCAGCAGATCGTTGTTCGGCGCCACGACGATGATGGGCATCTCGGCATCGATCAGCGCCAGCGGGCCGTGCTTGAGCTCACCGGCGGCATAGGCCTCGGCGTGGATGTAGGAGATCTCTTTGAGCTTGAGTGCCCCTTCCATGGCGATGGGGTACTGACTGCCACGACCGAGGAACAGGCTGTGGTGCTTGTCGGCAAACTCTTCGGCCAGGGCTTCGATGTCCTTGGCCAGCGCCAGGCTCTCCTTGATGCGCAGCGGCAGGGCTTGCAGCGCCTTGACCAGCTCGGCCTCGGCGGCGGCACTCAGGTTGCCACGGCAGTGACCGACCGAGGCCACCAGCATCAGCAGACCGGCCAGCTGGGTGGTGAACGCCTTGGTGGAGGCCACCCCGATCTCGGCACCAGCCCGGGTCATGAAAGCCAGATCCGATTCGCGCACCAGGGAGGAACCCGGCACGTTGCAGATGGCCAGCGAGCTCATGTAGCCGGACTCCTTGGCCAGTCGCAGGGCGGCCAGGGTGTCGGCGGTCTCGCCGCTCTGGGAGAGGGTCACCAGCAGGCTGTTGGGGCGCACCACCGACTTGCGGTAGCGGAACTCGGAGGCGATCTCCACGTCGCAGGAGACGCCGGCGATCTCTTCAAACCAGTAACGCGCCACCATGCCGGAGTTGTAGGAGGTGCCGCAGGCGACGATCTGGACGTGCTCGACCTTGTCGAAGATGGCGCGGGCGCCGTTGCCGAACGACTCGACTACCACGTGATCCGAACCCAGCCGACCTTCCAGGGTATTGGTGATGGCCTTGGGCTGCTCGTAGATCTCTTTCAGCATGTAGTGACGGTATTCACCCTTGTCACCGGCATCGTGGGAGAGCTCGGACTCCAGCTCTTCGCGTACCACGGCGTCACCGTGGGTATCGAAGATATGCACGTCGCGGCGGGTCACTTCGGCCACGTCACCCTCTTCCAGGAAGATGAAGCGACGGGTCACCGGCAGTAGTGCCATCTGGTCGGAGGCGATGAAGTTCTCGCCGATACCGCGACCGATCACCAACGGGGAGCCGGAGCGGGCCACTACCACGCGACTGTCGTCACGGCTGTCCATCACCACGGTACCGTAGGCGCCGCGCAGTTGCTTCACCGCGACCTGCATGGCCGCCAGCAGGCTGGGGGCAGATTTGAGTTCGTGGTGCACCAGGTGGGCGATCACCTCGGTGTCGGTGTCGGAGCTGAACACATAGCCCAGCGCCTTGAGCTCTTCACGCAACTCTTCGTGGTTTTCGATGATGCCGTTGTGCACCACCACGATATGCTCGGAGACGTGGGGGTGAGCGTTGCGCTCGGACGGCTCGCCATGGGTAGCCCAGCGGGTGTGGGCAATGCCGGTACCACCGTGGACGGACTGCTCTTCCAGCGCCTTGGCCAGCTCGGCCACCTTGCCCAGCCGACGCACCCGCTGCAGCGGCTGGTTGGCGCTGAACACGGCGACACCGGCCGAATCGTAGCCACGGTATTCCAGACGGCGCAGGCCCTCTACCAGGATTTCAGCCACATCACGTTGGGCGACGGCCCCGACGATGCCACACATACACTTCTCCTTGAGACGTAAGACGTTAATTCGGTTGGATAATGGTTTGTTCAGGTCAAACGGCCACGGGGGCGCAAATCAGCTGGATCCCCCTGGCCTGGATCTGTTCTCTGGCCGCACTGGCCAGCCCCTCGTCGGTCACCAGGGTATGGATGCCGGACCAGGGCAGTTCGAGATTGGGGATCTTGCGGCCGATCTTCTCGGACTCCACCATGACAATGACCTCCCGCGACACCTCGGCCATGACCCGGGAGAGGCCCACCAGCTCGTTGAAGGTGGTGGTACCGCGTTCCGGATCGATGCCGTCGGCGCCGATGAACAGCTGATCGAAGTCATAGGAGCGCAGCACCTGCTCCGCCACCTGCCCCTGGAAGGATTCGGAGTGGGGATCCCAGGTACCGCCGGTCATCAGCAGGGTGGGTTCGTTCTCCAGCTCGCGCAGGGCGCCGGCCACGTTGAGGGAGTTGGTCATCACGATGAGACCGCGCTTGTTGCCCAGCATGGGGATCATGGCGCTGGTGGTGCTGCCGCTGTCGATGATGACGCGATTGTGATCACGGATCCGTTCGGCGGCGGCGCGGGCGATGGCCAGCTTTCGTTTCGAAACTTGCTCGGGATTGCTCTCCACCACCATCTCTGAGGGCAGGGGGACGGCACCACCGTAACGGCGCAGCAGTAGGCCACCGGTCTCCAGCACCGCCAGATCTTTGCGGATGGTCACTTCGGAGGTGGCGAAGTGTTTGGCCAGGGCATCGACGCTCACTTCACCCTGCTCCTGCACCAGGCTCACTATGGTGTGACGGCGCTGCTGAGTATTACGTTTGGTCATCTCTAAGTTTCGATTCGAAAGAATGGCGAAATATTAATACCTTTTTTGAAAAAATCAAACGGCAAATAGGATCCGATTTGGTTCGATGCCAGAATGGGGCAGCTGATTTGCGACGAGGATGCCATGCAAAAACGAACCATCTGGCTGGTGGAAGATGAAGCCAGCATCGCCGACACCCTGATTTATGCGCTGCAGACCGACGGTTTCGAGGTGGAGTGGTTTTCCCTCGGCCAGCCGCTGCTGACACGACTGGAACAGACGCGCCCCGACTTTCTGATCCTGGATGTGGGGCTGCCGGACATCAGCGGTTTCGAGTTGTGCAAGCAGGTGCGGGCGCTGTGCGATACCCCGCTGATGTTTCTCACCGCCCGCAGCGAGGAGATAGACCGGCTGATCGGACTGGAAATAGGGGCCGACGACTATGTGGCCAAGCCCTTCTCGCCACGGGAGGTGTGCGCCCGGGTGCGGGTCATCCTGCGCCGCAGCCAGCCGGCCACGCCCCCACCGAGCCAGTTGCTGGCGCTGGACGAGGAGCGGGCCCGCATCAGCTTTCACGGCCAGCCGCTGGCGCTCACCCGTTACGAATACCTGCTGCTCAAGACCCTGATGCAGGCGCCGGGCCGGGTCTACTCCCGCCAGCAGCTGATGGATCTGGTGTGGAGCGGGGCGGAGGAGAGCCTGGATCGCACCGTGGATACTCACATCAAGACCATCCGCGCCAAGCTGCGGGAGCGGGATCCCCACGCCAACCTGATCCTGACCCATCGCGGACTGGGCTACAGCCTGGAGCTGGCATGAACAGAGGGTGGTTTGGCACCGGCCGGAGGACGCCATGAGGATCGGGCTGCAACTGCTGTGCGGGCTGGTGCTGATCTTCGCGCTGGCCGCCTGGTTCGTGCTGGAAATCTTCGTCGAGGAGATCAAACCCGGGGTGCGCAGCGCCACCGAAGATACCCTGGTGGACATGGCCCAGATGCTGGCACCGCTGGCGCTGGATGACCTGCAAGAAGGCAAGATGGCGGATGGCCGGTTGGCCAGCGCCTTCGCCCGCCTCAACCAGAGCCCCATCAACGCCCTGATCGACGGCCACCTCAAACAGCAGGCGGAGTACCGCATCTATGTGGTCGATCGCTGGGGCAAGGTGGTGTACGACTCGGACGGGGTGGATCTGGGCAAGGACTATTCACGCTGGAACGACGTCTATCGCACCCTGCGCGGCGAATACGGCGCCCGCAGCACCCGCAGCGACCCCGACGATCCCGCCAGTTCGGTGATGCACGTCGCCGCGCCGCTGCGGGAGGGGGACGACATCCTCGGCTCACTCACCGTCGCCAAGCCCAACCGTACCCTGCTGCCCATGATCGAGCGCAGCGAACACCAGCTGCTGCAGGGGGCGGCCCTGCTGCTGTTCATCTCGCTGCTGATCGGCGCCCTGCTGGTATGGTGGCTCAACCGCGCCATCGGCAAGCTGGTGCACTACGCCGATGCGGTCAGCCAGGGTCAGCCCGCCAGCCTGCCACGCCTCTACAGCCCGGAACTGGATCGGCTCGGCCGCTCCCTGGAAACCATGCGTCGCCAGCTGGATGGCAAGGCCTACATCGAAGCCTATGTACACAGCCTGACCCACGAACTCAAGAGCCCGCTGGCCGCCATTCGCGGGGCAGGGGAGATCCTGGCCGAGGCACCGCCACCCGAGGTGGCTACCCGTTTTATCGGCAATATCAATCTGGAGACGGCCCGCATGCAGCAGCTGATCGAGCGGATGCTGCAGCTGGCCAAACTGGAGTCGGGGCAGGGGCTGGACAGGCAGGCCGTCGAGCCGGCCAGGCTGGGCAGACAGGTGCTCGATGCCCGCCAGATCCTGGCCCAGCGCCGTCAGGTGACCCTGCACGCCGAATTGGGGGAGGCCCAGAAACAGAAGTGGGACTCGCTGCTGGTGGAGCAGGCGCTCGGCAACCTGCTGGACAACGCCCTCGACTTCTCCCCCATCGGCAGCACCCTGGCGCTGAGCGGGACCATGGAGGAGGGGGGTTACTGCTTCCGGGTGCGGGATCAGGGGCCCGGCATTCCGGACTATGCCCTGCCGCGCATCTTCGAGCGCTTCTATTCGTTGCCCAGACCCGACAAGGGCAAGAGCAGCGGCCTCGGGCTCAGCTTCGCCACCGAGGTGGCGCGCCAGCACGGTGGCCGGTTGACCCTCGCCAACCAGCCTGACGGCGGGGTGCTGGCCGAGCTCTGGTTGCCGGCGGGCTGACACTTCACACTGGCCACATAAAGCGGCGCTATGCTGATGTTTTCCCAGCGAACTCAATGTGCTCAAGGAGACCCCATGTCCCGCCTTCTGTTATCCGGCCTGCTCGGCACAGGCCTGCTGTTCTCGCTGCCCGCCAGCGCCGCCGCCGGCTGCTTTCTCTATGCCGACGGCAACGGCCAGACCCTCTCCAGCAAAGGGGATTGTTCAAGCCAGCTGCCACCCGCGTCCACCTTCAAGATCCCGCTGGCGCTGATGGGCTACGACAGCGGCTTTCTGGTGGACGAAGAACACCCGGCACTGCCCTTCAAACCCGGTTACGACGACTGGCTGCCCGCCTGGCGGGAAACCACCACCCCGCGCCGCTGGGAAACCTACTCGGTGGTCTGGTTCTCCCAGCAGATCACCGAATGGCTGGGGATGGAGCGCTTCCAGCAGTACGTCGACCGCTTTGACTACGGCAACCGGGATCTCTCCGGCAATCCTGGCAAGCACGATGGTCTGACCCAGGCCTGGCTCAGTTCCAGCCTTGCCATCAGCCCACAGGAACAGGCCCGCTTCCTCGGCAAGATGGTGAGCGGCAAGCTGCCGGTGTCGGCGCAGACCCTGCAGTACACCGCCAACATCCTCAAGGTGAGCGAGATCGACGGCTGGCAGATCCACGGCAAGACCGGCATGGGCTACCCGAAGAAGCTGGATGGCAACCTCAACCGGGAGCAGCAGATCGGCTGGTTCGTCGGCTGGGCCAGCAAGCCGGGCAAGCAGCTCATCTTCGTCCATACCGTGGTGCAGAAACCCGGCAAGCAGTTCGCCTCGCTCAAGGCCAAGGAAGAGGTGCTGGCCGCCCTGCCGGCCAAACTGAAAACCCTGTAATACCCAGACCGGCGCCAGGCGCCGGTTTTTTTATCCCCTTCACCCCCGCTTCACACAGCCCCATCTCCGCTTCACCCACGACTGTCACACTCGGTTCCATCAACAAGGAGACGTGTCATGGTCAAACAGATATTCAGCCACAAGATCTTTCTGCTGCTGTTGCTCAGCCTGCTGCTGATGGTGCCGGTGCAATCCATCATGGAGCTGAACCGGGAGCGCCAGGCCTATCGCAGCCAGGCCATCCACAGCATCATGGCCAGCAGCAGCGGCCCGCAGCGACTGCTGGGGCCGGTCGTGGTGCAGCCTTATACCCGCACCGTCACGGTGGAGCAGGATGGCAAGCGCTTCGAGCGCAAGCTGCAGCTCTACCGCTACCTGCTGCCGGAGCAGCTGGATGTGCAGGCCAGCATGGAAGTGACCCCGCGC
Source organism: Aeromonas sp. QDB03 (assembly GCF_027707985.1). NCBI lineage: Bacteria > Pseudomonadati > Pseudomonadota > Gammaproteobacteria > Aeromonadales > Aeromonadaceae > Aeromonas > Aeromonas sp. QDB03. The sequence goes on along the minus strand of NZ_JAPCJG010000018.1, from coordinate 33,346 downwards.
AAGCTCGGCATCTACCAGGCCCAGGTCTATCACACCCGGCTCTCCCTCTCCGGGCGACTGCCTGCCGAACTGAACGGTAAAACCCTGATCAGCGGCGAGCCGGATCTGACCGTCGATGGCGCCGATCCCGCCCTGGTGGCGGGCAAACCCTATCTGAGCCTGGTGCTGTCCGATGCCCGCGGCATCAACCGGGTGCCTGAGCTGCAACTGGGGGAGCAGCGCATTCCGTTTGCTCCCGGCGCCCTGCTGGGTGACGGGCTGGCTGGCATCCATGCACCGCTTGCCACCCTGCCGGGAGCAGACGGCGCCTTTCACATCGAGCTGGATCTGCAGGGGATGAACCAGCTGGAAGTGGTGCCGATCGGCCAGGACAGCAGGCTCAACCTCGCCAGCAACTGGCCCCACCCCAACTTCATCGGTGACTTTCTGCCGGGCAGCCGCACCCTTACCAACAGCGGTTTCGAGGCCAGCTGGCAGAGCAGCTGGTTTGCCACCGACATGGAGAGCCGTTTCAACCGGATGATGAAAGGTGCCAGCGGCGATCTGCCGGCCTTCAGCGTCAGCCTGGTGCAGCCGGTGGATCACTACCAGCAGAACGAGCGGGCCGCCAAGTATGCGCTGCTGTTCATCGGCCTCACCTTCCTCAGCTTCTTCATGTTCGAGCTGCTCAAGGGGCTGCGGGTGCACCCGATCCAGTACGCGCTGGTGGGCATGGGGCTGGCCATCTTCTATCTGGTGCTGCTGGCCCTGACCGAACATCTCGGCTTTGGCTGGGCCTATCTGATTGCCGCCCTGGCCAGCGTGGCCCTCAACGGCTTCTACCTCAGCCATGTGCTGGGCGGCCCTAAACAGGGGCTCGGCTTCGCGGCCCTGCTCGGGCTGGTCTACGCCGTCCTGTTCGGCTTGCTGCAGGCCGAGGAGATAGCCCTGCTGCTCGGCGCCCTGCTGCTGTTCGCCATCCTGGCGCTGGTCATGGTGCTGACCCGCAAGCTGGACTGGTATCGGGTGATGGGGAATGCCCCGACGCCCCCCGCCAGCGGGCAGGAGAACTGAAAACAAAACCGGCGCCATCATGCGCCGGTTTGCATTTCATTGATCGGGCATCACTTCTTCTTGACCGGGCGAGCCCAGTTTTTGATGTGACGCTGGGGAACCCGGGTGATCACCAGCTCGTTCTCGGCCACGTCCTTGGTGATGGTGGAGCCGGCCCCCAGGGTCGCCCCCTTGCCGATGCGCACCGGCGCCACCAGCTGGGTATCGGAGCCGACGAAGACGTCGTCCTCGATGATTGTCTGGAACTTGTTCACCCCGTCGTAGTTGCAGGTGATGGTGCCAGCCCCGATGTTCACCTTGGCACCCACTTCGGCATCCCCCAGATAGGTCAGATGACCACACTTGGAGCCAACCCCCAGTCGGGCCTTCTTCATCTCGACGAAGTTGCCGACATGGGCATCCTGCTCCAGCACGGCACCCGGGCGCAGCCGGGTAAAGGGACCGACCGAGCACTGATCGGCGATCTGTGCCCCTTCGATGACGGAGTAGGGTTTCACCTCGGTGTGGTCGCCAATCACGCAATCCTTCAGCACGCTGCCGGCCCCGATACGGACGTGGTTGCCCAGCACTACCTTGCCTTCGATGATGACGTTGACGTCGATCACTACCTCTTCCCCGATTTCCAGGGTGCCGCGCAGATCGAAGCGGGCCGGGTCGATCAGGGTGGCGCCAGCTATCATCAGCCGCTCGGCCTGCATCTTCTGGTAACTGCGCTCGAGCTGAGCCAGCTGTACCCGGTTGTTAGCCCCTTCCACTTCCATGGCGTCGTCCGGGTGAACTGCGGCGATGGGGCAGTTGTCGGCATGGGCCATGGCGATCACGTCAGTCAGATAGAACTCGCCCTGGGCATTCTTGTTGTCCAGACGCGACAGCCAGCTGCGCAGCTGGCCACCGTTGGCCACCAGCACGCCGGTGTTCACTTCGCGGATCGCCAGCTGCTCGGCATTGGCATCCTTCTGCTCGACGATGCCGACCACCTGGCCGTTACTGCGCACGATGCGGCCATAACCGGTCGGGTTGTCCAGCACCACAGTCAGCAGAGCCATGCCGTCGGCGGCCTTGGCCGCCAGCAGCCGCTGCAGGGTTTCCGGCTGGATCAGCGGGGTATCGCCGTACAGCACCAGCACGTCGTCTTCGTCCTGCCAGAACGGGATGGCCTGGGCGACGGCGTGGCCGGTACCCAGTTGCTGGGCCTGCAGCACCCAGTTCAGGTCAGATGCCTGGATCCGCTCCTTCAGCAGTTCGGCACCGTGGCCATACACCAGATGCAGCTGCTCGGCACCGACCTTGCGGGCAGTCTCGATCACATGGGAAACCATTGGCTTGTTGGCGACCGGGTGCAGCACCTTGGGCAGGGAGGAGCGCATACGGGTACCTTTACCCGCAGCCAGGATCACGACGTTGAGAGACATAATTCGACCTTTGGAACATGAAGAAATACTCGGCGGAGTCTATCCAACGAGTAAAAAAAAAGCGACCCGCAGGTCGCTTTTTACCTCACCGTTATTAACGGTAATTCTTTTTGACGATATCGATGACCCGCAGTTGAGCCATCGCCTTGGCCAGCTCGGTGGCGGCCTGGGCGTAGTCGATATCACCATGGGAGCTGTGGATCCGCTCTTCCGCCGCGCGTTTGGCTTCCTGGGCTTTCGCCTCATCCAAATCGTCGGCACGAATCGCGGTGTCCGCCAGCACGGTCACGGCTTCGGGTTGTACTTCCAGCATGCCGCCGGAGATGTACAGCACCTCTTCAGTTCCATTCTGCTTCACCAAGCGGACCAGGCCCGGCTTGATGGCAGTCAGCAACGGAGCATGACCGTGGCGGAGACCCAGCTCACCTTCGGAGCCTGATACCTGAGCGGACTGCACGCGACCGGAAAACAGTTTTCCTTCAGCGCTCACCACGTCCAAGTGAAAGGAGATCATCTCTGCCATGGGCCCTCCTATCGAGGCTTACAGTTTCTTGGCTTTCTCGACAACTTCGTCGATGCTGCCAACCATGTAAAACGCCTGCTCCGGCAGATCGTCGTACTCGCCTTTCAGGATGCCCTGGAAACCACGGATGGTCTCTTTCAGCGGCACGTATTTGCCCGGGGAACCGGTAAACACTTCTGCCACGAAGAACGGCTGGGACAGGAAACGCTCGATCTTACGGGCACGGGCTACGGTCAGTTTGTCTTCTTCTGACAGTTCATCCATACCCAGGATGGCGATGATGTCCTTCAGCTCTTTGTAGCGCTGCAGTACGGTCTGAACGCCACGAGCAGTCTCGTAGTGCTCCTTGCCAACCACCAGCGGATCCAGCTGACGGGAGGTGGAGTCCAGCGGGTCAACGGCCGGGTAGATACCCAGTGCCGCGATCTGACGGGACAGTACGACGGTCGCATCCAGGTGGGCGAAGGTGGTCGCCGGAGACGGGTCGGTCAAGTCATCCGCAGGCACGTAAACGGCCTGTACGGAGGTGATGGAACCAGTCTTGGTGGAGGTGATACGTTCCTGCAGAACACCCATCTCCTCGGCCAGGGTCGGCTGGTAGCCTACTGCGGAAGGCATACGGCCCAGCAGTGCGGATACTTCAGTACCGGCCAGGGTGTAACGGTAGATGTTGTCCACGAAGAACAGCACGTCACGACCTTCGTCACGGAACTTCTCGGCCATGGTCAGACCGGTCAGCGCCACGCGCAGACGGTTTCCGGGCGGCTCGTTCATCTGACCGTAAACCAGAGATACTTTGTCCAGTACGTTGGACTCCATCATCTCGTGGTAGAAGTCGTTACCCTCACGGGTACGCTCACCTACACCGGCGAACACGGAGTAACCGCTGTGTTCGATCGCGATGTTACGGATCAGCTCCATCATGTTGACGGTCTTGCCTACACCGGCACCACCGAACAGACCAACCTTACCACCCTTGGCGAACGGGCATACCAGGTCGATAACCTTGATGCCGGTCTCCAGCAGGTCGTTGCTGTTGGACTGATCTTCGTAGCTGGGAGCCGCGCGGTGGATGGACCAACGCTCTTCTTCACCGATCGGACCTTTTTCGTCGATCGGATCGCCCAGTACGTTCATGATCCGACCCAGAGTCGATACACCGACCGGCACCTGGATGGATTTACCGCTATTCACTACTTCCAACCCACGACGCAGACCGTCGGAGGAGCCCATGGTGATGCAACGAACGACGCCGCCACCGATCTGTTGCTGAACTTCCAGCACCAGACCCTGGCCTTGACCTTCGCTGACAACCTTCAGTGCATCGTACACCTGGGGCACGGCATCTTGCGGGAACTCGATGTCCACCACAGCGCCGATGATTTGGACGATGAAACCGTTACTCATGTCAAATCCTCTAAACCTTTGATAACCCTTGCCTTACACCGCAGCAGCACCGGATACGATCTCTGTCAGTTCCTGGGTAATACTGGCCTGACGGGCCTTGTTGTATACCAGTTGCAGATCGTTAATCAGGTTACCGGCGTTGTCAGTCGCGGCTTGCATGGCAACCATTCGGGCTGCCTGTTCACTTGCCAAGTTTTCCACTACCCCCTGGTAGACCTGGGATTCGACGTAGCGAATCAGCAGGGTATCCAGCAGTTGCTTGGGATCCGGCTCATAGAGGTAATCCCAGTGGTGTTTCTTGGCAAGCTTGCTGTCTTCAGTTACGGGCAAAGGCAGCAGTTGATCGACTCGTGGTTGCTGAACCATGGTGTTGACGAACTTGTTGTACACCAGGTACAGCCTGTCAATCTCACCGTTGTCGTAAGCCTTCAGCATGACCTTGACTGAACCAATCAGGTCATTGACGCTCGGGTTATCGCCCAGTCCTGCGACATGAGCTTTCACCTTGGCGCCGTGCCGTTCAAAGAAGTTGGAGGCCTTGTTGCCGATCAGAGCCAGGTCAACCTTGGCTCCTTTCGCGCTCCATTGCTTCATATCATTGAGGGCAGCCTTGAACAGGTTGATGTTCAAACCGCCACACAGGCCACGGTCGGTGGAGACGACGATGTAACCCACTCGCTTGACCTCACGTTCGATGAGGTAGGGGTGCTTGTATTCCAAGTTCCCCTGAGCGATATGGCCGATCACCTTGCGCATGGTTTCAGCGTACGGACGGCTGGCAGACATGCGATCTTGCGCACGGCGCATCTTGCTTGCTGCCACCATTTCCATAGCGCCGGTGATCTTCTGAGTGTTTTTCACACTCCCGATCTTGTTACGTATCTCTTTTGCGCCGGCCATCTCTTACTCTCCATCAGGTGGCAGCTCGCGCTGCCACACACGCTTACCAGGTCTGGGTTGCCTTGAAGTCATCCAGCAACGCAGTCAGCTTGCCAACGATCGCGTCGTTGTAGTCGGCCTTGGCATTGATTTCAGCCATCAGCTCAGCATGCTGGGTATTGGCGTAAGAGAGCAGAGCGGCTTCGAAGTCGACGATCTTGTTCAGCTCGACATCGGAGAGATAGCCTTTTTCCGCGGCGAACAGCACCAGAGACTGGTGAGCCACGCTCAGCGGAGAGTACTGTTTCTGCTTCATCAGCTCGGTCACTTTCTGACCGTGGTCCAGCTGCTTGCGGGTTGCGTCGTCCAGATCGGAGGAGAACTGGGCGAATGCCGCCAGTTCGCGATACTGGGCCAGCGCAGTACGGATACCACCGGACAGCTTCTTGACGATCTTGGTCTGAGCAGCACCGCCCACACGGGATACGGAGATACCCGGGTCAACCGCCGGACGAATACCGGAGTTGAACAGCTGTGAGGTCAGGAAGATCTGACCATCGGTGATGGAGATCACGTTGGTCGGTACGAATGCAGATACGTCACCCGCCTGGGTTTCGATGATCGGCAGCGCGGTCAGAGAACCGGTCTGGCCTTTCACGGCACCATTGGTGAACTTCTCTACGTACTCGGCGTTGACGCGAGCAGCACGCTCCAGCAGACGGGAGTGCAGATAGAAAACGTCACCCGGGTAAGCTTCACGTCCTGGCGGACGGCGCAGCAGCAGGGAGATCTGGCGATAAGCTACGGCCTGCTTGGACAGGTCATCATAGATGATCAGCGCGTCTTCACCGCGGTCACGGAAGTACTCACCCATGGAGCAGCCGGCATACGGAGCCAGGTACTGCAGAGCGGCAGCTTCGGAAGCAGAGGCAACCACCACTATGGTGTTGGCCAGGGCGCCGTGCTCTTCCAGCTTGCGCACCACGTTGGCGATGGTGGAGGCCTTCTGGCCAATCGCAACGTAGACACACTTAATGCCGGAGTCTTTCTGGTTGATGATGGTGTCGATCGCGATGGCGGTCTTACCAACCTGACGGTCACCGATGATCAGCTCACGCTGGCCACGACCGATAGGGATCATGGCATCGATGGCTTTCAGACCGGTCTGGACCGGCTGGTCAACAGACTTACGCTCGATAACGCCCGGTGCAATCACTTCGATCGGCGAGAAGCCGTCGTTGTCGATTGGACCTTTACCGTCGATCGGCTGACCCAGGGTGTTCAACACCCGGCCCAACAGACCACGACCGACCGGCACTTCCAGAATGCGGCCAGTCCCTTTTACTTTCATTCCTTCTGACAGACCGTCATAGGAACCCATGATCACCGCACCGACGGAGTCACGCTCCAGGTTCAATGCCAGAGCGTAGCGGTTGCCCGGCAGCTCGATCATCTCACCTTGCATGGCATCGGCCAGGCCGTGAATACGAATGATACCGTCGCTCACAGAGACGATGGTACCTTCGTTACGCGCTTCGCTCTTGATATCAAACTGCGCAATGCGCTGCTTGATCAGCTCGGCGATTTCAGTGGAATTCAGTTGCATGCTCTAATACCCCAATCAAGATTGCAGCGCGTCAGCCATGCGATCCAGCTTACCGCGGACTGTACCGTCGATAACCAGATCACCGGCCTTGATGAGCACCCCGGCCATCAAGGACGCATCCATGCTGCAATTCAGCTTCACTTTGCGCGCGAGACGTTGTTCCAGAGAAGCCTGAATATTGGCTTTCTGCTGGTCGGTCAGTTCGATCGCCGAAATCACGTCAGCCTGAACTTCTTTATCCAGTTCAGCCTTGAACGCGACGAATTCAGCAACGACCGCCGGCAGCACACCCAAGCGACCATTCTCAGCCATCACCCGGATCAGGTTCTGACCATGCTCGTCGAGTTGCTCACCGCAGATACCGACAAAGATACTTGCCAGTTCTTCAGCAGCCACAGAGCCGTTTACCAGGTTGTGGATGGTCTCGTTCTCCGCTACTTGTGCAGCGAAGCCGAGCATCCCCAGCCACTGGTCAACCGCCTTGTGCTCAACAGCAAACTCGAAAGCAGCCTTGGCGTAGGGGCGAGCGATTGTAGTCAGTTCAGACATAGCCCCGTTCCCGTTACAGTTCTGCTACCAGTTTGTCGACGATGTCGCTGTTGGCAGCCTGGTCGATTTGACGCGCCAGGATCTTCTCTGCACCAGCAATGGCAAGAGCAGCAACCTGCTTACGCAGTTCTTCTTTGGCACGATGACGTTCAGCTTCGATCTCGGCACGGCCCTGAGCCAGGATTTTTTCCCGCTCAGAGTGGGCACCGGCAGCAGCCTCATCAATGATCTGGGCTTTACGTTTGTTAGCCTGTTCAATGATTTCTGCAGCCTGGAGCTTGGCTTCTTTCAGCTGATCGGTGGCGTTGGCCTTGGCCAAATCCAGATCTTTCTTGGCACGCTCCGCGGAAGAGAGACCGTCAGCAATGGCTTTCTGACGGGCTTCGATGGCTGCCATCAGCGGCGGCCATACGTACTTCATGCAAAACACTACGAAGATGAAAAAAGCAATTGCTTGGCCGAGGAGGGTGGCGTTGATATTCACAGCCTATGTCCTCTTAGTTAGTTAATGGGTTATGTCCGGGAGTCGTTGAGACTTAGCCAGCAACCGCAAACATCACGTACAGACCCAGACCAACGGCGATCATCGGGATCGCATCCACCAGACCCATCACGATGAAGAACTGGGTACGCAGAACAGGGATCAGGTCAGGTTGACGAGCAGCGCCTTCCAGGAACTTGCCACCCAGGATACCGATACCGATGGACGCGCCGATAGCCGCCAGACCCATCATCATTGCAGCAGCGATGTACAGCAGGTCCATGTTCAAGTTTTCCATGAGGATCTCCATTTATTTAGATGTAATTGATTGTATAAAAAGGATTATTTGAGTTGCATCAACCATGGTCTTCTTGTGCCATCGACAGATAGACGATGGTCAGCACCATGAAGATAAACGCCTGCAAAGTGATGATCAGGATGTGGAAAATTGCCCAAGGCACGGACAGGATCCACTGTGACCACCAGGGTAGCAAACCCGCAATCAGGATAAAGATCAGTTCGCCAGCATACATGTTGCCGAACAGTCGAAGACCCAGAGAAACAGGTTTGGAAATCAGCGTAACAGTTTCCAGGATGAGGTTAACCGGGATGGCCGCCGGGTGGTTGAAAGGCTGAAGCGTCAGCTCCTTCACGAACCCGCCGATACCCTTGACCTTGATGCTGTAGTACAGGATCAAGAAGAACACGCCCAAAGCCATGGACATGGTGATGTTAACGTCAGCAGAGGGAACCACACGCAGATAGGGAACACCCATCAACTGTGCAGCGTGGGGGATAAAGTCAACGGGGATCAGATCCATCAGGTTCATCAGGAAGATCCACACGAACACTGTCAGGCCCAAAGGTGCGATGACCTTGTTACGACCGTGAAAGATGTCCTTGACGTTACCACTCACAAACTCGACCAGCATCTCCACAAAGCACTGCAGTTTGCCGGGCACACCGCTGGTAGCCTTGACGGCGACACGGCGGAACGACCAGATAAACAGAGCGCCTAGCAAGACGGAAAATATCATGGAATCGATATTCACCGTCCAGAACCCAGACCCGACTTGCAGATGGGTCAGATGGTGGGAGATATATCCCTGAGGAGTCAGGACTTCTCCGGTTGCAGACATGAGTTTTCCTAATAGTGGTTGTTAAGCGTGAATGAGACTATCCACTGTACAACGAGGGCGAGGATATAAGTGGCGAAGAACGAGACGGTATCGACCTCGATCCCGGCGCCAAACATCAGGGCGAAAAGTCCTGTTGTAGTAATGAGCTTAATCCCTGCCCCACCATAAAAGTCCCGCAGAACCAGGCCCACACTCTCCTTCGTCACCTTGCGGCGCAGAACCCAGAGCGTGAACAGGGCTTGAGGAACCCAGTACATGCCCCCCCCGAAGAGGGAGGAGCGTCCGGCAAACGCACCGGTCTGGTAAAACCAGACGGTACTGATCGCCAGGATCAGGACGAGCTGACAAACGAGCATAGCCAAGGCCAGCGTTAAACCTTCCAAGGCTATTTTCTGCTTCACCAACCTACCCCTGAACATTACAGAACTGTAAAAAATCGGGATCCGAAGACCCCGCGTTTACAGCCCCAAAAGCCGGTCAAATTATACCCTTGAAGACAGCTATTGCAACATGGCAAAAATCCTTAATTTTTGCGGCTTTCCGCACAGAATTAAGGTTATGTTCATATCAAAAGGAATGGATGTTTTATTACTACAAAAAGCGTAAAAATCACGTTTCTGACAGGCCAAAATAGCCCAATACCCGGTCCAAATCCGCCAAGTTCTCGTAACTTATTACTAACTTACCGCTATCCTGTTTTCCCGGCTGAAGTTGTACCTGATTGCCAATTTTTTCTGAAATCTGGCGCTCGAGATAACCAAACTGGGGATCACGGACGGGCTCGACCTTGGCTTTTGCCGGTTCCAGCGCTTTTTGCACCAGCTTCTCGGTATCTCGCACTGTCAGCCCCTTCTGGGCCACCAGTTTCGCCAGTTCGGACTGGGCCTGGCCGCTCAGGGCCAGCAGGGCGCGGGCATGACCCATGTCGAGGTCGCCGTGCTCGACGAAGCGCTTCACGTCGTCGTTGAGCTGATTGAGGCGCAGCAGGTTGGTGACCGTGGTACGGGACTTGCCCACCGCCTCGGCCACCTGCTGGTGGGTCAGTTCGAATTCGGTCAGCAGCCGCTGCAGGGCGACCGCCTCTTCGATGGCATTGAGATCCTCGCGCTGGATGTTCTCAATCAGCGCGATGGCGACGGCCGCCTCGTCAGGCACGTCCTTGACCAGGCAGGGCACCACTTCGAGGCGGGCCAGCTGGGAGGCGCGCCAGCGCCGCTCGCCAGCGATGATTTCGAAGGAGTGCTCGCCGAGCGGACGCACCACGATGGGCTGGATCACCCCCTGGGCACGGATGGAGTTGGCCAGATCTTCCAGCGCATCCTGCGACATATCCTTGCGCGGCTGGTACTTGCCGGATTGCAGCCACTCCACCGGCAGCTTGCGCAGCTCGCCCTGGTTGGTCGGGGCCATGGCCTGCTCGGTGCGCTGGTCGCTCATCACCTGTTTCTGGCGCGCGGCCGTGCTGGTGCTGAGCAGAGCGTCCAGCCCCTTGCCCAGCCCACGTTTTTTCGGCGTCATATGCTCTCTCGGTCTGCGATGGTCACCTGACGTTCCTGCTCCTGACGGCGCAGGATCTCGCCAGCCAGAGCCAGATAGGCCTTGGCGCCCACCGATGATTTGTCATAGTGCATGGCCGGCGCACCGAAGCTCGGCGCCTCAGCCAGTCTTACGTTGCGGGGAATGATGGTGCGATAGACCTTGTCCCCGAAGTGCTGTTTAAGCTGATCGGACACATCATTGGCCAGCCGGTTGCGGTGATCGAACATGGTGCGCAGCACCCCCTCGATCTTCAGCTCCGGGTTGACCACGGCTGCCAGCTTGCTGATGGTGTCGACCAGGGCGGTGAGCCCTTCCAGCGCATAGTATTCGCACTGCATGGGCACCAGCACGGAATCGGCGGCGGCCATGGCGTTAACGGTCAGCATGTTGAGAGAAGGCGGGCAGTCGATGAAGACGTAGTCGTATTTGTCCCGTACCGAGGCCAGCGCATTGCGCAGGCGGATCTCGCGGGCGAAAAATTCCATCAGCCGGATTTCGGCTGCGGTCACGTCGGCGTTGGCGGCGATCAGGTGATAGCCCCCGGAGGTTTCGGGGATGATCACCTCGCCGATGGGGGCGTCCTCGATCAGCAGCTCATAGGCGGTGCGCTCGACGTCGTACTTGTCGACACCGCTACCCATGGTGGCATTGCCCTGCGGATCCAGATCGATCACCAGCACCTTGCGGCGGGTAGCGGCCATGGAGGCGGCCAAGTTCACACAGGTGGTGGTTTTACCCACTCCACCCTTCTGGTTGGCTATGGCGATGACTTTTCCCACACTGTCCCCTAAATGAAACTGCGACCCTATTCGGGCTGGATATGTTTGAATTCCAGCAGATGACGTTCGCCTTCCAGCTCCGGTACCACCAGTTGATGGGAGGCGACCAGATGGATGTTGGCGGGCAACCGGGCCAGCTCCTGCTCGGGGAATTGTCCCTTGAGCGCCAGGAAGCTGCCCTGGGCCGACGGCAGATGGTGACACCAGCTCAGCATGTCTTCCAGCGAGGCGAATGCCCGGCTCAGCACGCCGTCAAAACCGACCTCGGGCTGATACTCCTCGACCCTGGATTTGACCGGCGTCACGTTGGTCAAACCCAGCTCCAGGATCACCTGGCGGATGAAGTTGATCCGCTTGCCCAGACTGTCCAGCAGCACGAATTGCTTGTCCGGGTTGATGATCGCCAGCGGCAGGCCGGGCAGGCCCGGGCCGGTGCCCACATCGATGAAGCGCTCACCGTGCAGGTGCTGGCTCACCACCAGGCTGTCGAGGATATGCTTGACCAGCATGGCGTCCGGATCTCGTACCGAGGTGAGATTGTAAGCCTTGTTCCACTTGTGCAGCAACTCGACAAGCTGAACCAACTGGGTCTTTTGGGTATCGGTGATAACAATTCCGGCCTGCATGAGCAGGCCGTTCAATCTTTCCAGCATGTTTTGCAACGGTAGGATCCTCAGGCGGTTTTACGCAGCAGGCCGTGTTTTTTCAGATGAACCAGCAGGATGGAGATGGCCGCCGGGGTGATGCCGGAGATGCGGGACGCCTGACCTATGGTCTGCGGCTTGGCATCGTTGAGCTTGGCGATCACCTCGTTGGAGAGGCCGTTGACGTCGCGGTAGTTCATGTCCAGCGGCAACAGGGTGTTCTCGTTGCGCAGCTGCTTCTCCACTTCGTCGTGCTGGCGTTCGATGTAGCCGGCGTACTTGATCTGGATCTCCACCTGATCGGCGGCTGCCGTATCGGGCAGGGCCGGACCGACCCCCTCGATGGCCATCAGGGCCTCATAGGTCACCTCGGGGCGACGCAGCAGCTCTTCCAGGCTCTGCTCGCGGATCAACGGGGTGTTGACCAGGGCATTGACGGCTTCCAGCGACGGATGCTGCGGGTAGATCCAGGTCGAGCGCATACGCTGACGCTCCTGCTCCACCAGCTCCATCTTGGCGTTGAACTTGCCCCAGCGCTCGTCGTCCACCAGACCCAGTTCACGACCGATGCCGGTCAGACGCAGGTCGGCGTTGTCTTCGCGCAGCAGCAGACGATATTCGGCGCGGCTGGTGAACATGCGGTAGGGCTCGCGAGTCCCCAGGGTGGAGAGATCGTCCATCATCACGCCGATGTAGGCCTGATCCCGGCGCGGATGCCAGGCATCTTTCTCCTGCGCTCGCAGACCGGCGTTCAGACCGGCCAGCAGACCCTGGGCGGCCGCCTCTTCATAACCGGTGGTGCCGTTGATCTGGCCGGCGAAGAACAGGTTTGGAATGCACTTGCTCTCCATGTTGGCCTTGAGATCCCGCGGATCGAAGAAGTCATATTCGATGGCATAGCCGGGACGGGTGATATGGGCATTCTCGAAGCCGCGCACGGAACGGACGATCTGCACCTGCACGTCGAACGGCAGGCTGGTGGAGATCCCGTTCGGGTAGAGTTCGTGGGTGGTCAGGCCTTCCGGCTCGACGAAGATCTGGTGCGCCGTCTTGTCGGCAAAACGGGTAATCTTGTCCTCGATCGACGGGCAGTAACGCGGCCCAATTCCCTCGATCACCCCGGCGTACATGGGGCTGCGATCCAGGTTGTTGCGGATCACCTCGTGGGTGCGCTCGTTGGTATGCGTAACATAACAGGGCACCTGACGCGGGTGCTGGCTGGCGTCGCCGATGAAGGAGAAGACCGGACGCGGATCGTCGCCGTACTGGGCCTGCATCACCGATAAATCGACACTGCGGGCATCGATGCGCGGCGGTGTGCCGGTCTTGAGGCGATCGATGCGCAGTGGCAGTTCCCGCAGGCGCTGGGCGAGAGCGATCGAGGGAGGATCCCCGGCGCGGCCGCCCTTGTAGTTCTCCATCCCGATGTGGATCAGGCCGTTCAGGAAGGTGCCGACGGTCAGAACTACCGTCTTGCCACTGATGCGGATCCCGCTCTGGGTGACCACGCCGGCAACCCGCTCCCCGTCCATGATCAGATCGTCACAGGCCTGCTGGAAGATCTTCAGGTTGGGGTAGTTCTCCAGCATCTGGCGTACGACGGCCTTGTACAGCAGGCGATCCGCCTGGGCACGGGTGGCGCGCACTGCCGGTCCTTTGGAGGAGTTGAGGGTGCGGAACTGGATCCCGCCAAGATCGATGGCGCGAGCCATGATCCCGCCGAGGGCATCTACTTCCTTGACCAGGTGTCCCTTGCCGATCCCGCCGATCGCCGGATTACAGGACATGTGTCCCAGCGTATCGATATTGTGGGTCAGCAACAGGGTATTCAGCCCCATCCGGGCTGCCGCTGTTGCTGCTTCGGTTCCTGCATGACCGCCGCCAACGACGATCACATCAAATTGTTCATGGTATTGCATTGGGGATCACCTTGATCTGCACGCCTGAAGATCTTTATTTGCCTGGGCTGAAGGGCGGAACATTCTATCTGTTTCACGCCCTGAGGGGAACGTCTACTTAGCGTTCAGTATGGAGGGAGGATCCACTAAATAGATCTTAAGGATCTTTAGATCGATCTTTTATTGGATCTTTTATTAGGATCCGCCACTTCTGTTGATAAGCACTTTTTGATCATAAAGATCATCGTGTTAAAGACGATCCCAGGTTGTGGAAAAGCTTGGATCCTGGCCCCGTGAACTGGGGGATAACAAGGGTTTTTATACACAGAGGCTTGCCGCTCTGGATCTCATACATGGATAACTATAGGTTTTACAGAGTTTTACACCATAGTTATACACATTTACCGGCGGTGTTGTGGGTAACAGCGTAGAACAACTTATCCGGATCCATCTGTTAATAACCTGGTGGATAGCGATCTGGGGATAAGCGGGGAGATCAAGGCCTTTTTTACCGGATCTCCCGCTCCCGTTCAGGCGATCAATGCCAGCCAGTCCCGGATCCAGCCTTCAGCGGCATCTTCCGGGATCTCGTGCTGGGTCACATCGATGTCCAGACGATCTCCAATCCGGCTGGCGCCGCACTCCGCCAGCAGTCGATCCAGTGTCTTGCCGCCCTGGCAAAAGGTGTCATAACTGCTGTCACCCAGCGCGATCACGCCATATTTCAATGTTTTAAGATCCGGATGCTGCTCGGCAAGATCCTTGGCGAAGGGCTGCAGGTTGTCCGGCACATCGCCGGCACCGTGGGTCGAGGTGACCACCAGCAATATGGCTTCTGGCTCGGCGAGTACTTCGGCCAGGCTGGCCGGATTGTGGATCTCGGCCTGATGACCTGCCTGTTCCAGCAGGTTGGCGACGTGGTCTGCGACATATTCGGCGGCTCCCAGCATGGAACCGACGACAAGGTTGAGTTTGGCCATGGAATGGATCCTGATTTCAGACGAAGCGAGGGAAAGCCGGATTCTACCGCCAAAGGGTGTGGATAAATATGGATAAAGCTTGGGGATAATGGATCCTCGGTGCTTTTTGCCCCTCAATGGGGATCCCCGACGCTCCGTTGACGCCTTCTTGCCGATTGGCAGAAAAAGATCGGCTCCCCCCTTCATATGCTGCTCAATCGACGCCTTGATACGTTAAGTAACAATGCAGATGCAAATGATTAGCAATTATTGAATCGATTCGATCATGGCTCCTGTAGTAGCATGTCGCTGCTTTATTCGCCTGAGGAACCGGGCAACCGGCATGACCGGGCACCAATAATAAGAAATCAGAAACAACTAATTGATATTTGAGACACTTACTATGATTGCGCAAAAAGACACCCCCATCGCAGCAATGCGAAAGAGAGGCGCACAGCAACTGTTGCCGCTCTCCTGCCTGTTGGCCAGCCTGCCCGTGCTGGCGGCCGAACAACCGAAAGAACTGCCCAAGGCCAGCGAGACCATGGTGGTCACCGGCACCGCCATGAAGGTGGAAGTGCCGATGGCCGAGACGCCTCGCGCCGTCTCCGTGGTCAATCGCGAGGACCTGGATCAGCACGCCGTGCAGCAGCTTGACGAGTCCCTGCGCTATCGCTCCGGCGTGCTCAGCGGCCTCTATGGCTCCGACAACAATACCGACTGGTTCAAGGTGCGTGGCTTCGATGCCGCCTCCTATCTGGACGGCAACCGCCTGTTCGGCACCGGTTACTATGTCTGGACGCCGGAGCCGTTCGGCCTGGAGAGCGTGGAAGTGCTGAAAGGGCCGGCCTCGATCCTCTACGGGGAGGCGCCTCCCGGTGGCGTGATCAATGCCATCAGCAAACGGCCGACCGCCACCCCGCAGGGGCTGCTGGATCTGCAGCTCGGCAGCCGGGATCACCGCCAGATCGGGGTGGATGTCTCCGATGCGCTGACCGACAACAGCCGCTACCGCATGGTTGCTCTTTATAAAGAGCGTGACGGCGTGCTGGACGGTACTTACAACGATCGCGTCTATCTGGCGCCGAGCGTGACCTTCGATCTCTCGGATCGCACCAGCCTGACCCTGCTGGCCAGCTTCCTGCACGACGAAGGGGTGCCGACCAACGGCTTCTTCCCGGTTTACGGCACCCTCAATACCAGCGGTGGCCAGATCGATCCCAGCACCAACCTGAGCCAGCCGGATTACGATCGCAACCGCAACACCCAGATCTCCACCGGTTACGAGCTGGCCCACCAGCTCAACCAGACCTGGGAGTTCAAGCAGAACGTCCGCTTCAACTACAACGATCTGCTGCTGCGCCAGACCTATATCTTCCCGACCTATGAAGGCACTACCGCCTTCCGTGGCCTGGTCTATCGCGATGGCACCACCAAGAGCGCCACCATGGACAACCAGATGGTGGGTTACTGGAACACCGACAGCACCGAGCAGACCCTGCTGCTGGGGGTGGATCTGCAGCGCCATGTCAATGAAGGCCAGGAAGCCGACAACTACGGCATGGGCTCCATCAATACCATGAACCCGGATTACAGCGGCTTCCCCGGTTTTGATGAATCCACCGCCACCCATCAGAAGAGCACCAAGGGCCAGAGCGGCCTCTACGCCCAGCACCAGATCCGCTGGGACGATCGCTGGTTGCTGACCGGTGGTGGTCGCTTCGACTACGTGGAGACCCACAACATCAGCGAAGCCAAGGGCAAGAACGAGAAGCAGTATGATCACGAGCTCTCCCTCTCCGGCAGCCTGATGTACCTGGCCGACAACGGTCTCTCTCCTTATATTGCCTATGCCGAGTCGTTCGAGGTGCTGCCGGGGATCGACCCCAACACCAGCCAATCCTACAAGCCGCTCAAGGGCACCCTGTACGAGACCGGCGTCAAGTACGCGCCGAGCTTCCTCGATGGCTACATCAACCTGGCCCTGTTCGATCTGGAGCAGACCAACTCGCTGGTCTCCACCGGTTCCGGCCAGCAGACCCAGGCCGGTGAAGTGACCTCCCAGGGGGTCGAACTGGAAGGGAGCGTGCAGGCCACCGAGGCGCTGCGCCTGACCGCCGCCTACACCTATACCGATGCCAAGACCAACGACACCGGCAAGGGGGATCGCCGTGCCAGTCTGATCCCGCGCCACCAGGCCTCCTTCTGGGGTAACTACAAGGTGCAGCAGGGTCCGGTCTCCGGTCTGGAACTGGGTAGCGGCGTGCGCTACGTCGGTTCCAGCGTCGGCATCGGTGCCGTGAATGCGGACTATACCCCCATCTATGGCTCGGCCGAGGTGCCGGCCCATACCGTGTGGGATGCGATGATCGGGTATGACTTTGCCAAGAACTGGCGGGCTCAGCTCAACGTCAACAACCTGCTGGGTGATACCTACGTGGCCAGCTGCGACTACTACTGCTACTACGGCGAGCCGCGCAGCGTAGTGGGCAGCATCAACTACCGCTGGTAATCGAAGTCGGGCGGGAGCCGGGTTCCCGCCCTTCTTTTCACCTGCAGTTGCTCTGATCTCTCTGGAATACCGGTCCGTTATGGAACTCTTGTCTCTGGTTTATCGCCAATATCGTTGGCCCTTCATCACCATTACCCTGCTCAGCCTGCTCAGTGCCGTCAGCGGGATTGGTGTCATTGCCTTTATCAATCAGTCTCTCGTTGAATCCGTCGGCGATCCGCTGCCGGTGCTCGGCCAGCTGATCGGCCTCATCTTATTGCTGCTGGTGATCACGCTCGGCTCTCAGCTGGCGCTGACCACCCTCGGCCATCATTTCGTCTACCGGCTGCGCGGCCGCCTGCTCAAGCAGTTGCTGGATACCGATGTCGCCCGTCTGCGCCAGATTGGCCAGGGGCCGCTGCTGGCCTCCCTCTCCAGCGACATCGGCCAGATCACCATCGCTTTCGTGCGCCTGCCGGAGCTGGTGCAGGGGCTGGTGCTCACCCTGGGGTCGGCCCTCTACCTCGGCTGGCTGTCGCCGGCCCTGCTCGGCGTCACCACGCTCTGGGTCACTTTCACCATGGTGGTGGGCTGGCTGCTGGTGAACCGGGTCTATCGCCATCTCTCCCACATGCGTCAGGCCGAGGATCGGCTCTATCAGAACTATCAGGCCATCATCGCCGGCAGCAAGGAGCTGGCGCTCAACCGCGAGCGGGCTCACTTCG
Organism: Aeromonas sp. QDB03; assembly: GCF_027707985.1. Taxonomy (NCBI): domain Bacteria; kingdom Pseudomonadati; phylum Pseudomonadota; class Gammaproteobacteria; order Aeromonadales; family Aeromonadaceae; genus Aeromonas; species Aeromonas sp. QDB03. Next base: position 15,262 of record NZ_JAPCJG010000018.1, on the reverse strand, counting down.
TCTACCACCAGCTTTATCAGCAGAATGCGCAGGACTATCGGGAGCAGATCATTCGCGCCGACACCTATCACCTGAGCGCGGTGAACTGGTCGAATATCATGATGCTGGGGGCCATCGGCCTGGTCTTCTTTCTGGCCAACGGGCTGGGCTGGGCCGACACCCAGGTGGCCGCCACCTTCGCACTGACCCTGCTGTTCTTGCGCACCCCCTTGCTGCAGGGCATTGGCGCCTTGCCGACCCTGCTCTCCGCCCAGGTGGCGTTCGACAAGATTGCGGCGCTCAATCTGGCCGCGCCGGACGCCGACTTCCCGCTGCCGTCCGCGCCCCGCGCCTGGCAGCGCATCGAGCTGGAGCAGGTGAGCTTTCACTATCAGGGGGAGGGCGGCTTTGCCGTGGGTCCCATCAATCTGGTGATCGAGCGGGGGGAGCAACTCTTCATCATCGGTGGCAACGGCTCCGGCAAGTCGACCCTGGCCATGCTGCTGACCGGCCTCTATCAGCCGGTATCGGGCCGGATCCTGCTGGATGGGGAGCCGGTCACCGATCGCAACGCCTATCTGGCTCTCTTCTCCGCCATCTTCACCGATTATCACCTGTTCCAGCACCTGCTGGGGCCGGAACCCAAGGATGAGCTGGTGGCCGAGTGGCTGGAGCGGCTGCAGATGGGCAGTAAGCTCACCATCGAAGATGGCTTCATCGCCGATATCGACCTCTCCCAGGGGCAGCGCAAGCGAGTCGCCCTGCTGCTGGCGCTGGCCGAGCAGCGCGAGGTGATGCTGTTCGACGAGTGGGCTGCGGATCAGGATCCCCAGTTCCGCCGCATCTTCTATCAGCTGTTGCTGCCGCGCTTGAAGGAGATGGGCAAGACGGTGATCGCCATCAGCCACGACGATCTCTACTTCTCCCAGGCCGACCGGCTGCTGGAGATGCGCCAGGGCCGGCTCAGCGAGCTGACCGGTGAGCGGCGCGAGAAGGTGAGCCGCGATGCGGTCGCCCATCTGGATTGTGACTTGAATGCAGAGGTGCCGGTTTGAACCCGGCCAACAGGAACCGCTTATGTTTGAGATGAAATCAGCCAGCTTCGCGGTCAATGACCGCACGCTGCTGCACCCCACCGATCTCTGTTTTGAGCAGGGCAAGGTCTATGGCCTCATCGGCCACAACGGTTCGGGTAAATCCACCCTGCTCAAGCTGCTGGCACGCCAGCAGCCGCTCAGTGACGGCGAGATCCGGTTCGATGACAAGCCGCTGCCGGCGTGGGGCGCGCGCGACTTCGCCCGTCAGGTGGCCTATCTGCCCCAGCATCTGCCGAGCGCCGAAAATCTGCTCGGGCGGGAGCTGGTGGAGATGGGTCGCTACCCCTGGCGCGGCCTGCTGGGCCGGATGGGGGCGGAGGATCACCGCCAGGTCGAACGGGCCATCGCTCTTACTCATACTGAACGCTTTGCCGATCGGCTGGTGGATACCCTCTCCGGTGGCGAGCGGGGGCGGGTCTGGCTGGCCATGCTTCTGGCCCAGGAGAGCCGTTTCATCCTGCTGGACGAGCCGCTGGCCGCGTTGGACGTGGCCCATCAGGTGGAGGTGCTCACGCTCGTCAAGCAGTTGAGCCGTCAGCTCAAGCTCGGGGTCATCATCGTCATTCACGACATCAACATGGCCTCCCGCTTCTGCGATCGGCTGGTGGCGCTGCACTCCGGCCGCCTGCTCACCCACGGCGAACCCGAGCAGATCATGACCGGCGAGACCCTGCACGCCATCTATGGCATCCCGATGGAGGTCATTCGCCACCCGGCCCATGACCACGCCATCGCCATCGTCTGACCGGGGGCCTCTCGTGAACCGTTTATTGAAGAAGATGGGGTCCTGCCTTGTCGGCCTGCTGCTGCCGCTTGCAGCGCAGGCAGACACATCCCAGACCGCCTCCGCGCCGGTACCCCGTATCGCTACCGTCGACTGGACCATAGCCGAAACCCTGCTGGCGCTCGGGGTGACGCCGCTGGCGGTGGGGGATGTCGGCTCCTACCGCGCCTGGGTCGGCGAACCGCTGCTGCCGGCCGCCGTGGTGGATATCGGCCAGCGCGCCCAGCCCAACCGCGAGCTGCTGGCCGAGCTCAAACCCGATCGCATCCTCATCTCGCCGCTGGCGGCCCCGCTGGCGCCGACCCTCTCCCGCATCGCGCCGGTACAATCCATCGCGCTCTACGAGCCGGATGCCGATCTATGGCTGCGGCTGCATGAGGCGACCCTGACCATCGCCGCGCTGGTGGACAAAACCGCCGAAGCCGAGCAACTGCTGGCCGGGCTGGACCAGGATCTGGCGCAGATGCGGGCCACATTACCCGAAGATCTGCCGCCCCTACTGGTGGTGCAGTTCATCGATGAGCGCCATGTGCGGGTATTTGGCCGCCACAGCCTGTTCGAGGCGGTGATGCAGCTGCTCGGCCTGCGCAATGGCTGGCAGGGGGAAACCAATGCCTGGGGCTTTGCCGTGGCCAGCCTGGAGCAGTTGATGGCGCTGCCGCAAGCGCGGCTGGTGGTGGTCGATCCGATCCCGGTCGGGGTGAGCGAGCGGCTGCAGGAACCCGGTCTGTGGCAACAGCTGCCACAGGTGAGGGCGGCGGCCGTGCTGCACCTGCCTGCGGTGTGGAGTTTTGGCGGCGTGCTGGCGGCGCGCCGCTTCGCCGTGCAGCTCAGTACTGCGCTGCAGCAGGATGGGCAAAGCGGGGAGGGGCTGCAATGAACCAGATTTTTCCATTGCCGCTGCGACTGCCTGTCAGCCTGCTGCTGGGGCTGACGCTGGCGCTCGCCGGTTGGGAGCTGGCCGGTCAGTTGCCGGTGGCGCGTTGGCTCGCGGCCCTGTTTTCGCCGGATCTGACCGATGCCAGCCAGGCGGTGGTCCACTTCAGCTGGCTGCCGCGTCTTGCCGTCTGCCTGCTGGCTGGCGCCGCCCTCGGGCTGGCCGGCACCCTGATGCAGCAGGTGCTGCGCAACCCGCTGGCCTCGCCCACCACCCTGGGGGTGGCCTCCGGCGCCCAGCTGGCGCTGATGATGGTGACCCTGTTTGCCCCCTCCTGGCTGCTGCTGGGGCGAGAGTGGATCGCCATGGCCGGCGGCAGCCTCGCCATGGGCCTGGTGTTTGCCCTGGCCTGGCGTCGCCAGCTCAATCCGGTGGTCATCGTCTTTGCCGGGCTGGTGATCAACCTCTATCTGGCGGCCATCAGCATGGGGCTCCTGCTGTTCTTTCAGGAGGAGCTGAAAGGCTTGCTGGTGTGGGGCAGTGGCTCGCTGGTGCAGAACAGCTGGAGCGGGGTGAGCTACCTGCTGCCCCGTCTGCTGCTGGCTGGCGTGCTGGCCGCGGTGCTGGTGCGCCCGCTGGCGGTGCTGGAGCTGGATGATGCCAGCGCCCGCAGCCTGGGGGTCTCCCTTCAACACCTGCGTTTCGCCGGGCTGGGGCTGGCGGTGTTCGTCACCGCCTGCGTGGTGAGCGTGGTGGGGCTGATCGGCTTCATCGGGTTGGCGGCGCCCGCCCTGGTGCGCTTGCTGGGGGTGAGAAAACTGGCCCTGCGGCTGCTGTGGGCCCCGGTACTGGGTGCTCTGCTGCTGGCGGCTACCGATCTGCTGCTGCAATCCCTGAGCCGCAGCGGCTCTGTGCTCATCCCGACCGGTGCCATGACGGCATTGCTGGGGGCGCCACTGCTGCTGTGGCTGATCCCGCGCCTGGGCATCAAGTCGGGCACGCCGAAGGCGAATGCCGCCCTGCTGGTGGCCCGCCACCCGGCGCCGGCCCGCCTTGTCGGCCTGATGTTGATGGGGCTGGTATTGGCGGTGATCGCCTCCCTGCTGTTTGGACAGGGGATGGACGGCTGGCACTGGCCGAGCTGGCTGCGCTGGCAGGCCCAGCTGGAGTGGCGGCTGCCGCGCACCCTGGCGGCCGGTGCTGCGGGCGTGCTGCTGGCATTGGCGGGCACCCTGCTGCAACGGGTCAGCAGCAACCCGATGGCGAGCCCAGAGCTGCTGGGGGTGAGTGGTGGCACCTTCATGGGGGTGATTGCCACGGCGCTGCTGCTGCCCGCCCTGCCGCTGCCCATGATGCTGGTCGGCGGCCTGCTCGGTGCCTTCGGTTGTCTGCTGCTGTTGCTGCTGGTCAATCGCAGCCACGGCTTCCAGCCGGAACGGCTGTTGCTCTCCGGCATCGCCATCACGGCGCTGTTCGAGCCGTTGCAGGCCATCGCGCTGGCCAACGGTGACCTGCGGGTACAACAACTGCTCTCCTGGATGTCCGGTTCCACCTATTACGTCACCCTGCCGATCGCCGGCGGGTTGGTCGTGCTGGCGCTGACGCTGCTGGCGGCCTGTCTGCTGCTCAGCCGCTGGCTCGATCTGCTGCCGATGGGACCGGCGGTGGCCGCCGCGCTCGGCATTCGGCTCAACCGGGCCCAACTCGCCATCCTGCTGCTGGTGGCCGTGCTGACCGCCAGCGCGACCCTGGTGGTGGGGCCGCTCTCCTTCGTCGGCCTGCTGGCGCCGCACATGGCCAAGCTGATGGGACTGGTGCGGGCACGCTGGCATCTGCTCGGTGCCGCCGTCTCCGGCGCCCTGCTGATGGTGTCGGCGGACTGGATTGGCCAGCAGATCCTGTTCCCGCAGGAGGTGCCGGTGGGGCTGGTCTCCACCTTGTTAGGGGGCGCTTACTTCATGTGGTGCCTGCGCCGCCTCTAGGTTGGTGGATGAAAAATGCGCAATAAAAAGCCCGGGATGAACCCGGGCTTTTTATTGCCTGCCGTGCGGCGTTATTTGCCGATGCAGAATGTAAAGAATCTATTGGCTTCAATACGTTAGTGACTTTCCGGGGGCCGCTTGGGGTAAAGGTAACTAAAACAGCATCTTGAGAGGTCTATCACGGGTTTCTGCTATCGTGCAGCGTTCCCATATAGCCCATCCTCGATCGTGCAGCCTTCCCATATGAGGCAATGAGAGGTCATCTCATGCAATCAAAACCGCTTTTTTGGGGGGCGGTGAACATATTTTGATCCGACTATAGCCTGCTTGGTGCCGGGTAGACTGCTTTTACGCATCGAACTGTGCAAGGTTCCCAGATATCAGTCCTGGGCATTCGTGCAACTGCCCCATATACCGCCAATTTATTCCCAGCCCGTTATCAGCCTGGCTGAGCGGGCTTTTAGGCCCTCTAAAATAGCGCTGCTGATCGCAGCAGGGAAGCCCGCCGGTAACTGCTGTGTCACGCGCTCAATAACGGCATCAACGGCGCCGGCCAGTTCTGTCAGGATCCCTTCCATGGCGGAGCGCTCGAATCCCACCGCTTTGGCCGTTTGGAAGAAGTGGCGTGGGAATATCTGCTCAATGGCGTACTTCTTACCCTTGCTGCTAGCCAGACCCATAGCGAGCTTGGCGTCCCTGCGGTTGAGGCCTCGGCCGCCAAATACTGGGTAGACAGATAGGATGTCGTAAAAAGGGGTCAGGCGAAAACGCCCTTGTGGCTCAATGAATACCGAGAAGTTCTTGGCGTGGCCATCGGTGGCTGCCAGCAGCCAGAACAAGACTTGTGCCTTCATGAAGTGGTAGCGATCCTGCTCTGCATTGGCTGATCCCAGCAGGTAGTACATTATCTCGCCGATCCCTGGGCCACCCTGATTTTCGTATTTCCGTGCTGACGGAACATTCAGTACTTGGCAAAAATCTTCCTGGGGTAGCCGCATGATCCAACTACCGTCCGAGGCATACCTGCGGTCAAAACGTTCCACGGCCAAGGCTTTGATGTCATCAAGGCGCACCATAAAGCAGTGGGGGACCGGTAAACCGAACTCTTTTGCCAGCAGGGTGCAGAGAAATTCGTTTTCGACGCTGTCTGACAAATCGAGGCTGTATGAGTGGCTCTCTATCTTGCCGATAGGCAACTTGAGGATATGGGTTGTAGGCGTGGTGCCTTTGGGTTGGCTCCAGCGACCATCTTTGAACAGCAGGGCGGTTTTTTCCTGGGCTCCTGCCAAGGAGATGCGGAAGTCCTCAATGTCCTCAATCATGCCCAAAGGCGCGCCAGCCTTGTAGCCTGTGAGTATCTTGGCCAGTTCTTGGTCAGACAATGCTTTGTAGTCGATGGTGCGAATGTCACCCGGCGCGGCACCTTTGGGTAGCAGTTGTAGCGCGCCAACAGTATCTGCACCGACTCGTGCCAAAAGGTCGAAGGGCTGGGTTGAGTCTGCGTGATAGCGGGCCAGGATCCGGTTTCGTATCTCCGGGTTATCCGGCAATAGGTTATCGAAGAAGTTGTAGGCCTCATCACCCCGATAAGGCTGTCGCCGCAAGGGCATGGAAAGTGATATAGGACGGCTGCCGGTCTGATTAAGCCAGGTCTCAGCGTATTGGAATGCATGGGCGCCGGTGACAGCACGGCTGAAAACGCCCACCTTGTACCCATTCATGTAGACATCCAGGTCAGCCATTACCACTCCTCTTTCCAGCCATCAGGGCTTTGGGGGTCGCTGCCTTTGGGTTTCACTTCTAGTTCCAGATCCAGTGCTGACAGGATCTTGAAGAAGGTTTCCAGCTTGGTTGTGCCCGGCTGGAGCTCAAAGCTGGATACCGTGTCCTGGCGGATCCCCACTTTGCTGGCCACTTTTCCCTGGGACAGATCTGCAGAGAGACGAACATCTCGCAGGTAGGCACTGAGCTGCTTGGCATTGGTGATCTTCATATCGCGGCACCCTGTTAACTGGATGACTTTAATTTACACGCTTAAGCAGGTAAATCAAATTTCACACGCTATGGAGTGTGAAATTGTTTATACACGCTATGGCGTGTAAATCCGCTGTTACCTGCCATAGAGAGTAGCGGTTCCACTGACACCCAACCCAAAAGTCGCTTTTGGATGAGCTCGCCCGTTGAGAATTGCGCGTGTGATCGAAAAGCCATCTGTAGGTGCTGTTTGAGTGGCTGTACGTCGGTGCTTTAAGGGTATACCTAATGGGAACTACATCTCGGGTGGAAAAAAACTATTTTGGAACCATTTAAAATTGTCGTTTTCAGAAGGCGACTGCACGAAATATCAGGAGTCGGCTGCACTGCCAGAACTGGCCGCCTGCAAGGCAGCGTAGAGAGCGGTTTTTCCTACCTTGAGGCGTGCGGCGGCCTCGCGGACATTCAAGCCGTTGGCGACAAGCTCCCGCGCTCGTTGCAACTTGTCGGCAGTGACAACCGGCTTGCGTCCGCCTTTGCGCCCGCGTGCGGCGGCAGCGGTCAACCCGGCCTTGGTGCGCTCGCGGATCAGGTCGCGCTCGAACTGGCCCAGCGCACCGAACACATGGAAGATGAGCCGTCCGCCCGGCGTGGTGGTGTCGATGTTTTCAGTCAACGAGCGGAAGCCGACGCCCCGTGCTTCCAGCTTGCCGACCGTCTCAATCAGGTGCGGCAGGGAGCGGCCAAGCCGATCCAGCCGCCAGACGACCAGCACATCGCCATCGCGCAGATAAGCCAGCGCATCGGCCAAGCCGGGCCGGTCTGCCTTGGCCCCGGATGCCGTGTCCTCGAAAACCCGTTCGCAGCCTGCATTGCGCAGCGCATCCGTCTGCAAGGCGGTGTCCTGTTCCGCCGTCGATACCCGCGCATAGCCGATGAGTGCCATTTCCGCCCATTTGTCCGTTATACCGTCCGCCTATCTTATTGTCCGTCATCCCGTTGCGCAAGATGTTTTCGGACAGGCGTCCGGTTTGGCCGCCTAATGATCGTTTGGCGGACAAGGCGACTGGCATCAGCCGAACAGCTCGCTATGGGAGCCAAGCCGCGCCAGTCGCAGGGTGTCGGCGTCGGACTTGCGGTAGATCAGCAGCAGGTCGGGCTTGATGTGGCATTCGCGGTAGCCCGCCCAATCGCCGGAAAGATCGTGGTCGCGGTATCGCACATCCAGGGGCTGATCGGTCGCCAGCGCGACCAGAACCGGCTTGAGGTCATCATTCGTGCAGCGGACTCCTGATACTGTTCGTTCAATAGACGACTGCACAACAGCCTTCAAACCGCGTTGTCTGGTGCAGTCGTCTTCTGAAAATGACACAAAAACTGTCGTTTTCAGAAGACGGCTGCACTGAACGTCAGAAGCCGACTGCACTATAGCAGCGGAGGGGTTGGATCCATCAGGCAACGACGGGCTGCTGCCGGCCATCAGCGGACGCAGGGAGGACTTTCCGCAACCGGCCGTTCGATGCGGCACCGATGGCCTTCGCGCAGGGGTAGTGAATCCGCCAGGATTGACTTGCGCTGCCCTACCTCTCACTAGTGAGGGGCGGCAGCGCATCAAGCGGTGAGCGCACTCCGGCACCGCCAACTTTCAGCACATGCGTGTAAATCATCGTCGTAGAGACGTCGGAATGGCCGAGCAGATCCTGCACGGTTCGAATGTCGTAACCGCTGCGGAGCAAGGCCGTCGCGAACGAGTGGCGGAGGGTGTGCGGTGTGGCGGGCTTCGTGATGCCTGCTTGTTCTACGGCACGTTTGAAGGCGCGCTGAAAGGTCTGGTCATACATGTGATGGCGACGCACGACACCGCTCCGTGGATCGGTCGAATGCGTGTGCTGCGCAAAAACCCAGAACCACGGCCAGGAATGCCCGGCGCGCGGATACTTCCGCTCAAGGGCGTCGGGAAGCGCAACGCCGCTGCGGCCCTCGGCCTGGTCCTTCAGCCACCATGCCCGTGCACGCGACAGCTGCTCGCGCAGGCTGGGTGCCAAGCTCTCGGGTAACATCAAGGCCCGATCCTTGGAGCCCTTGCCCTCCCGCACGATGATCGTGCCGTGATCGAAATCCAGATCCTTGACCCGCAGTTGCAAACCCTCACTGATCCGCATGCCCGTTCCATACAGAAGCTGGGCGAACAAACGATGCTCGCCTTCCAGAAAACCGAGGATGCGAACCACTTCATCCGGGGTCAGCACCACCGGCAAGCGCCGCGACGGCCGAGGTCTTCCGATCTCCTGAAGCCAGGGCAGATCCGTGCACAGCACCTTGCCGTAGAAGAACAGCAAGGCCGCCAATGCCTGACGATGCGTGGAGACCGAAACCTTGCGCTCGTTCGCCAGCCAGGACAGAAATGCCTCGACTTCGCTGCTGCCCAAGGTTGCCGGGTGACGCACACCGTGGAAACGGATGAAGGCACGAACCCAGTGGACATAAGCCTGTTCGGTTCGTAAGCTGTAATGCAAGTAGCGTATGCGCTCACGCAACTGGTCCAGAACCTTGACCGAACGCAGCGGTGGTAACGGCGCAGTGGCGGTTTTCATGGCTTGTTATGACTGTTTTTTTGTACAGTCTATGCCTCGGGCATCCAAGCAGCAAGCGCGTTACGCCGTGGGTCGATGTTTGATGTTATGGAGCAGCAACGATGTTACGCAGCAGGGCAGTCGCCCTAAAACAAAGTTAGATGCACTAAGCACATAATTGCTCACAGCCAAACTATCAGGTCAAGTCTGCTTTTATTATTTTTAAGCGTGCATAATAAGCCCTACACAAATTGGGAGTTAGACATCATGAGCAACGCAAAAACAAAGTTAGGCATCACAAAGTACAGCATCGTGACCAACAGCAACGATTCCGTCACACTGCGCCTCATGACTGAGCATGACCTTGCGATGCTCTATGAGTGGCTAAATCGATCTCATATCGTCGAGTGGTGGGGCGGAGAAGAAGCACGCCCGACACTTGCTGACGTACAGGAACAGTACTTGCCAAGCGTTTTAGCGCAAGAGTCCGTCACTCCATACATTGCAATGCTGAATGGAGAGCCGATTGGGTATGCCCAGTCGTACGTTGCTCTTGGAAGCGGGGACGGATGGTGGGAAGAAGAAACCGATCCAGGAGTACGCGGAATAGACCAGTTACTGGCGAATGCATCACAACTGGGCAAAGGCTTGGGAACCAAGCTGGTTCGAGCTCTGGTTGAGTTGCTGTTCAATGATCCCGAGGTCACCAAGATCCAAACGGACCCGTCGCCGAGCAACTTGCGAGCGATCCGATGCTACGAGAAAGCGGGGTTTGAGAGGCAAGGTACCGTAACCACCCCAGATGGTCCAGCCGTGTACATGGTTCAAACACGCCAGGCATTCGAGCGAACACGCAGTGATGCCTAACCCTTCCATCGAGGGGGACGTCCAAGGGCTGGCGCCCTTGGCCGCCCCTCATGTCAAACGTTATGCAGCCAAATCCCAACAATTAAGGGTCTTAAAATGGTAAAAGATTGGATTCCCATCTCTCATGATAATTACAAGCAGGTGCAAGGACCGTTCTATCATGGAACCAAAGCCAATTTGGCGATTGGTGACTTGCTAACCACAGGGTTCATCTCTCATTTCGAGGACGGTCGTATTCTTAAGCACATCTACTTTTCAGCCTTGATGGAGCCAGCAGTTTGGGGAGCTGAACTTGCTATGTCACTGTCTGGCCTCGAGGGTCGCGGCTACATATACATAGTTGAGCCAACAGGACCGTTCGAAGACGATCCGAATCTTACGAACAAAAGATTTCCCGGTAATCCAACACAGTCCTATAGAACCTGCGAACCCTTGAGAATTGTTGGCGTTGTTGAAGACTGGGAGGGGCATCCTGTTGAATTAATAAGGGGAATGTTGGATTCGTTGGAGGACTTAAAGCGCCGTGGTTTACACGTCATTGAAGACTAGTCCTTTGCATAACAAAGCCATCAAACCGGACGCCAGAGATTCCGCGCCTGTTGCGCATGGCTTCGCCATTTTATGCGCAATAGGCGCGCCACCCTGTCGCCGTTTATGGCGGCGTTAGATGCACTAAGCACATAATTGCTCACAGCCAAACTATCAGGTCAAGTCTGCTTTTATTATTTTTAAGCGTGCATAATAAGCCCTACACAAATTGGGAGATATATCATGAAAGGCTGGCTTTTTCTTGTTATCGCAATAGTTGGCGAAGTAATCGGGGTCTGACGCTCAGTGGAACGAAAACTCACGTTAAGCAACGTTTTCTGCCTCTGACGCCTCTTTTAATGGTCTCAGATGTCCTTTGGTCACCAGTTCTGCCAGCGTGAAGGAATAATGGCCGAGCATATTGATATGTCCGTGGCAAAGCGGGGAGAGGCGTGCGATATCTTCATCATTCAGTGTTTCACCCTGCGCCCGGAGATGATCCAGGGCTGCCTGCATATAAATAGTGTTCCATAACACGACGGCGTTAGTGACCAGCCCCAGTGTGCCCAGTTGATCTTCCTGACCGTCGGTATATCGTTTTCTTATCTCACCTTTTTGACCGTGACAGATGGCTCTGGCAACGGCATGGCGACTTTCTCCCCGATTAAGCTGGGTCAGAATGCGCCGGCGGTAATCTTCATCATCAATATAATTAAGCAGATACAGCGTTTTGTTGATGCGCCCCACTTCAATGATTGCCTGAGTCAGTCCGGAAGGACGTTCACTTTTCAGCAATGAACGGACCAGCACTGAAACCTGTACTTTGCCCAGCTTCAGGGAGCCAGCGGTCCGGATCATTTCGTCCCACTGAAGGACTATTTTTCGGGGATCTGATTGCCCTCTGGCAATATCATTCAGCACGCCATAGTCGGCATCATGGTCCATTCGCCAGAAAACCGAAGCACCGGCATCAGCCAGGCGTGGAGAAAACTGGTATCCCAGCAGCCAGAAAAGGCCAAAGACAAGTTCGCTGGCACCTGCTGTATCGGTCATAATTTCGGTTGGATTCAGCCCGGTCTCCTGTTCCAGAAGACCTTCCAGCACAAAGATAGAGTCCCTCAGCGTCCCCGGTATAACGATGCCATGAAAGCCGGAATACTGATCGGACACAAAGTTGTACCAGGTGATCCCTCTGTTATTACCAAAGTATTTGCGGTTCGGTCCGGCATTGATTGTTCTGACTGGCGTAACAAAGCGCATTCCATCTGCAGATGCCACTTCTCCTCCACCCCATATCTGTGCCAGTGGCAGCGTTGCCTGAAAATCAACCAGTCTGGCATTAGCGCTGGTGATAGTTTCAGCCCGCAGATAGTTCGCTTTTGTCCAGTTCAGCCGGTGTCGGGTCAGTGCAGGAACATTTGATCTGATCAGTGGTTCCAGACCGATATTGCAGGCTTCAGCCATCAGCACGGCGCTGATGCTGACGGGCAGATCATCAACTCTGGCACTGGCTTCACTAGCATGGAAAAACTCATCAGCAAATCCGGTATGGGCGTTAATTTCGAGCAGCAACTCCGTTAAATCCACCGGAGGGAGTAGATCACTGATCATTTTGCTCAGTCGTTTCAGACTGTCCGGCTCATCAAGACTGGCGAGGGGAGAAATTGTCAACCGGGGCTTCGGGCCAGAAACATCGAGTTCGACAGCCTCATTTTCGCAAAGACGTGCAGCAACCTGTCTGTAACGACTATCAAGCTGATGACCCAGAGATTTTATTGCTTCCTGCGGGTCTGTCGGGTGCCCCAAAGAACGATAAACCTTAATCCGGTTTGCCTGCCAGTCAGCACCCTGTAGTAATCTTGCACGAGGATCTCCCCACCGGTTACTGCCGGTAACGTAGACATCCCTCCGCCTCAGACTATCCTGCAGTTTACTGAGAAAGCAGAGCGTGTATCCCCTGCGGGTGATATGTTTTTCCTTGTTAATCACCAGCCGTTTCCATGACCGACTGATAATTTCCGTTGGTGCGTCGTCAAAAAACTGCCGCCGTGAGCTGAACTCCCGGCTGAGGTAGTCACAGGCATTCAGAGTGGTAACCCCGGCAGGTGCGGATGAAAATTTAACGGTATTCAGCAGATGGGGCAGGAAACGACGAACGCGCCCGTACTGCTCCACCATTTCTTCATGAAAATTATCGTCTGAGGGCCGGGCAATTTCACGGACAAGCGTGATGATTTCAGCCAGCTTTTGCCTTGGGATGTAGCTGAACACCTCAGCACGAATCGATTCGTCCGGTGTTTCTTCTTTCAGCAGGTACGAACATGCGCTGGCGAGCGCCAATGCAGATTTATCCAGATCCTTCAGCGAGCGGAGCCGTTTTTTCTGCCCAATCTTTCTGGCGTCACGGATGATAACGGCCAGCATGGCGTCCAGAACGTCCAATGCATCATCCAGCGCCAGCGTTTCCCATGCAAGGACAAAGGCAACCAGAACCGCCATCCTTTTCTGCGGTGACATCCTGGCAATATTGAACACCGAAGTCATACCAGCATAACGTGCGAGATTTTTCAGGCGCACAGCCGGGAGTGTACTCAGGTTTTCAGCATGCAGGCCAAAATCGTTCAGAGTTTTCCAGCGTTCAATTGCTTCATTAAACGCCGGACCACTGATGGTCACAGGGCCCTTTTTCAGTGATTCCAGTAAAGACAGGCGGCTGCAATCAGTTGGCCCCAGCAGCATCTCCAGCTGTGAACGCTGTTCGGCTGACGGTATCAGTGCCAGTTTGTTCCACAGGCGCAACGTCGCCTTTTCCCTTACCTCTGAAATCAACCGGGTCAGCGTAGTGGCTCCGGGGAGAATAATACGATGTTGCATAAGCCACCCTGTCGCCAGATCGAAAAGCAGGCCAGGACGTTCGTTGCTTATCCAGCTCCGGGTATATAAAAGACGGGTAAGGCGAAATGTCCAGGGCCAGGCAAATTCACGATACTGATAGTGCTGACGTATCAGCGCTGCATGCTCACGGCGGGTATTTTCCCTCTGACCGTATTCTGCAAGAACGGTGATATCACGAATCCCGAGCTGTCTGGCGGTAAAATGCCGGACGCCGGAAGGAATATGATTCATATCGGTGAGGAAGGTGCCCAGAAAACGGACACATCCAATTTGCAGGGCAATGCCCAGACGGTTGTGATCACCTCTGCTTTTTCCGATAAATTCCTTGTCTGCTTCATCAAGGTGAAAATATCGTGCCAGCTGAAGCTCATCCGGTTCACCGGTGAATCTGCCATAGCTTTCAGTCTGCTCAGTGGTCAGAAAGTCAACGGGCATATCGGCCTCCCTGCCTGACGGGCATTTAGTAACATTTTTGCAACCGTACGAAATGTTATAAATTATCGGACATCGTAAAACTGTTACATTAATATGTCTATTAAATCGTAAATTTGTAATAATAGACATGAGTTGTCCGATATTCGATTTAAGGTACATTTTTATGCGACTTTTTGGTTACGCTCGGGTCTCAACCAGTCAGCAGTCTCTTGATCTTCAGGTCAGAGCACTCAAAGACGCAGGTGTGAAAGCAAACCGTATATTTACCGATAAGGCATCCGGCAGTTCAACAGACCGGGAAGGGCTGGATTTGCTGAGGATGAAGGTGGAGGAAGGTGATGTCATTCTGGTTAAGAAGCTCGACCGTCTTGGCCGCGACACTGCCGATATGATCCAACTGATAAAGGAATTTGACGCTCAGGGCGTGGCAGTCCGGTTCATTGATGACGGGATCAGTACCGACGGTGATATGGGGCAAATGGTGGTCACCATCCTGTCGGCTGTGGCACAGGCTGAACGCCGGAGGATCCTAGAACGCACGAATGAGGGCCGACAGGAAGCAAAGCTGAAAGGAATCAAATTTGGCCGCAGGCGTACCGTGGACAGGAACGTCGTGCTGACGCTTCATCAGAAGGGCACTGGTGCAACGGAAATTGCTCATCAGCTCAGTATTGCCCGCTCCACGGTTTATAAAATTCTTGAAGACGAAAGGGCCTCGTGATACGCCTATTTTTATAGGTTAATGTCATGATAATAATGGTTTCTTAGACGTCAGGTGGCACTTTTCGGGGAAATGTGCGCGGAACCCCTATTTGTTTATTTTTCTAAATACATTCAAATATGTATCCGCTCATGAGACAATAACCCTGGTAAATGCTTCAATAATATTGAAAAAGGAAGAGTATGAGTATTCAACATTTTCGTGTCGCCCTTATTCCCTTTTTTGCGGCATTTTGCCTTCCTGTTTTTGCTCACCCAGAAACGCTGGTGAAAGTAAAAGATGCTGAAGATCAGTTGGGTGCACGAGTGGGTTACATCGAACTGGATCTCAACAGCGGTAAGATCCTTGAGAGTTTTCGCCCCGAAGAACGTTTTCCAATGATGAGCACTTTTAAAGTTCTGCTATGTGGTGCGGTATTATCCCGTGTTGACGCCGGGCAAGAGCAACTCGGTCGCCGCATACACTATTCTCAGAATGACTTGGTTGAGTACTCACCAGTCACAGAAAAGCATCTTACGGATGGCATGACAGTAAGAGAATTATGCAGTGC
>NZ_JAPCJG010000017.1:0-46255 GCF_027707985.1 Aeromonas sp. QDB03 | reverse complement strand
CTCAGAAGTGAAACGCGGTAGCGCCGATGGTAGTGTGGCATTCGCCATGCGAGAGTAGGACACTGCCAGGCACCCAACACGAGAAACCCCGCTCATCTGAGCGGGGTTTTTTATTGTCCGAAATTCAGCGATTTATGGCCATAAACCGCTGATTTCTCTGCTTTATACCTGCCCTTGACTGGCGCAGGGCAGCTCCATGTTGACCACCCCATCTTCCAGCTGGATATCGATCTTGAAGCCAAGCCGTTTGGCCAGGTTGATCATGCCGCGGTTGCTGGGCATGGTCATGCCCGACAGCTGGCCAATGCCGCGTTCTCTGGCATAGCGCACTATCTTCTCCATCATCAGCTTGCCAAGCCCCAACCCTTTCAGGTCGGAACGCACCAGGATGGCAAACTCTGCATCAGACAGGTCCGGGTTGGAAATGGCGCGTACTACCCCCAGGATCTGCTGGTCGAACGGACCATCCTGCCCCACGGCGACAAACGCCATTTCCCGGTCGTAATCGATCTGGGTCATGCGGGCCAGCTCTTCATGTCCCAGCTCCCCCACGTCGGCGAAGAAGCGCTTGTACCTGTCTTCATCCGATACCTTGAGTACAAACTGCTTGTGAGCCGGTTCATCCTCCGGCCGGATTGGGCGGAGCAGCACATGGCTCTGGTCCTTGAGCCAGGCCCCCTCTTCCAGTTCGGTGGGATAGGGACGGATAGCCAGTCTGCAGCGGCCTTCTTCAGCCGCTTGCAGGGTCAGGCTGGCATCCAGCACCACCATTTCGGCGCCGCAGGCCTGCAGTGGGTGCAGATCCAGCTGCTGGATCTCGGGGAAAGCGAGCAGGAGCTCCGACAATTGGCACAGCACCTGGCCGAGGGCATCGATATCGAGTCGCTCCGGACTGGCCTGCTCGCGGATCTTGCGGCTCTTGAGCGCCCCAATGATCTGGTAGCGTGCCAGCGCCTGGTTCAGCGGCGGCAAGGCTGCCATCATCTCCTGCGGCTCAGCCCCTGACTCGCCGAGCAGGATGACAGGGCCGAATACGGGATCTTGTTGCAGCCGGATCCGCAGCTCCAATCCGCCGCTGCGCCGCGCCATGCGCTGCACCAGCAGGCCTTCGATGCGGGCACCGGGATCGTGCTGCCTGACTCGATCCAGAATGGCATCCGCAGCCTGGGCGACTTCGGCCGAGGTACGCAGGTTGAGCATGACACCGTGTACCGCCGACTTGTGGAGGATGTCCGGCGAGCGCAGCTTGACTGCCACCGGATAGCCGATCTGCTCCGCGGTCAGGGTTGCCTCGATGGCATCGGAGACGATCCAGGTCGGCAGGGTGGAGAGCCCAGCGGCCTGCAGAATGGGGTGTGCCAGATGGGTGTCGAGGGTGAGTTGTTTGCGTTCCAGCGCTTGTCTGATCAACTGCTGGCACAGCTCGAGGTTGAGCTTGTCACCCTGCAGGGAGGCGGGGGTCTCCATCAGCTGCTTCTGGTTGCGCCGGTATTCCACCATGTGCATGAAGGCGGCGACCGCGCTCTCAGGGGTGCGGTAGGTGGGGAAGCCTGCCTCGCTGAACAGACGACGCCCCTCCTGGGCCGAATATTCCCCCGCCCAGTTGGTCAGGATATTGAAGCGTCTGGCCCTGGGGTGCTGCTTGACGTAGTCGATCAGACTGCGCGCCAGGGCGGCGCCACGGGCGGTGAGTGAAGGGGCATGGATGAGCAGGATGGCGTCAGCCTCATCCCCTTGCAGCAGGTTGTCGAGAGCCTGTTGATAGTCATTGATGTCGGCATCGCTGCCGATGTCGCGGGGCGGCATCGCCAGCTTGCCGCCCCGCTCCAGCAACTTGTCGATCGCCATGTTGGCCAAGCCACGGCCATTGGAGATGATGGCTAGCCGCTCCCCCTTGAGGGTCAGGGAGTGACTCAGGGTCTCGACGGCGGCAAACAGTTCGTGGGTATCCCGCACCCGCAGCATACCGGCGCGACGGATGGCGGCGTCATAGACGTTGTCGAGCCCGCTGTCCGGTTCATGGCGGCCACTCTTGAGCACCAGAATGGGTTTGTTGCGGGCAGCTGCGCGGGCGGCCGAGAGAAAATGGCGGGCGTCCTGCAGCTTGTCCATGTAGAGCAGGATGGCGCGGGTCACGCTGTCGCGGGAGAGCTGATCCAGCAACTGGCCGAAGTTGATGTCGCAGTGATCGCCAAGGGAGATGAAGGCCGAGAAGCCGAGTTCATGCTGTTTGACCCAATCCAGGATGGTGGTGCTGACGGCGGCCGACTGGGAGAGAAAGGCAACCTGACCGGGTTTGGCAGCAATCGGCGAGAAACTGGCATTGATGCCCTGACCCGGCAGCAGCATCCCCATGCTGTTGGGGCCGAGCAGGCGGATGCCGTATTGCTGGCTGAGTTGCTGCAGCTGTTCCCGCTCCGGCGCAGTGAAGTCTGCCGCCAGTATGATGGCGGCGCCCGTTCCCCGTTTGCCAAGCGCTTCGATGAGGGTCAATACCCGTTCCCGCCGGGTACAGACGATGGCGAGATCCGGGGCCAGCGGCAGGCTGTCGATATCGGCATAGGCCAGCACACCGGCGATGGCCTTGCTGTGCGGGCTGACCGGCAGGATGGGGCCTTTGAACTGGCCGGCGAGCAGGTGTCTTATCACCACGTGACCCGCTTTCTGCGGGTCGGTCGAGGCGCCGATGACGGCGATTGACTGGGGTTTGAAGAGCCGATCCAGGCCGCTTGGTTTCATGGGCACTCCCGTGGGTGGCGGATGGTGCCAGTGTAATACGCTTTCAGCGCCGGTTCTGTGACCGGTTGCGGATCACTGCCTGGTCAGGGCGCTGGCTCGCAGGTAAAACTTCAACTCACCTTGAATCTGGCGTACCGCTGCCAGGTGGCGCTCCTGCAGATAGATATCCTGCTCCTGATCAAGCTGTGTTTGTGCTACTCCCAGGCTCTGCAGATACTCATCGAACAGCAGCGAGCTGGTGATTTCGATCAGATGAGGCATCATGGCGCGGCTCCTTGTTCCATTCAGATTGAGCATCCAGTCTAGTCTGTGCGCTGCTTTTCAGGCTGACCATTGTCAGATTTGACACGAAGTGGCTCACACATCTGTGGCGCAATGAGTCAAGAGGGCCCGGCCTGAGGTTATAGTGAATGGATGGTGGGGGAGGTGCGCGATGAGCAGGATCTGGTTGTGTTGCGTCATGCTGTTTGCCGGCAGCGTGCCGGGGGCAGAGGTATCCATCAGGGCCTGGAACCTGCTGCTGGACCATCCCAATCCTGCTGTGGCCGGTCTGCTGCGACTCTCGCTCGATCTGACCGTGCCGGAATACGGCCCCTATCGGCTGATTACCAGCCCGCCGATGGAGCAGGGACGGGCGGTCAAGGAGCTGCAAAGCGGCGAGTTGGTGCAGGTCGGGGTGTTTGCTCCCGATGAGGAGCGCGAGCGTACCCTGCTGGCCATCCACGTTCCGCTGGCAAAAGGGTTGCTGGGCTGGCGGGTGTGCCTCATTCGGCAGGGGGACGAGGGGCGGTTCGCCAACATACGATCGCTGGCTGACTGGCAGCAGGCCGGGTTTCGCATCGGGCAGCACAGATCCTGGCCTGATACCCGTCTGCTCAAGGAGAACGGTCTCAACGTGGTGGTGGGCAGCCTCTACGACGCCCTCTTCAACATGTTGCGCAAGCAGCGCTTCGACTGCTTCCTGCGCTCGGTCATCGAGATTGAGGAGGAGCTCAAGCAGCACCCGGATCTGGCCATCGAGCCGCACCTGGTGTTTCGCTATCCGCTGGCGCTGCTGTTCTTCGTCTCGCCCAAATACCCGGAACTGGCCAAACGCATCGAGCTCGGACTGCAGCGAGCCCGTCAGTCCGGTGACTATGAGCGGGTATTCGAGGCGGGCTTTGGCAGCACCATCCGGCGGCTGCAACTCGATCGGCGGGTAATGCTGGAGCTGAGCAATCCCGATCTGCCGGCCGGCAGCCGGGCCATGATGCAGGATCCTTCGCTCATTTATGCTCCGGCGCTGCCCGCCGTGTCAGCGCAGTGAACCCTGGCCCCGAGCCGTATCCCAGAAGGCGCGGATCAGCGGTTCTTCCAACCGCTTCTTGAGCACGGCGATGCCGACATCGAACGGCTTGAGCGCCGGTTTGGGCTCGACAATACGTACCTTTTCGCCCATGGGGCTGTGGTCGATCACCGCCGCCGGCACCAGCCCCACTCCGAAGCCGAGCGCCACCATGGCGACAATCCCCTCGTTGCCCGCTACCTCCGCATAGATGTTGGGGGCGATCCCCTTGTTGCGCAGCCACTGATCGCAGCGTTTGCGGGCCAGCCCCTGCTCGGAGAGGATCAGTGGCAGCCGCTCCCAGTCTGGCTCTCCCTGAGAAAACCACTGGCTCTGCTGCGGTGCGGTGCGGGGGGCGATGAACACCAGCGGTACCTGCTGCAGACTGGCAAATTCCAGCTTGGCGGAGAGGGCATCCGGGCGGGCGGCGATGGCCAAATCGGCCTCGTCGGCCAGGATCTTGTCCACCGCCAGTGCCGGGTCGCCGGTCTCCAGCTTGATCTCCAGCTGGGGATAACGGCGGCGAAAGCGCTCAAGTACCTCGGGCAGCAGAAAGTAGCTGGCGGTGACCGAACAGAAGACCCGCAGCCGTCCCTGCAGCGGCTCGTCGCTGCGTTTGAGCTCCTGCTTGAGCTGGCGCCACTCCTGCAGCAGGGCGCCGCCGAATTCGCGCAGCTTCTCGCCCGCCGGGGTGAGCCGCACCGAGCGGTTGTCCCGCTCGAACAGCACACAGCCGGTCTCCTGCTCCAGCCGCTGGATGGCGCGGCTGAGAGTGGAGGGGCTGACCGCCATGGCATCGGCGCTCTTGCCGAAGTGGAGGGAGTCGGCGAGGTGGAGAAACAGCTCGAGATTGCGAAGGTCCATCTTTCAACTCCTGGTGCGGCATCTCTACTCGAGAGCCTGGGCATCTGCCATCTGGCGCTAGATCCTGCCAGCGATGATGAAGGGTTAACGTTTCAATTATTGCAACGTACTGTTTCGAATATATCAGTTCAGGCAATAAGTGTCCCGCGCTATAGTGGTTCAGACAACGCCGCTACCCGGCATGGAATCAATCGAACGGAGCAATCACCATGGCTAACTATTTCAACACCTTGAACCTGCGTCAGCAGTTGGCCCAGCTGGGCAAGTGTCGTTTCATGCAGCGCGAAGAGTTCGCGGACGGCTGCAACGTGCTGAAGGGCAAGAAGGTGGTGATTGTGGGCTGTGGTGCCCAGGGTCTGAACCAGGGGCTGAACATGCGTGACTCCGGGCTGGATATCTCCTACGCCCTGCGCAAGGCTGCCATCACCGAGAAGCGCGCCTCCTGGCAGAAGGCTACCGACAACGGCTTCGCGGTCGGCACCTATGAAGAGCTGATCCCGACCGCCGATCTGGTGCTCAACCTGACTCCGGACAAGCAGCACTCCGACGTAGTGAAAACCGTGATGCCGCTGATGAAGCAGGGCGCTGCATTGGGTTACTCCCACGGCTTCAACGTGGTGGAAGAGGGTCAGCAGATCCGCTCCGACATCACCGTCGTGATGGTGGCGCCCAAGTGCCCGGGTACCGAAGTGCGTGAGGAGTACAAGCGTGGCTTTGGTGTACCGACCCTGATCGCCGTTCACCCGGAGAACGATCCCAAGGGTGAAGGAATGGCCATCGCCAAGGCGTGGGCCTCTGCCACCGGCGGCGACCGTGCCGGCGTGCTGGAGTCCTCCTTCGTGGCGGAAGTGAAATCTGACCTGATGGGTGAGCAGACCATCCTCTGCGGCATGCTGCAGGCCGGTTCCCTGCTCTGCTACGACAAGCTGGTTGCCGAAGGGACCGACAAGGCCTATGCCGGCAAGCTGATCCAGTTCGGTTGGGAGACCATCACCGAAGCCCTGAAGCAGGGTGGCATCAGCCTGATGATGGATCGCCTCTCCAACCCGGCCAAGCTGCGCGCCTTCGAGCTCTCAGAGCAGCTCAAGACCCTGATGCGCCCGCTGTTCGAGAAGCACATGGACGACATCATCGCCGGTGAGTTCTCCCGCGGCATGATGGCCGACTGGGCCGAAGACGATGCCAAGCTGTTCGGCTGGCGCGAAGAGACTGGCAAGTCCGCCTTCGAAAACGCCCCGGCGTTTGCAGGCAAGATTGCCGAGCAGGAGTACTTCGACAATGGCGTGGTGATGGTGGCCATGGTCAAGGCGGGTGTCGAGCTGGCGTTCGAGACCATGGTGGCCTCCGGCATCTATGAAGAGTCTGCCTACTACGAATCCCTGCACGAGCTGCCGCTGATCGCCAACACAGTTGCCCGCAAGCGTCTGTACGAGATGAACGTGGTCATCTCCGACACCGCCGAGTACGGCAACTACCTGTTCGCCAACGCCGCCGTGCCGTTGCTGCGCGAGCACTTCATGCCGACCCTGAAAGCGGGCGATCTGGGTGCTAGCAAGGCGGATGAGCAGAGCGTCGATAACCTGGCGCTGCTGGCAGCCAATGAGGCGACCCGCAACCACCCCATCGAAGCGATCGGTCAGGTACTGCGTGGTTACATGAAGGACATGAAACGCATCGCCGTCGGCGGTTAAGCCGGCATCGGGCAGGATGATGAAGGGGCGGGGATGACGATCTCCGTCGCCGGTCGGGCTGGACACCCGACTGGCCAGCCAGAAAACCCGGCCACAAAAAAGCCCCGCTCATCGAGCGGGGCTTTTGCATTCAGAAAGGCCGGCTAAATCAGGCCTTCCATGCTTTCCAGGTGTTGATCAGACCGTTGGTGGAGCAGTCGTGGCTGGTGACAGCCGCATCGGTATTGAGCTCCGGCAGGATCTTGTTGGCCAGCTGTTTGCCCAGCTCCACGCCCCACTGGTCGAAGCTGAAGATGTTCCAGATTGCGCCCTGTACGAAGATCTTGTGCTCGTACATGGCAATCAAAGAGCCAAGCGTCTTCGGGGTCAGGCTCTTGAACAGGATGGAGTTGGTCGGGCGGTTGCCTTCGAACACCTTGAACGGCACCAGATCCTTGACCTGCTCCAGGGTTTTGCCAGCCGCCAGGAACTCGGCTTCGACCTGCTCCTTGCTCTTGCCGAAGGCCAGCGCTTCGGTCTGGGCGAAGAAGTTGGCCAGCAGTTTCGGGTGGTGGTCGCCGATCGGGTTGTGGCTGATGGCCGGTGCCAGGAAGTCACAGGGGATCAGCTTGGTGCCCTGGTGGATCAGCTGGTAGAAGGCGTGCTGGCCGTTGGTACCCGGCTCACCCCAGATGATGGGGCCGGTCTGGTAGTCAACCGGCTTGCCGTTGCGGTCGACGTACTTGCCGTTGGACTCCATGTTGCCTTGCTGGAAGTAGGCAGGGAAGCGGTGCATGTACTGGTCGTACGGCAGGATGGCTTCGGACTCGGCACCGTAGAAGTTGTTGTACCACAGGCCGATCAGCGCCAGCAGCACCGGCACGTTCTGCTCATAGGAGGCTGTGGCGAAGTGCATGTCCATCTCGAAGGCGCCTTGCAGCAGGGCTTCGAAGTTTTCGAAACCGACGGACAGGGCGATGGGCATGCCGATGGCTGACCAGGAGGAGTAGCGGCCGCCAACCCAGTCCCAGAACTCGAACATGTTGTTGGTGTCGATGCCGAATTCGGCCACGGCCTTGCCGTTGGTGGAGAGCGCAGCGAAGTGCTTGGCAACGTGAGCCTTGTCACCGGCGATGTTGATGAACCAGTCGCGAGCGGTCAGGGCGTTGGTCATGGTCTCCTGAGTGGTGAAGGTCTTGGAGGCCACCAGGAACAGGGTGGTTTCCGGATCGATCTTCTTCAGGGTCTCGGCGATGTGGGTGCCATCGACGTTGGAGACGAAGTGCATCTGCAGGTGGTTTTTGTAGGGACGCAGTGCCTCGGTGATCATCACCGGGCCGAGATCGGAGCCACCGATACCGATGTTGACCACGTGCTGGATCGCCTTGCCGGTGTAGCCTTTCCACTCGCCGGAGATGATCTTCTCGCAGAAGCCTTTCATCTTGGCCAGCACGGCATTCACTTCCGGCATCACGTCCTTGCCGTCGCTCTCGATGGGGCGGTCGGAGCGGTTGCGCAGGGCCACGTGCAGCACCGAGCGGCCTTCGGTCATGTTGATCTTGTCGCCGTTGAACATAGCGTCGATCGCGCTGTGAAGATCGGTCTCTTTGGCCAGATCAACCAGTAACTTGAGGGTTTCTTCGGTGATCAGGTTCTTCGAGTAATCGACCAGGATGTCGCCGCCGAAGGTGAGGGAGAATTTGTCGAAACGCTGGGGATCCTGGGCAAACAGATCCTTGAGCCGGGTCTCTTTGTTCGCTGCAAAGTGGGCTTCCAGTGCCTGCCAGGCCTGGGTCTGGGTTGGATTGATGTTTTTCATAGGATTATCAGTCTTCCAAGTTGTGTATGAACCTTGCAGGCAAGGCTCCCGCCAAACCTTATTATTCGAGCATTATACCGGGCCAGTTGCGCCGCCCGTGTAACAGAGCTTTACCAATTGTCTGCCATCGACCGAGTTTACAACCAAAACGCTGCGATTATGAGTCACTGATGGCAGCCGGATCTTGCGTTTGCGCATACTTGGTCGGGCTTGCCGCCGCTGAAAGGGCTTTCAGGGCGAGGGCAGGCTGCGAGTGGGGTGGCAGTTTGGCCTGGCAGCCAAAAGAGTATTCGACAGACGCCTTTTTGCTCATTTCATGCGCAGGCGCAAGTTGTTGGTCCCGGAGGCTGGCTAGCATATGAGCGAATGGACGAGATCTCCCAGGGATGGCCACTGTCTGGAATGAGGAGATCGCTATGAAAGCTGTGTTGTCCCTGTTTGCTCTGAGCTTGATCGCCACCGGCCTCATCGGCCTGCTGACCATGGTACTGACCAGTGCGGCGCCTACCTTGCCGTTACGGGTGCTGGCAGTGATCGGTACCGTGCTGGGAGGCTATGTGCTGGTGCAACCGCTGCTCAACCGGGTGGTTCGTCGGCTGGTGTGAGTCGACGCCCCCGGCATGCTGAACACAAAGTCCGGCCCCGGGTGGCCGGATTTTTTATGCCCGTCAGGGGGCCGGAAACGACAATGCCAGCCCTAAGGCTGGCATTGTGTCATTCAGGAAAAGGCTCAGGCCTGCGGCTTTTGCATGTGCATGACCATCTGCGGGAAGGGGATCTCGATGCCTTCGGCATCGAAGGTGAGCTTCACCTTCTCGTGGAAGTCGAACCAGACACCCCAGTAGTCGCCGGTCTTGACCCAGGGGCGTACCACGATATTGACCGAGGAGTCGGCCAGCGCGGCGACGGCGATAGTGGCTGCCGGCTCCTTGAGGATGCGTGGCTCTTCATTCACCAGGCGCTCGAGGATCTGCTTGGCCTTGCGCAGATCCGAGCCGTAGCCGATGCCGAAGGTCATGTCAACGCGGCGGGTATCCATGCGCGAGTAGTTGACGATGGTGCCGTTGAGGATGGCGGAGTTGGGCACTACCACCATCTTGTTGTCACCGGAGGTGAGGGTGGTGGTAAAGAGCTGAACGGATTGCACCACGCCATTGGTGCCTGCCACCTCGATGAATTCCCCTGCCTTGATGGGGCGGAAGATGATGAGCAGAAAGCCGGCGGCAAAGTTGGAGAGCGAACCTTGCAGCGCCAGACCGATGGCCAGACCGGCGGCACCGATAATGGCGACGAAGGAAGCGGTCTGCACCCCGACCCGGCCCAGCGCGGCGATCACCACGAACACCAGGATGGCGTACTTGAGGATACTGCCGACGAAGTGGGTGACAGTGGTGTCCAGCTTGCGGGCCTGCATCACCTTGACCACGGCGCTGCTGATGAGGTTGGCGGCGATATAGCCGACCAGCAGGGTGATCAGGGCGGCCGCGATGTTGACGGCATACTCGATCAGCAGGCCTTGGTTGTTGACCAGCCAGGTCTGCGCTTCGGTGATGATTTCGGGTTCCATAGGGTGTCCTGTCAGGCGATAAAAGGTTTATGACGCATGAATCTAACATTGGAATGCGACAATCCGGGTCGCATCTGGTGCTCATCGCCTCTTTTGTGCCACAAAAAACAAGGGAGGCCAAGGCCTCCCTCTTTACTGCAACCCGTCTGGAGCGGCGTTGCCGCTACTGATTGCAAATTGAGCTTGTCAGCTCTGCAGCAGCTGGCTGCGGATAAACTGCCACTGATCTTCAAAGCCGGCAGTGGGCTTGATTTTGAACTCGGAGCGGACGAACTGACTGATGCGTCCCTCGGTGTAGGCCAGCAGCAGGTTGGCCAGCATGGTCTCATCGAGCTGGAAGCCCTGGCCTTCACGCAGCCGCTTTTCCCGCAGCACCTGCTTGATCTGGGTCTCCAGCTTGTCGAACAGGACGCTGATACGATCTCGCAGCCGGTCGTGCTCGCCCAACAGGGCATCGCCATTGAGGATGCGGGTGATGCCGGGATTGCGCTCGGCGAACACCAGCAGCAGCTGCAGTATGTGGTGGCAGCGGGCCATGGTGTCCTTCTCTTCGGCCATGATCAGGTTGACCCGTGACAGCAGGGAATCCTCGATAAAGTCGATCAGCCCCTCGAACATCCTCGCCTTGCTGGGAAAATGCCGGTAGAGAGCCGCCTCGGATACCCCCACCTCGGCCGCCAGACGGGCCGTAGTGATGCGCTGGCCAGGGCTGGTCTCCAGCATGTGGGCGAGCGCCTGCAGGATCTGATCGCGCCGACTCTGTTTCTGATTACTGCTTGCCATGGATTCCCCTAAAAAAAACAATGGCCTGATTCTGTTATTAGGCACCGCCGCACGGGCTGGTGTGGTCTGTTATTGGCGACCAGAAGAACCAAAACCGCCTTCACCCCGTTCGCTCTGATTGAACTCATCGACCAGTTGGAAGCTGGCCTGAACTACCGGCATGATCACCAGCTGGGCGATGCGCTCGCCGGGCTGCATTGTGAAGCTGTCATTGCCACGGTTCCACACCGAGACCATCAGCTGGCCCTGGTAGTCGGAATCGATGAGGCCAACCAGGTTGCCCAGCACGATGCCGTGCTTATGGCCGAGACCGGAGCGGGGCAGGATGGTGGCGCACAGGCCCGGATCCTGAATGTGGATGGCCAGCCCGGTCGGCACTAGCGTGGTATCACCCGGGGCCAGGGTCAGCGGGGCATCCAGCAGGGCCCGCAGATCCATGCCGGCGGAACCCGGTGTGGCGTAGGCGGGCAGCGGGTACTCGGTGCCGATGCGGGCATCCAGAATCTTCAGTTCAATTTGTGTTGTCATAAATCGTTTTTAATGGAGTGGAGGTGGTCGATTGACTGGCTCAGTGCCGGTAGTGGTCTGCAATCAGGGCGATGAGATGACGAGCCAGCGTCAGCTTATCGGCCAGGGGCAGGGGTGCTTGACCCCCTTGCCAGAACACGGTCAGGGCGTTGTCATCGGCGTTGAAGCCCTGGCCCGCACGAGATACGTCGTTGGCGGCGATCATGTCCAGCCGCTTACGCTGCAGTTTGTCGAGGGCGTATTGTTCCACATCCACGGTTTCTGCGGCAAATCCGACGGTGAAGGGCTTGTCTGACAAAGCCCCCACGGCGGCGATGATGTCGGGGTTCTTGACCAAGGTCAGCTGCATCTGGTCGTTGTCACCGGTCTTCTTGATCTTCTGGTTGGCCACCTGCGCGGGGCGGTAGTCGGCGACGGCGGCGCAGCCGATGAAGAGGTCGCACTCGCCGACCCGGCTCATCACCGCCTGATGCATCTGCTCGGCGCTCTCCACGTCGACACGGGTGACGCCCGCCGGGGTGACCAGTGCCACCGGGCCGCTCACCAGCGTCACCTCGGCGCCCGCTTCACGAGCTGCGCGGGCGATGGCGTAGCCCATCTTGCCGGAGCTGTGGTTGCTGATGTAGCGCACCGGATCCAGCGCCTCGCGGGTCGGCCCGGCGGTGAGCAGCAGTCTGACCCCGGCCAGCAGTGGCTCGGCGGCGAGTTGCTGGCAGCAGCGTTCAACCAGCTCTAGGGGATCCAGCATCCGGCCCGGGCCCACATCACCGCACGCCTGGCTGCCGGAATCCGGCCCCCACAGCAGGATGCCGCGGCTGGCCAGAGTCTTGAGGTTGGCCTGGGTGGCGGCGTTGAGGTACATCTGCTGGTTCATGGCGGGTGCCAGCGCCACCGGTGCCGGGGTGGCCAGGCAGAGGGTGGTCAGCAGCTCGTCGGCCATGCCGGCGGCCATACGGGCCATCAGGTTGGCGCTGGCCGGGGCGATCAGCACCAGATCGGCCCACTTGGCCAGCTCGATGTGACCCATACCCGCCTCGGCGGCGGGATCCAGCAGACTGTCGGCCACCGGGTGGCCGGAGACGGCCTGCAGGGTCAGCGGGGTGATGAACTCCTTGGCGGAACGGGTCATCACCACACGTACCTCGGCCCCCTGATCTTTCAGGCGGCGTACCAGCTCGGCACTCTTGTAGGCGGCGATCCCGCCACTGACACCCAACAGGATGCGTTTATCGGCCAATCTCATCTGCTGCTTCTCTTCCGGCTCACTCTGACTGGTCGGCTAAGATACCACAGGCAGCGGACGACGACAGAGGCTGACATGGGGGACTTGTGGTCGGGCTCCCGCGATTTTTTGCTATGTTTTCTCTCAATAGGCATGAGGGAGAGACAAATGAGCATCAAGGAGTGGCCGGAAGATGAACGCCCGCGCGAGAAGCTGTTGCGTCACGGGCCTGGCGGCTTGTCCGACGCCGAGCTGCTGGCGATCTTCCTGCGCACCGGGGTCAGCGGTCTGAGTGCGGTCGATCTCTCCCGCCATCTGTTGCAGCAATTTGGTTCGCTGCGGGCGCTGCTTGGTGCCGAACAGCGGGTCTTTTGCGCGGCACACGGCCTTGGGCCGGCCAAATATGCCCAGTTGCAGGCCGTGCTGGAGATGGGCAAACGCCATCTGGCCGAACAGTTGCAAAGAGGCGATCCGCTCACTTCGCCCCAGTTGACCCGGGACTATCTGCAGGCCCAGCTACGGGATCGACCCCGGGAGGTGTTTGCCCTGCTGCTGCTCGACAACCAGCATCGAGTGATTCAATTCGTTGAACTTTTTTACGGTACCCTCGACTCGGCGAGCGTCTGGCCCAGAGAAATCGTGCAGATCGCACTCAAACATAATGCAGCCGCCGTGATTCTGGCGCATAATCACCCGTCCGGCGTCGCCGAGCCCAGTCGGGCCGACCGCCAGATCACGGATCGGATCACGGCCGCCTTGGCCCTGATCGATATCAGAGTGCTGGATCACTTGGTGATCGGTGACGGCATCACGGTTTCTTTCGCCGAGCGCGGTTGGTTATGACTGTGCTCTGGCGCCGTATTAGTTGATCTTTGATCACGGATGCTGTATAAAATGCCGCCTTCTGTTTGCCCCGCAATCGAAGGCCAGCGGGGCAGATATTTGCTCGAGCAATGAAGTAAGATTTGGAGAGACTGACATGTCTAGAGTATGCCAAGTAACCGGCAAGCGCCCGGCAGTTGGTAACAACCGTTCGCACGCTAACAACGCTACCAAGCGTCGTTTCCTGCCGAACCTGCACACTCACCGTTTTTGGGTTGAGAGTGAAAAACGCTTCGTAAGCCTGCGCGTATCCGCAAAAGGCATGCGTATCATCGACAAGCGTGGCGTTGAAGTGGTTCTGGCTGAACTGCGCGCCAGCGGTGTTAAGGTATAAGGAATTAGATCATGGCTAAAGGTATTCGCGAGAAAATTCGCCTGAACTCCAGCGCCGGTACTGGTCACTTCTATACCACTACCAAGAACAAGCGCACCATGCCCGAAAAAATGGAGATCAAAAAGTTTGATCCCGTTGTTCGTCAGCATGTGATCTACAAGGAAGGCAAAATCAAGTAATTACTTGATGCTGCATTCCCAAAAACCCGGCCTAGTGCCGGGTTTTTTTATGGCCGAAATTCAGTACACTGCCGGTTCTAAGGGAGGCTTGCCATGTTCAAACTGAGCCGCAAAGGCTGGAACAACGTGATCATCGTGGTGGTGCTGATCGTGATCACCCTGTTGCACCGGCTGGAGCTGGCCCAGCAGGAGAACAGCGCCAAGCGGGCGCGTCCGCTGCTGCCGGAGAGCGCCGTGGTGCTCACCTGGCAGGGGCCGAGCTGGCAGATCGAACGGATCGGGCAGGGCTGGCGCAGCGGGCCGGATCTGGGGCTCAGCAGTGCCCAGCTGGCGGCGCACATCGAAGCTTGGCAGGGTTGGTTACTGCCGCCCGGCGGATCCGTGCGCGGCAACCCGGTTACCCTCAAGATCTGGGTCGCTGGCCAGAGCGATCCCATCGAGGTGGGCCTTTATCAGGACAGCGGCAAGTTTGCCGCCCTGCTGCCGCCCTCGACTTGGCTCAGCCTGAGCCAGGAGCAGTACCGCAGCCTGCTGCGTCCCGCTCCCTAACCCCTTTTCAGCGTCAGCACGAGGATCCCATGCCTGAATTACCGGAAGTCGAAGTCAGCCGCCAGGGCATTTCACCCTGGCTTACCGGCATCAAGGTCACCCGAGTGGTGGTGCGGGACGGCCGTCTGCGCTGGCCGGTGCCGGGGGAAATCCAGGAGCTGGTGGATCTCACCATCCACCGGGTCAGCCGCCGCGCCAAGTACCTGCTGCTGGAGACCGACTTCGGCACCGCCATCCTCCATCTGGGGATGTCGGGCAGCCTGCGGGTGCTGGACATCGGC
This sequence comes from Aeromonas sp. QDB03, assembly GCF_027707985.1. Lineage (NCBI taxonomy): Bacteria > Pseudomonadati > Pseudomonadota > Gammaproteobacteria > Aeromonadales > Aeromonadaceae > Aeromonas > Aeromonas sp. QDB03. The sequence goes on along the minus strand of NZ_JAPCJG010000017.1, from coordinate 31,514 downwards.
ACCCCGGCCGAGAAGCACGATCACGTGGATATCGAGCTGGCCAACGGCAAGCTGCTGCGGCTCAACGATCCGCGCCGCTTCGGCGCCCTGCTGTGGACCCGCGAGCCGGCCGAGGCGCACGCGTTGCTGGCCAAGCTGGGGCCGGAGCCGCTCACCGATGCGTTCAACGCCGATTATCTGCGTGAGCGTGCCAAGGGGCGCAGCACCGCCATCAAGACCTTCCTGATGGACAACCAGGTGGTGGTCGGGGTGGGCAACATCTACGCCAACGAGGCGCTCTACGCGGCCGGCATTCACCCCAAGCGGGCGGCGGGCAATATCAGTGCCGAGCGACTGGGCACCCTGGTGGCCGAGATCAAGCGGGTGCTGGCCGAAGCGATTCGGCAGGGCGGCACCACCCTCAAGGATTTCACCAGTGCAGACGGCAAGCCGGGCTATTTCGTGCAGCAGTTGCAGGTGTATGGGCGAGGCGGTCAGCCCTGTTTTCACTGCCATACCCTGCTCAGTGAAATCCGGCTGGGGCAGCGTACCACCGTGTTCTGTTCCCACTGCCAGCGCTGAATCGCGGTTTTTTTGGCCTGAAATGGCCAAGTTGTAAGAGAGTATTTCCAGTCTGTTGAAGATTTGCTCGCCTGTCACTACTATCTCGACCGTTCAGGCGGTTTGAGAAAATAAAATGACAGCTAAATCAATAGACTGGGACCATTTGTCCCGGCAGGGGCACTATTGTGCCCAAAAAATGGCGCGCTTCCTCTATCCCGATGACAGCGCCCGCAAAACTTTCAATCGCGCCAAGTTCGTGCTGCGCAGCCTGCTCTATCGGCAGCAGCTGAGCCGGGTGTTCGAGCTGTTTCAGGCCGAACCACTCAAGGCCCTGCCTGCCCACTATCCCGAGCTGCTCGACAAGCCGATGCGGCCCTATCGCTTTGCCGGCTCCACCGCGACCGAGCGGGCCGAGATGCTGGAAAATCACTACCGGCTGATGCTGGCCCGCTACCCGGATCTGATCGACCCGCTCTATCTGGGGGATGGCATCGAACTCGGCCGTTATCCCGAGAGCGGCTGCCGCATCGTGCTGCGCCACGACGGTACCTTCCGCCGCGAGGCGGAGCTCGCCCTCTCCATCGTCGACCCGCAGGGCAAGCGGCTCTACAGCTGCGCCTTCTCGCTGGCCGGCACCCTCAACCGGCTGGCAGTGGTGATCGGTTCGGTACAGGGCCCGGAGCCCTGCATCGAGCAGGCACAGGACAAGGTGCGTGCGCTGACCAAGGAGGGCCACGGTCTGCGGCCCAAGTCGCTGGTGGTGATGCTGGTGATGCAGCTGGCCGAGGCGATGCAGGCCGAGCACATCTCGGCGGTGCGGATGAAGGCCCACATCTATCAGGCCCGGCGTTACAGCAAAAAGAAGAAAGCCTGTCTGCAGGCGGACTATGACGAGCTGTGGCAGGAGTTTGGCGCCATCGATCTGGATGACAATTTTGTACGGCTGCAGCCCGCTCAGCGCAAGCCGCTGGAGGAGATCGCCTCCAAGAAGCGGGCCATGTACCGGCGCCGTTACGAGTGGCTCGATCAGCTGACCCTGGCGAGTCAGCAACTGCTGGGCCCGCGTCTGGCGGGCTGAGCCGCACAGGCTCCCAGCAGCAAACAGGCTACCCTCGGGTAGCCTGTTTCGTTGTTACTTGGTCTGTTTGGCCTTGATGGCGGCGGCCACGGCGGGGTCGACGAACTGGCGGATGTCACCGCCGTGCAGGGCCACCTCCTTCACCAGAGTGGAAGAGATGAAAGAGTTCTCCTCGGCCGGGGTGAGGAACACGCTCTCCAGCTCCGGCATCAGGCGGCGGTTCATGTTGGCTAGCTGGAATTCGTACTCGAAGTCGGAGACGGCGCGCAGACCGCGGATCAGCACGTTGGCCTGCTGCTCCCTGGCGAAATCCACCAGCAGGCCTGAGAAGCCGACCACCTTGACGTTGGGCAGATGGGCGGTCACCTGGCGGGCCAGCTGCACCCGCTCGTCCAGATCGAACAGCGGCCGCTTGCTCGGGCTGTTGGCCACCCCGACCACCACTTCATCAAACAGTTTGGCGGCCCGGCCGATGAGGTCGGTGTGGCCATTGGTGACGGGATCGAAGGTGCCGGGATAGATTACCTTGTTGGTCATGCTGCTGATTCCTGCAACCGGGAAATTTGGTCGCATTATAGGGTCTGTTGGGGGATTGGCGCGACCGCCTTGGGCCGAGTTTTGGCGCCCCGATGCCGGCTTTGCCGATCCAAATCGGGGTCACCGGGTCTCTTCGCTTGAGAATAGCGATACATCAGGCAAGAATACCCGCACCGCGCATCAAGCCTCCTTGCATTGGTGACAGGGAGCAAAGGGATTTTTTATGAAACGTATTCTGGTAGTCCGCAATGACAAGATTGGTGACTTCATGCTGGCCTGGCCGAGCTTTGCCATGCTCAAGCGCTCCATGGAGTGTCATGTGACTGCCCTGGTTCCTGCCTACACGGCGCCGTTGGCCCGCCTCTGCCCCTGGATTGACGAGATCATCCTGGATCCGGGCTCACGGGCCGACAAGGAACAGCAACGCGCCTTGCAGGCGCGCATCAAGGCCGCCGCCTTCGATGCCTCCATCTGCCTCTTCTCCAACTCCCGCAACGCCATGCTGGTGTGGAAGGCGCATATTCCCTACCGGTTGGCACCGGCAACCAAGCTGGCCCAGGTGCTCTACAACCAGCGCCTGATCCAGCGCCGCTCCCGCTCCCAGAAGCCGGAGTACGAATACAACCTGGATCTGGTGCGCCGTTTCCTCGCTGACCAGCAGGTGAGCGCAGTGGAGCCGCAGGGCCCCTACCTCAGCTTCGATGCGAAGAGCCTGCAACAGGTGCGCGAGCAGGTCGCCGCCCGCCTGCGGCTCGATGCCGGCCGCCCCTGGCTGATGGTGCATGCCGGCAGCGGCGGCTCGGCCAACAACCTCTCCATCGAGCAGTACGCCCGCCTCATCATCAAGCTCAACCAGGCCTGTCCCGAGTTGCAGTGCATCCTGACTGCAGGGCCGGGGGAGGAGAAGATCGCCGAACAGCTGGCGGCCGAGCTGCTGGCCCACGGCGGCAACGGCTGGATCTACCGCTCCGACGAAGGGCTGCCCAAGTTCTGCCAGGTGATGGCCAACGCCGCCCTGTTCGTGGCGGGCAGCACCGGGCCGCTGCACATCGCCGCGGCGCTGGATGTGCCCACCATCGGTTTCTTCCCGGCGCACCGCTCGGCGACGCCGCTGCGCTGGCGTCCGCTCAACAGCGAGGGACGCCACCTGGCGTTCAGCCCGCCGGAAGACAGCGATCACCCGGAAGACATGAGCCAGCTCGATCCCAAGACCATGGCGGCGGCGATCGCCCGCTGGGCGCCGCCGTTCTGGCGCGCTGAACACTGATACCAGATGATGTAAATGCAGACAGGGCCCTTGAAGGGCCCTGTCTCGTATGGGGGGAAGTGCTGGCGGCTTACTTGTCCGCCTGATCCGGTGCCTGCGGCTGCTGGCGGATCCAGAGGTCGGCGTATTTGACGAAGGTGGAATGGGCCGACAGGATGGCCAGCAAGAGCCCCTGCTTGCCGTCGAGGAAGCCGGCCTTGAGCAGGTACATCTTGAGGAAGCAGCCCAGCGCGTGCACCAGTCCCTGGCTGAGGGAGCCCTTCTTGCCGCGGGCGGTGCGCTGATCGGCCCAGGCGCGGGCATAGCCGGCGGATTTGACCAGGTAGTGCTCCAGATCCCGATAGGTGAAGTGGAGCAGGTCGCCGTGCAGGTTGACGATCTTCATGTTGGCGCGCACCTCCACCTTCTCGTGCACCAGCACCTCGTTGTAGCTGGTGAGCGCCTTGGGATAGAGGCGCAGCACCCGGTCCGGATACCAGCCGCTGTGGCGGATGAAGCGGCCGAATACCCAGGAGAGGCGCGGGATCGAGTAGATGGTGTCGCTGGCCGGATTGGCCATGACGGCGGCGATGGCGGCTTTCAGCTCGGGGGTGAGCCGCTCGTCCGCATCCAGCCACAGCACCCAGTCGGATTGCACGTGGGACTGGGCGAGGCGGCGCTGGCGGCCGAAGCCCGGCCACACCGGATTGACGAAGAAGCGGGCGCCGAATTCGGCGGCGATGGCCGGGGTCTCGTCCTGGCTGCCGGAGTCCATGATGACGATCTCGTCGACCAGCCCGTCGAGGGAGGCGAGGCAGGGGCGCAGGTTTTCGGCTTCATTCTTGACGATAAGGACAGCCGCCAGAGTCGGTTTGTTCACGGATTAAAGGCTCTTGTTGGCGCCCGGCTGGCGGGCCATGCTCAAATTGGCGCCCATTCTAGCCTAAAACGGCAGGCGGAGCATGGTTCCGGCTGTCGGGGCTGCGTCAGTTTCAAACGGATGCTTTTTTGGTATGAGAGCGGGTGGTACGGGGATCTTCTGTTATTTCTCGGGCCATTCTTGGGGCATAATCTCGGCCAGCAACGATTAACCGCAGGGCTTGGCCCAAGAGACGCGCGAGATGAAGATATTGGTGATCGGCCCCTCCTGGGTCGGCGACATGGTGATGTCCCAGAGCCTCTACAAGGCGATCAAGGCCAATCACCCCGACAGCGAGCTGCACGTGATGGCGCCCGCCTGGTGTGGTGCCCTGCTGGAGCGGATGCCGGAGGTGGACAAAGCCATCCCGATGCCGCTCGGTCACGGCGACTTCAAGCTGGGGGCCCGCCGCCGGCTCGGCAAGCAGTTGGCGGCCGAGAAGTACGATCAGGCCATCATCCAGCCCAACTCCATGAAGTCGGCGTTGATCCCCTGGTTTGCCCGCATCCCGGTGCGCACCGGCTGGAAGGGGGAGCACCGCTTCGGTCTGCTCAACGACATGCGCAGCAACAAGTCCGCCTTTCCGCTGATGGTGGAGGCCTACCTGGCGCTGGCCTATCCCAAGGCGCAGATGAAGAGCCGGGCCGACATCCCGACCATTCCCCAGCCGGCCCTCAACGTCGATCTCATCAATCAGGAGAAGGCGCTGGAGCGGCTTGGGCTGGATCGCGCCCGCCCGGTGCTGGTGCTCTGCCCGGGGGCCGAGTTCGGCCCGGCCAAGCGCTGGCCGGAGGGCCACTACGCCGTGGTGGCGCAAAAACACCTCGACGAGGGCTGGCAGGTGTGGATCTTCGGCTCCGCCAAGGACGCGGCGGTGGCCAACACCATCCGCGACCGGATCAACCCGCTGTCGCGCCCCAACTGCCACGTGCTGGCGGGCAAGACCAATCTGTACGAGGCGATCGACCTGATGGCGCTGGCCGGGCGGGTGATCGCCAACGACTCCGGCCTGATGCACGTCGCGGCCGCCCTCAACCGGCCGCTGATCGGGGTCTATGGCTCCACCTCGCCGCTCTACACCCCGCCGCTGGCGGACCGGGTCGAGATCGTCCACACCGACATCGAGTGTCGCCCCTGCTTCAAGCGCACCTGCAAGTTCGGCCACCTCAAGTGCCTGATCGAGCTGATGCCGGAGCAGGTCATCGAGGCTGGCCGCCGGCTGGAGTGCAGCGAGACGCCGGCCCCGCCGCTGGCGCTGCCGCCCGGCGAACCGCCCCGTTTTGTCGCCGAGCCGGGCAAACGCGGGGAGCCGCACTAGCATGGGCTATCGGCTGCTCTACAACCTGTTGATCCACCTGGGGTTGCCGCTGGCGCTGCTGGCGCTCTACAAGCCGAAGAAGGGCAAGCCCGGCTTTGGCAAGCGCTGGGCCGAGCACCTGGGGCGGACGCCCGCCAGCGGGCAGGAGGCGCCGCTCTGGATCCATGCGGTGAGCGTGGGGGAGACGCTGGCCATCAGTCCCTTCATCCGCGCCCTCAAGGCCGAGCGGCCCGATCTGCCGATCCTGCTCACCACCACCACCCGCACCGGCGCCGAGCAGGCTGCCAGGCTGGGGGATCTGGTGGAGCACCGCTACGCGCCGCTCGACTACCCCTGGGCGGTGGCGGCGTTCCTCAATGCCGTCAAACCGCGCGCGCTCTGGGTGATGGAAACCGAGTTGTGGCCGAACTGGTTGGCCGCCTGCGAGGCGCGCCACCTGCCGGTGACCATCATCAATGCCCGTCTCTCGGAGCGATCCTGCCGGCGTTATGGCCGTTTTCAGGGGGCGTTCGATGCCCTCAGCCGGCCGTTGACCCATTTGCTCTGCCAGCACCAGGACGACGCGGATCGTTTCCATCGGCTGGGGCTGGGGCGCGAGCGGCTGGCGGTGACCGGCTCCATCAAGTTCGACATCCAGCTCGATGAGCAGGTGCAGGCCAAGGGCCGTGCCCTGCGCCAACTGCTGGGGACAGAGCGGCCGGTCTGGATCGCCGCCAGCACCCATCAGGGGGAGGACGAGCAGGTGCTGGCCGCCTTCGATCGGGTGCTCGCGGCGCAGCCGTCGGCCCTGCTGATCCTGGTACCGCGTCACCCCGAGCGATTCGAGCGGGTGGCGGCGTTGTGTGCCCCCTACGGCTGCGTGCGGCGCACGGCGGGTGGTGCGGTCGGCGAGCACGACAAGGTTTACCTCGGCGATACCATGGGCGAGCTGCCGCTGATGCTGGCGGCAGCCGACGTGGCCTTCGTCGGCGGCAGCCTGGTCAAGGTGGGCGGCCACAACCTGCTGGAGCCGGCTGCGCTGGGCAAACCTTGCCTGAGCGGCCCCGCCTACTTCAACTTCAGCGACATCACCCGCCAGCTGGTGGCTCAGGGGGGCGCCGCCGTGGTGGCCGATGCCGCCGAGCTGGGGGAGCAGGTGAGTGCGCTGCTGGCCGACGAGAGCCGGCGCCGGGAGATGGGCGAGCAGGCCCGCGCCGTGGTGCTGCGCAACCAGGGGGCGCTGGCGCGCACCTTGTCTCACTGCCTCGCCAGCCTGGAGAACGACTGAATCCGGGCAGACGGACATAAAAAACGGAGCGCATGGCGCTCCGTTTCTGTTTTGGCGGGGGCTGGCTCAGCGCACGATCAGACCGAGCAGGATCCCCACCACGCCGAAGTCGGCATCGCTGAAGGTGGTGTTGGCAAAGCCGAGATCCCCCAGCACCGGCAGCAGGAACACCGGCAGGAAGGTGATCAGCAGGCCGTTGGCGAAGGCCCCCAACAGGGCGCCGCGACGGCCGCCGGTGGCATTGCCGAACACCCCGGCCGCCGCGCCGACGAAGAAGTGCGGCACCACCCCCGGAATGATGACGGTGAGCCCCAGCAGGTAGAGCAGCACCATGCCCACCAGACCGGCGGCAAAGCTCGACAGGAAGCCGATCAGCACCGCATTGGGGGCGTAGGGGAAGACGATGGGGCAGTCCAGCGCCGGCTTGGCGTTGGGTACCAGCTTGTCGGAGATCCCCTTGAAGGCCGGTACGATTTCGGCGATGACCATCCGCACCCCCTGCAGGATCACGTAGACCCCGGCGGCGAAGGTGATGGACTGCATCAGGGAGAACATGAACCAGTGCTTGCCCTTGGCGACGCTGGCGACGAACTCGGGCCCGGCGAAGGCGGAGGTGATGAGGAAGATGATGCCCATGGTGAAGGAGATGGCCACCGGGGTATCGCGCAGGAACAGCAGACTCTTGGGCACCTGCACCTCTTCGCTGCTGTGGGCCTTGTTGCCGAACTTGGCGCCGATCCAGCCGGCCAGCACATAGGAGCAGGTGGAGAAGTGGCCGAGTGCCACGTCATCGGAGCCGGTGATCTGCTTCATGTAGGGGTGGGCGAGGGCCGGGAACAGCACCATGGTCACGCCGACCACCAGGCTGCCCACCGCGATGAGCGGGATGCCGCTCATGCCGCCGGCGGAGAGGATGGCCGCCACCATCATCGACATGAACAGGGTGTGGTGACCGGTCAGGAAGATGAATTTCCACGGGGTGAGCCGGGCGATCAGGATGTTCACCAGCATGGCGAAGAACATGATCATCGCCATCTCCTTGCCGAACGACTGCTGGGCAATGGAGACGATGGCCTCGTTGTTGGGCACCACCCCCTTGATGCCGAAGGCGTGCTGGAAGATGGTGGCGAAGTCGCCCAGCGAGTTCACCACCAGGGTGGCGCCGGCCCCCAGGATGACGAAGCCCATGATGGTCTTGACCGTGCCCTTGATGCACTCGGTTACCGGTTTCTTCTGGGCGATCAGGCCGATGAGGGAGATCAGGCCGACCAGCACGGCCGGCTCCGACAGCACGTCAAACATCAGAAAATTGAAAAATTCCATGGTCAGCTCCAAGCAGATGGAAGCGGCGGCTCACCGGCCGCCCAGACAGTCGCAAAGGGGTTAGAGTGCGCCCAGCTCGCGCAGGGCGATGGCGAGTTTTTCTTTCATGGCGGCCTTGTCGACCATGTTGTCCAGCGATACCAGCCGGCCGTTGACGCCCATGCTGACCAGCTGTTCGGCGATGTCGCGGGTGGCGACAAAGATCTCGGCGCGCTCACTGCCGGCGGAGGCGAGATCCCGGTGATCCACCTCGGCCGTCACGGCCAGCTCCTTGAGAATGCTCTTGATGCTCATCTCCATCATCAGGCTGGTGCCCAGGCCGTGTCCGCATACAACCAGAATTTTCATGCTCTCTTCCTCTGTCAGGTGCGCCGTGGCGCAGATCAGTAGCGCGCCAGGATGCGCAGGATGTCGTCTTTGCTGGTGGCCGCCATGATGGCCGCCACGTCTTCTTCATTCATGAACAGCTCGGCCAGCTGGGCGATGGTCTCCACGTGGGAGTTGCTGTCGCTGGCGGCCAGGGTGACCAGCAGCCGCACCGGGTCGTTGCCCTCGGAGCCGAAGTTGACCCCCTCTTTCAGTACGGTCAGCGCCAGTCCCAACCGGTTGACGCCGTCTTCCGGGCGGGCGTGGGGCATGGCCAGGCCCGGGCCCAGCACGTAGTAGGGGCCGAGCTCCTCGTGGGAGCGATAGAGCGCCGCCACATAGAAGGGCTCGATGGTGCCGTTGGCAAGCAGGGGGGCGGTGGCCAGCTCGATGGCGTGGCGCCAGTCGCGGGCGCCCGCTTCGATGGAAATGACCTCCTCGGTCAGCAATTGGGTCAGCATGGCAGTGTCCGGGCTGGATAGGATGGCGCCAATCTAGCGATCTTGCCTCTTGATAACTGTGAGCTTGATCCCGAAAGTTAGCGCTACCAGATAGCGCTAACATTGATCTGTGATAGCGCTATCATTTCTCTCACAGAAGGGATTCATCCTGCCCCTTATCGGCCTCAAAGAAGGTAAAATCCGGTTTGAGCAAATAGTCAGTGCCGCGCTTTTGCCTTAAAGTGAGCACCCGTATGCCGAGGAAGGGAAAGGATGTCAGAAGCGAAGAAACGCCGTAGCACGGGTCGGGTGACCCTCAACGATGTGGCCCAGCTGGCCGGCGTGGGGGCCATGACGGTGTCGCGCGCCCTGCGCACCCCCGAGCTGGTGTCCGACAAGATGCGCGAGCGCATCGAGGCGGCGGTGGACGAACTCGGCTATATCCCCAATCGGGCGGCGGGGGCGCTGGCGTCCGCCACCTCTCAGACCATAGTGGTGATCGTGCCCAGCCTGACCGAGTGCGGCTGCGGCGAGGTGATCGCCGGGCTGCAGCAGACGCTGCGGGGCGAGGGCTACCAGATCATGCTGGGGGATGCCCAGCACCTCAAGCAGCAGGAGGAGAGCCTGCTGACCAGCTTTCTGCAGCACAATCCGGCGGCCGTGGTGCTGTTTGGCAGCGATCCTGGCGAGACCATCCGCCAGCGGCTGCAGGCGGCCCGCCTGCCGGTGGTGGAGGTGGGGGCCATGGCCCGCAGTCCCATCGACATGAACGTCGGGGTCTCCAACTTCGATGCCGGCTACCAGCTGACCCGCCACCTGATCGAGCGCGGCTACCGCAATATCGGTTTCCTCTGCGCCCGCCAGGAGCAGTGGATGCTGCAGCAGCGCATGCAGGGCTGGCAGAAGGCGTTGCTGGACAACTACCTCTCCCCCGACGCCATCATCAACACCTCGGAGCGACCCAGCTTCAGCACGGGGGCGGCCATGCTGGGGGAGTTCCTGCTGCGCTGGCCCGAACTGGATGCGCTGGTCTGCGTCAACGACGAGCTGGCGGCCGGGGTGCTGTTCGAATGCCAGCGCCGCCACCTGAACGTGCCGGGCAAGCTCGCCATCGCCGGTTTCGACGATCTGGACGTGGCGCGGGCCTGCTATCCGGCCCTCACCTCGGTCCGCATCCCCTATCAGCGGATGGGGCAGGAGGCCGCCGATCTCATCCTGCGTCAGCTGGCCGGTGAACCCGTCATGGGCTCGGCGCTGACCCTCGATTTCCAGCTGCAGAAGCGGCAAAGCAGCTGACCCCTTTCACACTCATCAAAGAGGCAACCATGTTCAAGGCTCTGTTACTGGAAAACCAAGACGGCAAGACGGTGCCGACCCTGACCCGGCTGGACGAGAGCCAGCTGCCGGCCGGCGAGGTGCGGGTGGCGGTGCGCTACAGCTCCCTCAACTACAAGGACGGGCTGGCCATCACCGGCAAGGGCAAGATAGTGCGCCAGTGGCCGCTGGTGCCCGGTATCGACTTCGCCGGCACCGTGCTGGAATCTGCTGATAGCCGCTACCAGCCAGGTGACCGGGTGGTGCTGACCGGCTGGGGCGTGGGGGAAGGCCACTGGGGCGGCATGGCCGAACAGGCGCGGGTCAAGGCCGACTGGCTGGTGCAGCTGCCGGCCGGGCTGGATGAACGGCAGGCCATGTGCATCGGCACCGCCGGTCTGACCGCCATGCTCTGCGTACTGGCGCTGGAGGAGGCGGGAGTAACCCCGCAGAGCGGCGAGATCCTGGTGACCGGCGCCGCCGGCGGGGTGGGATCCACCGCCGTTGCCTTGCTGGCTGCGCTGGGTTATCAGGTGGCAGCCCTGACCGGCCGTCCAGAGGAGCAGGGCGAGCTGTTGACCGCGCTCGGCGCCAGCCGCATCGTGCCGCGCAGCGAGCTGCTGGAGCCCGCCAAGCCGCTGGAGAAGCAGCTGTGGGCCGGGGCGGTCGATACCGTCGGCAGTCAGGTGCTGGCCAAGTTGCTGGCCCAGATGAACTACGGCGGCGCCGTGGCGGCCTGCGGGCTGGCGGGTGGCTTCGATCTGCCCACCAGCGTGATGCCCTTCATCCTGCGCAACGTGCGGTTGCAGGGGGTCGATTCGGTGATGTGTCCGCTGGCGCGCCGCCAACTGGCGTGGCAGCGACTGGCGCGGGATCTGCCCGCCAGCTTCTTTGCGCAGGCGGTCACCGAGATAGGGCTGGAGCAGGTGGCGGAGGCCGCCGAAGCCATCACCCAAGGGCAAATCGCGGGGCGCACCCTGGTCAAACTTTGATCCAGCCCTGACTGGCGAGCCCCATTTTTCTGGATAGACTTTGAGTGCGGGTGCACTATCCAAGGAGAATGAGCATGGGTGGACACAAGCCGGATTACGATCTCGATGACGATTGGGAGCCGGAATCCTGGGAAGAAGAGCTGGATGAATGGGAAGACGAGAGCTGGCAGGATGATGACCCTCTCGACGACCAGTAATCCGCGTATTGAATACACAGGCGGGCCTCGGGCCCGCCTGTTTTTTTGGGCGGCTCACAGGAATGGGGAGAGGTGCTTGGAGGGGGCTGCTGCTCTGGCTAGAATGAACTGCCCAAACGACACTCAAGGATGATTATGCGACTCTCGGTGATAGTGTTTGCCGTTCTGCTCGGGGGCTGCGCCTCCCATTCGGACGATCCGTGCGAGAAGGTGTGGAGCGAGGTGGGGGAGGCCGACGGCAAGCTGGGCTTTACCGCCGAGCGGGTCGAGTTTCATCAGGCCCAGTGCGGTGAGAAGGTGGATGCCGAGCTGTGGAAACAGGGGCATCAGAAGGGACTGGCCTGGTATTGCCGGCCGGAGCACCTCTATCTGGCGGGCCGTTCCGGTGGCGAGTATCGCGGGGTCTGCCCCAATGACGTCCAGGCGCGCCGGCTGTTCGAGCAGGGCCGCCAGGGCTGGACCGATCAATAGCCGGGCTGGCGGCTCAGGCTTCTTTCTCTTTCAACCGCAGCGGCTGACACAGATAGCTCTTGTCGTTGGCGCTGCGGGCACACTTGCCGCAGACGAACTTGGGTTTGCGCACGATTTTGCGCAGGGTCTTGAGATCGGCCGGGATCTCGCTGCGCCGCCATTCACACAGGGTCTTGTTGCCCATCTCGAACTACCTCGACAACTCGGTGGGCCCTAGTGTAATCAATTTTCATTTCTAAAACAGCGAGCGGGCCAGGATGATCTCGCTGCCCGCTCGTGGTGACGGGAGATTACTGATAGAGGAACTTGGTAAAGATCAGCTCGCGCACCGCCTTCTTGCCGGTCTCCTTCACCAGCAGCTCGTTGGCCCGGGTCTGGCACTCCTTGCGCAGGTCTTCGCGGCTGACCAGAGACTTGATCTGGTCGGCACTCTTGCTGCCCATCAGCCGGATGATGGCGTCACGAATGAGGGGGTCATGCTGCTCCAGCAGCTTGAGGTCGGCCTCGTTCTCGGCCATCAACTCCACCGTCACCCGGACGTAGCCGAGGGTTTTGCCATCGCTCAGGTAGTTGGTGATGATGTCGGGATCCAGCAGGTGATAGAAGAAACCCGGCTTGGCGGCGGCAGCTTCCCCTTCTGCAGGGGCTTCCCCCCCTTCGGAGGCATAGGCCTGAAGTGCACCGCAGCTTAGCAACAACACCAGCAGAAATTTGAATAGCTTCATAGGATGGCTCATCAGCAAGAGATACCCCATTTTTGATGCTGCCATCGGGGCCGTCAAGCACGGATGTTCTTACAATTCTCGATTGATTTACGGATAATAAACCGGATTTTAACCTGATAACGGAAATCTCCGGATGGTGAAGCTGTGAAGTCCGAGTTGACTGTTCCCCTTGCCCGGCTCGTGCCCTGGCAGACGCCCGCGCAGTGCGAGCCGCCCGAGGCCTTGCTGCCCTGGTTGCTGGAGGCCGATTCCATGACCCGGCGCCTGCGCCGCCACAATCGCCATTTCTCGGTACAACTGTTCGGCAATCGCAGCGTCGCCCTCGACGCCGACGAGCAGCAGCTGGTGGTCGCCGAGCAGCCCATGGGGCTGTGCCGCGAGGTGATCCTGCACGGCGATCATGGGCCGGCCGTACTGGGCTGGACCCTGTTTGCCGAAGCCGCCCTGCAAGAGAGCGGTCTGCGCGAGCTGGGTGAGCAACCCCTGGGTGAACGTATCTTTGGTGACGAGCCTGCCCGGCGCGATCACCTGCAACTGGCCTGTTTCGAGATTGCGAGCAATCCCTGGTGTCCGGCCGGCATCGTCTGGGGACGTCGTTCCCGTCTGTTTCTGGGGCAATGGCCACTGCTGGTCCATGAACTCTTCTTGCCCTCTCTGTCATGCAACAAGGAGCTGGAGTGAATCTGTTAACCAAGGAGCGGGGACTAGCCTACGTGCAGTTGGCCCGCATCGACAAGCCCATCGGTACCCTGCTGCTGCTGTGGCCGACCCTGTGGGCACTGTGGCTGGCGGCTGACGGCCTGCCGGATCTCTGGACCCTGCTGGTGTTCGTGGTGGGGGTGTTTCTGATGCGCTCCGCCGGTTGCGTCATCAACGACTATGCGGATCGCAACTTCGACGGTCACGTGAAGCGCACCGCCGGCCGACCGCTGCCCATGGGCAAGGTCAAGCCGCGGGAGGTGCTGGCGCTGTTTGCGGTGCTGGCGCTCATCTCGTTCGCCCTGGTACTGACCATGAACCCGCTCACCATCGGCCTGTCGTTCGCGGCCCTGCTGCTGGCGGTCTGCTACCCCTTCATGAAGCGATACATCCCGATCCCCCAGCTGGTGCTCGGCATGGCCTTCTCCTGGTCGATTCCCATGGCCTATGCGGCCCAGGCCAATGCCCTGCCGGCGGTGGCCTGGCTGGTGTTTCTCGCCAACCTGCTGTGGACCATCGCCTACGACACCCAGTACGCCATGGTGGATAGAGACGACGACCTCAAGCTCGGCCTCAAGTCGAGTGCCATCCTGTTCGGCCGCCACGACAAGCGGATCATCGGCGCGCTGCAGCTGCTGACCCTGCTGATCCTGCTGCTGGTGGGGCAGTTAAGCGAGCTGGGCTCCAGCTACTACTGGTCGCTGCTGGCGGCGGCGGCGCTGTTCGTCTATCAGCAGCGGCTGATCCGCGAGCGGCAGCGGGAGGCCTGCTTCCAGGCATTTCTCAACAACAACTACGTGGGGGCGCTGATCTTTGCCGGGGTAGTGATCAACTACCTGTGAGTCAACCCCATCATGAAAAAAGGCCGCATGTTGCGGCCTTTTTTATGGTGTCGTGCGAGCGGGGTCAGAGCCGGTTGCCGGCCTGGATGGTGCGTCGGATCTTGGTGCTCAGCAGCGGCACTATGTTGTCGGCCAGCGCCTGGAAGCGGCCCAGATCCGGCTTGCAGCCCGGGTCGAGGTAGCCTTCGCTGCGCAGGGTGTGGATCAGGGTGCTGAACAGCTTCTGGTCGAAGAACTCAGGGGCGTTGATGCCGTGCAGGGTGCCGAGGCGCTCCGCCATCATCAGGCCGTCCGCCTCCAGCTGCTCGGCCTCGATGCGGGGCTGGGCCAGCACCCGGGTCAGCACGATGGCGTAGCGCTGCAGAGTCTCCTGAATGCTCTCGGCCAAGAGCAGCAGGCAGGTCTGGTTGACCGGATTGACCCAGAAGCCGCCGTCGCGGGCCTCGATCAGCTGCTGGCGCTGCAGTTCGGCCAGCAGGGCATCGACCAGCTCCGGCAGCTCGTCCTCTTCATAGCGCAGGAACAGCTCGGTCTTGAGCAGCGGGTAGATGTCGATGCAGCGGGCAACGATCTCGCTGCGGGAGATCCCCTCGCAGCGCTCGATCAGCGCCGCCACCAGGGAGGGCATGGCGAACAGATGGAGGATGTTGTTGCGGTAGTAGGTCAGCAGGATCGCCTGATAGCGGTCCAGGCTGACGATCTGGCCCAGCTTGTCCTCGCTCACCTCGAACTTGTTGAGCTCCATGGCCTGATCCAGCAGGGTCTTGGCATCCTCGTCCGGGATAGTGCTGTGCGGGCTGTAGGGCACCTGCTTGAGCAGATCCAGATAGGTGTTGAGCTGGGCCTGCAGTTCGTCGCGGGTCAGGGCGTGGCGCTCGGCGGCCAGCAGTGCCAGCGCGCTCAGGGTCAGGCCGTTGACGGCGGCGGCCCCGTTGATGCGGGTCATCAGCAGCTCGGCCAGCTGGTTGACGGTGGGCGCCATCCACTCGGGACGCTCCTCCTCGCCGATGTGCTCCTTCCAGCTGGGCACGTGTTCGTTGAGGTAATTGTTGAGGGTCAGCGGCTCACCGAAGTTGACGAAGCCGCGGCCGTAGTTGCGCAGCTTGCGCAGGATGCCGAGCACCTGCAGGAAGCTCTCCTTCTCCTTGCGGCTGCCCTTGAGCTCGTTGTGGTAGGTGTTCACCTCCATCACATGCTCGTAGCCCAGATAGACGGGCACCAGGGTCACCGGTCTGTCCAGCCCGCGCATCATGGCCTGCAGGGTCATCGCCAGCATGCCGGTCTTGGGCGGCAGCAGGCGGCCGGTACGCGAACGCCCGCCCTCGGTGAAGAACTCCACCGAATAGCCCTTGGCAAACAGCAGATTGAGGTATTCCCGGAATACCGTGCTGTAGAGCGGATTGCCCTTGAAGGTACGGCGGATGAAGAAGGCGCCGCCGTGGCGGAAGATCGGGCCCGCCGGCCAGAAGTTGAGGTTGATGCCCGCCGCGATGTGGGGCGGCACCATCCCCTGGTGATAGATGACGTAGGAGAGCAGCAGATAGTCCATGTGGCTGCGATGGCAGGGCACATAGACGATCTCGTGCCCTTCCTGGGCCAGCTGGCGCACCTTCTCGGCGCCGTTGACGGAGAGGCCGCGGTAGAGCTTGTTCCACAGCCAGCCGAGGAAGCTCTCGCCAAGCCGGATCAGCCGGTAGGAGAAGTCGGAGGCGATCTCGTCCATGTAGCCGTGGGCCCGTTTCTGGGCTTTCTCCAGGCTGATCCCCTCGCGCTGTGCTTCTTCCTCGATGGCCTGCTGAATGACGTTCGAATCGAGCAGCTGTTTGAACAGCAGGTTGCGGTTGGGCAGCTTGGGGCCGGTAGCGGCCAGCTGCTGGCGGCTGAAGTGGGTGCGGGCAACCCGCGCCAGCTTGTGGGCGATGGCCTCGTCGGTGCCGTGCTTGTCCGCCATGTGACGCAGGGAGAGCGGCGGGGAGAAGCGCACCAAGTTCTCACGTCCTTTCAGGATCACGATCAACGCCTTCTTGAGGCGGTTTGGCGCCAGGCTGCTGATGATGTTCCAGCCGGAGGCTTCCTCGCCTTCCCGACCGGGCGCGCGGCCCCAGAACAGGGTGACGGGTACCACCTGGATATCCAGCGCCGGATCCTGTTTGTGCAGATCCAGCAGCTGGTGGAACTCCTGCATGAAGGGCAGCGGCTTGCTGCGCTTGCCGAACAGGGGAGGCGGACGGTCCAGACAGACATAACGGGGCAGCAACTGGCCGTTCAGCTCCAGCGGGGTGAAGGGGCCGGGCAGGCCGAGATCCTCGCAGCACTGTTGCAGGGTCATCAGGTCGGTGATCGAGCTGGTCTTCAGGGCGTAGACGATGGGTCTGGCCGGATCCAGCTTGAGCTCGGTGATGGGGTTTTCCGGCAGGCTCTTGTGATTGACCAAGCCGCTGACCGGCCATTGCAAGATGGCTCTGGAAATGTTCTGTCCAAGGGACATGTGCGTCTGCTCTCCAAAAAAATGCGGCGTGAGCATAGCAAATCACCGACTGCTTGTCGCCGAGAGGTACGATGAGTCGGCTGCGCGGGATCAAATCTGCAGCAAATGAGCGCCGGGTCGCGACAAATGTCAGCTGCGCCTTGCCTTGGCCACTGCACTGTATATACTGCCAGTGTGCTGTATAAAAAGACAGGTGCCCATGCTATGAAACCCCTTACTCCCCGCCAGGCCGAAGTGCTGGAGTTGATCAAGGCGAACATGAACGAAACCGGCATGCCGCCGACTCGCGCCGAGATAGCCCAGAAGCTTGGTTTCAAGTCGGCCAATGCGGCCGAGGAACATCTGAAGGCCCTGGCCAAAAAGGGGGTCATTGAGATCATGCCGGGCACGTCCCGCGGCATTCGCCTGTTGCTCGAAGAGGAAGAGCCGCTGGAAGAGAGCGGTCTGCCGCTGATCGGCAAGGTGGCCGCCGGCGAGCCCATCCTGGCGCAGGAACACATCGAGAGCCACTACCAGGTGGATCCGGCCCTGTTCCACCCGCGGGCCGACTTCCTGCTGCGGGTACAGGGCATGAGCATGAAGAACATCGGCATTCTGGATGGCGACCTGCTGGCGGTG
Source organism: Aeromonas sp. QDB03 (assembly GCF_027707985.1). Taxonomy (NCBI): domain Bacteria; kingdom Pseudomonadati; phylum Pseudomonadota; class Gammaproteobacteria; order Aeromonadales; family Aeromonadaceae; genus Aeromonas; species Aeromonas sp. QDB03. The sequence goes on along the minus strand of NZ_JAPCJG010000017.1, from coordinate 14,131 downwards.
CACAAGACCCAGGAGGTGCGCAACGGCCAGGTGGTGGTGGCACGGCTCGACGAGGATGTCACCGTCAAGCGCTTCCAGCGCAAGGGCAGCCAGGTGTGGCTGCTGCCGGAGAACGAAGAGCTCTCCCCCATCGAGGTGGATCTCTCCTGTCAGCAGCTCACCATCGAGGGGCTGGCGGTCGGCGTCATTCGCAACGCCGACTGGATGTAATCCTTGCCATGAAACGGCCTCCTGCGGGAGGCCGTTTCGTTTCTGTACTCCTTTCCCCATGATTTCAATCAGATCCTGATACCCGCTACTTTTGTCTGCGGGCGGCGGCCGCAGGCGATTCATTTCAGATATATCATTTGGTAAGGCGGACTCGTTGGCTTGAGCCGCCCCCGCTGCTCGCCATGACGCGCGTTATCCAGATCGCTGGTAGCAGGAACCCGGAGGGCAGCAGGGAAAAACAACAGCCTCGTGCGGTGTGCAGCGCACACCTGGCAAAGAGGCGCTTGCGGGATAGAAGGGAGAGTGGTCAGCAGGGCGCCGGCAGTCGGCCCCGCAGCGGCACACTCGCGCAGTCGACACGCGGCAGTCATTGACTCATTCACCCCGGTGGTGATGGGCGGTGCCGGTTGGCGTGACCTGTTGATCGAGGAGGACAGGTATGGCTTCAAGCTCGCCATGGGATCCGGGTCTGGCATCGCCCGTTTCTTCCATCACCCGTTTCATCAAGGGTAACCGGATGACCCGTTTCTATGCCCTCTGGGTACACCACAAGGGTGCCTGCTGGACCATCTGGCTGGGGTGCCCCAAGGACAAGATTGTCCGGCTGGTGCGCCTGTTTCACAGCCATCATGACGGCGGGCTAGCCGACGCCCCCTGGACCGCACCCGTCATCCCGCTGCGGGCACAGTCCAGACGCCCGCATGAGCGGCGCCGACAACAGCCGTGAGCGTCACTGCTTCTTGCGCAGCCCCACCTTATGGTGGGGCTGTTGTTTTGGGCGGGTTCGGGCCGATATCACCGGCCCTTGCGTCATCTTCTGACGGAAGTTGGCCAGCGAACGGGCATCCGGTACAAGGGGGTGACCGGTCCGGCGCCGGCTGGGTTACAATGGCTCTTCCATTCGGGCCCGGTTGGCGGGTATGTCGAAGTGAAAGGGTCTGTTCTCTTATGGTTAAACCGCGTTACCCCTTGCTGTTTCTGCTGCTGGTCGGGGGCATGATGGCCGGATTTTACTGGAACCAGCCCTCTCTGCCCGAGCATGCCGACTACTACCCGGCGGGGCGGGACATCAATCCGTTCGCCTTCACCGATCAGGATGGCCAACCTTTCGTCCCCGCTAGCCTGACTGGCCACTGGACCTTCCTGTTCGTCGGCTACACCTTCTGTCCCGACATCTGCCCGACCACCCTGGCGGATCTGCGTTCCGTCTACCCCGAGCTGAAAAAGATCGCCCCGAACAGCCAGGTGGTATTCATCTCGGCGGATCCGCAGCGGGACGATGTGGCCCGTCTCAAGACCTATACCGCCTTCTTCAATCCGGAGTTCAAGGCGGCGACCGGCCCCCACGACAAGTTGTTCCCGTTCGTGCGCAATCTGGGGCTCATCTACTCCATCGCCGACCAGGGTGAGAAGGATTACCTGATCGACCACTCCGCCTCCATCGTGCTGATCAATCCGGCCGGCAAGCTGGAGGCCGTGTTTCGCCCCCGTCTGAGCGAGGGCAGTGTGCCCAGAGTCGTGATGGCGAGCATGGTGTCGGACTTTGCCAAGATAGTGCGGCTGGACGACGCATGATGAGCAACGGACTCCCTGCGACATGCTGACCCCCGTCTGGTGGCGGGACGGGCGGCGCCACCGCGCCGTGTTTGCCCTGGCCCTGCCCATGGTGTTTTCCAATGTCACCACTCCGCTGCTGGGGCTGGTGGATACCTGGGTGATCGGTCATCTCAGTCAGGCCTGGTTCCTCGGCGGCGTGTCGGTCGGCGCCACCCTCATCAACCTGCTGTTCTGGCTGCTCGGCTTCTTGCGGATGTCCACCACGGGGCTGACCGCCCAGGCTCATGGCGCCAGCAGCCCGGCCGGCCAGCTCGACACCCTGGCCCGTGCGCTGGGGCTCGCCGTCGGGCTGGGAGTGGTGTTGCTGCTGCTGTTGCTGCCGCTGATCCCCACTCTTATTGCCCTCAGCGGTGGCTCCGCCGAGGTGCAGCACTATGCCGCCGAGTATGTTTCGGTGCGGGTCTGGAGCGCTCCGGCGGCGCTCTGCAACCTGGTGATCATGGGCTGGCTGCTGGGCATGCAGGATGCGCGCAGCCCCATGCTGCTGCTGATCTTCACCAACCTGGTCAACATGGGGCTCGATGCCTGGTTCGTGCTGGGACTGGGCTGGCAGGTGAAGGGGGTCGCCGCCGCCTCGCTGCTGGCGGACTACAGCGCGCTCGGATTGGGGCTCTGGCTGGTGAGCCGTCACCTGCGCCGGCTGGCCGCATCGGCGTGGCAGGGTGCCTGGCAGCGCTGGCGCCAGTGGCCCGCACTGCTGCGACTGCTGGCCCTGAACCGGGACATCTTCATCCGCTCCCTCTGCCTGCAACTCTGTTTCGCCTTCATGACCCTGCAGGGTGCCAGGCTGGGGGATGTGGCGGTGGCGGCCAATGCGGTGCTGCTCAACTTCCTGATGCTGATCTCCTACGGGCTGGACGGCTTCGCCTACGCGGTGGAGGCCATGGTGGGCCGCGCCATCGGGCGGCGGGATCGGCAGGGGTTGCGGGAGGCCATCGTCCTCAATCTCGGTTGGGCGCTGCTGATCGCCCTGACGTTCAGCCTGTTGTTTGCGGTGGGCGGCAGCCGGCTGATCGCGCACATCACCGATCTGCCGGCGGTGATCGCCGCCGCCAATGCGCAGCTGCCCTGGCTCATCGCCATGCCGCTGCTGGCGGTCTGGTGCTTCCTGCTGGACGGGGTCTTCATCGGGGCGACCCGGGCGCGGGAGATGCGCAACAGCATGCTGGTGGCGGCACTGTGCGGCTTCTTCCCGGTTTGGTGGCTCTGTCAGGGTTGGGGCGTGGCGGCCTTGTGGGCCGCGATGGCGGCCCTGATGGCGGGGCGTGGGTTGACGCTGGGCTGGCTCTGCTGGCAGCTGGAGCGCGATGGCCGGTTGCTGCACTCAGCCCACGGGGTGGGAGAGGCGCAGCAGACGTCTTCCTGACGTCAGCGCCTGCCTGGAGCTGTCGGGTTTACTCCTGCAGCGAGCCGGCATAGCCCAGCTGGCGCCAGCTTTCGTAGACGAATACCGCCACCGCATTGGCGAGGTTCATGCTGCGGCTCTGGGGCAGCATGGGGATGCGCAGCCGCTGCTCGAACGGCAGGCTCTCGATGATCTCGATGGGTAGGCCGCGGCTCTCGGGCCCGAACAGCAGGGCATCACCTGCGGCAAACTGCACCGCCGAATGGGCGGTGCGCCCCTTGGTGGTACAGGCGAATACCCGCGTCGGCGCCACCGCCTCGATAAAGGCCTCGAAGTTCGGCCAGCGCTTCACCTCGGCAAACTCGTGGTAGTCGAGCCCCGCCCGCTTCACCCGCTTGTCATCCCACTCAAACCCCAGCGGCTCTATCAGGTGCAGTCGATAGCCGGTGTTGGCGCAGAGGCGGATGATGTTGCCGGTGTTGGGCGGAATTTCCGGTTGGTAGAGCACGATGTCGAGCATGACGGCGTCCTGATGGGGCGAAAAGGGCGCCAGCATACCCAGCGCCCGTGCGGATGAAAAGAGTCTGCTCAGCCGATGGGCAGGCGGATGGTGATGGTCAGCCCGGCCGGTTGATTGCTGCTGGCGCGGATGGTGCCGCCGTGGCGCGCAATGGCCTCCGCGGCGATGGCCAGCCCCAGCCCGGTGCCGCCGGTCTTGGCGTTGCGGGCATCATCCACCCGAAAGAAGGGCAGGAACAGCTGGGCCTGCTGCTCCACCGGCACGCCAGGTCCGTCGTCGCGTATGGTCATCACCCACTCCAGTCCCTCCCGATACCAGTCCACCTTGATGAACTCGCGGGCGTATTTGAGCGCGTTGCGCAGTGGATTCTCCAGTGCCCTAGCCAGCAGATCGGGCCACATCCGCAGCGATTCAGCCGGCAGCGGTGGCAGCCGGAGCTGCTTGCCGCTCTGGTTGGCCTCGAACATGGCGTCGTCCAGGATGGGCTCCAGCAGCTCGGCCAACGGCATCACCACCGGCGCTTCCACATGCTGCTGTACCCGCGACAGGTCGAGCAGGTCGCCGATCAGCTTGTCGAGCCGGCCGATCTCCGATTCGATCCGTACCAGCTCGTTGCTGTCCCCCTGTTTGCGGCGGATCAGCGCCTGCGCCAGCTGAATGCGGGTGAGCGGGCTGCGCAGCTCGTGGGAGATGTCGGAGAGCAGCTGTTTCTGCTTCTGGATCATGTTCTTGAGGGTATCGACCATGTGGCTGACGTGATCCGCCAGCTGGCCGATCTCGTCCCGCCGTCCCAGGTTGGGGATCTGCGCTTCCAGATTACCCTCCGCCAGCTGGGAGACCGACTGCTGCAGTTGCAGGATGGGGCGGGTCAGCCGCCAGGCCAGCAGCAGACAGAGCGGGGTGCTGACCAGCATGGCGATGCCGAGGATCTGGATCGGGTGATCCAGGATCTGGATGAACAGGAACAGATAGGAGTTCTCGACGTTGAGGCCGAAGTAGATGTGATAGACCTGGCCGTGATGCGTCATCTGGAAGGGGCCGGCGATGGCCCGCTTGTGCTCGCTGCCCAGCATGGGCTTGGCCGGGTTGTCCGAGTCGAGCATGAAACGGATCACGAACTTGCTCAGGCGGGTGCTGGACTGCATCTGTCCCTTGGCATCGCGCAGATAGATGTTGTCGACCGGCAGCAGGCCGGCGGCATCGATGGCTTGGGCCAGATCGAAATCCTGATTGGGGTCGGCCCCCTTCTGCAGTGCCTTTAGGTTGTTGTTGAGGCGGGTGATCTCGTGGGCCGGCAGCGGAATGATGTTGCGGGGATCCAGGGTCGGCAGGATCACCACGGCGGCCACCACCAGCAACAGCATGAACCAGAACCAGAGGAAGATCTGGGTGGAGAGACCGTTGAAGGTGCGGGCGGTTCTCATGCCTGTTCCAGCCACAGATAGCCCCTGCCGCGCACCGTCTTGAAGCGGGGTTGGCCATCGGTGCGCTCAGGCAGCTTCTTGCGCAGGTTGCTCAGGTGCATGTCGATGGCACGATCGAAGGGCTCGAGTTTCTTGCCGAGCACCAGCTCGGAGAGCTGGCTCTTGCTGACGATCTGGCCAGGGTTGCGCAGCAGGCACTCCAGCAGGCCGAATTCGGTGGCGGTCAGCTCCAGCAGTTCGCCGTGGCAGCTGGCCTGTTGCAGGCCGGGTTGCAGCACCAGATCCATGAAGCGCACCTCTTCCGAGCTGCCGCCGCGCTGGGGCTGGGTGCCCTGGGTACGGCGCAAGATGGCGCGCACCCGGGCCAGCAGCTCCCGATCGTCGAACGGCTTGGCGAGATAGTCGTCAGCCCCGGCCTCCAGCCCGTTGACCCGATCCTGGCTGTCGCCACGGGCGGTCAGCATCAGCACCGGGGTGTCGTGGGTCTTGCGCAGTCGGGCCAGCATGGCGAAGCCGTTGAGCTTGGGCATCATCACGTCCAGCAGCACCAGGTTGAAGTGCTGTTCGGCCAGCCGTTGCAAGCCCTCTTCGCCATCCTCGGCGACGGTCACCTGGAAGCCTTCCAGGGTCAGAATTTCGGTGAGCAACTGGGTCAGCTCGAGATCGTCGTCGACCAGGAGTATTTTGTGCATCTGAAGTCATTCCGCTGATTTTTCGCGCCAATCCGGCGTCGGGGTCAGGGTATAATAGATTTTTAACCGCAAGAGGAAAGCCGGTTTTGAGCCATCAACAATATTCCCGCTGGGTGACGCTGGCCAGCATGGCCGCCGTCACGACCGCCACCCTGCTGATCACCGGCAAGCTGATCGCCTGGCTGATGACCGACTCCTCGAGCCTGCTGGCCTCCCTCACCGACTCCTTCATGGACGTGAGCGCCTCCATTATCAACCTGCTGGCGATCCGCTATGCCCTGTCACCGGCCGATGACGAACACCGCTTCGGCCACGGCAAGGCGGAGTCGCTGGCCGGGCTGATCCAGGCGGCCTTTATCTCCGGTTCCGCCCTGCTGCTGGTGATGCACGGCATCTCCTCCCTGCTCAAGCAGGCGCCGCTGGAGCGGCTCGAAGCAGGTCTGTGGGTCAGTGGGGGCTCCATCGTGCTCACCCTGCTGCTGGTCAGCTTCCAGAGCCTGGTGATCCGCAAGACCAACAGCGTGGCCATCAAGGCCGACATGCTGCACTACCGCTCCGACCTGCTGCTCAACGGCGGCGTGCTGCTGGCACTGGTGCTGGCGGGGCAGGGCTGGTACTGGGCCGACGGCCTGTTTGCCATCCTGATCGGGCTGTTCCTCTTGTGGGGGGCGCTGCACATCGGCTATGAATCGGTGCAGGCGCTGCTCGATCGTCAGTTGCCAGCCGAGGAACAAGCGAGAATAATGGCCCTCTGCTGTGACGTCGAAGGTGTACACGGGGTGCATGATCTGCGCACCCGCCAATCCGGTCCGACCCGTTTCGTGCAGTTGCATCTGGAACTGGACGATCAGCTCCCTCTGGTCAAGGCCCATCAGATTGCCGATGAAGCCGAACTGGCGGTTCGTCAGGCGTTCGAGCGCATGGATGTCATCATTCATATGGACCCCATCTCCGTGGTGCACAAGGAACAGCAAGGCACTCCCTCAGAACAACAGTAGGCTGCAACATGGATGATCTGGTTGCCAGAACCTGGCAAAAAATTCAGCAAGAAGCGGCGAGCATGGCGACCGAAGAGCCCATGCTGGCCAGCTTCTTCCACTCCACCATTCTCAATCACAAGAACCTGCGTTCGGCCCTCAGCTTCCAGCTGGCAAACAAGCTCGACAGTGCCACCATGCCTGCCATCGCCCTGCGCGAGGTGATCGAACTGGCCCTGCGCAGCGAGCCCGAGCTGCTGGCTGTCGTGGCGGCCGACATCTGTGCGGTGCAGGAGCGCGACCCGGCGGTCGATCTCTTCTCTACCCCGCTGCTCTACCTCAAGGGATTCCATGCCCTGCAGGGCTACCGGGTCGCCAACTGGCTGTGGCGCCAGGGGCGGCGCTCGCTGGCGCTCTACCTGCAGAACCAGATCTCGGTGGTGTTCGGAGTGGACGTGCACCCGGCCGCCCGTATCGGCAAGGGCATCATGTTTGACCATGCCACCGGCATCGTGGTGGGTGAGACGGCGGTGATCGAGGACGATGTCTCCATCCTGCAGAGCGTTACCCTGGGCGGTACCGGCAAGGAGAGCGGCGATCGCCACCCCAAGATCCGGGAAGGGGTGATGATAGGGGCGGGCGCCAAGGTGCTCGGCAACATCGAGGTGGGCATGGGAGCCAAGATCGGCGCCGGCAGCGTGGTGATCAACCCGGTGCCGCCGCACACCACGGTGGCGGGCGTACCCGCCAAGATCGTGGGTCGTCCGGAGTGCGACAAGCCTTCGCTGGACATGGATCAGTGTCTCTGATCCCCTGACCGAGGTGCATTGATGGCCAAGCGCTGGTCGGGTTATCTGATCCTGGGGATGTGGCTGCTCAATCTGCTGCACCTCTATCTGGGATTCTCCCCCTGGCCGGCGGCCATCGCGGCCTGGGGGGCCTCGCTGCTCACCTGGCCCTGGCTGGTGGGGGCGGCGCGGCGCCAGGCGCTGGCCCTGTACGGGGCAGCGCTGGCACTGCTGATCTTCTCCTGCTGGCGGGGAGCAAGCCTCACCGCCGGTGACTGGCTGCTGCCCAACATCAACATGCTCACCATGTTTGCGGCGGTGAGCACCCTCAATCTCGCCACCTCGGGCCTCTTGACCGGCACCACCTCATGGCAAGGGCGCAAGGGGCTGTGGAGCACCATGGCCAGCCTCAACCTGCTGGGGGCCGTCATCAACCTCTCGGTGCTGTTCATCATCGGCGATCGGCTGGAGCGTAACGGCACCCTTGAGCGGCGTCAGGTGCTGGTGCTGAGCCGGATCTTCTGCGCGGCGGCCTTCTGGTCCCCTTTCTTCGTCGCCATGGCGGTGGCGCTCACCTATGCGCCCGGCCTGCAGCTGTCGCGCATCCTGCCGTTCGGGGTGGTGGCGACTCTGCTGGCGATGGGGCTGACCGCCTGGCAGGTGGAACGGCTGGGGGTGGCGGACTTTGCCGGCTATCCGCTGCGGCTGCAGACTCTGGGCCTGCCGGTGGCACTGGCCCTGCTGGTACTGCTGATCAAGCAGAGCTGGCCGGATCTCGGCATTCTGGCGGTGATCGCCCTGGTGGCACCACTGTTGGCCTTTGCCTTCATGCCGAGCGCGGGGCGCGGCCCGGCCCTCAAGCGGCAGGTGGTGGAACGCTTCCCCGCCATCGGCGGCCAACTGGTGCTGTTTCTGGGGGCTGGCCTGCTGGCCGCCGGCATCAACAGCGCGCTGTCGGTGCTCGAGCTGGGTGGCGGCCACGGCTTGCCCTTCTTCCATCATTTCGGCTGGCTGGAGTCTTCGCTCACCCTGTTGCTGATCCTGCTGGTGGCCATCGTCGGGGTGCACCCGCTCATCAGCATCTCAGGATTGGCGCCACTGTTGTGGCCGCTCTCGCCGGATCCCAGCCTGCTCGGCATGTGCTTCCTGCTGGGCTGGGGGCTGGCCACCGGTACCAGTCCGCTCTCCGGCTCCAACCTGGCGCTGGCCTCCCGCTACAACCTGAGTGCCGGGGCGATTTTGCGCGGCAACCTGCTCTACGGCCTGCTGATGTACGGGGTCGCCTGTCTGCTGCTGGGGGCCTATATCGCCCTGCACGCCTGATGATGCGGGCTCTCGGCAAGGGCGTGCAGGGCGGTTGCGCAGGGGCTAGGTGGCGACTTGTGCGGGGCCGGCCGTGGCTTGGGCGCAGGATGCGAGAAAAATAGACGCATATTTAGGCAATACATCCATGGAAGGCGCATTTTACAGCGCACCGGCTTGTTTGTGCCGATAGGCTCGGGGTATGCTGGCTTCACGCGCTTGAATCGCCCTCTGTGGGGCATCGCAATTGAACATACAGGTATGCATATGTCACTAGAAGTCCTTGAGCAACTCGAATCCAAAGTACAATCCGCCGTCGACAACATCTCCCTGCTGAAGATGGAGCTGGACGAGCTGAAAGAGCAGAACAACAAGCTGCAAGACGAGAACCATCAGCTGCGCAACGAGCACGTCGCCTGGCAAGAGCGTCTGCGTGCCCTGCTGGGCAAGATGGACCAGATGGGCGAAAGCATCTGAGTCGTCGCCATCCGCGAGAATTGAAAACGGGCCGCTCCATGAGCGGCCCGTTTGTTTGGGTCAGTCTGGCAATCAGAGTGCCAGCAGCTGTTTGACGGTCTTCTCGATGCCGTCCGCCGCTTCCACTATGTTGTTGGCCAGCATGTAGGCGGGGGTGGAGATCACCTTGCGCTCCTGATCCACCACGAACTCGTTGACCGGGCAGTTGAGGTGGCTGCCTCCCATCGCCTCGATGGCGTTGGCGGTGCCCTCGTCGTGGCCTATGGTGGCCAGGGTGCCGGCGCCATAGATGAGCGGGATCATGGCCGGTGCGATGCAGATGTAGGCGGCCGGCTTGCCGGCCTTGGCGAAGCTCTGGCACGCCTTCAGTACATCCGGCTGGATTTGGCACTCGGCCCCCTTGATGGCGAAGTCGCACAGGTTCTTGGCGGCGCCAAAGCCACCCGGCACCAGCAGGGCATCGTAGTCGGCCGCATCCAGCTCGGCCACGTCCCTTATCTGGCCGCGGCAGAGGCGGGCCGCTTCGACCAGCACGTTGCGGTGCTCGCCTTCACTCACTTCCCCGGTCAGGTGGTTGATCACATGGAGCTGTGGAACATTGGGAGCGAAGCACTGGACTGCTGCGCCCTGCCTGGCCAGCGCCAGCAGACTGATGACGGCCTCGTGGATTTCGGCCCCGTCAAAGACGCCACAGCCACTCAAGATCACGGCCACTTTTTTCATGACAGACTCCTCGTTGTTGAAAATGTGAGCCAGAATGGATTGTTGTACTTTTGTATGGTTATCGTTCGTCCTCAGCTGGTCAAGTCATCTTGCTGTGCTAGGATTGTTTCGTTTTGGATCCTGCCGTACTTACTCCCTTAAATTTTTTTCCACATTGATCGAGATCATTCAAGTCGTCTCGCGATCGGTTTTTAAGTGCGCAACCAATTGTTATTTATTGGTTTTTATATTTTTGTGCACAGTTTTATCACTGTGGTTCATACTGCCCCCCATTTTTGAGCACAGAGTTATCCACAGATTGATGGCCTGTGAGGATCCACTGGCAGGGTCTTTGCCCCCCTTGGTGTGAGGGGGGCCCTGTGGCATCCTAGCGGCTGTTTATCTCTGGCAGGACGATTTCATGGCCCCTAGCAATCCCCTTATTCTGGTCGACGGCTCTTCATATCTTTACCGCGCCTTCTTTGCCTCCCAGCAGGCCGATCTGCGCACCTCGACCGGTTTGCCGAGCGGCGCCGTCCGTGTCATGGCCAACATGATGCGCAGCCTGCGCAAGCAGTACCCCGACTGCCACGTGGCCGTGGTGTTCGATGCCAAGGGCAAGACCTTCCGCGACGACATCTATCCCGAATACAAGGCCAACCGGGCCAGCATGCCGGACGATCTGCGCAGCCAGGTCGCGCCTATCCATCAGATGATCAAGGCGATGGGCTTCCCCTTCCTGATGGTGGAAGGGGTGGAGGCTGACGATGTGATCGGCACCCTGGCCCGCCAGGCGACCGAGAAGCAGCTGCCGGTGCTGATCAGCACTGGCGACAAGGACATGGCGCAGCTGGTCTCCGACCATGTCACCCTGATCGACACTATGAAAGACGTGAAGACCGATCGGGAAGGGGTGATCGAGAAGTTCGGCGTACCGCCCGAGCTCATCATCGACTACCTGGCCCTGATGGGGGACAAGGTGGATAACATTCCCGGCATGACCGGCGTCGGCGAGAAGACCGCACTGGCCCTGCTGCAAGGGATCGGCAGCATCGACGAGATCGCCGCCAACCTCGACAAGGTGGCTGCGCTCGGTTTCCGTGGCTCCAAGGCGTTCGCCGACAAGTTCCGCGAGCAGGAAGAGCAGGTGCGCCTCTCCTATGTGCTGGCCACCATCAAGACCGATGTGGCGCTGGAACAGAGCCTGGAAGAACTGCAGCTCGGCCCCATCGACAAAGAGGCTCTGCTGGCGGTCTATCGTGAGTACGAGCTGCGCAACCTGATCAAAGAGTTGGAATCCGGCGGCGCTGAGGAGAGCGAAGCCGAAAGTGATGATGAAGGTGCCGCCCCGGTAGCCGCCATCGAGACCGACTATCGCTGCATCCTGGACGAGGCCGAATTCGACGAGTGGCTGGCCCGTCTGCAGGCGGCGCCGTTGTTTGCCTTCGACACCGAGACCACCAGTCTCGACTATATGGAAGCGCGCGTCGTGGGCGTCTCCTTTGCCATCGAGCCGGGCAAGGCGGCCTACGTCCCCTTCGGTCACGACTATCTGGGGGCGCCGGTGCAGCTGACCGAGGCCGTGGTGCTGGGCAAGCTCAAACCGCTGCTGGAAGATCCGACCCGTCTCAAGGTGGGGCAGAACCTCAAGTACGATCGCAACGTGCTGCTCAATCACGGTATCGAGCTGCAGGGCATCGCCTACGACACCATGCTCGAATCCTATGTGCTCAACTCCACCGCCAGCCGCCACGACATGGATTCGCTGGCCCGCAGGTATCTGAACGCCGAGACCATCTCGTTCGAGGATATCGCCGGCAAGGGGGTCAAGCAGCTTACCTTCAACCAGATTGAACTGGAGCAGGCGGCTCCTTACGCGGCGGAAGATGCCGACATCACCCTGCGTCTGCATCAGGCGCTGTGGGGCAAGCTCTCTGCCGAGCCGGGCCTCGCCAAAGTATTCAGCGAGATCGAACTGCCACTGCTGCCGGTGCTGGCGCGAATGGAGCGACTCGGTACCACCATCGAGCCCAAACTGCTGCACCAGCAGAGCCAGGAGATCGAAGTGCGTCTGGCAGAGCTGGAGAAACAGGCTCACGAGCTGGCCGGGCAGGAGTTCAACCTCTCCTCGCCCAAGCAGCTGGGGGAGATCCTCTTCACCAAGCTGGGGCTGCCGATCATCAAAAAGACTCCCAAGGGAGCCCCATCCACTGCGGAAGAGGTGCTGGCCGAGCTGGCGGAGACCTATGAGCTGCCGCAACTGCTGATGGAGCACCGTGGGCTGGCCAAGCTCAAGTCCACCTACACCGACAAGCTGCCGCTGATGATCAAGCCGCAGACCGGGCGGGTGCACACCTCCTATCATCAGGCGGTGGCGGCGACCGGCCGGCTCTCCTCCACCGATCCCAACCTGCAGAACATCCCGGTACGCAACGAACAGGGGCGCCGCATCCGGCAGGCCTTCATCCCGTGCGCCGGTTACAAGCTGGTGGCGGCGGACTACTCCCAGATCGAGCTGCGCATCATGGCGCACCTCTCCGGTGACAAGGGGTTGCTGACCGCCTTCGCCGAGGGCAAGGACATCCACAAGGCGACCGCCGCCGAGGTGTTCGGGGTCGCGCTCGAGGCGGTGACCAGCGACATGCGCCGCAGTGCCAAGGCGATCAACTTTGGTCTCATCTACGGCATGAGTGCCTTCGGTCTGGCCAAGCAACTGGGGATCGGTCGTGCCGAAGCGCAGAAGTACATGGATCTCTACTTCGAACGCTACCCGGGCGTGCTGGAGTACATGGAGCGCACCCGCCAGCAGGCGGATGCTCAGGGTTATGTCGAGACTCTGTTTGGCCGTCGCCTCTATCTGCCGGATATCAAGTCCCGCAATGCCGGTCTGCGCAAGGCGGCTGAACGGGCCGCCATCAACGCCCCCATGCAGGGTACGGCCGCCGACATCATCAAGCGGGCCATGATCAACGTGGATGGCTGGATCCGCGGAATTGAAGACCAGTCGATCCGCATGCTGATGCAGGTGCACGATGAACTGGTGTTCGAGATCCGCGAAGAGAAGCTGGAGGAGTACATTGCCATCATCAAGGAGAAGATGTCAGCCGCAGCCGAGCTGCATGTGCCGCTGGTGGTGGAGGCGGGTACCGGTGACAACTGGGATCAGGCCCACTGACCCTGTCTGACGCTCATATAGCTATATAAGAAGAGAAGCCCGGCATGATGCCGGGCTTCCTGTTTGTGGTGGCGGGGTGTCAGGCCTCTTGCAGATACTCGTCCTTGAGTAGTACATAGTTGTCGGCCGAGGTCTTCAGGAAGGCGATCTCGGCCGGCTTGAGGGCACGAGCCTGCTGGACCGGATTGCCCATATAAAGAAAGCCTGCCTCGAGCCGCTTGCCTGGCGGCACCAGGCTGCCCGCCCCGATCATCACATCGTCTTCAACGATCACCCCATCCAGCAGGATGGTACCCATGCCGACCAGCACCCGGTTGCCGATGGTGCAGCCGTGCAGCATGGCTTTATGACCGACCGTGACATCCTCGCCGATCAGCAGTGGATAGCCGCCGGGGTTGCTGGCGCTCTTGCGGGTCAGGTGCAGCACTGTACCGTCCTGAATATTGCTGCGCGCACCGATGCGGATATGGTTCACATCCCCCCGCGCTGCCACCATGGGCCAGATACTGGCATCGTCACCCAGCTGGATATCCCCCACCAGGGTGGCGCAGGGGTCCACATATACCCGTTTGCCCAATTGCGGGCGCTTTCCCTTGTAAGGTCTCAGTCGCAAGTCCATCTCGGCCTCCTTGTTTTCGGCCATTCTAGCAATTCGAGACCGGTTTCTGTGGATAAGTTTGTATAAAAGCTGTGCTTGGATATGAATAACTAAAAAAGTGCAGTTTTTTGCAATTTTATTGCCGATGAGGGGTTGCCAGAAAGAATCCGTTCCCTATAATGCGCCTCCATCGACACGGCAAGCGGCAACGCAAACAGCCAGGTCGATAACCTCGAAAAGCCTTTGAAAATAAGGCTTGACTCGAGAAGGCGGTTGAGTAGAATGCCACTCCCGCAGCAGCCAA
>NZ_JAPCJG010000016.1:0-71838 GCF_027707985.1 Aeromonas sp. QDB03 | reverse complement strand
TTGTCGCGTTGAGGAGGCGCATATTACGCTTCTCACTTCGAAAGTCAAGCGATTGTTTTCGCTTTTCTTTCGGCGCCTGCTTCGTAAGGAAGCTGGCTCATCAGGTTGGCGTGTTCTGCCGTGCTGGTAGGGGCGCATTATAGGGAGCCGCGCCGCGATGACAAGGGGAATTTTGCAAAAATTGGCATTTTTTGGCTTTCAGTAGTTCAAACGCCTATTTATCCAACAAAAAGCCCCGCAACCACGGGGCCAAGGCCATTCAGGACGATGGATTGCTATCTTTTTGACCAGAATTCCCGGGCAAAATCGCGCACTTTTTCCCAATCGGTAAACTCGAGGTCCTTGCTGGTATCCGTGCTACCACGAGTGATCTTCATGATCAGCTGGATGATGCGGGTCTGCCACCAGTTGTAGCGGGAGTATTGCAGCGCACCGGCAAACACCCCCAGGGTTTTCGGCTTCCAGGGGGAGAGGCGCAGAAACTTCTTCATATAGGCGTTGGTCTGCGGGGTCTGCTTCTCCGGCTTGCGAGCGGTCAGGTTGACGCAGAAGAAGGCTGCGTTGGCCACTTCCAGCTGTTCGTGATGAGCGTGGATGAAACTGAACAGACTGGGATGGAAGTTGCCATAACGAATGGAGGCACCGATCAGCACCTTCTTGAACTTGCTAAGATTGCACTTCGGCAGGGTATGCAGATCCTGCATCACCACCTCACAACCCTCGGTCTCTGCCAGCATGGCATCGACGATCTTTCGTGTTTGCCCGTCACGGGAAGAATAAAGCACCAGAATCTTGTCCATACCAACCTCAACTACGCCAGAATGCAGGGGTAAACAGTACCAGAAGAGTGAAGATTTCCAATCGGCCAAACAGCATGGCGACGACCAGTATCCATTGCGCCGTTGCCGAGATCTTGCCGAAGTTGGCCGACACCTCGCCCAGCCCCGGCCCCACGTTGGTAAACGCGGCCGCCACGGCGGAGAAAGCGGTCACCTCGTTCAAGCCGGTCATCAGCAGCAACAGCATAAAGATGAAGAACAGAATGATGTAGGTAGCAAAGTAGCCCCACACCGCCTCCACGATCCGCTCAGGCACGGCACGACGACCCAGTTTGAGGGTATAGATGGCGCGCGGGTGCACCAGCCGCTTCAGCTCGCGCATCCCCTGCAGGAACAGGATCATGAAGCGCATCACCTTGATGCCGCCCCCGGTACTGCCGGCGCAGCAACCGATGAAGGCGGAGAACATCAGCAGCATGGGTAGAAAGGAGGGCCACTCCGCATAGCTGGTCGTGCTGTAGCCGGTGGTCGTGCCCAGCGACACCGCCTGGAACAGACCGTGGTTGAGCGCCTCCTGCCAGGTGGCGTAATGACCGTGAAACAAGAGGGAAACGAAGCAGATCAGCACCAGCACGCACTGGATGCTCAGAAACACCTTCAGCTCGGAGTCACGCAGATAGTTGCTCAGCCGCACCGGCTTGTGGGCGAACACCATGAAATGCAGGGCGAAGTTGACGCTCGCCAGCAGCAGAAACACCACAGTAATCAGGTTGATGGCAGGGCTGTTGAAAAAGCCGATGCTGGCGTCGTGGGTCGAGAAGCCGCCCACCGACAGGGTGGAGAAGGAGTGGCAGATGGCATCGAACAGGGTCATGCCCGCCATCCAGTACGCCAGGGCACAGAGGGAAGTGAGCAGCAGATAGATGAACCAGAGTGCCTTGGCCGTCTCGGCGATACGCGGGGTGACCTTGTTGTCCTTGACCGGCCCCGGAATTTCGGCGCGATAGAGCTGCATCCCCCCGATGCCGAGCAGCGGCAGTATGGCCACCGCCAGCACGATAATCCCCATCCCCCCCAGCCACTGCAGCAGCTGGCGATAGAACAGAAACGCCTTGGGCAGGTTGTCCAGCCCGGTGAGCACGGTCGCCCCCGTGGTGGTCAGGCCGGAAAACGACTCGAAGAAGGCCTCCGACACCGTCATGCCGGGCACCTCTCCCAGCAGGAACGGCAAGGCCCCCACGCTGCCCAGCACCACCCAGAACAGCACGACGATGAGGAAGCCTTCCTTGGATCTGAGATCTTTCTTCTGATGGCGGTTGGGAAACCAGAGCGCGGCGCCGAGCAGCAGGGCGATGAAGAAGGAGTTGACGAACTCGGCACCACCGCCATCACGATAGCCAAAGGCGACCAGCGCGGGCAGCAACATGGTCGAACTGAACAGCGCGACCAGCAGGCCAACGATACGAATGATGCTCAGAATCTGCATTCCGGCTCCCTCTTCAGGCTAAAAGAGCGATGGATTCTAGCCATCTAAGGGACGAAGGGATACCCGACCCTGGGTTCGGTCGGTCAATTCCTGTGCGATTCTGCTCCAAACAGCGGCTTCCCACGCCACCTGCAGGGTGACGCTGGCGCCGTAATCGGCCGCCAGCAACTGACCCTGATGCGCCTGGATCAGCGCTTCCACCGCGCCCATGTCGGTATAGTCGCACTGGATGAGGGAGGTAGCCTGCTGGCGCTTGATGCGGGTTTCGAGCTGCTTGAGGGCGGCGCCCACACCACCGCCATAGGCCTTGACCAGGCCGCCGGTGCCCAGCAGTACCCCACCGTAATAGCGCACCACCACGGCGGCGATCTCCCCGAGACCGGCCCCCATCAGCTGGGCCAGCATGGGCTTGCCGGCGGTGCCCGAGGGCTCGCCGTCATCGCTGAAACCGTAAACCTGACTGTCCTGCGGGGCACCGGCGACAAAGGCCCAGCAGTGATGCCGGGCCCCGGGATGTTGCTGTTTTATCTCGCCGATCCAGGCTTTGGCAGCCTCTACGGTCGGCGTGTGGGCGATATAAGTGATGAAGCGGCTCTTCTTGATCTCCTCACTCACCTCCAGCGGTGCGGCCGGTATGGAATAGTCTGCCGCCATCAGAGCCCTGCTTGTCTGGTCAGGTTTTCCACCCCGTTGGCATGCAGTACCACGTTGTCTTCGATGCGGATGCCGCCATAGGGGCGCAGCGCCTCGACCTTGTTCCAGTTGACCCGCTTGCCCTGTTCACCGAGGCGCAGCGGCTCCAGCAGGCTGTCAATGAAGTAGAGGCCCGGCTCGATGGTGAACACCTGGCCCACTTCCATCACCCGGGTGCAGCGCAGATAGGGGAACTGTTCGGGGGCCGACAAGTGGGTGCCGCGCTCGTCCTGCATGAAGCCGCCGGCATCGTGTACCTGCAGGCCGAGGAAGTGGCCGAGACCGTGGGGGAAGAAGACGTTGGTCACCCCGGTATGGATCATCTCGTCCACCGACATGTCCACCAGCTCGGTGGCTTGCAGCAGGCGCGCCAGTCGGTGGTGCATCTGCAGATGCAGCTCGCTGTAACGGCGACCCGGCTTGATCTCCTCGATGATCTCCTGCTGCTGGGCATCCAGCGCCGCAATCAGATCGGCAAACTCACCGCGGCGCCAGGCCCAGGTCCGGGTGATGTCGGAGGCATAGCCGTGCACATCCACGCCGGCATCGATGAGGAAGGAGTACCGTTCCGCATCGGGCACCCGCTGAGAGGAGAGGTGGGTGTAGTGCAGGATGGCCGCATTGCGGTTGATGGCGACGATATTGCCGTAGGGCGCCTCATTGGCCCCCTGCCCGACCGCCTTCATGTAGGCCAGGTTGATCTCGAACTCGCTCGCCCCCGCCATGAAGGAGTCCTTGGCCGCAATGTGGCCGCGTACCCCGATGCGGTTGGCATCGCGCAAGCATTCCAGCTCGTAGGCCGTCTTGTAGGCACGATGATAATGCAGATAGTTGAGCACCGCCTCCGGATTGGGCTGGCCCAGCCCCAGCAGCTCGGCCACCTCCAGGTGGCCGCCCAGATAGGCCCACTCCTGCTTGTTGGCCGGCAGGTGATCGGCCACCTGCTCCGGGCGGGTCAGGAAGCGGATGTCGAAGAAGTCGACCCAGAAAGCGTTGGGCAGCTCCGCCACCTTGTGCCAGAAATCCACCGGACGATAGAACAGCAGCACCGGCTTGTTCACACCGTCCACCAGCAACCAGCAGTGGGGATTGTCCAGCACCGGCAACCAGGCCTTGAACTGGGGGTTCACCTTGAAGGGGTAATCCTGATCATCGAGGAAGATGCGGTGGGTCTGGCCGGAGTGGATGGCCAGACCGCTCAGTCCCTGCTGTTGCAGTATGTCGCGGGTGCGCTGCTGCAAGGTGTCGAGGTGCTGGGCAAAAAGTTGGCTGTAGCTGCTCATGGCGTCCTGCTCCGGGAGAAATGTGGTTTCAGCATAACATCAAGCGAATCAAGGCTCGAACCGTCAAGCAATCGCTTCGTGAGGTAACGCATACGTTACAAGGCTTTTGTTATGAAACAAAAACCAACCATTAACAAATAAAAAACAATTCAATACACTGCCGGTAGATACATGCAGTCAGGGACTACTCATGCACAACCTTTGCCTGTGGCAACCGGATCAGGAGCGGATTCAGCAATCCAACCTCCAGCACTTCATGGCCGAGGTCAACCGCTTCCACGGCCTGCAGCTGCACAGCTACGCCCAGCTCTACCAGTGGTCGGTGGAGAAGACAACCCGTTTCTGGCCGCTGGTGTGGCAGCACTGCGGCGTCAAGGGCGAGCTCGGCAACATAGTGGCGGAGAACCGCCAGGAGATGCAGCGCACCCGCTGGTTCCCCGACAGCCGGCTCAACTTCGCCGAAAACCTGCTGCGCCGCCAGGATGACACACCGGCCATCATCTCCCGCATCGAGGGTAGCCCCAGCCACACCTTGAGCTGGCGCGAGCTGGCGGATCAGGTCGCCAGGCTGGCCCAGTGGCTGCGTGGCCAGGGCATCGGCCGGGGCGATGTGGTGGCGGCCTACCTGCCCAATATCCCGGAAACCGTGGTGGCTATGCTGGCGACCACCAGCCTGGGAGCGATCTGGACCTCCACCAGCCCCGATTTCGGCGAAGCCAGCGTGGTGGAGCGCTTCGGCCAGACCCGACCGCGGATGCTGTTTGCGGTGGATGGCTATCGCTACAACGGCAAGGCCATCAACATTCAGGACAAAGTGGCGGGGGTCATCAGCCAGATCGACAGCATAGAGCAGACGGTCATGATCCCCTTGCTGGGCCATCCCCTGCAGTTTGGCCACGACTGGCGCCAGATCCTGGCCAGCCAGCCGGATGCCAGCCTGCAGTTCGAGCCAATGGCCTTCAATGACCCGCTCTACATCCTCTATTCGTCCGGCACCACAGGCAAACCCAAGTGCATCGTCCACGGCATCGGCGGCACCCTGCTGCAACATCTGAAAGAGCACCAGCTGCACTGCGACATCAAGCCAGGGGAGCGCATCTTCTACTTCACCACCTGCGGCTGGATGATGTGGAACTGGCTGGTGAGCGCGCTCGCCTCCGGCGCCACCCTGGTGCTCTACGACGGCTCCCCCTTCTACCCGGACGGCAACGTGTTGTGGGATCTCGCCCGCGACGAAGAGGTCGCCCTGTTTGGCACCTCGGCCAAATACCTGGATGCGCTGCACAAGCAGGGTTATACCCCGATCAAGACCCACCAGCTGCCGCAGTTGCGGCTGATCTGCAGCACCGGCTCCGTGCTCTCTCCCGAAGGGTTCGACTACGTCTATCAGCAGATCAAGCAGGACGTTCAGCTCAGCTCCATCTCGGGTGGCACCGACATCTGCTCCTGCTTCGTCATCGGCAACCCCATCAGCCCCGTCTACCGCGGTGAGAGCCAGGGACGCGGCCTCGGCCTCGCGGTGCAGGTATTCAACGAAGCGGGCCAGCCGGTGCAGGGTGAAAAGGGCGAACTGGTCTGCACCAAGCCCTTCCCGGCCCAACCCATCGGCTTTTGGGGGGACGCCAGCGGCGACAAGTACCACGCCGCCTACTTCGAACGGTTCGACAACATCTGGTGCCATGGCGACTGGATCGAGCTGACCCCGACCGGCGGCATCCTGTTCTACGGTCGCTCCGACGCCACCCTCAACCCGGGCGGCGTGCGCATCGGCACCAGCGAGATTTACCGCTACGTCGAGCAGCTGGAGGAAGTAGAAGAGAGCATCGTCATCGGCCAGCAGTGGCAACAGGACGAGCGGGTGGTGCTGTTCGTCAAGCTCAAGCCAGGCCTCATGCTGGACGAAGCGCTGCGCGAGCGCATCCGCCAGCAGGTGCGCCTGCACTGCACCGCCCGTCACGTGCCGGCCCGCATCCTGCAGGTGGACGCCATTCCGCGCACCAAGTCCGGCAAGATAGTGGAGCTGGCGGTGCGGGAAGTGGTGCACAACCGGCCCGTCAACAACACCCACGCCCTCGCCGATCCCGAAGTGCTGAGCCAGTATCGCGACCGGCCAGAGCTGGCCAGTTGAGGCCACACAAGGTTAATAAAGGCGTCATCAGACGCCTTTATTTTGGTTGTTAATCTGAGGCGAGCTTTTACTCGAGATCTGTTAAACGAATGTTTTAAATAGGTGTTGAAATTGTCTTCTTTTGGATCAATAGTGAGCCTCGCCCCCTGCTGGGGATAAAGGAGCACCACCCCCCCACCATGTGGGAACAAGGAGACACTCTCATGATCTACCAAGGCGAAACCCTGACGGTCAGCTACCTCGAAGACGGCATTGCCGAGTTGAGGTTCGATGCTCCGGGTTCAGTCAACAAGCTGGATCGCGCTACCCTGCTCTCCCTGAGCGAAGCGATCGCCGCATTACAACAAGAACGTGAACTAAAAGGTCTGATCCTAACCTCCGGCAAAGACGCCTTTATCGTCGGCGCCGACATTACCGAATTCCTGGAACTGTTCGATCTGCCGCAGGCTGATCTGCTCGGCTGGCTGAAAAAGGCCAACGACATCTTCAGCGCCATCGAAGATCTGCCGGTGCCCACCCTCTCCGCCATCAAGGGCCACGCCCTGGGCGGCGGCTGCGAGACCATTCTCTCCACCGACTTCCGTCTGGCAGACACCACAGCCAAGATTGGCCTGCCCGAGACCAAGCTCGGCATCATGCCGGGCTTTGGCGGCACCGTCCGTCTGCCACGGGTGATCGGCGCCGACAACGCGCTCGAGTGGATCACCACCGGCAAGGATTACCGTGCCGATGACGCCCTCAAGGTGGGTGCCATCGATGCCGTGGTCGCCCCCGACGCGCTGCAGGGCGCTGCGCTGCAGATGATCAAGGACGCGATCAAAGGCAAGCTGGACTGGCAGGGCCGCCGCGCCGCCAAGAAGGCCCCGCTGCGCCTCTCCAAACTGGAAGCCATGATGAGCTTCACCACCGCCGCCGGCATGGTTGCCGCCGTGGCGGGCAAACACTATCCGGCGCCGATGACGGCGGTAAAAACCGTCGAAGCCGCTGCCGGCATGAGCCGTGACGAGGCGCTGGCCGTCGAGGCGCAAGGCTTCATCAAGCTGGCCAAGACCGATGTCGCCAAGGCGCTGGTCGGTATCTTCCTGAACGATCAGCACATCAAGGCGCTGGCCAAGAAGGCCGCCAAACAGGCGAGCAAGGCCACTGGCCACGCCGCCGTACTGGGTGCCGGCATCATGGGGGGCGGCATCGCCTACCAGTCTGCCAGCAAGGGCATCCCGGCGGTGATGAAGGACATCAACGAGAAGGCACTGGCACTTGGCATGAATGAGGCCACCAAGCTGCTCAACGGCCAGCTCGAGAAGGGCCGCATCGACGGTATCAAGATGGGCCAGGTGCTCTCAGCCATCACCCCGACCCTCAGCTATGACAACGTCAAGCATGTGGATGTGGTAGTGGAAGCCGTGGTCGAGAACCCGAAAGTGAAGGCCGCCGTACTGGGCGAAGTGGAAGGGATCATCGGCGAAGACGCCGTGCTCGCCAGCAACACCTCCACCATCCCCATCTCTCTGCTGGCCAAGGGACTGAAGCGCCCGCAAAACTTCTGCGGCATGCACTTCTTCAACCCGGTGCACCGCATGCCGCTGGTGGAGATCATCCGCGGCGAGCAGACCTCCGATGAAACCATCAACCGCGTGGTGGCCTACGCCGCCGCCATGGGCAAGTCCCCGGTCGTGGTCAACGACTGCCCGGGCTTCTTCGTCAACCGGGTGCTGTTCCCCTACTTCTTCGGCTTCAACAAGCTGGTTGCCGATGGCGCCGACTTCGCCGCCGTCGACAAGGTGATGGAGAAGGAGTTTGGCTGGCCCATGGGCCCCGCCTACCTGCTGGACGTGGTCGGCATCGACACCGGCCACCATGCCGGTGACGTGATGGCGCAGGGCTTCCCGGCACGCATGAGCAAGGAAGGCCGTACCGCCATCGACGTGATGTACGAAGTGAGCCGCTTCGGTCAGAAGAACGGCAAGGGCTTCTACGCCTACGAGCAGGACAAGAAGGGCAAGCCGAAGAAGGTGGCCGACGCCGCCAGTTACGATCTGCTGGCCCCCATCGCCAAGCCGAAACAGGATTTCGACAAGGACGCCATCATCGCCCGCATGATGATCCCGATGATCAACGAGGTGGTGCTCTGTCTGGAAGAGGGCATAGTCGCCACGCCAGCCGAAGCCGACATCGCGCTGGTCTACGGTCTGGGCTTCCCTCCCTTCCGCGGCGGCGTGTTCCGCTATCTGGACACCATTGGTCTGGATCGCTACGTGGCCATGGCCGACCAGTATGCCGACTTGGGCCCGCTCTACCGCGTCAGCGACAAGCTGCGTGAGATGGCCGCCCAGGGCAAAACCTTCTACTGATTGCGGAAAGGAGATCCATTCATGAAAGACGTAGTCATTGTCGACTGTATCCGGACCCCGATGGGCCGGTCCAAGGGCGGCGCCTTCCGCAACGTGCGTGCAGAAGACTTGTCCGCGCACCTGATGAAATCCATCCTGCTGCGCAACCCCAACCTCGACCCGAACGAGATCGAGGATATCTACTGGGGCTGCGTGCAGCAGACCCTGGAGCAGGGCTTCAACATTGCCCGTAACGCCGCGCTGCTGGCCGGCATTCCCAAGCAGGTGGGGGCGGTCACCGTCAACCGCCTGTGCGGCTCCAGCATGCAGGCGCTGCACGATGCCTCTCGCGCCATCCAGGTGGGTGATGGGGACATCTTCATCATCGGCGGCGTCGAGCACATGGGTCACGTGCCGATGAGCCACGGGGTGGACTTCCACCCCGGCATGGCCAAGTCGGTGGCGAAAGCCTCCGGCATGATGGGGCTGACCGCCGAGATGCTCGGCAAGCTGCATGGCATCAGTCGTCAGCAGCAGGACGAGTTTGCCGCCCGCTCCCACCGCCGCGCTCACGCGGCCACCGTGGAAGGGCGTTTCGCCAAGGAGATCGTCGGGCTGGAAGGTCATGACGCCAGCGGTGCCCGCTTCTTCTACGACTACGACGAAGTGATCCGCCCCGAGACCACGGTGGAAACCCTGAGCCAGCTGCGCCCGGTGTTCGACCCGATCAACGGCACCGTCACCGCCGGCACCTCATCGGCGCTGTCCGATGGCGCCGCCGCCATGCTGGTGATGAGTGCGGAGCGCGCCAAGGCGCTCGGCCTCACCCCGCGCGCCCGGGTGCGCGCCATGGCCGTCGCCGGCTGCGATGCCGCCATCATGGGTTACGGCCCGGTGCCGGCCACCCAGAAGGCGCTCAAGCGGGCCGGCCTGACCATCGGTGACATCGACCTGTTCGAGCTGAACGAGGCGTTTGCCGCCCAGTCCCTGCCCTGCGTGAAGGATCTGGGTCTGCAAGACGTGGTGGACGAGAAGGTGAACCTGAACGGCGGCGCCATCGCGCTGGGTCACCCGCTCGGCTGCTCCGGCGCCCGCATCTCCACCACCCTGCTCAACCTGATGGAAGAGAAGGACGCCACCCTGGGGGTTGCCACCATGTGCATCGGCCTGGGTCAGGGCATCGCCACCGTGTTCGAACGAGTGTAAGTAGCACCCCGGCCGGCTCGCCGGTCGGGGCTGTATTGACAGACAGGAGCCCGCTCCTGCTTCCCGGCGAAGCGGGCTCCTGTCAGCGGTTTTGGGGTCGGTCTGACCGGCCCGTCATCGAGTCTGTGGAGTGCGCCACACGGGGTGCACTTCTGCCGTCGGAATCTGCGTATTGGCCGGCCCGTTTGGGTCGGCCTTTTTTATTTGCACGGCAGGATATGGGAGGATATTGCCCATAACCTCACATTAGATGGGGGGCTTGCTTGCTTTTTGCGCCCCTGACAGGTTCAATCTGCACAAAAAAATGGGTGGATGCACATACATATGTCAACGAGCAAACAACTGCTGATCGTCGACGACGACCAAGAGATCCGCGAGCTGCTCAACGAATACCTGACCAGGGCCGGCTTCGAGGTATTGACCGCAGCGGAGGGCAACGAGATGCGCAAGCAGCTCGCCCAGCACAACCCGGACCTCATCATTCTCGATATCATGATGCCGGGTGACGACGGCTTTACCCTCTGCCAGCAGATCCGTCGCGACTCCCAGGTGCCCATCATCATGCTGACCGCCGCCTCCGACGAAGCGGACCGGGTGATCGGCCTCGAACTCGGTGCCGATGACTACATCGCCAAGCCGTTCAGCCCGCGCGAACTGCAGGCCCGCATCAAGGCGCTGCTGCGCCGCGCCGAATTCCGCCAGCCGGAGAAAGAGAAAGAACCGAGCCGCCGGCTGCGTTTCGCCGAGTGGACCCTGGATACCCTGAGCCACCAGCTGACCCACGAGGACGGCAGCCTGCTGGACCTCTCCGGCAGCGATGCCCTGCTGCTCGGCATGTTCCTGCAACAGCCCGGCGTGGTGCTGGACCGGGATACCATCTCGGATGCCACCCGCGGTCGCGAGAGCCTGCCGATGGAGCGCGGCATCGACGTGCAGATCAGCCGCCTGCGCCAGAAGCTGGGTGACAACGGCAAGAGCCCGCGCATCATCAAGACCATTCGCGGCAGTGGCTACATGCTGATCGCCGAGGTGCACGAGATCCCATGAATACCAGATGGTTCTGGCGGGCACTGGTGCCTCGTTCCCTGCTGTCGCGGATGCTGCTGCTGCTGCTGCTGGCGATCCTGCTCTCCCAGACCATCCTCACCGGCATCTGGATGCAGCAGATCCAGAAGCGGGAGCTGGAAGGCATGCTCAGCACCACCCGCAACCTGGCGCTGTCGGCCGCCTCCACCGTCAACTTCTTCAAATCTCTGCCGCTGCAGTACCGCCACATCGCCCTCGACCAGCTGCGCAACATGGGCGGCAGCCGCTTCTTCGTGTCGCTGAACGAGGAGGAGATCCACATCAGCGCCATCCCCGACAGCGAGCGCAAGACGCTGGTGCTCAAAGAGGTGCAGGGGGTGCTGACTCGCAAGCTCTCCGATGCCATGGCGATCAAGGTGGATTTCTCGCGCCCCGAAGAGCTGCACGTCTTCAACAACGACACCCTGCTGGCGGATCTGCCCTCTTCCTGGGCCCGCTACACCCTGTCGCTGGAGCCGATCAATCCACCTGTGCTGGTGACCCAGATCGAGATAGAGCCGGGTGAGTGGCTCTATCTGGCAGCCCTGCTGCCGGCCCCCTACATGACCCTCGACGATACCGTGATGCCGAGCAACCAGGTGCGCTTCATCGCCCTGATGACGGTGTTCCTCTGCTTCTTCACCTTCCTGCTGGTGCGCTGGCAGACCCGGCCGCTGCGCCGGCTGGCCAAGGCGGCGGTCAACCTCGGCAAGGACATCGACCAACCCTCCCTGAAAGAGGAGGGGGCCTCCGAGATCGTGGCGGCCACCCGCGCCTTCAACATCATGCAGCACCGCATTCGCCGCTATATCGACGATAGAGAGCGGCTGTTCAGCTCGATTTCCCACGACCTCAAGACCCCCATCACCCGGCTGCGGCTGCGGGTCGAGCTGCTCGACGACGAGCAGCAGATCGCCAAGTTCAACAAGGACCTGGACGAGCTGGAGCTGATGGTGAAGGGGGCGTTGCAAACGGTGAAAGACACCGACATCCACGAGAACATCGAGCAGCTCGACATCGACGCCATGCTGGAGCAGATGGCGGAGGCCATGAACCTGCACGACGAGCGGCTGACCATCGAAGGCCACTGCAAGCAACCCTATCGCGGCAAGCCGCTGGCCCTCAAGCGCTGCATCGGCAACCTGGTGGACAACGGCATCAAGTACGGCCAACGGGTGCGCATCATCATCATGGACGACGAGGAGATGCTGATCCTGTTCATCATGGACGAGGGTCCCGGCCTGCCGGAGGATCAGTTCGAACGCATCTTCGAGCCCTATTACCGGCTCAGCACGGATCTGGCCGGTACAGGTCTGGGTCTGGGCATTGCCCGCAACATAGCCCACGCCCACGGCGGCGATCTGGTGCTGGAAAATCGTCCGCAGGGCGGCCTGCAGGCCACCCTCTCCCTACCAAGGCAGTAACCTTATGAAGTGGTTGTCTTTTTCTGTCATCGCCCTGCTCTCCCTGCCTGTAGGCGCCTCCCAGGTAGAGGTACTGCACTGGTGGACCTCCGGCGGCGAGGCCAGGGCGGTGGAAGTGCTCAAGTCCGAGTGGACCGAGCAGGGCAACCAGTGGAACGACTTCGCGGTGCAGGGGGGCGGCGGCAAGAGCGCCATGACGGTGCTGAAAAGCCGGGCACTGGCGGCCAATCCGCCGGAAGCGGCCCACCTCAAGGGGTTCGAGTTGCGGGAGTGGGCCGGACTCGGCTTCCTGCGCGATCTCACCCCCATGGCCGAACACCTCGGCTGGTATCCCCAGCTGCCGCCCATGGTGCGGGAGACCCTGAGCCAGAACGGTGCCCTGATGGCGGTGCCAACCGGTATCCACCGAGTCAACTGGCTGTGGCTCAACCGCAAGATCTTCGAGCGCAACAAGCTGACGCCGCCCACCAGCTGGGCCCAGTTCGTGACCGTGGCAGATCGGCTCAAGCAGCAAGGGATCACCCCGCTCGCCATCGGCAACGAGCCCTGGCAGCTGGCGGTGCTGTTCGAAACGGTGGCACTCGGCGAAGGGGGCAAGGCGTTCTATCGCAAAGCCTTCGTGGAACAGGACAGCGCCACCCTGACCGGCCCCGACATGGTGCGGGTGCTGACCCGCTTTCAGCAGCTGCGCGGCTATGTGCCGGAGAAATACGCCGGCCTGAAGTGGCACCAGGCCACCAACCTGCTGGAGAGCGGCGGCGCCGCCATGCAGATCATGGGGGACTGGGTGAAGGGCGAACTGAGCGCTGGCAACTATCGGCCCGGCGAGGATATCGAGTGCCTGCCGAGCCCCGGCAGTGCCAACCTGTTCAGCTACAACCTCGACTCCATCGCCATGTTCAAGCAGCGGGATCCCGCCCAGCTGCAGGCCCAGGGCGAGCTGGCCCAGCTGCTGATGACGCCGCGCTTCCAGCAGGAGTTCAACCGGGTGAAGGGTTCGATCCCGGCGCTGACCAAGCCGGACATGAGCAAGTTCGACCGCTGCGCCATCCGCTCCTATCAGGATTTTCTGCTGGCGGAGCGGGAGGGCAACCTGCTGCCCAGCATGGCGGAGGGGATGGCGACACCGACCAACATGCGCCAGGCGATCATGGATGTGCTGAGCAACTTCTTCAACGACCCCAGAGCCAACCCGCAACAGACGGCGCTGCATCTGGAGCGGGCCATGCGCTCGACCCGCTGACGCTTTTCGCGGCGGCCAGAAACGACAAAGGCGGATGAAATATCCGCCTTTGTCGTTGTGAAAATATTGGGGTCAGGATTGATCGTTTTCGTCCTCATCCTCGTCGTAGTAATCGCTGAGCTCGATCCAGAGCCCCAGTCCGATCATCACCATGGAACCGAACCAGGTGCCGGTGTTACCGATCGGGCTGCCCATCACTATCATGGCGAAAGACAAGAACCCCATGCCTGCGTAGGCTTGTAATCTGCCGTAGGAGACCTGCATATTCACACCTCCTTGTTGAATATGGTTCAATTTTTATATTACTCATACGGCGGGGAGTGGGTAGGCCCAGATAACACTTTGGTTACATATGCTGCCAGTTGCCGGAGTGGTTTGATTATTTTTTCGCCGTGAGTATCATTGGCAGCTGATTTGGTTGAAGGTTGATTATTGATGAGTGCTTTATTCTGCGACGCAACTCACGAGTTGGACGCAATCGGGCTTCGTTGCCCCGAGCCAGTGATGATGGTGCGTAAAAAAGTGCGGTTGATGGCTGACGGGGAGACCCTGCTGGTCAGTGCCGACGACCCCTCAACCACCCGCGACATCCCCAGTTTCTGCCGCTTCATGGATCACACCCTGGTCGCCAGCGAGACAGAGCAGGCCCCTTACCGCTATCTGATCCGCAAGGGTCAGTAAGCCCCAACACCGGAGTAATCCATGCCAGCCATTACCCGAATCGGCACCACCCAGCGTTGGTCTGACGTGGTCATTCACAACGGCACCCTCTATGTGGTGGAAGTGCCCGCCACCGACACCGCCGATATTCACCAGCAGACCCGTGAAGTGCTGACCAGCCTGCAGCGCCTGCTGGAAGCTAACGGCTCCGGCGTCGACAAGATCCTGATGGCCAACATCTATCTCAAGGACATTGCGGACATCGCGGCCTTCAACGAGCAGTGGGATGCCTGGATCCCGGCGGGCACAGCGCCGGTCCGCGCCTGCGTGCAGGCCCGCCTGGCCCACGAAGGCTACAAGGTCGAAGTTCAGCTCACTGCAGCTCTCTAAGAGGCGGCTCCCCCTCTCATCCCCGCCCTTCTCCCACAAGGGGAGAAGGGCGCAAAGAACAAGGCGCCATTGCCCGCAACGGCTCCAATAAAAAGGCCCCGCCATCGCTGGCGGGGCCTTTTTCATGGCTGCGAACCGGACCGCTTAGGCGGTCGGGGTCAGGGTGATGGTCACCCGACGGTTCTGGGCCTTGCCTTCGGCGGTGCTGTTGGTGGCTACCGGCTGATCCGGGCCCACGCCGCTGGTGGAGATACGGCTGCCGGTCACACCCTGGCCAATCAACTGGGCGGCGACGGCATCGGCGCGCTGGGCGGAGAGCTTCATGTTCAGTTCGCGGGAGCCGGTGCTGTCGGTGTGACCGACCACGTTCAGGCGGGTCTTGTCGAACTCACCGACCACCATGGCCACACCAGACAGGGTGTTGGCTCCGGCCGCTTTCAGCTGGGCGCTGGAACTGTCGAAGGTGACGTTGTTCGGCATGTTGAGGATCAGCTGGTCACCGTTGCGGGTCACGCTGACACCGGTGCCCTGCAGCTTCTCGCGCAGCTTGGCTTCCTGCACATCCATGTAGTAGCCGATACCACCGCCCAGGGCGGCGCCGGCGGCCACGCCGGTCAGGATCCCTTTCTTGCGGTCACCCTTGCTGGAGGAGAGCGCGCCCACGGCGGCGCCAGTGGCCGCGCCAGCCAGCGCGCCCCAGGCGCCCTTGGAGGTCTGGGATTCACCGGTGTAGGGGTTGGTGGTACAGCCGGTCAGGGCTACGAGCAGAGCAACGGCGGGAACAAGTGTCTTGAAATGCATGAAAAACCTCTAAAAAAACCGACTCAAATCCAAAGAGGGCGCATTCTACCCCAGAGCTGTGCCAAGGTGTGACGCTGTCGATGCAGATCCCCATCTGCCACGCATGGCTGCCGCTCGGGCAGAGGAATGCGCCCCGAACCTCGCTGACGTTTCACGGTCAGCGCGAACAACACATTGGCCCATGCCCCCCAGATGCGGGTTGCCGACCCGGTGACATTACCGCCAGAGTGGGGCTCCCCCACAACGGAGCCAGCCCATGTCTTCACTCGCCCATTCCGCCCTGCTCATCATCGACATGCAGGTCGGCCTGCTGCATGGCCCGGAGGCGCCCCATGCCGGCCCACAGCTACTGGCCAACATCAACCGGCTTGCCGATGCCGCCCATAGTGCCGGCATCCCCGTACTGGCGGTACGCCACACGGGCCCGACCGGCAGCCCCATCGCTGCGGGCAGCCCCCTCTGGCAACTGGTGCCCGAGCTGGCCGTGACCGCAGCCGACCTCGTGTTCGACAAACAGCGACCAAGTGCCTTTCACGGCACCGCCCTCGATAGTTGGCTGCAGCAGCGCGGGGTACAGACCCTGCTCGTCACCGGCATGAAGACCCAGTACTGCATAGATACCACCTGCCGGGCGGCAGCGGATCTCGGTTACTCCGTGGTACTGGTCAGCGATGCCCACACCTGCATGGATACCCAGACACTTGCCGCAACCCAGATCATCGCTCACCACAACACCACCCTGGCCGGCCCCTTCGTCCAGCTGATGAGCAGCGACGAGGTGTGCGAGGCGCTGACTCACCCCCTTCAGCCCGGATAATGCTGGGCTCAAGATGCAAGAGGGAGGCATCAGCCTCCCTTCTCTTTTACCTTGCACCCGGTTTATTGGCGCGCAGGCCCCTGCTGGCACTCGGCGTGGCAGGGGCAGGTCACCAGATGATCGTTCACCATCCCCACCGCCTGCATGAAGGCGTAGCAGATGGTGCTGCCGACGAAGGTGAAGCCGCGTTTCTTGAGCGCCTTGGACATGGCATCCGACTCCGCTGAGGTCGCCGGGATGTCGCCGTTGCCCTGACGCTGGTTGACGATGGGGGCGCCGCCCACGAAGCCCCACATATAATCGACAAAGTCGATGCCTTCGGCCTCCAGCGCCAGATAGGCGCGGGCATTTTTGATGATCGATTGCACCTTGAGCCGGTTGCGGATGATGCCGGTATCCTGCATCAGCCGCTCCACGTCCTGCTCGTCGAAGGCCGCAATGCGCACCGGGTCGAAGTCGGCATAGGCGCGATGATAGCTGTCCGTTCGTTTCAGAATGGTGATCCACGACAGCCCCGCCTGCTGGCCATCGAGGCAGAGCTTGGCAAACAGCTCGAGGGGATCCCGCACCGGTCGCCCCCACTGCTTGTCATGGTATTCGATATATTCCGGGTCCTTGGTCACCCAGGCGCAACGCAACTCCATTCCCTCTCTCCTGTCATTTCATCCAATCCCCGGGGTCGATGCCAACCCGGGCGTGGGAGTGCCGACAACCCCTCCCGCCCAGGCCCGGCGCAGCGCCATCACATTAATCCGCTGTAATTTCGCCTATTATCCGACCATGCCAGACGGTATACTCCTTCGGTTCACATTCAGCAAATCTTGCTCTGATTTCATTTCGCGCGAAAAAAATTATGCAAAAATTCGATGTCAAAACCTTTCAGGGCCTGATCCTGCAGCTGCAGGACTATTGGTCCCGCCAGGGCTGTACCATCATTCAGCCGCTGGATATGGAAGTGGGTGCCGGTACTTCTCACCCCATGACCTGCCTGCGCGCCCTGGGCCCCGAGCCCATCGCCTGCGCCTACGTGCAACCGTCCCGCCGTCCGACTGACGGCCGCTACGGTGAAAACCCCAACCGCCTGCAGCACTACTACCAGTTCCAGGTGATCATCAAGCCTTCTCCCGACAACATTCAGGAACTCTATCTGGGCTCCCTGAAAGAGCTGGGCATGGATCCTGAAATCCACGACATCCGCTTCGTGGAAGACAACTGGGAAAACCCGACGCTGGGTGCCTGGGGTCTGGGCTGGGAAGTGTGGCTGAACGGTATGGAAGTGACCCAGTTCACCTACTTCCAGCAGGTTGGCGGCCTCGAGTGCAAGCCGGTCACCGGCGAGATCACCTACGGTCTCGAGCGTCTGGCCATGTACATTCAGGGCGTAGACAGCGTCTACGATCTGGTCTGGTCTGACGGCCCGCTGGGCAAGACCACCTACGGCGACGTGTTCCACCAGAACGAAGTGGAGCAATCCACCTACAACTTCGAACACGCCGATGTGGAGTTCCTGTTCCACTGCTTCGAGCAGTACGAGAAGGAAGCCCAGAACCTGCTGGCACTGGAAAAACCGCTGCCGCTGCCAGCCTACGAGCGCATCCTCAAAGCCGCTCACTCCTTCAACCTGCTGGATGCCCGCAAGGCCATCTCGGTCACCGAGCGTCAGCGCTACATCCTGCGCATCCGCACCCTGACCAAGGCCGTGGCAGAGGCATACTACGCCTCCCGCGAAGCGCTGGGCTTCCCTATGTGTCAGCGCAGTGAGAACAAGCAAGGTTAAGGAACGGACATGGCACAACATACATTTCTGGTAGAGATCGGTACTGCTGAGCTGCCGCCCAAAGCCCTGCGCTCCCTGGCCGAAGCCTTTGCCGACAACTTCAAAGCCGAACTGACCAAGGCCGATCTGGCCTTTGGCGACGTCGAGTGGTTTGCCTCTCCGCGCCGTCTGGCGCTGAAGGTAAGCGAGCTGGCTGGCGAACAGCCGAGCAAGAGCGTCGAGAAGCGCGGCCCGGCCGTGGCTCAGGCGTTCGATGCCGAAGGCAAGCCGACCAAGGCTGCCGAAGGCTGGGCCCGTGGCAACGGCATCACCGTTGAGCAGGCCGAGCGTCTGGTCACCGACAAGGGCGAGTGGCTGGTTCACACCGCCAAGGTTGAAGGCCGTCCGGCCAAAGATCTGCTGGGCGAACTGGTTAGCCAAGCGCTGGCCAAGCTGCCGATCCCGAAAATGATGCGCTGGGGCGACAAGACCATCCAGTTCGTGCGTCCGGTCTTCACCGTGACCCTGCTGCTGGATGGGGAGCTGGTTCCCGCTCACATTCTGGGTATCGACTCTGCCCGTACCATCCGCGGTCACCGCTTTATGGGCGAGAGCGAGTTCACCATCGACAACGCCAGCCAGTACCCGCAGATCCTGCTGGAAAAAGGCAAGGTAGTAGCCGACTTTATGGCACGCAAAGCCAAGATCAAGGCTGACGCCGAAGCGGCCGCTGCCGCCTTCGGTGGCGTGGCCGATCTGGACGATGCCCTGCTGGAAGAAGTGACCGCACTGGTCGAGTGGCCGGTGGTGCTGACCGCCAACTTTGAAGAGAAGTTCCTGGCCGTTCCGGCCGAGGCGCTGGTACACACCATGAAGGGTGACCAGAAGTACTTCCCGGTCTACGACAAGAACGGCAAGCTGCTGCCGAAGTTCATCTTCGTCACCAACATCGAGTCGAAAGACCCGAGCCAGATCATCAGCGGCAACGAGAAGGTGGTTCGCCCCCGTCTCTCTGACGCCGAGTTCTTCTTCAAGACCGACCTCAAGCAGACCCTGGCCTCCCGCCTGCCGCGCCTTGAAACCGTGCTGTTCCAGCAACAGCTGGGCACCGTCAAGGCCAAGGTCGAGCGTATCGAGACCGTCGCCGGCTTTATCGCCGAGCGTATCGGCGCCGACGTGGCTCAGGCCAAACGTGCCGGTCTGCTCTCCAAGTGTGACCTGATGACCAACATGGTCGGCGAGTTCACCGACACCCAGGGTGTCATGGGGATGCACTACGCCCGTCACGATGGCGAAGACGAAGCGGTTGCCGTGGCCCTCAACGAGCAGTACATGCCGCGCTTTGCCGGCGATGCCCTGCCGTCCGGTCTGGTTGCCTGCGCCGTCGCGCTGGCCGACAAGTTCGACACCCTGGCCGGTATCTTCGGCATCGGCATGCTGCCGAAGGGTGACAAAGATCCGTTCGCCCTGCGTCGCGCCGCCATCGGTGCCCTGCGCATCATGACCGAGAAACAGCTGGATCTGGATCTGGTTGAACTGGTTGAAGAAGCGGTACGCGTCTACGGCGACAAGCTGACCAACAAAACCGTCGTCACCGACGTGGTCGACTTTATGCTGGGGCGCTTTCGCGCCGCCTATCAGGACGAAGGCATCGGTGCCGACGTGGTGCTGGCCGTGCTGGCCCGCCGCCCGACCCGCCCGCTCGACTTCGATCGTCGGGTCAAGGCCGTCAGCCACTTCCGCACCCT
The DNA here is from genome assembly GCF_027707985.1 of Aeromonas sp. QDB03. Taxonomy (NCBI): domain Bacteria; kingdom Pseudomonadati; phylum Pseudomonadota; class Gammaproteobacteria; order Aeromonadales; family Aeromonadaceae; genus Aeromonas; species Aeromonas sp. QDB03. The sequence goes on along the minus strand of NZ_JAPCJG010000016.1, from coordinate 52,029 downwards.
GGATGCCGCACTGGCACTGGCTGCCGCCAACAAGCGCGTGAGCAACATCCTGGCCAAGGTCGAAGGCGAATTGCCGACTGCCGTCAAACCGGAACTGCTGGTCGATGCCGCCGAGAAGGCGCTGGCCACCCAGGTTGCCTCACTGCAAGCCGAACTGGCCCCGCTGTTCGCCGCCGGTGACTATCAGGCTGCCCTCACCCGTCTGGCCGCCCTGCGCAAACCGGTCGACACCTTCTTCAACGAAGTCATGGTGATGGCCGACGACGAAGCCCTCAAGGCCAACCGTCTGGCACTGCTGAACAACCTGCGCAACCTGTTCCTGCAAGTGGCGGATATCTCCCTGCTGCAGTGATCTTGGTTGGGTAAGTGATATAAAAAACGGCGCCGAAAGGCGTCGTTTTTTTATAAAGCATTCTTCATAGTTTGAAAAAGGATGTATCAAATTCACCCTGTAAATTCAACCTATCCTTTTTCTGGTAAAATAGGTAAAAATTCAAAAAAATAACAACCGCAGCCCCATTAATTCATTCTATTCTATCAGATTAGACTCTATTTAATTGCAAGATAGTTCGTCAAACCACAAAAGAAGTGCGTAAACAGTACCATCTTCAGTTAGTTTATTTGAATGAACGTAATCATAGAATCTATTTTCAATGTTTTTAGATGATGTTAGCTCATTGAAAATACAAGATGCCTTAGATTTATTTTTCTCTGAAACTTTTTGAAGTGACAGCATTACCAAAGGTAATATTTCATCTTGCCTTTTCTTGCAGTTAACCGCATTTATGTAGTCAGAACACTCGAGTGTAATTAATAATGAGGCATCGCCTGCATTATTAACATAATAATTTGAAAATGTTGCTGGCTCTGGCTTTGCACAGCCAAACAAGGCCATGATATATATAGTAAATATAAATTTCATGTTCATTACAAGCGTCCGATACAACTAGGTGATGCCCCACCTTCTCTACTATACGCACTTCTTAAGCCACAACGGTTACCCTGAGCATCCAAGTCTGCCGGACAAGCACAATTACCCTCATAGCTGTTGGAACTACTTCCCCCTCCTCCCTGCGCAGCTGCAACTACACCAACTATTGCTAGAGTACCCAGAACAACATCTGCACTCACAGCCCCACCACACTTCAAATAGTTATATTTCACCTTTTCTGCAGCATATTTCTCCTTACTGCAATAATATGGACTCATACAGCCAGAGATACATAACGAGAGAATTAAAATTAATTTTTTCATTTCTTATAACACTTCATGATTTATTTGTTTGGCAAGCATTTATAATATATGCTGATACAAAAGCAACTCCGATTTAAATTATAAATGACTCCATGCGAAATTTTAAAAAATGCTTTTGTAATTAGGTGTTGAACTATCAAGATATTAACCTTACCAGCTTTTATTATCTTTTTGGAGACTTCGATGATAATCAAGTTGATATTTTCAACACTTTATTGATATTAATCATATTTATTATATTAAAATTCACTATTTTTCCTCCTAGCTGTATAAATCGAACCTTCCACCAGCACGCCAATAGCTCGTAGGTTCGATTAGCAGTCAGGCATAATCGGACGTTCGCGTAAATAGATTCTCCCGCCATGACAGCAAGCCAAAATTTCCCCTGCGGCTGGCCGCCTCTGTTGCACGGCAACAACCTCAACAAAAACCTCTCGTTCGTCCGATTATGCTGCGTCAATCGAACCTACGATTCCTGTGCCAATGCGGCAATGATCTGCTCCACGCTCTGGGTGACCGACAGGGTGGCGCTATCCAGCACCAGACGCTCCCTGTCCCAGGGTTGATAGTCGCGATCGATCACCGCCTGCCAATCCGGCAATGCCAGCCCCTCGATATCCACCGTCCGGTTTTCGACCCGCTCGCGGTGCAGCTTCGGATTGGAGCAGACCATCTCGACATCGAGACAGGGCACCCCGACCGAGCGGGCGATGTCGTGGTAAGCATCCCGGGTGAGCTGGATGGGATTAACAGAATCCGTGATGACGATCGAGCCAAGTGCCAGGTTCTCTCTGGCCAGCCCATAGGCGACGAAATAACCGGCCGGCCCCATCTCGTTATCCGCCTGCTCAGCGGCACGAATGGCCTGCTCTATGGTATCAATGCGCAGGTAGACGGCGCCCAACCGCTGGGCCAGGGCCCGCGCGATGGTGCTTTTTCCGCTGCCCGGCAAACCACTGAAGATGATCAGCATGTTCCATTCCCGTGATAAAAGAAGACCCGAGCCATAGGGTATCGGATTGTCACCGCACCCACAGCGCCTTGTTCAAGGTTGCACGGATATATCCGCCAGGTATCTCACCTATTCATGCCAACTCGGCTAGGACGATATCGCTGACTCGGATAGGCAACCCGCCGATTTGGGCATATCTTGTCGGGGCGGCCCTGCCAGGGTGACAGGGCCCCTTCACGAGGTGCAACGATGAAACGAGCAATCCAGGCCGCCCTGCTGGCCGTCACCATGGTCGCCGGTGCGCAGGCCGCCGACAAGGTCACCACTGTCCCGGTGCAGTTTGCCAAGGGGGCCCACAGCGCCCAGCTCAAGGGCAGCTTCACCGGCTATGACAGCATCCATTACACGCTGGTGGCCAAGGCGGGCCAGACCATAACGGTCAAGATCGGCGGCAGCAGCAACGCCAACTTCAATGTCTTCGCCCCCGGCGCCCAACCCGGCCAGGCCGAGGCGATCGGTCGCAACGATGGCGATGGTCAGTGGCAAGGCGCCCTGCCCGCCTCCGGCAAGTACCTGATCCAGGTCTATCAGATGCGTGCCTCCGCCCGTCGCGGCGAGCAGGTGCCCCACACCCTGGCGGTCAGCATCCAGTAAACCCCGCCTGCGCGATGCCCGTGCAACCACCGTCATGCCCCCATCCCGGGGTGGGCATGACGGCGGCCTGCTGGTAGGGTGGTGCCATCAATTAATCAACGACCGAGACAGCCATGCAACGCAAAACCCTGGCCCTGCTGCTGGCCAGCCATCTGCTGGTGGGCGCCGCCGGCTTTGCGGCCGGCATCTATGCCCTGCCGATCCTGATCGCCCCACCCGCCCCCGCCAACGAGCAGGTTGCCGCCCGGCAGGCTCAGGCCAGCTTTCACGGTACCTTTCGCCGGGATCTGCAAGACAGCGACCGGCTGCACTGGGGTGAGGGGCGGGTCAGCATCGGACCCGATGCCATCAGCCTGATGGGCAAACTGGCGCCGGGCCCCGACTACCAACTCTACCTGTCGCCCACCTTCGTCGAGACCGAGGCCGACTTTGCCCGCCTGAAGGAGAAGATGGTGAAAATCGGGCCGGTGAAGACCTTCGACAACTTCATCGTCCCCCTGCCTGCCGATGTGAACCCGGCCGACTACGACAGCGTGATCATCTGGTGCGAGACCTTCGGCCAGTTCATCACCGCCGCCCGCTACCGGCAGTAGCACCACAGGTGACCGTCAGTGCTGCATCATAAAAAAACGGCGCCATCAGGCGCCGTTTTTTGTCGCAATCTGCCGGGGCAGGTCGGGGTGGTCAGCCGGTGTAGACGGGCAGCATGCCCGCCATGTTGAGCAGGTGGAACGCCGCGGTCAGCACCCCGAACAGGAAGACACCGGCGATCATCGGCATGCCGCCCGGCGCCCGGAAGCCCTCCTGTTTGTCCCCTTGCTTGCCCTTGCCGGCGCGCACCTTCCAGGCCAGCAGGGCCGGGATGATGCAGGTCCACAGGGTGGCCACGGCGCCCGCGTAGCCGATGGCCATCAGGAAGCCGAACGGGAACAGCAGGGAGAGCAGCAGCGGCGGCAGGAAGGTGGCCGCCCACGACTTGGCGCGGCCGCCACGGCCGTTGTCGAACTTGAACAGATCTGCCAGATAGTCGAACACCCCCAGCCCCACCCCGATGAAGGAAGAAAGGATGGCGGCCATAGAGAAGAGGTTGAGGGCGCTGGCGACCGCCTCCGACTCTATCACCGAGGCCAGCGCCTTGAGCAGCACGTCGACGTTGCCGCCCTGGGCCACCACCGGCCCGAACTCGCTGCGCGGCAGGTTGCCGAACACGCTCACCAGCCAGATGAGGTAGAACAGCAGCGCGATGGCGGTGCCGCCGAGGATGGCGTAACGGGCGCGACGCTCCTCACCGTAGTAGGCGCGCATGGACGACACCGAATGGTGATAGCCGAACGAGGTGAGTGCCACTGGCAGCATGGCCAGCGCATAGGGGGCATAACTGGCGTGCTCGCTCAGGGTATCGAACAGCAGGGTCGGCTTGATGTTGAGCGACAGGCCCGAGATGCCGAACACGAAGCTCAGCCCCATGGCGATGACCAGCACCACTGAGATGCGATCCACCGCCCGGGTGGAGTGCCACACCAGGCCGGAGAAGCCCAGGGTAAACAGGACTGAGCCCAACTGGCTGCCGATGCCGGTCATGCCGTCAATGATGAGGCCGGCCGAGGTGATGTAGGCATAGAGCAGGATGCCGCCGACGAAATAGACGGTAAGGTTGTTGAGGGCGTTGAGCTTCTCCCCCAGCAGTTCGCGGGTAACGGTATCGAACGACACGCGTAGCGGATAGCCCTGATAGGACTCCAGCAGCATCCAGCCGGAGAGCGTCATCACGATCATGGTCAGGGTGATGGCCAGCACCGACCAGATGGTCCAGGCGCCCGCCCCGGCACTCGGCAAGCCCAGCATGCCGGCCCCTACACAGACGCCGGCAATGATGCATGCCCCGCCCACCAACGATGGTTTCTGTCCCATTTACTTCTCCAAAGACGATTGTGGATCCGATCGCGACCGCGGACCGTTGCATGTGCTACGCCGGTTGTCATGGTAGATCGCGCTCATCTAGGTGCCGGAGCCCGACGCTGGCTGCTTCGCGTGGGAAGCAAGGTGCGCTCAAGGCGGGCTACCGGCCCGACACGGCAGCAGAGCCGCCAGGTCGGGGAAGGGACTTTACCCTGCTACCCCTCAGGTATCAAATGCGGGTGCATGTTCAGGCTACCCAACGGGCCCTTTGCAGACAGCCTGCAACTGGCTCCTTGTCACTCAATGAGTGAGTTGCGGCAACAGTTGCAGCAGGTGGGCGCGATCTGCCAGCGGCGTCTGGCTGACCCAGATACCCAGCAGGCCGTAAGCGAGCAGCGGCAGCACCAGCAGCAACAGGCAGAGCAGCCCCAGCAGCTGGCGAGGCGCAAGCCGGTGCCCCTGCGTGCCCAAGTGCAGCGCATCGGCCCGCTTGGGGCAGGCGGCCACGCAGCTCAGGCAGCTGGTGCACTCGAGACTGCGCACCGCGATGAGCTGGTGCACCTGAATGCGCGACGGGCAGGCCCGGCTGCACTTGTCGCAGTCGTGGCCCGCACTGCGCAGGCAACGGGCCGGGTCACGGCGAATGCGCAATGGGGTCAGCAGGCCGAGCAGGGCCAGCCAGGCGCCATAGGGGCAGAGGTAGCGGCAGAACCCTTGCCGGAAGGTGGCGGTGAGCAGCAGCACCCAGCCAAGGCACAGGCCCGAGATCAGAGTCAGGTTGAAGAAGAAGGCCCCCATCTTCATGTCCGCCGCCTGATGGTAGGGGCTGGTGAAGTAGCCGGGCAGGGCGGCGCTTGGCACCGCTATCAGCACGATAAACAGCAGAAAGGCTAGCACCAGAAACTTCTGGCCACGCAACACGACATCAAGCCAGCGCGGCGGCGTCCACTCCCCCACCAGCCATCGGCTGCGTAAACCGTGCAGCCACTCACCCACCAGCCCGAGCGGGCAGAACCAGGCACAGAACGCCCGCCCCAGCAGCAGGGCCGACAGCGAGAGCACCAACACAGTCACGGTGGCCGCCGGATGGTGCGGATCCACCAGCCCCTGCCCGAGCCAGGCCCGCAGCCCGAGCCCGCCGGCGATGGGCAGGAAGCCGTCCACCACGTCAGGGCGTACCAGCCAGGGGCTCATCCCCTGCCCCAGCTGCCAGACATGCAGGCCGTACTGCAGCGTCACCAGCCCCCAGCAGAGCAGCAGCAGCTGGCGTGTGCGCGTCCGCAGCCACTGGCTGTCGAGCGCCTCGAGGGCGGGCAGCGGCCGCCGTTGGTGCCAGAGGGCAAGCGCGCCAGCCACCAGCCCGACGCCGAGCCAGAGCAGGTTGTCTGCCGCCAGCAACCAGAGCATGAGCAGCAGGCCGAGGGCAAGACGCCACTGCCAGCCCGATCTCGCCTGCCACGCCAGCAGCACCAGATAGGCCAGGCCGGCGGCCATGGTCACGGCTTCGATCACGCTCATGTTTCCCTCACTGCCTCATCCACCACTGGCGGCAAGGATAACGGACATCTGAATTGATTATTTTGATCTGCATGGGCAGAGGGGGACATTTGCGCCCAATGCCCCTCCCCATAGTTGAATCTATGCCTTGCGGCTGTTGAACAGCGGCTGGTCGGATTCTGCCTGCTCGGCCCAGAAGTGGATGTTGAAACGGGCATCCTCTGACAGCTCGACTCTGTGCCAGTACTGGGGCGGGCTGGTGGCAAACTCCCCGGCCCGGATCACCAGGCTCACCTCCGGTTCCTCGGCCTGCTCGTTGGCAAAGCCGTGATAGGTGACGGTGCCCTCCATCACGCAGAGCTGGCCGAACACCCCGGCCGCGGTGTTGTGGTGGGTGAGCAGGGCCTGGGGCACATTCTGGCGGGTGAAGAAGGGGGTGGAGCGGCGCACTACCCAGTGGGACGGAATCAGTTGCATGGCCATATCGGTTCTCCTCGAGTGGCCGGGTCGACCCGGCCGGTGCAATGAAAGGGGTTAACGGGGCAGCTGACGCAGCAGCGGGAAGGCGGCGCTCATCTGGTCGCCCCCCACCACGAAACCGCACATCTCGCCGGCTTGGTCGCGCGCCTCGGCCACCATGCCGTGGCTGTTCCAGCGGCACTGCCAGGCGAGATCTTCACCCTGGGTGCGGCCCGCCAGTTGCAGCGGGTAGCGCGGCGTCTTCACCTTCACCAGCATGGGCAGCAGGGTCAGCGGGGTCGGCGTGCCGAGCAGGGTGCGCGCCAGCGCATTGGCCCCCAGCACTATGGGTTGCAGGAAGGGGAGCAGCTGGCCCTGCCACTGCACGCAATCCCCCAGCGCGAAGATATGGGGATCGCTGGTCTGCAGCCGATCGTCGACCAGGATGCCGCGCTCCACTGCCAGCCCGGCCCCGCGGGCCAGGGCCAGATTCGGCCGCAGGCCGATCGCGGCGATCACCAGATCCTGCTCGCTGATGCTCCCATCACTCAGGGTGACGCGCCAGCCATCCCCCGGCTGGCCATCTATCCTGGCGAGACCTGTCCCGAACTGCAGGCTGACCCCCTGGCTGCGCAGCGCCTGTTGCAGCGGCTGGGTCAGGGTGGCGGGCAGCAGGGCGCTGAGCGGGCTATCGGCCAGATCCAGCAGGGTGACCTCGCGGCCATCGCTCGCCATGTCCATCGCCAGCTCGCAGCCGATGAGGCCGGCCCCCAGCACCAGAATGCGGCGGGCCTGCTGGATTGCCCCCTCGGCGGCGGCATACTCCTGCTGGCTGTTGAGGGTGACCAGATGCTCGCTGCCCGGCAGCTCGGGGCGTACCGCACTGGCGCCGGTGGCCAGCACCAGCTGGCCATAGGGGAATTCCCCCTGCTCGGTCAGCACCAACCGCCGGGCTGGGTCGATGCCGAGCACCGGGCAGTGGGGCAACAACGCAATGCGCTGCTGCTCGGCAAAGTCGCTGCCACTCTGGCGGGTCATGGCTGCGGCGGCGCAGCCTCGGCTCACCACGTGGCTCAAGTCGGGCTTGTTGTACTCGTCGCCGCTGTCGGCGGTGATGAGGCGGATGGGCTGCTCGGCGTCCAGCTTGCGCAGGCTCTTGACCAGCTGCTGGGCGGCGAAGCCGCTGCCGATCACCACTATCTCCCGGCTGATGCCGGCGTCACTCTGCGTTGTTGTGCTCATACACAGGCCTCCACGGAGCAGGGTTCGAATACCTCCTTGCCGATGCCGCAACCCGGGCAGAGGAAGCTGTCAGGTACCTGGGCCCAGGGGGTGCCCGGCGCCACCAGCTGATCCGGCTCTCCCTGGGCCGGGTCGTAGACCCACTGGCAGACGGTGCAGAGCATGGCCTGGTCGTCATCCCATTCGGCGGCAGCCGCTGCGGCTTTCGGCTCAACAGCGGGCATCGCAGGGACGGGGGTCACCGCCGCCGGAGTGGGGGTGATCGGGCGGGGTGCGTCCAGCGGGTGCAATGCCCATTGGCGGGCGAGCTGGCGGCCGTGCTCGCGGCATTCGGCCAGCGCCGAGCCATCCGGCCGCCACTTGGCCTTGAGGGAGATGCTGATGTCGAAACCCGCATCCATCAGCCGGGTCTGGATCCGGTCCACCGCGCCACCGGTCCAGCCGTAGCTGCCGAAGGCCGAGGCGCGCTTGTTGCGAAAACGCAGGCCGGTGATCTCTTCGAGCATGCCCGCCACCTTGGGCATCATGACGTTGTTCATGGTGGAGGAACCCACCAGTATCCCCTTGGAGCGGAATACCTGGGTCAGGATCTCGTTCTTGTCGTGGCGGGCCACGTTGTAGATCTTCACCGCCACACCGGGGTCCACCTCGTGGATGCCCTGGGCGATGGCGTCGGCCATCATGCGGGTGTTGTTGGACATGGAGTCGTAGAAGAGGGTGATGCGATCTTCCTGATAGTGGTCAGCCCACTCCAGGTATTTCAGGATGATCTGGGTGGGGTCCTCACGCCAGACGATGCCGTGGGAGGTGGCCACCATGCTCACCGGCAGGTTGAAACCGAGTACCTCCTTGATCTTGGCGGTCACCAGCGGGCTGAAGGGGGTGAGGATGTTGGCGTAGTAGCGCTGGCACTGCTCCATCAGCTCGGTCTGATCCACCTCGTCGTTGAACAGGTGCTCGTCGCAGTAGTGCTGGCCGAAGGCGTCGTTGGAGAAGAGCACCGCATCCTCGGTCATGTAGGTCATCATGCTGTCGGGCCAGTGCAGCATGGGGGTCTCGATGAATACCAGCTGCTTGCCGTTGCCGATGTCCAGGCTGTCACCTGTCTTGACCGGGTGGAAGTTCCACTCCGGGTGATGATGATGGCCGGTGATGGAGTCGATGGCGTTGTGGGTGCAGTAGATGGGGGTGCCGGGGATGCGGGCCATCAGCTCGGTCAGGGCGCCGGCGTGATCCTCTTCGGCGTGGTTGATCACCACATAGTCGATGGTGGCGAGATCGATCTCGGCCGCCAGGTTCTGCACGAACTCGCGGCTGAACTTGTGATCGACGGTGTCGATCAGCACGTTCTTCCCTTCGCGGATGAGATAGCTGTTGTAGCTGGTGCCCTTGTGGGTCTTGTACTCGGTACCGTGGAAGTCGCGTACCTCCCAGTCCCGTTGGCCGACCCAGTGGATGTTGTTCTTGACGTGAATGCTCATCAGGCAGTTCCTCGAATGCAATAGTGTATGTTCGACTGAACCAGCTATTGCAGCGGACGTGCCAATATGTAACTCATTGTTTTAAATGGACACATATATCTATCATTGTCATTTAGACACCCTCTATTTATAGTCAAAAACACAAACACACTGTCATTTGGACAATTATCGTGATCTCGACCGACAGCCTGGCGCGCATCGCCCTCGACCTGCAACTCGGCATCTCCCATCAGGACCGCTTCCACCGCCTGATCCAGAGCGTGCGCAGCCTGCTGAACTCGGATGCCTCGGCCCTGCTGCGCTACGAGGGGGGCCAGTTCATCCCGCTGGCCATCGACGGCCTGATGCAGGACGTGCTGGGGCGCCGCTTCGCCCTCAAGGATCACCCGCGCATGGAGGCCATCGCCCGTGCCGGCGACGTGGTGCGCTTCCCTGCCGACAGCAGCCTGCCAGACCCCTATGACGGCCTGCTGCCGGATCACGACGACTTCAAGGTGCACGCCTGCGTCGGTCTGCCGCTGTTCTCGGATCAGGCGCTGATCGGCGCGCTGACCATAGACGGCATGAACCCCACCCAGTTCGACGCCATCAGCGACGAGGAGCTGCGGCTGGTGGGCGCCCTGGCCGCCGCCGCCCTCAACAACGCCCTGCTGCTGGAGCGGCTCGCCCGCCAGAGCAGCGAGCCGCTGGTCCCCGGCACCCGGCCCGGCCCTGAGCAGCCGGAGATGATAGGCCACTCCCTCGCCATGGCCCGGTTGCGCCACGAGATAGACGTGGTGGCGAGCTCGGAGCTGAACGTGCTGATCCTGGGGGAGACCGGGGTCGGCAAGGAGCTGATCGCCAAGGCAGTGCATAGCGGCTCACCCCGCGCCGGCGCGCCCCTGGTCTATCTCAACTGCGCCGCCCTGCCGGAGTCGGTGGCCGAGAGCGAGCTGTTCGGCCACGTGAAGGGGGCCTTTACCGGCGCTATCCACAACCGGGCGGGCAAGTTCGAGCTGGCGGACAGAGGCACTCTCTTCCTCGACGAGATCGGCGAGCTGTCGCTGGCACTGCAGGCCAAGCTGCTGCGGGTGCTGCAATACGGCGATCTGCAGCGGATCGGCGACGATACCCCACTCAAGGTCAATGTGCGCATCCTGGCGGCCACCAACCGGGATCTGAAACAGGCGGTGGTGGAGGGGCAGTTTCGGGCCGACCTCTATCACCGCCTGAGCGTGTTCCCGATCCAGGCCCCGGCGCTGCGCGAGCGCCCCGGCGACATACCCCTGCTGGCCGGTTACTTTTGCGAACGCTGCCGGCTCAGCCTGGGGCTGGAGCGGCTGCGCATCCAGCCCCAGGCGCTGCAACTGCTCGAGCACCACGACTGGCCCGGCAACGTGCGCGAGCTGGAGCACGCCATCCACCGCGCCGCCGTGCTGGCCCGGGCCGAGCAGGGCAGCCAGTCCCCGGCCCTGGACGTCCACCACTTCAATCTGGGGGCAACGGGATCCGCCCTGCCTGCCAACGCGATCACGCCTGCCCCGCACGTCGCCGCCGGCCTAGGCCTGCGCGCCGCCACCGACGCCTTCCAGCTTGCGCTGATCGAGCAGACCCTGGCCGCCCACGACGGCAACTGGGCCGCCACCGCCCGCGTGCTGGAGCTCGACAGCGGCAACCTGCACCGGCTCGCCAAACGGCTCGGCCTCAAGGCCTGAGGCGTCCATCCAGGGCCCATCAAACAAAAACCCCCTCGCTAGCGAGGGGGTCTGCATACGCAGCAAGATGCAGGTCAGGCTAGCCGCGGGCGCGGCGCAGGTGGTAGTCGACGTGATAGTCGTTGGCATTGCGGAACATGATGGAGTAGTTGAGAAACTCGCCGTTCTCACCGTATGAGAGCGAGGTGAGCCGCAGGATGGGCGCCCCCTGCTCGATATGCAACAGCTCGGCCATGCGCCGGTCGGCCAGCACGGCGCTGAAGCTCTCGTAGTTGCCGGCGATGGGAAGCTGGCACTCGTTCTCGATGTAGGCGAACTTGGATCCCTCCAGATGGGCCACCGAGAGGGTGCGAAACAGCCGCACCGGCATGTAGCTCTCCTCCACCAGCAGGGCCCGGCCGTCCACCGAGCGCACCCGGTTGGAGAAGTAGACCGGCTCGTTCACCTTTATCCTGAGCTGGCTGGCGATGGCGGGTGGGGCCGGCATGGTGCGAAACTCCAGCACCTCGCTGGTCAGGCTGCGGCCCTGTTCACGCATCAGCTCGGTGAAACCGCTCAACCCCTTTGTCTCGTGCTGTACATCCTTCTTGGTCACGTAGGTGCCGCTGCCGTGGCGCCGCTCCACCAGCCCCCACTCGATCAGCATGTCCACCGCCTTGCGCACCGTCATCCGCGATACCCCGAACTGACTCGCCAGGGTTTTCTCGCTCGGCAGGACATCCCCCACCCGGCAATCCGCCCCGTTGACCCGGATACGCAACCGATCCGCCACCGATTTGTAGATCACTGCTAGACCTCTCTTCACCCAACCGAGGTGGCGACCCATTTGCTCGCCTTTATTTCAACCATCTGAAAATAAACAACTTTAAATTCAAATAACCCGATAAAAACGTCACAAAAACAAGACGTACAACAATATCGCAAAATTTAGATCTCTTTGTCTAAATAAGTGCATGCGCCGGATCACATAACCACCACATATTTCATGAGGGCCTGATCGCTTGTTGTTAGGTTCAATTCAGCAACACGACAACAGCAGTCAGACAATTCTCTAATAAAAAGGGACGCTATATGCTCAGTCAAATTAAACGTTTTGGCGGGGCAATGTTTACGCCTGTATTACTGTTTCCATTCGCAGGTATGGTGGTAGGCATTGCAATCATGCTGAAAAATCCCATGTTCGTGGGAGAGACGCTGGCCAATCCTCAGGGACTGTTTTTTCAAATAGTTCATATTATTGAAGAGGGTGGCTGGACGGTATTTCGAAATATGCCGCTGATATTTGCCATCGGCCTGCCGATCGGGCTGGCAAACAAGGCTCAGGCCCGCGCCTGCCTCTCCGTGCTGGTCAGCTTCATGACCTGGAACTACTTCATCAATGCCATGGGGATGACCTGGGGCGACTATTTCGGGGTCGACTTCAACCAGGCGGTGGGTGGCGAGAGCGGGCTGGCCATGGTGGCCGGCATCAAGACCCTGGACACCAGCATCATAGGTGCCATCGCCATCTCCGGCATCGTCACCGCCCTGCACAACCGGCTGTTCGACCGGCAGCTGCCGGTCTTTCTTGGCATCTTCCAGGGCAGCTCATTCGTCACCATCGTCGCCTTCTTCGTGATGATCCCCTGCGCCTGGCTGACCCTGCTGGGCTGGCCCAAGGTACAGATGGGCATCGCCTCCCTGCAGGAGTTCATGCTGGTCTCCGGCCCGCTCGGCGTCTGGGTTTACACCTTCCTCGAGCGGATCCTGATCCCGACCGGCCTGCACCACTTCATCTACGGCCCCTTCATCTTCGGCCCGGCCGCGGTGGAAGGCGGCATCCAGCTCTACTGGGCCCAGCACATGCTGGAGTTCAGCCAGAGTACCCGACCGCTGATCGAGCTGTTCCCCCAGGGTGGCTTCGCCCTGCACGGCAACTCCAAGATCTTCGGGGCCATGGGGATTGCGCTCGCCATCTACGCCACCGCCGCCAGGGAGAACAAAGCCAAGGTGGCCGGCCTGCTGATCCCGGCCACCCTGACCGCCATGCTGGTGGGGATCACCGAGCCGCTCGAGTTCACCTTCCTCTTCATCTCGCCCCTGCTGTTCGCCATTCATGCCCTGCTGGCTGCCACCATGGCGACCGTGATGTACCTGTTCGGGGTCGTCGGCAACATGGGCGGCGGTCTGCTCGACCAGTTCCTGCCGCAGAACTGGATCCCCATGTTCCACAATCACGCCGGCATGATGTTTACCCAGATTGCCATCGGGCTGACCTTTACCGGGATCTGGTTCCTGATATTCCGCACGCTCATTCTGAAATTCAATTTGAAAACCCCTGGGCGGGATGAAAGCGAAATAAAACTGTATTCCAAGGCCGATTATCAGGCTGCCAAAAAACAGCGCGGCCATGATATTGCCGGCCATATTCTGGCGGCGCTCGGTGGCGCTGAAAATATCAACAGCCTAAACAACTGCGCCACCCGGCTGCGCATATCGCTGCGTGATGCGAGCCTGGCGGCACCGGATGATGCTTTCAAACAATTGGGTGCCCACGGCGTGGTCCGCCACGGTGACAGCATCCAGATCATTATCGGTCTGCATGTGCCCCAGCTAAGGGAAAACATGGAGAGCCTGATGAACACCCCCTCCTCCTCTTCTTTCGTAACGGAGTCATGATCATGAAAAAATTCTCTGTCGTCATTGCCGGCGGTGGCAGCACCTTTACCCCGGGCATCGTTCTCATGCTGCTGGAGAACCAGCACCGCTTCCCGCTGCGGGAGATCAAGTTCTACGACAACGATGGCGCCCGCCAGGAGGTGATCGCCGAAGCCTGCCGCATCCTGCTGCGGGAGCAGGCTCCGGACATCGCCTTCAGCTATGGCACCGACCCCAAGGCAGCCTTCAGCGGGGTGGACTTCGTGATGGCCCATATCCGGGTCGGCAAGTACCCCATGCGCGAGCTGGACGAGAAGATCCCGCTGCGCCATGGCGTGGTCGGCCAGGAGACCTGCGGCCCGGGCGGCATCGCCTACGGCATGCGCTCCATCGGCGGCGTGCTGGAGCTGGTCGACTACATGGAGCAGTACTCGCCCGATGCCTGGATGCTGAACTACTCCAACCCGGCCGCCATCGTGGCCGAGGCGACCCGTCGCCTGCGCCCCCACGCCAGGATCCTCAACATCTGCGACATGCCCATCGGCATCGAGGGACGGATGGCCCAGATCGCCGGCCTGCCGTCACGCAAGGAGATGCGGGTACGCTACTACGGTCTCAACCACTTCGGCTGGTGGACCCGCATCGAGGATCTGGCGGGCAACGACCTGATGCCGGCCATCAAGGCCCACGTGGCCAAGCACGGCTATGTGCCCAAGCAGGCCGGCCACGCCGAGGCCAGCTGGAACGACACCTTCGCCAAGGCCAGGGACGTGTGGGCCCTTGATCCGGACACCCTGCCCAACACCTATCTGAAGTACTACCTCTACCCGGACTATGTGGTTGCCCACTCCAATCCGGAGCACACCCGCGCCAACGAGGTGATGGAGCACCGCGAGAAACATGTGTTCAGCGCCTGCCGCGCCATCGTGGCGGCCGGCAACGCCGCGGCCGGCGAGCTGGAGATCGACGAGCACGCCTCCTACATAGTGGATCTGGCCACCGCCATCGCCTTCAACACCCAGGAGCGGATGCTGCTGATCGTGCCGAACCGGGGCGCCATCCCCAACTTCGACCCGGAGGCCATGGTCGAGATCCCCTGCCTGGTGGGCAGCAGCGGCCCCGAGCCGCTGCAGGTGGGCAACATCCCGCTGTTCCAGCAGGGCATGATGGGCCAGCAGGTGGCCGTCGAGAAGCTGGTGGTGGAGGCGTGGATCGAGCGCTCCTATCAGAAGCTGTGGCAGGCGATCACTCTCTCCAAGACGGTGCCGAGCGCCTCGGTGGCCAAAGCCATCCTGGACGACCTGATCGCTGCCAACAAGGAGTACTGGCCGCCCTTGCAATAAACCCGGGCCAAACAAAAACCCCCTCGCTGGCGAGGGGGTTTTCTTGTTGATGGCTCTGCCGTGGCGCGCTCAGCGCAGGGACTTGACCGAGCGGCGGACGATCAGCTCCGGCTGGACCGTCATCGACTCGACTTCCAGCTCCTTGTTGCGGATCCGGCTCACCAGCTGCTGCACCGCCAGCAGGCCGAGCTCGGCCTTGGGGTGGCGGATGGTGGTCAGCGGCGGGCTGGAGAAGCGCGCCATCTCCACGTCGTCATAACCGATCATGGAGATGTCGTCCGGCACCTTGACCCCGGCTTCCCAGGCGGCGCAGATGGCGCCGATCGCCATGGGATCGTCGAAGGCAAACACCGCGGTCGGCCGCGGCTTGAGGGCCAGGATCCGCTGCATGGCATCGAATCCGCTCTGGCTCTCGTAATCCCCTTCGAAGATCTGCTCGTCTTTCAGGGTTAGTCCCTGCTCGCCCAGGGCATCGCGCACCCCGTCCAGCCGCTGCTGGGTGGTCGGCTTGGCCAGCTGACCCGTGATGCAGACGATGTCGCGGTGACCCTGCTCCAGCAGATGGCGCACTGCCAGGCGCGCACCGATGCGGGCGTTGTCGTTGATGACGTTGGCAAAGTCACACTCGGTACCCCAGTCCAGTACCACTTGCGGCACGTTCTTGTGGATGCGCAGCATGTCGCGCAGCGGGGTATCGATGTCGGTTCCCAACACCAGCAGACCGTCGACCCGCTTCTCCATCAGCATGCGCAGGTAGTGCTGCTGACGGGGCGGCTGGTTCTCGGTATTGCAGAGGATCAGGCTGTAGCCCTGCTCGAAGCAGTACGCCTCCACCCCTTGCACCACTTCCGCAAAGAAGGGGTTGGCACTGGTGGTCACCAGCATGCCGATGGTCTTGGTCGAGTTTATCTTGAGGCTGCGCGCTACCGAGTTGGGCGCGTAGTTGAGTTCTGCCACCGCCTCAAGCACTTTTTGGGTTGCGTCTTCGCTGACCCGACGGGTGTGATTGAGTACATGTGAGACGGTGGAGATGGATACGCCTGCGCGGGAGGCGACATCCTTGATAGTGGCCATCTCTGTCTCCTGAAGATCAAAGGCGGAACATTAGCAGATTTCCCGAATAAAGGCTTGGTTTTAACGAGCACTGCCAATGAATTGTCAATGCTGGCTAATCTAGGCGCTCATTTCTATTTGCGCAAACGGATTTTGGTCAAAATGGGAGCAGTGTCAGGGTAAAATATCGTCAGTTTTTTCATCTATCATTTATCGAAAGCACACCTTGCTGAGAAGATGTTAATCAACACCTTTAGCATCAATATCTAAATCAGATTTCAATATTGGTTATTTGTTTCAAAAAAGCACTATTCCACCCTCTCTGGTTAGTATCTTTAACAGCTTGTTATTGCCCAGCGAGGAATGATAGAACCATACCTATTGCCGGACTGGCGGGATCACGGTTCGGAATGGCACACGGAAAATGAAACAATCCACTGATTAAGGGACGAATCGATGAATAAGTTGAGCAAAATGGCAGTCAGGACAGCGGTTTCTATGGCCCTGTTCGGATCGGTATCACTGGTCCACGCGGCGGACACCATCAAGATCGGCATCGCCGGTCCGGTCACCGGCCCGGTCGCCCAGTACGGCGACATGCAGTTCACCGGCGGCAAGATGGCGGTCGAGCAGATCAACAAGGCCGGTGGCATCAAGGGCAAGCAGATCGAAGCCGTCATCTATGACGACGCCTGCGATCCCAAGCAGGCCGTGGCGGTCGCCAACAAGGTGATCAACGACGGCGTCAAGTTCGTGGTCGGCCACCTTTGCTCCGACAACACCCTGCCCGCTTCCGACATCTATGAAGATGAAGGCGTGCTGATGGTCACTCCGGCCTCCACCAACCCCAAGATCACCGAGCGCGGCTATCAGCTGGTACTGCGTACCATCGGCCTGGACAGCGACCAGGGTCCGACCGCCGCCAAGTACATCATCGAGCAGGTCAAACCCAAGCGCGTGGCCGTCATCCACGACAAGAAACAGTACGGCGAAGGCATCGCCTCCAGCGTGAAAGCGGCGCTGGACAAGGCCGGCGTCAAGGTGGTGGCGTTTGAAGGCATCACCGCCGGCGACAAGGACTTCTCCGCCCTGATCGCCAAGCTGCAGAAAGAGAACGTCGACTTCGTCTACTACGGCGGCTATCACCCCGAGCTGGGCCTGATCCTGCGTCAGGCTGGCGAGAAGGGCCTCAAGGCCAAGTTCATGGGTCCGGAAGGGGTCGGCAACAAGGACATTTCCGCCATCGGCGGTCCGGCCTCCGAAGGCCTGCTGGTGACCCTGCCGAACAAATATGACCTGGTGCCGGCCAACGCCCCGCTGGTGGCCGCGTTCAAAGCCAAGGGCCAGGACTCCTCCGGTCCGTTCGTGTGGACCACCTATGCCGCGGTGCAAACCCTGGCTGCCGGTATCGCCAAGGCGGGTGAGGATGACCCGGCTGCCGTTGCCGCCGCCATCAAGGCCGCACCGATCGATACCGTCATGGGCACCCTGAGCTGGGCTCCGAGTGGCGACCTGAAAGGCTTTGAATTCGGTGTGTTCCAGTGGCACGCCGACGGTACCTCCACTCAAGTCAAATAATCTGCCGGTCGGGGTGACATGAGTCACCCCTCCTTTCTTTGCGGGCAAGTACAGGGAACGCAGTATGTCCGAACACTTCCTTTACCTGGTTCAGCAGTTGCTGAACGGGTTAACCATAGGCAGCACCTATGCGTTGATCGCCATCGGCTACACCATGGTCTATGGCATCATCGGCATGATCAACTTCGCCCACGGCGAGGTCTACATGATCGGCTCCTATGTCGCTTTCATGGTGATGGCGGGGCTCATGATGATGGGCATCGACAGCACCTTCCTGCTGCTGGGGGGCGCCTTCCTGGTCAGCATCGTCATCACCGGCACCTATGGCTGGACCATAGAGCGGGTCGCCTACCGCCCGCTGCGGGGCGGCAACCGGCTGATCCCCCTCATCTCCGCCATCGGCATGTCGATCTTCCTGCAGAACATGATGCGGATGGCCCAGGGCTCGCGCGACATCGCCATGCCCACCCTGATCTCCGGCGGCTGGACTCTGGGTGAAGCCGACGGCTTCCAGGCCAGCCTCTCCTGGATGCAGCTCATCATCTTCGTGGTGACCTTCATCACCATGCTGGCACTGACCCAGTTCATCGGTCGCTCCCGCATGGGCCGCGCCTGCCGCGCCTGTTCAGAAGACATCAAGATGGCCAACCTGCTGGGTATCGATACCCACGTGGTCATCTCCATTACCTTCGTGCTGGGGGCTACCCTGGCCGCCGTCGCCGGCGTGCTGCTCGGCATGTATTACGGCGTCATCAACCCCTACCTCGGCTTCATGGCCGGCTTGAAGGCCTTTACGGCGGCGGTCTTGGGCGGCATCGGCAGCATTCCCGGCGCCGTGCTGGGCGGCCTGCTGCTCGGCGTGGTCGAGGCGCTCACCGCCGGCTACCTCAGCACCGAGTACAAGGACGTGATGGCCTTTGCCCTGCTGATCGGCGTGCTGCTGTTTATGCCCACCGGCATTCTGGGTCGCCCGGAGGTCGAAAAGGTATGATGAAACGCCACTTCATTCATGCAGTTGCCCCCTACCTGATGCCGTCGAGCATGGCCGACAGCGAGATCCTGGGTTGCCCGGAGGTCGAGAAGGTATGATGAAACGTCAATTGGTTCATGCCTGCATCGCCAGCCTGGTGCTGCTGGTGCTTTCCTTCTGGTTGCTCGGCTTCAAGCTCGAAACCGATGGCACCAAACTGCTGGTGACCAGCCGACTCGACGTGTCGCTGGCCTGGCTGCTGGGCGGCGCCACCCTGGTGTTCTGGTTCCAACTGCTGCGCGGCCAGATCGCCCGGCTGTTTCAGGCCTCCATCAGCGGCTTCTCGGTCGGCTTCACCAAGCTGGTGCTGCCGAGCCCCGAAGAGGCCCCCAAGCTCTATAACCTCACCGCCGTGCTGGTGCTGCTGTTCGCGGTGAGCTGGCCCTTCATGGCCTCGCGCGGTGCCATCGATCTGGCCACCCTGGCCCTCATCTACATCATGCTGGGGCTGGGTCTGAACGTGGTGGTCGGCCTCGCCGGCCTGCTGGATCTCGGCTACGTCGGCTTCTACGCGGTCGGCGCCTACAGCTATGCCCTGCTCAACACCTACTTCGGGCTCAGCTTCTGGGAGTGCCTGCCCATCGCCGGGCTGACAGCGGCCACCTTCGGCTTTCTGCTCGGCTTCCCGGTACTGCGGCTGCGAGGGGATTATCTGGCCATCGTCACCCTGGGCTTTGGCGAGATCATCCGCATCCTGCTCAACAACATGACCAGCCTGACCGGCGGCCCGAACGGCATCTCCGGCATTCCCAAGCCGACCCTGGGCGGTCTGGAGTTCAACCGCACCGTCAAGGATGGCGGCTTCGAGACCTTCCACGAGTTCTTCGGCATCGCCTACAACGCCAACCACAAGGTGATCTTCCTCTACCTGATGGCGCTGGTGCTGGTGATCGCCACCCTGTTCGTCATCAACCGCCTGCTGCGCATGCCGCTCGGCCGCGCCTGGGAGGCATTGCGGGAAGACGAGATCGCCTGCAAGTCGCTGGGGCTCAACCCCACCATCATCAAGCTGACCGCCTTCACCATTGGTGCCTGCTTCGCGGGCTTCGCCGGCAGCTTCTTCGCCTCGCGCCAAGGCTTCATCAGTCCGGAGTCTTTCGTCTTCATCGAGTCTGCCATCGTGCTCGCCATCGTGGTGCTGGGCGGCATGGGCTCCCAGATCGGGGTGGTACTGGCCGCCATCGTGATGACAGTGCTGCCTGAGCTGGCGCGCGAGTTCAACGAGTACCGCATGCTGATGTTCGGCCTCTTGATGGTGTTCATGATGATCTGGCGACCACAGGGATTGCTGCCGATGACCCGTCCGCATCTGGAGTTGAAAAAATGAGTTCCAATCAGAAGTTAATGGAAGTCTCTGATCTGTCGATGCGCCACATGGGTGGACTGTTGGCGCTAGCTCACTCCACTCTGACCCGGGAGCTGAGAAAATGAGTACTCATCAGAAGTTATTGGAAGTCTCTGATCTGTCGATGCGCCACATGGGTGGGCTGTTGGCGCTGGCTCACTCCACTCTGACCCGGGAGCTGAGAAAATGAGTACTCATCAGAAGTTAATGGAAGTTTCTGATCTGTCGATGCGCTTCGGGGGCCTGCTGGCGGTCAACGGCGTCAAGCTGGACGTGGACAAGGGGGAGGTGATCTCCATCATAGGCCCCAACGGGGCGGGCAAGACCACCGTCTTCAACTGCCTGACCGGCTTCTACCGTCCGAGCGGCGGCATCATCCGCTACAAGGGCGAGGAGATCCAGGGGCTGCCCGGTCACCTCATCGCCCGCAAGGGCATAGTGCGCACCTTTCAGCACGTGCGACTGTTCAAGGACATGACGGCGGTGGAAAACCTGCTGGTGGCCCAGCACAGGCACCTCAACACCGGCTTTCTGGCCGGGCTGTTCAAGACCCCGGCCTTCCGCCGCGCCGAGCGGGAGGGGCTGGAGCAGTCCGCCTTCTGGCTGGAGAAGGTGGGGCTCAAGGATCTCGCCAACCGCGCCGCCGGCAACCTGGCCTATGGCCAGCAGCGCCGGCTCGAGATTGCCCGCTGCATGGCGACCCGGCCCGAGCTGCTGATGCTGGACGAGCCGGCCGCCGGTCTCAACCCCCACGAGACCGACGAGCTGAACGAGCTCATCTCCAACCTGCGGGACGAGTTCGGGGTCTCGGTGCTGCTGATCGAGCACGACATGAAGCTGGTGATGGAGATCTCCAACCGCATCTTCGTGGTCAACCAGGGCACCCCGCTGGCCCACGGCAAGCCGGACGAAATCCGCAGCAATCCGGCAGTGATCAAGGCCTATCTGGGCGAGTCGTAAGGACAAAAAGATGTTAGAACTTCGCAACGTATCGACCCACTACGGCAAAATTCAGGCGCTGCACGACGTCAGCGTCCAGGTAAAAGAGGGGGAAATCGTCACCCTGATCGGCGCCAACGGCGCCGGCAAGACCACCTTGCTGATGACCCTGTGCGGCGAACCCAAGCCCAGCAGCGGCTCCATCTGGTTCGAGGGAGAGCAGATAGACTCGCTCTCCACCGCCCGCATCATGCGCAAGGACATCGCCGTGGTGCCGGAGGGGCGCCGCATCTTCGCTCGCCTGACTGTGGAGGAGAACCTGCTGATGGGGGCCTTCTTCGTCGACAAGGCCGAGCAGCGCGGCCTGCTGGATCAGATTTTCACCCTGTTCCCCCGCCTGCACGAGCGACTGGAGCAGCGCGCCGGCACCATGTCCGGCGGCGAACAGCAGATGCTGGCCATCGGCCGCGCCCTGATGAGCAAACCGCGCCTGTTGCTGCTGGATGAACCCTCGCTGGGGCTGGCCCCCATCGTCATCCAGCAGATCTTCGACACCATAGAGCAGCTGCGCCGCGACGGCATGACCATCTTCCTGGTGGAGCAGAACGCCAACCAGGCGCTCAAGCTGGCCGATCGCGGCTATGTGTTGGAGAACGGCCACGTGGTACTGCAGGACACGGGGGCGGCCCTGTTGGCCAACCCGGCCGTCCGCCAGGCCTATCTCGGCGGCTGACCCATGAGCAGGGCCGACACGGCGCCGGATCACCACAGTTTCTGGCACGATCCGACCCTGCCTTTCATCGAGGCGCGGGCGGTGCAGGATGGCCGCCGCGTCTGCTATGACAAGCACAGCCACCCCCACTTCTCCATCGGCGCCATCACCGGCGGCCACAGCCACTACCTCAACCAGCGCAGCCGGCAGGAGGTCGGCCACGGCCACCTGGTGCTGATGAACCCGGAAGAGGTGCACGCCTGCAACCCGATTGCGGATGAGCCCTGGTCCTATCTGATGTTCTATCTCGATACCGGCTGGCTGCAGCGCCAGCAGGAAGAGGCGGGGCTGGGCGATGCGTTTCGTCCCTTCGACATGACCGCAAGCCGGGATCCCCTGCTCTATCAGGGGCTGTGCCGGCTCCATCGGCAGCTGTGGCAGGAGCAGGAGCCGCTCGCGCGCGAGGTGGCCTGTCACCAGTTCAGTCGCCAGCTGCTGGCCAGGCTCACCCCGGCCAGCTGGGACGATCGGCCGCCGCAGCACCTGCAGCGGGCCGCCGAACTGATGCAGGACGACTGCAGCAGCCCCCTCACCCTCGCGCAATTGAGCGCGGTGGCCGGGCTCACCCCCTCTCACTTCGTTCGCAGCTTCAGCCGCCATTACGGCATGACGCCCCACGCCTACCTGCTCGATCAGCGCATCCGCCATGCCCGCACCCTGCTCAGGCGGGGAGAACCGCTGGCGGAGGTGGCGCTGGCCAGCGGTTTTGCCGATCAGGCCCACTTCCAGCGCCAGTTCAAGCGGCGGGTGGCTGCCACCCCGGGTCACTACCGCAGTCAGCTGACCCGGCTGGGCTAGCGCACCAGATAGGCGGCGCAGAGCAGCAACAACAGCGCCATCGCCCGGTTGAACCAGCGCAGCCGCTGCGGCGCGAGCAGCAACCCCTGCAATCGACTGCCGGCATAGGCCCAGCAAGCGATGGAGCACAGACAGATGACCAGGTAGAGGCCGCTGAACAGGGCCACCTGCCCCACCCCGCCCGCACTGCCATAGGCCCCCATCCCCATGCTGGCGGCGAGCCAGGCCTTGGGGTTGAGCCACTGCATCAGTGCCCCGTACCAGAAGGAGGGCGCCACCCCGTCGACCCCTTCCACCCGGCCGCTGTCCACCAGCAGCTGCCAGGCCATCCAGCCGAGAAAGATCACCCCGGCCCAGCGCAGTGCATCCACCGCCAGCGGCCATTGCAGCAGGGCGGCGCCCAGCCCAAGTCCCATCAACAGCAGCAACAGAATGAACCCCAGGGTGGCCCCGACCACGTGGCGCAGGCTGGCCGCAAAGCCGTGCCTGGCGCCGCTGCCGAGGGCGATCAGATTGACCGGCCCCGGGGTGATGGACATGGCCAGGGCAAACCCGGCCATGGATAACAGCAGACTCGTCTCCATGAATAACGCTCGTATCGGTAAAAGGAGCCCCCAGCCTAGCCGGCACCCCGCCCCCGGTATTGAAGGAAATTGCGATCGGTCACGACAATAACCGGACACATTGCGGGCTTAGCGCCGGCCCCCGCTTGCGGTAAACTGACCCTCAATCACCTATTCGCAGGACATGTTAATGGACCAGTTTGCCCATATCAGTGCCCATGATGCCCACCAGAAGCTTGCCGCCGGTGCAGCCCGCCTCGTGGATATTCGCGACCCCCAGTCGTTCGAGACGGCCCACGCGGTCGGCGCCTTCCACCTCACCAACGGCACCCTGGTGCATTTCATGAACGAGGTGGACTTCGATACCCCGGTGATCGTGATGTGCTATCACGGCAACAGCAGCCAGGGCGCCGCCCAGTACCTGCTGCAACAGGGGTACGATGAGGTCTACAGCCTGGATGGCGGCTTCGAGGCATGGCGCAGGGAGTTCCCGATCCAGGCGGGCGACGCATGATCCAGCTGCTGGTGCTCGACAATGCCCGCATGGCCCAGGCGCTGGTGGACTATCTCTCCACCCTCGGCATCTCGTGCGAGCTGACCCAGTCCGAGCTTGGCGTCTCGGTCTGGCTGGCGGACGAACAGCGCCTCGCCCAGGCCCAGCTGGAGGTGAAACGCTTCCTGGCCGAGCCGACCCACCCCCGCTACATGGAAGCCTCCTGGCAATCCGGCCGAGCCGATGCCCGCATCGACTACAGCAAGGGGATGACCGACCCGGTCACCGACTTCCTGCATCAGGCCGGGCCGCTGACCCTGGTGGTGATCATCGCCTGTCTGGCCATCTACGGGCTCGATGCCATCGGTCTGCCGATCTTCGATGAGCTGGCCTTCCATCCGACCCTGGCCCAGTTCACCGACTGGCAGGCGTGGCGCTACTTCACCCCGGCCTTCATCCACTTCTCGGTGCTGCACCTGGTGTTCAACCTGCTGTGGTGGTGGTATCTGGGGGGCCAGATCGAACAACGGCTCGGCAGCGGCAAGCTGTTGATCCTGCTGCTGGTAGGCGCCGCCCTGCCCAACCTGGCCGAGTTCTTCGCCAGCGGCCCGCTGTTTGGCGGCCTCTCCGGGGTGGTCTATGCCCTGCTCGGCTACTGCTGGCTGCGCAGCAAGTTGCAGCCAGCCTGCGGCCTCACCCTGCCACCGGCGCTGATGGGCTTCATGCTGTTCTGGCTGGCACTCGGCTTCTTCGATCTGCTCGGCACCCGCACCGCCAACATGGCCCACCTGGCCGGTCTGCTGGTCGGGCTGCTGCAGGGCTGGCTGGACAGACATCATCAGCCCGCCTGAGTGGTAGTGGTCATCGAGAGCTTGCCAGCCAGAGCGGCCACCAACCAGGCCAGCCTGAACCGGCGACAAGCGCGATGCCGGAAAACAAAACGCCGCCCCGAGGGGCGGCGTTTTTATTGGCCGACTGGCTTACTGCTTGAGCAGGCTGCCGTTGGTCACCTTGACCGCAGTACCGCCGCTCATGAAGAAGCTGGCGAACTGGGACTGCATCTCGGTGGTCACATCGCCGCTCGGGTCGAAGTTCTCGTCCGGCGCCAGCAGCGAGCTGTGGCCACCGGCCACGAAGCGGGCCGCGTTGTGGCTGGCCGCACCGGTGGCGGTCAGCGGCTGCAGTGCCAGCACCTTGAACAGCGGCTCGGTACCACCCAGCGGGGCGGAGGCGATGCTGTTCGGGATCACCTGGTCAGACAGGCTCAGCGCGCCATCGCCGACGATCTCGGTGGCGAACAGCGGGAAGCTGCTCTGGATGCCGCGGCCGAGGTTGATCGGGTCAGCCGAATCCAGCACCGACTGGGCCGCGAAGCTGTAGCTCTGCAACGTGCTGGCCGCCGCCGCCTGCTGGGTGGTGCTCAGGCTTGGCAGGAACTCGTTGACGAAGCAGGTAGGCACCGCGGTCTTGCAGTTGGGCGCGTAGGCGGTGAAGCCCGCTTTCAGCTCGGCACTGCCGCTGGTCAGCACGCCCATCTTGATGGTCGGACCGAAGGTCGGCGAGTTCAGCAGCAGCGGCGCGATGCCGCCACCCGGCATGGCCAGGCCGCCGGTGTCGAACTTGAACAGAGCATCCGCCTGCGCATTGCCGATGGGCTGGTTGGCAACCGCCAGCAGGTTGGTACCGGAGATGG
Source organism: Aeromonas sp. QDB03 (assembly GCF_027707985.1). Lineage (NCBI taxonomy): Bacteria > Pseudomonadati > Pseudomonadota > Gammaproteobacteria > Aeromonadales > Aeromonadaceae > Aeromonas > Aeromonas sp. QDB03. The sequence continues at coordinate 26,653 of NZ_JAPCJG010000016.1, read as the reverse complement.
CACCCAGGGAGTGGCCCAGGAAGTGCACCTTGAGGCTGCCGGCGGTGCCGATGGCACCCTTGGCATTGGCCAGACCGACCGCCAGACGCAGGCCCAGCAGATCCGCCACGCTCTGTTTCAGGTTGTCGCGGGCCACGGTCAGGTAGCTCAGGTTCAGATACGGGGTCGGGTTGTCGGAGGTAGTCACGGTCGCCATGCTGCCGCTCAGGGCGAAGCCGCGCTCACCGTGCAGCGGGTGATCGATCACCACAACGGCAACATTCTTAGGTGTTGGGGCCTGCAACCCTGCACCAATCTGACCCAGCGCCAGCGCATAGGCGTTCTCTTTCACCGAGGTGACGCCGTGTTGATAGATGATGACATCCGTGATGGTCTTCAAGTCTGCTGTCGCAGCGAAGATCCGCATCGGCACCGACTGTACCTCTTCCAGCTTGGGCAGCGGGTTGAAGCGACCGATGTTCTGCTCGGCATCCAGCGGCTTGCCGCCGGAGGTGAGAGTCACCCCGATCAGCTTGCTCGCCTCGGCCAGCAGCTCGGCCTGACGGGTCGGATCGGCAATCAGCGTCGCCAGCAGGGCCGGGTCCACACCCGCACCCACCAGCCCGGCGATCACTTCGCTGTCGGACGCTTTCAGGGCATTGGCGATGGCGTACAGGCTGGGGATGGCACCGTGCCAGGACTGGGTCTTGGCCTTGTCCCAGGAACCGGCGGTGGCCGGCGAGGAGAGGAAGTAAGGCAGCTTGACGGTACCGGTATAGACATTGGTGATGCCGGCAACATAGTTCAAGGTTGGGTTGGCGGAAACAGCAGCGGCAATCGCATCTTTCTGCTCTTGCGGCAGGAACTGCTCGGCGTCCAGCTGGGTCAGGAAGGCATTGCTGCCGGTCACGCTCAGGGTATAGGTACCCGGCAGGCTGGTGTTGCCCTTGGCATCCAGCTTCCACAGGGCGGCCGCATCCAGGGTCGGGCTCTTCAGCACGGACGCCGCTGCCCCTTTCACCGCCACCAGCACGTCGGCACCGGACTGGGTACCGAACCAGTCGGAGAAGATGACGTGATCGGTGGAGACGCCGGTGGCAGCCTTGAACAGCCCTTCCTGCAGGGCGATCAGACCGTTGATGGTCTGCTCCTGGGCATTGCTGCCGACGTTGTTCTTGTAGTTGCCGTAGTCGTTGCCGGCCTTGACCGCATTGCCGCTGCTGTCCTTGAGGGAGTCGGTGGCCACGATCATGTAGTAGGAGGAGGGATTCAGCGGCTTGAGCGGCACCAGGTTCAGCTTGCCGGCCGAAGCGGCCACCACGAAGTCCACTCCGTAGGTCAGCACCTTCTTCACGCCGTTCGGACGCAGGGCGGCACTGTCAAAGCTCAGTTCCAGCAGGTAGAGCGGCGCGACCGAGGCGGCAAACTCCGCCGCGGCCGGGGCCTGCACCTGGATGCCGGATGAGGTCACGGGCACGATCTGGATAGCCTGGGTCGTGGACCAGCCATCCAGGGTCGACATGGCCGAGACCGGGTTGGAGAGATCTGCCGTTTCGGTGGAGAATTTCAGGGTGCCATCGCTGGCCCGGGCTGCCAGAGCACTGGGGCGCACGGCGTTGGAACCGGTCAACAGATAGTCGAGATAGCTGGAGGTGTCGCCTTTGTTATCGTCACTGCCACCACAGCCAGCCAGCATAGCACTGACAACCGCGGCGTAAATTAGCTTCTTTTTCATATCCTTATCTCTTTTTAGTTGTTATCCATGAAATGCTGACTGAGTTGGGTGAGAACCCGACCGGTACATCTTAACAGCAACGCAACAATTATTAAGCCTCTGGTCGGTCATCTGATCTGCTTTTTTTGTGTACAGCATCAAGGAATTGGAATAGAAACGGGACTCGATAGGTTAACAGCTTCATCCCGAATACCAGACCCGACCAGCGACGGCCCGTATGGCAGCTGGCAAAAAGCGACCCTCGATCTCGGCAAAGCGGATCAATTGCCGGTAGAATGGCGCATTGCTTAAGGAGAACCACATGATCGACCCGAAGAAACTGGAAGAGATCGCCAAACAGGTGCACAACTCCCTGCCGCCCGGCATTCGCAGCATGGGTGAAGAGGTGGAGAAGAAGATCCGTCAGGTGCTGCAGTCCCAGCTGGGCAAGCTGGATCTGGTCAGTCGCGAAGAGTTTGACGTGCAGACCAAGGTGTTACTGCGCACCCGCGAGAAGCTGACCGCGCTCGAGGCCAAGCTGGCCCAGCTCGAGCAGCAGCTCGGCGCCAAGGGCGAATAACGCAGGTCGCCCATAAAGCAAACCCCAGCCAGGCTGGGGTTTGTTGTTTCTGGCCTGCCGCAAGGCAAGCAGCAGGCTGATTCAGCGAGTATTCCTCGGTCACGCTATGTGGCCGGCCTCATGCCGAACTCAGATGAATTCGTAGGCGTCGCCGAAGATGCGTTCTGGCTCGGCGCCCAGGATCTTGAACTCCTCCCGCGCCGCGCCCGCCATCTCGAAACGGCCGGCGACATAGATGTCGTAGTCATGCAGGCTGACGAAGTCATCCATGATGGCCTTGTGCACCAGCCCGGTCTTGCCGGTCCAGTCCGCTTCCGGCTCCTGCACCACCGGAATGAAGGTGAGCGGGGCATAGTCACGCTCCCACTGCTGCATCTGCTCCTGCTCGTAGAGCCAGTGCGCCTGGCGCACGCCCCAGTAGAAGAACACCGGGCGCTTGCTGCCGGTATCGATCAGGTATTCCAGAATGGAGCGGGCATAGGAGAAACCGGTGCCACCCGCCATCAGGATCAGCGGCCGGGGTGACTCTTCCCGCAGGAAGGCCTTGCCCGCCGCCAGTTCAATCTCGATCTCCCCCTGCTCGCGCATGCGGGCCAGCACCTGGCCGGCATAGGCGTTTTCCGGGGTGGCGCCGATCTGCAGCTCCAGCATGCCCGGACGGGTCGGCGAGTTGGCGATGGAGAAGGGACGCTTGTCCGAATCGCTCATCACCACCAGCAGATACTGGCCCGGCTTGAAGCTGACCTCTTGCAGCGGCGTCAGAGCCACGTGCCAGATGGTGTCGACATATTCGCGCAGTTCCTCTACGCGGCACTTGATACGTTGCATTCTTATCCTTGTGACGGGCTCGCTCGGCCCGCTTTCGCTCTTGATTCACTGTGGACTGGCGACCAGCAAAGTGGTCAGGTCAGTCGAGCATACCCAATTCAGCTCAAATGGCATCAATCTTTTGCATCCCGGCCAGGCGGCACGGCCCGTCGGGCCTGCCGCCGCTCATCAGCCGAGAATGTTCAGCTCGTCCCAGAGGGCATCGATCTTCTGCTTCACCGCCTCGTCCTGCACGATGGGCTGGCCCCACTCGCGATTGGTCTCCCCCGGCCACTTGTTGGTGGCATCCAGCCCCATCTTGGAGCCGAGGCCGGAGACCGGCGAGGCGAAGTCCAGGTAGTCGATCGGGGTGTGCTCGATCAGGGTGGTGTCGCGAGCCGGGTCCATCCGGGTGGTGATGGCCCAGATCACGTCCTTCCAGTCGCGGGCATTGATGTCGTCGTCACAGACGATCACGAACTTGGTGTACATGAACTGGCGCAGGAAGGACCAGACCCCCAGCATCACCCGCTTGGCGTGACCAGGGTAGCGCTTCTTGATGGTCACCACCGCCATCCGGTAGGAGCACCCCTCCGGCGGCAGGTAGAAGTCCACGATCTCGGGGAACTGCTTCTGCAACAGCGGCACGAACACCTCGTTGAGCGCCACCCCGAGCACAGCCGGCTCATCGGGCGGACGACCGGTGTAGGTGCTGTGATAGATGGCATCCTTGCGCATCGTCATGTGGGTGATGGTAAAAACCGGGAACTCATCCACCTCGTTGTAGTAGCCAGTGTGATCGCCATAAGGCCCTTCGGGGGCCATCTCGCCCGGCTCCAGATAGCCTTCCAGCACGATCTCGGCGCTGGCCGGCACCTCCAGATCGCAGCTGATGGCTTTTACAACCTCGGTGCGGCTGCCGCGCAGCAGACCGGCAAAGGCGTATTCGGAGAGGGTATCCGGCACCGGCGTCACCGCGCCGAGGATGGTCGCCGGATCGGCACCGAGCGCCACCACCACCGGGAAGCGCTCACCCGGGTGGGCCTCCTGCCACTCGCGAAAATCGATGGCACCGCCGCGGTGATCCAGCCAGCGCATGATCAGCTTGTTCTTGCCGATCTTCTGCTGGCGATAGATGCCGAGGTTCTGCCGCTTCTTGTAGGGGCCGCGGGTGATGGTCAGACCCCAGGTCACCAGCGGGGCCACGTCTCCGGGCCAGCAGTGCTGGATCGGGATCTGGTCCAGATCGACCGCCTCTCCCTCCAGCACCCGCTGCTGACAGGGGGCAGAGGAGAGCCGCTTGGTCGGCATGTTGAGCACCTGCTTGAAGATCGGCAGCTTCTCCATCAGCTCCTTGAAGCCGCGGGGCGGCTCCGGCTCCTTCAGGTAGGAGAGCCAGATCCCCACCTGGCGCAGGGCGGCCACGTTGGGCTGGCCCATGCCCATGGCGACCCGATCCGGGGTGCCAAACAGGTTGGTCAGCACCGGCATGGTGTAACCCTTGGGATTTTCAAACAGCAGGGCAGGCCCGCCCGCCCGCAGGGTGCGGTCGCTGATCTCGGTCATCTCCAGATAGGGGTCTATCTCGCGGCTGATGCGCTTGAGTTGTCCGCTTTGTTCCAGCTGCGCGATGAAATCACGCAAATCCTTGTATTTCATGCAGGTACCCTGTGTTCAGGCGATGCCGCATTATAACCCTGGGCGGGCGGCGGGTGTACCCGAATCGGGCAGCATCACCGGACTTGCATGGCGCTTTTCCTGCCGGGTCAGCCGATCGGCAAGCTGGGCCAGCAGCCTGGGTTCGTCCATCTGCAGCAGCAGGCTGGCCACCTGACCGCTGTATTGGCGATTGCCCAGCTCCGCCAGCAGGAACTGCTGGGCCGTGTCCGGCAGCGGCGAAAGTTGACTGAGTTGCTGCAGAGCGGGCAGCTTGAGACGGGCATTGCGACTGGCGGCAATCAGCAGATCGCTGGCCGCCTGGCCCTGATGAAAACGGCTCACGCTGGCGAGCGCGGCCACGCTGTCGTGATCCACCGGTTGATGCCACAGCTTCTGATAGAGGGCGCTGTCACCGGTACGCTCGGCCAGCAGCCGCAGCAGCCGGTTGTCGGGCAGGAAGATGCTCATGGTGGCCAGCGTGTGCGCCTCCCGTTCCAGGAGCGGGAGCGGCTGCCGATCGAGTACGGTCAGCAGCGCCTGCTGCTGCTGGGCCAGATCAGGATTGCGGCTGTTGTAGATCTGCTTGAACTCGAACGTGCCCTCTTCCAGCTGCTGGCGATAGTTGTCCTGCCAGGCCTGCTGCTGCCAGCGGCTCAACACCTGCCGCGCGGCGGCGGCAAAGTCATAGGCGGGTTGCTGCACCAGAAAGCCGTCCACCTCTTTTTCCACCAGCCAGCTGGGGGCCTTGAACGACTGGGCGCGCACCCAGGCCAGCAGTTGTGGACTGGTGGCTCTGGGCTGGCTATTGAGGGTGGCCAGCAGCTGGCACAACAGATACTCCCGCTGCCCCACCGCCAGGGAGTCCAGCAGGGTGTCGATGGCGGCAAACTGCCCCAGCTGCAGCCGGCCAGTCAGATAGTCGAGGTGACCCTGCAGCCCCTCGTCGGCCACCAGTGCCGTCCGGGGCGGCTGCGTCTCGGCAGCCCCGACCGGCAGCACCAGCAGCCAGCTCAGCATTATCAGGAGTACATGCTTCATGACGTCCCTATCCTTGTGACATCGAGGTTTCATACTACTCAGGCGACCGTAAAATAGATAAACAAAAACCGCGACCTGGGCCGCGGTTTGATGATTTTCGAGTCGGTTACTTCTGCTGGCGCCGCATGGCGTCGAAGAACTCGTCGTTGGTCTTGGTCATGGCCAACTTGTCGATCAGGAACTCGATGCCGTCGATCTCGCCCATCGGGTGCACAATCTTGCGCAGGATCCACATCTTCTGCAGCTCGTCGCCGGTGGTCAGCAGCTCTTCCTTGCGGGTGCCGGAGCGAGTGATGTCGATGGCCGGGTAGACGCGCTTCTCGGCAATCTTGCGCGAGAGGTGCAGTTCCATGTTGCCGGTACCCTTGAACTCTTCGTAGATGACTTCATCCATCTTGGAGCCGGTATCGATCAGCGCGGTGGCGATGATGGTCAGGCTGCCGCCCTCTTCAACATTGCGCGCGGCACCGAAGAAGCGCTTCGGACGATGCAGGGCGTTGGCGTCCACACCACCGGTCAGAACCTTGCCGGATGACGGGATGACGGTGTTGTAGGCACGGGCCAGACGGGTGATGGAATCCAGCAGGATCACCACGTCCTTCTTGTGCTCGACCAGGCGCTTGGCCTTCTCGATCACCATCTCGGCGACCTGGACGTGACGGGAAGCCGGCTCGTCGAAGGTGGAGGCGATCACTTCACCCTTCACCATGCGCTGCATCTCGGTCACTTCTTCCGGACGCTCGTCGATCAGCAGGACGATCAGTTCACAGTCAGGGTGGTTGTAGGCGATGCTCTGGGCGATGTTCTGCAGCAGCATGGTCTTACCGGCCTTGGGCGGTGCGACGATGAGGCCGCGCTGGCCTTTACCGATCGGGGAAGCCAGATCCAGTACGCGGGCAGTGATGTCTTCGGTGGAACCGTTGCCACGCTCCATGCGCAGACGCTCGTTGGCGTGCAGCGGAGTGAGGTTTTCAAACAGGATCTTGTTGCGGGAGTTTTCCGGACGGTCGTAGTTGACCTCGTTGACCTTGAGCAGAGCGAAGTAGCGCTCGCCCTCTTTTGGCGGCCGGATCTTGCCGGAGATGGTATCGCCGGTACGCAGGTTGAAACGGCGGATCTGGCTCGGGGAGACATAGATGTCGTCCGGGCCGGCCAGGTAGGAGCCGTCTGCACTACGCAGGAAGCCGAAACCATCGGTCAGGATTTCCAGCACACCGTCGCCAAAGATATCCTCGCCACCCTTGGCGTGCGCCTTGAGGATCGCGAAAATAATGTCTTTCTTGTGCGCCCGAGCCAGATTTTCCAACCCCATGGATTCGCCAAGCTGTACCAGCTCGGACACAGGAGTGTTCTTTAATTCAGTCAGATTCATAGTGGTGAAAGTCTGTAAGCAAGGATTGAAATGAGGAGACAGTCTGCTGGATTGATGCTGATCGGATTTGATTTGCCAGGCTGATGTGTGAGCAAAGAGTCAGGCAAAAAGGTTAGCAAACGAGCGATAAATTAGCACCAATCGGGGTGAGCGTCTAGGTGATAAAACAGAAGGAGCGCATTATTGCAATGCGCTCCTCTTTGATTATTACAGGTTACCGTCCAGGAACTCTTTCAGCTGAGTCTTGGACAGGGCACCGACCTTGGTCGCTGCCACTTCGCCATTCTTGAACAGCAAGAGGGTCGGAATACCACGAATGCCATACTTGGGCGGAGTGTCGGCGTTATGGTCGATGTTCAATTTCGCCACGGTCACGCGACCGGCATACTCTTGGGCGACTTCGTTCAGGATCGGGGCAATCATCTTGCACGGACCACACCATTCGGCCCAGAAGTCGACCAGAACGGCGCCATCGGCTTTGATTACATCTGCCTCGAAGCTGGCATCGCTCAGCTGAACAATCTTGTCACTCATCTCCAACTCCAGTCAGTAATTAAGGCTTTATTGACGTATCAACAAAGGCAATAGTTGCCCTATTTGAAATGATCCTGTTTATTATTGCAAGCCTAACCTGATAACCTACCGCCATGAGCAAAACACATTTAACGACCGACAAATTCGCCCAAATGGGCCTCGAACCCGAAGTTCTGGCTGGTCTGGAATCAAAGGGATTTCACTATTGCACCCCCATCCAGGCACTGTCTCTGCCACTGCTGGTAGAAGGTCATGACCTCGCCGGTCAGGCCCAGACAGGGACCGGCAAAACCCTTGCCTTCCTGGCAGCCACCTTCAACTATTTGTTGACCCATCCGCTGACCAAGCCGCGCCTCATCAACCAGCCGCGCGCCATCATCATGGCCCCGACCCGGGAGCTGGCGGTCCAGATCTACAACGATGCGGAGAGCATGTCCGCCTCGACCGGCCTCAAGCTCGGCCTCGCCTACGGTGGTGAAGGGTACGACAAGCAGCTGGCCGTGCTGGAGCAAGGGGTCGACATTCTGATCGGCACCACCGGCCGCATCATCGACTACTTCAAGTCCAAGGTCATCGATCTCGGCAACATCCAGGTCGTGGTACTGGACGAAGCGGATCGCATGTTCGATCTCGGCTTCATCAAGGACATCCGTTTCCTGTTCCGCCGCATGCCGCCCGCTACCGAGCGTCTGAGCATGCTGTTCTCCGCCACCCTCTCCCTGCGGGTGCAGGAGCTGGCCTACGAACACATGAACCACCCGGAACATGTGCAGATCGAGCCGGAGCAGATGACCGGCGTGCGGATCAAGGAGGAGCTGTTCTACCCCTCCAACGAAGACAAGATGTTGCTGCTGCTCTCCCTGATGGAAGAGGAGTGGCCGGAAAAAGCCATCGTCTTCGCCAACACCAAGCACGTCTGTGAAGACGTTCATGCCTGGCTGGAGAATGACGGCCACCGCGTCGGCCTGCTGACCGGTGACGTACCGCAGAAGAAGCGGATGAAGATCCTGGAAGAGTTCACCAAGGGTGCAGTCGACATCCTGGTTGCCACCGACGTGGCCGCCCGCGGTCTGCACATCCCGGACGTGACCCACGTCTTCAACTATGACCTGCCCGACGACGCCGAAGACTACGTACACCGCATCGGTCGTACCGGTCGTGCCGGCAAGAGCGGTCACTCCATCAGCCTGGCCTGTGAAGACTATGCCTTCAATCTGCCGGCCATCGAGGAGTACATTCACCACCCGATCCCGGTCAGCAAGTATGACCGCGAGGCGCTGCTGGATGACGTGACCGCACCGAAGCGGGTGTTCCGCAACCGTCAGCCGGTGAACCGCAACATGCGCGATCGCCAGGGCGGTGGCAACAGCAACAACCGCCGTCGTCCGCCCCGCAAGAGCTGAAAGGACTGGCCCAGTTGCACAACTCGCCGCTCTATGCCGCCATCGACCTCGGCTCCAACAGCTTTCATATGCTGGTGGTGCGCGAGGTCGCCGGTGCCCTGCGCACCGTCACCAAGGTCAAGCGCAAGGTTCGCCTCGCCGCCGGGCTCGATCCGGAGTTTCGTCTCAGCCGTGCCGCCATGGAGCGGGGCTGGGACTGCCTGCGCCTGTTTTCCGAACAGTTGCAGGACATTCCGGCCGACAACATCCGGGTAGTGGGCACCGCCACCCTGCGCCTTGCCACCAACGTCGACGAGTTCCTCAGCGAAGCGGAACGGGTGCTCAACCACAGCATCGAGATCATCTCGGGCGAGGAAGAGGCCAAGACCATCTATGAGGGGGTCTCCTGGACCTCGGCCGGGGAAGGCAACCGGCTGGTGATCGACATCGGCGGCGCCAGCACCGAGCTGGTGATCGGCGAGCACAGCGAAGCGAAACTGCTCAACAGCCTGCACATGGGCTGCGTCACCTGGCTCAACAACCACTTCGGTGACGGCGAGCTCTCCGAGGCCCGCTTCAAGCAGGCCATCGCCGCCGCCAAGGCGGTGCTGGAGAAGGTGGCGGAAGATTACCGCGTGCTCGGCTGGCGTACCTGTGTCGGCGCCTCCGGCACGGTGCAGGCATTGCAAGAGATCATGCTGGCGCAGGGGAAGAGCGAGCGGGTCACCCTGCCCAAGCTCCAGGAGCTGATGGGTCAGGCCATCGCCTGCGGCAAGCTCGACCAGCTGCAACTGGAAGGACTGGCGGCCGAACGGCTGACCGTGTTCCCCTCCGGTCTCTCCATCCTGATCGCCATCTTCGAAACCCTGAACATCGAGAGTATGACCCTGGCGGGTGGCGCCCTGCGCGAGGGGCTGATCTACGGCCTGCTCGGCAACAATCACGACTGTGATGCCCGCGATCGCACCGCCGACAGCCTGATCAACCGCTACCAGCTGGACAAGGAGCACGCCGAACGGGTGCGCGACACCGCCGTCGAGGCGTTCAACCAGCTGCAGCCGGCCTGGCGACTCTCGAAACGCTACGGTCGCCCGATCCTGCGCTACGCGGCCCTGCTGCACGAGATCGGCCTCTGCATCGAGTACAAGAAGGCGCCGCAACACGCCGCCTACATCATCGACAACATCGACATGCCTGGCTTCACCCCGGCCCAGAAGAAGCTGTTGTCGGCCCTGCTGTTCAACCAGCGGGACGAATTCAAGCTGGAACCGCTGGAGAAACAGGGCGCCGTCACCGGTCGCCAGGCGATCCGGCTGGCCCGCATCCTGCGCATCGCCCTGATCCTCTGCATGCGCCGCACCCAGGGCACAGTGCCCCGCTTCACCCTCGAAGCCGATGAGGATGCACTGACCCTGACCCTGCCGAGCGGCTGGCTGGACGAGCACTACCTGCGCGCCAGCGAGCTGCGCTTCGAGGTGGAACGCCAGCAGAAGATGGGCTGGCCCACCCGGCTGCTGGAAGCCTGATTGGGCCTCGCCCAATCAGTGCCTACCCTGCCGCTCCGACAATCTCTTTCGCAGCCATGACTGGCGCCGTTCAAAGCTGACCCTTGATTTCATTGGGCTGGCGCACCGACCTCGTCCTTTTCCCGCTGGCTGCCACCTGCGCCATTAGCGCCGCTCGACTAGAGTAGGGTTGTCTTCACAACCGGAATGGACGCCATGAAACCCTTGACCCTGATCGGCCTGACCGCCCTGCTCACCGCCTGTGGAGGCGGCGGCGACAGCAACAGCCCGCAACAGGCCCAGCTGTCGCTGGCCTTCTCCGATGCCCCGGTGGATGCCGTCAGCAAGGTCTGCATCGCCGTCGCCAACATCAGCATCCACCCCGTCGCCGGCACCGAGCAGAGCTGGACCACTGCCAGTTTTCTCACCTCGGCCCAGGACGATGGCTGCACCCCGAGCGGCGAGACTATCCCGCTCGACAGTGCGGGCCGGCCGCTGTTCACCTACATCGACCTGCTGCACTACCAGGGTTCCGTCAGCCGCCCGCTGCTGGCCAGCCAGAGCGTGGTGCCCGGCGACTACAGCCAGATGCGGCTGCGGGTGCTGGACGGATGGGAGGTTGCCAACCAGTTTCTGGACGGCACCCCCTACTCCTACGTCAAACGGGATGATGGGGTGATCAAGCCGCTGGAGGTGCCCAGCAGCGAACTCAAGCTGGATGCCTTTACTATCGCCGCCAACGGCCTCAGCGCCTTCACCACCGAGTTCGACCTGCGCCAGGCCATGGTGCTGCCGGGCCACGAGCAGTACTACAAGCTCAAGCCCAGAGGGGTGCGGCTGGTGAACAACACCCAGGTCACCACCGTCAAGGGCACGGTCGCGGCCGGGCTGTGCGGCGGCCAGCTGACCGACAAGGCCTTCGTCTACTTCTACCAGCCCAGAAGCGATGACAACTACCCCGACATGGCAGACAACGACAACGGCTTCTATGCCAGCGCGCCCGTGTTGCCGCAAAGCGGTGGCGGCTTTGGTTACGAACTGGGATTTGTTAATCTCGGCAGCTACGATCTGGCGCTGGTCTGCAATGGCAACGAGGACGATCCGGCGCTGGCCGGCGACCCGCTGCAACTGGAACAGGTGCAGAAAGCCCAGGCGGTGGTGGCGCCCACCACCAGCATCAACTTCCAGTAACCGTCGACCAGAGGGCACCCGCACATGAGCACCTATCAACCCATCAGTTGCGATCTTTACGACTGGCTGGAGATCGCCGCCAGCTGGCAGCTGCCGGTCACCCTCACCGGCCGAGATGGCCGCCAGTGGGCGGACAGGATCCGCACCATCGAGGCCAGAGCAGGGGTCGAGTACCTGCTGCTGCACGGTGGCGAGCGACTGAGCCTGGCGGAGCTGGCCACCATGGCGCTCAGCTGGCAGGGGGAGGAAAAGCTCATCCGCTTTGCTCCGCCGGCCCCAGCCGACGGCCAATAGATGGCAAGAGGGCCAACCCCGCCGGGTTGGCCCTCTTCTTTTACCCCTCGCGTGCGGCGTTATCCCGCCAGCGCCGCCATCACGTAGACATCGAAGCGGTTGCTCTTGGTCTCGATGGCCATGCTCGGCTTGTGCTCGTTGAGCCAGCCGGCGTAGTCCGGCCGTTTCACCACAACCCGCTTGTCCGCCATGGCGAGCGCCGCCGGCAGCAGGGCATCGGCGTCAAGATCCGGCCCCACCAGCGACTGAAACACCCGCATCTCTTTTTTCACCAGCGCCGACTTCTGCTTGTGGGGGAACATGGGGTCGAGGTAGATGACGTCGGGCCGCTCGCTCAGCCCCAACAAGGTCTCCACCGCCGGGCCGTGCAGCAACTGCATCCGCTCGCGCACCCAGGGGCCGATCTCGGGATCCAGCGCGGCCCGCGCCAGCCCGTCCTGCAACAGGGCGGCCACCACGGGGCTGCGCTCAATCATGGTCACCTTGCAGCCAAGAGAAGCCAGAACGAAGGCATCGCGCCCCAGCCCGGCGGTGGCATCCACCACATTCGGCATGGCACCCGCCTTGAGCCCCACCGCCTTGGCGATGGATTGGCCACGGCCGCCGCCGAACTTGCGGCGATGGGCAACCGCCCCTTCGACGAAGTCCACGTAGACCGCCCCCAGCTTGGGCTCGTCCAGCTTGCGCAGCTCCAGCCGCGTTGCGGTGAACACCAGGGCAAACTGGGGAAGGTCGGTCTGGCCGAGCTGGCTGGCCAGGGCTGCTGCCTGGGGCGCCTTGGCGGGGTCTTCGAGGAGGATCTGCATGGTATCGACTGTGTGGCGGTATCAGTGGGCGGAGTGTACCACAGCCCCCGAAGGTCGCTGTAGGGGCTCCGGCCGAAGGAGGGCGGCGGAAAGACTAGCTGGTCTGCAGGAACATGCTCTTGTCGTTGAGTTGCAGATACTCGGTGAGGTCGTCGTAGGCCAGCGGCCGGCTCAGCAGATAGCCCTGCGTGAAGGCACACCCCTTCTGGCAGAGGAAGTTGAGCTGCTCGCGGGTCTCCACCCCCTCGATCACCACCTGCATGCCGAGGTTGTGCACTATGTTGATGATGCCGTCCAGCAGCAGCCGGTCCTGTTCATTGAACGGGATGTGGCGCACGAAGGCCCGGTCGATCTTGACCAGATCCACCGGAAAGTTGCGCAGATAGTTGAGCGCCGAATAGCCGGTGCCGAAGTCGTCGATGGCCAGCTTGCAGCCCGCCTCGCGCAGGGCATCGATCCGCACCCTGTGCTGATCGCTGGTCTCCATCAGCAGAGACTCGGTGATCTCGATAACGATGTCCGCCGGGTCCAGCCCGAAGTGGTGGATCACCTTGAGCCACTCGCTCGCCTCCGGATCGATGGTCTGGAACTCCAGGGTGGAGCGATTGATCGACATCTGCAGATCCGGGAAGCCGGATTGCTGCAGCCGCGCCAGATCCCGGCACGACTGCCACAGCACCAGCGCCCCCAGCCCCTGGATGAGCCCCGCCTCCTCCGCCAGCGGAATGAAGTCCGCCGGCGACACCTGGCCCCAGTGCGGGTGATACCAGCGCACCAGCGCCTCCAGCTTGGCGACCCGGCCGCTGCGGTTGTCCCAGATCGGCTGGTAGGCCATGGTCAGCTGCTCGAGCTTAATCGCCTCCGCCAAGTCCTGCTGCATCTGGTGGCGCTGGCGCACCTCTTCGCGCATGGAGGCGCAATAGCTGCCGAGCAGCCGTCCCTGCCGCTTGGCGGCAAACAGTGCCTGCTCGGCGTTGCGCAGCAGCTCGTCGCTCTCCAGACCATCGCCCGGGCAGAGGGTGATGCCGATGGTGGCGGTCACGTAGAGGTGCTGGTTGGCCAGCATGAAGGGGCGGGCGAAGCCGCCAATCACCTGCTTGGCAAACACCTCGGCCTGACGACGGTTGACGATGCCGGGCACCAGGAAGGCGAACTCGTCACCGCCGATGCGGGCCACCAGGTCCTCGGTGCGCACCCGGCTCACCAGCCGATCCGACACCTCCCGCAGCAGGGCATCACCGGCGTGGTGATCCATGCTGTTGTTGACCGCCTTGAAGTTGTTGAGATCGAGCACCATCAGCGCGAAGCGCTCGCCCCGCTCGCAGAAGCGGCTCAGGCAACGGCCGAACAGCCAGCGGTTGGGCAGCCCGGTGAGGTTGTCATAGTTGGCCTGGGCGGCGATCTTCTGCTCCGCCAGCTTGGTCTGGGAGAGGTCGCTGAAGATGGCGATGTACTGGCTGATGCGCCCCCCTTCCCGCAGAGTGCTGATCATCAGCTGCTGGGGATAGAGCTTGCCGTTCTTGCGCTTGTTCCACACCTCGCCACGCCACACCCCCACCCGCTCCAGCGCGTGGTACATGTCGGCGTAGAAGGCCTGATCGTGCAGCCCGGACTTGAGCATGCTGGGGCGCTGGCCGCACACCTCCTCCTCGCTGTAACCGGTGATCTGCTCGAACGCCGGGTTGACCGAGATGATGCGGCTGTCGGCGTCGCACACCAGGATCGCCTCGGAGAGATTGTCATAGACCCGGTGGGAGAGCTTGAGCTGTTCGGCGTGGCGCTTGAGGGGATCGATGTTCTCCAGCACCACCATCAGGTAGTCGGGCTGCAGCTGATCGTCCCGCACCAGGGTGACGGTGACCCGCCCCCATAGCACCTGACCATCCCGGTGCAGGTAGCGCTTCTCCTGGGTGAAGGCGGTACGCTCGCCACGCTTGAGCTCTTCATAACAGGCGGCGCTGCGCAGCCAGTCTTCCGGGTGATTGAGCTCGGCGGCGGTGCGGTGCAGCAGCTCACTCTGGCTGTAGCCCAGCATCTTTTCGATGGCCGGGTTGGTCCAGAGGATCTTGCCGTTCAGATCGAGCTTGCCGATCCCCACCGGCGCGTGGGACATCATGGTGTGCAGAAAGTCGTGGTACTCGGGCTGGGGCGGTGCCGGCTGTTGCAGCATCAGCGCCAGTTCACGCCCGGCCAGCGGGGCCAGCAGGCGCAACAGGCCCATCACCTTGTCCATGTTGGTGAGCGGCCGCTTGAACAGCACACTGCAGATGCCGACCGTCTCGCCCTGGGCACTCTTGAGGGCGATGCCGGCATAGGCCTGGATGTGCCAGGCCTGCAACACGGCGGCATGGGGAAACAGCTGCTGTACCCGATCGCTGAACCAGGTCTCTCCCTCCTGCAGGGTGATCTCCCCCAGGGTGGCGCTGACCGGAAAGCTGAAGTTGGTGATGTCGAGAGAGGCGGGGTGGGCGGCGTGCACCTTGAAAGAGAGCCCCGCTTGATCCCTGCCTGAAATCAGGACGAAGTCGGCCCCGACCGCTGCTGCGATTTCACTCACAAAGGTATCGAAATATCCCTGACCACTCGAATGAGACAGACTTGAGATGATTTGATAGACAGACTCGAGTGCTCGCCTCATGGCAAGGTTCTTTCTCTCCTTGGAAGGTAGGACCCGACTCTACTGAAGAGCCGGGGACAGTGCAAACATGCTATCCGCAAGATATTAAAAAGCCTTGAGAAAAGGGACCAAAAGGTCCCTTTTTATCTCAAAAATCACGCTGTGATCCCACTATGTGGCAAAACTGTACCTGCTTGAAGCTCACGCCAGCCGGGGCCCGCAAACTCACGCGGCAATCCCGCTGTGGCGGAGCAGCGCATCCACCTGAGGCTCGCGGCCACGGAAGGCTCGGAACAGCTCCATCGGCTCCTTGGAGCCACCCTTTTCCAGGATGTTCTTCAGGAAGGACTGGCCGGTGGCCGGGTTGAAGATCCCCTCCTCCTCGAAGCGGGAGAAGGCATCCGCAGAGAGCACCTCGGCCCACTTGTAGCTGTAGTAGCCCGCCGCATAACCACCGGCGAAGATGTGGGAGAAGCTGTGCTGGAAGCGGTTGAACGCAGGGGGGGTCATCACCGCCACCTGGCTGCGCACCTCATCCAGCAACGTCGGGATCTGATCCGCGCTGGCCGGGTCAAACTCCTGGTGCAGACGGAAGTCGAACAGGGCGAACTCCAGCTGGCGCAGCATCTGCATCGCCGCCTGGAAGTTGCGGGCGGTCAGCATCTTCTCCAGCAGATCGGCAGGCAGCGGCTCGCCGGTCTCGTGATGGCCGGAGATGAAGGCCAGCGCCTCGGACTCCCAGCACCAGTTCTCGAGGAACTGGCTCGGCAGCTCCACCGCGTCCCAGGCCACGCCGTTGATACCGGCCACGCCGGCCACGTCGATACGGGTCAGCATGTGGTGAATGCCGTGGCCGAATTCATGGAACAGGGTGACCACTTCGTTGTGGGTGAACAGGGCGGGTTTGCCGTCCACCGGGCCGTTGAAGTTGCAGGTCAGGTAGGCCACCGGCTTTTGCAAGGATCCATCCTGACGGTAGCGACGACCCAGGCAGACATCCATCCAGGCGCCGCCCTGCTTGTGCTCGCGGGCATAGAGGTCGAGGTAGAAGCTGCCACGCAGCTCGTCCTCGGCGTCGAAGATGTCGTAGAAGCGCACGTCCGGGTGCCAGGTGTCGATGCCGAGGCGCTCGCGCACCTTCATGCCGAACACCCGCTTGACCACCTCGAACAGCCCCTTCACCACCTTGCTGGCGGGGAAGTAGGGGCGCAGTTGCTCGTCAGAGATGGAGAACTTGTGCTGCTTGAGCTTCTCGGCGTAGTAGGCGAGATCCCAGGCGGCCAGCTCGCCCTGACCGTGTTGCTCGGCGGCGAAGGCGCGGATCTCTTCGAGCTCGGCCTTGCCCTGCGGCAGGGACTTGGCCGCCAGATCGGTCAGGAAGTTCACCACCTGCTCGGGCTTGTCCGCCATCTTGGTGGCGAGTGACAGCTCGGCGTAGTTGGCAAAGCCGAGCAGCTGGGCCAGCTCGCGGCGCAGGGCAAGCAGCTCGGTCATGATGGCGGAGTTGTCCCACTTGCCGGCGTTGGGGCCCTGATCCGAGGCGCGGGTGGTGAAGGCCTCATACAGCTCGGCACGCAGCGCGCGGTTGTCGGCATACATCATCACCGGTAGGTAGGAGGGGATGTCCAGGGTGAACAGCCAACCCTCCTTGCCCTTCAGCTCGGCCAGCTGGCGAGCGGCGGCCTGTGCGCTCTGCGGCAAACCGGCCAGCTCGGCCTCGTCGGTCACCAGCTTGCTCCAGCCCTGGGTCGCATCCAGCACGTTGTTGCTGAAACGGGAGGCCAGCTCGGAGAGGCGGGCCTGGATCTCGCCGTAGCGCTGCTGCGCCTCGGCGGGCAGGCCGATACCGGACAGGCGAAAATCGCGCAGGGTGTTCTGGATCTCCTTGCGCTGGGCGCCGCTCAGCAGCGGGAAGTCGTCGCTCTCGGCCAGTTCGCGATAGGCCTGATAGAGCCCCTCGTGCTGGCCGACATAGGTCTGGAATTCAGACAGCAGCGGCAGGCAGGCGTCGTGGGCCGCGCGCAGCGCTTCGCTGTTGAGTACGGAGTTGAGGTGACTGACCGGTGACCAGATCCGCGCCAGGCGGTCGTTGACCTCTTCCAGCGGGGCGATCAGGCTGTCCCAGGTGTGGGGGTCGCGCTGGGCCAGCACATCGCTGATCTTCTGTTTGCAATCGGCGATGGCCTGCGTCACGGCAGGCTGTACCTGATCGGGCTGGATCTGGCTGAAAGGGGGCAGCGAGTCCATTGTCAGCAAAGGGTTGTTCATCCTGCGATACCTCTAAATTCTCTACAGCCCCTGCCGTCCAGAAGCTTGCTTGGACTACCTAAGATGTAGGCAGAAACCTCATTAATCAAGCCTTTGCCTGCCAGAGCGCGGCCTGTTGTCCACTTTTCGCCGAGATCTGCTCATTAAAGCAGCGATCCGGATGCCAGAGACGACAATGCCGGCCCAGGGGCCGGCATTGTCGGTGACATCAGGCAAGCTGCATCAGCGGCTGGCGTCTTCCTGCAGCCACTGGGCAGCCCGCTTGGCAAAGTAGGTGAGGATGCCATCGGCCCCGGCCCGCTTGAAGCAGAGCAGGGACTCCATGATGCTCTCCTTCTCCTTCAGCCAGCCGTTCTGAATGGCCGCCATGTGCATGGCGTACTCGCCGCTCACCTGATAGGCGAAGGTCGGTACGCCGAACTGATCCTTCACCTGGCGGATCACGTCCAGATAGGGCATGCCCGGCTTGACCATCACGCTGTCGGCCCCTTCCTGGATATCCAGCGCCACCTCGTGCAGGGCTTCGTTGCTGTTGGCCGGATCCATCTGGTAGGTGGCCTTGTTGCTCTTGCCGAGGTTGCCGGCAGAGCCCACCGCGTCGCGGAACGGACCGTAGTAGCAGGAGGCGTACTTGGCGGAGTAGGCCATGATCTGGGTGTTGATGAAGCCGTTCTCTTCCAGCGCTGCGCGGATGGCGCCGATGCGGCCGTCCATCATGTCGGACGGTGCCACGATATCGACCCCGGCAGCAGCGTGGGAGAGCGCCTGTTTCACCAGGATCTCGGTGGTGATGTCGTTCAGCACATAGCCTTCGTCATCGATGATGCCGTCCTGACCATGGGTGGTGAACGGATCGAGCGCCACGTCGGTGATGACCCCGAGCTCCGGGAAGCTCGTCTTGAGGGCGCGCGTCGCCCGCTGGGCAAGACCGTCCGGGTTGTAAGCCTCTTCCGCCAGCAGACTCTTCTGCTCCAGCGGGGTGACCGGGAACAGGGCGATGGCCGGTACGCCCAGCGCAACCAGCTCGGCAGCCTCTTTCAGCAGCAGATCGATGGAGAGCCTGTCCACCCCCGGCATGGAGGTGACGGCCTCACGACGGTTCTCCCCCTCCAGCACAAACACGGGATAGATGAGATCGTTGGCGGTCAGTACGTTCTCGCGCACCAGACGACGGCTGAAATCATGTTTGCGCACCCGGCGCAGACGGCGACCCGGAAAGGCGCCTGGAAGAGTTGTAGCCATGAATCACTCCTGAAGAGGAAGTTGGAAGAACGCGGCGGAGGTGGCCCGGGTGTGGGCCAGCAAGGCCTCGGGCGCTTCACCACGGCAGGCCGCCACCACCTGGGCGATGTGCGGCAAAAAAGCGGGTTCGTTGCGTTTTGGTCTGGGCTTCAGATCCCGCGGCACCAGATAGGGGGCATCGGTCTCGATCATCAGCCGGCCGGCCGGAATGCGGGCCACCTGCTCGCGCAGCAACTGGCCGCGACGCTCGTCGCAGAGCCAGCCGGTCACCCCGATATGCAGCCCCAGCGCCAGACACTGGTCCAACTCCTCGTCGGAGCCGGTGAAGCAGTGCAGCACGGCCCCCGGCAGTCTGGGCAGCCAGGGGCGCAGGATCTCGATGAAACGGGCGTGAGCATCGCGGCAGTGGAGAAACACCGGCATCCCGAGCTCGGCGGCCAGCGCCAGCTGGGCGTCGAATACCGCGTCCTGCACCGGACGGGGGGAGAAGTCGCGATTGTAATCGAGACCGCACTCGCCGATGGCCACCACCTGCGACAAGGCCGCCAGCTCGCGCAGGGCTGGCAGGGTCGCCTCATCGACGCTTTTGGCATCGTGGGGGTGGACCCCGGCGGTGGAGAAACAGTAACCCGGCCAACGGGCGGCAAGGGTGGCGCTCTCGCGGCTGCCGACCAGATCGGTGCCGGTCAGGATCAGCGCCTCCACCCCCGCGGCGCGGGCGCGGGCCACCAGATCGGCCTGTTCATCGGCAAACTGGCTGCTGGTCAGGTTTACACCTATGTCGATCATGGGGTCAGCGGGTCCGAACAAAAGGAAGACATATCAGGTATTTGAAAACCATCTACTCGATGGGGCCTTACCATACGCCTCGAACGGGAGCATGAAAAGAGGAAGGGAGCCTTAGCTCCCCTCTTCAGTCTGTTCCTGCTTCTCTTCGCTCTCTTCTTTCACGTAGAAGCGGGCGAAGAACAGACCTATCTCCCACAAACCCCACATGGGGATCGCGAGCAGGGTCTGGGAAAAGACATCGGGCGGCGTCAACAGCATGCCGACCACGAACACCCCGACGATAACGTAGGGACGCTTCTCCCGCAGGCTCTTGGGACTGGTCACCCCGGTCCAGCACAGCAGTATGGTGGCCACCGGAATTTCGAACGCCACCCCGAACGCGAAGAACAGGGTCAGTACGAAGTCCAGATAGCTGGCGATGTCGGTCGCCACCGTCACCCCGGCGGGCGCGGTGCTGGTGAAGAAACCGAACACCAGCGGGAATACCACGTAGTAGGCGAACGCCATGCCGGCGTAGAACAGCACGGCACTGGAGGCGACCAGCGGCATGATCAGGCGCCGTTCATGCTGGTACAGACCGGGGGCGATGAAGGCCCAGGCCTGATAGAGCAGATAGGGGATCGCCACGAAGAAGGAGACCACCAGGGTCAGCTTGATCGGCGTCAGGAAGGGGGTCGCCACATCCGTCGCTATCATGCTGGTCCCTTCCGGCAACTGACTCAGCAGCGGCTGGGCCACGAAGTCGTAGATGTTGTTGGAGAAGTAGATCAGCGCGATGAACACCAGCAGAATGGCAGAGATGGAGCGCAGCAGGCGCGTTCTCAGCTCGACCAGATGGCTGATCAGGGGTTGCTCGGCCTGACTCATGGCTTCACCTCCCCTTGTTCGGCACTCGGCTGGGCAATTGCGGCGGGGATCACGGTAGGCTCCTCATCAGGTGTCGCCACACTGACGGGGGCAACTGGCTCCTCCTTCACCTCGGCGGCGGCCGGCGCTGGCTGGATGGTATTTTGTTGTTCGTATGGACGGGTCACCGATTGTGCGGCCGTTTTCAGCTGCTCGATAGACTCCTGCAGCTCGGGGCTCAGGTTGTTCATCTGCAACTGTTCGGCCTTCTTCAGGTCGTTGTGCAGATCCTGCAACTTGAGCTCCTGCTCCAGCTCGGCCTTGACCGAGTTGGCGGTGCTGCGGATCAGTCTGATCCAGTGGCTGGCGGTACGGATCGCCACGGGCAGCCGCTCGGGGCCGAGCACCACCAGGGCGACGACACCAATGACAACCAGCTCCCAGAAACCGATATCGAACATGGCTTAGGCCTGATCTTTATCTTTCTGCTTGGCAGCATCGCTAGGCTGACCGGCCGCTTCGTTCAGCTGTTTCGGCGGAAATTCGGCATCCTTCTGCTCGGACTTGGTCTCTGGCTCGTCGGACAGCGCCTTCTTGAAGCCCTTGACCGCGGCGCCCAGATCACCGCCGATGCCGCGCAGTTTCTTGGTACCGAACAGCAGCACGACGATGACTGCGATGATCAACAATTGCCAAATACTGATACCACCCATGACTTTCTCTCCAGAACAGGCGCCTGCTGGCGCAGTTTATTTAATGAGAACGGGTTCGCAACCAACCCAACAGCCAGCATAACCCGGCGCCGGCGAGGCTGATTTGTCCCCACTCAATGTGTTGTTTTTGGGTCAGCAAGAATACACCGGCCAATAGCAGGCTGGCTCCAACCCCTAAGAGGTAGCGAGCCTGACCCTGGCGGCGACTGTGCCGGCGAAAATCGGCAAACATCTGGTCGAAGTGGCGCTGCTGATGACGGGTCTGGCGCAGGGTCTCGTAGACCAGCTCCGGCAGTTCCGGCAGCTTTTCCGCCCAGAATGGCGCCTTCTCCTTGATGGCATTCCACACCGCCTTGGGTCCCACCTGCTGGTACATCCAGTTTTCCAGATAGGGCTTGGCGGTCTGCCATAAATCGAGCTGCGGGTAGAGCTGGCGACCCAGCCCCTCCACATAGAGCAGGGTCTTCTGCAACAGCACCAGCTGCGGCTGCACCTGCATGTTGAAGCGGCGCGCGGTGTTGAACAGGTTGAGCAGCACGTGGCCGAACGAGATCTCGGACAGCGGCTTCTCGAAGATGGGCTCCAGCACGGTGCGGATGGCGAACTCGAACTCGTCCACCTTGGTATCGGGCGGCACCCAGCCGGACTCCACGTGCAACTCGGCCACCCGGCGGTAGTCACGGTTGAAGAAGGCGAGGAAGTTCTCGGCCAGGTAGCGCTTGTCTTCCCGGTTGAGGGTGCCGACGATACCGCAGTCAATGCCGATCCAGAGTGGGTTTTCCGGATGTTCGTAGGAGACGAAGATGTTGCCCGGGTGCATGTCGGCGTGGAAGAAGCTGTCGCGGAATACCTGGGTGAAGAACACCTCCACCCCGCGCTCGGCCAGCAGCTTCATGTTGGTGCCGTTGGCCTCCAGCGCCGCAATGTCGGAGACCGGAATGCCGTAGATCCGCTCCATCACCAGCACCTGCTCGCGGCAGTGCTCGGTGAACACCTCGGGCACGTAGAGCGCCTCGGAGCCGGTGAAGTTGCGGCGCAGCTGGATGGCGTTGGCCGCCTCCCGCATCAGGTTGAGCTCGTCGAGGATGGTCTTGCGATACTCTTCCACCACCTCGATGGGGCGCAGTCGTCCGCTCTGGGGCACGAAACGGGCCACCAGACGGGCCAGCGCCTGCATCAGCCGCAGGTCGGCCTCGATGACCGGCTCGATGTCGGGACGGATCACCTTGATGACGATCTCGCGGCCGTTTTCCTTCAGCCGGGCGGTATGCACCTGGGCGATGGAGGCCGACGCCAGCGGTGTCTCGTCGAAATCGTCAAACAGGGTCTCGATGGTGCAACCCAGGCTCGCCTCGATCTGGCGGCGGGCCGCCTGACCACAGAAGGGGGGCACCCTGTCCTGCAGCAGTGCCAGCTCCTCGGCGATGTCCGGCGGCAGCAGATCGCGCCGGGTCGAAAGCATCTGACCGAATTTGATGAAGATGGGGCCGAGCTCCTCGAAGGCGAGCCGGATGCGGGCACCGCGATTCAGCCCCTGACGTTTGTTCTTGAGCCAGAACAGGCTGCGACGGGCCAGCCGGCCGGGCCAGGGCTGGTAACGGGCGGGCACCAGCTCGTCGATGCCTTGCTCCAGCAGGATGCTGATGATGCGATAGAGGCGCTTGAACTCCTTCGGGGTCATCAGGCTACCTGCTGCTCGAAGCGGGCCAGCCGCAGCTCGACCGCTTTCATCTGCTGGGCCAGCAACTCAACATCGTCGTTGAAGCTGGCCACTTCCAGCGGACCCGGCGCAAGCCGGATCTCTTCGGTCAGGTATTCGGCCAGCTGACGCTGGCTGCGGCACAATTCACGTCCCAGCAGCCGGCGTGCCTGACTGGCACCGCGCAGCAGGGTGTGGGCCAGCACATCGCCGGTATAACGGGACAGCTCCTCTTCCCAGTCGATATTCAGCTCGCCCAACAACACGCTGAACGCCTGCACCAGCTGAGGGTCGCCGCTCAGATCCAGCTTCTCCTCGCGGATGTAGCGGGTCAGGGCGGAGGGATCCTTGAGCAGGCCGAGCGCGGTCAGGGAGAGGCTCAGCACCGCATCGGCCTCCCCTTCGAATTTGGCCAGCACATCCAGCCGGCGCTCGGAGAAGACAAACCAGAGTGGCTTGAGCTCGCGCAGCTCCAGCTTGAGTACCTTGCCCGTCAATTTGCGCAGCCGCTCCGGACTCTGCTTGTCGAGCGTCAGCAGCTGGTTGAGGCTGGTTTCGATCACCGCGGTGACCATGGCATCCATCGGCATAGGCGACCTTAAAACTTGTAACCGCGGTGCAGGGCGACCACGCCCTGGGTCAGGTTGTAAAACTCAACCTGCTCGAAACCGACATTCTCCATCATGCCTGCCAGAGTCTGCTGATCCGGAT
This sequence comes from Aeromonas sp. QDB03, assembly GCF_027707985.1. Taxonomy (NCBI): domain Bacteria; kingdom Pseudomonadati; phylum Pseudomonadota; class Gammaproteobacteria; order Aeromonadales; family Aeromonadaceae; genus Aeromonas; species Aeromonas sp. QDB03. The sequence goes on along the minus strand of NZ_JAPCJG010000016.1, from coordinate 2,907 downwards.
GCATGCGGATCGACTCCGCCAGGTATTTGTAGCTTTCGCTGTCGTTCGCAACGATTTCGCCCATTTTCGGCAGCAGTTTGAAGGAGTAGAGATCGTACAGCTTGGCGATCACTTCGCTGACCGGCTTGGAGAACTCCAGCACCAGCAGGCGGCCACCCGGCTTGAGCACCCGGAACATGGAGGCGAGCGCCTTGTCCTTGTCGGTGACGTTGCGCAGGCCGAAGCCGATGGTGATGACGTCGAAATGGTTGTCAGGGAACGGGAGCGCCTCGGCATTGGCCTGTACGTAGGAGACGTTGTTGGCCACTCCCTGATTGCGCAGCTTGTCGCGGCCCACCTTGAGCATGGAGTCGTTGATGTCCGCCAGCACCACCTGACCGGTCTCGCCGACGATGCGGGAGAACTTGGCGGTCAGATCGCCGGTACCACCGGCCAGATCCAGCACCTTCTGACCCTTGCGTACGCCGGAGCAGTCGATGGTGAAGCGCTTCCACAGGCGGTGGATGCCGAACGACATCAGATCGTTCATCAGATCATACTTGGCTGCCACCGAATGGAAGACGCCGGCGACCAGGGTTTCCTTCTCGGTCGAGGCCACGGTTTTAAAGCCAAAATGCGTTGTCGTAGTCTGTTCTGACATCCCTTAAACACCCATAGAGCAAAGAATGGCCGCCAGTTTACCAGAGCCAATGGCGTGCGGACACCTTAAACCCGGCTGGCGACCAACTGCATCCCCAGCACTACCATGGCCAGACAGAGAAACAGGTTGAGGCCGATATTGAGGGCGGCTTTCAGATAGGCCCCCTGCTGGGCCAGTACCACGGTATCCAGCGCAAAGGAGGAGAAGGTAGTCAGGGCGCCGAGGATACCCACCATCAGCAGCGGTTTCAGCGGGTGCTCCACCACATGACCATGGCTGATCAGCGCAAAGGCAATGCCCATGATGAAGGAGCCGACCACGTTGACCATCAGGGTGCCATAGGGGAAATGACGTCCCAACAGCAGCGCCATCAGTTCGGCGATACCAAAGCGCAGACAGGCGCCGATGGCCCCGCCGGCGGCAACATATAACCAGGTTTGCATGGGAGCACGCCTCCATAGTATCGGGCCGACATTATGCAAAATGTCAGGCCCGGGGGACAGCAGGGCAATTAATCGACATCGCCCGCATCAACGGTGAAAGTCGACCGGCTCGACCTGAGCGAGATGAATCGAGGTGCGGGATGGCGTGGTTTGCGCAATCACCCGGCCACCACGAACGGAGTAACGCACCGCCACCTGGCGGCGCACCGCATCAAAGCCGTTCTCGGCGGGCAGGATCAGCAGGTTGGCCGGTTTGCCCACCTCGATGCCGCAGCGATCCTGCACGTTCAGGGTGCGTGCACTGTGGCTGCTGATCAGCTTGAGGCTGTCGTTGATCTGCTCGTAGCCCATGATCTGGCAGACATGCAGCCCCATGTGCAGCACCTGCAGCATGTTGGCGGTGCCCATGGGATACCAGGGATCGAACACGTCGTCATGGCCGAAACAGACATTGATGTTGGCTTCCAGCATCTCTTTCACCCGGGTGATGCCGCGACGCTTGGGATAGCTGTCGAAGCGCCCCTGCAGGTGGATGTTCACCAGCGGGTTGGCGACGAAGTTGATATCTGCCATCTTCAGCAGCCGGAACAGGCGCGACGCATAGGCGCCGTTATAGGAGTGCATGGCGGTAGTGTGGCTGGCGGTCACCCGCTGGCCCATGCCGCGCTCGTAGGCCAGGGTCGCCAGCGTCTCGATGAAGCGGGACTGCTCGTCATCGATCTCGTCGCAGTGCACATCCACCAGAACCTGATACTTCTCGGCAAGATCGAACACGTAGTGCAGACTTTCGACCCCGTATTCCCGAGTGAACTCGAAATGGGGAATGGCGCCTATCACGTCGGCGCCCAGCTTGAGAGCCTCTTCAAGCAACACCTTGCCGTTGGGGTAGGAGAGGATCCCCTCCTGTGGGAAGGCCACTATCTGCAGATCCACCCACTCCTTCATTTCCTCCCGCACCTCCAGCATCGCCTTCAGGGCGACCAGGTTGGGGTCGGAGACATCCACGTGGGTACGGACGAACTGGATGCCGTTGGCGATCTGCCACTTCAGCGTCTGGATAGCCCGCTGCTTCACATCCTCGTGGGTCAGCAGTGCCTTGCGCTCGGCCCAGCGTTCGATCCCCTCGAACAGGGTGCCGGAGAGATTCCAGCTCGGCTCACCGGCCGTCTGGGTGGTATCAAGATGGATGTGAGGCTCGATAAAAGGGGCGATGGCGAGCCCCTCCTCACCATCAAGCTCATGGGCTGCGAGCAGATGGGTGCTCATGGGTTCGATGGCACGGATCAGGCCATCCTGGCAGAGGATCTGCCACATCCCCTCCCTGCCGACCAGACGCAGGTTCTTTATCAGCATGTTTTTGCTTCCTTTTTTCAAACACCAACGGCTTTTTCAATCCACAACTTAGCTTGGATCAATTTGATAGAAAAGCGTTCATATTGAATACATATGAGATTGTTACTATTGATAAACAGCAACAATAAAAGGGAGTTGATTGGGATGAAAGCAGGATTGACCGAGATCGGCAGCGCAGGCTTGTTTCACGAGTATCTGCAGACACTGGGTATCAACAAGCCACCCTTGACGTCGATCGACAAGCAGTGGGAATACACCCGCAATGAACGACTGGTGGCAGCCATTCAGATAGAAGCCTCAGGACAGGCTCGGTTCTATCTCGATGCCAGGCAGATTTCGGTAAACTGAGAAAAGCGGATACAAAAAAGCCTCCCGATTGGGAGGCTTTAATATTTAATGGTGCTGATACCCAGAGTCGAACTGGGGACCTCATCCTTACCAAGGATGCGCTCTACCAACTGAGCCATATCA
>NZ_JAPCJG010000015.1:0-78046 GCF_027707985.1 Aeromonas sp. QDB03 | reverse complement strand
CAGACTGTAAATCTGACGGCTCTGCCTTCGAAGGTTCGAATCCTTCTCCCTCCACCATCATTCAAGAAAACCCGGCCCAGTGCCGGGTTTTCGCTTTTCATGCCTTTCTCCATTTGACACTGTCAGATCTGACAATTGCCTGTCGGCCCGCTTTTGGAAACAGTATTGCCATCACATCAAGAGACATGACCATGTTCGAGATCTGGGATGAAAAGGGACAGGCAACCGGGCTGAGTCTGCCGCAGCTGCAGCAACGACTCAGCTCCTATCGCGGCGAGGTGATGGTGCGTTACATCAACCGCATCGGCCTGCCGACCACTCTGTTTCTGACCGTCGACCAGGGCCTTGCCTATCAGCGCTTCAAAGCCGATACCCCCCTGCTCGACTGGGCCTGGCTGGCACAGGCCGTACAGCCCGCCCCCTCCTCCGGTCATCCTGCGTTGTCATCAGAGAGCCACAGCAGGCTGACGACAGTCTCGGGATAGTGCCGCTAGCTCATCGACAAGTTGTTGCAAAACATCGCGAAATTTCGTCAACTCCACCTCGCATCGTGCACGCCCATCTTTGCGGATTTGCTCTTCCAGATGCCATGCCTGCTCTGCTACTTCGTCAATCCTCATCATGGCTATCGTTCCCGCCTGTCGATGCACCCAATCTGCAAGCGCCTTGTCATCCTTATGGCTCAAGCCAAGGGACTGTTCCAGATCCTGACGAAACGACAGCAGCATTGTCTCAAGTGAAGAACCAAATGTAGCCTGCAACAGGTTGATGTCGAGCAACCTGGGTACCGGCAATATCTGCCACTTCACCAGCATCTGGCTAAGTCCATCCATGAGTACGGGCTTGCCCAATACATCATTCATACCGGCCGCCAGACAACGCTGCGCCTGCTCCGGCAGTACGTTGGCCGTCATGGCAATGATGGGGAGTTGTGCCAATCCCTCTGTGGCCCGCACCCGGCGGGTAAACTCATAACCATCCATCACCGGCATCTGGCAATCGCACAGGATCAGGTCATAGCGATGAAAAGTCAGCATGGCGAGCGCCTGTCGACCATTTTCAGCCAGATCGCACTGCAGATTGAGCTGTTTGAGCTGGCGCTGCACCAGAACCTGATTCAGGTGGTGATCCTCGACGACCAGCAATCGCTGTGGCAACAGTGGTTCATCCGCTCCAACTGACGACAAATCGGACGACAGTTGCTCGGCCAGGCCCAGCTGGCGATAACAGACATCCCTCACGGCCTGCCAGGTTAGGGGATTACTGTTGAGGCAATAATGACCATCATCACCAAGCTGATAACCCAGCACATTGCCAAACGGCACGACCCGGATGGCGGCCGGCTCATTCAGGTCACCAAACAACAAGTGCACACTCTGTGGGGCTTCACACAGCCGCAACCCCAGCGACAGCAGATGCAGCCGCAGCTGGTGGTGCAGTTTGCCATCCGGCAATGCCATAAAGGCACTCAGCCCCGCCAGCTTGGGATCCGGCTCATGGCGCGCTTCCAGTACCAGGGGGATGGACAAGCCAATATAGGTACCTAGCCCTGGGGCACTCTCAAGCCTCAATCGCCCCCCCATCAGCGTCGCCAGCGTCCGGCTGATACTGAGACCGAGTCCGGTCCCCCCATAACTGCGGGTCGTGGCGCCATCCGCCTGCTCGAAGGCATTGAAAACACGGGCCTGCACATCTTCGCTCATGCCGATGCCGGTATCCCGCACCCCAAGCAACAACCACTGCTCTTCATTTGTCTCTCCCTCTACCCTGATCGACAGTTCGATGAAGCCGCGCTCGGTGAACTTGATCGCATTGCTGGCCAGGTTGAACAGCACCTGCTTGAGCCTCAGCACATCACCATAGAAGCGGGCGCCCACTTCATCATCAACACGCAGATAGAGTTGCAACCCTTTGCGCTGCAACTCGCTACTGGTCATTGTCAGCACGCTGTCGATGAGCTCACGCAGCAGAAAGCTGGTGGGTGCCAACTCCATCTTGCCGGCATCCAGCTTGGAGTAATCCAGCACATTGCCGATCAGCTGGAGCAGTCCTTCCGCCCCCTGATTGATGATGCCCACCATCTGGCGCTGCTCCGGATCGAGCGAGGTAAAACGCAGCTGTTCCGCCATGCCGATGATGCCGTTCATGGGGGTCCGGATTTCGTGGCTCATGGTGGCGAGGAAATCGGCCTTCTGCCTGGCGGCCAGCTCGGCCGCCTCCTTGGCAAAGGCCAGATCGGCCTCCACCTGGCGCCGGCGGGTTATCTCCTGGCGCAGGTGAAAGTACGCGATAGAGAGTGAAAGAATAAACAGGGTGATACCGGCACCGACAGGGATCAGGGTACTAACCAGCTTGTGCCACGAGATCCCTTCGTTGTAGTTCACCGCCAGCCAGCTATTGCGGATCTGCCGCTTTTCCTTGTCACTCATGCTGGCGAGTACCCGATTGATGAGCGGCAGCAGCGGGGCATAGGCATCTCTCACCGCGACCGCCAGCTCATCTCTGAAAGGAGTGGGAGCGACAATATGCAGCGAGTCATCAAAATACTCGTTGATGAGCCGTGATATCACCGCCAGATTGCCCATATAGGCATCCCCCTTGCCGGAGGCCACCATCGCCAACCCCTCTCTTGGGCTGGAAACAACCGTGGTCTGTATGTCAGGGATCCGGGACTTCAACTCGGCGATCAACAAGCTGTCGGTGACGATCAAGTGCTTGCCCGCCAGCTCTGCAAATCCCCCAAAAGTGCTGCTGCCACGAGACATGGCAATGACCACGGGAAAGGACGCAATAGGTTGGCTCACCTGCCAACCCGCAACCCTCTGGCTGATTCGAATAGGAATGACTGCAATATCAGCGTCTTGATGGAGCAATGCCTGCAGCAACTCTGGCCAACTCTGATCAACACGGTATTGATAGGCCAAGCCCAGCTTGTCCTTGAACACATTCAGATAGTCGCCTATCAACCCCGTCAATTTACCCTCGTGATCCGCATAGGAAAACGGCACCCACCCAGGAATAAAACCCAGCCTAAGGGGAGGCAGACGGGAGAGCCACTCACGCTCATCAGGGCGCAGTAAAAAACCGCTGTGCCCCTGAAAACTCAAACTGCTGTCACCCAGCCAGCTTTGCTCCAGAGCGCTGCGCTCCTCTACCGTCAGCGCCTGAATCGCGGTATCAAACCGGACTCCCAGTCTGGATTTATGTTTGCTGATACCAAGGTGAAGGCTCTCCATCAACAAGGGGGCCTGAGCGACCACGGCCAGTTCTGGATGTTGGGCAATATACTGATTCGTGACATGCAAATTGCCAATATAGGCATCGGCTCGTTTATCCAGCACCGCCTGCAAAGCAGAACTGGAGTCCCGAAATAGAATACGAGACACATCGGGATAATGGATCCTAACCAGCTTTTCGGTCAGAAAACCAGCTTCGATAGCGATACGAGATTGATTCAAACCACTGACATCACGGAAGAAAGGAGAGTCATGGCGCACCACGACCACAGTCGATGACGAATAATAAGGGCGCGTGTATGAAATGCATTCCCGCTCTTCCGCGCGAAAAGCATCCAGTAGAATATCGACCTCACCACGACAACTGGCCGCATATAGGCGAGTCCAGTCCGGATATACTTTCCACTCAATCCGGTAATCAAGGTTCTTGGCCAATATGCTGATCAGGGCGACGCTGAAACCACTGGCATTATGACCATCCCACTGCTGAAATGGTCCCCACCCCCCCACTAGTAACCCGACACTTACTGTTGGTAATAACGCGTTTTTTTTCGCAAAGAGTGGTTGACTGAATATACTGATATTAAATACCAGTATAACGATTATGCATCGGGATATAGCCACATGAGAACACCTCATCGTGCCAATCCTGAAAAAGGTGACATCATATAAACGCTCGAAAAAATGCGGTGCGCAAAGTAGTATAGAAATGAGATGTTTGGTAGTTTAAATATTATTCGCTGTTTTATATGGGGCTCACCTATGTCTTTCAAGATCATTCTTGCCGACGACCATCCACTGATACTGGCAGGTATCCGCAGCCTTATTGCACACAATCAACCTGGTTGCGAAGTTGTTGCCGAAGCACATCAAGTCTCCGAACTTTTAAATACATTAAAGAAACATCCCTGTAATCTATTGATCACTGACTTCAGTATGCCAGGGGATGAACGCAGCGATGGGCTGACCATGATCCAGCAATTGAAACGAGATTATCCTACCCTACCTATTCTGGTGCTGACCCAGATCCACAATGCCGGCATCTTGCAGTCATTGCTCCAATTAGGGGTAAGCGGTGTCCTGCTCAAAAAAGCTGTGATCAGCGAACTATCCGAAGCCATTCGTCAAATATTATCTGGCCACAACTATATCGGCAGATCAGTGAAAACCCTGCTGGCCGAAGCGGGCCTGGATCACCAGACCAGCCTGGGTCAACTTACCCCCAAGGAGAGCGAAGTCGTGCGTTTATTAGCCAGTGGAATGTCTGTCACCCAGGTGGCCGAGTACCTGCACCGCAGCGTCAAGACCATCAGCACCCAGAAAAAGAGTGCCATGGTACGCCTCGGCCTGCAAAGCGATAGCGACCTGTTTCACTATGCCAAAGAGCAAGGGCTGGCCTGAATCTTGACCTTGGTGAATCACCCGAGCCTTAAATAGCGGCATCATAAATAAGGGTTACATTACCTTTATAAGTGCTGCCCGGATATTCCATCATCAAGGCCAAGACTGGTTCCTGAACTTTAAATATGATGCTTCGCTCTTCATTTATGAAATATGGGCCTCGTAAACTTGCTGAGAATAATTTCTTGACGCCATGTTTCAAGGGAATCTCTTCTTTGGATTTATTTACATAAATCACATCAAGTCTGACTTGCATCCCGAGCCTTTCATTATTCAGCATACAGACTTCACCAATGGCATACTGGCAGTTCAGCCAGACATTAAAATCTGAACTACTCCATAGTCGATATGGTAATTCCGCAATCAAATAGGGAGGAATACGTGCTTTCCCACGATAAATCCAGTCATGCCATCCACCAGGAGGTTGCAACACGACTTTGTCACCACCAGGAGGAAACTCTACCTTTATTTGATGTTGAACTTTTAATGTCAACTCTATTATCAGTTGATTATCTTCATATACCCCATTACCAAGATCGATATCTTTATTTTGGCCTACAGAGAGAATTATCGAACCGGTATAAATTCCATTTGACATTTTCAGCGGAGAAGGAGGTGTTATTTTAAACCCCAAGAACATCGCTTGTATATCAGATGTACCATCCACAGACAGGCCTGTATAACAAGATTTCCCCCCGACATCTCCCCATAATACGATCCAAGAGGTTAGATTAATATAGCCTGCAACCTCTCGTTCAAGATATCGGCACCCCCCCTTAGGATTTGTAAATGCGGTGTTATAAATTTTCCAGCCATCATTTGGATTGACAACAGAATCAAAATGCACTCCTAACTTATCAGGATTAAATAAAACCGAGAACTGTTGCCCTTTATCAGATGTAATAATCATGGTTTTGTTTCCCAACGAACCTAGGGAAACAAAAGAATCTCTTGTATTTGAAAAATCCCTTTTCACATTTCGCTTTACTTTAGTTTTTAATGAAAACAACAAGCTATCAAGTGACATTACACCGCCACTACAGGATGAAAGCCACATTCCCTCACTGGTTTTCACACATTTTGTAGTGCTAACAAAGGTTCCATTATCAGCCTCATAGACTGCAGGCTTATATTCAGCGGTCACTTTAACGACTGCTGCCTGACATGGAAATCCAAACAGCAAGCCTGCTATTAACCACCAATATCCGTACATCGCACCAGCTCTCATTATCTCTTCCTGCTCAAGCACTTATTGACTGGCCCAGGCCTGGGCACTGCAGACCAGATCACCCAGTAACAACACAGCCTGTTGGCGTTCGGCTCGGGCCGTGTCCAGCGCCAGATCGCACTGCTGTGCTCCCTGATATTCCACCTGCAAGCTGGGATTGCGTTCGCTCATCTCCACCGCAAAGAAGCCATCGGCCTCGCTGACTGTGCGGCCCGCGTGGTTGACCACCATGGCGCCTCTCAAGGGATCGCCCTTCTCATCCAACAATCGACCGATGACGGTGACTGTCTGCATGACCCTGACTTTGTGATAGGCCACCCCCCCCTTGTTGAGATGATAGGGCAGGACGTTGGGGCGAATGCTCACCGAGGGCGCATCGTGCTCTGCCAGATCCAGCTGCACGGCGCCACTGCGATAGGCGGCAACGGGTATCAGGTTGCAACCGGGCCGCAACTTGATATTGCTGCCTTGATCGTCATCGGCGCGCAGAGTCAGCTCGGGCATATCGGACTCCAGGTCCACTATCATGCCCGCCTCGTACCCTTGCGATTGACCTGTCATGGTCAGGCTGCCCTCATCGCCAAACGCCAGGGTACTGTCGAGGTTGAGCCCCCCGCTCAGCGCACGGTTATAGGAGGATGATTGCAGGTGGGCATCACCACTGACCAACTCCCCCTGAAACCTGGCGTAGCCTGCCGTGCCGACGCCGTAACTGTCGGTAGTCAAGTTGGCCCCCACGCTCTGCAGTGCGCCCCACTCCAACTGTTGCTGGTACCCGAGGGAGGCGTTGCGCTCCTGCCCACCGGAGCGAGAGGTTCGACTGCCGATACCGATGGCCAGTAGGCTACGCTCTCCTCCCAGATTCATGCTTAGGGAGAGCATGCCACCCCTGTCCCTCGCATGATCAGTACTGATGCTACCTGGCCGGTCAAACACTGTCAGGTTCCAGCTCACTGTTTGACCAAGCAACTCTCCGTTGTAACGCCAGCCCAGATCGGCCCCCAACCCCCGCCCCACCTGGTGTGCCAGATAAAAGTTGGCGGAGTGGCGCTCATCGAGCCGCTGCTGCAACGACAGGTTGCTCTGCTTGAGGTCACGGCTCTCCTCCCCCATTTGCCCATGCTGGCGCTGCTGCTGGTGGCTCAGCACCAGGCTGCCTTCGCCATAATGGTACAAAGCCTGCAAATCGAAGCCGCTACCCAGCGCCTGTGTCGCCATCAGGTTGCCAAACAACCGCCACTGTTTATCCAAGCTCCAGTCGGCAGAGAGACCATGCTGCCAGCGCTGGTCGATATACTGGCTGGAGGCCCCGACTACCACCGAAGGGGTGAGCAGATGGTTGAGCATGACGCCGCTGCTCAGAGGCCGGGCCGTGTCCTCCTCCCAGTTGCTGAACAAGCGGGTCTGCTGGCCCACAAACAGGTTGAAGCGCCAGCTTTTATCCGGGTTTTGCCAGTTCATCGGCTTGTAGATCATCTCTGTACGCCGCTCGGTCACCTGACCATCTTCCAGCACACGCAGCTCCACCTCGTAGATGCCGGTGGGCAGCACTTTGGTATCCAGCGCCTGCAAGCCGGAGAGCACCTGCTGCGAGTTGATGAGCAGCCCATCTCGATAGATCTCGACCATGCCGGGTCGGCTCGGGGTGACATAGACAGGTGTGGTACTGGCCTGGCCCTGCTCTATCAACAGGGTGTCGGAGTCACCCAGCATGGCCCCCAGCACGGTCGGAGTGCCGCCGCCAAACAGGGTGGGCTGACGCACCAGCCCCTGGGCATAGGGCGAGAAGTAGCCCAGCCGATAGAAATGTCCTGTACCTTCGTGTTCGGCATAAAGTTGCTGCACATGATGCTGAGCCGCCTGCCCGCCGCCAGACTGGCTCACTTCTCCCTCCAGCAGCGGAGTCCACTGTCCTATGCTGCCCTGTGCCATCAGGTTGTAACGGCCACTGCGCTGCTCCCCTTCCCCCTGGGTCAGGTTCAACTGGTGGCGCAACAGGGCGCCATAGCTGCCCCCGCTGGGCAGGTTGTAATAACGGGTCAGCGGCTGCCCCTTCTCGGCACCGGCCGTCAGCACCGACAACTGGGAGTTCTCCAGGCTGTACTCCAGCGCCAGCACTTCGTCGGTACACTGATTCTGACATGGGCCCAGTCGATGGGATGCCGTCAGCACCTTGCTCCAGCGCTGGCGGTCCCGTTCTTCCAGCTCGCTCTCGTGGCCGTCGGTCAGAGCCAGCAGTTGTACGCTGGTGTCTTTGCCCAGCACTATCTCGCCTTCCCCCAACAACTGCCCATCCACCAGGATGCGCACCGTCAGCGGGACGCCGAAGAAGTAGTCGGCAAAACCATCAGGCAAATCTTCTGCTTGTTGTAGCAGGTCAAGGGGTTGTGCAACATGCCCCCCCGTAGCCCAGGCCGGTACACACAATACAACCAGGATCAACAGGAAAGAGAAATACGGCACAAGCTATCTCACTCTTCTAAGCACAGACAAAAAGGCTCCCCCGATACAGGGAGCCTCCATCAATCGGCTTATGCGCCACCTTTAGGGGCTTCCGATTCAAATATCATGTTGACTACCCCCTGGTAGTTGCCTGGCTTGTAGCCAGCGACCGGGGCATCCACCGGGATCACTTCCAGCCCCAACAACTTGCCGGTCTTGGCATCATCAGCCTTCATTACTTCAACGGAGGTGGTCGACAGGGCGACACCGCCCACCTTAACGGTCAGGGGAATGTTGTCGTTGCCGCTGGCCATCACGGCCGGGTTGGTCAGGTAGCCGGTGATGGCACCTATGGTGCTCTTGGCATCCAGCTGTTTGCTCAGCTTGTCCAGCTTCTTGGTATAAGGGTTGTAGGCCAGCTTCTGCGGCGTGCTCATCCAGTTGTCCCCGCCGGTCGGCTGTACATAGAAAGCTTCGGTCGGGATCTGGGCGGTCACAGTGACCTGATGCTCAATACGTTCGGCAGCCATCAGATTGGCCGACACCAGCATGGCCAGGGGCGCAGCTATCCATACTTTCATTACTCTCTCCTCTCTCGGATATAAGAAACATCAGTGACCAATCACCATGTTTCTGCTCTTGTCACCCTCAATCAGTTCAAACCGGTAAAGGTGATCGCTCTTTTTCATCAGTTGCTTCTGCATATTTGGCAACAGATGGATCTTGCTTGGGGTGGAACAGTTTTTCTTCCGCCCATCACACTCTTCAAAAAAATCCAGCGCTATGGTGGCGTTACCCTTATTCACGACTGTAGTCATGGTGTCCGTCTTTATAAACTGGGTATCAAACCGACTCTTTTTTGGCATCACAAAAATAATGGCGCCAAAGCCTGTCAATATATTTACCCCGGCCGAGACTTGCTGCTGTTCCTTCTGAACAGAATTTGCATCCAGATCGAAGCCATCCTCCTGCTTTGGCAACACAGGAATAAAACGGACCCTGAAATAGCGCTCCTTGTCCCGCTCTCCCATAAACAGCAGCCGGGTCGCCTGCACCCCATTGGCCGGAATAATCATGCGGGAGGGGCTAGCAATCAGTGCTCTACGCCCCTCGGTTAACTCTGCCGACTCCTGCGGCTGGCCAGCCGCATCGTAGGTGATTTCGTGAATGGCGACCTTTACAAAGGCGGTTGCATCACCCTGATTACGAATACGCTTTAAATAAGTACTCTGCTGGCCAGACATATAGTCATAGAGCGTACCTATACTGATTTCAGCCGATGCCAGCGCATTGCCACTGCATATCAGCAACAAGATAGAAAAAATTTTCTTCATGACAGTTCCAGATCCAGACTGGGTTTCACATGCCAGATTTTATTTATCAAAAAATAAAAACTGGCTGTATATCACTGGAGTCAGTGTATTTATAACCGCGGGGGAAGTTAATCAGAAAAGTCCTATATTGACTTTGCAAATTCAGCCTCATTATCAGAGGATTCCTACAGAGCATTAAACCATCTCTCCTGTATTATCTGCAGCCATATCCGTCAACAGGTGAGTGCCGTGTTTGCATTTCAAGAAGAGTACCCAATAAGTGACATGGCAAGCATCGCGGTAGCCGAGCTTGCCGTGCCCTTTTACCAGCCGATCATCGGTCGGGATCATCAGGTCAAGGGTTATGAGGTACTGGCCAGACGCTGGGAGCCGGCTCAGCAGAGCTATCAGGGCATCGACTTTGCCTCCCTCAGTGAGGAGCAATCCCTCCATCTGGACATCGTCATGCTGCGGGCCATCATGCGGGATCTGCCGACCCTGGCGCAGGCCGGGCCCTATTTTCTTTCCATCAATCTCAACCCGACCCTGAACAGCCCCACCTATCAGAACCTGTTGCTGCTGGTGCTGATGCAGGCGCGCAAGCTGGGGATCGAGATCTGGTTCGAGGTGGTGGAACAGGCCCCGCTGCAGCGGCAGCACAGGGCGCTGATCGAGGTACTGCGCAGCCACGGTGCCCATATCGCCTGCGATGACTTCGGCACCCTGGAGTGCAACTTCCAGCGCATGCTGGCGCTGCCCTACGAGGTCATCAAGCTGGATCGCTCCCTGCTGCTGCAAGCCAGCAAGACGCCCCATGCCCTGCGCATGCTGACCGGTCTGGTGGAGTACCTGCAGCGGCTCGGCATGAAGGTGGTGTGCGAAGGGGTCGAAACCCTGCAGCACATCGAGACAGCCAACCGGCTCGGTTGCGACTATCAGCAAGGCTACGCCTACGCCATGCCCTCCCCCCTCTCTCGCTGGGCCTGAACCGCGCATTTTTGGCCGCCGACTCGCGCCGGGGACATTCCCCTGCCAAATTGCATGATGCGGTGAGGGCGAGTACAATCTCGCACCCCGTTTATCCGGTGCATGCTGCTGCAGCCCGGATATGTCGTTATCGGGTCGCGCCGAGCGAGTCCTCACTCCCGGCGCAGCTCAACCCATACGGCGCCATCAGGTGGCGCCGTCCTGATTTGCAATCAGATACGAAGAGTCCGCCATGTTTAAACCAGAATTGCTCTCCCCCGCAGGTTCCCTCAAGAACATGCGTTACGCCTACGCCTATGGCGCCGATGCCGTCTATGCTGGCCAGCCCCGCTACAGCCTGCGGGTGCGCAACAACGAATTCGATCACGAGAATCTGCAGCTCGGCATCAACGAAGCCCATGCCCTCGGCAAACAGTTCTACGTGGTGGCCAACATCCAGCCCCACAACTCCAAGCTCAAGACCTTCATCCGCGACATGCGTCCGGTGGTGGAGATGAAGCCGGATGCGCTGATCATGTCCGACCCCGGTCTCATCATGATGATGCGCGAAGCCTTCCCTGACATGCCTATTCACCTGTCGGTGCAAGCCAACGCGGTCAACTGGGCTACGGTGAAGTTCTGGCATCAGATGGGCCTGACCCGGGTCATCCTCTCCCGCGAACTGTCGCTGGACGAGATCGAGGAGATCCGCATGCAGGTGCCGGAGATGGAGCTGGAAGTGTTCGTCCACGGCGCGCTGTGCATGGCCTACTCCGGCCGCTGCCTGCTCTCCGGTTACATCAACAAGCGTGACCCCAACCAGGGCACCTGCACCAACTCCTGCCGCTGGGAGTACAAGGTGCACGAAGGCAAGGAAGATGACGTGGGCCAGATCGTCCACCGTCAGGAGCCCATCGCCATCCGCCCGGACAACACCCTGGGCCTGGGCAAACCGACCGATGCGCTGGTGCTGCTGGAAGAGTCCAACCGCCCGGGCGAGTACATGAGCGCGTTCGAAGACGAACACGGCACCTACATCATGAACTCCAAGGATCTGCGCGCGGTCGAGCACGTCGAGCGACTGACCAGGATGGGCGTGCACTCGCTGAAAATCGAAGGCCGCACCAAGTCCTTCTACTACTGCGCCCGCACCGCCCAGGTCTATCGCAAGGCGATCGACGATGCGGTAGCCGGCCGGCCGTTTGACCGCAGCCTGATGGGCACCCTCGAAAATCTGGCCCACCGCGGCTATACCGAGGGCTTCCTGCGCCGTCACAACCACAGCGAATACCAGAACTACGACTACGGTTACTCGGTCTCCGACACCCAGCAGTTCGTTGGCGAGATCACCGGTCGCAACGGCGACATGGTGGAAGTCGAGGTGAAGAACAAGTTCCTGGTGGGCAACAGCCTCGAACTGATGACCCCGCAGGGCAACCTCAGCTTCAATCTGGAGCAGATGCAAAACCGCAAGGGCGAGCTCATCGACACCGCGCCGGGCAACGGCCACGTGGTCTATGTGCCGGTACCGAAGGAAGTGGACGTTGACTACGGCATCCTGCTGCGCAACCTCGGTGAGCGCCAGGATACCCGTCAGCCGCACTCGGCCGCCTGAGATGGCACTGCTCATCACCGACAAGTGCATCAACTGTGACATGTGCGATCCCGAGTGTCCGAACCAGGCCATTAGCCTCGGTGAGGAGATCTACGAGATCGACCCCAGTCGTTGCACCGAGTGCGTCGGTCACTACGAGAAGCCGACCTGCATCAGTGTCTGCCCCATCGACTGCATCATCTGGGATCCCGCTCACGTGGAGACCGAAGATCAGCTGATGGAAAAGTTCGTGCGAATGCACCGGCAGTAACATCGGCATCAGCGTCTGCTCTACATGGACTGCATCATCTGGGATCCCGCTCATGTGGAGACCGAAGATCAGCTGATGGAAAAGTTCGTACGGATGCACAGGCAGTAAAATATCGGTAATCCGTAGGTCGCTGACGACACATAAAAAAAGCCCCGCATGCGGGGCTTTTTGACGTTTGGCGCTCACGGCATCTAGACGTATTCCATAAAGACCCGGGAGGTGAGCTTGGTGATGAGCTCGTAGGGGATGGTGCCGATCTGGTCGGCCACCTGCTCTACCGGCAGCCCTTCACCCCACAGCACCGCCTCGTCACCGGCCTTGTCGGTGGCGCCTGGGCCAAGATCCACCGTAGTCATGTCCATGGAGACCCGCCCTACCAGCGGTACGATGCGGCCGTTGACCAGCACCGGCGTGCCGTTGGGGGCCATGCGTGGATAGCCGTCGCCATAGCCGATGGCAATCACCCCGAGCCGGGTATCGCGATCAGACACCCAGTTGGCGCCATAGCCCACCGGCTCGCCCGCCTTGTGATCCCGCACCGCGATCAGCTGTGTCTTGAGGGTCATCACCGGCTGCAGGTCATAATCGGCCGCCACCGTATTGGGGAAGGGGGAGACGCCGTAGAGGATGACGCCGGGGCGGATCCAGTCGCAGTGGGAATCCGGCCAGGCCAGGATGCCCGCCGAGTTGGCCATGGCCCGCTCGCCCAAAAGCGGCGCAGTCAGCTTGCTGAACAAGTCGATCTGCTCGCGAGTCGTGGGCTGCTCCAGCTCATCGGAGCGGCTGAAGTGGGTCATGATGTTGAACGGTTGAACCACGTTCTTGCACCTGGCAAGGCGCTCGATAAAGGCGGGCATCTCGTCGGCCCGCACGCCGAGGCGGTGCATGCCAGTGTCGAGCTTGAGCCAGGCCACCACGGGGGCAGGCAGATCCGCCTGCTCCAGCGCTTCGAGCTGCTCCCAGGTGTGCACCGCAGTCTGCAGGTTGTTGGCCGCCAGCACCGGCAGGTCGGCCGCGCTGAAGAAACCCTCCAGCAGCACGATGGGCTTGACCACGGCGCAGGAGCGCAGCATCAGCGCCTCTTCGATGCGGGCCACCGCATAGGCATCCGCATCCACCAGGGTGCGGGCGACCGGCAGCAGCCCATGGCCATAGGCGTTGGCCTTGACCACGGCAATGATCTTGCATTGGGGGGCGTGGCGTTTCACCACGGCGAGGTTGTGGCGCAGGGCCGCGGTATTGATTTGGGCGATAGCCGCTTTCATCTGTTTTCCCTTACGAGGGCATGATAACGCGCGAACGCGCCAGGCACCGGGGGGTGTCAGCCCTTAATTGTCATCGTCTAAGGCCGGACCGGCAGAATTGTCGAACCGGGAAAACTGTTTCTGGAACTCTCTTTGCCATCATCAGGGTGCCGCACGCAAAGCGTGCACACCCGATGATCAGTAGTCATCATCAAACGCCGGACCCGCGTAGTTGTCAAAGCGCGAGAACTGCCCCTGGAAGGTGAGGCGCACTCTTCCTATAGGGCCGTTACGCTGCTTGCCGATGATGATCTCGGCGATCCCCTTGTCGGGACTGTCGTCGTGATAGACCTCGTCGCGGTAGATAAACATGATCAAGTCCGCATCCTGCTCGATGGAGCCGGATTCACGAAGGTCGGAGTTGACCGGCCGCTTGTCGGCCCGCTGCTCCAGGCTTCGGTTCAGCTGGGAGAGTGCCACCACCGGGCACTGCAACTCTTTCGCCAAGGCCTTGAGGGAGCGGGATATCTCGCCGATCTCCAGGGTCCGGTTGTCAGACAGCGCCGGCACCCGCATCAGTTGCAGGTAGTCGATCATGATCATCGAGAGACCGCCGTGCTCACGGGCGATACGACGGGCACGAGAACGCACGTCGGTCGGGGTGAGGCCGGAGGCGTCATCGATGTACATCTTGCCCTTCTCGAGCAGCAATCCCATGGTGGAGGAGAGCCGCGCCCAATCCTCGTCGTCGAGCTGACCGGTCCGCACCTTGGTCTGGTCGATGCGCCCCACCGAGGCGAGCATACGCATGATGATCTGCTCGGAGGGCATCTCGAGGGAGAAGATCAGTACCGGCTTGTCGGCGGTGAGCGCCGCATGCTCACACAGGTTCATGGCAAACGTCGTCTTGCCCATGGAGGGACGGGCCGCGACGATCACCAGATCCGAGCGCTGCAGGCCGGCGGTCATCTTGTCGAGATCACCGTAACCGCTCGATACCCCGGTCACGCCGTTGTGGGGCGTCTTGAACAGCTCTTCAATCTTGTCGACGGTCTGCTCGAGAATAAGCTTGAGCGGCTGGGGCCCCTCGTTGGCGCTGCTGCGCTGCTCGGCAATCTTGAATACCTTGCTCTCGGCCAGGTCCAGCAGATCGCCGGAGGTGCGCCCCTGCGGCTCATAGCCTGCTTCGACTATCTCGTTGGCGACCGAGATCATCTCCCGCACGACCGCCCGCTCACGCACGATCTCGGCGTAGGCACTGATGTTGGCGGCACTCGGGGTGTTCTTGGCGATCTCCACCAGATAGGCGAAGCCACCGGCCTCTTCCAGCTGTTCGGAGCGCTCCAGCTCCTCCTGCAAGGTGATGAGATCGATGGGGTTGCCCGCGTTGGAGAGGCGGGTCATGGCCTGGAAGATCAGGCGGTGCGGGCGGCTGTAGAAGTCCTTGTCGATCACCCGTTCGGCAACCCGATCCCAGGCCTCGTTGTCCAGCATAAGGCCGCCCAGTACGGACTGTTCGGCCTCAAAAGAGTGGGGAGGTACTTTCAGCTGTTGTGTCTTGGCGTCTTTTTTCGCCGTCACTTGCTCTGCCATACACATAAAAACCGCAGCGGGAAGGGGACGGGAATTTTACAAAAGAAACCCCGTCATCGCGAGTGCAAATGCACGCTATTCACTTCTGTCAGCCACAACCGCCCTCCTGATGGTTGCTGGCGCCGCCTGTCGATGAAATCCGTCTCGCATTCATACCATCATGAAGGGCCAGACCAGGGTCTGATCCTGCGGTTTGGCTCTCGCCTTGTTGCGCAGTTTGCGCTCCTTGCGGCTCGGTCGTCGACTTTTCATGGCCTGTCTCCTCGCAACGCCCCCGATCGGGGGCAATCTGTTCATGAATAATTCATGCCAATCATGTTAATCATAGTCGCAAGCTGCAATACAACGAGGGACAGGCAGCCTGCCATGCGCCTCGCTGAGCTTGCCAAAGCAGAGCATGCCCCACCCACTGATGAGAGTGAAAAGAGTCAAAATGAAAAAGATGCTGACCCTGTTTGCCGTGATCCTGGCCATTGGCCTGGGGGCACCCATTGCCGAGGCCAAGAAATTTGGCGGCGGCAAATCCTTTGGCAAGAGCTATAAAACGGCTCCGGCCCAACCGGCCGCCAAACCCGTCGACACCAAGAACCCCACCGTGGGCGCCCAGGCACCCAAGAAGGGCGGCATGATGGGCGGCCTGCTCGGCGGCCTGCTGGCCGGTGGTCTGTTCGCCTACCTGCTGGGCAGCGGCGCCTTCGAAGGTCTGCAAGGGATGGACTTCCTGCTGATCGCCCTGCTGGCACTTGGGGCCGTGTTCCTGATCCGCACCCTGCGCAAGGGCAAGATGGCGGCGCCACAGCAGCAGACGGCCTATGCCGGCTATCAACCGCCCCAGAGCGCGGCGCCCCAGCAGTTCGAGCAGAACCACAGCGCCCCGCAGGCCACCGGTTTTGCCGACAGCGACGTGCCGTTCCGCCTGCCGCCAGGTTTTGACATGAACGGTTTCCTGGCCGGGGCTCGCGATCACTACCGCACCCTGCAGGAAGCCTGGAACAAAAACGATCTGGAAAAGGTACGCGAGTACGTGAGTCCTGAGCTGTTCGAACAGCTCAAGGCCGAGCGGGCCGAGCTCACCGGTGAGCAGCATACCGAAGTGATGTATGTGGACACCCAGCTGGTGCGCGCCGACTACGGCAGCGACTGGGCCCAGGTCAGCGTGCGCTTCAGCGGCCGCTACATGGATCGCCAGGAGCAGGTCGAGGAGGACATCAAGGAGGTGTGGCACCTCGAGCGCAACCTCGCCAAGGACAATGCTCCCTGGCATATCGTCGGCATCGAGCAGCTGTAAACGCGCTTTCTCTGCGATGATAATCAAAGGCGGCCTGCGGGCCGTCTTTGCTTTTTGGCATTTCCAGCCCCCTCCACCCGCCCATGCTGCCCCTTGTACCGGCTATGAGATTGAGGTGTGATTGTGTAGTATGACCGACCTTTTTTTGTTCAATTGACTCTTCATCGAGGCGTGGCCCATGGCTCTTCCCTTTCTGCGTCGCAGCAACATGCCTCGTCTCCTGGCCAGCCTGCTGTGCTGCGCCACCCTGATCCTCATCTCCCTCGTCACCCTCTACTGGCAGACCTGGTCGATGACGCGCCAGCAGGCCCAGACCGCCGCCGAACGCGCCATGACCCAGATCGACAGCGCGCTGCACCACTCGACCCTGGCGGCCAAGGCGGCGCTGCCACTGGCCAGCCGTCCCTGCCGCGAGGTAGCCCGCGAGCTGCGGGTGCTGGTCGCCACCTCCCCCTATGTGCGCTCGGTCAACCTCTCCCGCAACGGTCGCCTCTACTGCTCCTCCATCTTCGACGAGATCGATCTCAAAGACCGGCTGCAGAACAGCCAGCACGAGCTGCTCAGGCTGGAGGCGGTCACCCAGCTCGGACGTAAACCGTCGCTGCTGTTCTACCACCTGAGCGAAGGGGATCATGCGGTGGTGGTCGCCATCAACCCCTATCATCTGAGCAAGCCGTTGCAGTGGCACCTCGCCGGCCCCCACAGCTGGGTGCAAATCGGTGAGCAGTGGCTCGACCTGCAGGGCAAGGTCCACGATGGCCAGCCGCCCAGGCTGCAGGGCTTCAACTACCGGCTCGACTCGACCACGTTCGGCTACAGCCTCAACCAGGGGTTCCCGCTGAGTGCCGTGCTGGCCATGACCCTGCAAAAGCAGGGCAGCATGGTGCTGCTGATCCTGGCCCTCGGGGGGCTGGCCGGCCTCGCCACCTACCGCTGGTGGAGCCATATCTCGACCCCGACCCAGGAGCTCAGGCGCGCCATCATCAAGCAGGAGTTCGTGCCCTATCTGCAACCCATCGTCGTCAGCCAGAGTGGCCAGTTGCACGGCTGCGAGGTGTTGATGCGCTGGCAGCACCACCGCCAGGGGCTGATCCGGCCGGATCTCTTCATTCCGCTGGCGGAGGAGAGCGGCCTCATCATCCTGATGACCCAGACCCTGATGCAGCAGGTGCGGCTGCAGTTTGCCCCCTATGCGGCGGCGCTGCCGCCCCGCTTCCACTTCAGCTTCAACATCTGTGCCCGCCACTGCCAGCAGCTGAGTCTGCTGGATGACTGCCGCAGCTTTATCGCCGCCTTCACCGCCAACCCGATCACCCTGGTGCTGGAGCTGACCGAGCGCGAGCTCATCACCCCCAACCACCTCACCGAGCGGCTGTTTGAGGAGTTGCGGCAGATGGGGGTCAGGATCGGGCTGGACGACTTTGGTACCGGCCACTCCAGCCTCACCTATCTGCAACAGTTTCACGTGGACTATCTGAAGATCGATCAGAGCTTCGTCGCCATGATCGGCACCAACGCCCTCTCCCGTCATATTCTTGACAGCACCATCAGCCTGGCAACCCGGCTGGGGCTGCAAACCATCGCCGAAGGGGTCGAGACCCAGGAGCAGGCCGATTTTCTGGTCGAGCGGCAGGTCGATTACCTGCAGGGCTACCTGTATGGCCGCCCGCTCACCCCACAGCAATTTCTGCAGCAACTGAGCCCCACGCCTGCGCCTTGAAGCGCCTCTGACGCCAATGGAGTTGCATTGACACCCATGCTGGCGGAAAATCCCCGCCGCACCTTCCTCTGCTCTGCCAAATAGAGCAAACGTTTATTTGCTTTATTAATGTGCAGTAGCTCAAAGGAATCAGCTCTGTTTATTTCCAATTATTACTTTTTGCCTAGAATCGCCACACTCCTGTCATGCAGGAACGATATACAGGACTATAACAACAAGAGGAATATTACCGATGAAGAAGACGCTACTGGCCGTCACCGTCTCTATTACCCTGTTCGGGCTGACCGCCTGCAATTCAGAAAACAGCAGCAAGGAACATATTCCGCTGGATCTGACCATTGCCCACATCAATGATACCCACGCCCACCTCGACCCGACCGAAAATGCGCTGGCGATCCAGCCCACCGGCCAGGAGCTGTTCAAGTTCAACGCCAAGCTGGGCGGCTATCCGCGCCTGAAGTTCAAGCTGGACGAGCTGCGCAGCCAGGCCGCCAACGAGGGCCGCAACTTCATGGTGCTCAACGGTGGCGACGCCTTCCAGGGCACCCTCTATTTCACCCAGTTCAAGGGTGAAGAGGAGTCCCGTCTGCTCTCCGACATGGGTATCGATGCCATGGTGCTCGGCAACCACGAATTCGATCTGGGCAACCAGGCTATTAAAGACTTTGTCTCACGGGTGAATTTCCCGGTATTGGCTTCCAATATGGTGAAATCCAGTAGCGCCACCCTGAAGGACAGTGAAAATATTCACGAATATGTCATTAAGGAAGTCAATGGCGAGAGCGTAGGTATTTTCGGGCTGGTGCTGGAAAATATGCATGACATCTCCTCGCCGGATACTGACACCAAATTCCTGCCGATGATTGAGACCGCCCAGAAAATGGTTGATACCCTCAAATCCAAGGGTGCCAACAAGATCATCATGGTCACCCATATCGGCCTGCAAAATGACCAGGCGGTCGCCAAGGCCGTCAACGGCATCGACCTGATCGTCGGCGGTCACTCCCAGACCTTCCTCGGCGACATCACCGAGCTCAACAGCATCGGCTACACCGCCCACAACCAGAACCCGGCCGACGACAACACCTATGCCCAGATCGTCAGCAACCCGGACGGTGGCAAGACCTGTATCGTGCAGGCTGGCGAATGGGCCAAGGGCTACGGCCTGGTCAACGTCTCCCTCAGCAAGGAAGGCCAGCTCACCAAGTGTGAGGGCCGCAACACCCTGATGACCGGCGACGACTTCACCAAGGAAGTGGCCAAGAAGAAAGTGCCGCTCAGCGGCACCGAGCAGACCAACGTGGTCGACTTCATCAACAAGTCCCCGGTCATCGAGATCGTGCCGGAAGACACCGCCATGCGCGATGTGATCGACACCGAGTACAAGCCGGCCGTGGCCGAGCTCGAAGCCAAGATCATCGCCGACGTGCCGACCAAGCTGACCCACGTGCGCGTGCCGACCACCCCGGACGGCGCCGGCCTCATCGATCCCCTGGTGGCCGAGTCGCTCTACTGGAAGCTCAACAAGCTCAACACCAAGGTCGACTTCACCATCCAGAACGCCGGTGGCGTGCGTGCCGACGTGAACGCGGGCCCGCTCTCGGTCGGTTACGTGATGGGTACCCTGCTGCCGTTTGGCAACAAGATCGCTGCCTTCAACCTCAAGGGCAAGGACGTTCGGGCCACCCTGGAGTACGCCGTTGACTACTCCATTGGTCTGGAGACCGGGATCGCCGCTTCCAGCGGTGCCTTCCCCTACGTCGGCCACCTGAGCTACACCTACGACGGCAAGCTGGCCAAGGGCTCCCGCATCACCAAGCTGGAACTGCTGGACGCCAACGGTCAGTGGCAGCCGCTGGATGACGAGAAGGTGTACCGGGTCGGTGCCAACACCTACATCGCTTCCGGCAAGGATGGCTACAACGGCCTGCTCAAGCGTGAAGAGCTGCCCAACAAGGGTGACTATGTCGACTCCGGCGTCGGTGAGAACGAGATGTTCATGGAGTACGCCGAGTCCCAGGGCACCCTCAACCCGCTGCCCTACGCGACCGTGACCTACTACAAGCCCTGATCCGGCTCACAAGCTGTTGCAACGGCGCCTGAGGGCGCCGTTTTTATGGCATACTCCCCGCCAATCGATGCCGAGGAGACCCTTTGATGGCGAAGTACGACAAGATTTCCCCCGAGACCCAGCAGGAGGCGATGAAAATTGCCCGTGCCAACCAGAAGCCGGGGCAGACCAAGGAGCAGACCCAGCTGATCGCGCAGGGGATCCAGAAAGGCATAGACGAATACAAGAAACAGATGAAGGTGCGGGCCCGCGAGGCCAGCCGTCAGAAAAAACTGCAGGCCAAGGCCAAACAGTCCCACGCAGCGCCGCAGGATGAGGAACCGGACGATGTCGTCGAGCTGGTCGAGGTTTCCCGCCAGCATCCGCTGCCCTGGCTGCTGCTGGTCATCAGCTGGCTGGGCTTTGCCGCCTGGTTCTGGCTGCGCTGAAGCCCAGGCCGACAAACCTTTGCCCGGGATCTGCTTCACAGCCCAGGCCCTTGTGGCTGGTCATCCCCGCCCCGGGCTGATTAAATCCCGCCACTGCTGCTCACGCCTTTTTTCAGGATACCCGTTATGAACCCGGCTCCACTCTACCTGCTGGCACCCCTGGTGCTCTTCATCGTGACCCTGCTGCTCTATCGCATCTCGCCGCTTCGCGCCGTTGCGGCTGGCAGCGCCCGCTGGTTTATTCTGCCGGCCTTCACCCTCTTCATCCTGCTCATCATCATCAATGGTGCGGCAGACCCGAGCCTGCGCAACCCGGCCTTTCACTGGCTGATGCCGGGGCTCGGCTTCGCCCTCAGCCTGTTCCCGGCCCTGCCCAAGGCGCTGGTGCCGCGCCTGGCGATCAAGGAGGGAGCCTTCGCCGCCCTCGGCCTGATGTTGATGAGCCTGGCCATGGTCTACTGACCGGCTCGCCACGGATATGAACATGACTCAAGGGGCACTCTGTGACGGGGGCCCCTTGTACAAACAATGTCCTACAGGCATCTTGGGGGGAGGATAGCCAGCAAGGAGGCCAAATGGACAATCCGCCCGATTTTATGGCGCAGTGGGATTATCGGGATCCCGCCGCCAGTGCCCTGCGTTTTCATGCCCTGTTGCCCGAGGCGCGCGCCGCCGCCGATCTGCAGTACGAGCTGGAACTGCTCACCCAGATAGCCCGCACCCATTCACTGCAACGCCAGTTTGCACAGGCGCACCAGCTGCTCGACGAGATCGAACCACGCCTCACCGACGCCACCCCGCGAGCCCGCCTGCGCGCCCTGCTGGAGCGCGGCCGCACCTTCAACTCCGCCGGCGACAAGGCCAGCGCCAAGACGCTGTTTGAGCAGGCCTGGCAGCAGGGGCTCAAGCACAAGGAGCTCTATCTCGCCATCGACGCCGCCCACATGATCGCCATCGCCGCGCCGCTGGAAGAGCAGAGCCGCTGGCATCAGCTGGCGATGGAGCTGGCCGAGCGCAGTACCGATCAAAAGGTGCGCGGCTGGCTCGCCACCCTCTACAACAACCAGGGCTGGACCCTGTTCGAGCTGGGTCGTTTCGATGAGGCCAGAGGCTTCCAGCAAAAATGTCTGGCCTGGCACGAGCAGCACAACAACCAGGCCAAGGCCTTTATCGCCCGCTGGAGTCTGGCCCGCCTGCTGCGGGCCCAGGGTCAGCACGAACAGGCGCTGGCCGACCTGATGCAGCTAAAGGCCGATATGGCGGCCGCCGGGGTGGCGGAGGATGGCTATCTGTTCGAGGAGCTGGGGGAGAACGCGCTGGTACTGGATGATCCGGCGGCGGCCGAATACTTCTCCCGCGCCTGGTTCCTGCTCTCGCAGGATCGCTGGCTCAAGGCCAACGAGGCAGAGCGGCTGGTCCGCCTCAAGCTTCTCGCCAAGCTTTAGCAAGCGACCGCCACAAACGCAGCGGGGCGGCCAATCGGCCGCCCCGCACATTTATCCCCCGGGAGGGTGAACCTCTCCCCGACACCGGCCTCACGCCAGACTCGCCTCTTCCCAGCCCTGTTTCTTGCGATAGATGGTGGAAGGACTGATCTCCAGCAGCGCCGCCGCCTTGGGGATGTTGCCATCGCAGCTGGCGATGGCCTGCTCTATGGTCTCTTTTTCCACCAGCCAGAGCGGGCGGATCGGGGCATTGGCCACCACCACGGCACCGCTGCCAGTCGCGGCCGCAGCGGGGATCGCCGCCAGCAGGCTGGCACGGCTGCCGTTGAGCGGAGGCGGCAAGATGTCGGGGCTCACCAGCTCGCGATCGTTGAGCACCACTATGTTGCGCACCACGTTCTGCAGCTCGCGCACGTTGCCGGGCCAGGGGTAATCGAGCAGCACCCGCGCCGCCTCGGCATCGAAATCCTTGAAGCGCTTGTTCTCTTCCTTGGCATAGCTCTGCAGCAGGGTTCGCGCCAGCAGCAGTATATCCTCGCCCCGCTCGCGCAGCGGCGGCAGGCTGAGGGGGATGACGTGCAACCGGTAGTAGAGATCCTCGCGAAAACGCCCCGCCTTCACCTCCAGCAGGGGATCGCGGTTGGTGGCGCAGACGAAGCGCACATCTACCGTCTCCAGCTTGCCGCTGCCGACCCGCTGCAGGGTGCCAGTCTGGATGAAACGCAGCAGCTTGCTCTGCAGGTCGAGATCCATCTCGCAGATCTCGTCCAGAAACAGGGTGCCGCCATCCGCCAGACTGGCAGCCCCCTTGCGATCTCCCTGCGCGCCGGTGAACGACCCCTTCACGTGGCCGAAGATCTCGCTCTCCATCAGGTCGTGGGGAATGGCGGCGCAGTTGAGGGCGATGAAGGGCTGCTCGCGACGGGGGCTGCACTGGTGGATGGCCTCGGCGCACACCTCCTTGCCGGTGCCGCTCTCGCCGGTGATGAACACGGTCGCCTTGCTCGGCGCCGCGCTCTCAATGATGCGATAGACCGCCTGCATCGGCATGGAGGCACCGATGAAGCCGGCAAACGAGCTGCGCTCGAAGTTCTCCCGGTACTGGGCCACCAGCGAGCTGAGCTGCTGGTGCTTGAGGGCATTGCGCGCGGTGGCGCACAGCCGCTTGCCGTCGAACGGTTTGGTCAGAAAGTCGAAGGCGCCGAGCCGCATCGCCTCCACCGCCACGTCCACCGAGCCGTGGGCGGTGATCACCACCACCGAGCAGGGCAGCTGCTGTTCGGTGATCTGCTGCAGGATGTCCATGCCGGACATGTCGGGCAGCTCGAGATCCAGCAGCACCACCGGCGGCGGGCTGCTCAGCAGCTGCGCCAATGCCTGCTGGCCGCAATCGGCCCGCAGCACCTCGTAGCCATCCTGGGCCAGATACTGTTCATAGACCACCGCCAGACTGCGGGTATCTTCCACCAACAGGACTCGAGGTTTGCTTTCCGCCACGGGAGCCATCCTTGCAATTGATTTTGTTGTCTATTTCGGGTGTCGTTCGCCATGTTAGCACAGTTGGCGATACTCTCTTTTATCCCGCCATTCGGGCGGAGTTACAAGTAAAAACGGCTCCCTAAGGAGCCGTTTTTTCAACGTTTTCCGCTTACTTCT
This sequence comes from Aeromonas sp. QDB03, assembly GCF_027707985.1. Classification (NCBI taxonomy): domain Bacteria; kingdom Pseudomonadati; phylum Pseudomonadota; class Gammaproteobacteria; order Aeromonadales; family Aeromonadaceae; genus Aeromonas; species Aeromonas sp. QDB03. The sequence continues at coordinate 54,150 of NZ_JAPCJG010000015.1, read as the reverse complement.
TGGCGTTGTCGCCATCGGCAGCCGGCTTCTCGATAGCCAGCAGCTCAACGTCGAATACCAGCACGGCATTGGCCGGGATGGAACCCGCACCGTGTTCGCCATAGGCCAGCTTGGACGGCAGGAAGAACTTGAACTTGGAACCGACCGGCATCAGCTGCACGCCTTCGGTCCAGCCCGGGATCACCTGGTTGAGCGGGAAGGTGGCCGGCTCGCCGCGATCGACGGAGCTGTCGAACTTGGTACCGTCAGTCAGGGTACCGGTGTAGTGGACCTTGACGATGTCGGTGGCCTTCGGCTTGGCGCCGGTACCCATCTTCTCGACCTGGTATTGCAGGCCGGATTCGGTGCTCTTCACGCCCTCTTTCTTGGCGTTGGCAGCCAGGTACTCTTCACCCTTCTTCTGGTTTTCCACGGCATCCTTGTCAGCCTTGGCCTTGGTCAACTCGTTGATCTTGGCGTCGTACTGCTGCAGAACCTTCTGGATCTCCTCGTCGGTCATCTTGGCTTCTTTGCCCAGACCGTCGGTCACACCCTTGAGGATGACGCTGTTGTCCAGCTTGATGCCGAGTTCCTGCTGACGTTCCAGGGTATTGGCGATATAACGACCCATGGAGAGGCCAATTGCATAGCCGGATTGCTCTTCAAAGCTCTTGGCTTCAGCCTTGGGGGCCTCTGCCGGCTTGCTGGCTTCTGCCTTGACCTCTGCGGTATTCGCAGCAGTCTTCTCGTCTTTTTGGCAAGCAGTCAGACTCACGGCAACTGCCGCGGCCAACAGGGACACCTTCAGAAAATTGTTCATCAGTTTCTCCAAAACTCTAAATACCGCTCTCGGTTCCTTCGTGAAATGAGAGGTTTATCGTGATAAGCGCCTTATACTAACGCCGTGATCGCAGGTAACGAAAGCATGAGACAGGAAAAATGATAAAAAGTGCCATTTATCTCGTCGCGATTTGCCTGATGCTGACAGGCTGCGAACAGAGCTCATCGCCGGACCGACAACTGACCCTCGCCAACCAGGGGCTGCTGAGCGCCGATCTGGCCAGCGACGGCAAGCAGGCCATCGTCTCCAGCCTGAGCCAGGGCACTGTGGTGTGGGACCTGGAACAGGGCAAGGAGCGCTGGCGCTGGCGCCAGTCCGACAATCCGGACAACTTCATCATCATCACCCGTTTCTCGGCGGACGACAGCCACGCCGTGACGGCCACCCCCGACAGTTTCGGGATCTGGCGCCTGCAGGATGGCCAGTCGCAAGGCTACTATTCGCTTCCTGAATCCAGGCTGAGGGACATCGCCCTGTCGGCCGACGGTCGCCAGGTGCTGATCGGCCGAGAAGACGGCAAGGCGGAAGTGGTGGATACCCGCACCGGCCGCCGGCTGCAGTTTCTCGGCCACACCGAGCAGGTCAACACGGTGGATCTCTCCCCCAACGGCCGCTACGCCCTCACCGGCGGCAACGACTACAGTGCCTACCTGTGGGACACCCGCTCAGGCCAGGTGGTGTGGCGCTTCAACCATGCCGGCCGGGTGGTGCTGGCCCGGCTCGACCCGAGCGGACGGCTCGCCTTCACCGCCGACAGCCGCCAGGCCAGCATCTGGGATCTGACAACCGGCAAGGAGCTGAGCCGGCTGCAGTTCGATCACCGCTTCGAGGTCTACACCGCGGCGCGTTTTGCCAACGACGGCAAGTGGCTCATCACCGGCGCCCCCTCCCGCCAGCTCTCCCTGTGGCAGGTGAGCGACGGCAGCCTGCTGCAGAGCTGGCGCGTCTCGCCCCATCCCAGGGTGAAACCGCCGAGCGCAGTGGTCTACGGCGTGGCTTTGCGCGACAATAGCCACCTTGTCAGCGCCAGCTCCAGCGGCCTGGCCGAAATCTGGACTATCAAGTAAGGACCAAAAGGCCCATGAGTCAGCAATTAAACGATCGCCTCGAAACCCTGGAAAGCCGCCTCGCCTTCGCCGAATACACGGTGGAGCAGCTCAACGACGAGGTCACCACCCAGGGCCGCGAGCTGGATCGACTCAAGCATCAGATCCAGCTGCTGGTGGACAAGCTGCAGAGCGTGCAGCCAAGCCAGATCGCCAGCATGGCCGAAGAGACCCCGCCACCGCACTACTGATGAGTGCCAGCCATAAAAAAACCCGCGTAAGCGCGGGTTTTTTTATCATCGGCAATGCCGTGATCAGTGCTGATGGCCCTTGCCACCGCAACCGCCGCCACCGCAGCAGCCGCCGTGACCGTGGTCGTCGCCGTGGTCATGACCGTGATCGTGGCCGTGATGGCCACCACCGCAGCAACCGCCGTGCTCGTGACCGTGGTCGTGATCATGGTCGTGGCCATGATCGTGACCGCAACCACCGGCACCGTGAACGTGGCCGTGGGCCAGCTCTTCGGCAGTGGCGGCACGCACGTCCTTGATCTCGACCTTGAAGCCCAGGGTCACGCCAGCCAGCGGATGGTTGCCATCCACCTTGACGAACTCTTCGGACACTTCGATCACGGTCACCGGGCGGTGGCCGTCGTCGGTCTCGGCCACAAAAGTATCCCCTTCAGACACTTCCATGCCGTCGAACAGCTCGCCGGGCACTTCCTGCACCAGGTTCTCGTCGTACTGGCCATAGGCCTGCTCCGGCGTCAGGGTGACGTCGAACGCCTCGCCCACGCTGCGACCTTCCAGCTCGGCTTCGAGGCCGGAGACCAGATAACGGGTACCGTGCAGATACACCAGAGGCTCTTTACCGACAGTGGTGTCGATGACTTCACCGTGTTCGTCGGTGACCGTGTATTCCAGCGTAACCACGCTCAGGGGAGCTACTTTCATGTCAGGGATCCTGCGGATAGAAAAAAACGGGCCCAGAATACCTCAAAAAGGCAGACAAGCATATGGTCGGTCCGGCTTCAGCATGATGAAAAAGCAATCAACAGCCACCAGCCCGACCGGCGCGCCATCACCTTGAGGCCGGCACTCACTCAGGACGAAACACACCGATTACCTGTTCCGTCTCCCGGGTCACCTTGTCCACCTCGGCCTGGGTCTGTACCTGGGTATCCCCGCACTCGACACAGGTCACCTTCTCGACTCCATGCTCCATATACAGCATCATGGTGTCCATTTTGCCGCACGCCGGGCAGACCGCACCGGCAATGAAGCGTTTTTTACGTCTGGTTTCCATTTTTGTTACCTCCAGGCAGCATCATATCAGGGTTTTTACATGCATCACGCCATCGAATATCAGCATTTTTCCACTTCGCATCTGCAAGTCGGTGCCCGCAAGCGCGCGCCGGTGGGCCAGCTGCTGCGGATCACCCGGGGCGCGGCGCTGCTGCGCCTCGGCGCCCATGAGTGGCTGATGCCGACGGGAAGCCACTTCTGGCTCTGTGCCGATGCCCTGGCCGCCTTCACCCCGCTGGCGGGCTGCCAGCATGATTTGCTGACCTGCTCGGTACGCGTGGAGCAGCCAGAGCGGGCGGGCTGGCTACAGCCCACCCCGCTGCTGGCGGCGCTGCTCGACGGCCTGGCCCAGTGGCAGCGCCCCCGCGACTGGCAAGGTGCCTATGGCCACCGCTTGCAGGTGATCCTCGACGAGCTGCCGGCCTGTCCCATTGCCCCCCAGCCAGACAATGCCCTGCAGGCCGCCTGGCAGGCGCTGGCAAACGATCAGGAGGGCAGCGATGCGGCATGGCAGCAATGTCTGGTGCAGCATGGCCTCAGCGACCCGGCGCTGGCGGGCGATGCGCTGAGCGCCCAGTGGCAGCTGCTGCAGGCGGTGCGTCTGCTCAAGAGCGGCAGCCAACGCGCTCAGGTGGTGAGCAAGCTGGGTTATGGGGATGAAGCCGCGCTCGCCCACGCCTGCCAGCAGTGGCTCGGCACCCCGCTGGAGGCGTTGCAGGCGCGCTGAACGCCCCGCCCATGAGGGCCCCAGGCAGTGCGCACAGGTGCGGATTGCGGCAATAAATGGATGAAATGAGTCCAGTTTTGCGGCCAATGGTCGTTAATAACCACAAGGCCATTTCTTCTATAATCCTTTATGCTAGGGGCCTGAATTGACTGATACCGTTTTGACTCACAGGACATCTGCCATGAAAAGCAAGGCCAACCAATCCCAGGGCATGTTGCTGTTTCATCTCTCGGCCAAGCAATCCTTCGCCATCGGCACCCTCAAGGTGAAAGAGATAGTGCCCTACACCCAGCTGACGGCCATGCCGCACTCGCACCCGACCGTGCTCGGCGCCGCCAGCATGCGCGGCACCACCATCCCGGTGATCGACATGGCCATGGCGGTGGGTTATCGCCCGATCAGCAAGGAAGAGATGCCGCACTGCTTCATCATCATCACCGACTGCCGCCGCACCCTGGTGGGCTTTCTGGTGCGCGGCATCGACAAGATCACCGAGTGCAACTGGCGCGACATCGAGCCGCCGCCCGCCACCCTCGGCCACAACGTGTTCGTCACCGGCGTGACCCGGGTCAATGACCAGCTGATCCAGCTGCTGGATGTGGAGCTGATCCTCTCCCGGGTCTATCCGGACGATCCCAGCCACCTCTACCCGGTACTGACCGACGTGCAGCGGGAGCGGATCAAGCCGATGCGGATCCTGCTGGTGGATGACTCCTCGGTCGCCCGTCGCCAGCTGATGGCGGCGCTGGACTACATCAACATCCCCTACGAGGTGTGCACCAACGGCAAGGATGCGCTGACCCTGATGCAGACCCGCGCCAGCCAGAAGACCCCCATCGACATCCTGGTGAGCGACATCGAGATGCCGGGGCTCGACGGCTATGAGCTGGCCTTCGAGGTGCAGAGCGACGCCAAACTGGCGGGCGCCTACATCATCCTGCACACCTCGCTCTCCAGCGAGATCAGCGTAGAGCGGGCCCATCAAGTGGGTGCTCACGAGGCGCTGACCAAGTTTGAAGCCAACGAACTGATCCAGGCCATGCTGCGCGGTGCCGAGCACCACGACAGCCTGCCGGCCTGATCCCGACGGCGAGAAGCCCGGCTTCTCGCCGTTGCCTTTTCTGTCCCTGTCACCCGCGGACCCAGCATGCTGATCGAAAGCCACTTCCACGCCCCCTGGTGGGCGCGCAATCCCCATCTGCAAACCATTTTGCCCAAGTGGCTGCGCCGGCAACCGGCCCGCTTCGTGGCGGAGCGCTTCGAGCTGGCGGATGGCGATTTTGTCGATCTCGCCTGGAGCGGCGAGATCAGCCGGGATGAGCGGCCGCTCATCGTGCTGTTTCACGGGCTGGAGGGGAGCATTCACTCCCACTATGCCAAGGGACTGTTCGCCCACCTGCAACGTCAGGGCAGCGAGGCGGTGCTGATGCACTTTCGCGGCTGCAGCGGCGAGCCGAACCGGCTGCTGCAGGCCTATCACTCCGGCGCCATCGAGGATGCCCAGGCGTTGATCGCCGAGCTGGGCCGCCGCTTTCCCGGCAAACCGCTCATCGCCATCGGCTATTCGCTGGGGGGCAACATGCTGGTCAATCTGCTGGCGCGCGCCTGCCCGAGCGAGCTTAAGGCCGCGGTGGTGATCTCGGCGCCGCTGCGGCTGGACAGCTGCGCCGATCGGGTCAATCAGGGCTTCTCGCGGATCTATCAGAGCTATCTGCTGCGCACCATGCGCCACAACCTGCAGCAGAAGATCCAGCTGCAGGCGGCGGCCGGCGCCCGCTGGCAGCCGCAGCAGGTGCGCGCCATCGCCACCCTGCGCGACTTCGATGAGCAGGTCACGGCGCCACTGCACGGGTTTGACAGTGCCGATCACTACTATCAGCGCTGCTCGGGCCTGGGGATGCTGGCACGGATCCCCATCCCCACTCTGGTGATTCACGCCGCCGACGATCCCTTCATGACCGAGGCGGTGATCCCGCAGGCGGAGCAGCTCTCACCCATGGTGCGCTACGAGCTGAGCCGCCAGGGCGGCCACGTGGGCTTTCTGCACGGTACCCCCTGGCGACCGCGGTTCTGGCTGGAAGAGCGGATCAGCCAGTGGCTGCGGGAGCAGACTCAGGTAGCGAGCCGGTAGCCGTTGCGGCCAGCCTCCTTGACCTGATAGAGCGCTTCGTCGGCGCGCACCAGCATGTCGGCGATGCCATCCTGCCCCCCGTGCCACAGGGCGATGCCCTGGCTCACGGTGACCCGATCCGACACCTCCGACTGCGCATGAAGGATGCCTCGCCCTGCCAGCGCGGCGGCAATGCGTTTGGCGATGGCGCTGGCGGCCAGCGCATCGGCACCGGGCAGCAACAGCACGAACTCCTCCCCGCCATAGCGGGCCACCACGTCGGCCGGCTGGCGAATGGCCTCGCGCAGGCAGTCGGCCACCGCGATCAGGCAGTTGTCCCCCTGCAGATGGCCGTAGTGATCGTTGAAGCGCTTGAAGAAGTCCACGTCCAGCAGCAGGATGGCAAACTCGCCGTGCTGCTCTCTCGCCTCCTGCAGGATCTGCTCACCGACGTTGTCGAAATGGCGCCGGTTGGCCAGCCCGGTCAGCGGGTCCCGCTTGGCCATGGCATCGAGCTGGCGGGCCAGGGTCAGATTCTCGTGCTCACGGGACACCGCCAGCTCGAACCAGCCGTTGAGCATCCGCCTGCCCGTCTCCAGCATGATGATGAGACAGCCCACCGCCATCCAGTGCACCGCCGGAAACGGCACCTTGACCAGCAGCGCCTCCAGCAGCAGAAACAGCAGCGGCGGGGTGCTGAAGCAATAGAACAGCCGCACCTCGCAATAGAGCGCCACCAGCGCCGTCATCAGCAGCATGCCGATGAGATCGAACGCCAGGCTGAAACCACCTCTCAGCTCCACCAGGGCGATGGCGTAGCCGAGCAGCGCCCAGCCAGTCCCCCACAGCAGGGCGCCGGCACGCAGGCAGGGTCGCCAGATGGCGGGGGGCTGGCGGGAGAGCCAGTGCCAGAACAGCGGAAACGACAGGCAGGCCAGCGTCATCAGCACCAGCTGCACCTCGTAGCTCCAGGGCAGTACCCGGGCCACCACCAGATGGGCGTCCTGATAGACATAGAAGCGCGCCAGCAGGAACAGGATCGCCAGCTGGTTGACGGCCCAGAACCAGCGCAACCCCTTGCTCAGGGCGTGGCGGCGAGACTCATACAGATGTTGATCGAGGTGGCTGGAGAGACGACGTTGTTCATCAGAGAGCATGTTCATACCTGCTTGCTGCCATATAAATCCCTTGCGCTTGCTGCCGACAGATAGACAATACCCGCTCTCTGGTAACGGAAGATGAAACCATGATTATCCCCTGGCAAGAGCTGGATGCAGACACCCTCAACAACCTGCTCGAACACTTCGTGCTGCAAGAGGGCACCGAGTACGGCGAACATGATGTCAGTCTGGCCGACAAGGTCGCCGATGTCAGGACACAGCTGCAGCAGGGGCTGGCCGTGATCGTTTACAGCGAGCTGCACGAAAGCGTGAACATAGTGCCCAAGGCGACCCTAGATCGGGCTCAGGTGGACGATATACCGGAATAGCCGGCCCATTGCCATCCCGATCTGGGTCTTGCCAGCCGGGCCGAGACGATGGCAGCACGAACCCGACAGTTCTCGCCGGGCTGGCGCGTCCCTTTCAGAAAATAAAAATGGCCCTCCGCACTGGCGGAGGGCCATTTTTATTGTGAGCAGAGTGAGCTCTGCCGGATGTCATGCATTGATTGGTGCCCGCGGCAATATGCTGCGGGGAAATAGGTCATATCAATACCGGTTTAATTAATAGTGGCGAGCCATGCAAAGAGCCTGGCCATAGCGGCAATATAAAATTAATAAAGTGAACCAGTTCACAATATTAATTAAATATGACAGCAACGCTCACCGACAATAGTGACGAAAATAGTCTTGTTCAGCGCGAAGAGATACCGCACTGCCATGGCACTGAAACATGGCGGCAGCGTGGCATGGTCTTTTTATTTCATTACCGATTCGCCCCGCCCAATGGCGTAGTAATGAAAACCATGATCTTTCATCCGGCCCGGATCAAACAGGTTGCGGCCATCGACGATCAGCGGATAACGCAACGCCTGCTTGATGGCGGCAAAATTGGGGGCCTTGAAATGGTTCCACTCGGTGCAGATCACCAGGGCATCCGCACCAAACAGCGCCGCCTCCTTGGTGCCCATCAGCCGCAGCTTGTCACAGTTGCCGTAGATCTGCTGGGCCTCCTGCATCGCCTCGGGATCGTAGGCCTGCACGGTCACCCCGGCCTGCCACAACGCCTCCATCAAGGCCCGGCTCGGCGCCTCGCGCATGTCGTCGGTGTTGGGCTTGAACGCCAGCCCCCACAGGGCGATGGTCTTGCCGGCCAGGCTCTCCCCTTCGGCGCAAAAGAACGCTGATAGCAGCTGAAACAGCCGCGATTTTTGCATTTCGTTGACTCGCTCCACCGCCCGGATCAACGGCGTGTCGTACTCCAGCTCCTGGGCCGTGGCCAGCAAGGCTTTGACATCCTTGGGAAAACAGGAGCCGCCATAGCCGCACCCCGGGTAGATGAACTGATAGCCGATGCGCTGATCCGAGCCTATCCCCTGGCGTACCATCTCGATGTCGGCGCCGACCCGCTCGGCCAGTCCGGCCATCTCGTTGATGAAGCTTATCTTGGTGGCCAGCATGCAGTTGGCGGCGTACTTGGTCAGCTCGGCGCTGCGCACATCCATGAACAGGATGCGGTCGTGGTTGCGGTTGAACGGCTCGTAGAGCTCGCGCATCAGCTGGCGGGAGGCCTCGTTGGCGGTACCCACCACGATGCGATCCGGCCGCAGGCAATCCTGGATGGCGGAGCCCTCTTTCAGAAATTCGGGGTTGGAGACCACGTCGAAGGAAAACGACTGATCCCGCTGCTGCAGGATGGCGTTGACCCTGGCGGTCACCTTGTCGGCAGTGCCCACCGGCACGGTCGACTTGTTGACGATGATGACGGGCCGATCGCGATACTGGGCGATGGTCTCGGCCACCGTCAGCACGTGGCTCAGATCAGCGGAACCATCTTCCCCCGGTGGCGTGCCTACCGCTAGAAACTGCACATCGCCGTGTTTGACGGCCAGCACGGCGTCCGTGGTGAACACCAGGGAGCCGCTCTTGATGTTGCGCTGCAGCAGGGATTCGAGACCGGGTTCATAGATGGGCACCTGGCCATCCATCAGGGCTGCCACCTTCTGTTCATCGACATCGACACAGATCACCTGATGACCGACGTCGGCCAGTACGGTGGCCTGAACCAGGCCCACGTAGCCACTTCCAAATACAGTAATGTTCATATTGATACAACCAAAATGTCAGAGAAAATGTAATTTGGAAAAACAAGAGTTGGGGGGGTTATAAATATTTATCACATTACCTAAGATGACCGCACCAGTTAATTGTTACCAGCTGTTTCTGGACCATTGCAGGCCCGCTTTTATATACGTTATGTTGAGTGCAATTTTTGGGGCTGCCCGCTTTTACGGGCACTGATTAATATTCTTCGTTGGATCTCTTATGCAAGATTTTCTGCCATTTTCGAGGCCCGCCATCGGTGATGCCGAGATAAGTGCTGTCTGTGACGTATTGAAATCGGGCTGGATCACCACGGGCCCGAAGAATCATGAACTGGAACAGCAATTCTGCGACACATTCGGCTGTCAGCACGCGGTCGCGCTCTGCTCCGCCACCGCCGGCATGCACGTCACCCTGCTGGCGCTGGGCATAGGCCCGGGAGATGAGGTGATCACCCCCTCCCAGACCTGGGTCTCCACCATCAACATCATCACCCTGCTGGGGGCCGAACCGGTCTTCGTCGACGTGGACCCGGATACCCTGATGACCAGCGCCGATCTGATCGCGCCGCTCATCACCGCCAACACCAAAGCCATCATCCCGGTCCACTACGCCGGCGCCCCGGTCGATCTGGATCCGATCCTGGCGCTGGCCGGCCAGCACGGCATAACGGTCATCGAGGATGCCGCCCACGCGGTCGGCACCCGCTATCGGGAACGCTGGATCGGCGCCAGCGGCACCGCCATCTTCTCCTTCCACGCCATCAAGAACCTGACCTGCGCCGAAGGGGGCATGCTGGTAACCGACGACAAGGCACTGGCGGACAAGGTACGGATGCTCAAATTCCACGGCCTGGGGGTGGATGCCTTTGATCGCATGAGCCTGGGCCGCAAGCCGCAGGCGGAGGTGATCACCCCGGGCTTCAAATACAACCTGGCCGACATCAACGCCGCCATCGCCCTGGTGCAGCTGGCGCGCCTGCCCGAGCTCAACGCCAAGCGGGCCGAACTGGTGGCCCGCTACCAGGAGCGGCTGGCCGGTCTGCCGCTGGCGCCGCTCGCCGTGCCGGGCTACCCCCACCTGCACGCCTGGCACCTGTTCATGGTGCGGGTCGACCCGGATCGCTGCGGGCTCGACCGGGATCAGCTGATGCAGGCACTGCAGGAGCGCGGCATCGGTACCGGTCTGCACTTTCGGGCAGCCCACACCCAGAAATACTACCGCGAACGCTACCCGACCCTCAGCCTGCCTCATACCGAGTGGAACTCGTCACGCCTGTGCACCTTGCCACTCTTCCCGGACATGACGCTGGCCGACGTCGATCGCGTGGTCGCGGCCCTTATCGACATATTGGAGTAACGCAACGTGAACAACACTGACATCAAGCTGGTTTCGGTGGTCATCCCCGTCTACAACGAGGAGGCCAGCCTGCCCGCGCTGCTGAGCCGGGTCACCGCCGCCTGCGATCAGCTGTCACAGGATTACGAGGTGATCCTGATCGATGACGGCAGCCACGACGGCTCCACCGAGCTCATCCGAGACGCCGCCGCCGTTGAGGGCAGCAAGCTGGTCGGGGTGCTGCTCAACCGCAACTACGGTCAGCACGCCGCCATCATGGCCGGCTTCGAGACCGCCAAGGGGGATCTGGTGATCACCCTGGATGCGGATCTGCAGAACCCGCCGGAGGAGATCCCTCGCCTGGTGGAAGCCGCCATGCAGGGCTACGACGTGGTGGGCACCATGCGCCGCAACCGCCAGGACTCCTGGTTTCGCAAAACCGCCTCCAAACTCATCAACAAGTCGGTGCAAAAGGCCACCGGTGTGCACATGAGCGACTATGGCTGCATGCTGCGCGCCTACCGCCGTCACATCATCGACGCCATGCTCTGCTGCCAGGAGCGCAGCACCTTCATCCCCATCCTGGCCAACAGCTTCGCCCGCCGCACCATCGAGCTGGAAGTGGGCCACGCCGAGCGGGCCCACGGCGAGTCCAAATACGGGCTGATGCACCTCATCAACCTGATGTATGACCTGGTCACCTGCATGACCACCACCCCGCTGCGGCTGCTCAGCATCGTCGGCAGCGTGGTGGCGGGCATCGGCTTTACCTTCTCCATCCTGCTGATCCTGATGCGCCTCATTCTGGGCGCCGACTGGGCCGCCGATGGCGTCTTCACCCTCTTTGCCATTCTCTTCACCTTTGTCGGCGTGCAGCTGCTGGGCATGGGGCTGCTGGGAGAATACATAGGCCGCATGTACACCGACGTGCGCGCCCGTCCCCGCTACTTCATCCACCAGATCGTGCGCAGCGCCACCACCCCTTCGCAACAGGAAGCTGAACAATGAAAGTCGTCGTCTTTGCTTATCACGATATCGGTTGCACCGGTATCGAGGCCCTGCTCGAGGCAGGCTACGAGATCCAGGCCGTCTTCACCCACGCCGATGATCCGAGCGAGAACCGCTTCTTCGGCTCGGTCGCCCAGCTCTGCGCCGAGCACAACCTGCCGGTCTACTCCCCCGAGGACGTGAACCACCCGCTCTGGATTGAGCGCATTCGCGAGCTGGCGCCCCAGGCCCTCTTCTCCTTCTACTACCGCAACATGCTCAAGCAGGCGCTCCTCGACATCCCGACCGTCGGCGCCTTCAACCTGCACGGCTCCCTGCTGCCCGCCTACCGCGGCCGCGCGCCCATCAACTGGTGCCTGGTCAACGGTGAGACCGAGACCGGCATCACCCTGCACCAGATGACGGCCAAGCCCGATGCCGGCGCCATCGTCGCCCAGCAGGCGGTGACCATTGCCGACGACGATACCGCGCTGACCCTGCACGGCAAGGTGCGCCTCGCCGCCCGGGCACTGCTGGAGCAGGAGCTGCCCAAGCTGCGTGCCGGCGACATCCGCCTCACCCCGCAGGATGAGAGCAAGGCCAGCTACTATGGCCGCCGCACCCCGGCCGATGGCGAACTGCACTGGCACCGCCCGGCCCGCGAACTGCACAACCTGGTGCGCGCCGTCACCCAGCCCTACCCGGGCGCCTTCAGCTTCGCCGGCGATCGCAAGCTGACGGTGTGGAAGAGCCACTGGCTGGCCCAGCAAAGCGACAAGCAGCCGGGCACCATCCTGAGCCAGGAGCCGCTGCGCATCGCCTGCGGTGAAGGGGTGCTGGAGATCGTGGCCGGTCAGGCCGAAGGCGGACTCTATGTGCGCGGCGCCCAGCTGGCCCGCGAACTGGGGCTGGTCGAAGGGATGAAGATCGGCGCCAAGGCGAGCAATGCCCTGCGCAAGGCGCGGCTGACCCGGGTGCTGATCCTCGGCGTCAACGGCTTCATCGGCAACCACCTGACCGAGCGCCTGCTCCAGGATGGCGGCTATGAGGTGTATGGCCTCGACATCGGCTCCAGCGCGGTGGACCGTTTCATCGGTCACCCCAACTTCCACTTCGTGGAAGGGGACATCAGCATCCACACCGAGTGGATCGAGTATCACATCAAGAAGTGCGACGTGATCCTGCCGCTGGTGGCCATCGCCACCCCCATCGAGTACACCCGCAACCCGCTGCGCGTGTTCGAGCTCGACTTCGAGGAGAACCTCAAGATCGTCCGCTATTGCGTGAAGTACCACAAGCGCATCATATTCCCCTCCACCTCCGAGGTGTACGGGATGTGCGACGATCACAGCTTCGATGAAGACAGCTCCCGCCTCATCGTCGGCCCCATCAACAAGCAGCGCTGGATCTACTCGGTTTCCAAGCAGCTGCTGGATCGGGTGATCTGGGCCTACGGCAAGAAAGAGGGGCTCAACTTCACACTGTTCCGTCCCTTCAACTGGATGGGGCCGCGCTTGGACAGCCTGGACTCCGCCCGCATCGGCAGCTCCCGCGCCATCACCCAGCTGATCCTCAACCTGGTGGACGGCACCCCGATCCAGCTGGTGGACGGCGGCGCCCAGAAACGCTGCTTCACCGACATCGAGGACGGCATCGAGGCCCTGTTCCGCATCATCGAGAACAAGGAGAACCGCTGCGACGGTCAGATCATCAACATCGGCAACCCGGACAACGAGGCCAGCATCCAGCAGATGGCCGAGATCCTGCTCGCCAAGTTCGAGGCTCACCCGCTGCGCGACCAGTTCCCGCCGTTTGCCGGCTTCAAGCTGGTGGAGAGCAAATCCTTCTACGGTGACGGCTATCAGGACGTCTCCCACCGCCGGCCGAGCATCGCCAATGCCCGCCGCCTACTGGACTGGGAACCGACCATCGAGATGGAAGAGACCATCGGCAACACCCTGGACTTCTTCCTGCAAGGGGCGGTCACGACGGGAGTCGAGCATGACTGAGGTAGGTCTGCGGATCGACGTCGATACCTTCAGGGGGACCCGTGACGGGGTGCCCCGCCTGCTGCAACTGCTCGACAAGCATCAGGTCAAGGGGAGCTTCTTCTTCTCGGTCGGACCGGACAACATGGGGCGCCACTTGTGGCGCCTGCTAAAACCCCGCTTTCTGCTCAAGATGCTGCGCTCCAACGCAGCATCCCTCTATGGGCTGGACATCCTGCTGGCCGGCACCGCCTGGCCCGGCAAGTCCATCGGCAAGCAGCTCGGCTCCCTGATGCGCGACACCGACAGCGCCCGTCACGAGGTGGGGCTGCACGCCTGGGATCACCACGGCTGGCAGGCCAACACCGGCCGCTGGGACGAAGCCGAGCTGGCTCGTCAGACCCGGCTCGGGGTGGATGCGCTCAACCAGATCCTGGGGCGCGAAGTGGATTGCTCCGCCGCCGCCGGCTGGCGAGCCGACCCGCTCACCACCCAGGCCAAGGAGCAGTTCGGCTTTCGCTACAACAGCGACTGTCGCGGCAGCGGCCTGTTTCGGCCCCTGCTGCAGGATGGCCGCCCCGGCACCCCGCAGATCCCGGTCAACCTGCCCACCTTCGACGAAGTGGTGGGCCATCAGGTGACGGTCGACGGTTTCAACCGTTTCCTGCTGGATCAGCTGGCGACCCCGCCGGCCCAGGGCCCCCACGTCTACACCATCCACGCCGAAGTGGAAGGGATCGTGATGGCGGATCAGTTCGATGCCCTGCTCGGCGAAGCCAGGGCGCGCGGCATCCGCTTCGTGCCGCTCGGGGATCTGTTACCATCCGACCCGATCACGCTGCCGACCGGCCGGCTGGTCCGCGGCACCCTGCCCGGACGGGAGGGCTGGCTCGGCTGCAAGGCCGAGGCCTGAGATGAATGACGCCACCTCGGGTGGCAGGACTAACCATCGCGCTAATCACACCATGCAACAGAGGATGTCATGACGTTGACCAAGTGGGCCCTGCCCCTGTTCTTTCTCTTCTTTTACCTGCTGCCGCTCGACCAGCGGCCGCTCTGGAGCCCGGACGAAAACCGCTACGCCGAAATCAGCCGGGAGATGGTCAGCACCGGCGACTGGGTCGTGCCCCACTTCCTGGGCTTGCGCTACTTCGAGAAACCCATCGCCGGCTACTGGTTCAACAGCATCAGCCAGCAGCTGTTCGGTGACACCAACTTCGCCGTGCGCTTCGCCTCGGCCGCCGCCACCGGTCTGAGCACCCTGCTGATCTGCTGGTTTGCCCTGCAGTTGTGGCAGTGCCGGCGCAAGGCTTTCCTGACCGGGCTCATCTATCTGTCGCTGCTGATCGTCTACGGCATCGGCACCTACAGCGTGCTGGACGCCATGGTGACTCTCTGGCTCAGCGCCGCCATGGTGAGCTTCTACATCATCCGCAAGGAGGGCTCCATTGGCAGCCGGGTCGGCGGCTATCTGCTGTTCGGCCTCGCCTGCGGCATGGGTTTTCTCACCAAGGGCTTCATCGCCCTGGCGGTGCCCGTGGTGGTCATCGTGCCCTACGTCATCTATCAGCGCCGTCTGCTCGAGCTGGTGCGCTTCGGGCCGCTGGCCATCCTGAGCGCGGTCCTGCTGGCCGCCCCCTGGGCCATCGCCGTGCACCTGCGCGAACCGGACTACTGGCACTACTTCTTCTGGATTGAACACATCCAGCGCTTCGCCGCCGACAACGCCCAGCACAAGGCGCCGTTCTGGTACTACCTGCCCATGGGGCTGCTCGGCACCCTGCCCTGGCTCGGCCTGCTGCCAGGCGCCCTGCGCAAGGGCTGGCAGGAGCGCAAGATAAACCCGGAAACCCTCTACCTGCTGGCCTGGGTGATCCTGCCACTGCTGTTCTTCAGCATTGCCAAGGGCAAGCTGCTCACCTACATCCTGCCCTGCTTCGCCCCGCTGGCCATGCTGATGGCCGCCAGCGCCGTCGACCTGCTCAAGGAGGGCAAAGAGCGGACCTTTCGGGTCAACGCCTGGTTGAACGGCCTGTTCGGCCTCATCTGCCTGGTGGTGCTGGCCGTGCTGGCGTTCTCCCCCAGCCACGCCGTCTATGGCGAGGAGGATCACGGTGCGCTGGCGGTGGCCATGGTCATCTTCGCTGGCTGGAGTCTGCTCGGCTTCATCCAGTTGAAAGAGGTCAGCCGCCGCTGGACCCTGAGCGCGCTCTGCCCCATGGTACTGGCCATCGGCCTGCCCTGGGCGCTGCCGCAATCGCTAATCGACTCCAAGCTGCCGGAGCGCTTCATCGAAGCCAATCAGGCCGTGCTGATGAAGTCGGGCACCCTGCTGGCCAATGACGTCGGACTGGCCTCCTCCCTCGCCTGGGAAACCCAGCGCAGCGAGATCAACCTGTTCGACAGCAAGGGCGAGGTGCATTACGGCCTCGGCTACCCGGATGCGGCGGGGCGCTACGTGGCCCGCGCCGACTTCCCGGCCTGGCTGGCACAGGCGCGCAAGAATGGGCAGGTGGCCCTGCTGATGAAGACCGATCGCGACGGCAACACCGGGCCCGTGCCCCCCGCCGACGAGACCATCGTCAGCCACCGGCTGACCCTGCTCATCTACCACGGAGCCCAGTGATGGATATCCTGCTGCTGTTGCTGGTGTGCCTGCTGACCTGCAGCGGCCAGATGCTGCAAAAGCAGGCGGTCGTCAGCTGGCAGCGCCAGCCCTGCAACCACTGGCAGAAGCTGCGCTCACCCTGGCTCATCGCCAGCGTGGCGGCGCTCGGCTGCGGCATGCTGCTCTGGATCTACCTGCTGCAGCGGCTGCCGCTCGGCATGGCCTACCCCATGCTCAGCATCAATCTGGTGCTGGTACTGGTCGGTTCCAGACTGTTCTTTCACGAGCAGATCAGCTACCACAACTGGCTGGGGGTGGGGGCCATCATAGTGGGCGCCCTGCTGCTGGGAGGCTTGCTATGAGCGATGATCATCCGCAGGCGGGCCAACGACCGGCCAGCCCTGCAAGATCGGCGCTGAAGGGGTATCTCTACGTGCTCGGCAGCATCTTGCTGGTGACGGCGGCCCAGCTCGGCATGAAGTGGGGGGTGATCCAGCTGCCGACCTGGCAGATGGATCTTGCCGTGATGCTGGCCCATCCGCTGCCGCTGCTGGTGATCCTGGCCGGGGTGGGCTGCTACGCCCTGTCGCTGCTCTGCTGGCTGGCGGCGCTGCACTCCACCCCGCTCAACATCGCCTACCCCCTACTCAGCACCAGCTATGCGCTGGTCTACCTGCTGGCGGTCAACATCCCGCTCTTTGCCGAGCCGCTGGAGCCCGGCAAGGCGCTCGGGGTGCTGTTCATTCTGCTGGGGGCCGTGCTGGTGGGGATCAAGCCTGCGGCCGGCACCAAGCAAGCCGGCTAGTGTTTCTCTTTGCTGGTCGCAAGGGCTGCCACGGCAGCCCTTTTTTACGTCTGCCGCTGATTGAGGCACGCTGGCACGCCAGCGAAGCAGTTGCGCGGTGGTACTGTCAGGTCGCACACTTGACCGCACTCGGAACATGCCTTTATAACGGAACTCCCAAGGAAGAGAGAATTCTATGTCGGCAAAGCATCCCATCATTGCGGTTACCGGTTCGTCTGGAGCCGGCACCTCCACCTCCACCAACGCCTTTCGCTCCATGTTTCATCAGCTCGGTTATCAGGCGGCCGTGGTGGAAGGGGACAGTTTTCATCGCTACACCCGCCCGGAAATGGACGTGGCGATCCGCAAGGCGCGCGAACAGGGGCGCCACATCAGCTATTTCGGCCCCGAGGCCAACGACTTCGGCCTGCTGGAGAGCTTCTTTCAGGAGTACGGCCAGAACGGCAGCGGCCAGTATCGCCGCTACCTGCACAGCTTCGACGAGGCGGTGCCCTTCAACCAGATGCCAGGCACCTTCACCCCCTGGCAGAACCTGCCAAGCGACACCGACCTGCTGTTCTACGAAGGGCTGCATGGCGGCGTGGTCACCGATGAGCACAACGTGGCCCGCCACGTGGACTTCCTCATCGGGGTGGTGCCCATCGTCAACCTGGAGTGGATCCAGAAGCTCATTCGCGATACCTCGGAGCGCGGCCATTCGCGCGAGGCGGTCACCGACTCCATCGTCCGCTCCATGGACGACTACATCAACTTCATCACCCCCCAGTTCTCCCGCACCCACATCAACTTTCAGCGGGTGCCGACGGTGGATACCTCCAACCCCTTCAGCGCCAAGGTGATCCCGAGTCTGGACGAGAGTATGCTGGTGATACGGTTTCGCGGCATCAAGCAGGTGGATTTCCCCTACCTGCTGTCGATGATCGACGGATCCTTCATGTCACGGATGAACACCATAGTGGTGCCGGGCGGCAAGATGGGCTTCGCGATGGAGCTGATCCTGCGCCCGTTGATCCAGCAACTGATTGAAACCGGCAAGATCACCTGAGCCAAGGAGCTGATGATGCGGTTAGCGTTTATCTCTGTGGGATTGGCCGCCCTGCTGGGTGGCTGCAGCAGCGGCCCGGCCGCACCGACCCTGGAAGCGGGCACCATGGTGGTGCGCCCGGCGGCCAGCTGGCCTTTCGGGGCGACGCCGCGCTATGCGCTGGCTGAGCAGTTCCAATATGCCGGCGACAGCGCCGAGGGTTGGCTGGAGCCGGTGCAACAGGCGGTCAATCAGGAGCTGGGGCGCAAGGGGTGGCAGAGCGTGCCCCTTGACGAGGCCGATGTCTGGGTCGCCATCGGGGTGGCCGGCAGCAAGGATCTGAGCGATGGCGAGATCTTCGCCCGCCTCGGCATGACCCCTGGGCTGCAGGCCAAGGCCGATGCCCGCAAGGGTACCCTGGCCATCGTGCTGCTCGACCGGCGCACCCAGCAGGCGGTGTGGAGCAGTGCCATCTCCCTGGCCAGCGACGTGGCCATCGCCGAAGGGGAGCGTCAGCAGCTGAGCCAGCAACTGGCCGCCAAGATGCTCAACGCCCTGCCGCACTGACCCCCAATATGCAAAACGGCCTGCATTGAGCAGGCCGTTGTCATCACACCATGACGATCACTTGCGCTGGCAAGTCAGCAGGGTTACCCCTTTCTGGCTGAGGATGGCCTGCTTCTCCTGATTCCAGAAGGTGGTCACCCCGTCGGAATACTTGGCACCGGACTCCGCCTCGACCCGGCCCAGCTTGTGATAGACCCCGGCATAGGGGAACTGCACCATGTCGGCCTGGGCATCATAGGTCACGGCCAGCAACTCCTCACCGCACTGATACTGGCTGTACTGGTACTGGGTCGGTTGCGGCATGCTGCAGGCTGCCAGCCCCAGCAGGGGGAGTAACGCTATCATCTTTTTCATTGCACTTTCCTTATGTCATGGTGTTATTCGATCGGAAGAGCCACTGCTATCAGGCTTCAAGAATTTGATAACTATGGGTAATTTCTACCGCTTTTTCCAACATCAGGGAAACTGAACAATATTTTTCCATCGACAGATCCACCGCGCGGGCCACCTGCTTTTCAGCCAGCCCCTTGCCGGTCACCACGAAGTGGAGGTGGATCTTCTCGAATACCCGCGGCACCGAGTCAGCCCGCTCACCGGCCAGCTCCACATGGCAGGCGGTCACGGATTGACGCGCCTTCTCCAGGATGGAGACCACGTCGATCGAGCTGCAACCACCCACCGCCAGCAGGATCATCTCCATCGGGCTGGCACCTTCGCCGGGGTTGGCACCGTCCAGGATCACCTTGTGACCGGACTCACTCTCGCCCACAAACTGCATGCCTTCCACCCAGCTGATCTTGGCTTTCATTTCACATTTCCTCTTGATGACGACAGATCTGACTGACATAGCATACCGCAGACGACGCGACAGCGGCACATATCCGCCATTTTCACGAACTTCCTGACTAACTAGATCAAAATCAACATCTGATGCCCCCATCTTCCCTACAATGGCAAACGGAACGCAGCAGGGGTTGCAAGGGGAGCTGGCAAAAGCCCTCAAAGCCTTGTCAGCACAGACAAAGGCTCTTATCCTACTGCGACTAATACAAGGAATGGCAAGGTTGGCAGCTTGCCCGGACGCACGAGTCCATAAAAAGACACTACAGAGGAATTCTCATGGTCATTGGCAAACCGCAAAGCGATCCCACCCTGGAATGGTTCTTGTCGCACTGCCACATTCATAAGTATCCAGCCAAGAGCACCCTGATCCACGCGGGTGAGAAGGCGGAAACCCTCTACTACATCGTCAAGGGCACTGTGGCCGTCTTGATCAAGGACGATGAAGGCAAGGAGATGATCCTCTCCTATCTGAACCAGGGCGACTTCCTGGGCGAGATGGGGATGTTCGAGGAGAGCGAAAACCCGGAGCGTTCCGCCTGGGTGCGTGCCAAAGGTTCCTGTGAAGTGGCCGAGATCTCCTACAAGAAGTTCCGCCAGCTGATCCAGGTCAACCCGGAAATCCTGATGCGCCTCTCCGGCCAGATGGCGGCCCGCCTGCAGCACACCAGCCAGAAAGTCGGTAACCTCGCCTTCCTGGACGTGACCGGCCGGATCGCCCAAACCCTGCTGAACCTGGCCAAGCAGCCGGACGCCATGACCCACCCGGATGGCATGCAGATCAAGATCACCCGTCAGGAGATAGGCCAGATCGTCGGCTGCTCCCGTGAAACCGTCGGCCGGATCCTCAAGATGCTTGAAGAGCAGGAGCTGATCTCCGCCCACGGCAAGACCATAGTGGTGTTCGGCACTCGCTGATCCTCGCTACTGGCGGCCCCGCACTGGGTCGCCGGATAAAAAAGGCTGCCACGGCAGCCTTTTCTGATCGTCTCCCCTATAATCCCGAACGCCCCTGCCGTCATGGCCTTCGCCAAGAGAAATCCTATGCATCTGCAATGCCCTATCTGTCGCAGCCCGCTGCAACTTCATGAAGCCTCCCGCGGGGTCTACTGCGCCAACAAGCACCACTTCGATCCCGCGCCGGAAGGCTATCTGGATCTCATCCCCGGCAAGAAGAACCCCAAGGACAGCGACAGCCGCGCCCTGATGCGCGCCAAACGCCACTTCCTCGAGCAGGGCCACCAGTTGCCGCTGGTCGAGGCGATGGCCAGCCTGCTTGCCCCCCTCGAACCGCGCGAGCTGATCCACCTGGGCTGCGGCGAGGGTTACTACTGCCGGACCCTGGCCGAGCGCCTGCCGGGCTGGCAATTTGCCGGCGTCGACATCGCCAAGAACACCATCTTCGCCGCCAACAAGGCGCAGCCGGACGCTCAGTTCGTCATCGCCGATCCGGCCCGCGCCCCCATCCTGCCGGGCACGGCCCAGCTGCTGCTGGTCAACGATCTCAAGGTCAAGACCGAGCAGCTGGTCAGCTGGCTGGCACCGGGCGGCTACCTGCTCTACCTGCAGCCGGGCCCCCGTCACCAGTGGCAGCTGAGGGTCAGCCTCAACCCGGTCAGCATGGAGCACCCGCTGAGCTGGCCGAGCCTGGCCGGCCTCAATCCCATGGGGCAGCTACGCTGCCAGTTCAGCATGCAGATGGACCAGGGCCTGCGCAGCTTCATCCTGGAGACCAGCCGCCTCGGCTGGCGCGCCAGCGGTGAGCAGCGCCACGCCTTCAGCCATCAGGGACCGGACGAGCTGGAGCAGGATCTGCTGCTGAGCCTGTGGCAAAAGCCGCTGTGAGCGCATTCATCCCATGAAAAAAGGCCCTGACGGGCCTTTTTTATTGCGCGGATATGCCGTTACAGCTTGATCCAGGCATCGCTCCAGGCCGTGCCCTTGCCGGGCTCATAGGCCCAGGCCGCGCCGGCACACCAGCCGGTGTAGGGATGGGGCTTGCACTGGTAGTTGCCGCCCAGGTTGCTCACCTTGTCACCGGCCTTGTAGGCGGTGCCCTCCTTGTAGGGCGGGTTGCCATCCGGCGGCGTGGTACCGCCACTGCCCTTGATCAGGATCTCGTGGGTGGCGCTGCGGCTCAGCCCCTTGTCGTCGGTCACCTTGAGCACGAAGCCGTAGCGGGTGTCGTTGGTCGGGGTCGGCGGCAGGATGGCGCTCAGGGTGGACTGGCTCAGATCCGAGGCGCTGGCCCCGGCAGGCAGGGTCCAGGCGTAACTGAGGGGTTTGCCTTCCGGATCGCTCGAACCCTGGCCGGAGAGCAGCACGGTGGCGCCGCCCAGCGCCTCGCTCGGGCCGCTGATGCTGGCCACCGGCGGCAGGTTGGTGCCACCGCCGTTGTCCTCGATCACCACCTCGGGGAAGAAGTGCTGCACGCAGCGGCTGTAGTCACGCTCCTTGAAGGCGCTGAAGCGGGTCTGGTAGCCGACCAGCTTGCAGGCGTAGCTCTTGCCACCGTTGGGGTTGCCCGGCACATAGCTCCAGTCGTTCTCCCAGTAGATGGGCAGGGCGCCGGCGCCGGCCTCGTCAAAGACCTTCATGTTCTTGCAACCGAGCACCTCGTCGGCAGGCACCGGCACCCCCAGATACTGGGCCTGGGCCTGGTAGTAGGTGATCCGGTTCTGGGACTGGGCATGCTCGGCCGCACCGCCGCACTCCACCCCGCCGTTGATGATCTGGGTGGTCACCCCGAAGCCCGGCACCAGGCCGTTCTGCCGGTCGTGGGCGTTGGGCTGCCAGGTGCCGTCAATCACGTGCAGCATGGAGGGCTTGGGCGGCTGCGGATAGACGAAGAAGAACACGGCGCTGGCCAGGTTGAGCCAGGTGTCCGCCACTTTCTCCGGGTTGTCCAGCAGGGTGCGCACAGTGCCGAACATGGCCTCGGAGAAGGGGCCGTAGTTGTAGTTGTACGACAGCTGCTTGGCGCCACGACCGAAGTAGCTCTTGAACTCGCCGTTGTCGAACTTGCCGCACGGCCACTGCTGACCCTGCCACACATCCGGCCGGCACTCGGCGTTGTAGCCGCCGCGCATCTGCTCGGTCCAGCCCATCTCCCGCACCCACACCAGGCCCTGACGCCACTCGGGCTCGGGTCGCCAGCTCTCGTGACCGCCGGTCTCCTGGGCGAAGTGTGCGAACATGGTGGCCAGCGACTTGCGGCAGATGGCCTCGGCGTTGCGCCCGTCGCTGTAATCACCGCAGAAGGCCGGGAACTTGGCCACCGCCTGCAGGAAGCCGCGATAGGTGTACTCCGGCGCCCGCAGCGGGAACAGGAAGTTGAACTGTGACTCGCTGATCAGCCCCTCCACCCGTTTGACGTTGGCGGGGTTGAGCGGCAGGCCGGGGGCCACCGCCTCGACCACGGCGTTGTCGCGGGTGGCGATGGAGGCCTTGACCGCCGTCATGGCCGGGAAGTCGGTGAGCGCATGCTCCCTGGCATCCAGCTCGCTCTGGCTCAGGTAGACGGTGCTGCCGTCAGCGGCGCCGCTGCCTCCCTGCGCGGGCGGGGCTATGCCCTCCCCGTCACCGGGTGGCGTCGCTTCACCCGCCCCCAGCAGGGCCCACGGAGAATCCCACTCGTTGGCGACCTGCACGCCCGGGCTCTGGCCCGGATTGGCATACCATTTGGCCTCGTAGATCTGGCCGTTGAAACTGACCTGGCTGCCGCCGCCATAGCCCTGATTGATGTCATAGGCGCTGGCGGCCCACAGCTGACCGCTCAGACAGAGCCCGGCCAGCAGGGTGGCCACAGAGGACTTTCTTGTCATCATATTTACCTCTTGCTTGATGAAAGGCGGGGCTTGGCCCCCGCCAGTGGCACCTCGCATTGCGCGAGGAGAAAGGAGAAAAACACTCAGCGCGCCGCCAGCGGCATGCCGTTGACCGTGTAGCCGAGCCCGACCGGGGCCGGGACAAGCTGGGCCTCGGTCTGTGACTGGTTGCGGCACAGCACGCTGGCGCTGCGCGGCTCGCTTGCGGTCGGCACGTTGACGTGGAACTTGTTCATCACGCTCGCGCTCAGCCGGTGGTTGGCCAGCTTGAAGCGCAGCAGGCCGTCGCGGGTCTCCACCTGCAGCTGGCAGTCACTGTTGCCGAGCCGCTCGCCGTCATCGCCATAGGCAAAGCCGTAGGCGCCGTGCAGGGCCGGATAGAGGTAGCTCGGCAGCTGCCCCTGCGGGTCGTAGTAGCCGACCAGGGTGGTCACCGGCACGCCGAAGGCAGCTGGCTTGCGATCTGCCGCCAGATCCGTCGGCGCTCCCTCGTTCCAGCGGCTGCCGTCGGAGCGATAGCTCTTCTTGAAGCCGCGCGAGACAGTGATCTGCTGGCCGTTGATGAAGAGGGTGCTGTTGTAGCCGGCGTTGTGGTCGATGCTGACGATGCGGCCGCGATTGACCGCCGAGGCGGCCGGCAGCTGGATGTTGCGGGTCCAGTTGCCATCCCACATGGCCACCTTGACCAGATCGTACTCGGCCAGCAGGGCGGCCAGTTTGACTTCTCCCAGATCGCTCACCGGCGCGGTGATCTGCTCGGCGAGATCGACCCGGTGGCGGTAGGGCTCCATCCTGGCCTGGCTTTCGTTCCACTTGCTAAAGCCAGTGGGGGACGCTGCGTCGAACACCGCCTTGCTCTCGAGGAAGCGCTGGATGATGGCGGCCGAGTTGGGGGTGTAGAGGGTGAAGCGATTGAAGCCGGAGAGCGGCTCGCCGCCGGCCATGGCGTCGAAGCCAAACTTGCGGCCGTCAAACGGGGCCTGGCACTGGCCGTCGAGGCAGGCGCTCTGGCCGCTGCGGCTCGCAAAGAAGTTGGGGATGAAGCGGTTCTTGTCGCCATCCCAGCCCCAGGTGGCATTGATCTGATCGGCGCTGCGGTGCACCGAACCGGCAAAGCCGCCCACGTAGTGGCCGAGACCGTAGTTGTGGCCCACCTCGTGGCTGAACTCGTTGCCAAGGGAAGCGTCAAGGGTGACGATGCCGCCCCCGCCGGATCCGCCGTGCACCTGCACCCCGTTGGCGTACTTGCCACGGCTGTTGTGGGCCGCCAGCTGGGCCACCACGTAGGGGTGGCTGCTCTCCCCCTCCCCGGCTGTGCTGTTGATGCCGTAGTTGGCATTGTCGATGCCAAGGGAGATGAGCTCCTTGCCGATGCGCTGGCGCATGGTGCCGCTGTGCCAGCCCCCCTCGCTCGGATCAAAGTCGGTGAGCAGGGTGCCATCTGGCAGCATCACTTCCGGCAACGACAGCGGCGCATACTGGCTGACGATGAGGCGGCTGGCGGGAATGGTCTGGAAATACTCCCGCTGGGCTTCTTTATCTTTGGCAAAGGCGAACTGGTCGCGCGGGCTGGTCAGCATGCCGATGTCGATGGTGTGAATGAGCAGCTCCCCCGGCGCCCCCACCTTGAGGTCGTTCAGCTCGCCGCTCAGATCCCCCTGGCTCAGTCGCAGGGTGAGGCCGGGCATGATCCACTCGGCCGGCAGCACGGCGCTCCAGGCATCGCTGGAATAGGTAATGCCGTTGTTTTCCAGCTCGCCATCGCGGATCCACTGGCCGCGCACGAACTTGAACTGCTGGCTCTGGCCGCGGGAGATTGTTACCTGGCGGCCACTGAAGTAGACGGTGGAGTTGTAGCCGGCATTGGAGGTAAGGCGCACCATCTTGCCCTCCAGGCTCGCGTCGCGCGGCAGGTGGATGTCGCGCACCCAGCGGCCATCGGCGGTCTGGATGGTGACCAGGGCATGGGGCTGCAACTTGCCGAGCAGGAAGGCGCCGCTCGGATCGCTCAGCCTGGCCAGTTCGCTGCTGCTGTTGATGACGGCACTGGTGCCAGGGCCCGGGGTGAAGTCGACCCCCTCCTCCGGCGTTCCTTCCAGGTAGTAGGCGGTCTTGGGCAGGCGGGAGGGCGGATCCAGCGTGAGGCTGCCGAGCAGCTTGCCGGCGCCGTCGCGGGCCTCGAGCGCCAGCGGCGCCTGGTTGCCGGCCTGCAGCGGGCGCACCAGCAGCAGGCTCTTGCGCAGGGCGGTGAGGCGGGGCTGGTTGTCCCCCTCCCGCAGGTGGGCGGGCAGGATCTGGCTCTGGGCAAACTGGACGCCGGCCAGCAGCGATCCCTGCAGATCGTTCTGCGGCCGGGTGGCGTCAAAGACCAGCGGGGTGGGTGGCTGAACGGCGGCCAGCAGCGGGCCGCTTGCCAGGGCTGCGCCGATCAGGCAGGCAAGACGTGTGGTGCATGTGGTCATGGTGGTGCTCTTTGTTGTTATGGGGGAAAAAAGGGGGCATGCCTGGCATGCCCCGATGGGTTTAACGGTGAGGTTATTTGCAGCTGGCGGCGCCGATGTCCTGCCAGACGTCGTGCTTGCCGGGCTCGTTGCCGCGGGTCCAGTACTGGGCCTTCCACTGGCGACCGTTGTGGGTGGTCACGTCACCGGCGTTGTAGGCGACGCTGGCATCCCAGCCCAGCTGCACCTGGCTTATCAGCTTCCACTGATCGGCGGTGCGGCTCGGTTCATTGCCCTGGGTCCAGTACTTGGCCTGCCACACCAGCTGGTTGTGGCGCACCTTCTCGCCACCGTTGTAGGTGGTAGAGGCCTTCCAGGCCGGCCAGTTGGCGGCATCCGGATCGGTGGCGTTGCAGTCGCCGCCACCGCTGACCGGGGTCACGGTGAGGCGGGTCTTGCCCTGGGCATCCAGGGCGCCGTCGGTCACGGTGACGGTGAGGTCATAACCGGTCTCCACGGTGACGCTGGGGCCCGTCACCACCAGGGTCTTGCTGTTCTGACCGCTGGCGGTAACCCCGGCCGGCACGCTCCACTGATAGCTCAGGGTGTCGCCGTTGGGGTCGGTGGCGCTAGCGGTGATGCTCACCTGCTTGCCGGCCTGCACCGAGACCTTGTCCTGCACCGTGACGACCGGCGGCAGGTTGGGTTGCGGCGCCTTGTTGGTCACCACCACCTGATCCTTGGCGCTGAGGTTGTGGTCATCGGTCACGGTCAGTTCGAACACCAGATTGACGTCCTGGCTCACCGCATCGACGCTCAGCTTGGCCTTGGCCTGGGTGGCATCGCTCAGGGTCGCCTTGGGACCGGAGATCTGGGCCCAGCTGTAGCTCAGCACCGCCCCTTCCGGATCGCGGGAGGAGGAACCGTCCAGCACCAGCTGGGCCGGCCCGGTCACCGCGAGATCAGTGCCGGCGTTGGCCACCGGCGGCTTGTTGACCGGCGGTGTGCTATCGCCGTGGCCCAGCCCCTCGTGCATGGCGTTGAGAATGTCGCCGTTGTCGGCGTCGATTTCCCAGGCGAACATGCCGCCGAGCTGGTTGGCCAGCACGTACTGCCCCTTGGCCTTGACCGAGCGCTCATCATCGAAGGTGATGAGCTCACCGGTGGAAGCCTTGAACACGGACGGTGCCTCGGCCACTTCGTCATAGCTGTACTGCCAGTCGCCGGCCATCTTGCCCTTGGCGATGCCACGGTAGTCGATGACCCCCTTCTCCCAGATCCCTTCCGCTTCGGTCCCCGCAATCGGGCCGGTGGCGGTGCCGGTGAAGGGGTTGTTGCCCTGATACCCGCTGACGCCGGTCCAGCCGCGACCATACATGGCGGCACCCACCACCACCTTGCCCGGCTCGACGCCCTGACCCAGCAGCGCCTTGACCCCCTTGTCGGTGGTGTACTTGGTGTTGGGATCCCAGCTCGACTCGTAGAGCGCGGTCTGGTGACCCAGCCCGGTGTTGGTCCAGGCGCCGTTGAAGTCGTAGCTCATCAGGAAGATGTGATTCATGTATTGCTGGGCGGCGCGATAGTCCACCTTGGCAATCTTGTCACCGCCGGCGCTGATGGCGGAGGTGAGCTCGTAGGTGCGGCCCGTCTCTGCGCTCAGCTCGTCGAGCATGGCGCGCAGCTCCTTCATCAGCAGCACGTAGGTTTCGCCGTCGGAGGCGCTGCCGAGGTTGGGATTGGCCCCGAGGCCCCCCGGGAATTCCCAGTCGATGTCCACCCCGTCGAAGAATTTCCAGGTCTGCAGATACTCCTTCACCGAGGCGACGAAGGTGTCGCGCTTGGTCTTGTCACCGAAGAAGAAGAAGGGATCGGAGAGGGTCCAGCCACCGATGGAGGGGAGGATCTTCAGGTCCGGATAGGCCTTCTTGAGCGCCATCAGGTTGCCGAAGTTGCCCTTGTAGGGTTCGTCATAGGCGGTGAGATTGCCCTGCCCCATCTGGATGGCAGCCCAGGGATCGTGGATGGAGACCTTGAAGTCCTCGCGGCCGGCACAGGAGCGCTGCAGCGCCTCGAAGCTGCCGGAGATCTCTTTCAGGCTGTCGTTGATGCCGTTGCCACCGCAGATCGGGGTGAAGCCGTAGAGGATGTGGGTCAGGTTCTGGGCCGGGATCTTGTCCACGGTGAACTTGCGACCATAGACCCCCCACTCCACGTAGTAGGCCCCCATCACCTTGCCGGTCTTGTTGACGTAGGGCTTGTTGTTCTCCTTGAGCGGCGCCTTGAGCGGCAGCAGATGGCTGCCGTCGGTGTCGGCCACCAGGATCTCTTTCTTGTCGGAGAGGGTGCAGCCGTCGGCGTTGCACAGCGCCACCTGCATCTGGTAGCGGCCCCCCTTGGTGACCTTGAAGTTGGCGGTACCGGAGGCGGACGCGGCGCCGGACCACACCTCCTTGCCGTCGAGCAGAACCTTGGCGGTCTGGCCGACATCACCGGACCAGAGGTTCCAGCTCACGCTGACCGGCGCGCCATCGGCGTGCACCTTGACCAGCTTGTTGTAGGAGGTGGCGGCTTGATCCACTTCGACGATGGCGAACTTGGTTTCGCCCCAGCCGATGGTGGGTTTGCCGGGGGCGGCAGCGAAGGCGGAGGAGGCGCACAGACCCCCGACCAACAACGCCAGTACGGAGGGTTTTGGACTTAACATAGTTGAATATCCTTATTTCGTTCTTGGAATAGATAACGAAAAAGGCAACGCAACCTGACAGGTAACGCAGACAACATCGCACCATGGCTTGGCCCATGGACGAAACAACCTGTGGTGGCCCCGCTATCTTAGGTACTGCTGACCCTTAGACCGGAAGCTTTGCGTCCCGGACTTTCATCCGGTTTGCCTTTTGCACAACTTGATTTGCGACAAAAATAATCGCGACCTGACTATAAGGGAGTCAAAGGAGGGAGAGCAAACCCCCGAACGGTTATTAATAAACCACTTTTTATCGAAAATGAGCCTCAAACGAGAAGAAAAGGCACTTTTTTGTGTCAGAAAGTGCCGATCTTGCCGGCTGGGGGCCGGCGATTAAAATTCGGACGAATACCCGGTTTCGTGATCATCATCAAGTTTGGCCGGCCGCAAGATGCTGTTCATCAGCGCCCGCAGCTTGAGCGGCTTGACCGGTTTACTGATGTAGCCGTAGCCATGTTCGCGGATCTGCGCCTGCAGCTCGCTCTTGCGATCCGCACTGATGATGATGCCGCCAATGTCGTTGCCGTGGGCCAGGCGCAGCATGTGCAGCGCCTGCAGCCCGGTCTTGCCGTCGTCCAGATGGTAATCGGAGAGCACCAGCTGCGGCAGGAAGCCGCCGGCGATGAGATCCTCCGCCTGGGCCAGGCTCTGGGCACAGACCACCTCGCAGCCCCAGCGTCCCAGCAGGGAGTGCATGGCGATCAGGATGTCGCTCTCGTTGTCGATGCAGAGCACCCGGATCCCCTCCAGCTGGCTGTCGCGCTGGGTGGGGGCCGCCACCTGCGTCGTTGCGACAGGACGGGTCGCCAGGTTGAGGGTGATGGCAAACACCGAGCCCGCCCCCGGCCAGCTGCGCAGGGTCAGGTTGTGGCCGAGCACCAGGGCAATGCCGCGAGCGATGGCAAGGCCGAGCCCCAGCCCCTGCTCTCGCGCGGTGCGGGAGTGATCGAGGCGGGAGAACTCGTCGAAGATCGCCTCCTGCTTGTCGGCCGGAATGCCGGGGCCGTTGTCCCACACCTCGATGCGCACCTTGTCGCCGAGCCGGCGGCAGCCGAGCAGCACCCGCCCGCCCGGATTGTAGCGAAAGGCGTTGGTGAGGAAGTTTTGCAGCACCCGCCGCAGCAGGCGCACGTCGCTGTAGACCGCCACACCACTCTCCACCACCGAGAACTGGATCCCCCCTGCCTGCGCCAGCACGCCGAACTCCGCCTTGAGGTTGTCGAACACGTCGCGCAGGGCGAAATCCAGTTTCTTGGCCTTGAACTTGCCCGCTTCGAGCCGCGAGATGTCGAGCAGATCGGTGATGAGATCCTCGGTCGCCCCCAGCGCGTCGTCGATGTGGCGGGCGATGCGGGCCGGCTCGTCCGCCGGTGGCAGCATCTCCAGCAGGGAGGAGGTAAACAGCTTGGCGGCGTTGAGCGGCTGGGTCAGATCGTGGCTCACCGCCGCCAGGAAGCGGCTCTTGGAGTGGTTGGCCCGCTCCACCTGCTGGTTCACCAGCAGCAGCTGGCGGTTGAGCTCGGAAAGCTCGTGGGTGCGCTCGGCCACCCGCGCCTCCAGGTGTTCGTTGGCCTCCCGCAGCACCCGCTCGGCGTCGCGAAACGGGGTGATGTCGGTAAAGGTCATCACGAAACCGCCTGCCGGCATGGGGTTGCCCTGCATCTCGATCACCCGGCCATCGGGGCGCTCACGCGCCGAAATGTGCTGGCTGCCGCGCTGCATGAAGGCGACCCGCCGCGCCACATGGGCCTCGACATCGCCCGGGCCGCACAGCCCCTGCTCGGCGTTGTAGCGGATGATCTCCTCGATGGGGCGGCCCACCTGAATGAGGCCGGGCGGATAGTGGAACAGCTCGATGTAGCGCCGGTTCCAGGCCACCAGCTTGAGCTCCCTGTCCACCACCGAGATCCCCTGCCCCATGTGTTCGATGGCCCCCTGCAGCAGGCCGCGGTTGAAGCGAAACACGTCGGAGGCCTCGTCCACTATGGTGGCGATCTCTTCGAGCTGCATGTTGCGCCCTTGCAGGGCCGAGGCCAGCACCAGGCGGGCGGACGAGGTGCCGAACACCCCGGCCAGCAGCCGCTCGGTGTGGGCAATCAGCTCGGCGGAGGCCTGCATCTGGGGCGCCAGGGTGCCGCCCCGCTCGCCGGCGAAGCGGCCGAAGGCGCGCTTGACCCGGCTCGAGCCGACGAAGCGGGCCGCCAGCATCTCCAGCTCCTTGACCGAGACCCGCGCCTGATAGAGCGCCGTGGTGTCGCGGCTCGGCTTGCCGACGAAGTTGGCCGCCTGCAGCCGCTCGCTCACCGCCGCCTGCGACAGCAGGGAGCCCGCCACATAGCCGATGAGGTTGAGCAACAGGCTCAGAAAGATGCACCAGGCCCCCAGGCTGAGATCGCGAAACGCGGGCCAGTCGGGCGGCGCCAGCAGGGCCGCCAGCGGCGAGCCGGCCAGCAGGCCGCTCTCCGCCAGCAGGGTAGCGAACCAGAGGCTGACCCCGAGGGCGAGACCGAGGTAGACCCCCTTGCGATTGCCGTGCCGCCAGTAGAGACCGAGCAGCAGCGCCGGCGCAAACTGGGCCACCGCACCGAACGACAGGTAGCCGATGCGCGACAGGCTGGTGAGATCCCCGAGCCAGAGGTAGAGCCCCCAGGCCGCCAGCAGGATCAGCAGGATGGCGCCGCGGCGCACCTGCAGCAGCAGGCGCACCAGCCGCTCGTCGCGCCCCTGCTGCCAGAAGCGGCGCAGCAGCACCGGCAGCACCAGATCGTTGCTGACCATGATGGCCAGCGCTATGGTGCAGACGATCACCATGCCGGTGGCCGCCGAGGTGCCGCCAAGAAACGCCAGCAGCGCCATGCCGTCAAAACCGAGCGACATGGGGAGGCTGATCACATAGGTATCCGAGGCCATGCCGGCCCCCACCCACTGCTTGCCCGCCAGCGCCAGCGGCCAGATGAACAGCCCCATCACGAACAGGTAGAGCGGAAACAGCCAGCGCGCCCAGTGCAGATCCTGGCCCTGGTTGTTCTCCACCACGGTCACGTGAAACTGGCGCGGCAGGCAGATGACAGCGCACATGGCGACCAGGGTATAGATGGCGAGCTCCAGCAGGCTGCCCGGCGTCACCGCCACCACCGCATCGAGAAAATCGCTGGCCACCAGGGTGCGGGCCTGGCTCGGCTTGCTGAGGATCAGCCAGAGCGCAAAGCCCCCCACCGCCATGAAGGCGAGCAGCTTGACTACGGATTCGAAGGCGATGGCCACCACCATGCCGCGGTGGTGCTCGGTGGCGTCCAGATGGCGGGTGCCGAACAGAATGCTGAACAGCGCCAGCAGCAGGGCCACGCCGAGGGCCAGCCCGGCGGTATTGCCGGTGGGGCCGGCAGGCACAGAGTTGGCCATCAGCAGATCCAGCCCGGTGACGATGGCTTTCAGCTGCAACACCAGGTACGGCAGTATGCCCATGATGGCGATCAGCGCGATCACCATGGCCAGGCGCTGGGACTTGCCGTAACGGGCGGCGATGAAGTCGGCGATGGAGGTGATGTGCTCGCGCTTGGCCACCAGGATGAGGCGGGCCAGCAAGCGCCAGCCAAACAGGAACACCAGCATGGGGCCCAGATAGATGGGCACAGGTGACCAGGGCGACTCGCTGGCCTGGCCCACCGTGCCAAAGAAGGTCCAGGAGGTGCAGTAGACCGCCAGCGACAGGCTGTAGAGCAGGGGCTGCCCCTTTAAACGGCGACGTTTGTTCTTGTCCGCCACGTAGGCGATCAGAAACAGCAGCCCCAGATAGGAGAGCGACAATCCGATCAGCAACCATCCCTGGTGCATCTGTAACCTCTTGTCCGTGTTGAAGATTCAAGCGCAGCAGCAGCCAGTCTAGAGAGCCACTCGAAAAATGTCATCCTCTTATTGCAGCAAGAATTTATCGTTTTTCAATAAAAAACGGTTGAATAAATATCGAAAAACGATAAACATCTAGCTGTGTTTATTGATAAACAATAATTCGGTGCTGCGCGTGGCCCACCCTTTCACTCCAAGAGGTAAGCGATGAAACACAACAAGCTCGAACGCATGAGCAATCTGATTGAATGGATCCTGCTGTTCGCCCTGCTGGCCACCCCGCTCATGACGGTCATGGGGGTCTGGTCCCAGCTGCTCGGCGGCAGCGACTACCTGCAGCAGGAGCTGATCGACGCACTGGCGGTACAAGAGAGTTCCACCCTCAACAATGTCCCCCTGACCATGGCACAGCCGGCGCTGGCCAGCACGACCCCCTCGATTGCCGACTACCCCCTCAGCCTGGGCACCCGTCTGCTGGGCACCCTGGTGATGCTGCTGCCGGATCTGGTGTTCATGCTGATGCTGTGGCAGCTGCTCCAGCTGTTTCGCGGCTATCGGCAGGCCATGCTGTTCACCTTCAGCCAGATCCGCCGCTACCAGTTGATCGGCCTGCTGCTCTGTGTCAGTTTCGTCACCAAAATCATCACCACCCCGCTGCTGGACATAGTGCTCACCCTGCCGGGCCCCGAGCTGCACGGCCAGATCAACATAGGTTCATCGGACTTCCAGTTGCTGCTGGCCGGGCTTATCGTGTCGGCGCTGGCGCTGGTGATGCGCGAGGCCAAGCGGCTGGCCGATGAACAACAACTGACGGTGTGAGGAACCCATGCCCATCATCATCCGACTCGATGCCCTGCTGGCCGAACGCAAAATGACTGCCCGCGAGCTGGCCCTGCGGGTCAACATCACCGAGGCCAACCTCTCCATCCTGAAAAACGGCCATGCCAAGGCGGTTCGCTTCTCCACCCTGGAGGCGATCTGCCGCGAACTGGGCTGCCAGCCCGGTGATCTGCTGGCCTTTGAGCAGGAGTCCTGATCCTGCCGGCACGGCCTGCGTGCCAGCCATCACCATGCAAAAAGGGGAGCCGAGGCTCCCCTTTTTCGTTGCTGATCGATGTGGTTGCGAACCGGATAGGGCCACTCAGGCGGCCTTCAGCTCACCCTCCCGCAGGCGCAGCACGAACACCGGCAGCACCACCAGCACCATCAGGAAGAAGATGCCGCCCCCCAGCGGTTCGAACAGCAGGCCGCACAGGGTCATCAGGGCGGCCACCGTCATGCCGAGCCCCAGCGCCGCATAGAGCGCCTGGGTCGGGATCAGCTGCTCGGCCGGCAGCTGGCGGGTCATGAAGCGCACGGCGCCCAAGTGGCTGACGCAGAAGGTGACCGCATGCAGCAGCTGCCCCGCCACCAGCACCAGCAGCTCGGTGGAGGCACCGAGCAGGATCCAGCGCACCACGCAGCCCAGCGCCCCCACCAGAAACAGGGTCTGGGCGCCGAAGCGGTTGAGGAAGCGCTTGTCGGCGGCAAACATGCCGATCTCCGCCACCACCCCCAGCGCCCACAGATAACCTATGGTGGTACCGCTGTAGCCCGCCGCCTTCCAGTGCATGGCACTGAAGCCGTAATAGGCGGCGTGGCTGCCCTGCAGCAGGGCCGAGATCAGCAGGAAGCGGCGCACCGAGGGGGACTTGAGGGTATCGAGCAGGGAGGCCTTGGCCCGCTCGCCCTGAATGTCCTGCGGCGCCGGATGCAGCGGCAGCCAGCTCAGCAGCAGCATCAGCAGCAATCCGGCCACCATGGTGTGCAGTATCCAGTCGCTGCCAAAATTGCCCACCAGAGCCCCCACCAGGGTCGAGGCGACGATGAAGGCGAACGAGCCGCACAGCCGCACCTTGCCGTAGTCGAGGTGCGCCTGCACCACCATGCGGGTGGCCAGCGCCTCCCCCACCGGCATCAGGGTCGGGTAGATGAAGTTCGCCACCAGGGTCAGCCCCACCAGCCACCAGAGGTTGTGGCTGAGGTAAAAGCCGAGGAAGGCCAGCAGGCTGAGCAGGCTGAGCAGGCGGGTGACCGGCAGCAGGTGCCCCGCTCCCTTGATCTGTCCCATCACCATCAGATTGCCGGCAAAGCGGATCGCCATGCCCGCGCCGAGCAGCAGGCCGATCATCTCAGCGCTGACCCCGATCCCCTCCAGCCAGAGCGACCAGAACGGCAGATAGGCACCGTAGACGAAGTAGAAAGCGCCAAAAAACAGGGCTAACCAGGAGAAGGCGGGCATAGATCCTCGACACTGAGAAACGGGGGCACAAATGATAACCGATTTGTCGGTGGGGATCCTGCGATCCCGACTGGGACACCGCGCAGATAATAATGAAAAACATCAATAAAATTGAACTATTGGCGCAAGGCTGGTGTCTATTGAGTAACACCTCCTCCTGGTTAGTGTTGCAATCCTTCCACCCGCCTTCGGCGGGTTTCTTTTTGGCCGCCTTTTTGTCCGCCATCGGGGGCCCGGTCCCCGCCATGAAAAAGGGGCCCGCAGGCCCCTTGTCGTGGTGTGCATTCATCAGAACACGTACTTGACCCGTGCACTCAGGTTGCGACCTGGCTCGGTCTGGCGGCTGGTGCTGGCACTGGCGCTCTGACCGGTGATGCTCTCGTAGTTGACGTACTCCTTGTCGAACAAGTTGAAGACGCCCACGTTGAACTGCAGATCCTGCACCGGCTTGAACTGGGCATAGATGTCCACCACGCCCCAGCCCGCGCTCTTGATGTTGTCGTTGCCCTTGGCATCCTTGCCCACCTTGCTCATGTCATCGGCAAAGCGCAGGGCGGTGTTGATGTTCCAGTTGGGCTGCTCCAGTCGAACACCCAGGGTCCCCTTGAGCGGGCTCAGGCTGTTGATGTAGTTGCCGTCACCATCCTTGCCCTCGATGTAGGAGAGGTTGCCCCAGACGTTGACCAGATCGTTCAGCCAGTAGTCCGCCTTGGCCTCGGCTCCCTTGGTGGTCGCCTTGTCCAGGTTCTGATACTGATACAGCGCGGTGCGGCCCTCGGTACCGACCCCGGCCAACTCGATGAAGTCGTCGAACTTGTTGTAGAAGGTGGCCACTTCATAGCTGAAGCCGCCGGCGCTGCCGCGCACCCCCAGATCGATGCCGTCGCTGCTCTCGGGCTTGAGGTTCGGGTTGGGCTCGATGCGATAGCCGTATGCCTGGTGGTTCAGGGTGGAGAAGGCATTGTCATACATGGGGGTCTTGTAGCCGTGGCTGTACTGGGCGAACAGGTTGGCCGCCTCGTGCGCCTTGAACACCAGCCCCAGCTTGGGCGAGAACTCCCCTTCGGAGAAGCGCTTGAGGTTCTCGCCGGTGTAGGCGGGATCCTGATCCGGGTTCATCCGGTAGTAGTCGTAGCGGGCACCCGGCGTCAGTACCCAGCGCTCGCCGAATTTCAGCTCGTCGAACGCCCACAGGGCGCCGTGCTCGGTGGTGGTGGAGGGGAAGCTCAGCTCATTGTAGCCGACGAAATCCCCCGGCACGGTCGGCGCCTTGAAGCGGGTCCGCTCGTTGTCGGTGTGCTCATACTCCAGACCCCAGGCCAGCCGCTGGCTCGCCAGCGCCTTGCTGAACTTCAGCTGGGCGCCCAGGCTCTTCTGCTCGAAACCGTTGTTGTCCAGCGAGTTCTTGGTCACATAGGGGTTGGTCGGCCGCACCGGGTATTTGGAAGAGGCGTACTGATCCATGGTCTGCTTGGTGCGGGCGTAGTAGAGCTTGCTGTCGATGCGATCGACCCAGGGCGTGTTCAGGGCGATGCCGTGATCCAGCACCAGCGACAGGTTGTCGGTCTCCTTGTCGGTGATCGGCTGGTTGAAGACCGAGCCCGCCTTGGTGAGGTCGACGGCATCGGGGTCCTGCCCCTCGTTGAAGTAGTCGACGGTCAGCTTGAGGAACTGGGCATCGCTCAGGTTCCACTGGCTCTTGAACAGCACGGCCTGGCTGACGATGTCGAACTCGTTCTTGTCGCCGTCGTAGTTCTGGGTCACCCCGCCGTCACGCCAGGTGTAGCGCAGCAGGTTCTCGAACGCGCCGGCGCGCAGGGCCCCGGTAACGCCGGCCATCTTCTGGTGACTGCTGGAGGCATAACCGGTGGTGGCATCCAGGTAGCTGTCGCGCCCCTTGAGGAAATCGGCCGCATCCTTGGTGGTAATGGCGATGACGCCGCCCAGTGCATCGGAGCCGTAGGCCGCCGAGGCCGGCCCCTTGACCACCTCGACCTGCTTGATCATGTCGGTGTCGAAATAGCTCTGACCCACGCCGCCGTTCTTGTAGGCGTCGTTCTGGCGCACGCCGTCGCGCACTATCTTGACCCGGTTCTCGCCCATGCCGCGAATGATGAAGGTCTGGGCATCGCCGGCACCGCCGAGGGCGGTGACACCCGGCTCGTAACGGAACAGGTCGGCGACGTTGCTCACCACCTGCTCTTCAATCTGTTCGGTGGTGATGACCGAGATGGGGCCGGAGACATCCTCCAGTTTCTGCTCCATCCGAGAGCCACTGACCACCATGACTTCATCTGCTTTCTTGTCCGCCGCAAAAACCGGGGAAGCGAGGCCAGCCGCCACGGCAAGGGCGACCAGCGATAGGGTGTTGTTATGGGCCACTGCAAATCCTTATTGAGAACTGTTATCAAACAGCTGGCATCTTACCCACCTCTCAACAAAGATCAATAATAAACGGAATCATTCTCATTTTCTTTTGTCGTAATTCGGTTCTACACTACGCCCCTCTGTTTTCCCGCCCGCCATGCTGCCATTGTATGGTGCAGGCACCTCATCGCTGCGAGACATCCATGACCCGACTACTACCCCTGTTCACCCTGCCCTTGCTGCTGGCCGCCTGTGCCACGACGGCCCCCGTCAACGATGCCGGCACCCTCTATCACTATCAGCTCAAGGCTACCCAGGGGGAGGCGCTGACCCTCGAGCAGGCCCTGGCCCGGGTGGCGGATGCCGACATAGTGCTGGTCGGCGAGCTGCACACCCACCCGGCGGTGCACCTGCTGCAGGCCAGAATGCTGGCGGGCCTGGCCGCAGATGGTCGCCCTCTGGTGCTCTCCATGGAGCAGTTCAGCCGCGCCGATCAGCCGGTGCTGGATGCCTACCTGGCCGGTCGCATCGGCGAGGCGGCCCTCATTCGCGACGGCAACGCCTGGCCCAACTACCAGAGCGACTATCGCCCGCTGGTAGAGTTCGCCAAGGCGCACCACCTGCCGGTCATCGCCGCCAATGCGCCCAAACCGCTGGTGAGCTGTGTCGGCCAGGAGGGGCCGGCCTGGCTGGATCAGCTGCCCGCCAACCGTCGCAGCCAGCTGGCCCGCACCCTCACCCTCGGCGATGATCCCTATCGCCAGAAGTTCATGGCCTCGCTCCATCATGGGGATGCCGACAGCAACGCCCGCCGCTTTGCCGCCCAGACCAGCTGGGACGACACCATGGCCGAGAGCATGGTGGATTACCTGCGCAGCCACCCCGGCCGGCGCATCATGCACATCGCCGGCAACTTCCACGTAGAGGGCGGGCTGGGGCTGGCCAGCCGTATCGCCAGCCGCAACCCGGATCTCAAGGTGGCGCTGGTCGTGCCGGAGCTGACGACTCCGCAAGCGGATGACGGTCAAGTAGCGGCCGGCCGGGTTGCCGACGTGCGGGTCGGCATCGCCCCCCTGCCGGAACGCTGGCTAAATGCCGATGAAATGAAGCAAGATATGGGCGCACTGCATCAATCCCGCAGTCGTGACTGCAGCCAGTGGCTGCAACCCTGACCTTGCGTCTGAGGAGCCCAGTGGCTGCCACCCTGACAAACATTTGCCCAAGGATTTCATATGGATGTGTTACTGGTCATCGACATGCAACAGGGGCTGTTCACCCAGCCTCGCCATCAGGACAGCCAGGTCATCGCCAATATCAATCGATTGGCCGAACGCGTGCGGGCAGAACAGGGTCGTGTCATCTATGTGCAGCACGACGAACCCGGCACCGAGCTGGATCCCGCCAGCCCGGGCTGGCAGCTGCACGCCGATCTCGCCCCAGAGGGGCATGACAGCCGGGTACGCAAGACCGCCTGCGACAGCTTCCTCGACACCGAGCTCGGTTTCCTCTTGGCGGAACAGGCGGTGGACAGGCTGCTCATCTGCGGCTGTGCCACCGACTTTTGCGTCGACACCACCTTGCGCAGTGCCGCCGCTCGCGGCTTCGAGGTGGTGGCGGTGACCGACGCCCATACCACGGCGGACAGGCCCCACCTGAGCGCGGAGCAGATCATCGAGCACCACCACTGGATGTGGCGTCACCTCAGCCTGCCAAAAGGCAGAAGCGTGACCCTGCTCACGACGGATGAGCTGCTCGGCGCCACCCAACCCGAGCCGGCATGTTAATCTGCCCGCTCTGAAGCGATCACCCGATTGGAGTCTTGTGTGCGTCTACTCTCTGCCGTTGCCTTCACGCTGCTGTTACCGGCAATCACCGCCTGCTCAGGCCTGCCGGGGCGCCAGCCGGATGGCCCGGCCCCCTTGTTCAGGACCCACATCAACGAGGAGGGGAGCAAGCGCTTCACCTTCGAAGCCGCCCCGCTCGATACCCTGCCCACCCGCCTGCAGGACGATGACGGCAGCCGCCTGAGTCGCAGCAAGAGCCTGCTGGAGCGGCGTGAAGCGCTGCAGGATGCCCAGCTCACCCAGGCGCTGGCCGAGCGCAAATACTGCCGCGAAGGCTACATAGTGCTCAGCCAGACCTCCTGGAAGATCCGGGGCGAGTGCAACGAGACCGCCACCCGGGCCGACCGCGACGCCTTCCCCAACAAGGCCTCCTGGCAGGATTGAGGGAAAACCGTCCATAAAAAAACGGGCAGCCCCAGGGCTGCCCGTTTTGTCATGTTGGTGATCGCGTGGATCAGACCGGCGCATCGGCCGGGCTGGTCAGCTCGGCGCCGTTGTCGACGCGCTTGTGCCCTTCCACCAGGTGGACGAAGTCCACCAGCTCGTCGCCGGAGACCCGGAACGCCTGGCCGAAGCCCTTGACGAACAGCCCCTGCTCGGGCTTGAGACGAAACAGCACGAAGTCCTTGAGGTTGGAAAGACCCTTGACTATCTCGCCGAAGCGCCCTTCCAGCGCCGCAATGGCCTGCTCCCAGCGCACGTCGTCGCGGGCCACCACTTCGGCCACCGCATCGAAGGTAAGGCGCTTGCGGGCAAACAGTTCGCGGGCCCCGTTCTCGTCCTCGATCAGCATCAGCGACACCTTGGGCACCTGTTGCAGGTTGCGGGCGTGGCGGGCGATCTCGGAGATGAGCACATAGTAGCCATCTTCCTGCAGCACGAAGGGGGCATAGCTGGCATTGGGGTTGCCTTCACTGTCCACCGTCGCCAGCTGCAGGGTGCGGCAACCGTCGCGAAACTCGCGGATCTCCGGTTGCAGGCGGTTCTGCAGACGCTCCTGACGTTCACTCATGCTTTGACTTCCTCTTGATACTGGTGGCGCAGGGCCATGAAGCGTTCCACCTGGGCCGGCAGCAGCTGACGCTGCTCGTCACGCCCAAGATAGACCTTGAAAATGCAGCGACCGCTGTGGCCGAAGAACTGGAAGGAGTGCCCCTCCTTGCCCATGAACGGCTTGCTGACCAGGGCGATGCCGACCACGTTGTCGAGCTTGAGGTGGCCGTGCATCTCGCCGTCGCGCCCCATCAGGTTGTAGTAGCCGCGGGCGCTCTTGCCACGGGGGAAGGGGGCCTTTACCTCGAAGATGGAGCCGTCGGATTCGACGATGGTGGTCACCTGGCCCCAGTCAGCCAGATCCGCCAGCAGGGCTTCGGCCTGCTCGGCGGGCACCAGAGTGACCAGCTCGGCCGGCAGGTGGCGTACCACCTCCCATTCGCTGACGGCCAGCTCGGCGGCGATGGTGGATGGGTGAGCGCTGGGATCTTGTTCCAGCAGCCCATGAATGCGTTGTGCAATGCTCATCGGTTCTCCCTTGGGGTGCCTGCGGCATCCCTGTTCTGTCATGGCGGATACTGTAATGAAGGCCCCAAACCAATGCAATTGATAATCGCTTTCATTCTCAGTGCATTTTTTTCGACGGCTTGATATTCTCGGCGGCAACCCAACTTCATTCACCCTTCGGAGGTTAGCATGGGCCGTCGTTTTGCCCTCGCACTCAGCCTGCTCGGCTGCTCAGCCCTGTCCCTGCCCACCCTGGCGCAGGAACGTATCGTCAGCATAGGCCCGGCCACCACGGAACTCATTCTGGCGCTGGGCGGTGAGCAGAGCCTCATCGCCACCGACATCAGCAGCCCAGAGCCGAAAAACCTGCCACGGGTCGGCTATCACCGCGCTCTCGCCGCCGAAGGGATCCTGAGCCTGGCGCCGACCCGGCTGGTCGGCAGCGACGAGATGGGGCCACCGCCCGCCCTGGAGCAGCTGCGCCGGGCCGGGGTCGAGGTGGACGTGCTGCCCACCGCCCCCACCCTCGCCAACCTCAACCTGCGCATCGATACCCTGGCCGTCCTGCTCAAGGATCCGGCCGCCGGCACCCGCCTGAAGGCCGAGATCCAGGCCCAGAGCGAGCAGCTGGCCGCCCAGGCCAAGCAGAACAAGCCGCTCAAGGTGGTCTTCCTGCTGCTGCACAAGGGCCAGCCCACCAGCATCGCCGGCGGCAACACCACCGCCAGTGCCCTGCTCACCCTGGCCGGCGGCGTCAACCCGGTGGCCCAG
Source organism: Aeromonas sp. QDB03 (assembly GCF_027707985.1). Lineage (NCBI taxonomy): Bacteria > Pseudomonadati > Pseudomonadota > Gammaproteobacteria > Aeromonadales > Aeromonadaceae > Aeromonas > Aeromonas sp. QDB03. Next base: position 13,104 of record NZ_JAPCJG010000015.1, on the reverse strand, counting down.
CTGCAAGACTACAAGCCAGTCTCCACCGAATCCCTTATCGAGCTGCAGCCCGATCTGGTGCTGGTGAGCGGCCGCGACTGGCAGCAGTATCAGGATCCTGAAACCGTGCTGAGCCAGGTGCCCGCCCTTTCCGCCACCCCGGCCGGCAAGAACAGGGCCATCCACGCCATCGACGGCCACGCCCTGCAAGGGGGGCTCAGCCTCACCTCGCTGCAGCAGGCCAGCCAGATCGCCAAGTGGATCAAGCTGGGTTCATGATGCGTCTGCCACTGCCCTGGCTGCTGTGCCTCACCGGCGGCGCACTGGCGCTGTTGCTGGTCGGATCCTTGGCCACCGGCCCCATGGCCCTCTCCTTTGGCGAGAGCCTGCGCGCCCTGTTCGCCGGCCAAGGGAGCGGGATTGAAGCCCACAAGCTGCTGATCGTGCAGGAGATCCGCCTGCCACGTACCCTGCTCTGCATCGCGGTGGGGGGGATTCTCGGCCTCTGCGGCGCCGTGATGCAGGGGCTGTTTCGCAACCCCCTGGCCGACCCCGGCATCATCGGGGTCTCCGGCGGGGCGGCGCTCGGCGCGGCGCTGGCCATCGTGCTGCTGGCCCCCCTCAGCCAGCAGTGGCAGAGCCTGCTCGGCATCGGCCTGCTGCCCCTGCTCGCCTTTCTCGGCGGAGCCCTGACCACCACCCTGGTCTATCTGCTCGGCACCCGGGAGGGGGGCACCTCGGTCACCGTCATGCTGCTGGCCGGGGTGGCCGTCACCGCGCTGTCCGGCGCCGTGATCGGCCTGCTCACCTATCTCGCCGACGATCAGATGCTGCGCAACCTGAGCCTGTGGCAGATGGGGTCGCTGGCGGCGGGCAAGCCGGTGGACGTGGCGCTGGCGCTGCTAACCCTGGTTGCCCTGCTCATTCTGTTCTTGCGCGATGCCAACCCCCTCAACGCCCTGCTGCTGGGTGAAGGGGAGGCCCGCCACCTCGGCATCCAGGTGCAGTCCCTCAAGCGGCGGCTGATCCTGCTCACCGCCGCCGGGGTCGGCGTGGCGGTGGCAGTGGCCGGCATGATCGGTTTCGTCGGCCTGGTGGTGCCCCACCTGGTGCGGCTGCTGGCCGGCCCCAACCACGTCCGGCTGCTGCCGCTCTCCGCCCTGCTCGGGGCCGCCCTGCTGCTGGGCGCCGACATGCTGGCCCGCACCCTGCTGGCGCCGGCCGAGATGCCGGTCGGCATCATCACCGCCCTGCTGGGCGCCCCCTTCTTCATCTGGCTGCTGGTCAAGAGCCGCCGGACGCTTTAACCGGAGGACTCCTCTTGTCTGCTTCATCGACCCTGCTGCACTGTCGCCAGCTCAGCCTCAGCCGGGGCGGCCGCCCCATCCTGGACAGGCTCGACCTCAGCATGCAGGCGGGCAGCCTCACCGCCCTGCTCGGCCCCAACGGCGCCGGCAAGAGCTCGCTGCTCAAATGCCTCACCGGCGAGCTGGAACATCAGGGGGAGATCCGCCTGTTTGGCAGGGAGCGGCAGGAGTGGGCCGGCACCGAGCTGGCCCATCGGGTCGGGGTGCTGCCGCAGAGCTCGTCCCTGAACTTCCCCTTCCTGTGCGAGGAGGTGGTGGCCATGGGCCGGCTGCCCCACAGCGAACCGGCCAGCCGGCGCGACGAGATAGTCCGGGCCGCCATGACCCATGCCGGGGTCGATCACCTGGCAGGCCGCCTCTATCCCGGCCTCTCCGGCGGGGAGCGCCAGCGGGTGCAGTTCGCCCGGGTGCTGGCCCAGATCTGGCAGGCACCGGACGAACCGCAGCAAGCGCGGCTGCTGCTGCTCGACGAACCCACCTCGGCGCTCGATCTCAAGTACCAGCACCAGCTGCTCACCATGGCGCGCGCCCTCGCCGCCCGCCATACCGCCGTGCTGGTGGTGCTGCACGATCTCAATCTGGCGGCCCGTTACGCCGACCGGCTGGTGATGCTGGAACAGGGCAGAGTGATGGCAGACGGCACCCCGCGCGAGGTGCTGACGCCTGATTTGATCGACCGGCTCTACGACTACCCGGCCCAGGTGATCCTCCACCCCGAAAGCGGGCTGCCCATGGTGGTGTGATGCGGTGATGGCCGTGCGGCAGATAGCAACAGAGCGCCATCAGGCGCTCTGTTTGTTTGCAAGGTGTGGCAGGCTAATCGCCTACCAAACAGCCTCATATGATTCTTTATTCGTCAAGCGATCTGATAGCGGCCCGGCTTGTGGTTGAGTGTCAACACCAGGTTACAGATGATGGCCGCCACCACCGAGAGCGCCAGGATCCAGGGCTGCACCACGAAGCAGGAGGCGATGACGATGGTGCAATCCAGCCCCATTTGCAGCTTGCCGGCGCGGATGCCGAACCGGTCCTGGATAAACAGCGCCAGGATGTTGAAGCCGCCCAGGCTCGATTTGTGGCAAAACATGATGAGCAGCCCCATGCCGATCAGGGCGCCGCCGATCAGCGCCGCGTAGACCGGCTCAATCTTGCCGATTTGCAGCACGGCGTTGAGGTGATCCGTCATGAAGGAGACCGCCGCCACCGAGACGAAAGTATTGAGGGTGAAGCGCGGCCCCATCCTGATCCACGCCAGGGCATAGAAGGGCAGGTTCATGCCGAAGAACAGCAGGCCGAAGCTCAGCCCCGTCACCTGCTGCAGCAACAGCGCCAGCCCGGCGGTGCCGCCGGTCAGCAGACCGACCTGATGAAACAGAAAGATGCCGAGGGAGACGAAGCCGGCCGCGGTCAGCAGGGCGATGACGTCTTCATAGAGGGGGTGCGCAGTCCGAACGGAGTGCGCCGAGCCAGGGGTGTTGTCCATAACCGGTATCCAATAGCGAAGTGAAAGAGTGTCTGTTGCCCGTCTGGCGGGCGCGAGCCCTGTCCGCAGGGCTTCGTTATGGGGTTTAGTCTATTTTTTGCGACCATGATCACAATAGTTGTCGCCCACGCCCCGTTTTGGTGCCTGTCATTCTCCATTGACAGCCGCTGCACCAAGATGCAGCATGCCGCGCCTGAGCCGCCCCCGCTGCGCCGACACGGGCGGTTTGCCATGGCACAGACGCGCCGGCTCTGCTACAAAGCGCGCAGCCCCTTTTCCCATCACCGTCAGGAGCCCCATGATCTGCACAGGACCCCAACCATGAAGTATCTGGTCACCGGCGCCGCCGGCTTTATCGGTTTTCACGTGGCCAGACGGCTGTGCGAGGCGGGCCATCAGGTGGTGGGGCTGGACAACCTCAACGACTACTACGAGGTGAGCCTCAAGGAGGCCCGCCTGGCGATGCTGACCCCCTTCCCCCATTTTCGCTTCGTGCAGGGCGAGCTGGCGGATCAGGCCGGTATGGCCGCCCTGTTTGCCGAGGGGCGGTTCGAGCGGGTGATCCACCTGGGCGCCCAGGCGGGGGTGCGCCACTCACTGGAAAACCCGTTTGCCTACAGCGAGAGCAACCTCACCGGCATGCTGACGGTGCTGGAGGGGTGCCGCCAGCACGGCATCCGGCATCTGATCTACGCTTCCTCCAGCTCGGTCTACGGCATGGGCGAGCAGTTGCCGTTCAGTGCCGATCAGCAGGTGGACCACCCGGTCTCCCTCTATGCCGCCACCAAGAAGGGCGGCGAGCTGATGGCCCACGCCTACTCGGCGCTCTACGGTCTGCCCACTACCGGGCTGCGCTTTTTCACCGTCTACGGCCCCTGGGGCCGGCCCGACATGGCCATCGCCAAGTTCACCCGCGCCATCCTGGCGGGCGAGCCCATCGACGTCTACAACCAGGGCAATCTCAGCCGCGACTTCACCTTCATCGACGACATCGTCGAGGGGATCCTGGCCGTCGCCGAGCTGCCGCCCCGCCCCAACCCTCACTGGCATGCCGGCGAGCAGAGCCCGGCCGAGAGCGCCGCGCCTTACCGCATCCTCAACATCGGTCATGGCCAGCCGGTGCGGCTGCTCGACTTCATCGAGGCGCTGGAACAGGCGCTGGACAAGCCCGCCATCAAGCGGATGCTGCCGATGCAGGCGGGCGACATGCACGCCACCTGGGCCGACAGCGAGCCCCTTCACACCCTCACCGGCCTGCGCCCCGCTACTTCCATCAAGGAAGGGGTCGCCGCGTTCGTGCGCTGGTATCTCGACTACTACCAGCCCGCCCGCTAACCGATTCAGGCACGGCGTGCCTGCCGAGCGGGCACCAGCACCATGACCGCCATGGTCAGCAGCACGCCGAGCACGCCCCAGCCCACCTGCCGCCAGATCACCACCTCCCCGCTCAGCATGCCGGTCAACAGCACCAGCACCGGGATCAGGTAGGTGTAGGCCGAGACCTGCTCCGGCTGCAGCACCACGCTCCCCTGCTGGAACAAAAAGAAGCTGAGCGCCGTGGCAAACAGCGCCAGATAGGCAAGGCCGAGCCAGAGCGGCAGCGACACCTGCTGCCAGTCGGTTGTCAGTAGCCGCGGCGCCGCCACCAGAGTGAGCAGCAGGGTGGCGCAGATCAGGGTCCAGCAGGTGAGGTGGGCAAACGACTCGCCCCGGTAGTAGCGCTTCACCAGTATGGGGTTGAGTGCCATCCCCACGCAGCCGAGCAGATAGATGCGGTTGCTGGGGGTGGGGGTGGGGGTGGGGGTGAGGCTCAGGCTCGCCAGCTGGCTCAGCTCGCCGCGAAAGATGATGAGAGCGGCCGCCGCCATGCCCCCCAGCAGGGCGAACGCCATCGACCAGCCGATGCGGCGCTGCAGCACAAGCATGCTGGCCAGCGCGCTGATGAGGGGCACCGTGGTGTAGAGCGCGCTGGCATCGAGGGCGCTGGTCTCCTGCAGCGCCACGAACATGGCGACGAAGTAGCAGAGAGCCGGCAGCGAGATGAGGGTATAACGCCCCAGATCCCGCAGCGAAGGCAGCGCGAGACGGCGCTGGCAAGCCAGCAGAATCACGAAGGTGAACGCCGCCAGCAGGTAGCGTGCCCAGGTGACCACCAGCGGGTCCAGCACCGCGGTGAGGGCGCTGCCGATGGGGAAAGAAAGGCTGATGAGCAGGGTGAACAGCAGCACCTTGCCGTGGGCCTGCACGAAATGAAAACGGGGATGGGACATGGCATGCACCTGTGCAAAGGGGCGCCCAGCCGGGCGCCGCACTGGATGGGAATGATTCAATAACTGCCGTCGGCAGCAACCGGCTTCTTGCCCTCGATGGTGGCCAGCAACTGACCGAGCAGGCTGGATGCGCCGAAGCGAAAGCGCTCGGCAACCAGCCACTCATCGCCAAAGAGTGCGGCCGCCATGGCCAGATACTCCGCCGCCTCCTGCGCGCTTTTTACTCCCCCTGCCGCCTTGAAGCCCACCCGGTGCTGTGCGCCGCACTCGGCGATGGCTGCCAGCATGGTGCGGCACGCCTCGGGGGTGGCATTGAGCGGCACCTTGCCGGTGGAGGTCTTGATGAAGTCGGCCCCCTCCTCGATGGCAAGCAGGGAGGCGGCACGGATAAGCGCGGGTTCCTGCAGCTCGCCGGATTCGATGATCACCTTGAGCAGCCGCGGCCCGCACAATGCCTTGCAGCCGCGCACCAGCGCCCGGGCGGGCGCCTCGTCCCCTGCCTTGAGCGCACGCCAGGGGATCACCAGATCGATTTCGTCGGCACCATCGAGAAGGGCTGCGCGGGTCTCGGCCAGCACGACATCTAACTCATCGTCGCCGTGGGGGAAGTTGACCACGGTGGCGACCTTGATTTCGGGGGTGCCCTGGGCTGCCAGGGTGAGCCTGGCCAGCCCCACGAAACGCGGATAGATGCAGACCGCAGCGGTGTTGCCGACCGGGGTCTGCGCCTGGTGGCAGAGGGCGATGATGCGCGCGTCGTGGTCATCGTCGTTGAGGCTGGTGAGATCCATCAAGCGGATGGCCCGGCTGGCGGCCTCGGTGGCGGCGCAGGCTGGTGAAAAAGCAGTAGCTGGAATCATGGAAGGCTCCTGTCGGGATAAGAAAGGGGCGCCGCAGCGCCCCGGAACAAGGGATGGGACGCTCAGGCCAGGGAGAAGAAGATCCCGGCGATGGCGGCGCTCATCAGGTTGGAACAGGTGGCAGCCAGCACGGTACGCAGGCCGTAGCGGGCGATGAAGTCGGTGCGGGAGGGACAGAGGGTGCCGAGACCACCGATCAGGATCCCCATGGAGGCCAGGTTGGCAAAGCCGCACAGGGCGAAGCTGATGATCACCTTGGACTTCTCCTCCAGCACCTGCAGGCCGGCGGCAGTCACAGTGCTGGCGTCTTTCAGGTAGGGGGAGAGGTCGCTGTAGGCCACGAACTCGTTCACTACCAGCTTCTTGCCGATCATGGCGCCAGCGATGCCGATGTCCGCCAGCGGTACCCCGAGCAGGAAGGCGAGCGGCGAGAAGATCCAGCCCAGGATGAGCTCGAGGGAGAGCGGCATGCCCACCATCTCCCCCACCCCGCCCAGCAGGGTGTTGACCAGAGTCACCAGCCCGATCATGGCGATCAGCATGGCGCCGATGGCCGCCGCCAGCTTGAGGCCGCTGCTGGCCCCCTCGCCTGCCGCCGCCAGCACGTTCTCCGGCTTCTTGCCGTCAAACTGGATGCTGTTGTCGAACACATAGTCCGGCTGGCTGGTTTCGGGAATGATCAGCTTGGCGAACAGGATCCCGCCCGGCGCCGCCATGAAGGAGGCGGCCAGCAGGTACTGCATGTCGACCCCCATCATGGCGTAGCCCGCCAGCACGGTGCCGGAGACCGAGGCCATGCCGCCGCACATGACGGCGAAGAACTCCGAATCGCTCATCTTGGGCATGTAGGGTTTGACCACCAGCGGCGCCTCGCTCTGACCGACGAAGACGTTGGCCACCGCCGACATGGATTCGGTCTGGGAGGTGCCGAGTAGGCGCGCCATGGCGCCGCCGATGAAGCGGATCACCAGCTGCATGATGCCGAGATAGTAGAGCACGGCGATCAGCGCCGAGAAGAACACCACCAGCGGCAGCACGTTGAGGGCAAACACGAAGCCGATGCCGTCCACCGAGAAGTTGACCAGGTTGCCAAACAGGAAGTGGATGCCCGCTTTGCCGCTTGCCAGCACGGCGTCGACCCCGTGGGCCATCCCCTCCAGCGCCCGGCGCCCCAGCGGTACATAGAGCACCAGGGCACCGATGGCGACCTGCAAGGCCAGCGCCAGCCCCACGGTGCGCAGGCGAATGGCCCTGCGGTTGGTCGATGCGAGCACGGCGATGAAGATCAGCGCCGCCATACCGAGAAATCCTGCTGCAAACATAACTGACCTCCTGGTCGCTCCCTGCTTACTGGAAGTGGTGCTTGATAAAGGCGTTGATGAGGCGGATGAAATCCGTTTCCGCCAGCTTGGCGCACTTGAGGGTCTGCTCATGGGAGAGCTGCACGTCGCCAAGCCCCTCCGCCATGTTGGTGATGGCGCAGATGGCCAGCACCGGCAGCGCGCAGTGGGCGGCGCTGACCACTTCTGGCACCACCGACATCCCCACCACGTCGCCACCGATGATCTGCATCATGCGGATCTCGGCGGCGGTCTCGAAGCAGGGGCCGCTGTAGGAGACAAACACCCCCTGATTGACGGCGATCCCCTCCCGCTCGGCCAGCGCCAGCGCCTCGCTGCGCAACCCCTTGTCATAGGCATTGGCCAGGCTGAAGAAGCGCGGGCCGTAGGCCTCGTCATTGGCGCCCGTCATGGGTGTGCCCGGCATGGTGTTGATGTGATCGTTGAAGATGACCAGGGAGCCGACCCCGATCCGCTCCGGGCGCAGCGAGCCGGCCGCATTGGTCACCAGCAGCAGCTCGCAACCCAGCCGCTTGAAGGTGCGCACCGGGGTGGTCATCACCTTCATGGTTTCGTGTTCGTAGTAGTGCCCACGCCCCTTCATGCAGACCACGTCCACCCCGTGCAGCTTGCCGAGCACCAGCTCGCCGCTGTGGCCGGCCACCGTACTGACCGGGAAGCCGTCCAGCTCCTCGTAGGGAATGGTGACCTTCTCCTCCAGCGCATCGGCCAGCACGCCGAGGCCGGAGCCCAGGATCATGGCGGCGCGGGGGGCGAAACCCGGCTTGCGGGCGAGAATGGTGGCGACGGCGTTGAGTACCGGATCTTGTTGCATGAGCTGCACCTCTTGAGGCTGTAAATGGGACATGGCGCTCACTCTAGGGGAGGTATTGGGCGATAAAAATCGCTAAAATCGGCCTGACTATCCTGATTTTCAGCACAATTTCCCGCCGGGAAATGGCTGAAAACCAAAGGAACTGGCATGAATGGCGCTGATTGGCCCCGTTCTGCCGCCAACCAGCCCCGGCACGGTCAAAACGGGCCGACAAAGGTGTGAGCCGGATCGACCATCCGCCGCGCAGCGGCCCTGCTGCCGCCCGCACCGGTCGCGCAAACTTTGACGGGGATCGCACCCGGCACTCAATCAGCCACCGAAGGAGGTCGCTTGGCCCTCGACAGTCACTGGCGCGATCGCGTCACCCTCAAGATGCTGCGCTACTTCCATGCGGTGGCCAGCCAGGGGCACTTCAGCCGGGCCGCCCTGCAGCTCAATGTCTCCAAGTCGCCGCTCAGCGCCCAGATCAAGGAACTCGAGTCCCTGCTGGGGCTGGCGCTGTTCGAACGCCACACCCGCCAGGTGAGCCTCACCGCCACCGGCCGGCTGCTGCAGGCCGAGTGCGCCCTGCTGTTCGACGTGCTGGAAAGCGGCCTCAACCGGGTGGTGCAGGCGGGGCGCATGGAGCGCAACCAGATCCGCATCGGGCTGGTCAGCTCCATCTTCTGGGCCGGCTTTGGCGAGGTGATCCGCCAGTGCCACCAGCGCCATCCCGAGTTCGAGATCACCTTCACCGAGCTCTCCCCCGAGCGGCAGAAACAGGCGCTTTCGCGCAAGGAGATAGACCTCGGCCTCGCCCGCTTCGCCGACACCGTCAACATCCATCCGCTGCTGGCCGAGACCATCTATCGCGAGTCCATGGTGCTGGTGGTGTCGGACGAGCATCCGCTGCGGGATCGCAAGCTGGTCTCCCTGCCCGAGCTGGCGGGGGAGCCGTTCGTGCTGATGAGCCGCGCCAACTCCTCCTCTACCGACCTCATCATCAACGCCTGTCTGGTGGAGGGCTTCTACCCCCATCTCAACCAGGAGGTGGTCGAACCCAACACCCTGATGGCGGTGGTGGCCACCAGCCTGCAAGTGGCGCTGGTGCCGGCCAGCTACGCCCGCCAGAAGTGGCCCCACGTGCGCTTCATCCGCCTCGAGCAGGCGATCCCCGCCGATCTCTGCGTGCTTTACGCCCCGCCCGGCGACGGCCAGCCGGCCGCAGTGGCGATCCGCCACTTCATCGACACCATGAGCGCACAGATGAACCGGCCGGCCGCGGATTGATGAGTTAATCGGATGGCGCTTAACTACCTCCGCCCTTAGGATGGGGATGTGAAGCGGATGGCGGTTTGCCGGGCACCGGCTGGGGTATACTGGCCACACTTGGTGCCGCACGGGCACGCATCCGCGCCCTCACCATGATGAGAAGGAGTCACCTCATGATCCGTATTCTGCTGTTGCTGGGCGCCGCCTTGTCTGCCTACGGACTGCAACAGAGCCACACCCTGGCGCCTCTGCTGAGCCTGCTCGGCCTGCTCTCGCTCTGGGTGGCGAGCGAAATTCGCCTGATGTATCGCCAGCTGCCCGCCGCCGAGCCGGACGAGCAGCCCTATCACCTCGACGTCTGAGGGGCCAGCAAGGCCACTCTCTTCTCTCCTTGTTCATGCCTGGTCAACTTCATGAAACCGACTCGTCCCCTCTGCTCTCTGCTGTTGCTGCTTGGCTGCCTGCACGGCGCCCCGCTGCTGGCCCGCACGCCCTGTCCGGCCGGCGATGACTGCCCACCGGCGGACAATGGCCAGTGGCTCCCGGAACCGGGCCGCGATGGCAGCGCCGGTGCCGATGGCATGGACGGTGCTGATGGTATTGATGGTGCCGATGGTGCCGATGGTGCCGATGGTGCCGATGGTGCCGATGGTGCCGATGGTGCCGATGGTGCCGATGGTGCCGATGGTGCCGATGGTGCCGATGGTGCCGATGGTGCCGATGGTGCCGATGGTGCCGATGGTGCCGATGGTGCCGATGGTGCCGAGCCTGGCCAGGGGCAGCTTATCTAGCAACCCCTTTGCTGGCGGCGACCGTCATGAGCCGTCGCCAATCCCTGCCGCATCAGCCTCCGTCATTGGTTCCATACCGTTTTGATCTCTGGATACCCGGATCCATAACAACAGGATCCACTGGATTAATGGCAGAACAGGCCATGTTCCCCTATATCTTCTGTACCCCAACAGGAGAGAATCCATGTCGAGTTCCAGCGAAAACAGGCTGTTTTTGCTGCTTTTTTTATCGCTGTTGCTGGCCGGCACCGGGCAGGCAGCGGCGCAAAGCAGGGATTTCAGACAGGCACCCAAGGCGCTCAGCGCACTGAAGAAAGGTCAGCAGGCACAGAGTCAGGGCAACCTGACCCAGGCCATCCACTTCTACTGCGCCGCCGCCACCACGGGTAACCCGGAAGGGTATTTTCGCATCGGCCGCCTGCTCGCCACCGGCCCGGGCTCGGTTCGCAACCCCCGCATGGCCAACGCCTACCTGGCCATGGCGATCCGCCTTGGCAACCAGCAGGCCGCCCGTTACTACAACAGCCGGGTCGGCAATGCCGTGATGGGGGATCAGTGCGGCAGCGGCGTCGGTGGATCCGGCGGTTACTTCGCCGCCATCCCCACCACCCCCTTCAATCTGGAGGCCTATCTGGCCCGCCAGTCACCCGCCAAGCAGAAGCTGGCCAACATGCTGCGCCACGCCGCCAAGCGCCACCGCATCGACGAGCGGCTGGTGCTGGCCATCGCCATCGCCGAATCCAACCTCGACAGCCGCGCCGTCTCTCCCAAGAATGCCCAGGGGCTGATGCAGCTGATTCCCGAGACCCAGCAGCGCTTCGGGGTGACCCGTCCCTTCGATCCGGAGCAGAACATCAAGGGCGGCGTGGCCTATCTCAAGTGGCTGCACACCCACTTCGACGGCAACTGGACCCTGATGTCGGCGGCCTACAACGCCGGCGAAAAATCGGTGGAGCAGTATGGCGGCATCCCCCCCTATCAGGAGACCCAGCAATATGTGCGGCGGGTGCTCTACTTCGCCGGCCACAAGCAGCCCTGAACCCGGCTCCCTGCCGGCCCGCTATTGACAAAAACCACACCCGCATTTGCGCAACCGTTTGCCTTTCGGTAGGATCCGGCGCTTTCTCGCACGTTCTACAGGTAATCCATGAATTTCATCAAACGCTGCTCGCGCCTGCTCACCCTGTTTGCCCTCTTCTCCTCCGCCGTCGTGGCGGCCAAGCCGGCCCCCGCCCCCATCCTGATCCAGGGGGCGATGGACGTCGAAGTCGAGACCCTGGTGGCCGCCCTCAAGGACAAGCAGGAGCTGACCGTGGGCGCCTGGACCTACTGGCAGGGCACTCTCTCGGGTTATCCGGTGGTCGTCTCCCGCACCGAGGTGGGACTGGCTGTATAGACTCTAGTGGATTGATCATTAGGACAGACCCCGGGAATAAGTCGGATCTCTAGGGCATACGCGGGATCTGGAATTGAGGAGTGGCGCGGCTTTGGTGGCGATAGCAGGCGGGAAAAACGGCGGACTTGGCTGCAAGTATATTAGCAATCACTGAAATGATCACTACTCATGAAAATGGCCGAAAATCGCTACCGAAGTGATCACTCTTTGTTTTTTAAATTGGCCTTTAAACGTGCTTTAAATTCATGTTGGGATGAACGCTCAATCCTTTGCTGTGTATGGCCTGCGTAGTATCGCTGGCGCTTCACGCTAAGCCAGATACAGCAAGCTTTTGATGGATTTATATGTCCGTTGCTACGGGGTAGAATCGGACGTCACTTCCGATTCGTCCTTTTCATTTCCGATTGATTTTTATTTGAGTTAAATCAATGCGTTACAGAAATATGAAAAGAGGTTTTGTATTATGACAATCGGAACTAATCGGATGTCAGGATTTCCGTTTCATGGGAGCCCAATGAGTCTAGCAATAATTTATTAAATCGATGCTTTTCAGGAACTTGGTTTCTGAAAATGATATCGCAGTTTATTTCTTTATTGTTCAATGACTTGGCTCTGATTTCTTGAAATTCAGAAAGAAACTGAATGGTAGTTGATAGTTTATATGTAACCCGTGCGTTTGTCTGTTTTTAGAGCGTCAAAAGCTAGTGTTTTGATCATTATGTTGACAAGAAAAACAGCTCAGGATAGCCTTTAAAAGCTCCAGCAAAAAAACTGGAGGCGGGCGTGGAAACCCGTATAATCCAAGACGCACAACACGCGTCACGCGTGTTTTTTTATGCGTGCATCTAGCCTCTTTATGGTGGGCTGGGTGGGGCAAGCGTAAGCTTGGCCGTTTCCTTGGAGCGGATTTCCACCCCCATTCAGCTCACCGCCAGAGAGCGTGGAAACTCCTGTCGGTGATAGTCCTACTATCCAAGGAGGCCCTCCATGGCCGGATCATCATCTGATCTCCATTCTATTCGGGAAATATGGGTAACAATCGCTGATTGCGAAAACTTGCCTGGATTACCTACCAGCAAAACCAGCCAATATACTCGTAACGCTATTCGTAAGCGCCTTGACTGTAAAGCCAAGCATGTTCCTGGAACAAAGAGAAAAGCGGTTGGCAAGGGTAAGGCTCTCGAATATAGAGCTGATCTGCTTCCATTGCAGGCTCAAAGAGCGCTACTTGAAATGATGTCAGGTAGCAAGATCGAATATTCCCCTGCACCATCCCAATCCCCTGCCGGTATCTTCGAGCAATTGCGTGAGGCATCTGGTCACAAGCTGTTTTCTGACCCCGATGAAATGCTTGGTGATGGCCTCAACCTGCTATCAGTTCTGAATCAGTTTATGGCCGAATGCAGCTGTTTCAATCGTGTTGCCGTTGCTGATGCCATTATGCATGCCGAAGGTCTGATCCGCGCTGGCCATGCCCTGAGCAAGACTGAGGGAGGTGCCGCATGATGGCCCGTCACGCTACCGCCGTTTCG
>NZ_JAPCJG010000014.1:0-80540 GCF_027707985.1 Aeromonas sp. QDB03 | reverse complement strand
TGATATCAAAAATTGTTTTTGATGCTCGATGCTGTGAGTGCCCACACAGATTGCTTGATTCAAATTGTTAAAGAGCGTCACGCTTGTCGCGTTGAGGAGGCGCATATTACGCTTCTCACTTCGAAAGTCAAGCTATTGTTTTCGCTTTTCTTTCGGCGCCCACTTCGCAAGGAAGCTGGCTCATCAGGTTGGCGTGTTCTGCCGTGCTGGTAGGGGCGCATTATAGGGAGCCGCGCCGAGATGACAAGGGCTTTTTCACCGAAAAGAACCGTTCGCTCAGATATGCAGCAAAGCGGTTCTATTTCGCTCGCATCACCACCATTTCGGGCTTTCATTGGATTTAAATTGAACATTTGAAAAGCCACTTTATAATTGGCTTTTCAAATGTTCAATTTAGGTTTCATTCATGCACCAGATCCTGGATAGCCGCAAAGAGGAGAAAATCGTTCCTCTGTTCCGCCTCGGGTTTCGGCCTTTCTTCCTGTTCGGCGCTTTGTTCTCGGCATTGGCGATGCTGGGCTGGCTCGGGCAGCTCAATGGCTGGTTCGTCATGCCGGGGATTGGCAACCCCATCTGGTGGCATGCCCATGAGATGCTGTTTGGTTTCGGAGCCGCGATCGTCGCGGGCTTCCTGCTGACGGCAGTGCAAAACTGGACCGCTCACCCCGGGGTTAGAAGCTGGCCCCTGGTGCTGGTCGTCGTGCTGTGGGCATTGCCGAGGGCCCTGCTGCCCTGGCTGGGCGAACACAATACCCTGCTGATGGCGGCAGATCTGCTCTGGCTGCCTCTTTGCGCCTGGTATCTGGCCAAACCCATCGTGGTCACCAGGCAGTGGCGCAACCTCTTCTTTGTGCCTCTGCTGGTCGTGCTGACACTGCTCAACGCCGCCAGCTGGCTGTGGCAGGCGCAGTGGGCTGATATGGAACATCTGCTCATTACTACGGTGCTCTTGTTTACAACCCTGATCGCCGTAATGGGAGGGCGAGTCATCCCCTTCTTTACCGCCAGAGCCACCGGGATGGAAAAAGCCGTCCCAATTCTCTGGCTGGAGCGCGCTGCCCTTGCCACGCTGTGGCTCACCCTGGTGAGCTGGCTGCTGCTGCCCACCCCATGGGCCACCAGCCTCTACCTGCTCCCTCTATATATAGTGGCGGCCGTTTTGCACTTGTGGCGCCAGTTGCGTTGGCGGCTGCCTTCCACCCTTGGCCAACCCCTCTTGTGGTCACTGCACCTCGCCTACCTGTTTATTCCTCTCGGTCTGCTCGCCCTTGGTGCTCTGGCTGCCGGCCTGCCCATCAGCCTGTCGCTGGCCAGCCACCTGCTCAGTGCCGGCTGCATGGGGACCATGATCCTGGGGATGATAGCCAGGGTCTCCCTTGGTCACAGTGGCCGGGCCTTGCAGGTAGGGCGCAGGATCCAGTGCGCGCTCGCTCTGGTGATCATGGCAGCCCTGATCCGGGTCGTGATCCCGCTGCTTTGGCCCGCCTATACCCTGCACGGCTGGAACCTGAGCGGCCTGGCCTGGAGCCTGGCATATGGTCTGTTTGTCTGGGTCTATGCTCCCATATTGACCAGCCCCCGGGCTGATGGGCGCCCAGGCTGACCCGGGTGGGTCAAGATCTGCTGGCCGGATAGTGGATCAAATTGTGGAAGATGGCAGGAGCCACTCCCAGATTGCGATAGCCATGGGGGCGGTCGGCCACGAAGCGCACCGCCTCCCCCTGCGTCAAGGAGCGCCACTCCCCCTCAACCAGCACTTCCATCTGGCCACTGATGACGATGACATGTTCGGTCACTCCGGGTTCATGGGGTTCTGATTCTCGCTGATAACCGGGCAACAGGGTCAGCTCAAACAGTTCGAATCCAAAACTCCCCTCATAAGGGAAGAGAGGGGCGACCTGCATCCCCTCTCCCGCCGGCTGCTGGCGAATCGCATCTGCGGTGCGATAGAGCACTTCCCCCTGCTCTGCCGGGGTCGGCTCGATGAAGCTGGAGAAAGAAACTCGAAAGCCGGTGGCAATCTTCCACAGGGTGGCCACCGTCGGGCTCGACTCCCCCCGTTCAATCTGGCCCAGCATGGCCTTGCTCACTCCCGTCTCCCGCGCCGCTACATCCAGGCTCCAGCCCAGTTCGCTGCGCAAGCCCTTCAGACGTTGGGCCAGATGCTGATTCATCTCTTGCATGACTGCCTCTTTGTTGTACTTTCTTGAATCGCCTCGTGCGCTATAGCGCACAAAGATATAGTCTGAAGCAATATTGTACGTAATAACGCACAAACCGTCACAACCCCACAAGGACGTCACCATGCCCTTTGCCCTTCCTCATCTGGTCGCCGGCTTCATCGCCGTGATGGTCGGCTATACCAGTTCGGTCATCCTGATCATTCAGGCAGCCACGGCAGCGGGAGCCGATGCTGCCCAGCTGGCGTCCTGGCTATGGACGCTGGGTATCGGCATGGGTATCAGCTGCGTCGGCCTCTCCCTCTATTACCGCATCCCCGTCTTGACCGCCTGGTCGACCCCGGGTGCCGCCCTGCTCATCACCAGCCTGGGTAACTTCACCCTGGCCGAGGCCATCGGCGCCTTCGTTATCTCTTCTCTGCTGATCACCCTGTGCGGTATCAGCGGCTGGTTCGATCGGCTGATGCGCCATATCCCGGCCCAGTTGGCGGCGGCCATGCTGGCCGGGGTATTGCTCAAGTTCGGTCTGGATCTGTTCAAGGTCGCCCCGGCAGATCCCTTGCTGCTCGGCAGCCTGCTGCTGGCATTCCTGCTCGGCCGCCATCTCTGGCCACGCTATACCATGGTGCTGGTACTGGCGACCGGCATCCTCATCTGTCTGCTGAGAGGCCAGCTGCAGCTTGACACCATCCACTGGCAACTGGCCGGCCCGGTCATGACCTGGCCAGAGTTTTCCCTTGGTGCCCTGTTCGGCATTGCCTTGCCACTGTTCATCGTCACCATGACCTCCCAGAACATGCCGGGGATTACCATTTTGCGGGCCCACGGCTATCAGCCCGCCACCTCATCCCTCATCACCTGGACCGGCCTCACCGGTCTGCTGCTGGCGCCCTTCGGCGGCTATGCCTTCAACCTGGCGGCCATCACTGCGGCCATCTGCATGGGGAAAGAGGTGGATCCGGACGCCAGCCGGCGCTGGCCCGCGGCAGTGTGGGCCGGCGGCTTCTACCTGCTGACTGGCTGTTTCGGGGCCACGGTGGCGGCGCTGTTCACGGCCTTCCCGGCGGCACTGGTGACCTGTGTCGCCGGGCTGGCGCTGCTCGGCACCATCGGCAGCAGCCTGCACACCGCATTGCAGCACGACGATGCCCGTGAGGCTGCCCTGCTGACCTTCATCATCACCGCCTCCGGCATCAGCCTGCTCGGCATCGGTGCCGCCTGCTGGGGACTGCTCGTCGGCATCATCCTCTATCAAGTCAACCAGCGGAGAAACTGACCTGACCATCTGGGGAGCCCCCCGTGAGACACCGCACATAATTCAGAAAAATTGGTTCACAGCTGAAACTAATTGCCATTAAGTGGTGTCGAGGCACTTCTTCTTCCCCGATGCGGGCCTCATGTCAGACTCATAAACTGGAGAATAATAATGAGGAATCAGGCTGTCATTTTGTTACTGGCACTGCTGGGCGCCACCACCGCCCACGCTGCCGACACCGATCGGGAGCTGGCCCGCCAGCTCGCGCTGCAGCAGAAGAACCTGCTGCCGCTGCTGAGCAATCAGGAGTACCAGAGCCCGCTGCCCAACTTGTTGCAAAAGGCCAGTCCGCGCCTGAAACGCCAGGCTCGGGATGCCAACCAGGCAGCCATCAGCCGGCAAGGGCTGGACGGCGAGGTCAAGGAGCTGATGCAGCTGCGACTGGCCAACCCGGAACAGGCCACCGCGCTGCAGCAGGGTGTCGAGCCGCTGGTCGCCTATGTGCCGAGCGGAGATGAGAAGAGCTGGAGCGCCATCGAAGCCTTTGACAGCGCCGGCAACCCCGTCTATCTGGATGTGGACAAGGCACCGGCCCGTCCGGTCCTGGTCGTGGAAGCTGATCCCGTCAAGGCCAAGAATGCCGGCCTCAAGGTGATCCGCAAGGCACTGGCTGCCGCCGACATGCAGGTGGCTCCCCGTGCGGCTGCCAGCACGGCCCCGCTCAAGACCAGCATCCTGAAGAAAATTCGGTTGAAGGATGATCAGGAGCCCTGGCTGCTGGGTGCGGCCGAGGTGTATGCGGTCGTCGCAGGGGTCAATCCCAGCCGGGATGAGCCCGTGGTCGACATCGTCGACATGCCCTATCTCGACTATGACAACACCGACTACACCCCCAACCAGATCCTGGTCTATTGGGATCGTTATCGCTGGGGTGCCGTCGACATCGTCATGATGGAGCAGGACGACAACGTCAACTACAAGGAGCTGAGCGGCCTGTTCATCAATGCCCTCAAGCTGGCCTTCACGGCTGGCGGCGTGCCCGAGGCACTGCCCTTCCTCGATCTCGGCGGTCGCATCGTCAAGGCGCTGCCCGACTCCTGGATGACCAACAACGATGACTATCTGGATACCTTCTACACCCTGGAGCAGGACCAGAGCTATCACCAGTACCCCGGCGCCGCCGGCAATGCGGTGATCGATCTCGAACCCAAAGAGATCGCCCCCACCAGACCCTGATTGGTCGCCATAACAAAAAAGCCAATGAGCAACTCATTGGCTTTTTTTGTACCCGCGATCCGTTACGGCTGGCCTTTCGGCCTCACCCCCAGGGTGTGGCAGATGGCGTAGGTCAGCTCGGAGCGGTTCAGGGTATAGAAGTGGAAATCCTTCACCCCTTCCTGACTCAGCACCCGCACCTGATCGATGGCGATGCTGGCCCCCACCATGTTGCGGGTCATCTGATCGTCATCCAGCCCTTCGAAACGCTGATGCATCCAGCGCGGGATCTTCACGTTGGTGAAGCCGGCAAACTTGGCCAGGGTCTGGTAGTTGGAAACCGGCAGGATCCCCGGCACGATTTCGGCATCGATGCCGATGGCGGCGCAGCGATCCCGAAAGCGCAGGTAGGTCTCGACGTCAAAGAAGAACTGGGTGATGGCGCGGTTGGCACCGGCATCAATCTTGCGTTTGAGGTTGAGCAGATCCGACTGCGCACTGCGCGCTTCAGGGTGCCCTTCCGGGTAAGCGGCCACCGAAATATCGAAGTCCGCTTCGGCCTTGAGCAGGGCCACCAGATCGGTCGCATACATCTCTGGCTTCTCCAGCCCCTGGGGCAGGTCGCCGCGCAGCGCCACGATATGGCGGATACCGCTGTTCCAGTAATCGCGAGCAATGGTGCGCAGCTCATCGCGGCTGGCGTCGATACAGGTCAGGTGCGGGGCGGCGATCAGACCGGTCCGCTCCTTGATGTCCTTGATCACCTTGTGCGTGCGATCCCGGGTGCCAGAGTTGGCACCATAGGTCACCGACACAAACTTGGGCTCCAGCACTTTCAGGCGCTCGATGGATTGCCACAGGGTATTTTCCATCCCTTCGCTGTTGGGCGGAAAAAACTCGAAACTGACCGATATGTCGCCACTCAAATCTGCCAGACTCTGGTTGAGTGCCTCAACCTGACGTGCGCTGTGAAATCCCATCTGCTCTCTCCCTGCCCTGCAATCCATTTCTCTACGTCAAAACGGATGTTTGGACGTCTAAACGTCTTTCTATCTTTATGAGAAAATGGCACAAAGTCAACACTGTTTTACAGCGAGAGGAAGGCCGCCGATTTTTATTTGGCAATAAAGCCAAAGTAACGATTGGCACCCCATCCCAAAATCCGGCGAGTCGCGTTATGATGAACGCAGATCGTCCTGGACGTTCTGAATCTGCGTGTGATTGTTTGGCCGGAGGTTTCTCCGGCCCCTTTTCAACCTCTTCCCCTTCCTGCCGATAACCAATTGAACCATTCGCAGGAGCATCATCATGGACACCCACCCCGGCTTTGCCACCGACTTGCTGTTCGATCGCTATCAAGGCAACGTGGTCGACCATGAGCAGTTCTGGGCCGTGCGCACCCCCGATGCTCCCGATTACTACTTCGGCAACTATCTGCTGCTCCCCTTTCCCCCCAGCGATCACGACAAAGGCTGGCTCGAGGCCAGTTTCGACAAGCTGATCGGGCAGGATCCCCGGGTCAGACACCGCACCTTCCAGTGGCCTCTCGCGGCAGGTCAGAACAGCCGGGTCGCCGGCTTCGTGGCGGCGGGATACCAGTACATGGAGTGCGTGGTGCTGGCACTGGAGGCCACCGACTGGCAACCGCCAGCCGCGACGGTGGCTGCGCGCCCCTTTACCTCGGCCGACTGGGATGAGTGGCTGGCCTTTGAACTGGAGGAGCGGGATCCCGGCCACTCGGAGCAGAGCTACCTGCCCTATCTGCAGTCACGCCGCCAGTTGTACCAGGCGATGATCGGGGACGGGCTGGGTCAGTGGTGGGGGATCTGGCAGCAGGAACAGCTGGTCGCCAGTTGCGGTCTCTTCTTCACCGATACTCTGGGCCGCTTCCAGCTGGTGCGCACAAGGCAGGCATGGCGCAATCAGGGGTTGTGTCGTCAGCTGCTGAGCCAGGTTGCCAGGCACGGGCTGACGCGGGTTGACCGGCTCATCATAGTGGCCGACGAGCACTATCACGCCCAGCGCGTCTATCGCTCGCTCGGGTTCGCTCCGGTGGCCCGCATCGGCAGTCTCTGCCGCTGGCCCCACTCGGTGCAGTGACTTCACAGACTCACAGCAAAGAAAACGGGAGGCTGATGCCTCCCGTTGTTTATCTGCCGGCAGCTATTGCTGCGGTGTTTCCAGCTCGTTGGAGAGCGCCTGCTCCACCTCGGCCGACGGAGCCGGCAACGGCGCGGCAGCGGCAGAAGACTCGGTGGTCGCAGTTGCAGCCGATGCTGCGGGCGCGGCGGCCGGGACATCACACTGGCAATCGACCCCCTTCACCTTGTTGCCCTGATGAGGCGGATACCAGCCCTTCAGGCCCTGCTCCAGCCGATCGGCTGCCGCCTTGGGCTCCATCTTGCCGAGCAGCACGGCCTGACTCACTTCAGCCAGCTCGTCCCCCAGCTTGGGCGTACCGCGGGAGAGGATCTGGGTGGCCACCCGGATGGTGGAGTCGCACTGATCCCGCCACTCCATCATCTCCTTCGCCGCCGGGTTGGTGACCTCGAAGAAGTGGTTGGAGAGGGAGAAGAAGCCCGGCAGCGAGTTGGTATAGAGCTCGGCGAACTGCGGCGTGGTCAGCCACTGCAGGAAGGCCATGGCCGCCTCCTTGTTCTTGCTGGCCGGGTTCATCCCCATTCCGATGTCGGTGTGATCGGTAAAGAAGCAGCCATCGCCCTGTTTTGCCACGGGCGGGCGCATCACGCCAAAGTCCACCTTGCCGGTGAAGGGGGCTATCTCCCAGGAACCCGCCACGTAGAAGGCGGCCTTGCCCGAGGTGAACAGTTCGTTGGTCGCGGCATAGTCGCGGCTCTCGCCGCCTTCGCCGAGGTAGGGGCGCCAGCGCGCCAGCTCCTCGAACACCTTGACGTAGGGCGGGTTGTCAAAACGCTCCTGCCCCCCGATCAACGCCAGGCGACCATCCTCCCCCTTCCAGTAGTTGGGGCCTATGTTCTGGAAGCCGAGCTCGGAGGATACCCAGCTTTCCGAGCCGCTCATGGCGAGCGGCACATAGCGGCCATCGGCTTTCACCTTGTCCAGCGCCGCGAAGAAGGCATCCCGGGTTTGCGGCACGCTCAGCCCCAGCTCACTGAAAATCTTCTTGTTGTAGAAGAAGCCGTGAATCACCGAGGCCATCGGCACGCAGAAGGTCTGGGCGCCGGAGTCGGTCTGCCAGGGTGACTGGGCAAAACTTGGGAAGTTCTCCATCCCCGACATCTCGGTCAGCTCCGCCAGGTGGCCCGCCTTGAACAGGGCGAGCGAGTCATCAAACGGCCGGCAGGTGATGAGATCCCCCGCCTTGCCCTCTTTCAGACTGGCCCACAGGGTCGGCATGTAGTCGACGTTCTGCACCCCGTTGAACTTCACCTGGATACCCGGGTGGGAGGCCTCGAAGGCAGGAATGATCTTCTGCTCCCACAAGGCCTTGTCATCAATCCGCCAGCTCTCGATCACCAGCTCGCTGGCCATCAGCTGACCACACAACAGGAGACTCAGGGCCCCGATCCACTTGTTAGACATAAGCCCTCCTAAACCTTGAAATGTGCGATCAATTGCTGCTGCTTGGCGACCAGATCCGCCAGCACTTCACTGCTGCCAGCCGACTCCCGCGCTTCCCGTTCGGTCTCGTAGGCCACCTCGGCGATGCCGGAGATATGGCGGGCCACCCCCTGGCTGACCGAGATCTGCTCCTGGGCGGCGTGCGCCACCTGATCCGCCATCGCCTTGATGGCGCTCATCCGGTCGGCGATGGATTGCAGGGCCGCATCCATCTCCCGGGTCTGCTCGACACAGTTGTGGGTCTGCTCCTGACTGCGCCCCATCACCTCCACCACCAGCTTGCTCGAGCTCTGCAGATTCTCGATCATCGCCTGGATCTCTTCGGTCGAGGTCTGGGTCCGGTTGGCCAGTGCCCGCACCTCGTCTGCCACCACGGCGAAGCCACGGCCGGCATCGCCGGCCCGCGCCGCCTCGATAGCGGCGTTCAGCGCCAGCAGGTTGGTCTGCTCGGCGATGCTGCGGATCACGTCGAGGATGCTGCCGATGTTGTTGCTGAACTCACCCAGCTTGTAGGTGATGCCAACAGCCTCCTCCATAGCGCCTGCCAGCTGCTCCGTGATGCGACGGGTGGTCGCCACCTTCTGGCGACCGCTGCGGGCTTCATCATCGGCCAGATCCACTTCCCGTTTGGTGCCATCGGTGGAACGGGCCACCTCGGTGGCACTCACCTCCAGCTCGGTGATGGCGGCAGCCACCTGATCGGTCTGACTCTTCTGATCCTGTACCCGGGACACGGCCCTTTCGCTTATCTCGGCGGCGCGGCTCGCTTCCTCCACCAGATGGCGGGAACCGGCATTGATCTGGGAGAGCAGCTCGCCGGTTTTGCCGGCCAGGGTATCGATGGAGCGGGAGAGTGCGCCGAATTCGCAGCTGCTGCGATAGTTGATGCGGCGGGTCATGTCCCCGGCCGCCATGTAATCCAGCTCCTTGTTGATCATCTGCAGCGGACGCTGAATGCTGCGCGCCGTGGTATAGCCGATGATGAGGGCGGCGGCGGCCGAGATGGCGGCCACCACCAGGATCCAGAAGCTGGCGCTGCTGACCGCATCATCCGCCGTGGTGCGGCTCTGGCTGGCAATCGAGCCGGCCGACTGTCCCATCTCGTCGAGCAGGCCCAGGCTGTTGATCAAGCTGGCATCGAGCTGCTGATTGAGGGTCTGCAACGAGGCAGCCAGCTGCTGGGCATTGCGCATGGTCGCCAGCAGTCCCTGCTGGCCAAGTGCCAGCTCCTGCATCCGGTCAAGGTTGGAGACGAAGCGCTGCTTCACGTCATCCGGCACCAGCACCCGATCGAGCCGCTTGCGGGCCATCTCAATGTCCTTACTCAGCACCTTCTCCAGCTCGTTGAGATCGGTCTTGGCATCCGCACGACGGATATTCTTCAGATCGCGCGCGATGCCCGAGGTGATGAGTTCAGCCTTGTTGCGCATGGAGCGTTTGCTGGCGGTCTGCTGCAGCAGCAGATCGGCAGCCCACTGGTAGGTGTCTTCCAGCCGGATGAAGGCAATCTCCAGCTTGTGGCGCTGATCCTGGGCATTGACCCATTGGCTGTGCTGGGAGAGCACCTGTTCAGCCAGGCCGTAGAACTGCTTGGTGGCGGTATCGACCTGCTGAAAACGAGAGCCGGCCTCGGCCACCCCGCTAAACTTGTCCATCTCCTGGCTCAGCTGACTGAAACGCGCCTGCTGCTCCTTGAATTGGCTGGCCAGCTGCGGCAGCTGGCTTGCATCCTCGTTGGTCCGGTAGACCAGCACCCAGCGGTTGCTGTCCTGCAGGGCGCCTTTCAGGCCGGCCACCGCAATCACCAACGGGGTTGCCCGGTCGGAGACCTGTGACAAGCCATCGTTGATGCCCCTGATCTTCAGGGTGCTGATCACACCCAGCAGGATCAACAGCAGCAGCATCAACACAAATCCGGCGATGATCCGCTGCACAATAGATAAACCCATGGAGACATCCTCACTCGTGGGGGAAAGGTAACGTGAACATAGACACTATCGGCACAAGGGGCGAATTATAGAGGGGAGACCGAGGGTATTTTATTGATCTATATGGGGTTGGATCACAGTTGACGGGGGACGCTTTGCGCGTAAAAGGGCCCGGACTGTGCCGGGCCAAAGAGACATGCTAGCTGTAACGGCCCGTGGGGGGGCCAACCCTGTGTCCTATCAGAAGCGATAGCCGACACCAAACATGAAGGCCATGGGATCGATGGAGGTGTTGATGGTACCCACGGCGGTGTGCACGTCGGTATCGATATCCATGATCCAGGCGGAGGCGTTGACGAACCAGCGATCATTGATCGCCATGTCCAGACCAACCTGACCGGCCATGCCCCAGGAGGAGTCCACGCTCACGTCGGTGCCATCCAGCGCGCCGCGGCCCTGCTCATCGAAGAAGGTGGTGTAGTTGATACCGGCACCGATATAGGGGCGTACCTTGCTGTTGGCATCACCGAAGTAGTACTGCGCCATCAGGGTCGGCGGCAGGTGCTTGACCTTGGCCACTTCACCCAGACCGGCAGTGGATACCGAGTGGGAGAAGGGTGTGGCTGCCAACAACTCGACACCCCAGTTGTCAGTGATCAGATAAGAGAGCGTCAGACCCAGCTGCATATTGCTGTCGATTTCCAGCTCGCCGGTACCCAGCACGTTGTCACTGCTCGTTTGCGGAGAAACAAAGGCCAGGCCGCCGCGCACCAGAATATCACCAGCCTGGTGGGCCATGGCGACGGGAGAAGCGAGCGCGGCCGCGATCATCAGAGGAAGGATCTTTTTCATCACGTTTTCCTTTTAGTTTTCGTTTTATATGTTGCAAGCCTGAAAACTATAAAGGGATGTGAATGCGGAGTTATTGATTTAGCTCAAACGTTACCAAGAAATAGATAGATGTGTACAGCAGCTTAAAGCTCCCGAGATATGGCTGATAATTGGCAGAATAAACAATAAAAACATACTGATACGTCAATTCAAAATCAAACCAGCCACATTAAAGGATAATTTAAATACACCTTATCGGAGCTTTAAACGGCTAAAAACGGTTGTTTCACTCGCTCAACCAGAGTATTTTTGCGAGCCATGTAGCCGGGCTGTAAGAAATTCTTTATGAAACCACAAACCAGAAGGGACAAAATAGTAGCCATACTGGCGGCCATCTGGGGTATTGGCTCCTTCCTGTTTATTTTATTGGGATTCGTTCTCGGCATGGCGCTATTAATTCTGACCCACTAAGCCGACTGGCTAGTGTGAGACGCCTGACACCGCAGCCACTCCCCCGCTACAATCTGCTCCGGGTTCAAATCCCACTGCGCCGGCCCCAGCTCCCCGCTATATCCGTGCCAGCGATTCCTGCCCTCCTGCTTGGCCCGGTACAGCGCCATATCCGCCAGTTTGAAGCTCAGATTCCAGAACGAGTCCTCCAGCTCCCGATGCAGGGGGTAATCGCAGAATCCCAGTGAAGCCGTCATCCAGAGCGGCAACTCTTCGCGCCCGAAGCGGCAGTCGGCAATCTTGCGGCGCAGACGCTCGACCCGCTGGGCAACCCGTGTCGGCTCATCTCCCGTCAGCAGCAGCAAAAACTCCTCGCCACCCAGCCGGATCAGCGGCTCCTCCTCAGCGAGGGCCCCCCGCAGCAACTCTGCCAGCTGGCATAACAGCAGATCGCCGATGTCGTGGCCGAAGCGATCGTTGACCTGTTTGAAGTGATCCAGATCCAGGATCAGCAATACCCTGCCTGCCGCCAGCGCATCGCGATTGAGCAACCATTCATCGAGGTAGCGCCGGTTGAAGGCGTGGGTCAGCGGATCCGTATAGGCGGCCGTCTCCATCCGGGTTGAATAAGCCTGCAAGGCGCTGTGGTGCAAGCTGATCCTGGCCGCCATCTCCCGGAACTTGCGACTGAGCAGCGCCATCTCCTGACTGCTGTCGATGATCGGCAACACGCTCACATCCTGCTTTTCGGCAAACTTGTGCAGCGCCCCCACCAGCTCGCCGATCGGCCCGAGCACGATGGCGCGCAAGCGGGACAGCGCCATCAGAATGCAGGCGAAGCTTATCAGCAGCATGCCGATGAAGGTCCAGATCGCCCCCTCCATCGCCCCCCGCAACACGTCACGCTCCTCTTCCACAATCAGGGTCAAGACGGGGGTGCCGTCGTTGTCGAGCAGCAACCCCTCTCCCCTGACACGCTGCAACCCCAGATCCACCAACCGGTAGCTCATGTATGGCTTGAACGGCTTGAAAGAGCCCAGATGCTCGCCAGTTCTCGGCTGGGCAATGGTCAAGGCGAGCGCGGTCCGCGCCGCCAGATCGTCCAGATAGCGTTCATCCAGCCAACGGGTTGCCAGCAGATAGCCATTGGGTTTGGCATCGCCGAGGGTATTGGTCACCGGCTGCAGCGAGAAGATGAGCGGCCCCCATAACGAGCCTCTCACCCCGCTCAGACTGTGGATCCCCCCCTGCCGCGATTCACGCAGCAGTTGCAGCTTGAGGTCATCCAGAAAGAAGGGAAGCAGGGTGGTGTCCGTATCAAGCGCCTCCGGCAGCAGGGTGCGAGTCCAGATTTCAGAGCCCTGCAAATCCATATAACTCAACACGTTGAGCTCAAAGTCCCGCATCGGGGTGTCGACCAGCAGATTGGAGTGGATATAGCCCTGATTGGGCCTGGCCAGGAAGTGATAGCTCTCGTCCCAGATCCCCCAATCCCGGGTGAAGGCATTGATGGCATTGATGTCGCCCTGCACGGCCCTGACCACCCGCTGCAGATGATCCTGCATCCGCCGCTCCTCGACCCGCTGCGCCGCCGGCACCTGGGCCAGCGCGATCACGATGAGCAGCATCAGGATGGCGCCAGCCCAGACGGGGAACATGGAGTAGGCCAGCAAATGATCGATGGAGCGGGACGGTTGAGCCATGAACGCCAATATCCTTTGAATGGCAATGCGAAACGGGAAGGGTCTTGCCCCAAGTATGGAGTATCGGCCCGTCTGGAGGTCACTGAATTACCACAATAAAAACAAGGGGCCCAGGGCCCCTTGTCACATTATTGAACGGATTATCGCGCCAGCAGCGGCGCCAGGAAGCGGGCCGTATGGGAATCCTCGCAACGGCTCATCTGCTCCGGCGTCCCCGTCACCAGGATGCGACCGCCGCCGGCGCCCCCCTCCGGCCCCAGATCGACGATCCAGTCGGCGGTTTTGATGACGTCCAGGTTGTGCTCGATGATGACGATGGTATTGCCACGATCCCGCAGCTGGTGCAGCACCTTGAGCAGCTGCTGGATGTCGTGGAAGTGCAGCCCGGTAGTCGGCTCATCCAGAATGTAGAGAGTCTGACCAGTATCCCGCTTGGAGAGCTCGCGCGCCAGCTTGACCCGCTGCGCCTCACCGCCAGAGAGTGTGGTGGCCGACTGGCCGAGCCGGATATAGGAGAGGCCCACGTCCATCAGGGTCTGCAGTTTGCGCGCCACCGCCGGCACCGGATCGAAGAACTCGCGGGCATCTTCCACCGTCATCTCGAGGATTTCGTGGATGTTCTTGCCCTTGTACTTCACCTCCAGCGTCTCGCGGTTATAGCGCTTGCCCTTGCAGACGTCGCAAGGCACGTAGACATCCGGCAGGAAGTGCATCTCCACCTTGATGACCCCATCCCCCTGACAGGCCTCGCAGCGCCCCCCCTTCACGTTGAAGGAGAAGCGGCCCGGCTGATAGCCACGCGAGCGCGCCTCCTGGGTGCCGGAGAGCAGCTCGCGGATCGGGGTGAACAGGCCGGTGTAGGTGGCCGGGTTGGAGCGCGGGGTGCGGCCGATGGGGCTCTGGTCGATATCCACCACCTTGTCCAGATGCTCCAGCCCCTCGACGCTGCGATAGGGCGCCGGCGTGGATTCGGTGGCCTTGTTGAGCTCGCGATGAGCGATGCGGAACAGGGTGTCGTTGATCAGGGTCGACTTGCCGGAGCCGGAGACGCCGGTGACGCAGGTCATCACCCCGATCGGCAGATCCAGGTTGACGTTGCGCAGGTTGTTGCCGCTCGCCCCCTTGAGTTTCAGCCACTTGCCGGTGAGCGGGGTGCGCTCGGCGGGAATGGCGATCTGCTTGCGACCGGAGAGATAGTCACCGGTCAGCGACTCCGGATTATTGATGATCTCTTCCGGCGTGCCCTGGGCAACGATGGCACCGCCGTGCACCCCGGCTCCCGGGCCGATGTCGAGCACATGGTCGGCGAGACGGATGGCGTCCTCGTCGTGCTCCACCACGATCACCGTGTTGCCGAGATCACGCAGGTGAGTGAGGGTCTTGAGCAACCGCTCGTTGTCGCGCTGGTGCAGGCCGATGGAGGGCTCATCCAGCACGTACATCACCCCCACCAGACCGGCACCGATCTGGCTGGCCAGCCTGATCCGCTGCGCTTCGCCGCCGGAGAGGGTCTCGGCACTGCGCGACAGGCTCAGATAGTTGAGGCCGACGTTCACCAGGAAGCCGAGCCGCTCGACGATCTCTTTCAGGATCTTCTCGGCAATCTGGGCGCGCTGGCCGGTGAGGTTCAACCCTTCGAAGAAGGCCAGCGCCTCACCGATGGACTGCTCGGCGATGGCCGGCAGGTTGCGGTTGTCGACGAAGACGTGGCGCGCCTCTTCCCGCAGTCGGCTGCCCCCGCAGCTGGTACAGGATTTGTTGGCGATGTATTTGGAGAGCTCTTCGCGCACCGAGTTGGATTCGGTTTCCCGGTAGCGCCGCTCCATGTTGTGCAAGATCCCCTCGAACGGGTGCTTGCGCACCACCACGTCGCCGCGATCGTTCATGTAGCGGAACTCAATCTCGGTGCGACCGGAACCGCGCAGGATCACCTCCTGGGTCTTGATCGGCAGATCCTCCCACGGCGTCTCCAGATCGAACTTGTAGTGCTCGGAGAGGGATTTCAGCATCTGGAAGTAGTAGAAGCTGCGCTTGTCCCAGCCACGAATCGCGCCATTGGCCAGACTGATGGCCGGATCGCCGATCACCTTGGCCGGATCGAAATATTGCTGCACGCCCAAACCATCACAGGTAGGACAGGCACCGGCCGGGTTATTGAAGGAGAAGATGCGCGGCTCCAGCTCCGACATGGAGTAGCCGCACTCCGGGCAGGCGAAGTTGGCGGAGAAGGTCATGGGGGCGACGCCCTCCTCGCCGTCCATCGGCACCACCAGTACGATGCCGCCGGAAAGGGTCAGCGCCGTTTCGAACGACTCGGCCAGACGCAGCGCCAGGTCATCGCGCACCTTGAAGCGGTCCACCACCACCTCGATGGTGTGCTTCTTGTGCAACTCCAGCGCGGGCGGGTCGGAGAGATCGCACACCTCGCCGTCGATGCGGGCACGGATGTAGCCCTGGGCCGCCAGATTCTCCAGCAGCTTGGTGTGTTCTCCCTTGCGATCGCGCACCACCGGGGCCAGCAGCATCAGCTTGCTCCCCTCCGGCTGGGCCAGCACCTGATCCACCATCTGGCTGATGGTCTGGGCGGCGAGCGGAATGGCGTGGGTCGGGCAGCGCGGCTCACCGACCCGGGCGAACAACAGACGCAGGTAGTCGTAGATTTCGGTGATGGTGCCGACGGTCGAGCGCGGGTTGTGGGAAGTGGACTTCTGCTCGATGGAAATAGCGGGCGAGAGCCCCTCGATATGGTCGACGTCCGGCTTCTCCATCAGGGAGAGGAACTGGCGGGCATAGGCGGAGAGTGACTCCACATAGCGGCGCTGCCCCTCGGCATAGAGGGTATCGAACGCCAGAGAGGATTTGCCCGAACCGGAGAGGCCGGTGACCACGATCAGCTTGTCGCGGGGCAGGGTCAGATTGATGTTCTTGAGGTTGTGGGTGCGAGCACCCCGGACCACGATCTTTTCCATCTTGTTGCACGCTCGATACGGAAACCTGAGCGAGTCAGTATGGCATAGAGACTACTGGATGAATAGACAGGTTTTATCCATCATCCCCATCGATTTCAGAGATACTCCTTGGCCCAGCTCACCGCCTGCAGGCGGTTCTTCACGTTCAATTTCTTGAAGACATTGTAGAGGTGGGACTTGATGGTGTGCTCGCTCACGAACAGGCTATCGGCGATCTCGGTATTGGAGGCCCCCGTCATCAGGTAGCGGATGATCTCCTGCTCGCGCACGGTCAGCAGCGTCTGATTGCGCAGGTGATGCTCCCCGCCCTTGCGGTAGTAGTTGACCAGATCGCACAGCAGATGGCGCGGGATCCAGTACTCCCCCTCCAGCACCTTGCGAATGCCAAGCACCAGCCGATCCAGCGGATCCTGACAGAAGAAGAGCCCGCTGGTATGGGGCCACATCAGCAGCAGCTCCCGATCCGTACTGGTCGGAGCATTGAGCAGCACGGTATTGGCTTCCCCGAAGCGGCTGGAGATCTCCCGTGGCCACCCCGTTTGCTGGCTCGACTTGAGGTAATCCAGATCCACCAAAAACAACGGATGCGGCTCGAGTTCATCCGCTTGAGGCAGGGCTTCCAGTGCACTCACCAGCAGGATGGGCAGAGCCAGCTGTTCGGCCAGGTAGCTCTGAAAGCTGGTCGCCTGCGCATTGTCTTCGGTTACCAATACGATGGGATATGGGGTGATCATGAAGCGCTGGTCCTTGAACATTCCGGCCATGGTGTTTTTCGGCAGCAGAGAGTACCAAGCCCCCCGCAGGCTGCAGCATTAAAAAAGTATTAGACGCCGATGCGCCTCCTTTGAAACTCACCAATTTTCCAAGCAATACAAATAACTAGCCGAGCCCCCCCATTTGGGTGAAATACTGGCCCCTGGCCGGACAGGGGCTGTCACACCGGCCTTTGGCCCCCCTTCTCGTCTCGACCGTTCGATGATATGACTCCCCGTTGCTGTTCACTTGCTGGCCAAGGTCGGCCTCGTGTAAGTTAATCCTTCATTCGGCGGACACGGGATGGAGCGTCAGGAAGATGTGCGCTCTTTCTCCCCAGCTGTTACTATTGCGGGCAAAATCTGAAAACGGGGAGACGGCCAACTGGCGCGCTGAACCGGACACAGTCATCACATGAGTGGCGGGGCCGCCCAGCAGCGTCGCCTATCTCACAGAAAACAAACGATATGTTGAATTGGCCCGGGCATATGGCCCGGCCGGTATATAAAGGGTGGAAGAGAGATTATGGCCAGTCGAGGCATCAATAAAGTCATTCTGATCGGTAACCTGGGGCAAGACCCGGAAGTACGCTACATGCCGAGCGGCGGTGCCGTGACCAACATCACCCTGGCCACCTCCGACACCTGGCGCGACAAGCAGACCGGTGAGCAGAAAGAGCGTACCGAGTGGCACCGCGTCGTCTTCATGGGCAAGCTGGCCGAAGTGGCTGGCGAGTACCTGAAGAAAGGCTCCCAAGTCTATGTTGAAGGCAAGCTGCAGACCCGCAAGTGGCAGGATCAAAGCGGCCAGGAGCGTTACACCACCGAAGTGCTGGTCGATGGCTTCAGCGGCGTGATGCAGATGCTGGGTGGCCGTCCGCAAGGCGGCGCCGGCCAGGGCATGGGTGGCCAGTCTCAGGGCAACTGGGGTCAGCAGCAGGGCATGCAGTCCCAGCAGCCGATGAACCAGGCGCGTCCTGCCCAGGCTCCGCAGCAGAACATGCAGCAACAGGGCGGCTACGCTCGTCCGGCCCAGCAGCCGCAGTCTGCACCGCCGGTGTACAATGAGCCGCCGATGGACTTCGACGACGACATTCCGTTTTAAGCAACGTCAGATCCCGGAGGCCCTGTTCATGCAGGGCCTTTTTTTGCCTGTTATTGACGCAGACCTGGCGCGCAATCCAGTCTCCTGGCCGGTCTTGCCAGCTATACGTCCCCATATCATTCGCCTTGGGATTATGATCGGGGCAATCCAGTTGCCAGAGAGAACGCATGGGGTCTTGGTATCGAATCTTGTTGTGCGTGGCGGCTTGCGCCACCCTGTTGCTGCCATCCTTGCTGCTGGCAGGCGAGCCACTGCGAGTGGGGGTCAGCTTCGCCATCCCGCCCTATGTGATCGAGGAAGAGGGTCG
This sequence comes from Aeromonas sp. QDB03, assembly GCF_027707985.1. Classification (NCBI taxonomy): domain Bacteria; kingdom Pseudomonadati; phylum Pseudomonadota; class Gammaproteobacteria; order Aeromonadales; family Aeromonadaceae; genus Aeromonas; species Aeromonas sp. QDB03. Next base: position 62,242 of record NZ_JAPCJG010000014.1, on the reverse strand, counting down.
CGGGATCGAGCTCGACCTGATGAGAGAGGCCTTTCTGGACAGCGGCTATGAGCCTCAATTCGAATATCTGCCGCTGGAGCGCACCTTCCGCATGCTGGAGTCCGGCAAGCTCGATGCCATCATCAACGTCAAACCCGGCATGTTGCACGACGTCTTCCTGTCGCAGCCGGTGATTGCCTTCCACAATCGGGTGTTCACCCTCGGCAAAACCCACATCAGCACTCTGGACGACATGAAGACGCTGAGGGTGAGTGCCTTCCAGCGAGCCCGCCAGGTGCTGGGAGGTGCCTTTGCCAGCATGGCTGACCAGAATCCCCGTTACGAGGAGGTCGCCAAACAGCAGGGACAGGTGCACAGGTTGATGCTGGGACGGGTGGATGCGGTGATCCTGGAGCAGCGGGTTTTCTATTACTATCTGGCACAGCTGGCCAACAGCAAATATGGTGCCGAGCTCTATGCTCCCGGCCGGGTCCGGCAATACGATCTGTTTGCGCCGACTCACTACCATTTTGCCTTTCGCCAGGCGGCGCAGCAGCGCTGGTTCGATCGCCGGCTCGATGCCATGCGGGCCGATGGCCGTTATCAGCGTATATTTGCCCGCTACGGGGCCACGCCCTGAGCCTCCTGAAAACATAAAAGCCAGCCCGAAAAGGCTGGCTTTTTGTTACTGGCTCCAAAGGAACTACAGCATGGGGAGCGTTACTTCATCGCGCCGCCATTTTTCAGATCTGCTTTCTGACGTTTGGCTTCGCGCTTCTCTTTCAGTGACATCTGCGGTTTTTTCTTGGCATCTTTGCCGTTGTGATGTTCTTTGTTACTCATCATCAAACTCCAAAAATGTTACCCAGACAGTTGGAACCCAGGTTCCAGCATGCCATCCGAATCGTAGACTACAGTACGCTTTCAGTGACGATCCTGCGATCGCACTCAGTCCAGCATACCCCTAATCTTGCGCAAGAATCCACCCTCATCCCCTCACCCAGTGGCAGCAGGTGTTCACCCGCTTCCGCTGACCCGATCTGGGCGGGGAATGAACGGCCGGAGAAGCGATTTATTCCTTATAAAATAACGCCAAACAGATTTATTTCATGGTGGTGTGAAATAAACCACTGAATGCCAAAATGAATTCTCCTTAAATAATAAGAGATAATTTAGATAAGCATTCTCACTATCTCCAGAAACAAAAAGTTACAACCCAAAGCAGCGCCTCCCTGGACAAGCTGATATTATCCAGCCCTATTTGTGAAAATATTCCAGCGAGAATAAGGACGTCCCATGACCAGAAAAACCAGAGCGGCCTTGGTCTCAGTTTGCTCCAATATCACCTTGATTATCATGAAGATATTTGCCGGCATACTGAGCGGTTCCGTCAGTATTATTTCCGAGGCCATTCACTCGGCCATGGACCTGGTGGCTGCATTGATCGCGCTGGTGGCCGTACGCAAATCGGATATTCCCCCCGACCAACGCCACCCCTACGGTCATGACAAAATTGAAAACGTATCCGGTGTGATCGAAGCACTGCTGATCCTGTTGGCAGCCGGCTGGATAATATTCGAGGCCGTCGGCAAATTGATCACGCCAACCCCGATCGAGGGGGTGGGTCTCGGTGTGCTGGTCATGCTATTCTCGGCGCTGGTCAACAGCGGTGTCTCCGCCTACCTCTACCGGGTGGCCAAGGAGGAAGAGTCTGTGGCCCTGGCCGCCGATGCACTGCATCTGAAGGCTGACGTACTGACCTCGCTCGGGGTCGCCGTCGGCCTGCTCGGTATCTGGATCGCCGCCAGACTGGGCTACAACCTCTATCTGCTTGATCCCATTGTTGCCATCTGTGTCGCCCTGTTCATCCTCAAGGAGGCGATCGCCATGCTGAAGCAGGCCTTCCAACCCCTGCTGGACCACAGCATGAACGAGGAAGAGCTGGCCATCACCACCCAAGTGATCGAGGAGTGCTGCCCGGAGCATGGCGGCTTTCACGATCTGCGCAGCCGTCAGGCCGGACGCCGTCGTCACATCGACTTCCACCTGACCTTGCCAAAAGAGATGAGCATCGAGCACTCCCACGCCATCTGCGATCGGATAGAGCAGGGCATCATGCGACACCTCCCCCACGCCGTCGTGCTGATCCATGTTGAACCAAGCGGGCATGGTTAACGGCGCTGAGCCGTGCGAGGGGAATGCGACAGGCCATTCCCTTCGACAACGGCCATCCGGTGGAGCGGTATTCGAAAACGGCGTCGATTGTGCAATAAACGGCTGGCAGCTGTGGTAGGGTGGACTATTCCCGCCATCAGGAGCACGCCGTGAAAAAGTTGGAAATGAAGGACCTCACCGACGCCGAAAAGGCCGAGATCACCCTGCTGCTCCAAAAAGCACAGGCCAATGCAGATCATCAACTGAGCAATGCCGAGCGCAACCGCATCCGCGAGGAAGGCAGACTCAAGATAGTCGCAGACCGTGCTGCCGCCGCCAAAGTGGCCGCCAAACTGGCACGGGAAAAGGCCAAGGAACGTGCCAGCAAGCAGGTGTTGCCAGAGACATTCAGCTGGGTGGATTCCGTCAGCAACAAGTTTCGCAGCAAACGCTGACGGCCAATCCTCTCGCCCAAGCGCCCCCTGCCTCAAACCAGCCAACTCACTCCATGGCGGAGAACCGCTCTCTGTCATGGTGCTTCCAGCGGCCTGCAACGCCGCAGGATCCTGCACTGCAGACACCCACACCGGGAGTGGCTGCGTCGATATCCGACCACTCGCAGCGAGATAAAATTTGCTTTAAGAAAATGGGCATGTTTTAATCTTTTGCGATGGTTCGGTAGTTCAGACCTGGTTATGTTAGGCAGTCATTTTAGTAAAGCAGCGATTAGTATAAGAATTATCCATGATTCTTCTTATCAAATAATTCTCCTTCTTTAGTGCTCCCCATACGTATTGCTGACGAAAAATCATAGATTGCCATTTGGCACTTTAAACACTATTTAAGGAAATTATCATGTCCAACAAAATGACTGGTACCGTCAAGTTCTTCAACGCCGAGAAAGGTTTTGGCTTCATCTCCCCGACCGACGGCAGCAAAGACGTGTTCGTTCACTTCTCCGCCATCCAGACCCCGGGCTTCAAGACCCTGGACGAAGGTCAGCGCGTTGAGTTCACCATCGAGCAAGGCCAGAAAGGCCCGGCTGCTGCTAACGTAGTAGCTCTGTAATTCAAGCCGGGGATCCGGTCCGCCTGCTCATGCCGGCTGGAACGATCCGCTGCAAGAATTGAAAAAACCCGCTTCGGCGGGTTTTTTGTTGTCTGCCATTTGCCATTCCCCCTCTGCCGATCCTCTCAACCTTCTCACTGTCCCGCCTCCGCTTCCCGTCACCGCGCCAGACATGCTCCTCATCCCGTATCTGCTGGTGAGAGGATAACCGCACAATATTAATGAGATTAATTATCATTTACACATCATCCAGCGATCACTACAATGCCAGCCGACCGACTTGGTGATTATCCAATTGAACCTTTTCTGGTCCTGGTTTCACGCGGGATGCGATGAGACCGCCCCATCGATTCACCCAAAGGATGAATGCATCTTCTTACTAAAAGAGTTCAGGCCAACATGATAACAATGCACCGCAACAAGCTGACCACGCTCATTCTCGCCGCCCTCGCCTCACACGCCTATGCCGCCGAGCAGGAGGTCATGGTCGTGACCGCCTCCGGCTTCCAGCAGAAGATCGAGGATACCGCCGCCTCCATCTCGGTGGTGACCCGCGAGCAATTGGAGAAACGCGCCTATCGCGACGTGACCGACGCCCTCAAGGATGTGCCCGGGGTGGTGATCACCGGCGGTGGCAGCAGCAGCGATATCAGCATTCGTGGCATGGGCTCCAAGTACACGCTGATGCTGGTCGACGGTAAACGGGTCGACAGTCGTGGCACTCGTCCCAACAGCGACGGCCCCGGCATCGAGCAGGGCTGGCTGCCGCCGCTGCAGGCGATCGAGCGGATCGAAGTGGTGCGTGGCCCCATGTCCTCCCGCTACGGCTCTGACGCCATGGGCGGCGTCATCAACGTCATCACCCGCAAGACCGCCAGCATGACGGCCTGGCAGGGCTCGCTGCATGCCGACTCGACCTTCCAGGAGAACAAGGAGTCCGGCGACATCTTCCAGACCAACGCCTATACCGCCGGCGCCCTGGTGGATGGGCTGCTGGGGATGCGGGTGAACGGCCAGCTCTCCCACCGCGGCGAGGATCAGTTCCAGAACGGTTTCGCCGAGCAGGAGATGCGCAGCGGTACGGCCGTCTTCAGCCTGACCCCGGACGAGCACAACCGCTTCGATTTCGAGGCCAGTCGCGGCCTGCAGGATCGCAACCGCACACCGGGTGAGTCTCTCTCGGCCAAGTCAAAACCCAGCCTGAGCACCTACGAGCGCACCAACTTCGCCATCACCCACGACGGCCGCTATGACTTCGGCTCCTCCACCAGCTACCTGCAGCGGGAAGAGAACACCAACCCCGGCCGTCAGATGAAGCTCATCAACACCATCGCCGATACCCACACCCAGTTTGAACTGGGGGCTCACTATCTGAGCGTGGGTGGCCAGTACCGCTACGAGGATCTGCAGGATCAGGGCAACCAGCTCAACGTGGCCAACCGCGCCAATCAGCTGACCCGCTGGAGCTGGGCCATGTTCGTGGAAGATGAGTGGTCGCTGACCGACACCTTCGCCCTGACCGGCGGCGTGCGGATGGATCAGGACCAGAACTACGGCACCCACTGGAGCCCGCGTCTGTACGGGGTCTGGCACCTGGCCGACTCCTGGACGCTGAAAGGGGGCGTCTCCACCGGCTATCGTTCACCGGATCTGCGCATGTCGGCCGCCAACTGGGGCCAGGCCACCGGCGGTGGCACCCAGGACGGCATGCTGGTTGGCAGCCCGGAACTGAAACCGGAAACCAGTGTGAGCCAGGAGATCGCCCTGCTGTGGGATGGTCAGCAAGGCTTGAACACAGGGCTGACCCTGTTCAATACCGACTTCGAGGACAAGATCTCCGAGATCCGCCGCTGCGAAAGCAAGAACGATCCCTCCTGCACCCTGAACGGTCACACCTATGACTTCATCAGCGACCGCATCAACGTCGACAAGGCGAACATGCGCGGGATGGAAGGCACGGCCAACTGGACCATCAATGACGCCTGGTCGCTGGCCTCCAGCTACACCTTCACCCAGTCCGAGCAGAAGAGTGGTGCGATGGAAGGCAAGCCGCTGAACCAGATGCCGCGCCACATGTTCAACACCACGGTTGACTGGCAGACCACCGAAACCGTCAGCCTCTGGTCACGGGTCAACTTCCGCAGCAAGACCTCCGATTACCTGAGCCGGGTCAAGATGGCCGAGGGCACCCCCTCCTACACCTTCTTCGACACGGGCCTGGTCTACAAGGCCAACGAACACCTGGATGTCACCGCCGGTGTCTACAACCTGTTCGACAAGACGGTGGATTACACCAGCTTCGGTACCGTGCTGGATGGTCGTCGCTACACCCTGGGCATGACCTACAACTTCTGATGACACGCCGCCGCCCGCCCTGGGCGGCGGTTTTTTATTTTCCCCCCTCGCCAGCCACCTCTTTCACGTAGCTGGCCGCCTGCCAGGTGTTGCGCCCCTGCGATTTGGCACCATACATCAGCTGATCCGCCTGCAACAACACCCGTCGACCTTCCGCCCCACCTCCTGCCGGTACCCACACCGCCCCCGTGCTGATGGAGATGCCGAGCGCACCGGCGCTGGTTGGCAACTTGTGGCTATTGATCTCCCGCCCGATCCGGGCGGCCCACTGCTGCAGCGTCGCCATGTCCGCCACCAGCAGGCTGATGCAAAACTCCTCCCCGCCGATGCGGGCAAACAGGGCGCTGGCGGGCAGCACCCGCTGTACCTGCGCCACCATGGCCGACAACACCTCGTCCCCGACCCCGTGACCGAAGTGATCGTTGATCCCCTTGAAGCGATCGAGATCGAACAGCAGCAGGGCCGAGGCCTGACCGCTGGCCAGCCGCTGCTCCAGCAGTGGCAAGAATGCCCGCCGGTTGAGGATGCCGGTCATGGAGTCGGTGCCAGCAAGACGCTCCAGTCTGGCGTTGGCCTGGATAAGCTCGGCGGTACGGCTCGCCACCGCCCGCCGCAACTGGATGATGTAGGCCATCAGCACCAGGCCGCCGATGGCCAGCAGCCAGGGCCAGAGGTGGACCGGGTAGACGGTCTCGATGTGCATCCACTTGCGGACGATCCGCTCCCGATCCGCCTCGCCGATGCGAGAGAAGCCCTGCTCCAGCTCCTGCTGCAGCGCCTGGTTGCCCTTGGCGACGGCGAAGCGGATCTCGTCGCTGTAGAGGTGGCGCACCGGGATGAAGCGGGTGGGATCCGCCGAGGTGTAGATGTAGAAGTTGGCCACCTGCAGATCGGCGATGAAGGCATCCAGCTCGCCGCTGAAGGCCGCACGCAGCATGGCGTCGTTGTCATCGAAGGTGCGCAGGCGCGTGGTGGGGAAGTGCTTGCGGGCGTAGTACTCCTCGTAGCCCCCCGTCACCACCCCCACGCTCTCGTGCAGCAGGTAGTAGTTCACGTCCGAGCCACGCAGGGAGTTGGCGAAGAAGAGCTGGGAGTCGACATGGGAGAGGGCCTGACCGTAGTCGTAGACCAGATTGCGCTCCGGCGACCAGAGCAGGCCGCCATGGACATCGGCCTGGCCGTTGCGAACCAGGTCCAGCGAGGCCTGCCAGTCCACCAGCTTGAACTGGATCGGACGACCGGTGACCCTGCCATATTCGCGCCACAGATCGATCAGCAGGCCATCGGGCTCCCCCTCTTCATTGAGGTAGGAGAAGGGCTGCCAGGCCTTGGAGTTGGTCACGATGAGCGGCTTGAGGGGCGTATTCGCCAACACGGGCCACGCCTGTGCCAAGAGCAACAACCACACCCCGCACCAGACTCGCCACCGAAAACCAGAATCGCCCGCCATCCCTGCACCAACCTTGCTGTTTGGCCGTCTGTGCGGCCATCGATTATCGCCACCTTCAGCATAGAAGAACAAGCATGAGCGAGTATGAAATAGGCGTGATTTCAGTCAGATAAGTGCAAGATAAAAAACGGGGAGGCGGCTCGTCGCCATCCTCCCCGCCGTGCTCCCGCCGCTCTTACAGCGGCAGGCTGATGCGCGCTTCCAGTCCGCCCTGTTCCCGGTTGTGCAGGGTCAGCTCGCCGCCGTGCTGGTGCACCAGGGTGCGGGCAATGGAGAGCCCCAACCCCACGCTGCCGGATTCGGTGTTGCGGGCCTCGTCGAGCCGCACGAACGGCTTGAACACGTCCTCCAGCCTGGCCGGATCGATGCCGGGCCCCTGATCGCAGACCCGGATGACCAGCTCGCTGTCGGTGCGCTCCAGCGACACCTCGGCGCTGCCGGCGTACTTGATGGCGTTGCCGATGAGGTTTTGCAGCACCCGGCGCAGGGTATTGGCGCGGCAGGCATAGACCTGCTTGCCCTCCGCCAGGCAGGTAACCGGCTGGCCGGTGTCGGCATAGTCGTCGCACAGGCTCTCCAGCAGGCTCACCAGATCCAGCTCCCGGGTCGCCTCCTGCTGCCCCTCCTCCCGGGCGAAGCTGAGGGTCGCCGCCAGCATCTGCTCCATCTGCTGCAGGGTCTGCTGGATCCGCTCCTTGTCCTCCCCCTCGTCCAGAAACTCGGTGCGCAGCCGCAGGCTGGTGATGGGGGTACGCAGATCGTGGGAGATGGCCGCCAGCATCCGGGTGCGGTCCTGCACGAAGCGATCGAGCCGGGTGTGCATGCGGTTGAAGGCCTGGATGGATTCGCGCACCTCGGTCGGCCCCTCCTCCCGCAGCGGCTCTATGTCTTCGCCACGGCCCAGCCGATCCGTATTGGCGGCCAGCTGCTTGAGCGGCAGGGTGGCGCGGCGGAACAGCCAGATCATCAGGCCGATCACCAGGCTCGCCACCAGCATCAGGTTGAGGGTGGTCTGCCAGGACCAGCTGGCCGACTCCTTGTCCACCAGCGAGCTGAACTGCAGCCAGCCACCGCGCGGCAGCTGGATGGAGCCGTACAGCCGCATGTCCTGCGGCGGCGGCATCCCTTTGCGATCCTTCATCATCCGGCTGTGGTGCTGCCAGGCGCGGCTGCGCTGGGCATCCTGCTTTAGCTCGGCGCTGATCTCCACCATCAGGGTCGAGGGGTAGCCCAGCCGGGAGCGCACCAGCTGCTCGAAGCGGGGGCTGCGGTTGTCCGGTTGCAGCGGCTCGTCGGCGATGCGCAGCAGCAGGGTCTCGCTGCGGCTCGCCTTGATGATCTCGTCATAGAGAGAGGGGGGCGAGAGGGCCAGCAGCCGCACCACGGAAACAATCCGCTGCATGGCGTTGCGGCTGTTGATGTAGCCGAGCGCCTCCTCCCGATCCGTACGGTAGATCTGGATGCTGAGCAGCTGGATCAACACCAGCCCGGCCAGCGCCACCAGGATGATCTGGCCGGTCAGCCCCTTGGGCCACAGTTTCGACCAGCCACGCTTGAGGATCCCCACGGCCTTATACCTGGGTCACATCGGCGGCGAACAGGTAACCGCCGCCCCAGATGGTCTTGATCAGCTCCGGGTTCTTGGGATCCCGCTCCAGCTTGCGCCGCAGCCGGCTCACCAGGGTGTCGATGGCCCGGTCAAACGCCACCGCCTCGCGGCCACGGGCCAGATCCAGCAATTGATCCCGGCTCAGCACCCGCTGCGGCCGCTCCAGAAAGACCCGCAGCAGGTCGAATTCGGCGGTGGAGAGGCTCAGGCCCACCCCTTCCTCATCCACCAGCTCGCGCCGGTTGATGTCGAGCAGCCAGCGATCGAAGCGCAGATCCCGGGTCAAGGTCTCGGCCGCCGGCTGCGGTTCGACCTGGGTGCGGCGCATCACCGCCTTGATGCGGGCCAGCAGCTCGCGCGGATTGAACGGTTTGGCGAGGTAGTCGTCGGCCCCCATCTCCAGCCCTATGATGCGGTCGGTCTCCTCCCCCATGGCGGTGAGCATGATGATGGGCAGGCTGGACTTGGCCCGCAGCTCGCGGCAAAGGGTCAGGCCATCTTCTCCCGGCATCATCAGATCCAGCACCAGCAGATCGAACTCCCGCTCCTCCAGCAGCCGCTTCATCTCCTTGCCATCCCGGGCACAACTGACCCGCAGGCCGTGCTGTTCCAGAAAACGCTTCAGCAGATCGCGGATCTCGCTGTGATCGTCGACCACCAGAATGTGGGTGCTGCTTTGGTTCATGAGGCCTCTCCTGTTAGAGCTGGCACGAGTATACGAAAATCTGCCGGACGGTTTGTGTCAAAGTGTGCCAGATCAGCAAGATGCCACACTCTGCTACAAAAAAGCGCCCGTTCGGCAAAGTTGAGACACAAGCCGGCTGTTTACTGTGGCCATCCCATTGGTTGCAGGAGTAGACAGGCCATGCTGGCCCTCACCACCCCCTTGCTGCTGGCCTTTGCCGCCAGCGAAGCCCTTGCCAGACAGGCGAGCGGCAGCTCACCCCAGCCGGCGAGCCCCCCGGACCACCAGCAGACATCCCTCGCCGACAGGGCCCCCGGCCGCGACGACGCCAAGGGTGCGACCGAACCCCCTTCGTCATGATGTGCGGCCGCCAGGTGGCGGCTGCGCACCCTGACTTTTCTGCCGCCATCTTGCGGCGAGTCATACCAAGGAGAGCAATATCATGATCAACAAGAGCCTGACTCTGTTAATGCTGGCCGGCCTGGCCCACACCGGCCTGGCCCAGGCCGCCCTGCCCGCCGACGTCAGTGCCGCCCCCGGTCTGCTGTTCGTCAACTGGCACGACGCCGTCAGCAGCAATGAGGCACACCCCACCCTGGTGATCCGCAACGCCACCGGCGACGTGCTCAAGCGGGTGCCTGCCGAGTTGCAGGGGATGCAGCAGGTGCGTCTGCCGATGCGGGCCCAGGGTGACCTGACCCTCAGCCTGGACGGCGAGAGCAGCAGCTATCGCATGCCCTACAGCGTCGGCAGCGGTCGCCAGCGCTAAGCCGACCCCAGCCTAAAAATACCCCGCCAGCGGGCAACGCTGACGGGGTATTTTTATTTCCCGTCCGGCATGCGCCCGGTCAAGCCCTGTACAGCGTCACCGTGTCACACTCTGCTACAAAATAGGCTTCAACTGGCAAAGTTCAGACACCAGTCTGGTGTTTACTTAGGGTCAAGGCGAGCAAGCCGACCCCGAACTCAATCCGCAAGGAGATAGACCATGAAAAAACTGACCAAGACCCTGCTGACCGCCACCCTGATCCTTGGCCTGCCGCTCGGCGCCTATGCCGCCAGCGAAGCCGTCACCACCGCCCAGCCCGGCATGATGACCGACTGCCCGATGGATGGCAGCGGCATGATGGGCGGCAAGCACCATGGCGGCCGCCACGACAAGATGGCCCGCATGCAGAACATGACGCCGGAGCAGATCCAGACTCACCTGCAGCAGCGTTACGACAAGATCGAAGATCCGGCCAAAAAGGCTGAATTCGTGAAGAACCTGAGCCTGCGTGCCGACGGCATGACCAAGCACGCCGAAGCGATGAAGCAGTTCGCCGAAGCGCATCAGTAAACGCGCCTCGACCCGAAACAGGGTGGCCTCGGCCACCCTTTTTTCGTTCCGCCCTCCCGCTCGGCCGGTTGCCCGCCGAGATCCACTCCCACATCCCTCACTTCCCTTCCTCCCTGCTCCGGGTTCTGTGAGCGATAACAAACGTTTTATGTTCGAAATAGCTAATAATGGCGCCTCGCATAACAAGGTCGCGCATCCGCGAACCAATAAAAGACAGGAGTCGTTATGGGGTGGAGTCTGGGGACAATCAAGGGGCGCTATAGCGCCGTTTTTGTGGGATTCATGGCGCTGGTATGTGCCCTGACGGTATTTGGCATCCAGCTCTGGATCAAGCCGGCGCTGCAGAAGGCCGGTGAACAGAACGTGGCACTGCGGGTCAGCGAGATCGCCACCGACATCCGCGATCAGCTCAACGGGGTGCAGAGCCAGTCCCGCAGCATCACCCAGCTGGTCGCCCAGCTGCCGAGCGAACAGATCGATGCCCTGCTGCCGGCACTGATCGATCAATACGGCAATGCCATGGTGTTTGGCGGCGGCATCTGGCCACTGCCGGATCAGCGGGAAGCCGGCCGTGCCAAGTTCAGCACCTTCTATCACAGGGATGCGGCCAACAAGCTGATCCCCAACACCTACTGGAACTCGGCTGAGGCCCCCAACTACTTCGAACAACCCTGGCATAAGGCGGGACAGCAAGCCCCTCAAGGCATGTGTGCCTGGGCCGCCGCCTATAAGGACGGCGCCAGTCAGCAACCGAGAACCAACTGCGCCATGGGGATCTACCGTAATGGCACCCTCTACGGGGTGTCGACCATAGACGTGACCCTGGGCTTCTTCAACGATCTGGTGGCCAGCAAGGAGCAGGAGATCGGTGGCCAGGTGATGATCGTCGAGGCTGACGGCAAGATCCTGAGCCGAAACGCCCGCCTGAACGGTGATGTGGTGCTGGGCAATCTCTCCGCTCACGCCGATTATCCCTTCGCCAGCGCCATTGCCGGCCTGCTCGGTCAAGCCCGCAGCCAGGCGCAGTTGCGCACCACTTTCCAGGATCAGGGGGAGGAGCAGACCCTGCTGCTGCAAGCCATCGAGGGGACGCCCTGGTTGCTGGCGACTGCCCTGCCAACCAGCCTGCTGACACAAGACAGCAGGGATGTGCTCACCACCCTGGCCGCTATCCAGCTGCCACTGGTAGGGCTGCTGTTCGGGCTGATGTTGCTCGCCGTCAGTCAACTCGGCAACCGGCTGCAGACCCTCAAGCAGAATATCGATGCCCTCAGTGCCGGTGATGCCGACCTGACCGCCCGCATTCAGGTGAAGGGGCACGATGAGCTGGATCACATCGCCCTGTCGGTGAACCACTTTATCGCCTATCTGCAGCAGATGATGGTACAGGTGACGGACGCCACCGATCTCATCACCCAGGAGCTGGCACGCCTCGATCAGCAGACCGGCCAGGCCAGGCGGATCCTGAACGAACACGCCGCCGAAACGGAGCAGGTGGTCACCGCACTCACCGAACTCAGCTCCACCGCCGACAGCGTGGCGCAACACGCCAGCGATTCGGCCAGCTTCACCGAAGCCGCCAACGGCCAGGCCGCCAATTCACGCACCGTGGTGGGATCGGCTTCCGCCAGCGTGGTGGCCCTGATCGACGAGGTGGATCTGGCGGCCGCCAAGGTGCTGGAGATGCAGGAGGATGCCCAGCAGATCGGCAGCGTGCTCGGGGTGATCGGCGGCATCGCCGCCCAGACCAACCTGTTGGCACTCAATGCCGCCATCGAGGCGGCGCGGGCCGGTGAGCAGGGACGCGGGTTCGCAGTGGTCGCCGACGAGGTGCGTGCCCTGGCCGCGCGCACCCAGAACAGCACGGCCGAGGTGGGCAGCATGCTGTCGCGCCTCACCCAGGGCGTCGCCGAAGCCGTGGTCGCCATGGAACATACCAAGCGCAGCTGTCAGACGGCAGCAGATACCACGGGCCAGGTAACGGGGGGGCTCGACAACATGGCCGACTCAGTGGTGCGGATCCACGACCTCAGCAGCCAGATCGCCACCGCCGCCGAGGAGCAGAGCCGGGTAACCGAGGAGATCAACCGCAACATGGTGAGCATTCGCGACATGCTCAACCTGCTGCTGGAAAACGGCCAGCACACCGAACAGAGTGCAGCGGCGCTGCTCAGCTCCAATCGCCAGTTGCTGGCGCTGGTACACCGCTTCAAGGTTTGACGGCCAGCATCAGGCAGCAAAAAGGGGCCCGCGGGCCCCTTTTTTCATGCACGTCTTTCAGACTCAAGCCTTGGTCTTGTCGACCAGGTTCAGGGTCTTGACGGTCTCGCCTTCGAACTTGATAAGCACGTTCTTCTGAGCGGCTTCGGCATCCTTGAACAGGGTCTTGGAGGTCTCTGCCAGCATGGGAGAAACCTTGTTCAGGGCGCCCAGGTCATAGGTCCACACTTCCAGACCGGCTTCGGTCTTGGTGCTGGCCGGTGCGCCCAGCTTGTCCTTGATGGCCTGCTTGTTGGAGCCGCCTTCCTTGATGTCCAGCGCCTTCTTGATCGCTTCATTGGAGGCGCTGTCCATGGCGGAGCCGGCCATCTCTTTGGCAGTGCTGGTCACGCTGCTGGTCACTGTGTCGGTCAGGGAATCCATCAGACCGGCGTTGGCCATCAGCGGCAGTGCAGTCAGGGCAACCAGGATGCTCTTTTTCATCGTTTCATGTCTCGCGGGGGATTAAAGAGCGCGCATCAGACCAGCGCCCTCGATCGGAGTCAAGGCGATCGATCGGTCAAGACGCATTCGGGGGGGATAACCAGAATAATCCGACATGGCGGCGGCTTAGCCGGACCGCTGACGCCGGCTATGGGCGAACTACTCGCAGATCTGGTTCTTGCCCGTCAGCTTGGCCTGGTAGAGGGCCCGATCCACCCGCACCATCAGCTGGCTCATGGGCTCGTCCGGCTGGTACTCGGCCAGCCCGAAGCTCATGGTGATGTCGAAGTGCTGGCAGACCCGCGACTGCACCAGCAGCTCCCGCAGCTTGTCGGCCACCAGCCGGCCATCGAGCCGGCCGGTATTGGGCAGCACCACCATGAACTCGTCGCCACCCCAGCGGGCAATCAGGTCGATTTCGCGGATGTGGCCGCGCACCAGCGCCACTATGTTGATCAGGGTCTGATCCCCGGCGTGGTGGCCGTGGTTGTCGTTGATCTGCTTGAAGTCATCCACGTCCATGGCGATGACGGAGAAGGGCTGGTGAAAGCGCTTGGCCCGTTCGCACTCCTGGCGGATGGCCCGCTCCAGCCGGTAGCGGCTGGCGGCACCGGTCAGGGCGTCGGTCTCCGCCAGCTGGCGGTTCTCCTCCGCCTTCTGCTGCAACGCCTCGTTGAGCTGCACCAGCTCGGCGGTGCGCTCGGCAATCTGCTGCTCCAGGGTGTGATTGCGCCGCTCCAGCTGCTCCAGCAGCAGCTTCTGGGCGTGGATGTTGCGATGGGCGCCGATCATCCGGGCCACCGATCCGTCCGGATTGCGGGCGATGACGCGGCCGCAATCCTCGATCCAGATATAGTCGCCGGCGCGACTGCGGCAGCGATACTCGACCCGATAGTCGGGGGCGGCGCCGCTCAGGTAGGCATCGAAGCTGGCCATCACCCGATCCATGTCGTCGGGGTGGATCACGCTCTCCCAGGTGAAGACGTTGTTGCCCAGGGAGTGGGCTTCGTAGCCCAGCATCTGATACCAACCCGGGTTGCGATAGACGAAGCCGGTATTGGCATTCCAGTCCCAGATCCCGTCGCTCACCACCGCCAGAATGCCGTGTATCACGGCTTCGCTGACGTCCGAGATCCTGATCGTGTCGCTGTCCTGCAGCATGGGAGACCATCCTTGTCTTGCCGCCCCACAGGGTGCGGGGCATTCCAGCCTGATGTTGAGAAATGACAGCGGCAGACGGCTGCACAGCCCGCTATCCGTTGATCGATGAAAACCACCACCGCTTGTTCCGGTTATCGGCCGCCATCGGGTTCGTCTGAATAACAGTAGCAACCAGTGTGGCTCAATATTTCACCCTTGTCCGGTTTTAAAGGCGGGATGATGCAGGCTGCGATAGTGGCTGGGCGCCAGCCCGTGCTGGCGTTTGAAGGCGGTGGAGAAGTGGTACTCGTTCTTGAAGCCGCACTGCTCGGCCAGCCGCTTCACCGAGTCGGCCCGGCTGGCCAGCAAGAGCGCCGCCCGCTGCAAGCGCAGCCGTTGTAGCAGCGCCATGGGGGCCAGCGCAAAGTGCTGCTGGCAGAGCCGGTAGAGCTGGCGTTCGGAGAGGTGCAGGGCTCCGGCCATGCGCGCTATGTCCCACGACTCGGTCAGCGCCTCTTTGAGCAGCAATTCAAGGCGCAGCGCCAGCCGCTCGCCACGCCGCTGCCCCTCCCCCTTCTGCAGCAGCCGGCGCAGGTAAAAGCCGAGCTGCTCAACCAGCAGGGCGCTGAGCAGCGGGTCCTGATGACGCTCCTGCTCCGCATAGAGGTTCTCGATCGTGCGCAGCACGGTGGCCTGCTGGGAGGTACAACCGAGCCGGGGGTGGCTGGCGAAGGCATCCCAGGGGGAATCCTTGTGCAGCAGCAGCCACACCAGCGCCCACTCGCCCGTCTCACTCAACGGCTGAGCCAACGGCTCATTAACCTGCTCACCAAGCTGATAGCAGAGCGGCTCCCCGGCCGGGATCAGCGCCCACTCGCCGACCTGCAACCGCTCACGGCGATCCCCTACCTGCACCTCCCCCTCGCCGCCCAGGGTCAGCAGAAAGCAGTGCACATCGGCAAAGCGGCGCGCAATGCGGTAGCGGGTCTTGAGGCGGGAATAGCCAGCCAGCCACACCTGCTCCTGTGCGAGGGCTGGCAGCAGGCTGTCACAGCAGATCTGCTCGCGGCAGTCGGGGGAGACATCGACAAGATCGGTGTTGGCAGTTTCAGACATCATCAGGACGGGCTCAGCCATGTCGAAAGAACAGGCCCCAGCATAGCATTAAGGGCATCAAGTCACAGGAGACCAGCCATGCATATCCATCACGTCGCCATCTGGGCGCAGGATCTGGAGGCACTCAAGGCATTCTACTGCACCCTGTTTGGCGGGCAGGCCAATGAGCGCTATCACAATCCGAGCAAACAATTCAGCTCTTACTTCGTGCGCTTCGAGGGGGGCGCCAGCCTGGAGCTGATGCACACCCCCATCCTGTTTCCGGCAGATCTGCACCTGCCACACCCGTTGCAGGGGCTGGCCCATATCGCCTTCTCCCTCGGCAGCGTGGAGGAGGTGGACAAGATGACCGCCCGCCTCAAGCTGCTCAAGGGCGCCGAGGTGAAACACCTGGACGGCCCCCGCTGGACCGGCGATGGCTATTACGAAAGCACCTTCCTCGACCCGGAAGGCAACCGGTTGGAGCTGACCATCTAATACCTGAATGCTCCCCTCACCCTCTCTCCCAGCGGGAGAGGGAGTAAAGCAGCAGCCAGAATATGATCGCCAGCCATGCCGATTCTGCTAACCGCAATACCATCAGCCACGTAGGTTCGATTAGCGAAGCGTAATCGGACAGAGGTAACGACATTGATCCCTTCTCCCGTTTATTAAAAAGGGAGGAGAAGGTCTGGGGATAAGGGGCAGGAAAAAGAGACTTAGCGGTAAACGTTGGGCTTCGCTACGCTCAGCCACAACCTACACAATCGGTAGGTTGGTGCTGAGCCTGCAAAGCCCAAAATACGAGATCTATTGATGTAGTTCATCAAATAAGCGCATTAAAATCTGGCTATTAATTTCAGAACTTCGCCCACCTTGCGCTTTATTGAATGAATTCCTTTCTAACTCACTTAATTTGAAGTAGTTCCTAGTAAATTGTCCTTTCTCACTTCCATTTCTTATGAAATATTTAACCACTATACTATCACCTATTTGAATCGCTATTTTCTCTAAATGAGCATGATATTTATCCAAATTGGGGTGAATTATTTTGTAGAATTTAGACCTAAATATTCTTTTAGGTAAGTTATTCAAGGGGACATTAAGAAAGCTAACATCTTCACCTTTTATATTCATATTGCATCTTTTGCAGGATACACTAAGGTTTTTAGATGAAAACATATGTTTTTTTAGCTTTGATTTTGGGATTATATGTTCAATATCCAACACTAGCTTAAATTCATTATGGATGTCTCTTCGACAGTAGCAACAGAATCCATTTTGTCTATTAATTTTTTCCGATTTTATTTTTCCTTTGATAGAGTCGATGTTTATCCTTTTCCATTCATTATGCCCAACATTATAAACACGAACCATTTCGTTAATTTCATCTTGAGTGAAAATGATTTTAGCCATGCTGGAACCCTTCAGCTATATGTAATAAGTGAATGGCTTTATCTATAAAATCCTTTTGCGTACTATCATAGGAACAACTTTTATATTTATTCAGCGTATCAACAGCTTCAGCTAGTTGTATGTCACCACACTCAACATCATTAATTAAGTCTATGCATAGTTGAGATAAAGCATTATTTTCTGGTGTCACAATACCAAATTGCTCCATATAGGCTTTTTCAACATTTTTGATCTCCGGCTCCACCGGATAAAAATACGAGCCACTAGATCTAAGAACACTGACATCATGCTCATTAATTGAGCCAGATATAAGTAAAGGAGAGTGAGTTGCAATGAATAAATCTATGTTTGAATGAGGGAAAATATTCAACAGATTCTTAATATATTGTTGCTGCCAGTTAGGGTGCAAACTATTTTCAGGCTCATCGATGAATATTGCAGTGCCTGACTTTTTTATATTGGCAGCAATAAACAATGAAGTCGCAATCAGCGATAACTCTCCAGAACTAGCATCTTGCAGTTTAAAATAATTGCTGTTTTTCGATAGAAAAATATCTAGTTTCTTTATAAATTTAAGTTTTCTCAGCTTTCGTTCATTCAAAAGAATTTTAGAAATTATCTCGCCCGAAAGGCCCTCTCCATATCTAGTATAAGCATTAGCCCACAACATATAGCCTAGGTCTTGTATATGATGCCTTATTAAATAGAGTAGCGACATGAACTCTTCGTCATAAGTTTCATTTATCTCATCAACATAATATTTATAACTTTCAATGTTCATGTTAAAGGATGACATGTCAAAACCTATTTGAGGTTCGAAACCAGCATACTCTAAGATGTTAGATAACGTATATGAGAATAAATCCGCCTCATTGACAGCGGAGATAAAAGCTTTCTTAACAGCCTTTAAATAAATGTTTCCATTTAACTTCCGCCCCATGTAACAATAGCTACCCCGAGAACTCCTACTTGGAAATCGGTCAGTTAGTGAGGTGGAAATTGCAATCACATGTTGGTTGTTATTTACAGCATCTCTCGCCAACATTGACAACTGCCTGCTCTTCCCTGAGCCATTATCCCCTGTATATATTGTGATCATGTAACCCTCTAAATATATTTCCGATTATATTAAATCTTATCCCCTAACCTCTCCGCCAATCCGGAATAACGCTCGGTCTTTTTCCGCACGGCCTGTGCCAGCAGGGCGCGATCGCCGTAGAGATCGAGGCGGGCCTTGGCGCGGGTGATGCCGGTATAGACCAGCTCGCGGGTCAACAGCGGGCTGGGGCTGTCGGGCAGCACCAGCACGGTATGGGCAAACTCCGACCCCTGGGATTTGTGGATGGTCATGGCATAGACCGTCTCGTGGGGCGGCAGCCGGCTGGGCAAAAGCGCCCGCAGGGTGCCGTCCGGCTGCTCAAACCATACCTTGAGCCGCCCGCTTTCATCGGGCAGGCAGAGCCCCATATCGCCGTTGTAGAGGCCGACGCCGTGGTCGTTGCGCACCACCATCACCGGGCGACCGGCATACCAGTCGCCATCACGGGCAATCAGGCCAGCCCGTGACAGGGCCAATTCGAGCCGTTCATTAAGCCCCAGCACCCCGAACGGGCCATCGCGCAGGGCGCAGAGGATCTGGAAGCTGTTGAATGCCTTGAACACGGCGGCGGGCGCTTCCCCCGCGCGGGCCGCCTTCAGATAGGCACCATAACCGGCCACCCCCTGGGCTATCAGGGCGTCGTAGGCCTCCCCGGCCCAGGGGTGCAGGCTGATATCAGCAAAGCCCATGCCCCAGACTGATTCCACCGCCGTGGCATCGCCGCTGTTGCAGGCGCGTGCCAGCTGACCGATGCCGGAGTGCTGATCAAAACGCCAGCTCTTGGCCAGCAGGCAGAGGCTGTCGCGCACCGGGGCCCCCGCGGGCGTGCCCTGCAAGCGGTAGCCGGTCTGGCGGGAGAGCCAATCCGCCTGCGCGGGGCTGATGCCCTGTTCGATAAAGCTGCAGATATCGCCGAGCACGGCCCCCGCCTCTACCGAGGCGAGCTGATCCTTGTCGCCGAGCAGGATCAGGCGAGCGTGGCTCGGCAGTGCATCGAGCAGGCGCGCCATCATCGGCAAATCGACCATGGAAGCCTCATCCACCACCAGCAGGTCGAGGTGCAACGGGTTGCCCGCGTGGTGGCGGAACTGGCTGCGCCCCGGAATGACCCCGAGCAGCCGGTGCAGGGTGCCCGCTTCAGTAGGGATCGCCTCCACCCACTCGGGGGGCAGATCGAGGGCCTGCAGGGCAGAGCCGATACTCTCGGTGAGGCGCGCCGCCGCCTTGCCGGTGGGGGCCACCAGCCGGATCGCTGGCGCCTTGCCCGCTTGCAGGCCGGTCTCCACCAGAATGGCGAGCAGTTTGGCCACAGTCGTGGTCTTGCCGGTGCCGGGGCCGCCGGAGATGACCGCAAAGGGGCGCGCCGCCGCGGTGGCCGCAGCCAGCTTCTGGCCGTTGCAGCAGAGCGCCTCGGGCACCAGCGTATCCAGCTTGCTCAAGTCGCTCGCCGCCTGGGCGCTGGCCAGCAGCGCCTCGATGGCGGGCCAATCCACCTCGTGCGGGAACACCAGATCCAGATACTTCTCGATAAAGTGGCGGGCCGAGAAGTCGGGGGCGAGGCGGGCCTTGAGCAGGGCCGCGAACACCAGGCCGTAGTCGCGGGCAAATAGCCGCGACAGGGCCGGGGCAATCTCCGGCCATTCGGCGCGCTCGCTCAGGGCGCGCAGATGGCGGGCCACCCCCAGTTCAAAATCGTGGTAGCGGGTGAGGTAGAGCCGCCCGTGCCACAGCCGCAGCGGCCAGCGCGGGGTTAACCCGTCATCCTGTTCCGTACCCACGAGCGGGCTTGCCGCAAACAGGGCGGGCCAGCGGGCAGGATCCGCCAGATCGGCCAGCAGATCCCGGCTCTGCTGGGGATCCAGCCCGAACGGCCGCAGTGATCCGGAAGCTAGCATCTCCAGCGGCAGACAGACATGGCCGCGCCCCAGCTCGAAGCAGGTGAGCGCCGCCCCCAGCACCAGCTCGGGGCTGCCGCCAAGGTCGGCCACCAGCCTGGCAAATTGCAGATCCAGCTGGCGGATGCGGCCAGCCAGCGCCAGGGCCTTGAGCCGTTCAATCATCATGGTGCCGTTCATGCTTCAACCCCGTTATCCGATACCCCGGCGAGGGCGGGCGCCGCCCCCTCGCTAAACAACCGATCCAGCCCCAGCACCAGTTCACGACTGGGGCGGGTATGGAAAATCCCCCCCTGCGGCATGCCGCGCAGGAACAGATAGAAGACCCCGCCAAAGTGCTGCTCGAAGTTGTAGCCTGGCAGGCGTAGGGCCAGCAGCCGGTGCAGCGCCAGCGAGTAGAGCTGGTATTGCAGGTCGTAGCGATGCTCCGCCATCGCCCGCTCCAGCGCCGGACGGCTGTAATCAGTGGGGCTCATGCCGAGGTGGTTCGATTTGTAGTCGAGCAGATACCAGCGCCCCTGCCACTCAAACACCAGGTCGATAAAGCCCTTGAGCATCCCCTGCACGGTGGCAAAGCTGAGCGGCTTGTTGCCCCGTGACAGCGGGTCGTGCTGCTGGCAGAGCGCGGTCAGCGCCGGCGCCGTCACCCGCCCCATGGGCAGGAAGAACTCCAGCTCCACCTGCTTGCGCTCGGGGGCCAGATCCCGCAGCCGCACCGGCTCGCCAAAGCCGGTTTCCAGCGGGGTATTCAGCACCGCCTCCACCTGCTGTTGCAGCACGGGCGCCCAGCTCTCGTCGAAGCCATCCTGCGCCAGCAGGGTGGCGATGTGCTCCGCCAGCGGCTCGCCGCCGGCGCTTTGAAAGTCGATGGTCTCGAACAGACTGTGCAGCAATGTGCCGGGGCGCGCCCCTTTCGGGAAGGTAAAGATGGAGGGCTGGGGCGCCTCCTCCGGTTGCTCGGAAACCAGCGCAGCCGCCTCGGTCACCACCTCGTCATCGAAGCCCGGATTGGCCAGCACCCCCTTGCTATGCCCGTGGCCCTGCGCCGCCAGCCCGGAGTAGGAGCTGATCCACCAGTCCCGCTCAAGGGTGCCGGTAAAGTGGCGCACCTGCGGCTCGCCCAGTTGCTCCTCCTCCGCCGCCATGGGGGCCGGGCGGGTGAGCGAGGGCTCACCGACGGCCACTCCGGGCAGCGCCTGCGCCAGCTCGGTCAGAGCGGTCGCCAGCGTCGCGGCATCCCCCTCCTCGCCCTTTTGCAGCAGGTAGCCGATGGCGGTCTGGTGCAGGTCAGTCTGCTCCGACTTGCCATTACCGGAGCGCACCGGCGCCAGCCCCAGCCAGGTGGCGTAAACGCCCCGGGTCAGCGCCACGTAGAGCAGCCGCAGGTCTTCGGCAAGGCGCTCGCGGTCAGCCTCGGCCAGGGACGCCTCGGCGCCGGTGAGATCGAGCACGGTGCGATTGCCCGCGCCGTCCGCTTCGTGGAACAGCGGGGTATCGGCAGCGCGGTGGCTGCAGATGAAGGGCAGGAACACCAGCGGGTACTCCAGCCCCTTGGATTTGTGGATGGTGACGATCTGCACCAGCTTGCGCTCGGATTCGAGCCGCAGTACCTGCTCTGCATCCTGGCCGTCGGGGCGGCTCGCCGCCTCCCCCAGCCAGCGCAGCAGGGCATATTCGCCGTCCAGCTCACAGCTCACCTGTTGCAGCAGCTCGCCGAGGTGGAGGAAGTTGGTCAGCCGCCGCTCGCCGTTCGGGCTCGCCAGCAGGGACGAGGCGAGATTGCGCAGGTGCAGCAGGGCGCGCAGCATGGCCAGCACGCCGCGCTTGTGCCAGATCTTGCGGTACTCCATAAACTCCTGCACCGCGCTCTCCCACGCCCGCTCGTCACTGGCGAGCTCGTCGAGCGCCTTGGCGTCCAGATCGAACAGCCCGGTGGCGAGCGCCGCCCTAAGGCTGCGCTCCTCCCCCGGGTTCTGGCAGGCGTGCAGAATGAGCAAAATCTCCCGCGCCTCCACCTGCGCCAGCACGCTCTCGCGATTCGACAGGTAGACGGAGGCGATGGCGAGCCGTGCCAGCTCCTGCTGCACCAGCTTGCCCTCGGCGCCGGTGCGCACCAGCACGGCGATATCCCCCGCTTTCACCGGCTGGTCACCAATCTGCGCCTTGCCATCACGGGCCTGGGTCAGCAGGCGGTGGATCTCCACCGCCGTGGCGCGGGCCATCCGGCTCTGGTAATCCCCCTTGTTGAAGGTGGGCTGGCCGCTCAGCTGCCAGCAGTGGAGCACGGGAGCGGCTTCGCCATCCAGCTGCAGCGCCTTGCTCTTGCCCTGCGCCTCCACCGGCAGGAAGGGGATATCCGCCTCGTAGATAAAGGGATCCTTGGCCCGCTCGAACAGACCGTTGACCGCCGCCACCAGCGCGCTGCTGGAGCGCCAGTTGCGCCCGAGGGTGTAGTGGGCGCTCACATTTCGCCGCGCCTGAATGTAGGTAAAGATGTCGGCGCCGCGAAAGCCGTAGATGGCCTGCTTGGGGTCACCGATCATCAGCAGTGCCGTGTCGGTGTGGCCACCGTAAAGACGGTGGAAGATGCGGTACTGCTGGGGGTCGGTATCCTGAAATTCATCGATCATCGCCACCCGGTAGGTGGCGCGAATGCGCTCGCACAGCCGCTCGCCAAGGCCGGAGCCGAGCGCCCCGTCGAGGTCTTTGAGCAGATCGTCGAACGAGAGCTGATGGGCTTGCCGCTTGCTGGCCTGCATCCGGCTGCGCACCACCACCGCCGCCCGTTGCAGAATGAGATCGCGAATGCCGGGGCGACTCGCCAGCAGCGCATCGATCTGGCTAAAGAGCGGCAGGGTCGGCACCGCGCCCCCCTTCTTGAGGTTCTCCTCCAGCACCGTCTGGCCGAAGCGCTCCAGCTCCTTGGGAATGGCGTAGCCGCTGTGCTCGTCCTGCGCCCAGTCGGCTATCTTGGCGAGCCAGCCTTCGTAGTTCTTGCCGGTGTAGCGGCTTACTTGCCCATCGGTCTGGCGGCGGATCTCGTCCCCTTGCGCCAGCCACTCGCGCTTCACCGCCTCAATGCGGGCCATGGCCGCCTGATGGCGGGCGGCGAGGGTCTCGTCCCCCGCCGGCGGGCGCATCTCCAGCTCGCTGTTGTCGAGCCAGCTCCCCATCTCCCGCAGCAGGGCGGCGGGGCTCGGCCAGAGCGCACGCACGGCGCTGGCGAGGGGCTTGTCCACCGGATAGAACTCGGATCGCCAGTAGTCGCTCACCGCCTGCAGCCGAAGCTGGCTGTCATCGGTGAGAAATTCGGTTTCAAAGAGGGCACCCGACTCGAAGGCGTTCTGTTTCAGCATCCGCTGGCAGAAGCCGTGGATGGTGAAGACCGCCGCCTCGTCCATCTGGCGCTCGGCGGCCAGCAGGCGGCGGGCCGCCAGCTCGTGATCCTCCACCTCCGCCAGCAGCTGGCTCAGCAGGGCGTCCTTGCTTTCACCGCGCATAAAGGCGAGCCGTGCCTCGTGGATACGAGCGCGGATCCGGCCGCGCAGCTCGGCGGTGGCCGCCTCGGTAAAGGTCACCACCAGGATCTCGGTCACCGAGAGCGGCCGCTCGTGGGCGCTGGGTTGACCGGCATCGGCGCCCTCTTCAATGAGCGGGCCATGGCCCAGCAGCAGGCGCAGGTAGAGACCGGCGATGGTGTAGGTCTTGCCGGTACCGGCGGAGGCCTCGATCAGCCGCTCTCCATAAAGGGGAAAACGCAGGGTATTGAGCGGGTTGGCCATTATTGCAACTCCTCCAGGCTCTTGAGCAGCGGGGTCAGGTGTTCACGGGCCAGCGCCTGCAACTGGGCCAGCACGGCCTCGTCGAGTTCCGGGAAACAGCGGGCGACATAGGCGTCTTCCCCCTCCCCCTTGGCCATGTAGCCGCCGTTGAAGCGGGTGAGGGCCGCCTTGTCGGCCGCCTCCGGTTTCTCCGGATCCTTCTCGATCGCCTTGAGCCAGTCCCAGGCGGTGCTCGGGAAGAAGGGCAGCGGTCGCTTCATCCCCTGCATCCAGAGCGCCACCAGCGCCGCCAGATTGGGCCGCGCCTCGTCAGCCGGGAGCCTGGCCAGCCGCAGACTCTGCTTGGCATCGAACAGCAGAGTGTCGCCGGGGGCGTCGCTCAGGGCGAGGCAGAGGTGCTGGATCCAGCCCAGCAGCAGATCCTTGCCGTTGAAGCTGCCGGGCTTGACCACCAGCAAGCGTCCCTTCTGGGTGTCGATCCACCCTTGCAGCTGACCCTGAGCCAGCGCGATATCGACCTCCACCGCCTGTTTCTCTGCCTCATTGGCCGCCACCCAGGGCCGCAGCCGATCCGCCAGCTTGCCCATCTGCTCGTCCAGATCCTCCAGCAGCAGGCTGCCGAACCACCCTTGCGGCAGCAGGCCGGTGAGCTGCAGCCGCTCGCGGCGCATGGCACTGTCCCCTTCCGCCAGGTGAGCAGCGAGCAGCAGGTCTTTCAGCTGATAATGTTGCAGGCCGTCCAGCTCGAACGGCTCGCTCTCCTCGATGTTGGCCTCATTAAGCTCGAACCACACCTTGAGACGGCGGTTGAGGAAGTAGCGGGCTGGCTGGCGATAGAAGCGCAGCAGCTCCGCCAGCTCCAGCCCCTGCTCCTTGCCCCATTCGGGGGGGAGCGGCAGCTCGCCACTCTGGAAGTTGGCCGCGCCGCGCTGCGGATGGAGGGCCGGCAGCCAGTCGGCGGCATAGGTAAAGAGGCCGGAGCCCGCCGCCGGATAGAAGTAGGCGTGGCTGTAGGGGGTGAGCGGATGCTGGGTGATCAGGTGCGCCAGCAGTCGCTTGCCGGAGCGCTCGTCATCGAGCTTCTCATCCCCCGCCAGCACGAATCCCTGCCGCACATAGTCGATCAGTTCGGCAAGCAGCACCGAGGGCACCTTGTCGCTGTTGTCCTGGGCGCTGAAACCCTGATAGCTGATGTAGAGCCCCTGCTGGGCGCTGAGCAGCGCCTCGAGAAACAGGTAGCGGTCGTCATCACGACGGGAGCGATCCCCCCGCCGGCCCGCTACCGCCATCAGGTCAAACCCCATGGGTGGCAGGGTGCGCGGGTAGACGCCGTCGTTCATGCCGAGCAGGCAGACCTGCTTGAAGGGGATGGAGCGCATCGGCATCAGGGTGCAGAAGTTGACCTGACCGGCGAGGAAGCGCTGGCTGGAGCGGGACTCCCCCAGCACGCTGCCGAGATAATCCTGCAACAAGTCCGCACTGATGGGCTGCTCGAAACGGGCCTCACCAAGCTGGGCGAGCCAGTCGGCCAGCTGGCTGCGGATCAGTTGCAGCTGGCGCTCTTCATCCTCGTCGGCCAGATAGAAGCGCTCCAGCAGTGCGTTGAGGCAGGCGACCCACTCCCCTAGCGGCTGCGCCTGTTGCAAGCGGGGCAAAAATTCAGCCAGCGAGTCGACGAACCAGGCGAGCTTGCCGAGCGCCAACCCCTGCTGACCTTCGATATCGGCGTAAGGCAAGATGCCCGCCACCGGCTCACCGTCGCCCATGGCAAAGCCGAGCAGCATGCGACGCAGGCCGAACAGCCAGCTGTTGCCAGAGAGGCGCGGCAGATCGAAGCGCTCGGGGTAACCGTC
Organism: Aeromonas sp. QDB03; assembly: GCF_027707985.1. Taxonomy (NCBI): domain Bacteria; kingdom Pseudomonadati; phylum Pseudomonadota; class Gammaproteobacteria; order Aeromonadales; family Aeromonadaceae; genus Aeromonas; species Aeromonas sp. QDB03. Next base: position 36,620 of record NZ_JAPCJG010000014.1, on the reverse strand, counting down.
ATCCAGCCCCCAGCGGATGCCGGTCTCCTGCACCCAGACCCGCAGCTGGTTGAACTCCTCGTCATCCAGCTCGAAGCGGCGCAGCACGGCGGGCACCTCGAGAATGGCGAGCAGCTCGCCCGCCCCGAAGCGGGCGTTGGGCAACCTGAGCAGGGCGAGGAAGCTCTGCAGCAGCGGGCTCTCCTGGCTGGCCGCCCGATCCGATACCGCAAACGGGATCTGGCCGCGTGCACCGAACACAGCCTGAATGTAGGGGCCGTAGCTGTTCACGTCAGGCATCATCACCACCACGTCTTTCGGGGTGAGGGAGGGGTCCTGCTCGAACAGCGCCAGCAGCCGGTCGTGCAGCACCTCGAGCTCGCGCATCGGGCCGTGACAGGCGTGGATCTGCAGGGATCCATCCGCCGGATCGAGCGGGCTCTTGTGGTGGCTGGCGTCGAGATCGAACTGGCCGGCGCCCCGTTCGGCCAGCTCCAGCACATCCTTCTGGATGGCGTGCAGCAGCTTGATATTGCCCTTGCCATCCATCTCCTCGATATCGACGAAGGCCTCGATTTGCGGCACGTCCAGCTCCATCAGCTGATGCAGGTAGTCCCGCCCCAGCTTGCCCATGGAGGCAAGCAGCGGGTTGGCGGGGCCCTGCAGGGTCTCGATGTCGGTACCGGGCTTGAGCTTGTTCTCGAGGCGCGCCAGCGTCTTGCGATCGAGCAGGTCGCCCCAGTAGTAGCGGCAGGGGTTGGTGACGAACAGGTGCACCTCCACCTCGGGCCGGCTGCCGAGGGCCAGCAGCGCCTCCACATAACGCGGCGGCAGCGCCGAGATGCCAAACACGAAGACTCGCTGCGGCAGCTTGCCCGGCAGCGTGGCGGTACGCGCCAGCTCGTGGATAAACTCCTCGTAGAGGTTGGCGCGGTGGTAGCCGCTTGGGCTCAGCGCCAGGGTGCGGGCCACCAGCTCGCGCCACAGCTCGGGCTGCCAATCCTGACCGCTCACTCCGGCCAGCTCCTGGCTCAACCCCTCCCCCTGCTCCCAGCGGGCGATCCAGTCCGGCCGGTAGACCAGATACTGGTCGAACAGATCCGCCACCTTCTGGCAGAGCTGCCACAGCCGCACCTGCTCGGGATCCTTGGCAGGATCCGCGTCATCCCCGCCCAGATAGGCGGCCAGCGGCGCAAAAGCGGGACGATCGAGCAGGGCGGGCAGAATGGTCATCAGCTGCCAGCTCATGGCGCCCTTGTTGTAGGGGCTCTGGCGCGGCACGTCCGCCAGCACCTGGGTGAACATCTCCCAGATAAAGCTGGCGGGCAGCGGAAAGTCGATATTGGCGGCAATGCCGAAGGCCTTGGCCAGCTCCAGCTTGAGCCACTGGGCCATGCCCGGGCTCTGCACCAGAATTTGCTCGCGCTCGAAGGGGTGAGAGAGAGGGGCCTGCCGGATGCGGCTCACCAGCAGCTCTTTGAGCAGATCCAGCTGATTGGAGTGGTAGAGGGTAAACATGGGCAATTCCCGCCAGAGCAAAAGAGGGGTCAGCGCGGGAAAACCTCAAGGATCCCCGTCACTTCACAGGTATCGGGATTGTCAGGGATCGGGGGGGAAGATGCAAAAGGCGCTTGTTGTCGCCGATCACGTCGCCGTCATCTGCCGCAGGCAAATGTGACGAACATAAAAAAGCCGGTGCAGTTGCACCGGCCAAAAGGCGTTGGAAAACTCGAACCTGCGGGGTTTACCAGTTCTTGCCGAAGCGGGCATCCAGGCTGAAGGCCCCTGCACCGGCTGCCGCCAGGGCCAGGAAACCACCGGCCACGGAGACGTTCTTCATGAACATCAGCATCTGCATCTGGTCGGCAGGCTGATAGTGGAAAATAAAGGCGGCCATCAGGGTGAAACCGGCCATCAGCACGGAGAGGCTGCGGGTAAACAGGCCCAGCATGATGGCGAGGCCACCGCCCAGCTCCAGCAGGATCACCAGCGGCAGGATGAAACCAGGCACGCCCATGGCTTCCATGTACCCCTGGGTACCGGCGTAACCGCCAATCTTGCCCCAGCCCGCAATCACAAACATCAGAGCCAGCAGAACGCGACCCACCAGCAGTGCCAAATCTTTCATCTTGTCCATTTCAATATCCTCGTTTTGCGTCACATCACCGCTGACTGCTTCAGGGTAGGTCAAATAACAGGGCTTGGCTGGCACTCGCGGCCACCAGATCCCATTTGGGCTCATCACGACTGAGAACCCCGTCGCCGGGTCGGGCAGCCAGACCGTTGGCGGCAAGCTCCCCTGAAATCATCTGCAGGTAGCCGTGTCGGCCGGCCAGCTCCCAGGTGAGGCTCTCACCCGGTTCAAGCTGCAAACGCCAGACGCGGGCCTGCTGGCGGATCCTGAAGGATCCTGCCTCGCCGTCCGGTGACGCCACCAGCGTCATGCCCGGATTGGCTTCAATCTTCTTCTGCTGATAGCCGGGTGTCGTGCCGTGTTCGTTCGGCTCGATCCAGATTTGCAGCAGGGAGAGCGGCTCGGTCTGCGAGGGGTTGTACTCGCTGTGCCGGATGCCGGACCCCGCGCTCATCAGCTGGAAATCCCCCGCCGGGATCTGCTCGGCATGGCCGAGGCTGTCCTTGTGCTCTATGGTGCCTTGCAGCACGCAGGTCAGGATTTCCATGTTGGCGTGAGGGTGGGTCGCGAAACCGCCACCCGGCGCCACCAGATCCTGATTGATGACCCGCAGCACTGAATGCCCCATCCAGTCCGGGTCGTAGTAGTGCCCGAAGGAAAAGCTGTGGCGCGCATCCAGCCAGCCGAAGTTGGCCTTGCCGCGCGCTTCTGCGGCTCTCAATTTCATCATGGTGTGCTCCTCACGTACCGATACGGTTGATTAACGCTGCTTGCCGCTACCGATGCCGAACGGAATGCGGTAGTCGCTGCTCTGCTCACCCAGGCTCACGGTCAGGTTGCCCTGGGTGCGGCTCGGGATCTGTACCTGCTGGCTGCCCATCAGGTTGGCATGGACGGAGGCAACCAGGTCGCCAGACTCGTCACGCACTTCCAGCATGGGGTTGCCCTTGCCTTCCACCGCGGCGGTGGCGTGCCAGTTCACAAACAGCACACCCGGGGCGGCGTTGAGGTCAGCCGGGACGGAAGCCTGAGCAAAACCTGCGGTCATCAGGCCTGCAACGGCCAGCATCTTGATTACGTTTTTCATGTTCATTCACTCTCTTGGTTTTATGTCATTGCCAAGGCCGCTGTGGCCAGAATCAATGCATCCATGCAAGAGGTCATTCAAATAGTGTGTTGTTCTTTCACCGAAGTCAGACTCCCTGATTGATGGAGTCACAGTCTGGAACTACCCGTTTATTTGGCTGCTTGGCGTTCCTGCCTAAGCGTTGATTGAATATTAAAGACACTTGGCCTAACTTGTTAGCGAGATAAACTGGTAAACATGTTCAAAAAAATTGAAGGCAATTTATGGCCAAGGAACTGAACAAGGAACGGGCGCTGACCCTGGAAGCCATCCGGGTGCTGGATGCCATCGACCGCCGTGGCAGCTTCGCGGCGGCGGCCGACGAACTGGGCAAGGTGCCCTCGGCGCTGAGCTACACGGTACAGAAGCTGGAAGACGAGCTGGACGCCATGCTGTTCGACCGCAGCGGCCACAGAACCAAGTTCACCCCGGCGGGTCGCATGCTGCTGGAGCGGGGTCGGGTTCTGCTGGAGGCGGCCGAGCACCTGGTGGGCGAGACCCGGGCGCTGGCCCGCGGCTGGGAGACCGACATCACCATCGCCGTCGATGCCCTGGTGCCGCTGCAGGCGCTCTACCCGCTGGTGGAGCGGCTGGCCGAGCTGACCGATACCAGGCTGAGGTTTCGCGCCGAGGTGCTGGCGGGCAGCTGGGAGTGTCTGGAAGATGGCCGGGCCGACCTGCTCATCTCCTCCCTCAATCCCGACATCATGATGACCGGCATCAAGCACCAGCCGCTGCAGGAGGAGGTGATGCTCTACGTCGCCCACCCGGATCATCCCCTGCATCAGGAGCCCGAGCCCCTGGCGGACGATACCCTGCGCCGCTACCGGGCCATCGCAGTGGCCGACACGGCACTGCGCAAGCCGGTGCTCACCTATCGCCTGCTCGACAAGCAGCCGCGCCTGACCGTCAGCACCATGGGCGAGAAGCGCGACGCCCTGCTGACGGGGATCGGGGTCGGCACCATGCCGCTGAGCTGGATAGAAGAGGACATCCGGGCCGGACGGCTCAAGGTGATCAGCCCCGAGTATCGCCACCAGATCCAGGTCGTGCTGGCCTGGCGGCGCGACACCATGGGCAAGGCCAAGAGCTGGCTGATCCGGGAGATCCCCAAGCTGTTTCCCTGCAAGGGGGAGTAAGACGGGCGGTAACAGAAAGGAGGGGGCAAGCAGCGACAGCGGGCTGCCGGTGCCCCGCCGCTTGACGGCGGGCGCAAATTCGGAGAAAAGAAAAAAGCGGCCCTCTTGCGAGTTCCGCTCAATGCCAGGAAAGAATAAAAACCTTGCGGTTTAAAAAACCCTTAAATTGGAAGCAAACAATCGATTTCTCAACCAGGAAGGTCTTGAATCCGATTCGTGTTGAATTATGCGCGATGTTTTATGCGCCACCAGCAAAATGTTGAATGGTTGAAGGATATGCACCGCAGAGTATCACTATCTGCAACCTTCTACTCAGACTGGTCTGGCCATTTCCATCGATTACGCCGGGTTTGTTTCCTCTGGTTTTTTTAAGTATCAGTATCTGAGCCCATAACGACAAAAGAACTCAGTTTCTGACACAACATAACGATGCAGATAAAGGAATAGTTGCATGACCTATAGCCAGACCCTGGCCAACAATATTCTCGACACCCTGAAGAAGACCCTGACCGACAAGGGGATCCGCTATCAGACCCTGGCAGAAGCCATGGGCGTCTCCATCGCCACCGTCAAACGGATGATGAACAAGCCCTCCCTGCCGTTCGATACCCTGCTGGAGATCTGCCACCTGGTGGGGCTGTCGTTCGAGGAGCTGCTGGACCGCACTCAGGATGCCCAGAGCCGCCGCGCCGTCTTCACCCAGGAGCAGGACGAGGCCTTCCACAAGGAGCCGGGGCTATACGCCTTTCTCGCCAACATCTTCTGGCGCGACAAGACGTTAATCGATCTCAAGCGGGAGTACGGCCTGACCGATGCCTCCTGCTACCTCTATCTTCGCAAGCTGGAGAAGCTCGGCATCCTGCAGCTCGGCATCGACAACAGCTACCACTTCCTCATCAGCGAGCGGATCAGCTTCGAGCAGCACAGCCGCTTCGCCCGCCAGCAGGCGCGCCAGGCCATGTCCGTGCTGGGGGACTATCTGGTGGAGAACATGCACAAGTCCAACAACTACATGGCACTGTGCCAGCTCCACCTGGACGAGAGCGAGGCGATGACGCTGATCGAGCGGATGAAGGAGTACTGGCACCAGGAGCTCAAGCTCAATCGTCCCGCCATCGGCCAGCGGGAGGGCAGCAAGACCTACACCATGTCACTGCAGCTGGCCGACTGCGGCTACCAGAGCTTCGACGACCTGATCCCCAATATCGACAACTGATCCCGGCGGATCCCGCGGGATCCGCCTCCCCTACTTTTCACGCAGGCATGGCCCGCCAGAGCACGCTGGATCACCCCTGATCCGCAAGCTGGATCTGCGCCGGCCTGTCGAATGAAGGCGGCTGTAATGCCCGCGTATCCAGACAGATACGGATCGCATCCGGCCGCCAGTGTTCGATATCGCAATCCACCAGAGCGCCCCGCTCGTCATAGTTGACCCGCACCAGCCGCAGCACCGCGCTCCCCTCCGCCAGATTGAGGGCGCGGGCGATGGCGCCGCGCGCCGCCGAGGGGATGATCTCGAGACTCGCCCCACCCTGGCCTATGCCATAGCGCTGCTGATAGATCTCGGTGAGGGAGCTGGCCAGCGGCGCGCTGGCGATATCGGGAAAGCGGCTGGCCAGCAGATGGTGGCTGACGTGCAGCACCGGGCGACCATCGATGAGACGCAGGCGGCGGATCTCATAAAGCGGGGTAAAAGGATCCAGCCCCATCCAGCGGCAGAGTTCACTGCTGGCCAGCTCGCTGCCGTGGGCCAGCACCCGGGTTTCGGCGGTGCGCTGCTGCTCGCCGATCCACTGGTGAAAGTGGGTGTGAATGGCGGGATCGTAGGTGAGGCGAGGCGGCGCCACGAACCAGCCACGCCGTTCGGCCCGGTAGATAAGGCCGTCTGCTTCGAGGCTCGAGAGCGCCTCCTTGATGGTGATGCGGGTGGTGGCGAAGCGCTCGCTCAGCGCCCGCTCGGCGGGCAACTGCTGCCCCGCCGCCAGCTGGCCGCTGCCAATATAGCGGCGCAGGGTCTGGCAAATCTGTTCACACTTGGAGGCGCGGCCATCGGCCGCGACCCGCTCGCTCAATCTCGATTCAATCACGCTCATGTCCCTGTCGCTCATCCTGACTGCGGCGGCTGGCCTAGCCCTTGTTGGCTCAGCCAGTGCTGGAGTAGTCCAGCTTCACTTGGGTTCAGAGTTGTAACCGCTGTGGATGACAGCGACATGACAGGGCAATTGTCATCAAACTGCCATCAAAGCGCCCCGCCACCGTCATATTTCCCCTCTAGCATCCCTCTCGAACCTTAACTGACCTAGTCCAGAGGGATGGGATGATGAAAAGCGTGATCGCAAGTGCACTGGCCCTGGTGGCCATCAGTCAGCCACTGTTTGCCGCCGACAATATCGCGGATCTCGAGAAGGCCGCTCGCGGTGAAGGCCAGCTCAGCAGCATCGGCATGCCCGACAGCTGGGCCAACTGGAAGGATACCTGGCAGCAGCTCGGTAGCATCTACGGCATCAAGCATCAAGATACCGACATGAGCTCGGCACAGGAGATCGCCAAGTTTGCCGCCGAGAAGGCCAATGCCACCGCCGACATCGGTGACGTGGGCGGCGCCTTCGGCCCGGTAGCGGTCAAGCAGGGGGTCACCCAGCCCTACAAGCCCTCCACCTGGGCCGACATTCCCAACTGGGCCAAGGATGCCGACGGTCACTGGATGCTGGCCTATACCGGCACCATCGCCTTCCTGATCAACAAGGATCTGGTCAAGGCTGCCCCGACCAGCTGGCAGTCCCTGCTGGGTGGCGACTACAAGGTGACCCTGGGTGACGTCGGTGTTGCCTCCCAGGCCAACAACGGCGTGCTGGCGGCGGCCTATGCCACCGGTGGTAGCGAGAAGAATCTCAAGCCCGCCCTGGAGCTGTTCGGCAAGCTGGCCCAGCAGGGTCGCCTGTCGCTGAGCGACCCCACCATCGCCAACATCGAGAAGGGCGAGGTGGAAGTGGGTGTGCTGTGGGACTTCAACGCGCTGAACTACCGCGACCAGATCGACCCCAAGAAGTTTGAGGTGGTGATCCCGAGCGACGGCTCCGTCATCGCCGGTTACACCACCATCATCAACAAATGGGCCAAGAACCCCAACGCCGCCAAGCTGGCACGGGAATACATCCTCTCCGACGCCGGCCAGATCAACCTGGCGCGCGGCTATGCCCGCCCCATTCGCAGCAACGTGACCCTGCCGGACGACGTCAAGGCCAAGCTGCTGCCGGCCGAGCAGTACGCCAATGCCAAGCCGGTACAGGATCACGCCGCCTGGGAGCAGAGCTCCAAGGCCCTGCCGCGCCAGTGGCAGGAAACCGTCATGATCAACATGCAATAAGGAGCGGCCAGTGCAACACAAGGTGATAGTGGTACTTGTGGATGGCCTCTCTGCCGAGGTAGCCCATTGCATGGGCTACCTCGCAGGCATGGTGGAGGCGGGCCAGGGGTTGCAGGCAACCCTGAGCTGCGCCCTGCCCTCCCTCTCCCGGCCCCTCTACGAGTGCATCCTGACCGGCGTCCCGCCGTTGGAGAGCGGCATCACCCACAACGGGGTGAGCCGTCTCAGCCGGCAGGAGTCCATCTTCCATCTGGCCCGCGTGGGCGGCAAACGAACCGCGGCGGCGGCCTACCACTGGGTGAGCGAGCTCTACAACCAGAGCCCCTGGCAAGCGGCCCGTGATCGCTTCACCCATGACGAGCGACTGCCCATCCAGCACGGCTGCTTCTACTGGGATGACAACTACCCCGACAGCCATCTGCTGATGGACGGCGAGTGGCTGCGCAGCCAGTACGACCCCGATTTCCTGCTGATCCACCCGATGGGGGTGGATGATGCCGGCCACCAGTTTGGTCTCGATTCCCGCCAGTACCGCAATCAGGCGCGCCGGATGGACAGCCTGCTGGCCGACCTGCTGCCCCAGTGGCTGGCGGAGGGGTATCAGGTGGTGATCACCTCGGATCACGGCATGAACAACGACTTGAGCCACGGCGGCACCCTGGCCGAGGAGCGCCGGGTACCGCTCTGGCTGTTTGGCGATGCGTTTGTGGCCCAGTGGCCCGCCGGCCCCGCCATGCAGCAGACTCAGCTCTGCGCCCTGATGGCCGACCTGCTGGGTGTACCCCACGACAAGCCGAGCGGCCCGCCGCTGCTCAAGGCTGGCAACCAGCCGGAGGTGCACTGATGATGCCCGCCACCACCGAGATCCTCGAGGATCAACCCGCCATCACTCGGCGCCGGCTGCGCCGCTACTGGCTGCCGGCCCTGGTGCTGCTGCCGTTTGTCCTGCTGATGATCCTGTTCCAGCTCGCCCCCATGGTGTGGGTGCTGGTGGGCAGTTTTCAGACCCCCGATGGCTGGGGCCTCGACTACTACCGGGAGATTTTGAGCTCCCCCTTCTACCTGCAATCGTTCGGCAACTCGCTGCGCATCGCCGGTATCGCCAGTCTGGCGGGGCTGGCCATCGGCACCCTCGGGGCAGCGGCGTTACGTCACAGCGGCGAGCGGGTCAAGCGGGTGCTGCTGGCCTTTGTCACCATGACCGGCAACTTCAGCGGTGTGCCGCTGGCATTCGCCTTTATCATCATTCTCGGCATCAATGGTGCAGTGACCCTGCTGCTGAAATCCTGGGGATTGATCGACGGCTTCAACCTCTACTCGGGGTCGGGCCTTATTCTCATCTACACCTACTTCCAGATCCCGCTCGCCCTGCTGCTGCTCTATCCGGCCTTCGATGCGCTGCAGGATGAATGGCCGCAAGCGGCCGCGCTGCTGGGGGCGAGCAAGGGGCAGTATGTGTGGCACGTGGCGCTGCCGGTGCTGACGCCTGCGCTGCTCGGCACCCTGATCATCCTGTTTGCCAACGCGGTGGGGGCCTATGCCTCTGCCTATGCCCTCACTACCGGCAACTTCAATCTGGTGACCATCCGGGTGGCCAGTCTGGTCTCCGGCGATATCTTCCTCGAACCCAATATGGCGGCGGCGCTGGCGGTGATCCTGATGGTGCTGCTGGGGGTAGTGACGGCCGCCAACCAGTGGCTGCTGAAAAAGAGCTATGTGAACAAGGGGCAATCCCATGCATGATTTGACGCCGCGCTGGCCCAAGTGGGTGCTGGGTGGGCTGGTCGCCACCCTGCTGCTGCCGCTGCTGGCCACCTTTCTCTACTCCATCTCCACCCGCTGGGGGGCGACCCTGCTGCCGGATGGCTTCACCCTCGACTGGTATCTCAAGCTGTGGGGCGACCCGCGCTTTCTGGCGGCATTTGGCCGAAGCCTCCTGGTCTGCTTCGCCACCCTGTTGCTGGGCACCCTGGTGCTGGTGCCCACCGTGCTGGTAGTGGCCTACTACTTCCCCAGGCTGGATCCCTGGATGAACTTGCTGATCCTGCTCCCCTTCGCGGTGCCGCCGGTGGTCTCCTCGGTCGGGCTGCTGCAGATCTATGCCGACGGTGTTCTGCCCATTATCGGCACGCCGTGGATCCTGATCGGCACCTGGTTCACCGTGGTGCTCCCCTTCATGTATCGGGCGCTGGCCAACAGCCTGCAAGGGGTGCCGCTGAAAGATCTGATGGATGCCGCCCACCTACTGGGTGCGAGCAGCACCCGCGCCTTCCTGCTGGTAGTGATCCCCTGCCTGCGCAAGGGGCTGCTGGCGGCGCTGTTTCTCTCGCTTTCCTTCCTGCTCGGCGAGTTCGTGTTTGCCAACATGCTGGTGGGCACCCGTTACGAAACCCTGCAGGTCTACCTCTACAACATGCGCGCCACCTCGGGCCACTTCACCAGCGCACTGGTGATGAGCTACTTCCTGCTGACCCTGCTGCTCACCTGGGCGGCCAACAGATTTCATCGGTGAATCAACATGTTCCATCTAGAAGTGAATCAACTGCACAAATCCTACGGTGACACCAGAGTGTTCGAGGGGATTGAATTCGGCATCCGCAAGGGGGAGCTGGTGACTCTGCTCGGCCCCTCTGGCTGCGGCAAATCCACCCTGCTGCGGGCGCTGGCCGGGCTCACCCCGGTGGATGGCGGTCAGGTGCGGGTGGCCGGTGAAGAGATCACCTGGCAGGAGCCCCAGAAACGGGGCATCGGCATGGTGTTCCAGAGCTATGCGCTGTTCCCCAACATGACGGTGCGGGACAACGTCGCTTTCGGCCTCAAGATGAAGCCCCAGCCGGGACGTGATCTGGCCGCCAGCGTGCAGGAGGCGCTTGAGCTGGTGGAGCTGACCGGCTTCGAGCGCCGTTATCCGGCCGAGCTCTCCGGTGGCCAGCGTCAGCGAGTGGCGCTGGCCCGGGCTCTGGTGGTGCAGCCGCGGATCCTGCTGCTGGACGAGCCGCTCTCGGCGCTGGATGCCCGTATCCGCCGCAGCCTGCGCCAGCAGATCCGCGAGATCCAGCAGCGCCTTGAGCTCACCACCATCTTCGTCACCCACGATCAGGAGGAGGCACTGACCATGTCGGACAGGATCTTCCTGATGAACAAGGGATCCATCGTCCAGAGCGGTACGCCGGAGGAGATCTATACCCGTCCCGCCAGCGAGTTCGTGGCGAGCTTTATCGGCAACTACAACCTGCTTGGCGCAGAGCAGGGCAAGTCGCTGTTTGGCCCCCGTTTTCAGGGCAAGCTGGCGCTGCGACCCGAGTCTCTCTCCCTGCTGCCGGCCGGCGCCCACAGCGATGAACCTCACCTGCCGGGGGTCATCAGCGGGCGGCAACTGCTCGGCAACGTGATCCGCTATCAGGTGAACTGCGCGGCGGGCCTGCTGACGGTGGACTGCCTCAACCGCTCCGCCGGCGATCTGCTGGCCGTGGGCAGTGCCGTGACCCTGGTGGTGGCTCAGGATCAGCTCTGTGAGGTAGCATGACGCCGCATTTCATTTCCATTTTCACTGCGAGGAGCGCCCATGGCACTGGCACTGTTTGATCTGGACGAGACCCTGATTGCCGGGGATTCCGCCAGCCTCTGGCTGGAGTACATGGTGGCCGAGGAGCTGGCTCCGGCCAGCATGATCGCCGAGGAGCAGGCGATGATGTCCCTCTACCATCAGGGCAAGATGGACATGCACCAGTACATGGCCTTCACCCTGCAACCGCTGGCGGGCAAGACGCGCCAGTGGCTCGACTCGCTCTGCGCCCGCTTTGCCGAGCAGGTACTGCGCGATCGTATCTACCCGGAGGGGCTGGCACGCATCGAGTGGCACCGCCAGCGCGGCGACGAACTGGTGCTCATCTCCGCCTCCGGCGAACATCTGGTGGCCCCCATGGCGCAGATGCTGGGGATGGATCACTGCGTGGCCATCCTGCTGGACGAGGAGGCCGGCATGCTGACCGGCCAGACCCGCGGCACCCTCAGCTTTCGCGAGGGCAAGGTGGCCCGCATCAACCAGCTGTTTGCCGCCAGCGCCAACCCCTGGCAGGAGAGCCACGGCTACAGCGACTCCCACAACGATCTACCGCTGCTGCAAGCGGTAACCCACCCCCACGCGGTCAACCCGGCGCCCGGTCTGCGTCAGATCGCCATCGAGCAGGCCTGGCCCACCCTCGACTGGCAGCTGGCCTCCTGAATGAAGAAGAGGCCCTCAGGCCTCTTCCTTGCTCAGCAGTGCATCGTCGGCAGGGGGCGCATCCTCCTGTCTCTTCGCCTCCGGCCTGCCCAGATAGATGCGGTTCTTGCCGTCGCGTTTGGCCCGGTACACCTCGGCATCGGCGATCTCCAGCAGCGTCTTGCCATCCATCCCCGCCTGACTGGCTACCAGCCCGCCGCTGAAGGTGATCCTGAGCTCGGGCTCGCGCCAGTCTAGTGACTCCACCCCCTTGCGGAACTGCTCCAGCAGCATCTGGCAGAAGTGAATGTCCGGGTTGACCAGCAGCACCACCAGCTCCTCGCCGCCGTAGCGGCAGACCCAGCCGTGATCCCCCAGCAGTCGCATGCCCAGCTTGGACACCCGCTTGAGCACCACGTCCCCGGTCTGATGGCCGAAGGTATCGTTGACCCGTTTGAAATCGTCCAGATCCACCATGGCCAGGCAGAACGGCTGATGCTCGAACAGCAGACGATTGACGCGTTCATCGAAGAAACGGCGGTTGTAGAGGCCGGTCAGCTTGTCGAGATTGGCCTGCTGGCGCGCCTCGTGATAATCCTTGCTCACCTCCGCCAGCTCGGCATAGACGTGTCTGAGCTCGCGCATCCCCCCCTGCGGCACGTCATCGGGCTGCATCCGGCTCGCCCGGATCATGCTGGAGATCTCGTCGAGCATGCGGCGAAAATAGCGGGACCAGACCAGCGCCAGCATCACGTAGAGCACGCAGGCCAGCGCCACCATCAGCTGCACGTTGAGGGAGACCCGCTCCACCACCGCCATCACGCTGGCCGCCGGCTGCACGCTGATCAGCACCCAGTTGCGCTCGGGCAGCTTGCTGTAGGCCACGAACTGGCTGGAGGCCTTGTCCAGAAAGATGCCGTCCTCCTGGCTGAAGCGGGAGAGCCACTCGGGGTGGGCCATGGGTTTGAGCAGTTGGGCGGTGTCAGGATGTGCCAGCACCTTGCCGGACTGGTTGACGACCATCTGGTAGCCATCCCCCAGCTGGCGATTCAGCTGGGCGGAAAAGGGGGCCAGGATGGCATCCATCGCAAAGACCCCGCGCACCTTGCCCTCCTTGTCGGTCAGGGCCCGCGCCAGGGCGATCACCAGATTGCCGTTGGTATAGTCGTAATAGGGCTCGGTCCAGACCATCTTGCCCACGTGCTGGCTGGCCAGCTGATACCAGGGGCGAACCCTGGGATCGAAGTTGGCATCCGCCTGCCAGGCGGGGTAGATCAGCATCTGGCGTTCGGCGGTACCGATGTAGATGTAGACCAGATCGGCCATGACCCCCTTGTAGAGCTGCCACTCCTTCAGATAGGTCTCGGTGTTGTGCAGACGGGGGCCGCTGATGTCCGCCACCTGCACCTGGTCGTAGATGAGGGTGAACTGGCGCTCCATCTCGTGCAGATAGGGTTCGATGAAGACGTGACGCAGCTGGTGATTGGTGGCGAGCAGGCGCTGTTGCAGCTCGTTTTGCAGACTGCGTTCCATGTGCAGGTAGTAGATACCCCCCAGCATCAATACCGGGATGAACAGCAGAAGCAGGCCCAGACGCATCCGGGCAACCAGGGACCAGGTTTTTTTGGAGACCGCTCGTTTATCCAATCCTGACTCCTGCTATTGCCAGACAACGCGTAGTGTCAGAATATCAGCAGCGCGAGATGGCGTCCAAAGGGAAGCTGACCATCTGCTCAACGAGAGGTAATCGACAAGGATGCTGAACCCGGATCTGTTGATGGCGCTGCACTACTGCGCCGTGATCACCCTGACCGGAGCGATCACCTCCGAATATTTTCTGTTCCGTCGCGGCATGTCCATCGAGCAGGTGCGCAAACTGCTGCTGGCCGATGGCCTGGCGGCGCTGGCCCTGCTGCTCATCTTCATCACCGGGGTGTTACAGGTGCTCGCCCACCCCGACGAGCCGTCCGTGCTGCTCGCCAATCCGGGCTACCGCACCAAGCTGCTGCTGTTCTGCGTGATGGCCATCAGCTTTGGCTATCCCAGCCGTCTCTTCTACCGCTGGCGCCGCTCCCTGCGCCAGGGGCGCGCCCCCATGGTCTCCATCCAGCAGCAGTTCTGGGTGATCTGGATCCTGCGCGGCAACCTGCTGCTGCTCGCCCTCATCCCCCTGCTGGCCGGCATCGCCAACGGTTGAGCCGCACGAGCTGCGGCAAGGCCGTGGGATAACCGCTCACACTGCCAACCTCATCGACAGCTAAAGACAAATCCCCCCGCGCACGGTTATCTTGGAGGCTGGAGTTTTGCGGCACGGCCCTGCCCGTCCGTCTTTCAGGGATGAATCTATGCGTTCGAACATGATGTTATTGATGGCCGCCGCCATCTGGGGGCTGGGCTTCGTGGCCCAGCGGCTCGGGATGGATCACATGGGGCCTTACACCTTCAACGGCCTGCGCTTTCTGTTGGGGGCCGCCTCTCTGCTGCCGCTACTGTGGTGGCTCAAGTCTCGGCAACCCAGTGCCCAGCACGGTGATCGGCGTCTGCTGCTGACCGGCGGCCTCATCGCCGGTACCGTGCTGTTCAGCGCTGCCTCGCTGCAACAGGTGGGGCTGCTCTATACCACGGCAGCCAAGGCGGGTTTCATCACCGGTCTCTACATCATACTGGTGCCGGTGATCGGGCTCGCCCTGCGCCACAAGACGGGGGCCAACACCTGGGTTGGCGCCCTCATCGCCATGGCAGGGCTCTACTACCTCAGCGTCACCGAGGATTTCACCATCGGCTACGGCGACCTGCTGCAGGTGGTGGGCGCCCTGTTCTGGGCCGTACACCTGCTGGTGCTGGATCACTACTCGAGCCGGGTCGCCCCCATTCGCCTCGCCGGCGTTCAGTTCGTGGTGTGCGGCCTGCTCAGTCTGGGCACAGCGCTGGTCATCGAGACACCCAGTCTGAGCGGCGCGGTGGCCGGCTGGCAGGCCCTGCTCTATGCCGGTCTGGTGTCGGTCGGGGTGGGCTACACCCTGCAGGTGGTGGGTCAGCGCGGCGCCCACCCGGCCCATGCCGCCATCATCCTCAGTCTGGAGACGGTGTTCGCCGCCATCGGTGGTGTGCTGTTGCTGGGGGAAACCCTCGACGAGCGCGCCATGGTCGGCTGCGCCCTGATGCTGGCAGGCATGCTGATCTCCCAGATCCGCCTGCGCTGGTGGTGGAAATCCCGGCGGGACAAGGTGCCCAGCCAGCCCTGATACAGCGGGTATGCCGGAACGCCAGTCACCCCAAACAAAACGAGGTGCCCAGGGCGCCTCGTTTTATGGCCGCACGCCTAGCGTACGCTGGAGCAGAAGCTCACGTCGTCGCGCAGGGGATCGTTGCTCACGCTGTGGTAGAGCTCGAAGCAGGGGCCGCTGCCAAACTCCAGCCCGGCCGCGACTATGTCACCCACATGCTCCTGCCAGCGCGGTCCGTACTGGTTGCGGTCGGTGATGAGGTAACGGGACTGGGCATAACGGCCAGCCGGAATGAGCTGGGTCTCCACCTCTCCCTCACCCCGGGTCTGGGGCGGCACAGTGATGCCGATGTCGGTGCGGCACTGGGCCGGCGGCGTCACCTCCGGGTTGTCGTGGTAGATGAAGATCCACTCCCCGCCCTCCAGCCCGCGCGCTGCGGCCCACTGGTGCAGACGGCCGCAGACGGCATCATAACCCTCGCCATAGGGACCGGTGACCCGCACATAGGCCAGGGTGCGGGCGTCCATCTCGACAGTTTTCATGGTGTTGCTCCTTGCTGATGAGTGGCCTTCAGCATAAGGGGACGGCCCATCCCATGCGTGTCCATCCTTGCTCTCCAGGTGTCCATTCTTGCTCTTGTCACTGCGAAACGCGCCCGGTGTGCAGCCATAGTAGCGACGAAAGGCCTTGGCAAAGGCCTGGGAGCTGCCTAGCCCCGCCCCCAGCGCGATGGCGGTGATGCTGGCATCGGTGTAACAGAGCTGCCAGGCGGCCCGCTGCATGCGCAAGCGCCGGCACATCTCCCCCGGCGCTTCCCCCACCACGGCGGTGAACACCCGGTGAAAATGGTAGAGGGAGAGACAGGCCCGCTCCGCCAGCGCCTCGATGGAGAGATCCGGATCCTGCTCCAGCGCCCGCAGCACCGGGATGAGCCGGCGGCGGTAGTCGATCATGGCCGGATCCTCGCCATGTAGAGGGCATCCACGTACTCCCCCTGACGAAAGGCGTAGCCACGGGCCAGCCCCTCCTCGACGAAACCGAACTTGCGATAGAGCGCCAGTGCCCCCTGATTGTCGGTGTAGACGGTGAGCTCGACGCGTTGCAGGTTGAGCCAGTTGTCGGCCATCTCCAGCGCGGCCCCCAGCAGGGCGGAGCCCACTCCCTTGCCGGCCCAGTCATCCCGTACCCCCATGCCGATACAGGCCACGTGCTTGCGCCTGGGGTTGGGCTCCATATGCAGCGAGAGCTGGCCCACCAGCAGGCCGTCGACCTCGGCCACCAGCGCCACTACGCTGCCGCTCTCCAGCCGCTTCTGCCACACGCCCAGAGTCGGATAGGGCAGTTGCAGGGTGCCCGCCTGGGCGTTGGGCATGGCATAGAGATCCCGCAAGGCGGGGGCATCGGCCGGTTCGGCGTGACGAATGGTGATCTGCATCTGAGGCTCCTTCTCGAAAACCTCATCATGCAGCATCAGAAGGGTCCGGTCATCCCCCCAGCCCCACCCATTTGTGATGCCTATCAAAGGGCGAGGGAGGGCCCATTGGTTCCCTGGTTTTTCCTTGTTATAGACTCAAGGCTCACCAACAAGGAGAAGCACCATGAACGACAAGACCCTGCACAGTGCCAATGGCGCCCCCGTTGTCGACAACAACAACAGCCTCACCGCCGGCCCCCGCGGCCCGGTGCTGATGCAAGACATCTGGTTGATGGAAAAGTTGGCTCACTTCGATCGGGAACGGATCCCGGAGCGGGTGGTTCACGCTAAAGGCTCGGGCGCCTACGGCACCTTTACCGTGACCCATGACATCAGCGCCTTCAGCAAGGCCGACCTGTTCAATGCCGTCGGCAAGCAGACCCCGGTGTTCCTGCGCTTCTCCACCGTGGCCGGTGAGAAGGGCGCCGCCGACGCAGAGCGCGACGTGCGCGGCTTCGCCCTCAAGTTCTACACCGAGCAGGGCAACTGGGACCTGGTGGGCAACAACACCCCGGTGTTCTTCATTCGCGATCCGCTGAAATTCCCCGACTTCATCCACACCCAGAAGCGGGATCCGCGCACCAACCTGCGCAGCGCCACCGCTGCCTGGGACTTCTGGTCCCGCCATCCCGAGTCCCTGCACCAGGTCACCATACTGTTCAGCGATCGCGGCATCCCCAAGAGCCTGCGCGAGATGAACGGCTACGGCAGCCACACCTTCAGCTTCATCAACGACGCCAACGAGCGCTTCTGGGTCAAGTTCCACTTCAAGACCGAGCAGGGCCACAGCTTCTACACCGATGAAGAGGCCGCCACCGCCGTCGGCCAGGATCGGGAGACCAGTCAGGCCGATCTGTTCAACGCCATCGAGCGGGGCGACTTCCCGCGCTGGAAGGTCTATGTGCAGGTGATGCCGGAGGCCGAAGCCCAGACCTACAAGATCCACCCGTTCGACCTCACCAAGGTGTGGCCGCACAGCGACTACCCGCTGATCCCGGTCGGCGTGCTGGAGCTCAACCAGAACCCGGACAACTACTTCGCCCACGTGGAGCAGGCCGCCTTCACCCCGGCCAACGTGGTGCCCGGCATCGGCTTCTCGCCGGATCGCATGCTGCAAGGCCGCCTGTTCTCCTACGGTGACACCCAGCGCTATCGCCTCGGCGTCAACCACGGCCTGCTGCCGGTCAACGCCCCGCGCTGCCCGTTCCACCACGGTGCCCACCGCGACGGCGCCATGCGGGCCGACAGCAACGGTGGCGCCAGCCCCAACTACCAGCCGAACCGCTTCGGCACCCAGCAGCCGAGCGAGCAGCACGAGCCGGCACTGAGCCTGGAAGGGGCCGCCCTGCACTACGATTTTCGCGACTACGACAGCGACTACTACAGCCAGCCGGGCAACCTGTTCCGGATCATGGACGAGGGGCAGCGCTCACGCCTCGCCGCCAACCTGGCGCGTTCCCTCGTCAATGTGGAGGATGACGCCATCGTCGCGGCCCAGCTCAAGCACTTCGAGCAGGCCGACCCCGAGTACGCCAAGCGGGTCGAACTGGCACTGGCCGCCCTGCAGCGCTAAGTCGCAGGCAGTCAACATCTGCAAAAGCAAAACGGGGGCCTGCTGGCCCCCGTTCTCGTCATGACGGTATTTGATAGATAAAAAACGGAGCCCAAGGCTCCGTTTTCACTGCGGTATCCATCCCGGACGCAGCGCCCTCGCGCTCTTCCCGCTCCCTTGCCAACAGGCGTTTGTACCACCCGTTACGGCAAACATGCTGTGCATAGGCAGAGTGTCACAGTGAGCGTCTGCGGTGATGAATAAAAAACAGAGCTCAAGGCTCTGTTTTCACTGCTGTATCAATCCCGGACGGAACGCGCTTCGCGCTCTTCCCGCTCCCTTGCCAACAGGCGTTTGTACCACCAGCTACTGCGACGACGTTGTGCATTGGAAGAGCGACGAGCCATTTCTTAGGTTCCAGCCAAGAGAGGAAAAGAGCCGCATTATGCGATAGAGGTCACGTCCATGTCTTTAGCTGGATCAAGAAAAGCCTCACTGACCGACGCTGATGATGCCGCTCTTCGTCGCCTTTCCGGCCGCATCCGACGCCCTTTGCGGCTCGCGCCAGGCCAGCGGCCCGTTGCTCTCCAGCTCGTTTTGCGGGGCGCACTCCAGCCAGCTGTCGCCCTGCTGGATCCTGGCACCCAGCGAATATCTCTGATCCTGATACCAGCAGACTCGCTCCGGCAGCGAGCCCAGCGGCAGCACCAGTTCGGTTCCCACTTCCGCCCGCTTCGGCTCTGCCGCCACGCCAGTGCCGGTCGCACCGCCCAGCAGTGCCAGCCACAGCCAGCCACCTACCCTCTTGCCCAGATACATGATGTCTCTCCTCGCTCGATAGAAGGTTCAGGCGACCGGAAACGACACAAACTTGATTAATAAGCAGCGCCCTCGCTGGCATTCCCAAGCCAATATGATAGCCTGCCAGCGCCTGCTCATGCCCGTCAAAATAGGTGCAGGAAAACCCCGGTGGATTTGTCGGTTCTCGACGAATATAACCTTATTAATCAAATCGTTATTTGGATATTATCCCAATGCGTATCATGCCGTTGCTCCAGGCGGCCTGCCTGAGCCTGATGTTGTCCGCCTGCGTCGCCCCCCTGTTGATGATGAGCCCCACCAGCCAGCTGATGTGGGCCCTGCTCAAACCTCTGGTCGGCTTCGACCCCAATGAAGCCAACCTGTTTGAACAGCCGCTGATCAAGGACCGGATGACCAGCATCCTCGGCCCCAATTACGACAGCACCATGCAGTTGCTCAAGACCGCCAACGAGCTGCAGCAGGAGGGGCCGCTGTTCTACGTGGTCTCCCGCTACGCCCCCGTGCCGGACGTTGCCAAGCAGGCCGGCATGGTGTGGAACTCACAGACCAACCAGATGTCCGTCATGCTGCTCAAGGGGGACGGTACGCCCCAGGTCTTTGGCGAGAACCTGGCGGCCGGCGCCCCGAGCTGGCCAACCGAGATGCAGAACTGGCAGACGCAGGGCAATCCGGCAACCAGCGCACTCACCGGCGCCACCAACAGTCTGACCGGCTCGGCTACCAAGAGCCTGACTGGCGCCGCCACCACCAGCTCGGTATTTGGCAGTGTGCTGGGTTCCCTGCAGCAGGGCGCCAGCAAGACCATGGCTGACACCACCAAGCAGGTCGTGAGCGGCGCCGCTACCTCGGCCCAGCAACAGGCCGGCAAGGCAGCCAGCAGTGCCACTTCCACCGTGCAGCAGCAGGCCACCAAGGCCGTCACCGAGCCGGCCAAGCAGGCGGTCAGCAACGCCACTGCCACCGCGCAGCAGCAGGCCACTAAGGCCGTCACCGAGCCGGCCAAGCAGGCGGTCAGCAACGCCACCGCCACCGTGCAGCAACAAGCTGCCAAGGCCGTGGCCGAGCCGGCCAAGCAGGCGGTCAGCAGCGCCACCGCCACCGTGCAGCAGGCCACCAAGACTGTGACCGAACCAGTCAAGCAAGCGGCTAGCAGCGCCACTGCCACCGTGCAGCAGCAGGCAACCAAGGCCGTCACCGAACCGGCCAAGCAGGCGGCCAGCAGCGCCACTGCCACCGCAACAACGGCGGCGGATGCGGCCGCCAAGGCCGAGGCCGCGCGCGCCGCTGCCGAAGCCGAGATGGAAGCCCTGCTCAAGTAAGCCCCTCACCAGGCCATCGCAAGATGGCCTGGCTGTTTTCCGCCCCCTCGCTCCCCACCACAAACCCTCGCCATCCACGCCACCGGGCGCGGGAAATCATGAACTTCTCGACATAGCCCCCTAAACTGGAAGGACGATTTGTTGCAAGGAGTGCTGCCATGTCGCGTCTGCTCAGCCTGATGATCTGCTGCTGTCTTGGCACAGCCATGCCCGCCTCGGCGTTCACCTATTACTCCGAGCAGAACATGCCGTTCAACGGCCAGGATGAGCAGGGCAACAGCACCGGCCTGGCGGTGGAGTTGCTGAGGCTGATGTGGCAGGAGATGGGCGAGCCGGAGCAGCCCATCCACTTCATGCCCTGGGCCAAGGCCTGGTACCTGCTGACCCAGCAGCCGGATGCGGTGCTGTTCACCACAGCCCACACCCAGGCGCGGGATCCGCACTTTCTCTGGGTCTGCCCCATCAGCCACTCGCGGGTCTCGCTGGTAGGGCGCAAGCGGGATGCCCCCAAGGTGACCGGCAAGGCCGATCTGACCAAGCTGCAGATCGGAGTCATGCAGGCGGATGTGGGGGAGCAGCTGCTGCTCAACCGGGGCATCAGCCCCGCCAACCTGATGTCGGTGGAGCGCATGGATCAGGTGGTGCGCCAGCTCATCATGGCCCGCACCGATCTGGTGGCCGGCAACGAAGTCATGCTGTTCCACCAGGCAAGGCAGCTCGGCTTTTCATCCGATACCTTCGTCACCGTCGCCACCCTGGCAGATCAGGACAACTGCTTCGCCTTCAACCCGGCGGCGGACAAACAGCAGGTCGCCCGCCTGCAGCAGGCGCTCGACAAGGTCAGACAGGGGGAGGCCTTCAAGCGGCTCATCGCCCGCTATCAGGATGTGGTGCAGTCACCGCCGGCTGATCACCTGCCCACGATCGAATAAACCCAAGATGCAAACAGGCCACCCGAAGGTGGCCTGTTTCATGGTGCGATCCGCTCACTGGAAGTGGTGGTCGTGATCGGACTTCTTGGTCTGGGCACTTTCGCTGTGCTCGATGGCAGTACGGATGAGGTCCACCCCGGCACGGATGATCAAGACCCCCATGTTGACCAGCTTGACGCAGACCCACATGAAGGTGATGAGCAGGATCAGCTTGAGCACGGTCTGGAACGCTTCCAGGAAGTTCTGCTCCAGCTGGCCGGTCAGGCCGCTGGCGCTGGTCATCAGCCAGGTGTAAACCTCGCGCACGAAGGGGATGCGGCTCGGCATCTCCAGCACGTCCAGCGCGGCAGGCAGGGCCTGGAAGATGACGATGCTGCCGAACAGGATCAGGATGACGCCGATGGCGATACCCAGAAAAAAGCCAAACTGTTTCATGGAAGGTCCCAAGGTTTGCTGCATGAAAATAACATAGCTGCCAATACTAGGGACTGCCTCTCCCCACGGCAATCCTTGCGCAGCCGGCCGGCCCCTCGTCCAGCAGCTCCAAGTTGCGAAGCCAGACCGGAAACCATTGCCCAACTATCTGATTTCTGTGACGCTTGTGCCCATTCTCCCTCACTCGTCAGGCTGTCATGTCGCGCTACTGTTTTTTGCTGTTCTGTCTCCTGCTGGCGGGATTGCCCGCCCTGGCCGCGCCAAGCGCCGCCGTCTGCGTGGTCAAACATCAACAACAGCTGTTGCTGGTGCAGGACAGGGTCTCCTCCCGCTACAGCCTGACCGGCGGCTACATAGACGCGGGCGAAACGCCACAACAGGCGGCGCTGCGGGAGCTGTATGAAGAGACCGGCCTGCGGGGCCGGATCATCGCCGAGCTGGGGTCATGGCAGCGCGCCCTGCTGTTTGCCTGCCAGACCCTGGAACCCATTCGCGCACAAACCGATTCCGGCTTTGTCTCCCTGTTGCGGGCCCCCAATCTGGGCGGCGAGATCCTCAATGCCAGGCTGATCG
Organism: Aeromonas sp. QDB03; assembly: GCF_027707985.1. Taxonomy (NCBI): domain Bacteria; kingdom Pseudomonadati; phylum Pseudomonadota; class Gammaproteobacteria; order Aeromonadales; family Aeromonadaceae; genus Aeromonas; species Aeromonas sp. QDB03. Next base: position 14,337 of record NZ_JAPCJG010000014.1, on the reverse strand, counting down.
CTCCGGCCCGGTTGCCGGATGATCAGCGCCGCTTTCCGGCGCAGCTCGACTGGCTGGCCCCCCAACTGGCCGCCATTCCCGACAGCCCTGTGCTGTGGCTGCCCGATTTTCGTGGCGAGGGCAATGCACTGCACCAAATGGAAGTGCCGCTGATCCACCAGCTGCAAACCTGGCTCGGTACCCAGGTGCGCTGGCTCGAAGTCAGCAACCTGTTCGGTTCAGCCGCCTTTCAGCTTGCCCTGCTACCCTTGCTGCTGCCCTGGCTGGGCTGGCTCCGGGTGCGCCAACTGCTGCTGGCCATGCTGACCCTCACCCTGCTGGTGCAGCTGGCCAAGGAGGGGATTGGCTGGCCCAGACCCTTCCACCTCGATCCCACGCTGGCACAAGGCAGCGCCCAGGGCTTCGGCATGCCGAGCGGTCACGCCGCCTCGGCACTGCTGTTCTGGGGCGTGCTGCTCAGAGGGTGCTGGCCCGCCAACCCCTGGTGCAGCATCGCCCTGGCCTTGCTGCTGGCCACCCTGACCGGGCTGGCCCGGGTCTGGCTCGGGGTTCACTTCCTGTCGGATGTGGCGGCCGGCCTGCTGCTTGGCGCCCTGCTGCTGGCTCTGCATCCCCGCCTCGCCAACCTGGCGGCCAAGTCGTGGAGCTGGACCGGGCTCACCTTCGCCTGCGCGCTGGCAGCCGGGTGGAGCCAATCCTCGGCGCTAGCGGGCCTGGCCACCTTCAGCCTGGGGCTGACCCTCGGCATGCTGTTGCCGCTGCCGCGCACGACGCAGACCGGCTGGCGTACCCCGCTGCTGGCGCTGCTCGGCGGCCTGCCGCTGGGGGTGCTCTGGTGGGCGCTGCAGCTCTGGCTGACCAGCTCCTGGCTTATCCTGCTCGGCCAGTGGCTGCTTTATTGTTGCCTGGGGCTCTGGTTGAGCGCCGGCCTCTGGTGGATACTCTCACTCGTGAATAATGACCCGCTACCCAAGGGCCCAGGCCCTGACAAGGGATTGCTATGAATATGAAAAAAGTGGATTTGGCCAAGATAACCCTGGGAGTGCTGTTTCTCAGCCTCCTCATCGTCTCCTGCTTCATGGTGCTGCGCCCCTTCCTGCCCGCCCTGGTGTGGGCCACCATGATCACCATCGCCACCTGGCCGCTGATGCTGATGGTGCAGCGCCTGCTGTGGGGCAAGCGCGCCCTGGCGGCCCTCAGCATGACCCTGGTACTGCTGCTGATGTTCGTCATCCCGCTGTTCATGGCGCTGGCCAACGTGGCGGAGAAGGCGCCCATGCTGATTGAGCTCGGCACCACCATCAGCCACTCCCCGCCTCCCGAGCTGCTCTGGTTGCAGCAGGTGCCGCTGGTAGGCGGCAAGCTCTATGACTTCTGGCAGCAAATTCTGGCGAGCGGTGGCCAGGTGCTGTTCGCCAAGCTGGCCCCCTATTTTGGCCAGACCGCCCGCTGGCTCGCCTCCCAGGCGGGCAACCTGGGGCTGCTGTTCGTCCACTTCCTGCTGACCGTCGGCATCTGTGGCCTGCTCTACCACTCCGGTGAAGTGGTGGCGACCGGCATTCGCCGCTTCGCCCACCGGCTGGCCGGCGAGCGCGGCGACAACGCCACCGTGCTCGCTTCACAGGCGATCCGCGCCGTGGCCATGGGGGTCGTGGTGACCGCCCTGGTGCAATCCTCGGTGGCGGGACTGGGTCTGCTGATTGCCGGCATCCCCTACACCATGATCCTGGTGGTGGTGATGTTCCTGCTGATCGTCGCCCAGATCGGCCCCTTCCCGGTGCTGCTGGCCTGTGTCGGCTACCTCTACTGGAGCGGTGATACCACCTGGGGCACCTTCCTGCTGGTCTGGTCGCTGCTGGCGGGCACCATGGACAACTTCCTGCGCCCCTTCCTGATCAAGCGCGGTGCCGACCTGCCGCTCATCCTCATTCTGGTGGGGGTTATCGGCGGCTTGCTGGCGATGGGGATCATCGGCCTTTTTATCGGCCCGGTGGTGCTGGCGGTGGGCTACACCCTGCTGGATGCCTGGATCAAGGAGGATGACCAACCGGCGGCCGCTGCGGTGGAACCGCCCAAGGCCCAATAACGATTCAGTCAAAAGACGATTCAGCCACCATCGCTGATGCCAAGAGCCGCCCATCGGGCGGCTCTTTTGTTTATTGCCGTCCCATGCAGCTTCGCTAATCGAATCTATGGGCTACACGTGCCAAACCCCACTTAAACACGCTGTTTACTTGATGTCCAAGGTAAAGAATACAGTTCATCATAAGAGCTTTCATGCACAACTTGAATCCCCACACTATTTAGGAATAGTGTTTGCCCGACTGGTAGAGAAATTTGGTCTGCATGGACAAAAAATGCCTTCTTTCTTCGTTCAGGGAATTTACTAAAGTATTTAGCGCGTTCAATTAGCAACCATCTTAAAAATACTTCTGTGGTATCAAGACCTAGACCTATAAATATCAAATCATTGTTAAATATTATATGTAGCCAACTTTTATACCCAGACCACTCATTTACATTCTTGCCAGAGAACAGCGTTGATTCATTATTTTTATGAATTAACCGTCTAGCTCTCTCGACCGAGCCCATGTAATGAGATAAACCAAGCCGTATACTCCTACGATATCGCTGCATACCATTAATATGCCAAATAGCAAATTCAGTGGCAGGATCAATAACCTCATGATCGGAGAAGTAACTTCCCCATGGATAGAAGTCAGTGAAAGTTATTGAATCAAAATGTCTGATCTCCTGAGTAATGCTGGAGGAAAGAGTCTCCTCAAAATTTGTGGTTAATATTGGTATTCCATTGCTTTGAGCCCATGAGGAAATTGCCAAGTGATGACTTTTAGATTCCCAGCCACTCATTAACTCACAGAATTCATATTGCAAATTAATTTCGTTAGATCTCTTTGTTAAATCAAGAGCGTCATAAAATTCGGTAAGAGAAATGCCTGTAGGTGTAGACAGCTGTGATTCAGAATTACTGTGCTTTCTCCAAAGCTCTAACAGCATCTTATCCCAAGAGTTATTTTTATCAGCCTTAGAGCTGTTGTACCTATTAATACCGTTGCCAATTATGAGTGATGGATTTAATGTTTTATCACTCAATATATCTATCAGTTTCAATTTCATCTCCTATCAAATGACACCAAGTTAAATCACATGTGCCAGCGTGTCTTTGATTGAATGGTTTATTTGGTTGTTATTAGTAATTCTTTATATGTCTAGCTAGGGAACCTGCCATTTCAATATATTCCCTTACATCATTCTCATTTAAGTTAAGTTCTTCTGCATGAGCGGACTTATTTCTTAATTGACGAAGCTTCTTATACAATGCAAGTTGCTTATCATCTAAAACCTTACACTGATGAAGATAGTCACCTAGTTTAGGATCTTTTCTAAATACATCGCTAGGAGGCTGATTCCAGAACGAGCTGGCAGTTTCAACTGCTGCAGCTTCAAGTTCAATCCATGCTTCAATAATGGCAGCCCGTGTTGAATAAGGAACTAGGTCTAGCGCTTTTGAAGTTGGGGGTATCTCCAATTGGTGCTTTATGCCCTTTACGGGAAGTACATCGCTCACCTCTGACTTTAATACTTGTATTTCTTGAGAAAACTCAAGTTCTAACTCCTTAAATTTAAGTTTCTTCATCAATGGAGCAAGTTCGAGAATTGGTTTTCGTAATAGAAGTACAATAGCGATAACTGCGCTTGGCCAAGAGACCGCTTTGATTACCTCTGATGTAAATGTAAAGCCATCCATAATAGCCTATATTCCACTTTGCAATTTAACACTGATGGAATTGAAGGGGTAATAATCCGTTAGAAGATCCATCTATATAACTCCGATTTGTCCTGATTACCGCGAAAATACATTTTTAAATAACAAGATTACCGGCAGGAATCTGGTGTTGAACACATTCGTCATACATTCTCTTTTGGCTCTACTTTAGCCTCGGAGCAAAATACACTTCTAGTGCGGTAATAGAAAGCGTCACACAGCTTCGACGTTGTGAACAGGTCAGGAGTGTGATCGGGGCAACGTCTTATACAGTGTTGCTGGACAAGAGGTAGGCTGCGGTTCAGGGGGGAGATAAATAACCCAGGGCGTGGCAACGCTCCGGGTTATCAGTGGGTAAGGGAAGGTCAGGCTGGCTGGTGCAGGGTGATGCAGTGAATGCCGCCGCCACCGGCGGCCACCGGATCGATATTGATCTGCACGATTTCGCGACCCGGGTAGAGGCGGGTCAGCAGCTCGTGGCAGTAGCTGTCGGCCGCCTTGTCGCCAAACTCGGGGGCGATGACGGCGCCATTGATCGGCAGATAGTTGATGTAGCCGGCGGCAAAATCCCGGCTGCGGCTGAAGCGGTTGTCCCGCCCGTCCAGCGGTGGCGGCAGCACATGCAGCTCCAGCTTGTTGCCGTCCGCATCGGTGACCTGCTTGAGGATGGTCAGGTGCCGGCGGGTCACCTCGTAGTCGTGGGACTGGGGGTCGTTGTCCAGATTGACCACCACCACCCCGGGGCGCACGAAGCGGGCGTAGAAGTCGACGTGGGCATCTGTGATGTCCTTGCCCTTGATGCCGGGCAGCCAGATGATTTTGCGCAGCCCCAGATTGGCCTTCAGCTCCGCCTCCAGTTGCACCTTGCTCACCCCCGGATTGCGGTTGCTGTTGAGCCAGCAGCTCTCGGTCAGGATGGCGGTGTCGTTGCCATCCACCTCGATGCCGCCCCCCTCGCCGGTCAGCTTGCTCTGCAGATAACGGACCTTGGCCTGCTGGCTGATCAGCTCGGCCACACCCGCATCCTGTTCGTGCTCCTGCTTGTCACCCCAGCCGTTGAAGTTGAAATCCACCAGCCCCAGCTGCTCCTCCTCGTTCTGAACGAAGACGCCGCCGGTATCCCGCAGCCAGATGTCGTCCAGCTCGGCGACGACAAAGCGGGTGTTCTGCTCGCCGCAGAGCTGACGGGCCAGCGCCTGTTCGGCTTCGCGGCAGAGCACATTCACCTGGGTATAGGGCACCATGGCCTGCACCAGCCTGCCTATGGTGGCCTGCACCGCCGGATAGTCGCTGCCCCAGATGGCCTCGCTGGCGGCAAACGCCACCCAGACCCGGGTCTGAAACGTCGACTCTTCCGGCATGTAGAAGCGGGTGTCTGCCGGGCTGGCGACGGCTGCGGCAGCCTGGGCCCTTGGCAACGTACCCAGCCCGACCAAGGCGCCGAGGGCGGCCAGCTGTTTCAGAACATGGCGACGGGATGACATGAGATGACTCCTGTGAAAACGGGCTCGAACCTGAGCGTCCTGGCCCAACAAAAGGGGGATCAAAAACAAGCGCTGTTAATCGAATCACGCTGAGTAATAGACTATCTGCTGCATGGATGGCGAACAAACGATCGATTTTCGGTAAAAGTGATAAGTGGAGCTAATCAATGGTGTTCAAGCAGTGGCCCCCGCTCAACGTGCTGCGGGGCTTTGAGGCGGCGGCCAGACTCGGCAGTTTTCATCAGGCGGCGCAGGCGCTGCACCTGACCCAGTCCGCCATCAGCCAGCAGATCCGCTCGCTGGAGGAGCTGCTCGGCCAGCCGCTGTTTCACCGGCAGGGGCGCTCGGTCACCCTCACCGATGCGGGGCAGGATCTGCTGGAGACCACCCAGAGCGTGCTGCTGCAGCTGGCGATGGGGATCCAGCGGTTGGAGCAGTACCGCAAACCGAACCAGCTGGTGCTCAACACCAGCACCGCCCTCGCCCGCCACTGGCTGCTGCCGCGGCTGGGGGCCTTTCATCGCGCCCATCCCGAGGTCGATCTCTGGCTGTTCACCAGTGACGAAGAGCCCGACATGGCCGAGCAGACCATCGATCTCGCCCTGCGCTGGGAGCTGGCCCCCCAGGCCGAGTGCCGCCACCTGCTGCTGGCAGACCGCCTGCTGCCGGTGGCGGCCCCCGCCGTGCTGGCGCTACCTGCGGCAGAGCGCACCACCCTGCACGGGGAGCGGGAGCTGGACTGGCACCACTGGACCCTCAAGGGCGGAGAGGATCTGCAGTTGCAGACCCGGGGGCTCAACTTCTCCGATCCCGGCCTCTTGCTGGAAGCTGCCTGCCAGGGGCTCGGCATAGCCCTGGTGAGCGAGCGGCTCTCCCATCCCGCTCGCCAGCAGGGGCAACTGTTGCCGCTCTCCACCCACAGGGTCAAGGGGCCGCAGTGGCATCTGCTGGTGCATCAGGAGAGCGAGACCATGCCGGAGTGCCGCGCCTTCTGTCGCTGGCTTGAGTTGCAGTTTGCCGACCCGGCTCCCGCCGAGGATGGTTTGCCATCCCTCTGAGGCAGGTCACTGAATCGGGCCGGCAAGGGTGGTTAAATGGGCGTTCGTCTCTTTGCCGGATCTTGTCGTGACCATCCTGTCCGCCTCCATGCCGCCAGCCCAGGCCTGGCCTGACTATCTGCAAGCCTCCTGGCTGCGCTGCGCCCACCAGACCAGCCCGACCCTCTGGCACCCACCCCACAGCGCCAAGGGGCAAACCCTGCAGAGCCTGCGCCAGCGCAAGCGCGACTTGCTCACCACCGGCGAGATGGCGCTCGAGGATCTCTACGAATTCATGGAGGGGCGCCCCTGCGCCCTGCTGCTCACCGACGAGAGCGGCTGCCTGCTGGCGCGCACCGGCCACCCCGACACCCTGGCGGAGCTGGAAGTGCTCGGCTTCGGCCTCGGCGCCTTTTTCAGCGAGGGGCGCATCGGCACCAATGCCATCAACCTGGCCGCGCTGGAGGGAATGCCGCTCTGCGTCAGCGGTACCCAGCACTTCAACCAGACCCTGCACCCCTGGCACTGCTGTGCCAGCCCGGTCTACAACAGCAACGGCCGTCAGGTCGCCATCATGGCGCTGACCTGCAAGGTGGAAGAGGCGAACGCCGGCGATCTGGCGCTAACCGTCAGCGCCGGGCGCGAGCTGGCCCACCTGCTGCAGATGGAGACCCTGATGCAGGAGTCCCAGCACCACCTGAGCGAGCTCTACGCCCTGCTGGACGGCATGGATGACGGCGTGCTGGCCTGGGACCCGCAGGGTCGGCTTCGCTACCTCAACGCCCTGGCGGCCAGGCGGCTGCGGCTCGACCCGGATCTCTGCCTCGGCCAGCCGCTGGAGCAGCACCTGCTGCTGCCCCAGCGGCTGCAGCTCGCCATCAAGGGGCAGACCACCCTGAGCCATGTGGAGGTAACGCTGGAGCGGGTGGGCGGGCAGGAGGCTGAGTTCATCAGTGCGCTGGTGAGCCTCAAGCCGCTGCCCGGACCGGACGGCGTCAGCTTTATCGTGCTGCTGCACCCGGTCGATCGGCTGCGAGCCATCCATCAGCTACGGCAGACGGTACCCGAGCTGTCGGCGCTGGTGGGCGAGTCGAGCGCCATGCGCAAGCTGCTGCGTTACGCCCGGCAGGCGGCCCAAAGCCCGGGCCCCATCCTGCTGCGCGGCGAGGAGGAGGTGGGCAAGGCCCAGTTGGCGGAGGCGATCCACTTTGGCAGCGAGCAGGCCGCCGGCCCGCTCGTCACCCTCAACTGCCAGGCACTGCCGAGCGAGCGGATGGCGCTGGAACTGATGGGCTCCGACGAAGCGGGACAGGAGCGGGCCGGCAAGTTCGAACTGGCCCACGGCGGCACCCTGGTGCTGGAGCAGGTAGAGTGCCTCTCTGCCCCCATGCAGGCGGCGCTGCTGCAACTGCTCAAGACCGGCCGCCTCCAGCGCTTCGACTCGGCCCGCATCCTGCCGCTCAAGGTAAGGATCATCACTACCAGCAGCGCCGCGCTGGAGCAGAAGGTGCAGGAGGGGCACTTCGGGCGGCAGCTGCTCTATGCGTTGCAGGCGTGCGAACTGTGGCTGCCGAGCCTGCGCGAGCGCACTGCGGATCTGCCCGGCCTCATCAGCCAGCAGCTGGGGGCACAGGGACGCGAGCCGGGGCGCCAGTTCAGCCCGGCGGCCCTCGACTGCCTGCTTGCCTACCGCTGGCCCGGCAACCTGGGGGAGCTGCGCAGCGCCATCGAGCATGCCCTGCTTCACTCCAGCCAATCGCAGATCCCGCCCGAGGCACTGCCGGCCGCCATTCGTCACGGCCATCAACTGGTGGCGGACGAGGTGGTGGGACAACCACTGCTCACCTTGGCCGAGCTGGAGCGGCAAGCCATCCTGCGCTGCGCCCACGCCTGCAAGGGGCAGGTGAGCCAGATGGCCCAGCAACTGGGGATCGGCCGTACCACCCTCTGGCGACGGCTGAAACTGCTCGAGATCGACCCCGCCGACTATCACGGCTGACGCCGGCCCGAGCTGTCGCCAACAGGCCCGCTGAAAACGAAAAGGCCCCGCAGATGCGGGGCCGTCTTTATATGGCAGGGTCAGCGGTGGCGCTGTTACAGCCCCAGCTGGTGGGCGGTGACGATGGCCGCCAGTACGTCCTCGGCGGTAACCTTGAACGGCATGTTGTGGATGGTCTCCCCTTCCGCAGTGGAGGCCTTGGCCACGTCCATCAGGCGCGCCATGTCCAGCTCCTTGACCCCCATCATATGCAGGTTGGTGGGCAGGCCAATCGAGCGGCAGAAACCCAATACGGTTTCGATCTCCGCCATCGGCGCGTTCTCCAGCACCAGCTGCACCAGGGTACCGAACGCCACTTTCTCACCGTGATAGAGGTGGTGACACTCGGCCAGCTGGGTCAGGCCGTTGTGAACGGCGTGGGCGGCGGCCAGACCGCTGCTCTCAAAGCCGATACCGCTCAGATAGGTATTGGCCTCGATGATGTTCTCCACCGCCTTGGTGCAGAGCCCCTGCTCCACCGCCAGCTTGGCCTTGTAGCCATCGGCCAGCAGGGTCTTGTAGCAGAGTTCGGCGATGGCCTGCGCCGCCAGGGTGGAGGCACCACCGGCCATGGTCTGGCAACCGGACACCTTGTTGGCGCGCGCCTCGAAGTAGGTGGAGAGCGCATCCCCCATGCCGGAGACCAACAGCCGCACCGGGGCACGGGCGACCACGCCGGTATCCATGATGACCATGTTGGGGTTGGTCGGGATCATCAGGTATTCACTGAACTGCCCCTCCGGGGTGTAGATGACCGCCAATGCGCTGGTGGGGGCATCGGTGGAGGCGATGGTCGGCACTATGACCACCGGTACCTGCTGGTAGAAGGCGACCGACTTGGCGGTATCCAGCGTCTTGCCGCCGCCGATGCCGATGATGACGTCAAACGGGGTCTGCTTGCAGCGAGCCAGCAGGCGGTCGATCTCGGGGCGGGAGCACTCGCCGTTGAAGCAGTCGAACTCGGGCTGGATGCCTGCCCCGTGGAAGCTGGTGGCCACAGTATCGCCAACCAGCTTGGTGACGAAGGCGTCGGCCAGGATCAGCGGCTTGGCGCCGAGCGCCTTGACGTAGTTGCCGATGTTGGCGAGGGCCCCGTTGCCTTGCACGTATTTGCTGGGGCTGATGATGATGCGGTCCATATTTTATCCCTCTCTCTAGTTCATAAGACATCTTTTGAAACTAACAGGGGCGAAGGGGCGGCAGTGCCGGGGACTCCTTCGTCTTGAATGGGGCTGCACCGGCTCAGCGAGCGAGTGCAGCGCCTTGAAACAGTGGCGTCAGTCGCCGAAGCGCTCCGCAGCCAGCTGCTGGAAGCAGGCCAAGGCGGCCTCGGCATCCTCGCCGCGCGCCAGCAGGGTGAGCTGGTCACCCTGGCGCACGTTGAGCATGGTGAGCCGGGTCAGGCTGCGGGGGTTGGCCTCTTTATCCTCCTTTTGCAGCCTGAGTTCGGCGGCAAAAGGCTTGAGTACCGCCACCAGACGAGCGGCAGGGCGCACGTGCAGGCCGTGGGGATTGTCCACCACCACCTCGCAGCGCAGCCAACCGTCGTCGGGGACAGGAGCGGCCTCGACATCCTGCGGCTCCGCCTTGCCCGGCAGCATCGCCTGCTTCGGGCCCAGCGCACCGAGCGCCTCGGCGGCGACCTCGTCCAGCGTCAGGCCGGATCCGGCTGCCACCACGGCGGCCAGGGTGCCCTCGACCAGCGGGGCCGGGCAGAGCCGTACCCGAGCACTCAGCTCCGGGGGCAACAGCTCGAGGGCGGTCTCGGCACTGAGCAGGGCGCTGCCCAAGTCCATCAGCACCAGCACGCCGCTGCCGTCATCCGCTTCTTCAATCGCACTCATCACGGCGATGGCGTCGGTGCCGATGGGATGGTCGGGGTCATCGACCCCGGCCGCCAGCAACAGTTTCGCCGGGCTGCCCAGCTGGTCGGCCAGCGCTTTCAAGCCGGCTGCCAGTATGGCGCTGTGAGAGACCACTACGATTCCGATCATGTCACAACCTCGCTCTGTCGCGCAGGGCGGTCAGCAGCAGCAGGGTCGAGGTGGCCCCGGCATCCTGATGGCCGATGCTGCGCTCGCCAAGATAGCTGGCGCGCCCCTTGCGGGCCTGCATCTGGATGGTGGCCTCGGTGCCGGCGGCAGCGGCCGCGACCGCCTTGTCCAGCGCCTCGGGCAGCGGCAAGCCTTGCTGCTCCGCCTGCTGCAGGGCGCCCAGGGCCGGCCACCAGGCATCGCACATGGTCTTGTCACCCGGCTCGGCGCGGCCGCGCGAGACGATCCCCTCCACCCCGTCGGCCAGCATCCTGCCGAGCTGGCCGAGGGTCAGGCTCTGGCAGGCATCGCTGCTGGCCGCGGCCCGGATGAAGAAGGTGCCGTAGAGCGGGCCGCTGGCACCGCCGACCGAGGAGAGCAGGGTCATGCCGGTGGTTTTCAGTACCTGGCCGATATCCTTGTCCGCCACTGCCGGCAGCTTCTCGGCCACCTTGGTAAAGCCGCGCTGCATGTTGAGGCCGTGGTCGCCGTCGCCGATATCGGTATCCAGCGCCGTGAGGTAGTCACGCTGCTCGGTGAAGATATGCTCGCAGTCGAGCAGCCAGTTGACGATCTGATGTTTGCTTAGCATGGGAATGAGGGCTCCTTAGCAGCCGCGGCGCAAGGCCGGGGTGTGAACGGGGGCATCCCACAGGGTCATCAGCTCGTCATCCACCTTGAGCAGGGTGATGGAGATGCCGGTCATATCGAGGGAGGTGCAGTAGGGGCCGATCAGGTTGTGCACCAGATGGATGCCCGCCTCTTCGCACAGGGTGGCGAGTCGACCATAGACGCCGTAGAGCTCGGAGATGGGAGTACCGCCCAGGCTGTTGACCAGTGCGATGACGCGATCGCCCTTGTTGAACGGCTCGATGAAGGTGTGCTCCTCCTGCCAGCTGCCGGAGGCTCTGTCCCAATGACGCAGGGTACGGCCATAGGGAGTGTTGTCCGCCAGTTCATTGAACATGTCACCCACCAGGGTGTCGAGATTGGTGAAGGGACGACGCGCTATGCCCGGCTCGCCATGGATGCCGACGCCGAACTCCATCTCGTTGTCCGCCAGGGTGAAGGAGGGCTTGCCGGCGGCCGGTACGGTACAGGCGTGGGTAGCGACGCCTATGGTGCGACTCTGGTTGTTGATACGGCGGGCCAGCGCCTCGCAGCGCGCCAGATCGTAGCCCGCCTCGGCGGCGGCACCTACCAGCTTCTCGCACAGCACGGTCGTGGCGACACCACGACGGCCGGCGGTATAGAGGCTGTCTTTGACCGCCACATCGTCATCGATCAGGGCAAAACCCACCTTGACCCCGTCACCGTGCAGCAGCTCGACCGCGGTCTCGAAGTTGAGCACATCCCCGGTGTAGTTCTTCACCAGAAACAGCACCCCGGCACCGCCGTCGACCGCCTGGCCGCACTCATACATCTGATCCGGGGTCGGCGAGGTAAAGATCTCGCCGGGGCAGGCACCATCCAGCATCCCCTTGCCCACCAGACCGCCGTGCATCGGCTCATGGCCGCTGCCGCCACCGGAGACCAGTGCCACCTTGCCCATCACGGGGGAGTCGGCACGGGTGATGTAGTGTGGCTCGATACGGACCTTGAGCTCGGGGTGGGCGGCTGCCATCCCCATCAGTTGTTCACGGACCACGGCATCGACGGCATTGATCAGTTTCTTCATGGCTCACTCCTTGGCTTGCCACCACACGGGTAGGCAGATGGTTGATGGAGCCAGTCTAGCGACAGAAATCAGGATAAAAATAACCGGAAGTTTGGTTCGGATCTGAAACAGCAGAAGGGTGGTCGGCGTTTCAATCTGAAACAGTGCGGAGCCAATATGAGGAAAACTGTTAGCCGTCTCACAGCCAACAAAAAGGGCCCCCGCAGGAGCCCTTCACGTCAACCGGGAGCCTTAGATGGCCCAACCACCGGCATAGAAGATCACCAGCGCCACGGCGATGATCACTGTGCCGATATTGAGCTTCTTCCACTCGGCGGCAAACAGGCGACCGACGACCAGCGCCACGAAGCCCAGCATGATGCCGGTAACGATGTTGCAGGTGAGCACGATAAAGACGGCGCACAGCATGCCGGAGAGCGCATCGACCGAGTCGTTGAAATCCAGTTTGGTGACGTTGCCCAGCATCAGCAGACCGACGTACATCAGCGCCGGCGCGGTGGCGTAGGCCGGTACCAGATAGCTCAGCGGCGAGAGGAAGATCATCAGCAGGAACAGCACGCCGACCAGGGCAGCGGTCAGACCGGTCTTGCCACCGGCGGCGGTGCCTGCGGCAGATTCGATGTAGACGGCAGCCGGTGCACCACCGACGGCGCCCGCTACCATGCTGCTGACGGAGTCGGCAGTCAGTGCCTTGCCGCCGCTGATGATGTGGCCGCGCTCGTTGATGAGGCCCGCCTGACCGGCCACGGCACGGATGGTGCCGGTCGCATCAAACACGGCGGTCATCACCAGTGCCAAGACGGTCGGGATCACCACCGGATTGAGGGCACCCAGCAGATCCATGCTGCCTACCAGTGAGCCTTTCTCACCGGTCAGGCTCGGCATGGCGAAAAAGCCCTGCCAGGTCACTTTCGGGTCGAAGACAAGGCCGAGGATGGAGATGGCGATGATCACCATCAGGATGCCGCCCGGCACCTTGCGGCGCTCCAGACCGAAGATGGCGGCCAGACCCAGCACCGTCATGATGACCGGGAAGGCGGTCACTTCACCCAGTTGCACCGGCAGACCGGCGCCTTCGTTCTTGATCACCATGCCGACGCCGTTGGTGGCGATCAGCAGCAGGAACAGACCGATGCCGATGCCGGTGCCGTGGGCGATGCCGGAGGGCAGGTTGTCCAGGATCCACTGGCGCACGCCGGTGACGCTGATCAGGGTGAACAGAACCCCCATCAGGAAGATGGCGCCCAGCGCCACCGGGATGCTCAGCCCCTGCCCCAGCACCAGGCTGAAGGCGGTAAAGGCGGTGAGGGAGATGGCACAACCGATGGCCATCGGCAGCTTGGCCCACAGGCCCATCAGCAGAGAGCCGAAGGCGGCGATCAAGCAGGTGGCGACAAACACCGGTCCCTGTTCAAAACCGGCAGCACCCAGCATGTTCGGCACCACTATGATGCTGTAAACCATGGCCAAAAAGGTGGTCAACCCGGCCAGCAACTCCTGGCGCACGCTGCTGCCGCGCGCAGAAATGGAAAAATAAGAGTCCAAAAAGCCGCCGTTCCCTGATTGGGCGGCCATATCTTGCTTTGCCATAACTTGTCCTGAAAGTGTGAAGGAAATCGTTTGCTTTCGTGGCGCGCAAAATAGCAAGAATTTGTCGGAATTGCAGCGAATTCCCTGACTTTTTCATCAAAATGGTCGTAATCGTTCTCGTTCGGACACGGATTTGCTTGCCTGCCTGTCACGGATCTCACCTTTACCCATCAGGCTCGCTCCTATACTGCAGAGAACCACTTGCACTGTCAGACGAGAGATACCCATGCACACGCGCAATCTGCTGAACGATATTCCCTCGCCACTGCCTACCGAACTCTTTCAGGATCTGGTCAGCACCAACCATCTGCGGATCGAACGCATCCTCTCCCACGGTCATCACACCGTCCCGGGAGAGTGGTACGATCAGGATGAGCATGAGTGGATCCTGGTGGTACAGGGGGAAGCCAGCCTGCTGTTCATCGACCCGCAGACTCAGCAACAGCAGCTGGTACAACTGGGCCCGGGCGACCACATCAATATTCCCGCCCGCCAGAAACACAGGGTGGAATGGACCCACCCCGACATGACCACCATCTGGCTCTGCGTGTTTTACTGAGTCTCTAGAGGGAGAAAAGGCAATTCGGGGGAAATGATGGCTGTGTCGGAAACGAAAAAAAGCCCAGTCGTTAGACTGGGCTTCTTAAGTAGTGGCGGAGCGGACGGGACTCGAACCCGCGACCCCCGGCG
>NZ_JAPCJG010000013.1:22727-92275 GCF_027707985.1 Aeromonas sp. QDB03 | reverse complement strand
GAGCGGGAAACGAGACTCGAACTCGCGACCCCGACCTTGGCAAGGTCGTGCTCTACCAACTGAGCTATTCCCGCAACTACCTTAAAACGGCCGTACAGCATTTGGTTGCTTGCGCTACTGTACGGGAGCCGAATTATAAGAGCAGACATTCCAATTGCAAGGGCTTTTTTGTCTGGTTGCGCGCGTTCGCTCAAAAGCTGGTCGAACTGTCGATTTTAGCAACCGGGAGAGCACAAGCCCTTGCCGCAGACTCAGATCTTGAAGACGTGGCTGCGGTAAAACTGCAGTTCGGCAATGGATTCGCGGATGTCGTCCAGCGCCTGATGGGTACCGCTCTTCTTGAACTGGTCCAGCAGCGCCGGCTGCCAGCGGCGCACCAGCTCCTTGATGGTGCTGACGTCGACGTTGCGATAGTGGAAGAAGGCTTCCAGATCGCTCATGTGCTTGACCATGAAGCGACGATCCTGGCCAATGCTGTTGCCGCACAGCGGGCTGGTACGCTCGGGCACCCACTGGCGAATGAACTCGAGGGTCTCGGCGACGGCTTTCGCCTCATCGTGCTGGCTCGCCTTGACCCGGGCCACCAGACCACTGTTGGTGTGGGTGTTGACGTTCCAGTCGTCCATCTTGGCCAGCTCTTCGTCGCTCTGGTGAATGGCGATGACCGGCCCTTCGGCCAGCACGTTCAGGTCCTTGTCGGTGACGATGGTGGCGATCTCCAGTACCACATTTTGTTCGGGGTCCAGACCCGTCATCTCCATGTCGATCCATACCAGGTTCTGCGCGCTGACTGTCATGATTGCTCTCTCTATTGGGAGGAATGGCGGAATTTTGCCAATTTGCATGTATCATACTGGCTTTGGATCTGTTCATAAACTGGCGAATCGAGTGGCAAAGAAAGCAAAACTCAATCTGGGTCAACAAAGGCGCGTCCAGGCCAACCGCGAGCGGCGGCTGCAAAAAGAGCACACCACGGTCGTGGATGACACCCTGTTTGGCCCGGCCATCGAAGGGGTGGTGATCAGCCGTTTTGGTCAGCACGCAGACGTCGAGGCAAGCGATGGTGCCATCCACCGCAGCAACCTGCGGCGCAGCAGCATCAGCAGCCTGGTGTGCGGCGACAAGGTGGTGTGGCGTCCCGGCCTCAATGCCGCGACTGCCGGCGTCATCGAGGCGGTGCATCCGCGTCACTCGGTGCTGACCCGGCCTGACTTCTACGACGGGGTCAAACCCATCGCCGCCAACATCGACCAGATCATCATCGTCTCGGCGGTGATGCCCGAGTTCTCCACCAACATCGTCGACCGCTATCTGGTGGCCGCCGAGGATGTGGAGATCCGCCCCCTGATCGTGCTGAACAAGGTCGACATGCTCGATGACGCGGCCCGTGCCCGTATCGAGCGTCAGCTCGCCACCTACCGCAAGCTCGGTTACGAGGTATTGCTGGTAAGCTGCGAGAGCGGCGAAGGGCTCGATGAACTGAAAGCCGCCCTGACCGACAAGATCAGCATCTTCGTCGGCCAGTCCGGGGTCGGCAAGTCGTCGCTCACCAATGCCCTGATGCCGGGGCTGGATGTGCTCACCGGCGAGATCTCCGAGAACTCGGGGCTTGGCCAGCACACCACCACCACGGCGCGGCTCTATCACTTCCCGAGCGGCGGCGATCTCATCGACTCCCCCGGGATCCGCGAGTTCGCCCTCTGGCATCTGGAAGCCGACCGCATCACCTGGTGCTTCGTCGAGTTTCGCGACTACCTGGGTGGCTGCAAGTTCCGCGACTGCACCCACAAGGACGATCCCGGCTGCGCCCTGCGGGCCGCCGTCGACAGTGGCGCCATCAGCGCCGATCGCTTCCACAACTATCACCGCATCCTGGAAACCATGCAGGAAGCCCGTCACGGTCGCCAACAGGCGCGGCTGTGACCCTATTCAACCTACCTTGATGATGAACATGAGCATTACTGACAACCTGAAAATTGCCGGTCAATACTGTCTGCCCAAACACGCCCTCTCCCGCCTGGTCGGCAAATTTGCGGCTGCCGAAGCAGGCAACCTCACCACCAGGGTGATCGAGGCCTTTATCAAGCAGTACCAGGTCGACATGAGCGAGGCGCTGCACGAGAGTCCGGCCCACTACAAGAGCTTCAACGAATTCTTCACCCGTGAACTCAAGCCGGGGATCCGCCCCTTGGTCGAGGATGCCATGACCCTGGCGCTACCGGTGGATGGCACCGTCAGCCAGCTCGGTCCGATCCAGCAGGGCCGCATCATCCAGGCCAAGGGCCACGACTACAGCGCCCGCGAGCTGCTGGGCGGCTATGAGGATCTGGTGGCGCCGTTCAAGGATGGCGACTTCGCCACCATCTACCTGGCGCCCAAGGATTATCACCGCATCCACATGCCGCTGGACGGCGTGCTGGAGAGCATGGTGTTCGTGCCGGGGGATCTCTTCTCCGTCAACCCGCTCACCGCCGAGAACGTGCCCAACCTGTTTGCCCGCAACGAGCGGGTGGTCGCCACCTTCCGCACCCCGCACGGCCCCATGGCGCTGGTGCTGGTCGGTGCCACTATCGTGGCCAGCATCGAGACCATCTGGGCCGGCAATATAGCGCCGACCAAAGAGAAGAAGGTGGTACGCTGGGATTACAGCGGCGACGAAGCCATCACCTTGCAAAAAGGCGCCGAGATGGGCCTGTTCAAGCTGGGCAGTACCGTGGTCTGTCTGTTTGGCCCGGGCATGCTGGCCGGTTTCGAGCCCCATCTGGCCAACGGGGTTACCACCCGCATGGGCCAGCCCTTTGCCAAGCTGGCGGCGCAGGCATGAGCGAACAGCCCACTTCCTCGCAGAAGAACAACCCGCTGCACGGGCTGACGCTGGAAGCCATCGTCACCGCCCTGGTCGCGCACTATGGCTGGGAAGAGCTGGGGCAGCAGATCAATATCCGTTGCTTCACCGATAACCCCAGCATCAAGTCCAGCCTGAAGTTCTTGCGCAAGACCCCCTGGGCCAGAGAGAAGGTCGAGAGCCTCTATCTGTACGTCCAGCGCAAGCAGGCCAAATCAAAGGAATAACGCCATGGCGTTCAAGATTACCTACACCTACGGCAAAAAAACCAAAGAGATTGGCTACGCCAACGACAAGTTCAACAGCATCTACGATGCCATTGCCGCTGCCGAGGGGATCAACCTGGCCAGCTTCCACGCCATGGAAGAGCAGCTGGCTCAGGTGTGCCGGCGCGACAAGAAGAGCGTGAAGGATTACCGGGAGAACTACTTCAAGGAGCTGGGCTTCTCCAACATCGTCATCGAGCGGGACGCCAAGGAGTAAGCATGCGCACCCTGACCCTGATGGCCGCCTCCCTGCTGCTGGCGGCCTGCAGTACCCCGGAACAACATCTGGTTGGCAGTGATCGCGACAGCCATGGCTGCATCGGCAGTGCGGGCTATCAGTGGTCGGCGCTGACCAAGCAGTGCGTGCGGCTGTTCGAGCAGGGCATCCGGCTCAACCCGACCGATGCCGGCCAGACCAGCAGCGCCTTCGTGCTGTTCAACGCCGATCAGAGCCAGGCCGAGCTGACCCTGCCGAGCGGCGAGCAGCACCTGCTCACCCGCCAGGGGACGGAAGGCAACTGGTCGTGGCAAGGCGGCGGCTATGCCCTCTTCCCCTGGAAGGGCTATGTGCTCAAAGCCGGCGAGCAGACACTGTTTCACGGCGACGTCGCCCGCTAACGCGGCAACCTGCTACAAGCCCCCGGCCCCGCTGGGGGCTTTTTTATGCATGCCTCGTGCCCCATAAAAAAGCCGCACCCGAGAGGGTGCGGCAAACGGCAGGCAGGGTCACTCATCCACGTCTGGCCAGCAGGGTTCTGGCCGAATCCACCATGGCGATATAACCACACGCCAGCATCATGATGTCCTTCAGCACCAGCCGCCCCGCTCCCGACAGATAGGGGAAACCGTGGTGGGCATCACCCAGTGCCGGCACCCAGGTTTCCGGCGTGAACACCAGAAAGCTGAAGGTGACGAAGGGGGTCAGAAACGCCATCAGAGCCCCGACCAATCCCAGCAGGGGAAAGCGGAAATTGGCCAGGATCAGCAGGGCGAACACCAGTTCCACTACGCCCAGGCCATGGGAGTAGCCATAGGTGTTGTTCTGCTCGTGCCAGGCCCGGTTTTCCGGCACCAGCTCCCCCTCGTGATTGAGGTGCTGACGATACTGGTCCGGATGTTCATAGAAGAACGACATGAAGGGACTGTTGGCCACGAAAGGGGTGATGCTGTCCGCCTCGTAGGGGATGAACTTCAAGAGCCCGATCCAGATGAACACGACCCCGACGGCAATGCGGCAGAGGGTCGCGCCCAGACGATCACCACCCGCGAGCACGGCCAGCAAGCGATTGAATATCAACATCCTTACTCCTCAGGGGCCGGTCGCAGCCGGCCCCGCACAGCCTCAACGATCGATGGCATCCAGCACCCGGGCGGAATAGACCATGGCGGCCCCGGCATTCATGGCAACGGCGACACCCAGTGCATCGGCGATCTCCGCCCGGCTGGCCCCCTGCTTGAGGGCGGCATCGGCATGGACGGCGATGCAGCCATCGCAGCGGGTCGTGACGGCCACCGCCAGCGAGATAAGCTCGCGGGTCTTGCCATCGAGTACGCCGCTCTTGCTGCCGGCGGCCGACAGCTGCTGATAGCCCTTGAGGGTATCCGGGCTCAGGGTGCCCAGCTCCATGACGCGGCCCATCAACTGTTTACGGTATTGATCCCAGTCTTGCATCTTGACTCTCCGGTTTGGCAGAACAGGCCCCTGCCTGCTCGATGAAGCCAGTATTGCATCGAGACGTGAGTCGTTTAATACTTTAAAGACGCAAATAACAGTCATATAGAATCATGAACCAGATAGACCAGCTGATCAGCCAGGCCGGCATCCAGGGCACGTTCGACGTGCGCTGCCTCTATCGCGGCGGTTTCAGACTGCCCCATGAGCAGAGCCCGGCCGGGGTGATGCCGTTCCACCTGCTGATGAAAGGAGAGATCCGGGTCAGCACGGCGCAAGGTGATGACGTGGTCCTGCGGCCGGGCGATCTGTTGCTGCTGCCCGGTGGTGAGCCCCATACCATCTGGCGCGAAGGCGATGCCCTGACCCTGGCAGAGCCGGGCGACGGGCTGCTGCCGCGAAGGGGCGATGGCGGCGATCAGGTGGAGTTTCTGTGCGGTGAGTACCGCTATCAGGGGCCGCTGCGGCCGCTGTTGCTGGATGCCCTGCCCAGCCCGCTCTGCATCCCGCTGCTCGCCAGCGAGTCGCAACAGGCGCTGAGCCTGGTGCTGAGTCTGATCCACCAGGAGCTGCAGCGCGAACAGCAGGGCTCGGGGGCGGTGCTGACGGCCCTCAGCCAGGTGCTGCTGGCCATGGGGCTGCGGGCCCATGCCAGCGATCCGCACGGGGCGCTCGGGCTGGTCGGTGCCCTGCAGGACCCCAGGCTGGGGGGCTCGCTGCAGGCCATGCTGGCCGACCCGGCCCACCCCTGGAACGTGGATGAACTGGCGGCGCTGGCCGCCATGTCCCGCGCCACCTATTTTCGCCACTTTCGCCAACGGCTGGGCTGCAGCGTCTGGGAGTTCATGGTGCGGGTGCGGATGGTGCGGGCGGCCGAGCTGCTGCGCCACCCGGATCAGCTCCCCCTCGGCGAGGTGGCGCAGCGGGTCGGCTATCAGTCGGAGGCCTCCTTTGCCAAGGCATTCAAGCAGTCGAGCGGGATGGCGCCTGGCCGCTTTCGCCAGCAGGGCTGGCCGGCCCTGCCCGGCTAGCGGCCCAAAAACAAAAACCCCGTTGCAAGCAACGGGGTTTTTGCTGGCACTCGGCGCGACTTAATTGCCGAGGGTGGAGAACAGGCTCTGTTCCAGGCTGCCGCGGGAGACGCACACCGGGGTGATGGAGGGTGCCAGTACCCGCTCGCCGGAGGACTCGACGAAGTAGAGCTGGGTGTTGCCCTTGACGTTGACGGTCGCCACGCTGTTGTTGCCGCTCTGGGTGATGATCAGGTTGATCTGCAGGTTGGGGTTGCCCAGTGCGACCTTGGAACCCATGGTACCGCAATCCAGCCACTCCAGACCGTCGGCCGAATTCTCGACATTGGCGGTCATCAGGCCGGAGCCGCGCTGGCTGTTCTCGATGTTAAGACCGTGATCGCCAAACCACTTCTCGGCACGGGCCCACACCAGATCCACCGGGATCTGCATCTCCTGGGTGTTGTTGGTCGCCTTGGCTACCGGCGGGGTATAGCGGTACTGTTCGCCGCCATTGTTGTCGCTGGCACAACCGGCCATCAACAGGGCCAGTGCTACTCCCACAATCTTTTTCATGCTGCTTCTCTCATCCATATAATCCGGCCATCGGCCGACCGGCGGCTATTATGGCGTCAGCGACACAGACTGTCAGCAGGGATCGGCAGAAATGAGTCAGCCTTAACCCAAGCTTTACAAAACCAGCCTGCTATCATAGATTTGCTCGAAATTTCCCCCGTGAGTGTCTGTGTGAACTCCTTGCTCACCCTGCCCCTGCTGCAGCAGATCATCGACCAGCTACCCATGAATATCTTCTGCCGGGATACGGATGGGCGCTACCTGTTTGCCAACCGCGCCTTCACGGAGCAGGCGGGTCTGCCGCAACCGGCGGATCTCATCGGCAAGACCGATGCCGACATGCCCTGGGGCGACATCTTTCGGGAAGAGGATCTGCGCCTGCTGGCGGAGGGTAAACCGCTGCTCTATCAGCAGTTGCACTGCAGCAGCGGTGATGCCACCAGCTGGATGGAGATCCACAAGATCCCGCTCTACGATGCACAAGGCAAACCGGTGGCCCTGTTCGGCATGGTCAATGAAATTGGCCAGCGCAAGGAGCTGGAGCAGACCTTTCGCCAGCAGCAACTGCTGCAACGCCGCCTGCTGGATGCCATCCCGGATCCGATCCGGCTGGAAGACCACCAGGGGCTGCTGATCGACTGCAACCAGGCCTTTCTCGACTTCATGGGCATGGTGGCGAGCGAGGCGCTCGGCCAGCGGGTCGCCCACCGCCTCTCCACCGAGCTGCCGATGGGGCGCGGTGAATACTGCCTGGTGGACGCCAACGGTCAAGGCCGCCATCTGGAAGTGACCCGGGTCGATGTGCCGGATGACGAGGGCAACTCCCTCGGCATCCTCACCCTGAGCCGCGACATCACCGGGCTGCGCACCACCCAGGCCCAGTTGCAGCAGGAGCAGCACTACGACAGCCTGACCGGCCTGCTCAAGCTCTCCCACTTTCTGCAGACCAGCCGCCATCTCGGCGCCCGCAAGGCGAGCCTGGTGCTGGTCGATTTGCAGCACTTTCGCGAGATCAACGACCGCTTCGGCATCCGGGTCGCCGACCGGCTGCTCAATCAGGTGGCCCGCCGCCTGCAACAGCTGGCCCCGCCCCAGTCGCTGGTGTGCCGGGTCGCCGCCGACGACTTTGCCATGCTGCTGCCCGAGCTGAGCGAGCCGCTGACCAGCTGGAGCCGCCGCCTGCAGGGGGCACTGATGGTGCCCTACCAGGTGGAAGAGCACAGGATCCAGATCCCGGTGTTCCTCGGCATCGCCCACGGCAAGGCCAACGACGCCGAACGCCTGCTGAGCCACGCCGAAGCCGCGCTGGCCCAGGGCAAGCGCCAGCAGCAGCACTGCACCCTGTTCGATCCCGAACTCGATGCCAAGCTCAAGCGCCGCCAGCTGATCGCCGCCCAGTTGCCGCTGGCCATCAAGTCCGGCCAGCTGACCGCCGTCTACCAGCCCATCATCAGCACCCGCACCAGCCAGTTGCACGGGGCCGAGCTGCTCTGCCGCTGGCCCCATCCCGAGCTCGGCATGATCTCGCCGGACGAGTTCATCCCGCTGGCGGAGGAGCTGGGTCTCATCGGTCTGCTCGGCAGCCACATGCTGGAGCAGGGCTGTGCCCAGCTGGCCCGCTGGCAGGTGGCGGCGCCGGATCTGGTGCTCTCCATCAACCTGTCGCCGCTGCAATTTCGCGACCCCGAGCTCTGCCCGCAGATCTTCGCCTGCATCGAACGCCACGGGCTCGCCCCCTGGCAGCTGGAGCTGGAGATCACCGAAGGGGTGCTGATGGAGAATGCCGACGAGATTGAGAGCAACCTGGCCAACCTGATCGAGGCGGGCTTTCAGCTCGCCATCGATGACTTCGGCACCGGTTACTGCTCGCTGGCCTATCTGCCCAGGCTGCAGGTGGCCACCCTCAAGCTGGACCGCAGCTTCACTCAGGGGCTGGCCACCAACCAGGCGACCACCGCCATCGTGCGCTCCGTCATCGGGCTGGGCCACGAGCTCGGCATCAAGATCACCGCCGAAGGGGTGGAGACGCAGGAGCAGCAAGCGTGGCTGGTGCAGGCCGGCTGCGATCGGCTGCAGGGCTACCTGTTCAGCCGCCCCCTGCCCCCCGCCGAGTTTGCCCGCAGTTACCCGCTGCCGGAGCAATAAGCCAGCAACAACAAGGCCACCCGAGGGTGGCCTTGTTGTTTTTGCAACGCGTGCGTGAGCGGGTACCTTACTCCTGGAAGTAGGTACCCCAGCCGTCGTAGTCCACGCCGTATTTCTGAAGGATAGGCAGCATTTTTTCGATATCGGCGACTATGGTCTCGATGTCCAGCTTGCACTCGGTGGTGGCATCGAAGCAGAAGATGGTGGCGCCATCATCCAGCTCCATCTCTTCGGCATCGGTCACTTCGAAACCGGCCTTGAACAGGTCGACCGCCGCCTTCTCCAGCAGATCGAAATCCTGGCAGGCAAAGTGGTGCTCAATCTCGTATTCCAGATCCGGGTTGCTGCCATCGGCCAGCAACTCGTTGACGATGGCGGTGGTCTCTTCGCGCCACTCTTGCATATCAAGACTCATATTAACCCCAGATGCGACTGTGTTGGTATCAAATGCCCGCGCGGGCGAGCGCCGTATCGGCTGCGCCCCTGCCCGGCAGGCATGGTTGCGGCAAAGCATACCCGCACAGCCACCTTGGCTCAATGCGGCAAGCCAAGATAAGCAGCTGGCGGCGGCCACCCCAAATGGGGTGCCATCACAAAAGGTTAATAAAGCGTAATCTTTTGTCAGGAATGAATTGCTCCATATGGAGCTTCAACGAGACACGGGAAAACCGCACAACCCCCGCAACAAGCCGTTTGAAATCAGCAGGATCCACCAGCACCGCCCCGGTGACAAAGGCCATGGACGAGGTGTATCAAGGGACGCGGGCGGAGCACTGCCCGTACGGAAAGAGGAGCCAGCCAGGCTCCCTTTTTATCATGTGAAGGAGCACATAGATAATGCCTAAAAAAACAATAATGAGCCTGCTTGTCGGCTCAACCCTTATGATTGGAAACCAGGCCATGGCCGCCCCGGTCCACGGTCCGTTCGATGCCCCCTTGGCCGACGAGGTGAAGGTGCTGGAGATGCTCAAGAAGAGCGGCCGCATCCCCACCCTGGCCTCCCCCGAGCAGGAGCAGGCGGCCCTCGCCAGCTACTATCGCGAGAAATCGCGGGCCTATCAGGGCAACAGCAGCACCCTGGCGGTGAAAGAGGGCAAGGTGCGCGAGACCATCCTCAAGAAGATCCGCCTCAACGGCACCGCCCGTCCCGGTGATAGGGTACCCACTCTGCTGCTCAAGGCCATCGAGCGGGAGCACTACCAGGGCCAGATGCGCAAGGACAAGATCCTCGCCATCCTGGTGGACTTCCCCGACTATCCGAAGAACAGCGTGCGCCCCGAGCTCACCAAGATGTACTACCCGGATTACACCCCGGCGCACTACAACGATCTGCTGTTCTCGTCCAAGGGCTATGCCGGCCCGAACGGCGAGCGGTTCATCTCCATGCGCCAGTTTTACGAGCAGCAGTCCGGCCAGAGCTACAGCGTGCGCGGTCAGGTGGCGGGCTGGTATACCGCCGACAAGAACGCCGCCTACTACGGCGCCAACGCCACCCCCAACACCATCCGGGAGCTGGTGAAGGAGGCGCTGATCCAGGTGGCGAACGACCCTGCCATCGATCTGGCGCAGTTTGACCAGGAGGATCGCTACGATCTCAACGGCAACGGCAACCGCAATGAGCCGGACGGTCTCATCGACCACCTGATGATCTTCCACTCCAGTGTCGGCGAGGAGGCCGGTGGCGGCGATCTCGGCGAAGACGCCATCTGGGCCCACCGCTGGAACCTGGGCGCCCCCTACCCCATCCCCGGCACCAGCAGCCCGAGCCAGAACTTCGGCGGCCAGTTTGCCGCCTACGACTACACCATCCAGCCCATCGATGCGGCGGCCGGGGTCTGTGCCCACGAATATGGCCACGATCTGGGGCTGCCGGACGAGTACGACACCAAGTACACCGGCAAGGGGGAACCGGTGGCGACCTGGTCCATCATGTCCTCCGGCTCCTGGGCCGGGGTCATCGGCGGCACCGAGCCGACCGGGTTCTCCGCCTGGGCCAAGGAGTTCCTGCAGGCCTCCCTCGGCGGCAACTGGCTGCACGGCAGCAACGTGCAGCTCGCCGATCTCAGCCCCCGCGGCAACGTCTACATGCTGGATCAGGCCAACGACAAGGGGCGCAACGACGATGTGGTGCGTATCAACCTGCCGGCCAAGCAGATCCCGCTCAACCCGCCCTACGCCGGCCAGTACCAATACCACGGCGGCAAGGGCAACAACCTCGACAACCGCATGAGCCTCAAGCTGGATCTGAGCGGCAAACAGAGCGCCAGCCTCGGCTTCAAGGCCTGGTATCAGATTGAAGAGGGGTACGACTACGCCAGGGTGCTGGTCAACGGCCAGCCCATCGCGGGCAACCTGACCACCAGCGACGATCCCAACGGGGTCGGCTTCGGGGTCGGCATCACCGGCAACTCCAACGGCTGGACCGATGCCGAGTTCGATCTCACCCCCTGGGCCGGTCAGCAGGTCACCCTCACCCTGCAATACCAGAGCGATGGTGGCGTCGCCGAAAACGGGCTGTTCGTGGACGAGCTGCAGATCCTCGCCGATGGCGACACCCTGCTGAGCGACGGGGCCGAGGGCAGTACTGCCTTCACCCTGGCCGGCTTTGTGAAGAGCAACGGCAACGAGGCCAAGGATCACTACTACCTGGCCGAGTGGCGCAACCACGCCGGGGTGGACAAGGGGCTGGCCCACATCAACGTGGCCGACCAGCTGATGCGCTACGAGCCGGGCATGCTGCTCTGGTACGTGGACAACAGCCAGGCCAACAACTGGGTGGGTGTCCACCCGGGTGAGGGCTTCCTCGGGGTGGTCGATGCGGATCAACGTACCCTCAAGTGGAGTGACGGCGCCGTGGCCGGCACCCGCTACCAGATCCACGACGCCACCTTCAGCCTGGGCTTCCAGCAGCCGCTCAACCTGAAACACCCGAGCGGCTCCCTGCTGCGCGACTTCTGGATCACCCCGAACCGGGTGTTCAAGGATTCCCGCAGCTACCAGAGCAAGGAGATCCCGGATGCCGGTCGCCTGCTGCCCGAATACGGGCTCAAGATCAGCGTCACCGGCCAGGCCCGTGACATGAGCACCGGGCGGATCATCGTCAGCCGCCACTGAGTACGACAGTTGTGACCAGGGGGGCCTCAGGCCCCCTTTTTTTATCTGCTGGCCTGCCGCCCAGAATGAAAACAAGCCAAATAGCCCAACAAACGCCCTTATTGCTCACTTGTCGAGCAAACAGTCCGACTATCTGCGCCCTGCGGTTGACACATCCGTTCAGAAAGGGTTTAATGCGCGCCGTTGCCCAGATAGCTCAGTCGGTAGAGCAGGGGATTGAAAATCCCCATGACAGTTTCCATACCACAGCTCTGGATAGCACACCCCACAAGGCTTCGCTTTCAATGCGAGGCCTTTTTGTTATGCGTCTCTGGTCAATCTCTGGCAAGGTTGCTCACCGAGCTCGGGATTAATAATCCCCGCCTCCTGCTCCGCTGCTTCATCTGACAACCGATAGCAAAGTACGCCTCCCTCCCCTGAAATGACTCCCACTTCTTACAAACAACACGTGCCCTCTGAATCGCCCCTACTTTCCCTGCCAACTCTACGTTATACAGGTTGTGTCGTGAGCCGAATCCCGGTTATCGCAGAGGGGCTGCTTCCCGGACAGTCATGGAAGATACTGTGGACCCCATGGCCCTCATTGAGGTATCCTGATTTTCACAGACAGTCCCGATTGTTACGATGAGACAATCGGGGGTATTGAATGAAATCGAGAGAACACTATTCACCAGAGTTTCGGGCAGAGGCGGTTCGACTGGTGTTGGAGCAAGGCCTTGGCCAAGCTGAAGCCGCCAGAAGGTTGGGTATTGCCAAAGGCACACTGAGCAACTGGGTGGTTGTATCCGAGGAGCTAGACAATTGGCCTTCTTTGACATCGATATACCAACTGCAATCAAACTGTGCGCGATGGCCGACCTCTCGATAGTTGCACTGTTGTGGCTATATCGCTATGAGGGGGGATCAAAACGCGCGCTCTCTTTCTTTGTCTCCGGCCAGTTCCTGAGAGCGCTCGGGATGTCGCTTATCAGCTTTCGGGGCATTATTCCGCTGCTGCTATCAGCCCATGTCGGTAATATCCTCGTCTATATCGGAATCGCACTCGAAATATTCGCCTTCACACTGATCAGCCCCTCGCGCTTTCGCCTCACAGAGCCACTCATCGCGGTCGTCGTGACAGGAGCACTGCTGTTTGCGAGCATCGATTTCCTGTATCCGGATCAAGCGGTCGCCAAAACACGGTATGTTCTCGTCTCCAGTCTCGTGATTAGTAGCCTGTATGCTCTGGGAGGGTTGAGCTTGTTCGGCGCCACGTGTTCGTCGCGGCTACGGAAAGGGCTAGGTGCGATCTTTATCGTCCTGGCGCTGTGTTTCCTTGGCCGTCTCCATCCATCATTTGCCCATGGAATGAACATTTTCACACCGGGATTGATCCAATCACTGACCTTTGTTGCCATCCTCATCGCGGCTATCGTTTGCGGTATAGGTTTCATGCTCTTGATGCACGAGGCTGCGGACAAGGCCCTCCGACTAGCGGCTACGACGGACGCGCTCACCGGACTCGCAAACCGGCGACGGTTCAACGAGGTTTTGAACACCGAGTTTTTCCGGCTCAAGCGATCCGGGGCGCCGCTCTCCCTGATCATCCTAGACGTGGACTACTTCAAGCGTTTCAACGACCGCTACGGACATGTCCAAGGGGACGAGTGTCTGAGGGCTATCGGCCAGGCGATCAAGGCTTCCGTCCACCGGCCCCCTGATCTCGCGGCCCGGTTAGGTGGCGAGGAGTTCGTGGTCATCGCGCCCGAAACGGGCGCCAATGGAGCACTGGCTCTGGCAGAACGCATTCGCCATGCTGTCACCAGATTGGAGATTCCCCATGAAGACAATACGGCCGCCCCTCATGTGACGGCTAGTTTGGGCGTCGCAACCTGCTATGCGAACGAACTCGAAACCCCCGAAAGCCTTGTCGAGCTCGCAGATCAGGCACTATATCAGGCTAAGCATTCCGGACGAAACCAGACGCAGATCCGGCTCCGGCAAGAGGATGAAGTCGGCAAGAGGCCAGGGTTCGTGCGCTTGCTCTGGAATGATATGGCCGAGAGTGGTCATCCCCGACTCGACGAAGAACACAAGGCTCTTTTCGATCAAGCAAACCTTCTGCTTTCAGCCATCGCGGACGGACAAACCAAGGCGGAGTGCCGGGTTCTTCTGGATCGGACAATGGAGATCATTGCCGGTCATTTCAGGGATGAGATCGAACTCATCGCCACCACGCCCTTTCCTGATATCGATCATCACCGCCGATGCCATCAAGCGCTTCTAGGAAAAGTCGTTAAAATGTCCGAGCGCTTTGACCACGACGAGCTCTCGATCAGTGAGTTGTTTGGCTTCCTAGCCCACGACGTCATCGTTCAGCATATCATGGGCGAGGACAGAAAATTCTTCCCCTATCTTCCGACGCCGGATCTTGAAGGCTGAGTTGCCACGATTGGCACAATCATCCTAATTGCTTAGGGTGGCGCTGAATTATGAGCAGCAAGCGCTCCTGAATCAGGTGAGTTCCATGTTCTGACAATCCAGTGATGTCAGTTCCTGCTGCCATGGTGATGATTGCAAACCTTGTTATGGGCCAGGAGGCCGTTGTTAAAACAGCTCGGTCCTTATTTCCTCTGGTTGAGGCCGCACAAATGATGAAGCGACCGCTGACTTGTTGACACAACGTATCCAATTACACGAGAAGACGGCTTGGATGCTACGTAGCCTACTTGAGTAATTGCTTAGTGATGTCAGATATGATTAGACCACTACATTCGCTTTCCATACGCAAGATAAACTAATGAGTAACCACGAACGGACCCCCCTAGGGAAGGTGCGAATAAGCGGGGAAATTCTTCTCGACTGACTCAGTCATTTCATTTCTTCATGTTTGAGCCGTTTTTTCTCCCGTAAATGCCTCGAATCAGCCTATTTAGACCGTTTCTTCGCCATTTAAGGCGTTATTCCCAGTTTTTAGTGAGATCTCTCCCACTGACGTATCATTTGGTCCGCCCGAAACAGGTTGGCCAGCGTGAATAACATCGCCAGTTGGTTATCGTTTTTCAGCAACCCCTTGTATCTGGCTTTCACGAAGCCGAACTGTCGCTTGATGATGCGAAACGGGTGCTCCACCTTGGCCCGGATGCTGGCTTTCATGTATTCGATGTTGATGGCCGTTTTGTTCTTGCGTGGATGCTGTTTCAAGGTTCTTACCTTGCCGGGGCGCTCGGCGATCAGCCAGTCCACATCCACCTCGGCCAGCTCCTCGCGCTGTGGCGCCCCTTGGTAGCCGGCATCGGCTGAGACAAATTGCTCCTCTCCATGCAGCAGATTACCCAGCTGATTGAGGTCATGCTCGTTGGCCGCGGTGGTGACTAGGCTGTGGGTCAGGCCACTCTTGGCATCGACACCAATGTGGGCCTTCATGCCAAAGTGCCACTGATTGCCTTTCTTGGTCTGATGCATCTCCGGATCGCGTTGCTGCTCTTTGTTCTTGGTCGAGCTGGGAGCCTCAATGATGGTGGCATCGACCAAGGTGCCTTGAGTCATCATGACGCCTGCTTCGGCCAGCCAGCGATTGATGGTCTTGAACAATTGGCGGGCCAGTTGATGCTGCTCCAGCAGGTGGCGGAAATTCATGATGGTGGTGCGGTCCGGCAAGGCGCTATCCAGGGATAACCGGGCAAACAGACGCATGGAGGCGATTTCGTACAGAGCATCTTCCATCGCGCCATCGCTCAGGTTGTACCAATGCTGCATGCAGTGAATGCGTAGCATGGTTTCCAGCGGATAAGGTCGCCGGCCATTACCAGCCTTGGGATAAAACGGCTCGATGACTTCCACCATGTTTTGCCATGGCAGAATCTGCTCCATGCGGGACAAGAAAATCTCTTTTCTGGTCTGACGGCGCTTACTGCTGAATTCACTGTCGGCGAAGGTGAGCTGATGACTCATGATGAACCCTTTTTAATGGCTCCAAATGACAAACATGATCTCATATCAGGGACTTGTTCGCACCTTCCCTAGGCGTTATCGTGAGACTCGTCAGAGCCATAACGAGCAACCATTATTTGCCCATTGAATTCAAGATATGTAAACAAGTGCTTACCACTTTCAATACCAAACGAATCAAACTTGACTCCATACACAATAGAGCCAAGTAGCTTTTGTTGATTACATATACATCCACTAAGAGTCATGTTTTTCCCTATTTCAATATCATCAAAGAATATTTGAATTTCTTGACCCATTTTTAAAGGTATTGAAAAATGCTTTACTATAAAAGCACATCCATATGTTGATATATCGATAAGCTTAAGTGGTAACCTTACTCCCTCACCAACGATAGACCATCCAAAAATAGAGACTGGATAACGAGCCTCCTTGCGGATACGATTCACTGTAATATATTCTGGCACATCAGTTGTTATAATAGCTGGCTCGGTTCCAACCTTATCAATCACTCCATCAAAATAAACGATGGAGCCAATTCCTTTCTCACATAAAACGGAGGCATGAACTTTGTATCCGGGGTGGCATATAGAAAGCATCTCATCCCGACTGGCTGATGGGAAAGAAAAGTACAGGCGGGGCTGTCTATCCATACCAACAAAAAAAGCAGAAAGTCTTTTTGTCGTTCCTGTAGGTTGTCTAATTTGTATTCCCGCCTTACTAGAAGGATTAAGGTGTAATAAGATATCAGACCCAATAACAATGTACCCAGAGTCCTTTATTTCCCTCAGTTTCTTTTTTACAGTTTTCACTGGCACCTCATATAAAGAAAAACATATTATTGCATGTGACATCAAAAAAATATTCTTCAAATCATATTTCATATTCCAGGGCGAAGTTAATAACTATTTTTATCTGTATGCCACCACAGCCAGGATATGATACTCAGGATTCATACAATTCACATAGCTCAACCTGCAGTTTTTTCAGGATGAAATTTCCGACATAGCTACCGGCGACAGCAGCAAGGCGCTTTTGGACACCTTCTGTTACTCGGTCTTCTACGTATGTTTCCCATGCCGTTAGTGCCATGACCAGCCCCGCGCGCTTCAAGACTTCGGCGTTTGGTGGCGGAGGATTTGCGTTCATGGCGTCAAAGTGAGCAAGGAGTTCTTCGGCGTCTTTTATTCCGTGCTCGAATGCGGTTTTGGCAAGGGACATCTTGTAATCTCTGACAGTGATTAGATGGAAGGCGGTACTAATCCGTTAACAGAGCCTTCCATATAACTCCGCCCCATTTTCATCACCGCCAAGCAAAAATCAAAATTAAATCATAGCATTACCAGTCTACCTCTGACGCTCAAACGCATTCGTTTGCCCCCCTATATTTGCGCTATCACTACCACTGTATAAAAAAACAGCTGACAAGTCAGTCCACTGGGATAATCGCTGCCTCCTAACGTGGTCGCATGGCTCCCGAGTTGTGCCTAAGCTACCGCTCCTGAATTACAACCTTCAGTCTGCTGTTTTTTACCTAGGGCGTTTCTCCAGCCTGGCTCATGGGTGATTCAGGAGAGGCAGTTCCAAACGATTACCCTAGCGCTTCAGATAGATGACACAAAAGAGGGGAATTGTAGTTTTCTGAGCAAGATCAACAAACTAATCCGCATTAGAGGGTGATGGACAGCATCAACACGCGGGAAGCCCTCACTTTCCCTGCATGGCCTTTTTCAAAATCACCGCTCATCCGCTATCAATTGCTGGTCATCCTGATTTCCTGCTCTCCCATTCCCGTAAAAGCCCAATCCTCAAACATATATGAATCTCTGGATAACCCATGACCATTCCGGTCCGGGAACATCCAAGGAGAACATCCATGTCTGAACTTTCATTGTTCGATGCCATTGGCGAAGGCAAAAACGCGACTCAGGATTATCTGGATACCCTGTCGCGAGCACTGCTACGCCATCATCAACTGGTCAAAGCCATCCGCATCCACGGTCGTTATGTACCGGAATCCTTGCCAATGCCCGGTCTGCCGGTACTGGTCGCCATCTTCAGTCACACCAATACCTACACCTTGCACCAACTGCCCTCGACTCAGATAGGGCAGTTGGTGCTGTCGATTGCTCGCTTCTCCGGTCAGGCCACCCATGACCTGGACAACGGCATCTTTGAAGAGGTGTGGGAAATGGGTGACAGCAGCTTCACCACGGACAGCGCCGAGCAGGCCGTCTACTGGTTGCCGTTACCGGAGCGCTGGATTGCTCTGGAAGGCACACAAGTGGCGCTGCACGATAAAGACCATCCGGTGTTCAAGTTGCTCAACGTCACCGCCCGGAACTCTGGTCCGGTCCTGGATATCTGCGATGGCGTGGTCAGTCTGGCGCTGGAGTCAGACTGGGATGGGGAGTGGGCCGCATGACCGAGATAAACCGCTCCTCGCTACTCGCCAAGCTCAAACACATCAAGGGCATGAAGCTGCTGGTTGAGCAGGCCGTCTTGCTCTACCTGTTGATGGCCGACGAGCAGACGCCTGTGTGGGTCAAGACCATCGTGGTCAGCGCACTCGCCTATTTGCTCTGTCCGGTCGATGCCGTACCGGACTTTATCCCCGGCGTGGGTCTCACCGATGACCTGGGGGTCATTAGCGGTGCCATTGCCTCGTTAGGCAGTCATATCCATCAAGGTCATCGCAGCAAAGCGGCTGACTTCTTCAAGTAACCCCTTCAGAAGGAATTTCATTATGGCTAAAGCCACACAACCGGCAGCGTCGGCTGCTCCGGTCTGGACTGTTATTAAATCCGCTAAGGCACCGAAGATAAGCGCACGGGCCAGTGGTTTGCTGCACTACGATGTGGGCAAGAATGATGAGGGTCGCTACGCCCTTCGCATTACCGCCAACGACACGGGCGGCCTGTTCAGCAAGCACTGGTTATCGCTCGATGACATCCTGGCACTGCTGGATATCCTCAAGGATGCGCCATTCAAATCGGTAGCGCTCAAGGCGCTGTTTGTTCGAGGCAGTGCCAATAACCACGGTTTCCTCGCCGCCATCCTGCGGGCTGAAAAGTTACTGGTGGCCGCCGAGCCCAACTCGCCGTTCCACCGGGCCGGTCTCTCTCTCAGCGACTGGTCTACTCAGCTGGATGAACCAGTCAATATGGATAAACAGGCTCGCAAGGGAAAAGCCAAGGGGCAGAAGGGCCAAGATGACATGACCGATGAGATAACCATCGAGAAAGGCAATGAGCCCCCGTTTTTGGAAACAGCCAACGACCAGGCCGGTTTGTCAGACAAGATGGATGAGACAGGGGGTGAAGTTGAAACCGTAGACCCGGCGGCCAGTGAGGAGGCCCAACAATGAGCAACCGTGACATAGCACTGAACTGGCAGGGGCTCCCTCTGCCGGTTTCACGCCAGTTCGCAGTATGTCTGACCGACCTGCTGAACACGCACCATCCCACATGGCCCCAAGCCCGTGCTGTCACGATGAACTTTCGTGATCCGGGTTATGGTCCGGAGAGTGGTGGCTTTCATCCGGTGGAAATCCGTCTACAACGCCGAGGAAATCTATGGTCCTTGGTCTATATGACGGACTTTTCCTATGTCGGCATGGGTGACTATGCCGAATTGGCTAAGGAGGTTGATTTTGACTTCTCAAGCCAGGAAGGGCTGATTGCCTATGCGCATGTGGTGCCGTTGTCTGAGTTGGGTGAGTTCTATGAATTATGGGAGGGCAATTTCCTCACCTACCTGTCGCTGGGTGTCTATGCGATCACGGTAGCCACTGAATGATCCCTCCCTATTAATGCGCAAATTTCGCGGGTTCACGGGGTTGGCGTCGATTTACCCAATCTCTCCAAGGGAAAAACGCGCCCCGTTACCCCCCCGCTCACACGGGGCGGGCACGGGGCTCGCCGTGAATACGCGGGGCAACCCGACCTATTCATTAACTCCCCCATTATTTCCGCAAATTTCGCGGGTTCACGGGGTTGAGATGGAAAAGCCCAATCACTCAAAGGGAAAAACCAGCCCCGTTTCCCCCCGCTCACACGGGGCGGACACGGGGCGGACACGGGGCTCGCCGTGACATTGCGGGGCAACCCGACCTATTCATTAACTCACCCATTATTTCCGCAAATTTCGCGGGTTTACGGGGTTGAGATGAAAAAGCCTAATCACTCAAAGGGAAAAACGCGCCCCGTTTCCCCCCGTTTGTGCGGGGCGGACACGGGGCTCGGTAGCATTTTTACGGGATCGGACCGGGTAGCGACCGGGGCGGCCATCTGTTCACTCACCTTTCCCGCGTTGTCATCGTGCCGGGCCAACCAGGCCAAGGCGCGATGAGCAACGACCACTTCAATCGCCAAGCCAGAGACGGGGATTAGGCCTCCTTTCCACTGTGAAGGGGGCCTATGCCGTGTCTAACCAGCTCACATGTTGAGGAGCGAACCATGAACGAAACACCTACCCGATTTAAATTCACCAATCGACGGATTGCCGATCTGCCCCCAAACCCAGATGACGCCCGCAGTACCGAAGCGGAGTATTCAGATACCGACGTGACCGGTCTGCGCTGCCTGGTGGGCAAAGGGGAAGGCCGCCGCAAGTTCCTGCTGCGCTATCAAATACATGGACGCAAGCGGGCCATTGCCCTGGGGCACTATCCCGCGTTGGATGTCAGCGCGGCTCGTAAGCTCGCGCTCGACTACAAACGCAAGATCGCCGAAGGCGTTGACCCGCAACAAGCCAAGGAGGACAAGCGTAATCAGAAGACCCTGAGCAATTTGTTTCAGGAAGACTATCTGCCCTATCTGCAATCACGAAATCGCAGTTGGAAGACGGATGAACATCGCTTCCGTAATCACCTACGGCCAATCTTCGGCAACCTGATCCCGGAAGAGATCACCGTTACCCGCATCCAGAACATGCAACAGATGTTGCTCAAACGCCTCACCCCGGCCACCTGCAATCGCGTTTTGGCATTGCTCAAGGCCATCATGACCTGGGCAGCCCGTGCCGGACTGATCAAGGACAATCCCGCCGCCTTGGTGTCGTTGCTGCGAGAGAACAATCGGCGCGAACGTTACTTCACTCCAGATGAAATCCGTCGCCTGTTCCGGGCCGCTGATCAACATGAGAGTTTTTATACCGGTCAGTACGTCAAGATGTTGCTGCTCACCGGCTTGCGCCGGGCTGAGCTGGCAAGGGCCAAATGGCAGCACTACAACAAGGAGGACAAGACCCTATACATTCCACACACCAAGAACGGCCATAGCCGTGTATTGCACCTGAACCATATGGCGGTGGAGCTGTTGAACTACTTACCGGTGACACAGGGAAATCCCTACCTGTTTCCAGGCAAGCGGCAAGGGCAGCCATTGCAAAATCCCACCAAGGGGTTTCAGCGGATGCTGGTGCGGGCCGGTATAGATAAAGAGGGGGTCTGCCTGCACACCTGTCGCCATTCGGTCGCGGCGCTGATTGTCTCCAACGGCGGCACCCTGTTTGATGTGCAATCCCAGCTTGGGCACCGGAGCAGTCAGACATCACTGCGTTATGCTCACCTGCATAACACTCGGATGCAGCAGACCAGCCAGAAAATAGCCAACTGCATCCATGATGCCCTGACCAGTTCAGTACCATCCAAGCCGCTGCCGCTTCCCGAAGAGGGCGAGTGGGTTCAGGCCAGCTAGGTATGTCGGTATCTCA
The DNA here is from genome assembly GCF_027707985.1 of Aeromonas sp. QDB03. NCBI lineage: Bacteria > Pseudomonadati > Pseudomonadota > Gammaproteobacteria > Aeromonadales > Aeromonadaceae > Aeromonas > Aeromonas sp. QDB03. Next base: position 71,002 of record NZ_JAPCJG010000013.1, on the reverse strand, counting down.
TCCAGTGGTGAGATACCGATATTGCTGTTTAGCAGCCCAATGATCCGTTTTCAGCGACCGTCCCGACAAACCGCTACACAAAACCTGTCGTGGCTTATGAGCCTTCTCAACCGCTCCTCGCCAGTTGATAACAAAACCCCTCACCTGATGACAAAAGCCCATCGCCGATGATGGGTTTTGCGAAAAACTGCCTACCAGCCAATTCGTCACGCCGTGTCGCGGCCTGTTTGGATAATCCGCAACACGGTTATTCCCCTTCTGTGATGGTATGCACGAACACGACAAGATTGCTCAGCGCCTCGGTATGCTCCTCACCCGCCTGTACAGCGGTGAGAAGCTGCACCTAAGTGATCTGGCCATCGAGTACAACGTCACCGTGCGCACCCTGCAGCGGGATTTCAATCAACGCCTCAGTTATCTACCGATAGAGCACCGCAACCAGCAATACTGGCTGGATCCTGAGTTTCTCAATCACAAGAACGACAAAAAACTGCGAAAGCTGGCCGAGCAGTTGGGTATCACCGACTTGTTCCCTCGTGCCAGCGAACATCGTCTGGGTCAGCTGCTGGACAGAGGCAACCCCAGTCTCTTCGCCATCAAGGGGTTCGATGGTCAATCAGCCGACTCACTCATTCACCAGATACCGGTATTAGAGCAGGCACTGACCCAGCACCTGCAATGCTGGCTCATCACCAAAGACCAGCGCAAGCAACTGTTTAGCCCCTATCAGCTCGTCAACTACAAAGGCACCTGGCACTTGGTCGGCGTCAGCGAGGGGCGGTTGCAAGCCTACCCGCTGAGCTCCATCGCGCTGGTTGAGCTATCGCAACAGACCTTCATCCGCGATGCGCTTATTCAACGACAAATCGATACCGACCCGACGCTCTGGCGCTCCGGCATGATCGAGGTGCTCCTCAAGGCCAGTGCCTCCATCGCCATCAACTTTCAGCACCGCCCATTGCTGCCCGAGCAGGAAATCGTCAAAACCCTGGATGACGGTGCGCTGTTATTGAGCAGTCGCGTGCTCGATGCCAATCAAATTCTGCCCGTCATCAAGTCCTGGATGCCGGGGCTCACTGTGATCTCGCCCGGATTTATCCATGAGCAGATCGTCCGTGATTTACGCCATCTATTGACCCTGATGAGTCAGGCTCCGCCCTGACCAATTTGTGACAAAGATCCCAGTTTATACATCTGGCGACAGCGCCTGACATGCCGCGACACCACCTGTCGCCGCTGTTTTGCATTGTCGTCAACCATCAAGCAGTAGCAATCCAAGGAGTAATACATGAGTAAAATGATCCAAATGAAAGAGTCCACGGCAAAGCGCGAGGTTAAGCAGGAATACGGCCTGACCGAAACTGATGGTCAGACGTTCTGGGATCGGGTTAACCGGGTGATCGGTGAATCCCGAGAGGAGATTGATGAAGGGGACCGCGTTCCCGCTGGATATGAAGTATATTAATCCAGCGAAATAAACTAACTCCTGTTTTATGAAGATGGATTTCTGAGCGATATCTGCCACGAAAGCTCGGAAGTGAAGAGGTCAGGGCCAGTCGGTTCTGGCCTCTTTTTTAACCGTTTGACAATACCTGCTGATGCAGGAGGACTGCTTGGGATCTCGTCACTGAACTGCACCGGTATCTCCCCCCACGGTGAGACACCCGTATCGCGGTTTAGCGACCCAATGAGCCGCTTTAGCCTCACGGCTCTCCAAACCTCCACAACAAGATCATCCTGGCCTTCTCGGCCTGCTGAAACGATCCTCCCCTTTCTGGCCGTAGCATCGGTCAACCACCCCATGACTGACAAGTATTCGCTGCCCTGAGTAACTGTGTAGAGACCACGGTAATTTGCCACCGGATCCCACAAAGCAAGGGGGCCAGTTCGCACTGGCCCCCCCTTCATCTTTTAGAATTTTTCGACATCTACCGGTATCTCTGACATGTCTGGTGAGGACTCAACCATCACGCACCCCGTCTCGCTCGTCGCGCGGCGGGTGAAACTTGGAGCAGGAGGTTCGGATGCTGCTGATGCCTCCGTCTCGCACACCCCACCATCGCTTGAGGGCTGCGAGGGAAGCCAATCACCACCACTAAACAACTTGTTCAAGTCGAACGAATAGCACGGTACATCAGCATCGCCTATGGTGAAGTTTTTGGCATAGCGATCTTTTGCATATCGATCAATGTAGTTGTTTGCGTACAACCACTTAACGACTTTGCCACGGTTGTTTACCACTAGGTCATCAAGAATGGCCTTGCGAATGTAACATCTACCGTTTTCAGTGAACCCCCAGTACTCTCTTGTCACATGAGCAATCCGTCCTTGATTCAGTTTATGCTGGTTCTTGGCCACCTTACCCATAAACTGCAATGCCTCTCTGGTGACATCATCCATGATGCCTCCCATTGACATGAGCCACCGTCGGAAGCATACCAACGCTGCATTATCCACATACGCCACATCAAACGGCAGAATACCTAACTCAACGGCCAATCGCCCCGCTGCCATTGCGTTTGCGAAGCAGCCAGCACCACGATCAGCAAGAGACGGAGGGGTTTCTAATCCCGAGCGACTCATCAGCCACTCTTGGCACTCTTCACGCTTAGCAGCAAAGATAACCGCTAAATCAGCAGGGGTATCGATGTCTGGCATATTCAACAGAGCCTGAATATATGCAGGCATCGCCGTACCGTAGTACTGAGAGGCTGCGGCTTTTAAGCCATTCACCCGGCGACGAGTCAGCTCAAGGCTTTCATCCGCCAGCGCGACATCCTCCGCCATCATCTCAATATCCATCACTCTGACAAAAATCCCTCCCTTGGTGCCCTCCTTGCTCCGCTCAAGCTTCTCCTTCATGGACTCTTCCCCCGAAGAAAGACCGCAAACCACAGAACTTAATGGGCTCTGATTGCATGTCCCATTAATGTTACTACGCAGTCTGGACTGCCCCCCGGTCGCCGCATAGACGAACTGAAGTAGATCGCGGCTAGACAACGAACCTACCTCATCCAGACAGATACCAATACCAGTCCGTTGCTGAAACTTGGCGATAAGCCCAACCAACGTTGCATCCCATTTCACAATGGCCGTTGCCGGTCCACCACTCGGATCGGATGCAACGCCCGACACGCTTTGCGCCACTTGTAGAAGGGTCGTTTTGCCACAAGAACTTGCACCAAAGAAGTGACAAATCATGGTCCCAATATTCGATAACGTCATGAATACATTGGCTAGAGATACCATGATTGCAAAGAGCATAGTTGGTGACTCTTTGACAGGAAGCGCGACGTTCTCTTTCCACTCCAGCAACGTTCCATTCGAGTGGATAGCGTCATGCTCACCAAGAGCAGACACCAGTTCGTGCTGAGGACCACTATAGCCCGCTTTGTAAATTGACTGACCAGGCCAGAGATAGCAGAGATCTTCACTATCAAACCCTGCTTGTTGATGCAGACGGACCACGCAAAGACCTTGGATACTGATGCTGGCGTGCATGTATGACAGCAGCCCATCTTCCCGTGCCCCAGGGCATTCAATCCCAGCTTGGTATAGCTCGGCCTTCACTGCTTTGTATTCATGAATCACCCTATCGAAGAATAGGTCGATGCGCTGGCATTGCTTTCGCTCATCCAGATACATGAAACGAATGCCACTAACGGCTGCACTGTCAGCTCGGAGTATTGATACCGGCAGCAATGGCTTACCGAGTATCGTTTTTGGCTTGCCATGATCGCTAGCCAATTTCCCCCACGGGAACATCGCAAAGCCATCAGGGATAAGCCTCGAATGAACCGGTTTTTTCATCTCCGGCTCAGACCTAGAAAGCACCACACCATCTGGGTCACACACAGTCCCATCAGAGGCTACCGAGCAACGCCCCTCCTTGTACAACGTGTATTCTGCTGAACACTGATCCAGCATAAGCAGTTCACGCCGAACGAGAGGGTTATATTGAGTCTCGTCATCAGGATATGGCTGACAACATTCGTGCTGTTCGGACAATGGGCTCACAGCATCGGGGGCAATATTCGCTCGATGAGCATCACCATGGTGTGCATCAAGGTTCGTTTCCTCCACCAGTAACGGCAGCGAGTCAGGAGCGACTGCAGGGTGCGATTCTGGCGCAGATGCCCCCTGATCCGAGTCCGGTACCGAGTCTGCCGGCGGTACAACCTGATTAGCAATATCGAGGGAACCTAGTGAGCCCCTTCTTTGATGCGTCCTATCAGTAATGAAAAGATTCAGTTTACCGTTATTATCTTTTTTGGAACGATGCATAATCATTAATGGGGGAGTCTCCCTCCCCCATCTCCTAAAGTTTGTTAGCAGGTGAGGTTGGGGAGGTCCCATACGGTGTGAAGTACGTCGACGGCCTTGACCAGCGTCTTATCGTGGTGCCTAGCGTACCTTTCAGTCATCCGAGGAGAGCTGTGGCCTAGGACTTTCTGCAATACATCGAGCGAACAGCCCTTGTTCAGCAGTGAGGTCGCGACTGAATGCCTCGCATCATGTATGCGTACCCCCGATAATCCGCAATCATTACAGACGTGGTACCAGTAACGGCGGGGCTCCGACATCGGAGAGACACCATCTTGGCCTCGAAAAAGCAGGCCGGTCGTGCCATGGCGCTGGCGCTGAAGTTGAACCAATTCAAGGGCGAACTGATTAAGCGGTATAAGCCTTTCTCGGCCAGACTTACTCGTCGGTAGAAAAGCGATCTGAGTGGTGAGGTTACAATCCTGCAGCTTTAGAGCTCTGGCTTCTCCCATCCGGGAGCCCGTTGCGAACAGGAACAGCAACAGACGAGCCTTTTCCTCGTCAATGTCTTCCATCAAGCGAGCGACCAGCTTATTGACTGCCTCATCGGGTAAGCCTTTGGGAGGCAGGACAGGCTCGTATTTGGCGGGAATACCTGCTGCGGGAGACGCTTTGAGTATGCCGCGCTCCACCGCGAAGGTCGCAATAGCCTTGATCTGTGCTAGGTAGCGATTCACCGTAGCAACAGATTTGGTTTTTGCTTGCTCCGCTTGAAAGCGCTCGATGTCATCACGAATGACACGGTTCAGTGGCTTGTGCCCTAAAGCTGCCACGATTGGCTTTATACGGGACTTTATAGTCCTGATAGAACGATGAGTTTCCTGCACTGCGGGCAGGTAATGATCATAAATGAAGCGCTCTACCGATAAACTAGCGCGATAGGCTTGCTTGAATCCATCAGGATCGGTGATGAGCTCCGCCATCAGTTTACGTGCTTTATCGCGCGTCACTTTGAGGCTAGCCTCACTGGTGCTCGCGATCTTAAACCGATAACGCTGATTGTTTCTGTGCACATTGAAGTAGCCGACCCTGGCACCAGATGTATATGTGACCCATGCGAGCCAAGGGACGTACTCGTCTTTCACCTCTTTTTGTTTGGAGACGTGTTCTCCACACGACCCCAGCCTGCTTTTAGCAGTTGGCGTTGACACTTCGCTGCTCACAACTACCTCTCTAACCATAGCCGCCGGGATTGACGGTTATGGGAGGCATTTTGCATTTTCATAGCCAAAGAACAACTGCACAAAAAACAATCAGAGCATTGATATTTAATACATTTTTTATGTTTGAAGACTCTGGATGCCGCCTGGAGAAGGCGATTCTTAGGCAAATATCAGATCGCCTTCTGGAGACCGACTTTCTGAATCTCGTGACAAACTCTCCTGATTTGCTGGGTGATCGTGATTTGCCACTCCGAAAAAGTTTGTCGATTGAGCCCTTTTGTAAGGTGTAACCAAGATTCGATTTTGTGATGTTAGTCACAATAAATTTGAGTTCACCCCGCCGAAACACCATCACTTCTCTTCTTCACAGGGACGCTGAGGAGCTGACGACCGGAGGTACAGAGGCAGCGACACAGCAAACCCTGTCTGGTCAATTTCTGGTAACTTTTCAGCGCACAAAAAACATGCACATTAGTTCATCAGTTTTTTGCCAAAAAGTGGGCTCATTTGTTGGGGGCTCGGGGTGGGTGAGAGAGCGAAAAGGTAATTCCATAAAGGGAAAAAACCTCGATAGAAGAACATACCGACAACCGGATCCCGGTGTGGACTCAGGGGTTCCTTGCTCACTATCTCGCCACTTGGTTCACCCTATGCAAAAACATGCCAGAAACTGGGGGTGCAAGGTTGACACCCCAGTCCAGAAAGGGTTTAATGCGCGCCGTTGCCCAGATAGCTCAGTCGGTAGAGCAGGGGATTGAAAATCCTCATGACACTTTTCATACCACAGCGCTGGACAGCACACCCTACAAGGCTTCGCTTTCAATGCGAGGCCTTTTTGTCTTGTGCGTCTGGTCAATCTCTGGCAAGGTTCGCTACCTGCTCGTGTCTACACCTAACATATCAAGCCTAGCATTCACACACTCCATTATAAAATTCGTGTCGACCAAAGTGCTAGCATTTGAACTCATCATTAATTCATTAAATAGATCTGTGTAACTATAAAAAAATGAAATAAAAGCTCCTCGCCTTAAACACTCTTGGGCCAACGAAAGGTCAAATATAGTTTGCTTATCTGATACAGCTACAAACGCACACCGCTGTACTCCATTTGATACAGACTTATCAATAAAAATAATCACATCTTCGAAACTTACCGGCTTATCCCTGACCTCAACAAATACGTAAGGAAAACTTGACTCTTCTGTTAAGAATAATTGGATGTCTCCTGGATACTCTCTGCTCGGGTCATTTATTCCTGCTGTTTTTACAGTCCCGTTTCCTTTAAAGTAATCGAAAATACCTGCAACTATTGCTTGAGCTCTTTTCCCCCCCTCAGAATTGGAGTCTGTAAACACCTTTAGATTACTCATCAACTCCGGTAGAGTAACAGCCCCCTCATATGTTATTGGCGTGAAAGATTTTACGTTATTCAACCTACTTTTAATAAAAGAACTAAGAACAAAAAAGGCATCTTTTTGACTCAATAGCTGAATCTTATCAACCAACGTCATCAATGAATTTTTTATTTCTTCGTTAGAAAAAGGGGTGTGATCACCTAAATAATTCATCCTGAAGTATGGTTGATTGTTTAATGGCTCTCTTCCTGATGTAGGGCAAGGTATACCTAGCCTTATAAAAATAGGGAGCATTTTATTATGACAAAGAGTTCTAGCTGAATAACCTATCTCACCTTTCATGTGCTCTGGAATATGTGTCGGCTTTATAAGTCTAAGATTAACATTTTGGTTAATAACTCTCTGTAAAACAGTGACACCCAAAAACATTATGTGGGTAAACTGATTATTTTGAGTGCAAAGGGCATTAAAACGTTCAATGTCATTGAACCAGCTTTGAGAAAAACTGCCTTTAACAGCAGACTCATAAGCATTTCTTATACACTCTTCAACATTTACATTCATATGGTTACACCATTCATCTCTATTTTTATTCCCATATGACACCATGTAATAACAGCTATGTCAATCCCTGTGGATTTCCTCATACATAAAGGGTATAATTTATACATTAAAATCATATTTAACTCTTTAGGGCTTTGATGTGAACGAGCTTTCTTTAATTAGTCTATTTACTGGGATAGGTGGACTGGATTTTGGGTTTGAAGCAGCAGGATACAAAACCCGCGTTGCCGTTGAGATGGATAAGTATTGTTGCGATACAATCAGAAAAAACAGACCTGAATGGCGTGTTATTGAAGGCGATATAAATAATATTGAATCATCTTCAATATTAGAGCGTGCAGGCCTAGAACCTGGCGAAGCCGATATGCTAATCGGTGGTCCCCCATGTCAACCTTTCTCTAAGTCTGGATATTGGATGACGGGAGACTCTCTAAGGCTTGACGATCCAAGAGCCGATACACTTACGGCCTATTTGCGTGTATTACGTGACGTAAAACCCAAAGCATTTCTTCTGGAAAATGTATATGGTATTGCTTACAAAGACAAAGATGAAGGACTGAAATATCTTCTAAATGGAATAGAACAAATAAACAAAGAGACAGGCACCAATTACAGTATCTCATGGAAATTAATAAACACTGTTGAGTTTGGCGTCCCCCAAATTCGGGAGCGAGTTTTTTTGATCGGTAGTAGAGATGGAATGCACTTTAAATTTCCAGAACCGACTCACTTTAAACCCAATGATAAAAATGGTGAAAAATCAGGCCTTAAAAGATATGTATCTACATGGGATGCTCTCTTTGATTTAAAAGACGAACATAGTGATAAATCATTAAAAGTCGGTGGGAAGTGGGGAGATCTATTACCTTCAATACCCGAAGGCCAGAATTATTTATGGCATACTGAACGAGGTGGTGGCAAACCTATATTTAAATGGAGAAGTCGATATTGGAGTTTCTTGCTGAAATTAGCAAAGGAGCTACCCTCATGGACCATCCAAGCACAACCGGGTTCCGCCATAGGACCATTTCACTGGGACAATAGAAAACTGACATTCCAAGAAATGTGTCGACTTCAGACATTCCCTGATGGTTTGGTTATGCCTTTTGGCAGAACGGAAATGCAGAGAATGGTTGGAAATGCGGTTCCATCACTAATTGCTGAAATATTAGCAAGAGAAATTAGGGATCAATTTCTTTCATCTAAAAACCTCGATCAACTACAACTGCTTCCACGTAGTGCACCATTTTACCCCATGCCAAACAAAATCGCGCATATTAATGAAAAATACTTAGCGCTTATAGAGGAAACTTCAGTAGTCGATATGTAACTAATATTTAATGATTGATGGTTTTTTCACAGAAAACATCATTGTAATATAACGACTAAAAGTGAAATTCCCCTAGCCACCTAAGGCTAGGGGAATCCATTATCGCAGTTGTGGACCAATATCAGCCAGCCGTTTCTTAGCCTTCACGTACTGGAACAGCCGACGGCTAGTACGGAACGCTTCCGGGTATCGCAACGGGTAACTTCTGATGGCTGGGATGAGTGCTGGAATAGCCAAGACAACCCGCTGACCCAGGAGCATTTTTTCTCTGCGAGTCGCCTTGCGGTCTTTGAGTGAGTAGGCATAGAACCGGCGTTTCACAACAACACATTGTAGGTCAAAACCAAAGACAGCCTGTAGCGCAAGCTCCAGCGCTCGGCGATAGGCTCGTAAGTCAATCTGGTCACGGTGCGAAGCACTGACCAGCTCGTTGATTTGATAGTTACGGAAGTGAGGCATGATGAGTCCTTATTCATCAGATTAGGGTTACAGGGCGTGAAAAATTGCCCCTATCTGTATGTTCGAATCTAAAAACCCTTCTCCTGCATATCCTTTTTCAAAACTACCGTTCACCCGCTATCAATTGCTGGTCATCCTGATTTCCTGCTCTCCCCTTCCCGTAAAAGCCCAATCCTCAAACATATATGAATCCCTGGATAACCCATGACCATTCCGGTCTGGGATCATCCAAGGAGAACATCCATGTCTGAACTTTCATTATTCGATGCTATTGGCGAAGGCAAAAACGCGACTCAGGATTATCTGGATACCCTGTCGCGGGCACTGCTGCGCCATCATCAACTGGTCAACGCCATCCGCATCCACGGTCGTTATGTACCGGAATCGTTGCCAATGCCCGGTCTGCCGATACTGGTTGCCATCTTCAGTCACACCAATACCTACACCCTGCACCAACTGCCCTCGACTCAGATAGGGCAGTTGGTGCTGTCGATAGCTCGCTTTTCCGGTCAGGCCACCCACGACCTGGACAACGGCATTTTTGAAGAGGTGTGGGACATGGGTGACAGCAGCTTCACCACGGATAGCGCCGAGCAGGCCGTCTACTGGTTGCCGTTACCGGAGCGCTGGATTGCTCTGGAAGGCACGCAAGTGGCGCTGCACGATAAAGACCATCCGGTGTTCAAGTTGCTCAACATCACCGCCCGGAACACTGGTCCGGTCCTGGATATCTGCGATGGCGTGGTCAGTCTGGCGCTAGAGTCAGAGTGGGATGGGGAGTGGGCCGCATGACCGAGATCAACCGCTCCTCGCTCCTCGCCAAGCTAAAACACATCAAGGGCATGAAGCTGCTGGTTGAGCAGGCCGTCTTGCTCTACCTGTTGATGGCCGACGAGCAGACGCCTGTGTGGGTCAAGACCATCGTGGTCAGCGCACTCGCCTATTTGCTCTGTCCGGTCGATGCCGTACCGGACTTTATCCCCGGCGTCGGTCTCACCGATGACCTGGGGGTCATTAGCGGTGCCATTGCCTCGTTAGGCAGTCATATCCATCAAGGTCATCGCAGCAAAGCGGCTGACTTCTTCAAGTAATCCCTTCAGAAGGAATTTCATCATGGCTAAAGCCACACAACCGGCAGCCTCTGCTGCTCCGGTCTGGACTGTTATTAAATCCGCGAAGGCCCCAAAGATCAGCGCTCGGGCCAGTGGGTTGCTGCACTACGACGTGGGCAAGAACGATGAAGGTCGCTACGCCCTTCGCATTACTGCCAACGACACGGGTGGTCTGTTCAGCAAGCACTGGTTATCGCTCGATGACATCCTGGCACTACTGGACATCCTCAAGGATGCGCCATTCAAATCGGTAGCGCTCAAGGCGCTGTTTGTTCGAGGCAGTGCCAATAACCACGGTTTCCTCGCCGCCATCCTGCGGGCTGAAAAGTTACTGGTCGCCGCCGAGCCCAACTCACCGTTCCACCGGGTCGGTCTTTCGCTCAGCGACTGGTCAACTCAGCTGGATGAACCGGCCAATATGGATAAACAGGCTCGCAAGGGAAAAGCCAAGGGGCAGAAGGGCCAAGATGACATGACCGATGAGATAACCATCGAGAAAGGCAATGAGCCCCCGTTTTTGGAAACAGCCAACGACCAGGGCGGTTTGTCAGACAAGATGGATGAGACAGGGGGTGAAGTTGAATCCGCAGACCCGGCGGCCAGTGAGGAGACCCAGCCATGAGCAACCGTGACATAGCACTGAACTGGCAGGGACTCCCCCTGCCGGTTTCACGCCAGCTCGCCGTATGCATGACCGACTTGCTGAACACACACCGTCCTACATGGCCACAGGCCCGTGCTGTGACGATGAACTTTCGTGATCCGGGTTATGGCCCGGAAACCGGCGGCTTTCATCCGGTGGAAATCCGTCTGCAACGCCAAGGAAATCTATGGTCCTTGGTCTATATGACGGACTTCTCCTATGTCGGCATGGGTGACTATGCCGAATTGGCTAAGGAGGTCGATTTTGACTTCTCAAGCCAAGAAGGGCTGGTTGCCTATGCGCATGTGGTGCCGTTATCTGAGCTGGGTGAGTTTTATGAATTATGGGAGGGCAATTTCCTCACCTACTTGTCGCTGGGTGTCTATGCGATCACGGTAGCCACTGAATGATCCCTCCCTATTAATGCGCAAATTTCACGGGGTTACGGGGTTGGCGTCGATTAACCCAATCTCTCCAAGGGAAAAACGCGCCCCGTTTCCCCCCGTTCGAGCGGGGTGGACACGGGGCTCGCCGTGAATGCGCGGGGCAACCCGACCTCTTCATTAACTCACCCATTTTTCCGCAAATTTCGCGGGTTCACGGGATTGAGATGGAAAAGCCTAATCACTCAAAGGGAAAAACGCGCCCCGTTTCCCCCCGTTTGTGCGGGGCGGGCACGGGGCTCGCCGTGAATATGCGGGGCAACCCGACCAATTCATTAACTCACCCATTTTTCCGCAAATTTCGCGGGTTCACGGGGTTGAGATGGAAAAGTCTAATCACTCAAAGGGAAAAACGCGCCCCGTTTCCCCCCGTTTGTGCGGGGCGGACACGGGGCTCGGTAGCATTTTTACGGGATCGGACCGGGTAGCGACCGGGGCGGCCATCTGTTCACTCACCTTTCCCGCGTTGTCATCGTGCCGGGCCAACCAGGCCAAGGCGCGATGAGCAACGACCACTTCAATCGCCAAGCCAGAGACGGGGATTAGGCCTCCTTTCCACTGTGAAGGGGGCCTATGCCGTGTCTAACCAGCTCACATGTTGAGGAGCGAACCATGAACGAAACACCTACCCGATTTAAATTCACCAATCGGCGGATTGCCGATCTGCCCCCTAACCCCGATGACGCTCGCAGTACCGAAGCGGAGTATTCAGATACTGACGTGACCGGTCTGCGCTGTCTGGTGGGAAAAGGGGAGGGGCGTCGCAAGTTCCTGCTGCGCTATCAAATACATGGGCGCAAACGGGCGATTGCCCTCGGGCACTATCCCGCATTGGATGTCAGCGCGGCTCGCAAGCTCGCGCTTGACTACAAGCGCAAGATCGCCGAAGGCGTTGACCCGCAACAGGCCAAGGAGGACAAGCGCAACCAGAAGACCCTGAGCAATTTGTTTCAGGAAGACTATTTGCCCTATCTGCAATCGAGAAATCGCAGTTGGAAGACGGATGAACATCGCTTCCGTAATCACCTACGGCCAATCTTCGGCAATCTGATCCCGGAGGAAATCACCGTTACCCGCATCCAGAACATGCAACAGATGTTGCTCAAGCGCCTCACCCCGGCCACCTGCAATCGCGTTTTGGCATTGCTCAAGGCCATCATGACCTGGGCAGCCCGTGCCGGACTGATTAAAGAGAATCCCGCCGCCTTGGTGTCATTGCTGCGAGAGAACAATCGGCGCGAACGCTACTTCACCCCAGATGAAATCCGCCGCCTGTTCCGGGCCGCTGATCAACATGAGAGTTTCTATACCGGTCAGTACGTCAAGATGTTGCTGCTCACCGGCTTGCGCCGGGCCGAGCTGGCAAGGGCCAGATGGCAGCACTACAACAAGGAGGACAAGACCCTATACATTCCCCACACCAAGAACGGCCATAGCCGTGTGTTGCACCTGAACCATATGGCGGTGGAGTTGTTGAACTACTTACCGGTGACACAGGGAAATCCCTACCTGTTTCCCGGCAAGCGGCAAGGGCAGCCATTGCAAAATCCCACCAAGGGTTTTCAGCGGATGCTGGCACGAGCCGGTATAGATAAGGAGGGGGTTTGCTTGCACACCTGTCGTCATTCGGTCGCAGCGCTGATTGTCTCCAACGGCGGCACCTTGTTTGATGTGCAATCCCAGCTCGGACACCGGAGCAGTCAGACCTCACTGCGTTATGCTCACCTGCATAACACTCGGATGCAGCAGACCAGCCAGAAAATAGCCAACTGCATCCATGATGCCCTGACCAGCTCTGTACCATCCAAGCCGCTGCCGCTTCCCGAAGAGGGCGAGTGGGTTCAGGCCAGCTAGGTATGTCGGTATCTCATCCAGTGGTGAGATACCGATATCGCTGTTTAGCCGCCCAATGATCCGTTTTCAGCGACCGTCCCGATAAACCGCTACACAAAATCTGTCGGGGCTTATGAGCCTTCTCAATCGCTTCTCGCCGGTTGATAACAAAACCCCTCACCTGATGACAAAAATCCATCGCCGATGATGGGTTTTGCGAAAAACTGCCTGCCATCCAATTCGTCACGCCGTGTCGCGGCCTGTTTGGATAATCCGCGACACGGTTATTCCCCTTCTGTGATGGTATGCACGAACACGACAAGATTGCTCAGCGCCTCGGTATGCTCCTCACTCGCCTCTACAGCGGTGAGAAGCTACACCTGAGTGATCTGGCAACCGAGTACAACGTCACCGTGCGCACCCTGCAGCGGGATTTCAATCAACGCCTCAGTTATTTACCGATAGAGCACCGCAGCCAGCAATACTGGCTGGATCCTGGGTTCCTCAATCACAAGAACGACGGAAAGGTGCGAAAGCTGGCCGAGCAGTTGGGCATCACCGACCTGTTCCCCCGCGCCAGTGAACATCGTCTGGGTCAGCTGCTGGACAGAGGCAATCCAAGTCTCTTCGCCATCAAGGGGTTCGATGGTCAATCAGCTGACTCACTCATTCACCAGATACCGGTATTAGAACAGGCGCTGACTCACCATCTGCAATGCTGGCTCATCACCAAAGACCAACGCAAGCAACTGTTTAGCCCCTATCAGCTCGTCAATTACAAGGGCACCTGGCACTTGGTCGGCGTTAGCGAGGGGCGGTTGCAAGCCTATCCGCTGAGCAACATCGCACTGGTTGAGTTATCGCAACAGACCTTCACCCGTGATGCGCTTATTCAGCGGCAAATCGATACCGATCCGACACTCTGGCGCTCCGGCATGATTGAGGTGCTACTCAAAGCCAGTGCCTCTATCGCCATCAACTTTCAGCATCGCCCGTTGCTGCCCGAGCAGGAGATTGTCAAAACCCTGGATGACGGTGCGCTGTTATTGAGCAGTCGTGTACTCGATGCCAACCAAATTCTGCCTGTCATCAAGTCTTGGATGCCTGAGCTCACCGTGATCTCACCCGGATTTATCCATGAGCAAATCGTTTATGATTTACGCCGTTTATTGGCCCTAATGAGTCATGCTCCGCCCTGACCCATGTGTGACAAAGATCCCAGTTTATACATCTGGCGACAGCGCCTGACATGCCGCGACACCACCTGTCGCCGCTATTTCACATTGTCGTCAACCATCCCGCAGTCGATATCCAAGGAGTAATATATGAGCGCCATCAGTCTGCAAAAAGTGTCGGAAAACACTCTTTGCTCCACCAGTCCCTATGAGCCACTCTTCGATCATGTCGCCGCCCATTTGCAAGCCCAGGGCGGCACGTTAAAAACCATCGAACGCACCCAAGGCAGGATCGAAGCCGCATGGAAATATGGCTTTAACCCATTCGGTATGCGCATCACCGTGAATTTCGCTTCCCAAGGCAATGAGACCATACAGCTCACCCTCAATGGTTCATTTGTCGATGCCATCGATACCTTTGGCGCCGCCAAGAAGAAAGCTAGGGCAATCACGGATGAGCTGCTGAAGCCTATCGATATTGCGGCATGGCCGATTAAAGAGGGGGTAACACCCTCCCAGCAACCCTCTGTCGCAACCACTCCTGGAACACCCCCACAAGCACCATTGAACAACGCAAATACCGTTGCGCACCGTGGCAAACGCAAGGGGCTCACCGCTGTGTTCGCATTCTTGGGCGGCGGCATTGGTCTGCATAAGTTCTATACCGGGAACTGGGGCTGGGGGCTTATCTACCTAGCGCTCTGCACCACCGGCCTTCCCTTGATCTTGTCCGTGATCGAGTTCATCCGTGTTTTGTGCCTGA
Source organism: Aeromonas sp. QDB03 (assembly GCF_027707985.1). Lineage (NCBI taxonomy): Bacteria > Pseudomonadati > Pseudomonadota > Gammaproteobacteria > Aeromonadales > Aeromonadaceae > Aeromonas > Aeromonas sp. QDB03. Next base: position 55,839 of record NZ_JAPCJG010000013.1, on the reverse strand, counting down.
CACAGGAGGAGTTTGACCGTCGCTATAACTACCGCCCCATATCCGCGTTTTCATGGGTGTGGTGAGGAGCGCCTTGTATGAACATAAAAACTGCAGTCGGATTACTGATGCTCTGCTCGACAGGCGCTTATGCTGGCGTACTCAGCATGCTGGATGTGGCAACCCTCAAGGAAAGCGAGCTGGAGATGTGCCCGAACATCTCCGTCGAGAAGATGGTCAACAGCTTTTTCGAAGATCCCGAGTGGACCGGCGGGAAAGCAGCGGATGGTCGGAAATTGGTGAATGTCAGCGGCACCATCACCTATGCCAGTCAGCCCGCACGGGCCATGGTGCAGGTCTGGATGCAAGACGATGGTTTTTCTGTAGAGGCGTTGGAGATTAACGGGCGGCCACAGCCAGAGGGAATGCTGGATCTGCTGCTAGAGAAAATGTGCCAGAGCGCCAGAGGTGCTGACCATACCGGGGATCCACAGCAGCAAGCAGCAGACCTACCGTTTACGGGAACCCGGTACTTCAACTTCGGGGATGAAAGTGAGATTCAACAATCCATCACTATCGCCCCCAACGGACGCGTCACATTGAGAACCCACGGCGCAACATCTGTCTCTGTCGATTATCAGGGCATGTATGAAAACCCACTGCTGACACCGGCAGGGAACTACCGCGTTGATGCCGACAAGATATATGTCACCGACGAAGGCGGAGACTTCCCCGACCCATCAGAGTGCGAGGTCATCGTATGCGAGACAGAGCTGTACGTCCCCTGATGCGCTGAAGCTGAAATAACAACGAAAAGCACGGTGAATAGAAACTCATTAATCAGAGGCTAATCAACATTTTATAGCCGTACACCGAGATAAAATTATCACGATGATAACGGACCACGCTCTGGGCGTTATCGCATACCAATAATAAACGGGAAACTAACAATGAAGAAAACCCCCTTGGCCATGATGTTGATGGCTACTTTGTCAGGCTGTGGCGGTGGTGGTAGCGACGGTGGAAACACGGATAGTCCAACCCCACCGAGTGCCTCCTTGGCGATGTCAGGAAAGGCGATTGATGGATACATTCAAGGCGCGACCGTCTATCTCGATCTCAATTTCAACCGTCAGTGGAATGAAGGCGAACCCAAAACAACTACCAATGATGCCGGGGATTATCGGCTGGAGCTGCCGATAGACCTGCAAACCTGCGCTCAATATGCCCCCTTGGTGGTCGATGTGCCGGTGGATGCCGTGGACCAGGATCTTGGCCCGGTGACAGAAGCCTATCAGATGGTCCTTCCTCCCACCTTTGCCCCCATCACAAAGGATGAGGTCTACCATGTAACACCGCTGACCACGGTGCTATGGAGCAGCGTAGAAAGTGAGCTGTCAGCCGAATCCCAGACGACTTGCCAGAGCGTCATGGCGAACCGGCAAAAGCAGGAACAGTTGATCGCCTCGATGAAACAGGCCGTCAGCCGTGTTGTCAGTCACTACAACATTTCCGAGCAGAAGTTGTATACGGACTTCATCGCCAGCGGTGATAGCGAGACAGGCACACTGGCCCAGGAGATCGTGCGCGGCTTGCAGCAGTCCTTCACCGAGACTGAAGCCTTGAAACGGGATAACCCGGACGCCACCTTTGTCTATGTCGATTACCACAAGGGGGACAGCCGCGATTACAACAATGCCTATCCGGATGCTTGGTATCGTGAAATCCAGTTGCAAGGGGAGACCCAAAGCAGCACCGAGCTGGTGAAGGTGAGCGATGATTTCGCGCAAATCATCAAGACCATCATCTACGGCGAAGAGCGCCAAGTGGCAGGCAATAACTACACCTACACAACCCGCTACGATTTTGAATCGCGCTATGGGGACAACACCCCCTACAGCTGCGACATCAAGGAGACCCTCTCGACCCGCTCACACGATAAGACGTACACACTGGTGAATCTGGCCGAAGCATCGGCAGAGAACTTCAACGACTGTGCTCCTGACGATATGGCGGCAGCGATCACCCACCGTTACGCCTCCATCAGCTACGACGCCAACGATCTGAGTTACTCCACCCAATTCACCTATAGCCGGCAGGCGGGCACATTCAGCTTCCTGAACGACTGGGTCGGTCTGGAAGGGCAGCTACCCACCCTGAACATGGGTGAGCTCACTTCGGCTCTCGAAGCCCTCCCCTATCCGTATGACGAACCATCACAGGATCCTGATGCGGCTAGCTGGGTCAAGAGCATGACGGCCAGTGAAAATGGCAATACCATCAGAACCAGTTACGACAGCGACGGCCTCTACAAGAAGCAGACAACCCATGCGGACGGTACTCATAGCCTGGAATGTGGCACGGACGGCATAAACTGGGGAACCTGTCAGTAGTCCGGCGCTATAGCGCGGAAAACGCAGAGGTCAGGGCCGGTCGGCACTGGCCTCTTTTTTTTAGACCGTTCGACAACACCTGCGGATTTGCGAAGAGACCGGCTGGGATCACGCCAGTGCGCAGCATCGGTACCTTCCCCCACGGCGAGACACCCGTATCGCGGTTTAGCGACCCAATAAGCCGCTTTGGCCTCACCGCCCTCCAAACCTCCGCAACAAGATCATCCTGGCCTTCTCGGCCTTCTGAAACGATCCTCCCTCCTTCTGGCTGTAGCATTGGTCAACCACCCCATGACTGACAGTATTCGCAGCCCTGAGTATCCGTGCAGCGACCACGGCAATTTACCACCAGATCCCACAAAGCAAGGGGGCCAGTTTGCACTGGCCCCCTTATTTTTAAAACTGCTCAACTTCTGCGGTCGATTCCTTCATCTCCAATATAGAGGAGGCTATCTCCCTTCTCCCCGTCCTCACCGGACGACGCGTGAACCTAGTGGTCTTCGGTGGCTGAACCACCTCCGACTCATGGTCATCACCACCATCCAAGCCCATGACCTTGTCATAGTCGAAGGCGTAGTATTGACCGTCATAGATACCCGCATTAGCGCTCTTGATACGCGTAGCCATGCGGTCCTTTTCGGTTCGGATAAGGTAGCCTTGTTCTTCCAGCCGGGCCAGCACCTGCTTGCCGAGCTGGGGAACCAGCTTCTTGAACCACACGACACGCAGCAACAACAGCTTGTTACGAATAACGCCCATATGATGCTTCGCCGTTGGCGTCCCCATATCAGGGAACTCATGACGCTTAAGTGCCAGTTGCTCTTGGAGGTGGCGAACTGCACGGGTGATATCATCCGGCTGTTCATCCAACGAGGCTGCCCAACGATTAGCACCTAGTACCACAGCTGCCATGACCTCGTCCTCGGTGTAAGGCAACACACCTAGCTCGATACTATACAGGCCGGTAGCCAGCGTCATAGCGAAGAAGTCCAGACCTCGCCGAATCAACGATGACTCAGTAGCGCCATCCACCAAGGGCACCAGACGTTCGGCGCACTTGTGAACCCGCTCTTGCACCAGCTGTTGCAGCGCCGCATAGGAGGTCGCCTCAGGCAAATTTAACAACCCTTGCGCCAAGGCTGGGAGAGCCGTGCCGTAATACATCCCACAGGCCGCCTTAATCTGGTCAATGCGAGCCTTGGTTTGAGCCAATGTCTCGCCAGGCAGTCCCGCATCTTCGGGGTGAACCTCGATGTTAGGATTCCGCACTCGCGCACCAGCGTTGACACTGTCACCAGTCTTTCGCAGAAAATCATCAAAGCTCTGCTCACCCGTTGAAGCCACACACAGAGCAGCCGTGTTTTGGGTCTCAATCACGGTACCCGTCTTGTCGCAGCGCCCCTTGCGCTGGCCATTGGTCATGGCGTACATGATCGCACCGAAATTTTTGCCGATGAACGAACCCAGCTCATCAAGCACCAACCCCATACCATGGTGCTCTTCCAAGAGCGAGAGCAACGCATTGAGAGTATTGTGCCACTTGCGAATCGCTGAGCCGCCATCCGTGCTAGGGTCAGTTGCCCGGCCAACCACACTCTGAGCCACCTGTGCCAAGGTTGTCTTCCCTACAGAGCTGGGACCATGGAAATGGACAATAGTCGTTCCCTTCTGCAACAGGTTAAGCAACACGTTCGTTAGCATAACCAATATCCCGAACTGCATGAGCGGGGAGTGGCGAACCGCCATCGCCACATGTTGTATCCACTCGTCATGAGAACCTTGAGGGTGGAGCTGTTTTACAGCCTTGCGAAGTCGGTAACACAGCTGATTGCCATCGCGTTGCAGAGCTTTTCGCTCTTCCTCACGAATCAAGGCTTCGCCGTGAGTAACAAAAATCAACTGCCCCGGCACAAAGCCCGCTTGATCCACCAAGCGAATAGACTCCATGAGTCCCATTTTTGCGCAACGCAACATGAAGCGGACCAGTTGCCCCTCTGTCGCTGAGTGGTAAGCCAGCCGGTGCGAACTCATCCTTGCCTTGATTTTTTTCAGGTCTTGGTAAACGGATTCGAGATCTATCGTCCATGTCACCAACTGCCCATCTGAGTCAAGACAAGCCAGCTCCATAGCTTCGAATCGCCCTTCGATGTCATTGAAGGTTGTTATCGGTAACCCGACCCCCTCAAAGACCACGGCAGGCTCTTTACCGGCCAGGAACATGAGCTTGCCATCCGGGGTAATCGCGTAACCTTCAGGCAGAAAAGACGAGGTATGCCAATGGATCAACTGCTCAATAGCATGGGTCAGAGGTGAACCATCCGGCCACACAGGGCACTCCTCAGGAGATTTATCCTTGTTGAGTGCTTGCCCGTCAGGGGATGCAAGATAACGAGCCTCTTCACACCATGTGTTGATGCTACGAAGCTCTTGATGCACTTGGGCCCTTTTACTGTGGTCGCCATAAGTCTGCTCAGGGGCCATAACCATAGCCTGCGAAACTTGTTGTGCGAGAGTGCCAGTCTGGCTCTCAGGTTGAGTTACGGACTCAGAGGAAGAATTGAGAATTGATGTATTCATGGTTAATCTTGGGGGAGTCTCCTCCCCCATCTCCTTAATAGGGTTAACTAGCGATGCGTGGGAGCTCCCACACGGCGTGTAATTCGTTGACGGCTTTAACCAGCGTGGTATCGTGGAGGCGTGCATATCTCTCAGTCATTTTTGGCGAGCTATGGCCTAGGACTTTTTGCAGTACATCCAGCGAGCAACCTTGGTTTAACAGCGATGTAGCGACGGTATGACGGGCATCATGCATGCGTACTCCTGAGAGTCCGCAATCATTGCAGACCCGGTACCAATACCGCCGAGGTTCGGAAATCTGAGAGACACCATCCTGGCCTCTAAAGAGCAGACCGGTTGTGCCATGACGCTGGAATTGGAGTTGAATCAACTCCAGCGCGAAATGATTTAGTGGTATGAGCCTTTCTCGACCAGACTTACTGGTGGGCAAATACGCAAGCTTTCGATTGAGATTACAATCTTGAAGCTGTAGCGCTCGGGCCTCACCCAGCCGGCACCCTGTTGCAAACAGGAACAGCAGAAGCCTAGCTTTTTCATCGTCGATGTCTTTCATCAAACGATGGACCACCTTATTCACCACCTCATCAGGCAACCCCTTGGGTGGCAAAACAGCTTCATGCTTTGCCGGAATCCCTGCTGCTGGCGAGGACTTGAGAATGCCACGCTCTACAGCGAAGGACATGATGGCCTTTACCTGTGCCAAGTAGCGGTTCCGCGTGGCGACAGAGCACGTTTTATTTGATTCTGTAAGAAAATCCTCGATGTCGAAACGGGTTACTCTGTTTAATGGCTTGCGCCCTAAAGCTGCCACGATGGGCTTTACGCGAGACTCGATGGTTTTATGTGACCGATGAGTTGCTCGTACTGAGGGCAGGTATTTATCATGTATAAACTGTTCTACTGACAAGCTCGAAAGATAGGTTTGATTGAATCCTACTGGATCAAGTACAAACTCCGCTTTTAGCTTTCTTGCTTGTTCACGTATCTCTTTAACGCTGAATTCGTCCGTGCTCGCAATTTTTAACCGATAACGGACTTTATTTTTGGTGAAACTAAGACAACCAACCTTGCGACCAGTGGCATAAGTAATCCACGTAAGGGAACGCTCGTATTTATCTTTACTTTCACGCTGCTTTGAACTGCACTCCTCCAACTTGGCACTATCTACAGTTGGAGCTACAGCCTGTTCGGGCATCGCACCTCCTATCATCTAGAGCCCCCACCGTGGTGACTCATGACAAGAATGTTGGACGAAGAAAAACCGAAAGGGAAGACCAGCTCCAGAGCGTAACCATCCGATAATGCCTTATAAAAACAGACTACCCTGCACATGGTATGTTTTGTGCTTTACAAAATCCCCCTATAGCCGGAGAGTAGAAATCAGTTTTTGCCCCCCTCTAAAGAATCAGAAAGAAGAAACTCAATAGAGTCCGATTTTGTGGCGGAAAAATATTTTTATTTTTTTCCGCCCCCCCGACACCCTGCTCACTTTATGAGCTAAAAGACTACATTGAGCACAAGTATTTACTTCCCCTACAGCTCTTGCTGTAGGGGGTTATCACTCTTCTTCAAACGCAGATACGGAAGTTGAGCGACCGGAGGTCCTTCGGTATCGACGCACCAACCCCTGTCTGGTCAATTTCTGGTAACTTTTCAGCGCACAAAAAACATGCAGGTTAGTTCATCCGTTTTTTGACAGAAAATGGGCTGACTTGTTGGAGGAACCGAATGCGTGAGAGAGCGAAAAGGTAATTCTATAAAGGGAAAAAACCTCGATAGAAGCACCTGCCGACAACCGGATCCGGGTGTTGAGTCAGGGGCTCCTTGCACACTATCTCGCCACTTAGTTCACTCTATGCAAAAACATGCCAGAAACTGGGCCAACAAGGTTGACACCCCCGTCCAGAAAGGGTTTAATGCGCGCCGTTGCCCAGATAGCTCAGTCGGTAGAGCAGGGGATTGAAAATCCCCGTGTCGGCGGTTCGATTCCGTCTCTGGGCACCACAATTCCTCCTTAGTTCAGTCGGTAGAACGGCGGACTGTTAATCCGTATGTCACTGGTTCAAGTCCAGTAGGAGGAGCCAAATTTGAAAAGCCCGCTCATCGAGCGGGCTTTTTTCATTTCGGTCAGCTGCCGTTGCAGGTTGCCAGCAGCAGGGTCGCTCCGCAGGTGGCACTGAACAGCAGCAAGCCGGTCTGCAGCACACCCTCCGGGTTTACCCGTTTCTCTTTTTTGCGAAATCGTATCCACTTAGGCTTCATCAAGCCCACCTCGTCCTGTTACGACCCCTGCCCCGTCGGCAGGCGAGCCATCTTTGTGCAGCCACCCGGCGCCGTCAACTCCCTTGCCGACAATAAATTCATCACGCTGCCACCGCCCGTGTTCCCTTCGTGACAATGTTAACAATTTGGAAAACCGGCGTGACCCGTTCCCACGCCGGGGCTATGATGAGGCCGACGATTTTCCTACCCTCAGGGAGACCCCAGATGAGCAGCCCGTTGCGTTACGTGCTGGATGGCATCCATTGCGAGCCCCGCTTCTTCACCGTGCCCCTCGACCACCAGCGACCGGATGACGAGGAGACCCTCACCCTGTTCGGCCGCACCCTCTGTCGCCAGGACCGGCTGCACGACGATCTGCCCTGGCTGCTGTTCCTGCAGGGGGGGCCCGGCTTTGGTGCGCCGCGCCCGACCGCCGCCAGCGGCTGGATCAAGCGGGCCCTGCAGGAGTTTCGGGTGCTGCTGCTCGATCAGCGCGGTACCGGCCACTCCAGCCCCATCAGCGCCGAGGCGCTGGCCCAGCTCACCGCCCCACAGCAGGCGGAGTACCTCGGCCATTTTCGCGCCGACAGCATAGTGCGCGACGCCGAGTACATTCGCGAAGTGCTGAGCCCGGGGCGCCCCTGGAGCCTGCTCGGCCAGAGCTTCGGCGGCTTTTGCAGCCTTACCTACCTCTCCCTGTTCCCGGACAGTCTGCACGAGGTCTACCTCACCGGCGGGGTGGCCCCCATCGGTCGCAGTGCAGACGAGGTCTACCGCGCCACCTATCAGCGGGTGGCCGACAAGAACCGCGCCTTCTTCGCCCGCTTCCCCCACGCCCAGGCCATCGCCAACCGGCTGGCCAACCACCTGCACAGCCATGAGGTGCGCCTGCCCAACGGCCAGCGCCTGACGGTGGAGCAGTTGCAGCAGCAGGGGCTGGATCTGGGGGCCAGCGGCGCCTTCGAGGAGCTCTACTATCTGCTGGAAGACGCCTTCATCGGCGAGCGGCTCAACCCCGCCTTCCTCTACCAAGTGCAGGCGATGCAGCCGTTCAACACCAACCCGGTGTTCGCCATCCTGCACGAGTCCATCTATTGCGAAGAAAGCGCCAGCAACTGGGCGGCCGAGCGGGTAAGAAGCGAATACCCGGCCCTGGCCTGGGCACCGGGCAAGGATTTTGCCTTCACCGGCGAGATGATCTTCCCCTGGATGTTCGAGCAGTTCCGCGAGCTCATCCCGCTGAAGGAGGCCGCTCACCTGCTGGCCCAGAAAGCGGACTGGGGACCGCTCTACGACCCGGCGCAGCTGGCCCGCAACCCAGTGCCGGTGGCCTGCGCCGTCTATGCCGAGGACATGTACGTGGAGTTCGACTACTGCCGCGACACCCTCAAGGGGCTTGGCAACAGCCGCGCCTGGATCACCAACGAATACGAACACAACGGCCTGCGGGTCGATGGTGAGCAGATCCTGGACCGGCTCATCCGCATGAATCGGGATCGCTGATCCCGCCGGGCTCACGCCCGCAGCAAGACGACAATATCGAGGGCGACCCATGAGTCGCCCCGCCCCTCTGGAAGCAGCACAAAATAATAAGGACACCCATTGGATCATCCGGAAATCTCGGCCGGCTGGCTGAGCCGCCTCTTCTATCACTGGACCGGCCCGCTGCAGCGCAAGGGGCTGAGCGAGCCCCAGGTCAACCTCGACGATCTCTATCCCCTGCTGCCGGAAGACAGGCGCGATGGCCGCGCCGACGCCTTCCTCGCACTCACCGCCGCCCAGCCGGTGCGCCCCTGGCCCATCACCGCCTTCATCTGGCGCCATTACCGCGGGCGCATTGGCCTGCTCACCCTGCTGCAAATGCTTGGCATGCTGGCGACCCTGGCCAGCCCCTGGCTGCTCAACCACAGCATGACCCAGCTGGGTGCCGGTGCCCCCACCGAGCAGAAATTGCTGCTGGCGTTCGCCCTGTTTGCCTCGGTGCTCGCCTCCGGCATGCTGGCGGAGCACTCGCTGCAACTGGCACTCAAGATGCACGTGCCCATCCGCCGCCTGCTGGCCGAGTCCCTGCTCGCCAAGGTGATGAAGCTGGGTGGCAAGAGCTTCGACGACCGGGCCGGTGGCCGGGTGCAGAACCTCATCAACCGGGACGTGTGGGACATCACCTGGATTCTTGCGGACCCCGCCATGCCGCTCACCATGCTGCTGCAACTGCTCGGCACCATCGCCCTGCTGGTGTGGCAGGTGGGCAGCGCCGGCCTGGTCGGCTTCGCCGTGCTCACCCTGCTGCTGCTCATCTCCACCCGGGTGGTACGACGCATGAACCAGCAGGAGCAGCAGCTCAAGCGTCAGCAGGACGAGCGCAACGGCATCCTGGCGGAGTACATCAAGAAGCTGCGGCTGGTACGCCAGAACGGGCTCGGCGCCTTCTTCACCCGGGCCGCCGGCCACAAGCGCCAGCAGGAGCTGGGCGTGCTGGGGCGGGTGCTCAGACTCGATGCCATCAACGAGAGCCTGATGCTGAGTACCCCGCTGCTGGTGACCCTGGCCACCTTCACCACCTATCTGGTCTCGGGCAGAGAGCTCACCCTGCCCCAGGTGTTCACCACCATCGCCCTGTTCACCGTGCTGCGCATCCCCATGATGCGGCTGCCCTACCTCATCCGCACCCTGATCAACTTCAACACCGGCTTCAACCGGCTGTGCGAGTTCCTCAACAGCCCCGAGCAGCACCGGGATCTCACCGACCCCAGCTTGCCGGTGGGCGGCCTGCGGCTCGACAACGTCACCGCCCTGCACCAGCAAAAGCCGGTGCTGGAGGGGATCAGTCTGCACATCGAGCCGGGGGAACTGGTGGGGATCACCGGTGCCACCGGGGCGGGCAAGAGCTGCCTGCTGCACCTCATCGCCGGTTTCGACAACGGCTTCGAGGGCAGCATCCGTCGCCACGGCCGGGTCGCCCATCTGGGCCACAAGCCCTGGCTGATGAACGACACCATCCGCAACAACATCCTGTTCGGCCAGCCATGGCATGGAGAGCGCTATCGCTGGGTGCTGGGGGCCTGTGCGCTGGGCGCCGACCTCACCCTGCTCAGCCACGGCGACCAGACCCTGGTAGGCGAGCTCGGCACCCGCCTCTCCGGCGGCCAGCAACAGCGGGTCGCGCTGGCCCGCGCCCTCTACGCCCAGGCCGACATCCTGCTGCTGGACAACCCGCTCTCGGCGCTCGACCCCATCGTCTCGGCCCAGGTGCTGGAGCAAGGGCTCGCCTTCAAGCCGGGGCCGACCCGGCTGCTGGTGAGCCACGACCCGGACGTGCTGGCCCACTGCGATCGGGTGATCCGCATCGAGCAGGGCCGACTGGTGGAGCTCGATGCCCACCAGCTGGCGGACCTCATCCAGCATCCCCGCCCCACCCCGCCGGTGCCGCCTCAGGAGGCGGAGCAGTTCAGCGAGGAGAAGGTGGTGGAAGGCAAGGTGGACTGGGGGCTGTTCGGCTTCATGTGGCAGCGCCTGGCCGCCCCCGGCGCCATCCTGCTCGCCCTGCTGCTCACTCTGGGCCAGGAGGGGCTGCGCATCGCCTCGGATCTCTGGCTCGGCGGCAAGGCCGGGGTGACCGGGGTGAGCGAGCTGCTCGGCATCTATGTGCTGCTGGGGGCGGGCTCTCTCACCTGCATCATGGTGGTGCGGGTCATCAACTACAAACTCGGCCTCAAGCTGGCCTGGACCCTGTTCGACGGCATGCTGGGGCGCATCAGCCGCGCCCCCATGGCCTTCTTCGACAAGGTGCCGCAGGGGCGGATCCTCAACCGCTTCGATCGGGATCTGGGGGAAGCCCAGGAGATCCTGCTGTCGATGCTGATGGGGCTGTTCGGCATGCTGGTGTCGGTGGCACTGCAGGTGGTGGTGATCGGCGTCAACATGCCGCTGTTGCTGCTCATCGCCCCCCTGGTGGGCTGGGCCCTCTACGTGCTGCAGCGCCGCTACCGGGCGGTGCAGCTCAAGCTGCGGCGACAGGCGTCGGTGCTGCGCTCGCCGCTCTACATCAGCATCAGCGAGACCATCCGCGGCGCCCCTGCCCTGCGCCTGGCCGGGGCCGAGCGCTTCGCGCTGGATCAGGTGTTGCTGCACTATGACAACAACCTGCGCAGCTGGTACACCACCACCTCCATCAACCGCTGGCTCGGCATGTACCAGACCCTGCTCTCCGCCTCCCTGGTGGGCGCCGTGGCGCTGATGGTGGCCTTTGGCAACAGCTCGCTGCTGGGGGCCGTGGCCATCACCTACGCCTTTACCGCCTCCGCCATGCTCAACTCCCTCATCCGCACCTTCGCCGAGGTGGAGCAGGTGATGAACGCGGTGGAGCGGGTGCGCGAATACAGCGAAATAGAGAGCGAGCGTCAGGAGGGGGAGGCCCTCGCCACCCCTCACCCTGCGGTGCGCTTCGACAACCTGGGGCTGCGCTATCCGCAGGCCAGCCAGTGGGCGCTGCACAAGGTCAACTTCGAGCTGGCCCCCGGCGAGAAGGTCGGCGTGTGCGGCCGCACCGGCGCCGGCAAGAGCTCGCTGCTGGGGGTGCTGCAGGCCATGTATCCCGCCTCCCAGGGGGAAATCTACTACGGCGAGCAGCCGCTGTCCCGGCTGGCACCGGAGGCGGTGCGCGATCTCTACGACACCGTCTCCCAGATCCCGCTCACCTTCTTCGGTACCCTGCGTGCCAATCTGGCTCCCCTGACCGAGCACGACGACGCTGCACTGGAGCAGGCGCTGGCCCGGGTGGGGCTGGCCGAGCGCTGCGCCGGCCGGCTGGACGAGGAGCTCGACAAGCTGCAGCTCTCCGCCGGCGAGACCCAGCTGCTGGTGATCGCCCGTATCCTGCTGTCGCGCCGCCCGCTCATAGTACTGGACGAGGCCACCTCGGATCTCGATCACATCGGCATGCGCAAGATGGCGGAGCTGCTCTATCGCTACCGGCCAGAGGCCAGCTATCTGGTGATCGCCCACCATCTGGAGCCGCTGCTGTCGGTGGACCGGGTGGTGGTGATGGAGGCGGGCACCGTGGTGGAGCAGGGCTCGCCGGTGAGCCTGCTGGCCAACTCCCACTCCCGCTTCCACCAGCTGTTCGTGGGTCAGGTGAACCGCCAGGTGCCCCAGACGGTGTGAGGGCCGAAAATGACAAGGGCTGCCCGCGGGCAGCCCTTGTTGCTTGAGGAGAGCCTCAACGCTCCATGATCTGGGTGACGTCATCCTTCTTGATCATCACCTCCCGCCCTTCGGTATCGTAATAGCGGTACATGCCGGTGCTCTCGTCCAGCTTGGGTTTGCTGTCGGTGGTGATCATCTTGCCATCCTTGGTGCTCATGATGTACTGGGAGCTGCACGCCACCAGTGCCAGGGCACACACCAGGATCATCATCAGTTGCTTCATCGCTTGTTTTGCCTCCCGCTTCACCCTCACCACGAGGGTGGTGTCTGAAGCCTAGTTCAACCAGATGAGCCCGTTTGCCGCCATTGCCGCAACGGGATCAACGTCAACAATCAGCTACTTGCGCCCACCCGGCTTGCCACTGCCACCGGTTCCCGGCCCACAGCCGAGCGCCATTCTGTCTGCCGCCGCCTTCGCCTGCACCAGGCCGTAGCCATAGCTGTTGTCGCGCCCCAACGCCCCCAGATCCTGGGCACTGCTGCGCAGGGTCTGGCGCAGCTGATCGTTGCTGCACTCCAATCGCTGTGACCAGACCAGCGCCGCCACCCCGACCACGTGCGGCGTCGCCATCGAGGTGCCGCTGTAGTAGGCATAGCCGGTCGGCACGGTGGAGAGCACGGAGACACCGGGGGCGGCCAGCTCCACCTGATCGTTGCGCTGGGAGAAAGAGGCCAGCTGCTTGTTGGCATCGATGGCCGCCACGCTCACCACACTGCCGTAGGAGGCCGGATAGGACTTGCTGGTGTTGCCCGCATTGCCCGCCGCCGCCACGCTCAGCACGTTCTGCCCATAGGCCTGATTGAACGCCTGCTCCTCGGTCTTGCTGGGCACGCTGCCCCCCAGACTCATGTTGATGACCATGCGGGTGAATCCCCGGTTGCTCATCCCCTGCTTGCAGGCATTGAGCGCCCCCACCAGGTTGGAGGAGTAGGCCCAGCCGTTGGCCCCGAACACCTTGACGATCTGCAGCGGCACGCTCTGGTTCGGCAGCACCCCGACGACCCCCAGATCGTTGCCGCCCACGGCGGCGATGGTGCCTGCCACGTGGGTGCCGTGGCCGTTCTCGTCGCTGCTCCAGCTGCCGGTACCGGCATCGTTGCTGCCCTGCACCTGGGCCCCGTGGGGCAGGTCCGGGTGGCCACCGCTGTAGCCAGAGTCAATGATGCACACCAGCACCTCTCCCGCCGCCGCGTCACTGAGCTGCGGCGCCTGCACCATGGGAATGCCGTAGGGCAGGGTCTCGGCACTGACATAGCGTTTGGCGTCCGGCTCCACCCAGAGCACGTTGGGATTGTGCACCAGCGCCGTGGCTGCCGCCGCCGGCAACCAGAGCGCCAGCGCGTGCTGCTCGGGCAGCGACAGGGCCAGCTCGCCCCCCATTCCCTTGCTCTGGGCCAGTACCGCCGCCTCCGCCCCCGGTTTCAGCTGCACCAGATAGCGATCCCGCTCCGCGGCCATCGCCCCCTGTCCCAGCACGCCTGCCACCAGCAGGCCTAGCCATATCCGTCTCATCAGTCACTCCTTGCATCGACCTGATTGTCACTCGCAAAGTGTAGCGTCCGGCTGGCGCAGGCCCGAGCGGGTACAAAAAGGCCGGACATGGGTCCGGCCTGATTTGCGATCTGTATCCGTTACTTGGCGGGCTTGCGCTCGCCGGTCACGATGGGGTTCTTGGGATCAGAACTCCACTCGTACCAGCCGCCGTCGTAGACGCTGATCCGCTTCCAGTCCATCAGCCAGGCGTAGAAGAACGCCTCGGAGGCACGCCAGCCGGTCCCGCAGTAGAAGGCGGCCTGCTGGGTCGGCTCGATATTCCACTCGTCCCACATGGCGAGGATCTCGCGGGCCGGCTTCATGGTGCCGTCCGGGTTGTGGAAGTCGCTCATGCTGTTGGCATCGACACCACCACGACCCCACTTGGCGCCGGGAATGTCGCCCTTCGGCTTGATGTAGCTGTAGCCGGAGGTGTTGCCGACGAACTCGTCCCAGGTGCGCACGCTGACCAGGGCGCCGTCGGGCTGCTTGAGCAGTTCCTTGGCCTGGCTCAGGGTGGTGTAGTACTCGGGATGGGCCGGGATGGCGACGCCGAACTCCTTGGCCGGGGTAAACTTGTTGGCCAGCCCGGTCTCGGTACGCAGATGCTGCACGAACCAGGCATCCAGGCCGCCGTCCAGCAGCCGCACGTCCTGCACGCCGGCATACATCATCAGGTGGGCCGCGCGGGCCGCCGCCATGGTGTTGCGGCCGTAGAGGATGACGGTGGTGTCGTGGCGGATGCCGTTCTCCAGCAGCAACGCCTTGAGCGCCTCGTCAGAGACCTTGTTCCACAGCGGCTCCTCTTCCAGCCGGTTGGTGTCGATGTAGCCGGCCCCCGGGATGTGGCTCAGCAGATAGGCCTTGGGTGAACCCCACGCCACCTCGAACAGCTTCCAGTCGCCCTTGGGCGCAGCCACCACCGGCTTGCCCTCTTGCAGGTCGGCCAGCCAGCGCGGGTAGACCAGCTGCTGCCAGCGGGCCAGATGCTCGCGCGGCGCGGTTTTCCAGCCCTGCAGCTCGAACAGCTGCTTGATGCCCTGCTGGCGCAGCAGGCGGGCCACTTCGGCCACCTCGCGCGGAGCACCGTAGAGCGCCACCGGCCGATCGGCCTTCAGCCCCTTGGTCGCCAGCGCCGCCGGCCACTCCTCATCGCTGTACTTCCACTCGGCGGAGAGGTTCTCGGCGCCAACCACGTGGCCGCCCTGCTGCTCGCCCTCCATCGGCCAGCCCTGATAGAAGTAGCTGGCGCGGGTATCCAGAATGACCGCCTGCTTGGCGTTGGCATCCGCCAGCGAAAGCGGTGGCAGCTCGGCAGCCAGGGTCGGCAGGGCATGCCAGAGCAGCAAGGTTGCCAGGGTGGCCCGTAACAAGCTCATTATTCGTTTCATGGTGATCTCTCGATTCAGAGTGACAAGGTTAAAAAATGGAGCGGCCCAGACGCTCGGCCAGCAGTTCCAGCGCCGCCGTGCCCGCCAGCGAGTTGCCCGCCTTGTTGAGCTCGGGCGACCAGACACAGACGCACAATTCCCCCGGGATCAGGGCGATGATGCCGCCACCGACCCCGGATTTGCCCGGCATGCCGACCCGATAGGCAAAATCCCCCGCCTCGTCATAGAGGCCGCAGGTGGCGAGCAGGGCGTTGACCTGTTTGGTGGTGCGGGCCGGCAGCAACGGAGTCGTCGCACCCAGCGGCACCCCGCGATTGGCCAGATAGATGAATGCCCGCGCCAGATCGACGCAACTCATGCGGATCGCACAGGCATTGAAGTAGCTCTGCAGCACCTTGTCCACTTCGTTCTCGAAATTGCCATACGCCTTCATCAGATAGGCGATGGCCGCGTTGCGGGCAGAGTGCTGATATTCGGAGCGGGCCACCACTTGATCCGCCATGATGGCCGGGTTGCCCGAGAGGCGGCGCACCAGCTCCAGGGTACGCTGGCGCGGCGCGGTGAGGCGGGTCTCCAGCAGATCGCTCACCACCAGGGCACCGGCATTGATGAAGGGGTTGCGGGGAATGCCCTGCTCGAATTCCAGCTGCACCAGAGAGTTGAAGGGCTGGCCGGAGGGCTCCTTGCCGACCCGGGCCCAGATCTCCTCCTCCTGATAGAGGGTGAGCGCCAGCGTCAGGCTGAGGGCCTTGGAGATACTCTGGATGGAGAAGGGTTCACTGGCATCACCGGCGGTGAACAGCTCCCCTTCCACGGTACAGACGGCGATCCCGAGCCGGTCGGCCGGCACCTGGGCCAGCGCCGGAATGTAGTCGGCCACCTTGCCCTGTCCGAGCAGCGGGCGCACCTCATCCAGGATGCTGGCCAGTAATTCGGATGACAACACCATAAGCGATTCCATAACTAACGTGGCGATCCCATCACCACCGACAAAAATCCCGCCAGCGGCGGGACTTGTCTATCTGCTGTCGCAGGCTGTCGACACCGGGGCGCCTGCCACAGCCAGCCTGTCATCAGGCCGGTTCACCGTACCAGAGGTCGAACAGCTCGGTGACCACCACGGCTTCCATCCCCTTGCCTTCCAGCCAGGCTTTGACGGCGGCGCGGTCTTCTTCGCTGCATTTGCCCAGCTGCTGGGTGCAGATCATCCCTTCCCAGGCCAGGTGGCCGGAGCCGGCGAAGGCCAGCTTGCGGGGTTCGATCACTTCATCGATCATCGCGTCGACTACCGCATCGATGGTCTCTTCGGCGGTACCGACCGGGAAGTTGAAACTGATGTCGAAGCCCATTTCCTGGAATTCATCGACGCGCAGTTTCTTGCGCAGGCGGCGGCTACGATTGGCCATGATAGCTCCTTCAGTTAGTTGACACGTTTGAAAATCAGATCCCACACCCCGTGACCGAGACGGTGGCCACGTTGTTCGAATTTGGTCAGCGGGCGCCAGTCGGGACGCGGCACCCAGTTGCCGGTGGCGGAGGTATTCTCATACCCCTCGGCGGCACTCATCACTTCCAGCATGTGCTCGGCGTAGTTTTCCCAGTCGGTGGCCATGTGGAACACGCCACCGATGGCCAGCTTCTGGCAGATGTCCTGGGCAAAGGCCGGCTGCACGATGCGGCGCTTGTGGTGGCGGCTCTTGTGCCAGGGATCCGGGAAGAACAGCTGCAGACAGGCCAGCGAGCCGTTCGGGATCATGTGCTCCAGCACCTCCACCGCGTCGTGGCAGATGACACGCAGGTTGGTGACTCCCGCCTCCTGGGCGGTACCGAGGCAGGCACCGACACCCGGCGAGTGCACTTCGATGCCGATGAAGTTCTTCTCGGGGGCATTCTTGGCCATCTCCACCAGGGAGGCGCCCATGCCGAAGCCGATTTCCAGCACCACCGGGGCCTCGCGGCCAAACAGGGCAACCAGATCGAGCGGCTCCGGTGCGAAATCGATACCCATGACCGGCCAGAGCTCTTCCAGGGCCTTCTCCTGCCCTTTGGTCAGGCGGCCTTCGCGACGGACAAAGCTGCGGATCTTGCGCATGAACTTGCCGTCTTCGTTAAACACATCTTGGGTCACTGGCATAATCAAATTGCTCGTTATTGCATCGGTCTGGGTCACAGACCACATAAATGGATTGCTCGTTATCTCGTCGTGCTGGTCACAGACGACCGAGATGAATTGCTCGTTGTTTCATCGTTCCGCCTCGCCGACGAACGCGAAATTGTTCGTCATTTCATCGCTCGGCGAAACAGGGTAGCGAATTATCCCAAGATAGGCTCAGGGCGCAAGTGTTTCGCGCAACAAATCCCCCGCCACTGACCAATTCCGCCACCGCGATTGACAAATGCCACCCCCTTCACAGAATCTGCCAGGCGCCGGGTGCATGCTGACCTGCGCAAATAAAACCATACACAACAAAGGATTGCAGTATGAAACACACCGCATTGGCGTTTGCCATCACAGCCCTGCTGGCCGGGTGCAACACCTCCAGCAACGATTCACAGGCCCCCTCCGCCGCCGAGCAGGCCTATGAATACCTGGTGCAGCTGAGTTCCACCGCCGAGGGGATCGGCGCCAGACCCACCGGCAGCGAGGCCGAGACCCGCGCCGCCGCCTGGATCCAGGACCACCTGGCCGGCTGGGGCTACGAGGTGCAGAACCAGCCCTTCACCTACACCAAGAGCGGGGCCAGCAAGACCTCCCAGAACCTGGTCGCCGAGCTCAAGGGCAGCAGCGACAAGGTGATCCTGATCGGTGCCCACTATGACAGCACCGGCGACAAGAAGGGCTCCGAGGGGGCCACCGACAACGGTGCCGGCGTCGCCGCCCTGCTGGCGGTGGCCGAAGCGCTCAAGGGGCAGACCCTGCCCTACACGGTGCGCTTCGCCTTCTTCGGCGCCGAGGAGAACGGCCTCAACGGCTCCAAAGCCTATGCCACCAGCCTCGACAGCGCCGCCGTCGCCAAGCTGCTGGCCATGGTGAACTACGACACCATCGCCGGGGGCGACATCGTCTACGTCCACTCGGCCCACTCCGACGTGGCCGAGTACAACTGCGCCGATCCGAGCCGCTACAGCTTCGATCCCAAGGTGCGGGATCGCCTGCTGGCCATCTCCAAGCAGACCGCCACTCCGTTTGCCATCCACCCCAGCTACAGCGGCTACCCGGAAGGGGAGACCGGCAGCTGGTCCGATCATGCGCCGTTCGCCTGCCTCGGGGTGCCCATCGCCTACGTGGAGGCCACCAACTTCACCATCAACGGGGCGGATGGCTACGACGGCTACTCCCAGACCACCAATCCGGCGCTGTGGGACTGCTACGACGATGCAACCAAGAGCGCCTGCGATCGGGACAGCGAAACCCAGTGGGGCAAGATCTGGCATACCCAGTATGACCGCCTCGACAAGATGGCCGAACTGTTCCCGGGCCGGGTGCAGCAGCAGCTCGGTGCCAACACCGAGCTGATGATCCGCTTCCTCAAGGAGCCGGGACTGTAACGGGTCACGCCGGGGCTTTTGCGCTCCATGACCGTCCCCGACCGATAAAATTCGGGCAGGTGCCAAACCTGCCCTTTTTTATCGATTTTTGTTACAGCCATTGCCTCATTTTTTAAATCTGATACAAACGGATAACTTGGCGGTCGAATGGAGCGACCGCTCACCATGCCAGAGAGAATCCTATGCAGCCGTTTTTTGCCCAGCGCTTCGAGAAGGTAGAGCCTTCCTTCATCCGCGAGATCCTCAAGGTCGCCGCCAATCCGGAGATCATCTCCTTCGCCGGCGGCCTGCCCAATCCGCACCTGTTCCCGGTCAAGGCCATCGACCAGGCCTGCCAGGACGTGCTGCGCGAGCAGGGCGCCGCAGCCCTGCAGTATGCCGCCACCGAGGGCTTCGCCCCGCTGCGCCAGTACATCGCCGACCGCTATCTGGCCCGCCACGGCATGCAGGTCAATCCGGACAACATCCTCATCACCAGCGGCTCCCAGCAGGCGCTGGATCTGCTGGGCAAGGTGCTGATCGACGAGGGGCAGGATCTCATCATCGAGGAGCCGGGCTATCTCGGTGCCATCCAGGCCTTCTCCGTCTATCAACCGGCCTTCAAGCCCATCACCCTGGGTGAAGAGGGGCTGGATCTGGCGGCGCTGGATGCGCTGCTGGCGAGCGGCTCCAACGCCAAGCTGCTGTACGGCGTGCCCAACTTCCAGAACCCGAGCGGCGTCTCCTACAGCCGCGCCAACCGCGAGGCGCTTGCCGAGCGGCTGGTCAGCCACGAGCTGTTGATGGTGGAAGACGACCCCTATGGCGAGCTGCGCTTCGAGGGCGAACACCTGCCCCCCATCGCCAAGCTGGCGCCGAACAATACCGTGCTGCTCGGCTCCTTCTCCAAGACCGTCGTCCCGGCCTTCCGCCTCGGCTGGATGCTGGTGCCGGACTGGCTGCGCAAGAAGGTCACCATCGCCAAGCAGGCCACCGACCTGCACAGCAACGCCTTCAGCCAGCAGGTGCTGCACCGCTTCCTGATCGACAACTCGCTGGATGCCCATCTGGAAAAGATCAAGGAGGTCTATGGCCGCCAGCGTGCCGCCATGGAGGCCGCCCTGGCCCGTCACTGCCCGCCCGGCGTCAGCTATACCCGGCCCGAGGGTGGCATGTTCCTCTGGCTGACCCTGCCTGCCAGTGTCAGTGCCATGGCGCTGTTTGACGAGGCGATCAAGGAGAAGGTGGCCTTCGTACCGGGCGCCCCCTTCTACGTGCGCCCCGAGATCCAGAACACCCTGCGCCTGAGCTTCTCCTGCGTGGATGAAGCCACCATCGAGGAGGGGGTCAAGCGTCTGTGCCGCGCCCTCGCCCGCATGCTCTGACCAGCCTCGGGGCGAAAAAAACCAGCGACCTTGGTCGCTGGTTTTTTTATGCGAGCAATTTGGCTCAGCCCTGCGCCAGCAGGCCGGCAAACTCCTTCATCGGCATCGGCCTGCCATACAGATAGCCCTGCAGGAAGTTCACCTGGCGCGCCCGTAGATAGGCGGCCTGCACCTCGTTCTCCACCCCTTCGGCAACCAGCAGCAGACCGAGCCGGGTCGCCAGATCGATGACGTTCTCGACGATGTGGCTGGAGAGGGCATCGGAGCCGATCATGCCGACGAAGCTCTGATCGATCTTGAGAAAATCCACCTGGAACTGCTGCAGATAGGTGAGGCTGGAGTGGCCGGTACCGAAGTCGTCGATGGCGATGAAGACCCCCAGCTGATGCAGCTCCGCAAACAAGCGGTCGGTCGTCTCGTCCGCCACGATCAGTTCCCGCTCGGTCAGCTCCAGCACCAGCTTGATGGGATTCTCCCGAAACGCGTTGATGAAATCGCGGCAATCCTCCAGCAGGCTCATGTCCTTGCAGTGGCTGGCGCTGATGTTGAAGCCGAAGTGGAACCCTCTTGGCAGGCTGTGCACTCGGCCTGCGAACTGTTCGCGCACCTGCTCCATCAGCAGCCGGGTCATGGGCACGATGAGGCCGCTGTCTTCGGCCAGCGGAATGAAGCGGTCCGGCGAGATGAGGCCCTGGCGCGGGTGCTGCCAGCGCATCAGCACCTCGCAGCCGCTCCAGTGGGCGTCATCACCGGTCACCACCGGTTGCAGATAGGGGATGAATTCCCGCTGATCCAGCGCCCGCTTCAGCTCCTGGGAGGGTGAGGTCGAGCGACCGGCCAGCCAGTAAACCAGACAGCCCGCCAGCAGACCCAGCAATGGGTAGATGATGAGACTGGCCCGAGAGTAGTTCCAGATATGGCTGCCGTACTCGTCGTGAGAAAGATCAGTGATCACCCGAAACGGATACTTGCCGGAGGTCTGCTCCAGCGACCCCAGCGCCACGGGCGGCACCTCGTCGTGGATCTGGCCGTCGGCCAGCATGCTCTGCGCCCCGATCACCAGGGTCAGCGGCGAGTTGCGGCTGAGCATGTCGAGGATGTTGTGCAGGTAGTAGCCATCGATGCCGACCAGCACGCTGTACTCCCCTACCGGTTGGCGATAGACCACCAGTGGCCGATCCGGCGTCACCGGATTGCCCCGCATCAGATCCAGCTGACCATTGGCATAATCGGCCAGCTTGAAGGGGCCCTGATAGGGGCCGTAGAGCGAGGAGCAGTAGACCACTTCCCCTTTGGCCAGGTTGACGGTACGCACGTCCGGCACGGTCGCCACCTGATCCCGCAGCCCCTGCACCACCTCCTCGCAGGGGCGCCCCACGCTGCCCTGCACCATGGCTGCCGCCTGATGGGCGTGATCCAGGGTGCGCTCCAGCATCTCCCTGGCATGGAGCAGGCGCTCTTCGGCATCCTGCTTCATGCCGGCAAAGGTCTGCCAGGAGACGATCAATACCCCGAGCAGCAAGGGGAGCAGGCCGGCCAGCAACGCCGCCCCCAGCCTGGTATAAAACTGGCGCAACCTCAAACGACGAAACGGCATACCCACCCTCGCGGCAACGGTGAAAAAGCGGACGAGTCTACTCCTATCCCCTTCTCTGACAAGCCTTTCTAACAACTCTGACGGCAGAGCGGGGCGCTCTGACCAACACTATATCGCGTCTGCAGCGGGGCGACAGCGGCAGTCGCGGGCATCCCTTCACATGCCCGCACTGCTCGCTGCACGCCCCCTGGCGCGATGCGCCAGATGCCTGCTGTGACGATTATAATCTTTGCAAAAACAGCTGCTTGTTCATCTGGTGCCAGCCCACTAGAGTAGAGCCAACAGCGTCAGGGAGTCTGCATATGAAAATATTGATCACGGGAGGGACAGGCTTCATCGGTCGCCGTCTGGTGGCCCATCTCAAGGTGGCCCACGAGGTGCTGGTGCTGACCCGCCAGGGTAGCCGCGCCTATGATCTGCTCGGCCACGACGTCAAGCTGCTCGACAGCCTGGATCGGCTCGACAACCTCAACGACGTGGACGCGGTCATCAACCTGGCGGGGGAGCCCATCGCCAACGGCCGCTGGAGCGAGCGGCGCAAGCAGCTGCTGTGTGACAGCCGCTGGCTGCTGACCGAACAGCTGGTCGATCTGGTCAAGCTCTCCGATACGCCGCCCAGGGTGCTGATCAACGCCTCCGCCATCGGCTGGTATGGCCGTCAGGGCGATGAGCCGCTGGACGAGCAGTGCCAGACCCCTCACGACGAATTCACCCATCAGCTCTGCCAGCAGTGGGAAACCCTGGCCCGCGAGGCCCGCAGCAAGCATACCCGGGTCTGCATCGTGCGCATCGGGCTGGTGCTCGGCACCGACGGCGGCGCCCTGCCCAAGATGCTGCCGCCCTATCGTGTCGGCCTCGGTGGCCCCATGGGCACAGGGCACCAGATCATGAGCTGGATCCACATCCAGGATCTGGTGCGCGCCATCCTGTTCCTGCTGGAGCACGACGAGTGCGACGGCCTGTTCAACGGCACGGCACCCCAGCCGGTCAGCAACCGTGAGTTCAGCCAGACCCTGGCAGGCACCCTGCACCGGCCGCACCTCTTCTTCGTGCCGGCCCCGCTGCTGCAGTTGCTGATGGGCGAAGCGGCCGATCTGCTGCTCACCGGCCAGAAGGTGCTGCCGACCCGTCTGCAGCAGGCCGGCTTCCACTTCACCTACCCGGCGCTGCCCCAGGCCCTTGCCAATCTGCTGAGCACTGCCCGCTGACCGGGCTCTTCAGCCAACCGGATAACAATCAGCCCGGCCAATGGCCGGGCTGATTGTTATGGCGCCTTGCGGCATCCGCACAGGATGCGGTGATCAGAGCAGGCCCTGCCCCAAGCCACGCAGCCGATCGCTCAGGGTGCCCGCCAGCAGTTGGCGCTGCATGCCCTGCCCCGCCAGCGTCACCAGCACGGCCCCCAGCAGCGGCAGACCAGCCCAGATGGCCCAGTGGAACTGCCACTGCCCCTCGAACCACCACCACTGCAGGCCGAGGGAGCAGAGTTCGACCACCATGGCGGCACACAGCCCCGCCAGCAGGCCGCTGGCAACCAGCTCCCAGCGCAGCATCTTCCTGAGCAGCTCGCTGCCGGCCCCCAGGGTGCGCATCAGCAGCAGTTCCCGGCGTCGATGGGCCATGCTGGCCTGGGTCTGGGTCAGCAGCACCAGCAGCGCCGCCACCGTCACCAGTCCCAGCATCAGCCCCAGCGCCCGGCTCACCTGATCCGACACCGCCGTCAGCCGCACGATCAAGTCGTCCACATCGATCAGGCTCACCGTGGGGTGCCGGCGGATCAGTTCCACTTCCGCCACCCGTCCCTGCTCCGGCAGACGATAGCTGCCGAGCCAGGTCTGGGAGAAAGACGCCAGCACGTCCGGCGAGAAGATCATGTAGAAGTTGGGCCGCATGTTGTCCCACTTGATGGCCCGCAGACTGGTCACCTGCGCCTTGAAGCTGCGCCCCTCGATGGTGAAGCCCAGGGTGTCGCCGAGGGCGATGTCGAGCCGTTTGGCCAGATCCTTGTCTACCGATACCTGGCCGGGGCCATCCAGCCAGCGTCCTGCGGTCAGGGTATTGTCCGGCGGCAGGGTGGCGGTGGTGGTGAAGTTGAGCTCGCGATTGACCCCTTCGCGGCCATCTTCATCCGTGTCGCGCACCGCCTCGCTGGCTATGCTGACCAGCCGGCCACGCACCATGGGGTAGAAGTCCGAGGTCACGGCCCCCGCCTGGCGCAGATCGGCCAGGATCCCCTCCCGCTCCCCGTCTGCCACGTTGACCAGGAAGCGGTTGGGGGCATCCGCCGGCAACCGGGCCGAGAACTCGCCGAGCAGGTCGACCCGCGCCGCCCACAGCAGACCGAACAGCATGAGTGCCAGCGCAAAGCCCGCCAGCTGGAACAGGCCGCTGCCCCGCTCGCGGGAGAGATGGCTGATGGCCAGCCGCAGCGCGTGGGGCCCCTGCACCCGGCGCCCCAGCCGCAGCAGCAAGGAGGCGATCAGCGCCAGCAACCCCATCAACAGGCCCATGCCGCCGATCAGCCCCAGCGCCAGGGTCGCATCGGCGGTGAAGCCCCACACCAGCCCAAACAGCCCGAGCAGCGCCACCGGCAACGCCAGCCAGGGCGGGATCCCCGCCTCCAGCTCGCGCCGCAATACCCGCAGCGGCGGCACCTTGAGCAGACGCAGGAAGGGCACGAAGGCCAGCAACAGGGTGATGAAGAAGGCCACCGCCAACCCCAACGCAAAGGGTCGCCACGACGGTGGCGGTAGATCAGCGGGCAGCAGGTTGCCCAGCAGATGCAGGGTCAGCCACTGCATGGCGCTGCCCGCCACCAGACCGAGCAGGGCGCCGACCAGCGTCAGCGACAGCAGCAGGGTGCCCATCAACTGCCAGAGCGAGCGCCGCGACGCGCCGAGCGTCTTGAGCAGCGCCACCATGTTGGTCTGGCGCTCGGCAAAGTGACGCACCGCGATGCCCATGGCCAGCGCCCCCAGCAGCACTCCCGCCAGGGAGGCGAGCCGGAAGAAGCGCTCGGCATTGGCCAGCGAGCGGCCCACCTGGGAGCCCTGGTCGTCCGGCTTGATCAGCTTCTGTCCCGCCTTGAGTCTGGGTTTGAGCCAGCGTTCATAGTCGGCCACCTGCTCGCGGGTGCCCTTGAACAGGTAGCGCCACTGCTGGCGGCTGCCCGGCAGCAGGGCACCGGTCGCCTCCACATCGGCGCTGTGGATCAGCGCCCGCGGCGCCAGCAGGAAAGGGCTGAAGCCCTGATCCGGCTCCTGACCCAGAACCCCAGCCACCTTGAGCACCGTATTGCCCACTTCCAGCGCATCCCCCGGCTTGGCCGCCAGCAGTTGCATCACCCGGGCGGAGAGCCAGATCTCGCCGGGCGCCGGCGCCCGCTGGGGGCTCAGCTCCAGCTTGCCGTAGAAGGGGAAATCCTCGGGCACGGCGCGAATGGAGGCCAGTTGCAGGGCATCGCCATGAAACAGCATGCTGTTGAAGCTGACCGTGGTCTGCACCGCCAGGCCCGTTTTTGCCGCCTGTTCGAGCCAGGCGGCCGGCGCCGGCGTAGCCGAGCGCAGTGCCCGGTCGGCACCGATAAAGTCGCGGCCGGAGGCTTTGAGCCCGGCATCCAGCCGATCCGCCACCAGGGCCACGCTCAGCACGCAGGCCACGCTCAGCGCCAGCGCCAGCACGAACCAGCGCAGCTCGCCGTTGAATCCTTCCCGGCGCAATAATTTGAATCCCAGTCGCCACTGACTCATGACAGCTCCCTGACTCTTGCTGCAGAGGCGGCTTCGGATGCTGACGCAGCCGCCGCCAGCCGTCCTGCCGCCATCACCAGCTGTCGCTGGCAACGCTGAGCCAGCTCGTGATCATGGGTCACCACCACGAGCGTGGTGCCATGCTCGCGGTTGAGCTCGAACAATAGCTCAATCACCCGCTCCCCGGTCTTGCTGTCGAGGTTGCCGGTGGGCTCATCGGCCAACAGCAGGCTGGGCCGGGTCATGAAGGCCCGGGCGATGGCGACCCGCTGCTGTTCACCGCCGGAGAGGCGCGGTGGCAGATGGTGCAACCGCTCGCCGAGGCCGACCGCCGCCAGCAGCTCGCGAGCCCGCGGCTCGCAGCGGGTCTCGCCACGCAGCTCGGCAGGCAGCATGACGTTTTCCTGCGCGCTCAGGGTGGGCAGCAGCAGGAAGGACTGGAACACAAAGCCCACCTGCTCGGCCCGCAGCCGGGCACGCCCCTCCTCGTCCAGCTGCAGCAGCGACTGGCCCAGGATCTCGATATCCCCCTGGTTCGGCAGATCCAGCCCGGCCAGCAGCCCCAGCAGGGTGGATTTTCCGGAGCCGGAGGCACCGACCAGCGCCACCGTTTCGCCGCTCTTGACTTGCAGGTCGATCCCTTCAAGGATGGTGAGGCTTTCCTGGCCCAGGCGCACTGTCTTGCCCAGGCCCTTGACGTTGATAATGGGAGTTGAATTCATGACGCGTTTCCTGTTTGCCTTGTGCTGCCTGGTGTCATCGGTGCAGGCCCAGACCCTGCTGGTACTGGGCGACAGCCTGAGTGCGGGTTATCAGATGCCGGCGGAGCAGAGCTGGCCTGCGCTGCTCAATCAGAAATGGCAGCAGCAGGGGGGTAAACATCAGCTTATCAATGCCAGCATCAGTGGTGAAACTACGCAAGGGGCGCTGGCCAGATTGCCGGCCCTGCTCAAGGAACATCAACCGGACTGGGTGCTGATCGAGCTGGGTGGCAACGACGGGCTGCGCGGGTTCGCGCCGGCCATCACCCGGGACAATCTCACCAAGATGGTGGCGCTGACCAAGGCGCAACAGGTAAAAACCGTGCTGACCCAGATCCAGCTGCCCCGCAACTACGGCGCGCGCTACCTGCGCCAGTTCGAGCAGATCTTCCCGGAACTGGCCAGCGCCAATCAGCTGCCGCTGATGCCCTTCTTCATGGATGATATTGCGCTGCGCCCTGAACTCATGATGAACGATGGCATCCACCCCACCGCCGCCGCCCAGCCGCAGATCCGCGACCGGGTGGCCAGCTTCATCGAGCCGCTGCTGACCCAGTGATCCCGGTGTCATGACCTTGCCTATCTTCCGGGTTCCAACCCCAATAAACATCCCGCCAAGGCGGGATTTTTATTGCTCCGGTTTCAGCGCTCCAGGATCTGGCGCAGCCGCTCCTGGGCCACCCCGACCAGCAGGTCTGGCTGAAACTTGGAGATGAAGCGATCACAGCCCACCTTCTTGACCATGGCCTCGTTGAAGTTGCCGCTCAGCGAGGTGTTGAGGGTGATGAAGAGATCGGACATGCGGGCATCGCTGCGAATTTCGTGGGTCAACCGGTAGCCGTCCATCTCCGGCATCTCGGCATCGGTGATCATCAGCAGGATCTCGTCGGTCACCTTCTTGCCCGCATCGCACCACCCCTTGAGCAAGTTAAGCGCCTGCAGGCCATCCTGGCACTCGATCACCTCCAGCCCCAGCTGGCCCAGGGTTTCGCGCACCAGATTGCGGGCCGTGCTGGAGTCGTCGACGATGAGTACCTTGCGGCCGTGCATTTCCGGCAGGATCTCCCGATCCAGCACCTCTTCCGAGATGCGGATGTCATAGGTGATGATCTCGGCCAGCACCTTCTCCACGTCGATGATCTCGACGATCTGATCGACGCCGTCCTCGGGAATGCGGGTGATGGCGGTCAGGTAGTTCGCCCGCCCGGCGGAACGCGGCGGCGGCAGTATGTCCTTCCAGGTCATGTTGACGATGTTGGCCACCTGCCCCACCAGAAAGCCCTGAATGGTGCGGTTGTATTCGGTAATGATGAGGTTGGACTCGGCATCGATGGGCATGGGGCGCATGCCGATGGCGCTGCGCAGGTTGATCACCGGGATCGAGGTGCCACGGATGTTGGCCACCCCGCTGATGTTGTGGTGCGCTCCCGGCATCTTGTTGAGATGGGGCAGCTTGACCACTTCCCGCACCTTGAACACGTTGATAGCAAACAACTGTTGGGATCCCAAACGGAACATCAACAGCTCCAGGCGGTTCTCCCCTACCAGCTGGGTACGTTGGTCCACTGAATCCAATATGCTCGCCATATAAAGCCCTTACGTCCGTTGCCCGAGTCTCGCCATAGTATAGAAGGGTCAGAATCCCAACACGACCCGTATTCTTATCCTATGTCGGCCAGATGATGCAGGAACTTGATAAAAAAAAGCGAGACCCGGCTCGCGGCCGGGCTCTCTTCAAGCTTGTCAGTAACCATTCGCTCACAATCCTCTGTCGACGGTGATACGGCCCTGATTATCCGATGAAAATCAGCGCCCCCTTCAATCCCATGACATAAAAAAAGCGGCAGATGAATCTGCCGCTTGTTGCCTGGGATCGACCGGATTACTTGTCGATATCCAGCATGTTGTTGTTCAGCATGTAGTCGATCACCTGGGACGAGGTGGCCGACGCGCTGCCGGTGAGACTGTCGAACGTGTGGTTCATCAGCACTATCTCCTGGGTCACGGGGGCGGCGCTGCTCTCCTTGACCTGCAGGTGAACCCCTTCGCTGTCCTGGAAAACCGAGAGCAGGCTCTTCAGATCGTTCTGGTTGCGAGAACCATCGTGATCCAGCAGGTCGCTCAGATCCAGCTTGTCACCTTCCGCCTTGGAGAAGTCGACCACGTAATCCTTGGCCACGCTGCCCACAGCGGTATCGCCCTGCAGCCAGGTGAAGGTATCGGCGCCGCCATCCCCCTTGAGGATATCATTGCCAAGCCCACCGACCAGGATGTCATTGCCCAGACCGCCGCTCAGGGTATCGTCACCGCTACCGCCGTACAGGGTGTCGTTGCCGCTGCCGCCGTACAGAGTATCGTTGCCGCTCTCGCCGTACAGGGTGTCGTTGCCGGCACCACCGAACAGGATGTCGTTTCCGGCCCCGCCGAACAGGAAGTCATCGCCACCCTGACCGAACAGGATGTCGTTGCCATCGCCGCCGATCAGCACGTCCGCCTTGTCGTTGTTGGAGGACTGATCGAACTCGCTGGCGTGGTCCGTGATGTAGTCATGGACCTGGGCATCGGTCACCGAGCCTGCGCTCAGCTTGCCGGCCACATACTGCTTGATGGCCGCGTAACCTTCACCGTTGATGCCGGCGAAGTGGATGGCATCACCGAACAGGATGTCGTCACCGGCACCGCCGTCGATCCGGTCTCTGCCCGGCAGGTTGTTCACCGAGGTACCCAGAATGGCGTTGGCCAGGTCACTGGCGTTGACACCGGTCATGATCACGCCGTCAGAGTCGTAGGACTTGAGATCGTTGTAGGAGATGTTGGTCCCCAAGCCAATCGCCTCTACCGTAACACCCATACCGGTCAATAAGCCGAAACCAGCGACTGAATTGGCAATTGTTAAACTACTAGAATTCTGGCCGTCTCCCCCTAAAGACCAATAAACATAACCACCCTTGCCATCTGGCCGCATCGCACCGATGGTACTTTGTGAACCCGAGGTGCTGTAGGAATAAACCTTGCCCTGTTCATCAATAACGGTGTATCCATTTGAGGTGTACACTTTGCCAGCAACATACCCCCCCTGAAGAATCTGATTAAGATAGACATCATTCTTGTCATTTCTGTAATCATCAACTATCGGGTTTCCTCCCTGACTATCCAGATAGTAGGTCGGCTTACCATCGGTAATGAAGTAGGTCAGGTTCTTGGCATTGGTATTACCCTGTACGGTCGAGCTGTTGAACCAGTTGGCCGTGGTTTTGAACACATCCTCGTAGTTGGTGCCACCACCGCTGTTGGTGCTGCCATCCATGCTGTCGAGAATGGCTTGCAGCTGGCTCAGGGCGTTGCTGTCCTTCAGGTTCACGCTGACCGACTTGTTGGCCAGGGTGTCGAAGTCCACCAGGAAGATGTTGACCTTCCCGGCCCCATCGGTGCCGGCGCTCGCCTTGAGGCTGGAGAACACCTGTGCCAGCTGGCTCTTGATGGTGTTCATGGCGCTGCTGCCGATACTGCCCGAGCTGTCGACCATGAAGGCGATGTTGTAGTTCTGGCCCGGCAGTACCACGCTACCATCCAGGTCCCCGACCACGATATTGTGCTCGTTGCCATAGGTGCGGTTCTGATCGCCCGGCTCCCCTTCGGTGGAAAGGAAGTAGCTCATGCGGATCGAATCCTGATCCGATGCACTGCTGGTCTGATCGGTCGCCACTTCCTTGGCAATGGCTTCTACCTTGAGGTCGAACTGGCCGGCACTGCTGCCCGGTACCCGCAGGGTCAGACCGGTCAGTTTGACGTCCAGCGCGCTCTGGTTCCACAGACCGGTCAGCGTCAGCTTGCCATCGGCCCCCACGGTGCCGAGCACGGTGGAGCCCTGATACAGAGTCGACCCCGTCGGCATACCGGTCAGCACCAGGCTGTCGAACTGCTCGCTGCCATCCCGGTCGGTCAGGGAAGCGCTGATCTCGAGCGGGTAATCCACCACGCTCGGCTGTACCGCCGTCAGGGTGCCGTCGGTCTGGTTGAACTGGTAGATACCGTCATCAAACTGCACCAGCTCGATGTCGTAGAGCGACTTGCTGATGGTGACGCCGTTCTCCTTCATCAGGAAGTTGAAACCGCCGTCACTTCTGCGCTCGATGACATAGTTGGCACGCGAGCCCATCAGCACGGCCAGGTCGGTCCCGGCGCCACCATACAGGGAGTCGCCACCCAGTCCCGCCACCAGGATGTCATTGCCGGTGCCACCGTCGAGGGTATCGCCGGAGACCGAGTTGCCGCCGACCAGTACATCATTGCCGGCACCGCCGACAAAATGATCGCCGCCGCCCTTGACGCTAACGATATAGTCATTGCCGTTGCCACCCACCACTTGATCCGGACTAGTAGTGCTGTCGGTCAGACTATTGGTGATGCCAAAGTTGCCCTTGTTGAAGCTGCCGCTCTGGAACGCCCCGGTGGAGATGCCGGACGACGGGTACTGGGTATAAAGCGGGACGCCGTTGCCCGTCAGGCTGATGTCGACCACCGGCTTGTCCGCGACCGCCGTGATATCGATCACCAGCTTGCCGCTGTTGCTCAGGTTGGCGCCGTCGCTGATCTGGTAACCAAAGCTGGCGTAATCGCCCTGCAGGTTGCCGGTCACGACGCCATTGCCGTTGCTGGCATTGGTGCTCGACTCGTTGAGGCCCGACACGAAGCGCAGGTGGCCGCTGTCGATATCGGCGTAGGAGACAAGATCCCCCACCTTCACCGCAACCCACTGGCCTGCAGCATTGAGGTACTCGAGCTTGCCACTGAGAGGCAGAGTGCCGATCTTCACACTGAGATCGCTCGTAACCTGATCATCGCTGGCACCAAACTGGGCCCACTTCAGCACCAGCGGCGTGTCTTCCTTGCCGGTACTGTAGCCACCCGTGGTCACCGGCGCACGATCGTTGTCGATGATGGTTCCGATGCCGTTCTGACCGCCCACGGTCACCGTCAGGGTTTCATTCGCTTCGACCAGACGATCGTCCACCGTCGGGATGGTCACGGTAAAGCCCGACACCCCGGCCGGCACGGTGATCTTGCCGGTGGCGCTGTTGTAGGCCACCCCGTTGCTGAACTGGGCTGTACCCCAGTCAAGGCTGGAAGCCGGGTTGGTACCGCTGCCCTTGATGCCGAAGTCATACTGGGTCGCTTCCTGGGTCGCATCAGAGAGCGTCACCGTGTGCAGCAGGTTGCCGCCTTCGGCCGCACTCTCGCTGGAGACCGACTGTACGATAGGCGTAAACAGCGGCTTGGTTGCGAAAGAGCCCAGGCTGTAGTCGCCGTCGCCATCCACCACCTTGATCTGGAAGTCGATGTCGCCATCTCCCAGCGGCTTGGACATGTTCTGATACTGGAAGAACTCCCACTTGCCGGTGGCCGGAGTAAATTCCAGACGGAACACCAGGGTGCCATCGCTGGCCTTACCGACCAGAGTATTGGCCGATTCCATCGTGGTGGTGATCAGCTTGCCGGTCGCCGTGCTCAGCCCGGTCTCGGTAGAACCGACCAGTTGCATGTAGCCCTTGCCATCGGCACCCCACTGCGGGGTGACCGTGCCGGAACCGTAGGCGATGGCCGGCGCCGTGGTGGCACCGAGGAACTCGATGCTCTTCACGGTGAAGTCGCTGTTGTCGGCGTAGAGGCCGTTACCATTGTTGGTGGCCTTGATGACCATGGTATCGAAGCCGCCCTGCTGCACCTGGAAGTTGCCGGCATAGTCGCCACCCGCCGCGTTGGAGCTGAAAGTCTGGGTACCGATCAGCACGCCGCCGCGGTAGAACTCGACCACGCCGCTCTCCAGCTCGCCACCGAACATCTGGCTGAACTTGATGTTGGCGCCATAGGCCACCTTGCCCGCATCCAGCTTGACGATCAGCTGCTCGGAAGCAGAAGTACCGTTTGCAAAGTGGCGGAAGTCCACCTCGTTGGCGAGGTTGTGGTTCGGTGAGCCGACGCTGGAAACCCCCAGACCAGAGCTGGAACCATTGACATTGGCGGTGATCAGGGCCGAGTTGGTCGACGAAGTAAAGCCCAGCGCCGTGATGCTGAAGCCGCTCACATTCAGGGTCGTCTGGTTGCTGCCACTGTACTTGGTCAGATCAAACAGGCCGGTCAGGGTATCCGGGATGTTGGTCTTGATGACGGAGACGGCCGCCATGTCACCGGCCACCGGCGAGTCATCCTCGACCGAGATGGGCAGACTGCCGGTGGTGGTGGTCTTGCCATCCGAGACGGTCACACCGATCTGGAAGTTGAGTACGTCTTCACTGCCCTTGACCGGATGATCAAGCGGGGCCTTGAGCGTCACGTCATAACTCCAGTCGCCCTTGCTGCCACCGGCAGGTGCGGTCAGTTTCACATCCATGACCGCTTTGTAGTCGGCGCCGCCCGGTGTACCGGTATAACCGGTCAACACCTTGGTGGCGGCATTCCAGCTCCACTGCACCGCGGCACCGCCAGCCGTCAGGCCAGCCGGCCCGTTCAGGCTGATGGTAAGCGTATCCTGGCTGTCGACATCGCCGACCGTGATCTTGCCGCTGGCGGCCACGCTGTTGGTGGTATCGCTGCTGCCTGCAGTATCGGTAATGCCGCCGGCCAGCCCCTCTTCGGAGACCACGGCCCCCTTGTCGATACTCAGGGTTGGTGCGTCGTTGCTGCCGGTGATGGTCACGGTCACGCTCGACTTGGTGCCGTCCACGCTGGTGACGCCGAAGCTCTCGCTCAC
>NZ_JAPCJG010000013.1:0-22722 GCF_027707985.1 Aeromonas sp. QDB03 | reverse complement strand
ACGCGTCGTTGCTGCCGGTGATGGTCACGGTCACGCTCGACTTGGTGCCGTCCACGCTGGTGACGCCGAAGCTCTCGCTCACCTTGTCACCCACGTTCAGCTCGTTGAACGCGCTGTTGGCGGTGAAGGTCCACTGGCCGTCCTTCGCCAGGGTGAACTCGCCGTACTGGCCCACCACGGTGATCGGGGTGAAGGTGTTGTCCGGGTTGTCCACGTCGGTCGCGGTCAGGGTGCCGCCGGTCACCAGCGGTGCATCGGTCTCGGTCAGGGTCACGTTGGCGCTGCTCACCACCGCCGCGTCGTTGCTGCCGGTGATGGTCACGGTCACGGTGTGGGTGGTGCCATCGACCGAGGCCACGGTGAAGGTCTCGACCTTGGTCTCGCCCTCGCCCAGGTACTGCACCTTGCTGTTGTCGACGTTGTAAGTCCAGGCACCGCCTTCGGTGATGGTCAGGCTGCCCAGTGCACCGGCACTCGGGGTGCCGTTGCCGGCCAGGAACTTGGCCTCGTCGGCGCCGTCCACGTCGGTCACGCTCAGGGTACCGGTCTCGGTCAGCAGCGGGTTGGTCTCGTCTTCCACCACGCCGCCAGTATCGGTGCCGGTAATGACAGCCGCGTCGTTGACCGGCGTAACAGTCCCGGTCACGCCGCCTGTGGCGCTGTTCAGGCCATCGGTGATGGTGTATTCAAACGCAATGTTGCCATTGAAATCCGGAGCCGGCGTGAAGATCAGCTGGCCATTGCTCAGGGTGACGGAACCATTGCTGATCGCTACCGTGCCGCCTTCGGCAATGGTCTGGCCATTGATGGCGGTAATGGTGAGACGATCGCCATCCACATCCGTGTCGTTGCCAAGCACATTGATGGTGACGGTACCGTCCTCCCCCACGGTGAACTGGTCGTCACCCGGCAGAGGCGCGGCATTCACCACGCTGTTGTCGGTCCCCTTTGGCGAAGTGTTGCCCACCGGGTCGGTCAGGGTGGCATCCACAGTGATGGGGCCGTTGACCGGCAGATCCGTGGTAGGGATGGTCAGGGTGACCTGGGTACGGCCGATGTCGTCGGTCGTCAGAATTCTGCTGGAGTCAGGCACGCCATCACCGTTCCAGTCCACATCGAGACGATCACCAGCCTTGGCATCGCCCGGCAGCCGAATGATGACATCCACCCCGTTTTCGCGCTCGTTGGCGGAGATGACATTGTCCGCGCCGTCCTGGATTTCCACTTGTGGCGCCGAGGGAGCGGTACTGTCCACGCTGCCGTCATCGGTCGCGGTGCCGGTGTTGCCGGCCGGATCGGTGACGCTGGCCGTTACTGTGTAGGAGCCATCAACCAGCGGAGTGGTCACGTCCACGCTGAAGGTGCCATCCGGATTGACGGTGGTGATCAGGGTTTGCTGGTTGCCATTGGCATCGGTCACCAGCAGGGTCACAATACTGCCTGCGTCGGCATCCGTGGTTCCGGTGATGGTCGGGGTCGTGTCGTTGGTATTGTCAGGTGCGGAGACGGAGATCACCGGCGGGACGAGATCAATCAGGCGGTTCTCTTCACCCGGCAGTGCATCAGCAATCACGCCGGCATCGGTCTGGTTGGCCGTATCAAAACCGGCCGCCGCTATGGTGGCATCACCGGTACGATCGATGGTAACGAAACCACCGTTGCCACTGGCGCCAGCCACGCCACCAATGCCACCACCACCGGCGGCAGGCGCCCCACCTGCGGCAGATGCTTCAAATGCCTTGGTCGGGTCGGCGCCACCCAGGATGGCCTGCTGCAGGGCCGCGATGTCATTGGGATTGCCGGACGGCACATTCTGGGCAAGCTGCGGCTCTTGAGACGTTTCATCCTCAACCTGCTGCTCGTGGGTCGGGCTCAGGGTGAAAGTCTGGTTGCCGCCTTTGAAGCTGGCGCCTTCAGGAGTGATCAGCACCGCATCCTTGGGCAGGATATCGCCTTCGGCGAGCTGCTTCTGGCTGCCATCAGCAGCCACCAGGTAAACCTTGCCTTTCAACTGGGTAACGACGACGTCCTGATCCAATGCGATATTGTGGCTGCTCATGTTCTCTCCTGAATCTCTATTGGCATGCAATATTCCACCGTCTAATGTGCCCGCGAATGGCGCCGGAAACCAGTTAGAAAATTCGAATGGATAGACTGATTTGAGGCTGGAACGGTCGGTTAAACAGAAGGGTCAACAACGGTGGGGATGGAAAATAAAATCAAGATGATCAATGTGTTGCATTTTGATGACGGGAGCACTGCGAGTGCCCCCGTCAAGGGCTTCATATCAGGCGCCAGCCCACAGCAGGATGGCCAGCAACTGGGGTGAGATGATGCGCAGGAACATCACCAGCGGATAGACGGTCGCGTACGACAGGGCACTGGCACCACTGGTGGGGTGCATGCCGTTGGCAAACGCCAGGGCGGGAGGATCCGTCATGGAACCGGCCAGCAAGCCGCACAGGGTGAGGTAGTTCATCTTGCCGTACAGACGGGCCAGCACCCCGACCACCAGCAGCGGGATCAGAGTGATCGCCACCCCATACATCATCCAGGCCGGGCCATCGCCGTTGATCAGGGTATCGATGAAGCCGGCACCAGACTTGAAGCCCACCACCGCCAGAAACAGCACTATGCCGATCTCCCGCAACGCCAGGTTGGCACTGGGGGGCATGAACCAGTAGAGCTTGCCGATACTGCCGATGCGCGACAGGATCAGCGCCACCACCAGCGGCCCACCCGCCAGGCCCAGCTTCAGTGCGGCCGGGAACCCGGGCAGATAGAAGGGGATGGAGCCGAGCAGCACGCCGAGGCCGATGCCGATGAACACCGGCAGCATCTGCACCTGCTGCAGTTTCTGCTGCACGTTGCCCACCACATTGGTGACCGCCTCGATGGCGTCGAGTCGTCCCACCAGGTTGAGGATGTCGCCGAACTGCAGGCTGGTCTGGCTGGTCGGCACCAGCTCGATGCCGGCCCGGTTGAGGCGCGAGATCACCACGTCATACTTCTGCTTGATGTCGAGATCGCGGATCTTCTTGCCGAGCACCTGCTCGTTGGTCACCACAACCCGTTCTACCCGCAGATCGGTGCCGCGAGTGGAGAGCGAGGTCTCAACCTCCTCCCCCAGCACCAGCAGCACCTTGCGCAGGGCGTGCCGCTCACCCACCAGGTGCAGCAGGTCGCCCAGTTCGATGCGCGAATCTGGCCGCGGCACCATCAGCTCCTCGCCACGCTTGAGGCGCGAGCAGATGACGTCTGCCTCGTCGAGACTCGGGATCTCGCTCAGCATCAGACCGTGGATGTTGGGATTGCGCACCGCGATGTTGATGGTCTGCAGACTCTCCTTGGTCTTGCCGGCCTGTTGTTCAAACTGGGCTGCTTCTTCGTCGATCTTGATACGAAAGAACATGCGGATCAGCCACATGGTCAACAAGATGCCACAGATGCCGAACGGATAGGCGACCGCATAGCCCATCCCCATCAGGCCGGTGGAACCGGGCGCAGCGCCAAGCTCCGCCAGGATCTGCTGGCCGGCACCGAGTGAAGGGGTGTTGGTCACGGCGCCGGAGAAGACCCCCAGGATCACCGGCAGCGGCACGTCGAACAGCTGGTGCAGGGCTGCCGCCACGGCGCAGCCAAGCAGTACCAGCAGGGCGGCGAAGCCGTTGAGCTTGAGACCGGAGCTGCGCAGGGAAGAGAAGAAGCCGGGACCGACCTGAATGCCGATGGTGTAGACAAACAGGATCAGGCCAAACTCCTGAATGAAGTGCAGGGTCTGCTCATCCAGCGCCAGCCCAGAGAGGCCGGCGAAGTGGCCCACTATGATGCCGCCGAACAGCACCCCTCCGATCCCGAGACCGACGCCATAGACCCGCCAGTTCCCCAGCCAGAGCCCCAGCACTGCCACCAGCGACAACATGCTGATAGAAAGCGCGATATCACTCATTTCGTGCATCCTTTGCGAATTGAACTGTCCCTAGCTTGTCAGCAAACGCCGCCGCCAACTGTGTGATACCGCACGAATTTATCCTTTTGAGCAGCAAAAAATACCAATTAAGGGCTAGTTAGGCGACGTAGCCATAAATGGCCATAAAGTGACAAACGCTGCCCCCCAGCACGAACAGATGCCAGATGGCGTGGTTGTAGGGAATGCGCTTGGCCACATAGAAGATCACCCCCAGGCTGTAGATGAGACCACCCAACCCGAGCAGCAGCAAGCCTTCCCCCTCCAGATGGATGTAAAGCTGATAGACCACCAGCAACGACAGCCAGCCCAGCATCAGATAAGTAAACAGCGACAGCTTCTTGAAGCGGTTGATGAAGAGCAGCTTGAACACCACCCCCGCCAGTGCCAGCCCCCAGATCACCACCATCAACCCCTGTGCCAGCGGCGTGTCGAGTGCCACCAGCAGGAAGGGAGTATAGGTACCGGCGATCAGCAGATAGATGGCGCAGTGGTCGAATACCTTGCACCAGCGTCTGGCCGGCCCTTCCGCCATGCTGTGGTAGAGGGTCGAGGCCAAGTAAAGCAACACCAGGCTGCCACCATAGAGGCTGTAACTGACCAGCGCCTGAGGGCCCTGTGCCCAGCCTTTGTTCAACAACAACACCAACCCCAGGATCCCCAACACCAGCCCCAGGCCGTGGCTGAGGCGGTTGGCCAGCTCCTCGCGGGGCGAATAATCCGTCACACTGCTCATTGCATACTCCTGCCCAAACTGCGCTCACTCTAGCTGCCGCCATTTCAGAGTACAAGTGTTAGCTTAAAGTGATTTTCATGCCATTTGCCGTGCGTTGAGGAGATGCGCATGGCTGTCACCCGCTGGCCTTTGGTGTATGCTCTGCGGCCGATGCCCACGTAGCTGTTGCCACCGCGCTTGCTCACCACCCAGTGACTCCCTGGCAACCCGGTCTGGAGAACCTGATGAAGTTGACTGAACTGTTTGCACTACCGGATCCGGCCTTCGGCCAGGCCATGACGGATCTGCTGGAGACCTTCCACCACTCGGATGACAGTCAGGCTCCCTACCAGCGCGAGCAGTTCACCCACCAGCTCGATCAATCCCGCATGCCGGCCACCGGCATCGCCATGGATGAGTACCTGGCCCGGCTGGCCACCCTGGTGCCTGGCGCATCCCACCTCACCTCGCCACGCTACATGGGCCACATGACGGCCCCGTTACCGGCCTTCACCGCCGAGTTGTCCCGCCTGGTGGTGATGCTCAACCAGAACCCGATGAAGATGGAGTCCTCCCGTCTGCTCAGCTTTCTGGAACGGGAGGTGCTGGCCAAACTG
The DNA here is from genome assembly GCF_027707985.1 of Aeromonas sp. QDB03. Lineage (NCBI taxonomy): Bacteria > Pseudomonadati > Pseudomonadota > Gammaproteobacteria > Aeromonadales > Aeromonadaceae > Aeromonas > Aeromonas sp. QDB03. Next base: position 17,423 of record NZ_JAPCJG010000013.1, on the reverse strand, counting down.
CACCGTCTCATCTATCGCGCCGACGATCTCTTCTATGACGCCCAGATGCATGCCAAGGATGCCGCCCTCGGCGTCATGACCAGCGGCGGCACCATCGCCAACGTCACCGCCCTCTGGCTGGCCCGCAACCGCGCCTGCGGCGACAACCTGTTCGCGCTCTATGAGCAGGGCTATCGCGGCGCCGTCATCCTGGGCTCGCGGCTGATGCACTACTCCTTCGACAAGGGGATGGATCTGCTGGGGCTGGGGGCGCGCAGCGTCTGGCGCCTCCCCACCGATGACCAGAACCGGCTCGACATGGCCGCGCTGGAGCAGGCCCTTGCCCAATGCAAGGAGCAGAAACTCAAGGTGCTGGCACTGGTCGGCGTGGCCGGCAGCACCGATTTCGGCTCCATCGACCCGCTGCCTGAGCTGGCGGACATCGCCGAGCGCGAGCAGATCCACTTCCACGTGGATGCCGCCTGGGGCGGCCCGACCCTGTTCTCCCCCCGCTATCAGGCGCTGCTGGCGGGGATCGAGCGAGCCGATACCGTCACCCTGGATGGCCACAAGCAACTGCTGGTGCCGCTAGGTACCGGCATGCTGCTCTGCCGCCAGCCAGACCTGATGATGGCGGTCAAGCGGGAAGCCCCCTACGCCATCCGCGCCAGCTCCTTTGATCAGGGGCGCTTTACCCTGGAGGGCACCCGCCCGGCCAACGCCCTCTATCTGGATGCCGCCTTCCAGCTGTTCGGCCAGCAGGGCTATGCCGAGCTCATCGAGGCCAACTACGACCGGGCCCGCCTGATGGCCGGCCTTATCGACCAGGATCCAGCCTTCGAACTGATGTCGGCCCCGGTGATGAACCTGCTCTCCTATCGCTGCATCCCCCCTCATCTGCAGGGCAAGGTGCTGGACGAGGCCGCCAACGAACAGGTCAATACCTTCAACGTTGCCCTGCAGAAGACTCAGCGCGCCGAGGGGCACAGTTTTGTCTCCCGCACCCAGCGCGCAGTGGGGCGCTACGGCACCCAGCCGCTCACCCTGCTGCGGGCCGTGCTGCTCAATCCGCTCATCGAAGAGCGCCACATCCGCGATCTGCTGGCGGATCAGCAGCGGCTGGGCGCCGAGATCGCAAGGCAGCTATTTGGCTGAGGAACTGGCTGGCGAATGAGCGGTCTTATTCATTTGCCGTTGCCCATCGGGCAGGTACACTGAATCAAATTTTGCGGTCCACTTTTGAGGGCGACGAGCCAGACATGAAGCAATTTATTGAATTTATTCCTCTTATCGTTTTCTTTGCAGTCTACAAGTTCTACGACATCTACATGGCGACCGGTGCCCTGGTGGTGGTGACCGGTCTGCAGCTCGCCTACAGCTGGATCCGCTATCGCAAGGTCGAGAAGATGCAGCTGTTCACCTTCCTGCTGGTCGGCTTCTTCGGTGGTCTCACCGTCTTCTTCCACGACGACACCTTCATCAAGTGGAAAGTCACCGTCATCAACGTACTGTTTGCGCTGGGCCTGCTCATCAGCCGTTACGGCTTTGGCAAAAACCTGATCAAGCAGATGCTGGGCAAGGAGCTGCAAGCACCGGATCCCGTCTGGGATAGGGTCAACCTCGGCTGGGTCGGCTTCTTTACCGTCTGCGGCCTGCTCAACCTCTATGTGGCCTTCAACTTGCCGCAGGAGATGTGGGTCAACTTCAAGGTATTCGGTCTGCTTGGCATGACCCTGGTATTCACTCTGCTAAGCGGTGTCTATCTCTATCGCCACCTGCCCGCCGAGCAGAAAAATGAAATGAAAAAATAACTGCCATCAAGAAAAGGATCGTCTCATGTGGTATCTCATCTATTCCGAAGATGTCCAGGGCAGCCTGCCGCTGCGCAAGCAGGCGCGCCCGGCCCATCTGGCCAGGCTACAGGCGCTGCAGGATGAAGGGCGGCTGCTCACCGCCGGCCCCAACCCGGCCATCGATGCCGAGGATCCGGCCAATGCCGGCTTTACCGGCAGCACCGTCATCGCCGAGTTCGCCTCACAGGCGGATGCCAAGGCCTGGGCCGATGCCGATCCCTATGTGGCGGCCGGTGTCTATGCCAAGGTGACCATCAAGCCGTTCAAGAAGGTCTTCTGACCCAACGCGAATAGCGAAATAAAAAAGGCCGGACTGGCAGTTCACGCCAGTCCGGCCTTTTTGTATCCCGATATCCCGTTTTATGCCTTGGCCACGAACCAGGGGTTGAGGATGTCCGGCTTGTTGTAGCACAGCGGCGAGCCATCGAGCTGGGTGACGCTGCCACCCGCCCCCTCCAGCACCGCCTGCGCCGCACCGGTATCCCACTCGCAGGTGGGGGCGAGGCGCGGGTAAAGCTCGGCCCCCCCTTCGGCGATGATGCAGAACTTGAGCGAACTGCCCATGGAGACCAGCTCAATCTCGCCCCGCGCCATGTCACCAAAGCCCGCTAGGTAATCCAGGGTGGCCTGGGAGAGGTGATTGCGGCTGCCTACCACCCGCCAAGGCATACCTTCCTGATGAGGTTGGCTCTGGATAGCCTCACGCTTGCCATTAGCCACCCGCCAGGCCCCCAGCCCCTTGCCGCCATACCAGAGCTGGTCCAATACCGGGGCATAGACCAGTCCCCAGCGCGGAGTCCCCTCTTCAATCAGGGCGATATTGACGGTGAACTCACCGTTGCGGGAAACGAACTCCTTGGTGCCGTCCAGCGGGTCCACCAGCCAGTAGCGGGGCCAGCCGAGTCGCGCGGTCATCAGTTCAGGGTCGGACTCCTCCGACAGCACGGGGATCTCGGGCGTCAGCCGGGCCAGCGCCTGCACGATCACCTCGTGCGCGCCCTTGTCGGCGGCGGTCAAGGGACTTTCGTCCTGCTTGTACTCTACCGCAAAGGGCTGACTGTAGATGGCCATGATGGCGTTACCGGCGGCACGGGCGATGGGCTCCAGCTCGGAAATCGCGGGAAAAAACATAAGAAAAGACATCCTGGTCAAATGGTTAGCATATTGTACCTATTTTGGATAAAGGAAGCTTATAGCCGTTTGCTCTGACTTATACAGTGTCATATATGACAGACAAAAAGTGGCGCGACTCGGCTAATTCTCAATAGGCATACCAAACCACACAAGGACGTGCCGCCATGAACTACAAGACCCTGACCGCCACCCTGCTGCTGAGCTGCCTGCCCCTGCTCAGCCAGCCTCTGCTGGCCGCCGACAAGCCTGCTACCAAGCCGGCAACCACGGTCACTACCGCCAAGGAGAGCGGCAAGGTGAACCTCAACACCGCCAGTATCAATGAGTTGACTGCGCTCAAGGGCATTGGCGAGAAGAAGGCTCAGGCCATCGTCGATTACCGCGAGAAGCAGGGCAAGTTCACTACCGTGGATCAGCTGGCCGATGTGAGCGGCATCGGGCCAGCCACGCTGGAAGCAAATCGGGACATGATTATCGTCAAGTAACCGATCCATACCCCTTTCATCATAAGGGCAGCCTGTGGCTGCCCTATTTTTCTTCGGGTATCATGGGCCCACTTTGTATCTCTGGACTCTCTCCATGAAAAAGACACCGCTCGTTGTACGCAAAGCCGTTCTTCCCGTCGCCGGTCTGGGCACCCGTATGCTGCCAGCCACCAAGGCCATCCCCAAGGAGATGCTGCCCGTCGTCGACAAACCGCTGATCCAGTATGTAGTGCGCGAAGCCATCGCCGCCGGCATCAAGGAGATCATTCTGGTCACCCACTCGAGCAAGAACTCCATCGAAAACCACTTCGACAAGAGCTTCGAGCTGGAAGCGACCCTCGAGAAGCGGGTCAAGCGGCAACTGCTGAAAGAGGTGCAACACATCTGCCCGAAAGACGTCACCATCATGCACGTCCGCCAGGGGGAAGCCAAAGGTCTGGGACACGCAGTGCTCTGCGCCCGTCCGCTGATCGGCGACAACCCGTTTGCGGTGCTGCTGCCGGACGTGCTGATCGATGAGGTCTCCAGCGACCTCAAGCAGGACAACCTGGCCGAGATGGTGCACATGTTCGAAGAGGATCACATCAGCCAGATCATGGTGGAAGCCGTCCCCGAGAGCGAAGTGGACAAATACGGCATCGCCGACATCAAGGGAGAAGCGCTGAGCGAGGGCATGTCTCTGCCGATGCAGGCCATCGTCGAGAAACCGCCCCGTGACGAGGCCCCCTCCAATCTGGCCGTGGTCGGCCGTTACGTGCTCTCTTCCAACATCTGGCCGTTGCTGGAGAAGACCCCCGCCGGTGCCGGTGACGAGATCCAGCTGACCGATGCCATCGCCATGCTGATGGAGCAGGAGCAGGTGAATGCCTACTTCATGAAAGGGCGCAGCCACGACTGCGGCAGCAAGTTTGGTTACATGAAAGCCAATGTGGAATATGCAGTGCGCCATCCGGAACTGAACGGCGAATTTATCACTTGGTTGAAACAGTTTGCCAAGCAGCTGTAATAGCTGAATATTTAACCTATTAATAGAATAAAACACTGGGCATCATTCGATGCCCTTTTTCATTTTATAAACATATATTCAACCATTGATAGATAAAATATCGCTAAATCATAATATTGTAATTTAATCACGCTTGTTCTATAAGGATTATGGCTTGTTCCTAGCCCTTGCATAAAATTTCTAAAAAAATATAAGACACAGGTGGAAGTTCCAATGAATAATCCGTCCAAAGGGACCTTTTTAGGTCACCCTAAAGGGCTTTTTTTGCTCTTTAGTACCGAACTGTGGGAGAGATTCTCCTATTACGGCATGCGTGCCGTGCTCGTGCTCTATCTGACTGACATGACTGCCAACGGCGGGATGGGCTGGACTCAGGCCGATGCCCTCAAGCTGTACGGCATCTATACCGGTCTGGTCTACATCACCCCGATCATCGGCGGCTGGCTGGCAGATACCTTCCTCGGCCAACGCCGCGCCATTCTGTTTGGTGCCGTGCTGATGGCCGCCGGCCAATTTACCCTGGCGCTGCCGCACGCCATGTTCCCGGACATGGTCAACACCGTCTTCTATTCGGGTCTCGGCTTGCTTATCGTGGGTAACGGTCTGTTCAAACCCAACATCTCCACCATGGTGGGTGACCTGTATCAGGAAGGTGACCACCGTCGTGACGGTGCCTTCACCATCTTCTACATGGGTATCAACCTGGGCTCCCTGCTGGCCGGCGTGATCTGTGGCGCTGCCGCAACCGCCTATGGCTGGCAAGCCGCCTTCGTCAGCGCCGGTATCGGCATGCTGCTCTCCCTGGTGGTACAGGCCACCATGGCTCAGCGTTTCCTGGGTGACATCGGCCGCGTGCCGGCCGCCCAGCGCGCCGCCGAGCAGCGCTCCAAGGAGCAGAAGGCTCCGCTGACCAAGCAAGAAGTGGATCGCATTAAGGTCATCCTGGTGCTGGGTCTGTTCACCATCATCTTCTGGGCTGGCTTCGAGCAGGCCGGTGGTCTGATGAACCTGTACGCGCAGGAGTATACCGACCGCATGATCGGCAGCTTCGAAGTGCCGACCGCCTGGTTCCAGTCCCTGAACCCCTTCTTCATCATCACGCTGGCCCCCATCGTTGCCGCCATCTGGATCAAGCTCGGCAAGAAAGAGCCGAACTCCCCGGTGAAGTTCGCCATGGGTCTGCTGTTCCTGGCCGTGGGCTTCCTGTTCATGATCGGTGCCGTGCTGGAGCAAGGTGGTGATCAGGCCGTCAAGACCTCCATGTTCTGGCTGGTCGGTGCCTACCTGTTCCACACTTTGGGCGAGCTCTGCCTCTCCCCGATCGGCCTCTCCATGGTGACCAAGCTGGCTCCGCTGCGCCTGGCCTCCCTGATGATGGGTGCCTGGTTCGGCTTCGTGGCCCTGGCCAACTATGCCGCCGGTTTCATCGGCTCCTTCGTCGGCGAATCCGGTGCCATGGCCATCTTCGGTGGCATCGCACTGGCCGCCGTGATCAGCGCGCTGATCCTGCTGACCATGGCCAATCGCCTGGTCTACTGGATGCACGGTGCAGAAGGTCCGGCCAAAGAGCCGCAGGAACACGACAAGAAGCTGCAATCTGCCGCCGTCTAAGCGGTCAAGATTGTCAGCAACAAAGAGGGCGCCCATTGGGCGCCCTCTTTGTATGTGGCCGTCTGACACGGCCTCAATGATGTCGAACCTGCACATGCAGGGCACTGCCGCTGTCACTGCGAAACTGCAGATCAAAGGGTTCATGCCAGCTGCGCCTGTGCAAGGCGTAGTGGCTGGTACGCAGCAGACCGAGAGGCAGGCCGCCAGAGCGCACCAACCAATGGGGCGAAGTCAGCCCGGCATTGGCAAAGACCAGCCCGTCCTCCTGATCAAACAACAGGGCGGCCATGGCGAAGGAGTGGCGCAGGCCGGATTCGACCAGCTGCAGATTGAGGTAATCAAGCAACCGGTGGGGCTGGGTCAGCAGCAGACTCTCGCCACGCTGAAACTGGCGATACGGGGCGTTCATCAGGGAGCGCACAAGGGCGCCGCAGAAGGCGGCATCCACCCCGAGGATCGGCAGCTCCATCACCAGCACCAGCAGCTTGTCATCCACCTTGAAGGTATCGGGAATGAACAGATTGCCCATCCCTTCAAAGGTGACCTGCCAGGGCCCCCACTCCTGCAAGCCCGGCGGCTTCAACCAGGCCAGCAGCCGGGTCGCCGCCTGGTCGTGTTCGCGAAAGAAGTCGATGTGCTCCATCAACTCCAGCTGTTGTCCATAACCGTGGTTGGCGCTCAGGCACTGCTCTATGCTGCGACGCACCTGGCCGAAGTCAGAGATGGGCTTGAGCAGGAAATCGCGGGCGCCGGCGCGCAGCGCTCGCTCGACCGCCTCCATCTTGCTTTGGGCCGAGATGACGATGACAGGAATATGGGGGTAGCGGGCTGTGAGGCAGGCGATCACCTCATGCCCATCCATGTTGGGCATGTTCAAATCACATAACACCACATCGGGGTGATAGAGGGCAGCGGCAGAGAGACCTTCAATGCCGTCTTCGGCCTGGAAAACGCAGGCACCATCGTGAGCGAGATAATTGACCAGCGAGTGGCGAAAAACCGCTTCGTCCTCCACCACCAGGATCCGTAGTCCGGCTTTTGACATCTTGATAAAGCTCTTATTAGTCAACCAGTTATTTAGCCTCAAGCCTAGACCATAACCGACTGCATTGACCAATCAGATGATTGAATAATCGCCGAAAAATCCATGCTCGCTAGCTATTCTGGCGGCCAACTGCTTGAAATAAAGCAGCTAATGATGCTCATCGAAACCCAGCTTTTTCTCCGCTTTGCAACTTGGCTGACAAAAAAACAGCGTCATACGAAAACAAGCAACCCCGATCGCGGGCGAGCCGGCCACCCGCCGGCGGTGCCGGGCATGCCATCAATTGTATGAGGCTCCGCCATGGGGGATAATACCGCCACGTCCGTCAATGAAGCATGCCATGACCCCTGCCGAATACAGCGCCCTCGCCCATCCCAGATTGTCCCACCCGGCCCGCAGCCTCTATACCCTGCAGCTGCGCCGACTGGTGCTGGAAAATCAGCTGGCCAGGCTCAACTACCCCGAACTCGGCCGGGCGCTGGCGGTGGTCGACCCGGGCGATCCCAGCGGTTTTTCCTTTCAGGTCAATGCTCGCCAGCTGACCGAGCTGTTCGATGAGCTGATGGAGGCGGGTTTGCTGCAAGTCGAGGCGCAAAAAGACAGTGAGCACTACCATCAGTGCCCGTTCCAGCTGCCACTGCTGACCCAGCGGGTGCGCAGCCCGCTGCCGGAGCGCCCGTTCCAGATGCACCTGCAATGGCGCCCGGATGCAGAGCTGCCAGCCCTCGCCCGCCTGTGCGGGGTGATCGATGCCAGCTACAGCGAAGAGGATCTCGGCGAGTTCATCGCCTACTGGCTGGGGCGGCCCGAGGTGTTCGACTCCCAGCACCAGTGGATGCTCAAGTTCATCCGCGCCCTCAAGACCCGCCGCTATACCCGCCGCAAGCCGATGGAGGTGCAGGGCTACCAACAGGTGACCCAGGCACCGGTCGAGGCGGGCCCAAGCAAGCGGGCCCAGGAGATGATCGAAGAGGCCAAGCGGCTGGCCGGCCAGCCACGGGAACCGGATAATGATTGATAGCAGGCACCGCCAGCAGGCAAAATCAGAGACCTATCCCCACCCCAGACCGAGCAGAAGGAGCATTCCATGACTGACCCGCACGATCCCCTGCGCCAGGAGCTGGAAGAGATCGAAGCCAAGCGCCAGAAGATCGCCAAGGCCAAGCAGGATCATCGCATTCACGATCCGGAATTGAGTCGCCACGTAGGAGGCCTGCTGGAGCGCATTCGTCGCCTTCAGCAAGAGACCGGCGGCAGCCAGTACGACTACGAAACCCTGCGCAAGGAGTACGACGCCAAGGCCAACGCCGAGGTGCGCGAGCTGCAGAAGGCGGCTCGCCAGGAGCGGATCCAGAAGCTGATCGCCCAGGCCGACCTCAACCCGGATTGGGTATTCGAGAAGATGGATGCCACCGATCCGGCGCTGCAATACCCCATGGAGACGGCTCGCTACTTCATCAGCGGCTTCGAGCACTGGGAGAAGAGCGGCGGCGGCTGCATGCTGATCTATGGCGACTACGGCACCGGCAAGTCGACCCTGGCGGGCGCCGTGGCCCATGAACTGATCGAACGTCACCAGAAATCGGTGATCTTCCAGCAGTGGGCCTCCATAGTGGACCGCCTCTTCTTCAACGTGATCCAGGATCAGGAGGAGCGCAACCAGTACCGCCGTGCACTGGAAGAGGTCGACCTGCTGATCATCGACGAGGTGTCGGCCAACCGCGCCAAGATGGCGGAGAGCCAGTCCAGCTTCCTCGGCCACCTGCTGCGCCGCCGGCGCAACCTGTCGAAAAGCGTCATCATCATCACCAACCACAGCCCGCAGAGCCTGCATCAGGCTATCGGCGACTTCAGCTTCGAGGCGATCAAGGCGTTCAATCCGGTGGATATCCACCTGAGCGGTCCCAGCCGTCGCCCCAACATAGGCCACTACAACGGCTGATCCTGTGCGAGCCCGGGCCACCCGCCCGCGGCTCGCCGCATTTCTCCTGCTAACCCCCTCAAATAAAAACAACTCTCATTTACAGCGCTACGCCAACCCTCTAGGCTACCCCTTTCATCACAGGGAGCAGCACAATGCCAACCACACTCATCTTCGGAGCCAGCCGCGGGCTGGGCCGCGCCTTCACCGAACACGCCCTGCGCCAGGGCCACAGGGTCGTGGCCCTGGTCCGTAACCCGGAGATGGCCGCCGAGCTGCGCGCATTGGGAGTCGAGGTGGTTGAGGGAGACGCCCTCGACCATCAGGCCGTCGCGCAGGCTTGCTCACTCGCAGGTGACGAGGCCGGGGTGATCTCGACCCTCGGCAGCTTCCGCCAGCCGACCCCCGTCGATTATCAAGGCAACCGCCAGGTGATCGATCAGATGGAGCTGGCCGGGCTCAAACGTCTGCTGCTGGTCACCTCGCTGGGTTGCGGTGACAGCTGGCAATACCTGCCCGAGCGGGCCAGGGCCGCCTTCGGTCACGAGGTACGCTTGAAGAGTCTGGCGGAGAGCTGGCTGCAGACCAGCGCGCTGACCTGGACCATAGTTCGCCCGGCCGGCTTGCAGGATGGCGAGGCCACAGGGCAGGCCGTGTTGAGCCAGGGGAGCGAGGTGCACGGTCTGGTGCGCCGCGCCGATGTGGCGGACCATGGATTGCAACTGCTGAACGATGAGCGGGCAGTGGGACAGATCTACGCCATAGGCGATCCCACCCTCAGCCGGGGGTGAGCAATCCGGATAATAAAACGGTCAGCCCCAGGGCTGACCGTTTTACTGTCTGATGTCGTCTAGCTGGCAGAGGGGCCAGGCTCAGTTGCCGTCTCCGCAGCCACCCCGCCCGACGCGGCAGCCTCGTCCACAAGCGACCGCTGGCGCCAGCGCAGCAGCAGACAAGCCAGAGCGCCGTAAAGCAGTGCCAGCCCCCACAACTGCCACCAGTAGCGGGAAACCTGGGCAAACTCGGCCCCCATCTGGTTGAGGCGCAAGAAGCCCTCGATGGCCGGGGTGCTCGGCACCCACTGGGCCAGCCAGTTGAGGGGGGTCGGGATCAGCTCCAGCGGCCAGATGAAGCCTGCCAGGAAGACCAGCGGCATGGAGGAGAGCAATACCACCTGGGTCGGCAGATCCCGGCGGGTAAACAGGGCCCCCAGCACTATGCCAAGCCAGGTGGTTGCCAGCAGGAACGGCAGGGTGAACAGCCACAGCTCGGCCGGCTCGGCGGTGCGCACTATGTTGTAGTGATCGAAACAGAAGCCGAAGAAGTAGGTCACCGGCAGCACGAACAGCCCGCCCACCACCAAGGTTCTGGCCAGCAGCAGGGCAAGCACGGGGGCGCTCTGCCAATAGCCAGACTCCCCGCGACCGCTGCGCTGATTCTGGGTTGCCCCCAGGATCCCGGTGCCCATCAGCAGCACCTGATGCAGGATCAGCACGAACACGGCGGGCACAACGTAGTTCACATAGCCCATGGTGGGGTTGAACACCGGCAGCACATTGAGCCCCACCGAGTTCCAGCCCATGGCCGCCTGCGGCAGCGCCTCACCCTGACTGAGCAGACGCGTGACCTTGATCTGGGCCGCCAGGCTGCCACCCGCCAGGGCCAGCCCCTCGGCTATGGTGCCGTAGACCAGGAAGTAGGAGGCATCACCGGCATAGCTCAGGGTGACGCTCCTGCCCTGCATCAGATCCCGATAAAAGTGACGGGGAATGTGCAGTATGCCGCTCCCCTTCCCCGCCATCAGCTGCTGGCGCGCCTCTTCCAGGCTGTTGGCCCGTGCCACCAGTTTCACCTGCGGGGTGGCATCGGCCATGAACTCCAGCTGACGGGAGAGCTGACTGCCATCCTCATTGACCACCACCACAGGCTCTTCCCTTGGCAGTTGCTGCAGGTAGGGCTGCGGGTAGAGGAAGGAGTAGAAGAAGACACCACCAAACAGGGTCAGCATGATGGCCCGATCGGCCAGCAGGGTACGCAGCTCCAGCCGCAGCAGATCCCAAAAACCTAGCATGACATCCACTCCTTCCACTGCCCGGCAGCAGAGCACGGTTCGAGCCGTATCAAACCCCAAAAATCTAGCATGAGGCAGGCTCCTTATCGGCAGCTTGGCGCGCCAGCTCGGCCTGCTGCTGGTAACGACGAACAACCAGCAACAGGGGCAGCAGGAACAGCAGCAAGGCGCCGAGCTGGGGCAGGGCCGCAGCGAACGGCTGGCCGTAGTTGGTCTGCCCTATCTGCAGCTCCACATAGTGGGAGATGGGCAGCAGGCTGCGCCAGAACTGGGCGAAGTCTCCCATGGCACTGACCGGAAAGGTCACGCCCATGAAAGCAAAGCCCGGTGCCGTATAGGCGCCCGCCAGCGACAGGGCGCGGGCCGGATCCCGGATGACGCCGTAGAAGAAGGCCCCCATGCTGACACAGGCGGCCGAAGCCAGCCCCAGTCCCAGTGTCAGCACCAGCCAGCTGCCTTGCATCGGATAGCCAAACGCCTTGAACAGCATCAGGCTCCACGCCAGACCCCAGGCCCACCCAATCAACACATGGGGCAGCAAAGTGCGCCAGAGGCCGAACCAGACCCCTTGGCTGGTCCAGTCCAGCCCCAGCCGATCGGTGCGGGCCAGGGCGTTGATCCCATAGAGCACCACCAGGATCTGCCACACCGCCGGCAACAGGGCACTCAGCAGGAACTGGGCATAGCTGGAGTTGATGTTGTAGAGCGCCGTCACCTGATTGCTGATGGGCACGGATTGCCCCAGGGCGCCGGACATGACCTTGCCATCGGCCATGGCGGCCAGTACGCCCACCTGGCCGTTGAGGGTCCCCACCACCTGGGACAAGGCCGAGTTGACCAGCTTGGCGATCAGGATGAACTGGCTGTTGTTGAACACAGTCACCTTGGGCTGGGTACCCTGACGGGCATCCCGCTCCAGATGGTGAGGGATCACCACCAGGGCATAGATGTCCCCCCCGCGCAGGGCGCGTGCCCCCTCGTCGATGGAGTCGAACTGGCCGGCAAGGCGCAGACCGGCGGAACCGTCCAGCGAGAACGCCAGCTGACGGGAGAGGACGCTCTGATCCAGATCCACCAGACCAACGTTGAGATCCCGGGCCAGCCCGGCCGAGAAGATCCAGCAGATAGTCCCCATCAACAACAAGGGAACCCAGCTCATCAGGGCACGACCGAACGGATCCTGCCACAACAGCCGCCATTCGCGTCTCATCAGAGTTCGACCAGCACACTCATGCCGACTCGCAGACCGTCAACCGGTTGCAAGGGGCGCGCCTCCACCTGGAAGCTCTTCATGTCGAAGCCCTGACGGGTATCCGTGGCACGCCAGGTGGCAAAATCCCCCATCACGGCCACGTGGGTCACCTTGAAGCGCACCGTCTGCTCACCCAGGCCCGGAATGGTGGCATCGAACTCAGTGCCCAGCGCGAAACGGGGCAGCAGATCTTCGCGCACATGGAACTGGGCCCAGGCATCCTGCATATCGAGCAGGGTCACCACAGGGAAGCCCTGTGGCGCCAGCTCACCGCTGCGCAGCAGCACCTGGGACACCTCCCCCGCGTGCGGGCTGGCGATGCGGGTATCGGCCAGATAGGCCTCAACTTCCGCCACCGAACCCGCCGCCATGTTGGCCTGCTCGCGCGCCGCCACCTTGGTCTCTTCCCGCGCCCCTTCCAGGGTCATCTGGTATTGCTGCCAGGCCATGCCTTCGCTGTACTTGGCTGCCTGCCAGGCGGTCCAGGCCTCATCCCGTTTCTGCAACGGCATCACGCCATCCCGGTGCAGGCTGGCGATGCGCTCATAGGTCTTGGCCCGCAGCAGGGCTGCCGCCTTGGCCTTTTGCCACTGATCCTTGGCACCCGCGATCTGCTGGGCACGCGCGCCCTTCTCTGCTTCCTCGGCCATGGCCCCGGCCGCAGCCTGACCCGCCTTGGCCTGGCTCAGCTTGGCCTCGATCTCGGGACTGGCCAGGGTGAACACCAGCTGATCCCGGGCCAGCCGGTCACCCTTCTTCACCAGCACCTCGTCGATGCGGCCCGCCACCTTGGAGGAGACCGAATACTGCTGCGCCTCAACCTGGCCCTGCAAGCGCACCGGCTCGGGCTGATAGGCGAGCCAGAAACGCCAGCCCAGCCAGATCACCAGCAGGACCAGCGCCAGTGGCAGCAGCAGCGGCTTGGCCTGGCTCATCTTCTTCTTGATGGGGGGATGACTCATGCATTCACCTCGACAAACGGGCGACCCTTGGCGGTCGAAACAGACATGGAAAACGGGACAGACAGGGCCGCGATCATGAATTCACCTCGATCGCCTGACCATGCTGATATTGATTGAAACTGTTCATCTGACCGGAGAGTGCCAACAGGCGCGCCAGCGAGATCACATATTGATAGGCGGCAGCGGCACGCTGGGTCTTGACCCCGGCCAGCTGGTTCTGGGCATCCACCACATCCAGCGAGGTGGAGAGCCCCTGCCCGAATGCCTTGTCCCGCAGCAGCACGTTCTCCTCGGCCAGCGCCTGAGTGGAAGAGAGAGACTGGTACTCTTCCAGCCCCTGCGCCGCCTCGCGCCAGGTCTTCTCGACCAGCAGCTCCAGATCCTCGCGGGTCTTGGCCTGCAGCAGATTGACCTGCAGCTCGGCGCTCTTGGCCGCTTGTACCGTCTCGGAGCGGCCGTCGCGGCTCACCAGCGGCATGCTGACGCCGACCCCGACCACCCAGTCAGGGGTGATCTTCGCGGCCAGGGTATCTCGTTCGTAGAGGTTGTAGTTGCCGAACATGAAGAGCTCGGGTGCATATTTGCCCTTCTCGGCCCGGATCATCGCCTTCGCCTGCTCACGCTTGGCGATCAGCATCTTGAGACCCGGGTGCACCGTCAGCGTATCCTCGACGAAGGCCGCCAAGGGGGGCACATCGTCATTGATGAACAGCTGGGTAGCCGGTTCGGCTCCCTTGAGCTTGATCATGCGATCCAGCGCCAGCTCGGCGATCTCTAGGCTGCGGCGGGACTTCTGGGTATCGATGCGCGCCCTGTCATAGGCAGACTGGGCCGACAGCCGCTCGACCTTGGCGATCTGGCCCTGGGCTTCCAGCTTCCTGGCATGATCCAGATGGCGGGCCAGCCCCTGCTCTATCTCCTGCTTGGTCTGCACCACCTGCGCCGCCAGCACCACGCCGAAATAGGTCTGGGACAGGCTCTCGAAGCTGGCTTGCTGCTTGATGGCCAGCAACTCCTTGGCTTCATCCACCTGTGCGGACCGAATATCCTGCATCGCATCGATCCGCCCCCCGACAAACAGGGGCCAGAGCATTCTGACCGAACTGGTGACGCGATTTTGCTCGGTCAGCGACGAGGCCAGCCATTTGGAGTCGATCCCCATCTGCCCCAGAATGGCGCCCAATGCGGGAGAATTTTCCAGCTTGTCGTCCAACCCCATCAGATCCGGCTTGGAAATGCGCGCATAATCCGCCCCCAGACTGATGTCGGGCAGATACATGGCCTTGGCCGCCTCGCGCAACTGTTGCGCCCGGTCCACACCGGCCTGTTCCGCCGCCAGCCCGTCATCCTGCTGGATGACCCGGCTCCAGGCCTCGCCGAAACTGACGGTCTGTGCCTGGGCAGAACCCAGCACGGCACCCAGCAGACACGGGTAGAGAGATTTGATGAACCTTGACGTCATACATCCCCAATCTGTTTGTAATAAAATTGTTTGGAGCCTTTGCTCGATTCAAGCTCGCTATCATAGCGCAAACCCCAACCGGATGGGGACAGGCAAATCGTCGAGTCCCTCGCTCATTTGGCCCCGTAAACTCACCCCGACAATATGCCTGATTTTCAAGCACTCCTGAATTTGCAAGCCTTGGCACGACGTTTTTTTCAGAAAAAAATGGCTGACGCTCAAATACTAACCTTTTCTCCTGACTAAAAAATGCGTAATATACGCCGCCCTAAGCCGATGGTAACCGTGGAATGCAGATAGGTCCCCACACGCTTGAAACTCCCCTGATTGTGGCTCCCATGGCCGGTGTAACAGACCGACCATTTCGTGAACTTTGTTTGCGATTGGGCGCCGGCATGGCCGTTTCCGAGATGCTGCTGGCCAACCCGGATGTCTGGGATACCCAGAAAACCAGGATGAGAATGGATCACTCTGCAGAAGGTGGCTTGCGATCGGTCCAGATTGCCGGAGCCGACCCCGAGATGATGGCGTTTGCTGCCCGCTACAACGTGGAGCAGGGCGCTCAGATCGTCGACATCAACATGGGATGTCCGGCAAAAAAAGTGAATAAGAAGCTGGCAGGTTCCGCCCTGCTGCGCCAACCCGACCTGGTCAGAACCATCTGCCGGGCCGTAGTGGACGCAGTGGAGGTACCTGTCACCTTGAAGATCCGCACAGGATGGGATCCGGATAACCGCAATGGCGAGGAGATCGCCCGAATCGCCGAAGATTGCGGTATCGCGGCCCTTGCCGTGCATGGTCGTACCCGTACCGACCTCTATCGGGGCGAGGCGGAGTACGACACTATCAGGGCGATTAAGCAGGCCGTATCGATTCCTGTTGTCGCCAATGGCGACATAGACAGCCCGGAGAAGGCCCGGTATGTCCTCGACTATACCGGCGTTGATGCCGTGATGATCGGCCGTGCTGCGCAAGGACGACCCTGGATTTTCCGGGAAATCCGTCATTTTCTTGAGACGGGCACCAAGCTGCCGCCTCCCGAAAGGGAAGAGGTTCGCACCCTGATGAACGAGCATGTAACCAACCTGCACCAGTTTTATGGTGCATATCTGGGAGCGCGCATTGCCCGTAAACACGTGGGCTGGTATCTGGATGAAGAAGAGACGGGCCGAGAATTCCGTAAGCACTTCAATGCCCTGGATTGTGCAGATGCACAACTCGAGGCACTCGAAGCGTATTTCGATGGATTAGGTTAACGCATAACTAAAGAGCCGACCGAATATGTTCGAACAAACCCTGACTTCTGATGCATTGGTAACAACTACTCACAATCACGCTGCCGAGCCGACCCAGCGCCCCCTGCGTGACTCTGTGCAACAGGCCCTGCGTAACTACCTGGCCCAGTTGAACGGTCAGGAAGTGATTGATCTGTACGATATGGTTCTCTCCGAAGTCGAAGCTCCCATGCTGGACGTGATCATGCAGTACACCCGTGGTAACCAGACTCGCGCCGCCGTGATGATGGGCATCAACCGCGGTACTCTGCGCAAGAAACTCAAGCGCTACGGCATGAACTGATTTCAGTCAGCCTGCTGCAGTGCAGACGAAGGCGTATCCCAGCGATGGGATACGCCTTTTTCTATGCCCGGCGTTTACCCTCTCACTCCACCGCCAGCTTGATGCCAAGCCCCACGAACAAGCCTCCCATCAAGCGGTTGAGCCAGCGGCCCAACCAGCCAGGCAAGGTCACCTTGCGACTCGCATAGGCGGTCGAGAAGGCCAGCAGATGGCACCAGATCATGCCGTTGAAATTGAAGATGCAGCCCAGCACGACAAAGGCCAGCGCCTTCTGCGGTGCATCGGGAGCGATGAACTGGG
Source organism: Aeromonas sp. QDB03 (assembly GCF_027707985.1). NCBI lineage: Bacteria > Pseudomonadati > Pseudomonadota > Gammaproteobacteria > Aeromonadales > Aeromonadaceae > Aeromonas > Aeromonas sp. QDB03. The sequence continues at coordinate 764 of NZ_JAPCJG010000013.1, read as the reverse complement.
GAACAAAGGCGAGGAAGAACAGGGCTACCTTGGGATTGAGCACATTGGTCAGCAACCCTTGCCGGAAGATCCGGCCGTAGGAGAGCGCAGGCAGCGACACAGCCCCATCCACAGACGTTGAAGTGCCACTCCTCTGCCAGAGCATAGACACGCCGAGATAGACCAGATAGAGCGCCCCCATCAACTTGATGACGGTGAACAGCTCGGCCGAGGCACTCAGCAGAGCCGACAGTCCCAGCGCCGCCGCCAGCACATGCACCATGGTGCCCGTCCCTATTCCCAGCGCCGCCACCGAACCGGCCCGCCAACCTTGTGACCCGCTGCGCAGCATGATGAGCAGGGAGTCCGGTCCCGGCATCATGTTCAACAGCAGACCGGATACGACAAACAACGCCAGATCGTGGATCCCCAACATACACAGCTCCTTATGCCTGAAAGAGACAGTCTATGGATCCCGCCTTCCTTGTCATCCCCCGCAGCAGCAATAGTGATCATCGACGAATGGAATAGCTGGACAGTTCAAGTGCTACAAGCGATCAGATCCGATGGACGGAGGGAATGGTGAGATTTGAAAATGAGGAGATAAACATCGAGATATCGAGAGTTCAACAACACCAATCTAGCGGTACTGAAGTATTCACGACAAAGGGGGAGCAATAATTAGAGCTGGCACCAAGACCACAACACGCTGAATTTCAGGCAATAAAAAACCCCGCTCAGATGAGCGGGGTTTCTTGTATTGGGTGCCTGGCAGTGTCCTACTC
>NZ_JAPCJG010000012.1:0-93342 GCF_027707985.1 Aeromonas sp. QDB03 | reverse complement strand
TTTTGCTAGTGAATTGATCACAACAATCAGTGATCAATTCACCCGCACTCAGTGATCATTTCAGTCGCGCGCGCACACTGGCCAATGCCGCCGCGGCCACCACCCTCGCCATGGAGCGCTTCCAGCCGCGCCTCGTCATCAATCAGGGCACGGCGGGCGGCCACGATCCGGCGCTGCACCGGGGTGACATCGTCATCGGCACCAAGAGCTTCAACATGGGGGCCTACCGCAGTGATCTGACGCCCGCCGAGCAGGGCGTCGACCCGAGCAAATGGCAAAACTTCGAGGTCACCATGCGCCTGCGCGACAACGGCAAGCTGGTGGAACACACCGCTTTTGCCGGCGACCCAGAGCTGGTCGGCCGCGCCCTCGGCATGGCCGACCGTTATCGTCACGGTCGGGTGGTCCCCGGCATCATAGGCACCGCCGACGAGTGGAACCGCCAAGTCGCCCGCATCAACTGGCTGCATCAGACCTACAACACGGCAGCAGAAGAGATGGAGACCTCCTCCGCCGCCCTGGTGGCAGAGGCCTACAAGGTGCCCTTCGTCGGTATCCGGGTACTTTCCAACACCGATCTGCACGGAGAAGAATTCGATCCGCAGACCGCCATCCACTGCCAGCAGTTCGTCATCGATTACGCACAAGCGCTCATCAACGGCTTCAACAAAGCCTGATGCACCCAAGAGGCCGCCACTGTGGCGGCTTCTTTTCTTGGTCATCCCTATCAGGCGGGACTTGCCCCACGCACTCTCCCGCAGCCGATATCAACGCCCCGGACATGCCCTGCGCCCATAGTGGCGGTAGTAGCCCACCAGATTGCTGACCAGAAACAGCCCCTCCATCAGTGCCGCCACGGGCGACCCCACCAGCAGGTTGTTGGCCAGCCAGCAGAGCGTGCCCAGCAACATCCAGCGCCGCAGCAGGCGGTCATCCGGACAAAACGCAGCCCGGGTCTGCAGCAGGCTGGCCAGCAACCCCAGCAAGGCGAGCGGTCCCTGATAGGTGGCGAGCACCGCGAGGCAGGACAACCCCATAAAAAGCCACATCAAGAGGCGGCGTGTGTCCAGCATGCTGACCACGAAGCGCAGGCTCGCCAGCCAGAGCAGCAAGGCGGCCGACGCTTGTCCCAGCAGCGCGAAATGGACGCCATTGAGGGCGCAGGAGAGCGCCAGACAGGCCAGAATGGCCCGGCGCGTCTGCAACTGAAACGACAGCAGATCCAGCAGCAGCGCCAGACTCACCACCAGTTGTGACCACAAAAACAGCGACATCATCCCCACTCCAGGCTTGTTCGAGGGGCCCAGCATGGCGGGAATGGGCACGGCGCGGCATTAACCCGTGTTAATGCGCCGGCGGATCCGCGACAGGGTGACCGGGTTGACGCCGATGTAGTTGGCGAGCTGCACCTGAGTGAGCCGCGCCGGCCAGTGGGGGAAGGTGCGGCAGAGCTCCCGGTAGCGCTCTTCGGGGGAGTGGAGCAGCAAGAAGGCCTCCTTGCGCTCCTTGTAGCACAGCTGCTGGCGCAGCAGGGCCATGCAGACTGGTTGCCAGGCGGGCTGGTCCAGCAGGGCGAGCGGTACCCGCACCAGTTGCAGCGCCGTAACGGCCTCCAGCTGGTAGCGGGCAGGCGACCCGGTGAGCCAGCTGTCGTAGAGCAGACAGAGTTCCCCTTCGAAGTAGAACTCCTTGCAGCGCTCCTGCCCCTCCCGGGCGTAGTGACAGGCGCGGGCGATGCCTCGCTCGAGGTAGAAAGCCGACTCCTGTATCGCCCCCTGGGCCAGCAGCGGCTGACCCGGCTGCAAGGTCAAACGGGGCAGGCTGGCGGCAAGCGGCTCACCGATGACGGGTGACAGCCCCATGGCGACGAGGGTGGCCGCCAGAGGCAGGGCTGAAGGCAGGCTGGTCATGCAAACTCCGGGGCAAACAGGGCCTTCATCATGCCAAGTTTGGCGGCCCGTTGCAGCAGGCTGTGATGGCCCCGGCAAAGGGGATGGCTGACTGGGTGCCACCTTTGCCCCCCCTCGCCCATTGGTTTACAATCGACGGGTTTTTTGGAACCCGGTTGACCCGCGTCGACCTGGCCCCACCACGACATCAGTCTGTTAGTGCCAAGACATTAACCTGCTGAAAAGGAAGAGAATTAGCCAATGGCTCAATTTATTTACACCATGAACAGGGTCGGCAAGGTAGTGCCGCCCAAGCGTCATATTCTCAAGAACATCTCCTTGAGCTTCTTCCCGGGCGCCAAGATCGGCGTGCTGGGTCTGAACGGCGCCGGTAAATCCACCCTGCTGCGCATCATGGCAGGCATCGACACCGAGATCGAAGGGGAAGCCCGTCCGCAGCCCGGCATCAAGATCGGCTACCTGCCGCAGGAGCCGAAGCTGGATCCGGAGCAGACCGTACGCGAAGCGGTCGAAGAGGCCGTTGGCGAAGTGAAGCGCGCCATGGCCCGTCTGGACGAAGTCTATGCGGCCTACGCCGACCCGGATGCGGATTTCGACAAGCTGGCCCGCGAACAGGGCGAGCTGGAAGCCATCATCCAGGCCCAGGGTGGCCACAACATGGAAAACCAGCTGGAGCGCGCGGCCGACGCCCTGCGCCTGCCGGCCTGGGATGCCCAGATCAAGCACCTCTCCGGTGGTGAGCGCCGCCGGGTGGCGCTGTGCCGCCTGCTGCTGGAAAAACCGGACATGCTGCTGCTGGATGAACCGACCAACCACCTGGATGCAGAATCCGTGGCCTGGCTGGAGCGCTTCCTGCACGACTACGAGGGTACCGTCGTGGCCATCACCCACGACCGTTACTTCCTCGACAACGTGGCCGGCTGGATCCTGGAGCTGGACCGCGGCGAAGGGATCCCGTGGGAGGGCAACTACTCCTCCTGGCTGGAGCAAAAAGATGCCCGTCTGGCGCAAGAAGCCAGCACGGAAGCTGCTCGTCGCAAGTCTATCGAGAAAGAGCTGGAGTGGGTTCGCCAGAACCCGAAAGGCCGTCAGGCCAAATCCAAGGCCCGTATGGCTCGCTTCGAGGAGCTCAACACCAACGACTACCAGAAGCGCAACGAGACCAACGAGCTGTTCATTCCGCCCGGACCGCGCCTCGGCGACAAGGTGGTGGAGGTGGCAAACCTCTGCAAGTCCTACGGTGACCGCCAGCTGATCGACGATCTCTCCTTCTCCATTCCGAAGGGGGCCATCGTCGGCATCATCGGTCCGAACGGTGCCGGTAAATCGACCCTGTTCCGCATGATGTCGGGTCAGGAGCAGCCGGACTCAGGTTCCATCACTCTGGGTGAGACCGTGGTGCTGGCCTCGGTGGATCAGTTCCGCGACAGCATGAACGACAAGAAGACAGTGTTCGAGGAAGTCGCCGACGGCCAGGACATCCTGCGCATCGGCAACTACGAGTTCCCGAGCCGCGCCTACATAGGCCGCTTCAACTTCAAGGGCGCCGATCAGCAGAAGCGGGTTGGCGAGCTGTCCGGTGGTGAACGCGGCCGTCTGCACCTGGCCAAGCTGCTGCAGACCGGCGGCAACGTGCTGCTCTTGGATGAACCGACCAACGATCTGGACATCGAAACCCTGCGCGCCCTCGAGAACGCCCTGCTGGAGTTCCCGGGTTGCGCCATGGTCATCTCCCACGACCGCTGGTTCCTCGACCGCATCGCCACCCACATCCTGGACTATCAGGACGAGGGCAAGATCGCCTTCTTCGAGGGCAACTTCACCGAATACGAAGAGTGGAAGAAGAAGACCTACGGCGCCGAGGCCATCCAGCCGCATCGCGCCAAGTACAAGCGCATCGCCAAGTAACAGGGCAAACAAGTACGGCTGCTACATCAGCCGCACCGTTTCCACCACGACAAGCGCATCGCCAAGTAACAGGGCAAACAAGTGCGGCTGCTGCATCAGCCGCACCGTTCCCACCACGACAAGCGAATCGCCAAGTAAACCGGTACATGCGACAAGGGGAGCCCAGGCTCCCCTTTCTTGTGCCCGATCGCTTACAATCCAAGACGGATACCTTATGCATGGATGTAGCAAGATGACGACCCAGCCCACCACAGAGAAGAAACTGACCATCCAGATCCGGGTCGAGCCCGGTTGCCTCGGGCCGGACGGCAAGGCGCACATCGAGACCTTCTGCACCGCCGCCGCCAAGATCTTCGCCGCCGTGGAGCCGGAGCTGGTGAACTGGACCCTGCTGCCCCGCTATGACAAGCAGTTGCCGGAGCAGGAGTTTTTCATCGACGGCCGCAAGCTGACCGAGGAGCAGGCCAGCCTGTTTCTGCGCCGCCTGGGGCGGGAGCTGGGGGAAGTGCAGGAGACCCTCGACTCCGTGCTGGCCCAACTGGTAGAGCGCTATTTCAAAACCCTCTGAGCTCTGCCCTCTCTGCGCCAAAAAGGTTCTCCGACGAGAACCTTTTTTGTTGGCGAAAAAGCAAACGTTTGAATTTTTGCTCTATTCATTGATCCGCCTCGCAGATCCGGGGTTTGTAAACGGCACCGCCTGTGTAAAAATGTGCGCGCTGTCACGGTATCAGGACGAGTCTGGTTGTTTAACCACCAGAAACAGGGCATCACGCCCGCATGGATGGGACCGGCTCCTCGCCTGCTGCTTATTTCACGTCACCTATTGGAATCCAACATGAATCAACCACACCAGGCCCCCGCACAGGCCGCCGGGCAAGGATTGCTTGAGCGTCTGTTTGCCCTGAAGGGCCATGGCACCAACGCCCGCACCGAAGTGATCGCCGGCATCACCACCTTCCTGACCATGGTCTATATCGTCTTCGTCAACCCGCAGATCCTCTCTGCGGCCGGCATGGACACCCAGGCCGTGTTCGTCACCACCTGCCTCATCGCCGGCATCGGCAGCATCCTGATGGGTCTGCTCGCCAACCTGCCCATCGCGCTGGCACCGGCCATGGGCCTCAACGCCTTCTTCGCCTTCGTGGTGGTGGCCGGCATGGGCTACTCCTGGCAAGTGGGCATGGGCACCATCTTCTGGGGTGCCATGGGCCTGTTGATCCTCACCCTGCTGCGGGTGCGCTACTGGCTCATCGCCAACATTCCGCTCACCCTGCGGGTCGGCATCACCGCCGGCATCGGTCTGCTGATCGCCCTGCTCGGCCTGCACAACGCCGGCATCGTGGTCGCCAGCCCCGCCACCATGGTGACGGTGGGCAACCTCACCTCCCTGCCCTGCCTGCTGGGGCTGCTCGGTTTCTTCCTGATCTGCATCTTCTCCGCCCGCGGCGTCCACTCCGCCGTGCTGATCGCCATCGTGGTGACCACCACCCTGGGCTGGCTGTTTGGCGACGTCATCTTCAAGGGCTTCGTCTCCATGCCCCCCAGCATTGAGCCGGTGTTTGGCCAGCTGGACCTGATGGGCTCGCTCGACATCAGCCTGGCCGGGATCATCTTCTCCTTCATGCTGGTCAACCTGTTCGACTCCTCCGGCACCCTGATCGGCGTCACCAACCGTGCCAAGCTGGCCGATGACAAGGGGCACTTCCCGCGCATGAAGCAGGCCTTGCTGGTGGATAGCGCCAGCTCGGTCGGCGGCGCCTTCATGGGCACCTCCTCGGTCACCGCCTTCATCGAGAGCAGCTCCGGCGTCGCCGTCGGCGGCCGTACCGGCCTCACCGCCATCGTGGTCGGCCTGCTGTTCCTGCTGGCCATCTTCTTCTCTCCGGTGGCCGCCATGGTGCCGGCCTACGCCGCAGCCGGCGCCCTCATCTACGTGGGCGTGCTGATGTGCTCCGAGCTGACCCGGGTGAAGTGGGAAGACCTGACCGAAGCGGTGCCGGCCTTCATGACCGCCGTCATGATGCCGTTCAGCTTCTCCATCACCGAGGGGATCGCCGTCGGCTTCATCTCCTACTGCGTGATGAAGGCGGGTACCGGCCGCTGGCGCGAGATCAACCCCTGCGTGCTGGTGGTGGCCCTGCTGTTCGTGCTCAAGTTCGTCTGGGTCGACAGCCACTAAGCCGCGACGCACAAATACTGCGCAAACAAAAATGCCCGTCAGCGACGGGCATTTTTTATGGCTGACGAAGTGGCACTCAGCGAATGCCGCGCGCCTCGCGGATCCACTCCCAGGCCTGCTGGATCTCCTGGGTCTTCTCCTTGGCCATCTCCATCATCTCCGGCGGCAAGCCCTTGGCGGCCAGCTTGTCCGGGTGATGCTTGCTCATCTCCTTGCGATAGGCGCGCTTGATCTCCTGATCGCTGTCGCTCTCGCTCACCCCCAACAGCTGGTAGGCATCCTTGAGCCGGTCACGGGAGGGGGCCTCCTGCCGGTACTGCTGCCCGCTGTGCCCGCCATCCTGATACTGGCCACCGTGCGCCCGGTTGAAGAAGTTCATCTGCGCCTCGGCCATCGCCAGAATGCGGGCCAGCTCGATGCGGCTGAAGCCCAGCTCATCGGCGATGGTGTGCAGGATGGCACGCTCGTTGGCCTCGACCTTGCCATCGGCGAAGGCGGCCTGCAGCTGCACCTCGAGGAAAAAGCGCAGGATATCGCGCTGGCCCTGGCTGGCACGACGAAACTCGGCCAGGGTCTCCCGCAGCGGAAAGTCCGCCTCCTTGCCCTGGCGGAACGACTCCTGGGCGCGAGCCCGCTGCTCACCTGCCAGCCGCATCCGGTCCATCAGGTTGGAGGCGACCCGGATCTCCTGCTCGGTCACCTGGCCGCTCGCCTTGGCGATATGGCCCATGACGGCGAAGGTGGCGTGGAAGAAGACCGCCTGTTGCTGCTGGGTGGGTGCGCGGCGAAAATTCAAGCCCATGCCACGGTCGAAACGGTGGCCTATCCAGAGGCCAAGCAGGGCACCGAAGATGTTGCCGAGCAGAAAACCGAAGAAGGCGCCAAGCACCTTACCCCAAATACGCATGGTTCAAGACCTCGTGAAATTAATGAGTGCGTCCTTGCAACTGATCGTCCAGCGCCTGCAGCCGCGCCACCGTGCCGATGTCGCGCCACTCGCCGGCCAGCAGGCTGCCGCCCACCCGGCCCTGTGCCATCCAGTCGCGCAGCAGGGGCGCCAGCTTGCGCGCCCCCGATGTGAGTCCGGCAAAGGCGGCGGGCTCATAGAGTCCGACTCCGCTGAAGGTCAGCGCCTGGGTATCGACCACCTTTCCCGCCTGCAGCGCAAAATCCCCCGCCGGATGTTGCGGCGGGTTGGGCACCAGCCAGAGGTGGGCCAGATCCGTACCCAGCGGCTGGGTCACCAGAGTGCGATAGTCCAGATCGAGCCAGGTATCGCCGTTGATCACCAGAAACGGCTCGTCTCCCAGCAGCGGCAGCGCCTGCACGATGCCGCCGGCGGTCTCCAGCGCGCTCTCCTCCGCCGACCATTGAATGTCGACTCCGAACTGACGGCCATCGCCGAGGGCCTCTACCAGCTTGTGGCCGAGCCAGGCATGGTTGATGACAAGCGTGGTCACGCCGGCAGCCTTAAGTTTGTCGATATGGTGCACAATGAGCGGCTTGCCCCCCACCGCCAGCAGCGGCTTGGGCAGGCTGTCGGTGAGCGGGCGCATCCGCTCGCCGCGACCGGCGGCCAGGATCATCGCCTTCATGACGTTACTCCGGTGCGGGCCAGCCCGGGCAGCACCACCTGCGCCAGCCACTGGCCGAAGCGAGCCAGCACCGGGTAGGCCGCACCATGGCTGCGGCAGACATCCACCACATAGCCGAGGGTGCGGGGAATGTCCTTGAGGTAACCGGACTTGCCGTCGCGATGGTAGAGACGGGTGAAGATGCCCGCCGCCTTGAGGTGGCGCTGCATGCCGGTGAGATCAGCGGCGCGACGAAACGCGGCGTAATCGAGCTCGCCCAGCAGCTTGGCCTGCTGCAGGGTGTCAAACCCGAGCCGCATGCCCTGCTCGATCACCGTGTCCGGCCAGCGCACGTAGCAGTCTTTCAGCAGCGAGACCAGGTCATAGCTGAGCGGGCCTGTGACCATGTCCTGGAAGTCGATGACCGCCAGCTGGCTGTCGGCCGGGGTCTCGCCACCGCACACCATCAGGTTGCGGCTGTGAAAATCCCGGTGCATCACCCCCTGCGGCTGGGCCAGGTTGTTCTCGGTGAGGCAGGCGAAGGTCTCGGCCAGCAACTGCTGCTCTTCATCGCTCAGGGCCAGTTGCAGATGGTGACCCAGCAGCCACTCGGGGAAAATGCTGTTCTCCCGTGCCATAAAGGCGGAATCAAAAGGCTCAAGGTCCAGTTCAACTGCGCCGAGACGGGGCAGCAGCGCGATGGCCTTGCCGTACCAGGCCAGCACGTTGTCTGCGTTCAGGCAGCCGATAAGCTGGGTGTCCCCCAGATCGGTCACCGCCAGCAGCCCCTGATCGTAGTCCACCGCCCGCACCTCGGGGGCCAGCAGACCACCGGCATGCAGGGCCGAGGCATTGCGGACAAACTCATGATTTTTTTCGGTTTTAGGATTGGCATCCACCCAGATCAGGCCACCGCCACGGTGGTAGCGGCGAAAACTGGCGTCACCGGAAATGAGGGTCAACTGCAGGCTGGCATCACCGGAAATCCGGCGCGCCCAGTGCAACAAGAGGGAATCGCGATCGTGCATAAGTCGGGGACCAAATTGGAAAGCAGCACTTGGCTGTTAGCCCTGGCCGCAATAATGCTTTATCATTGCCGGCTAACATAAAGCAATGACATGCAATGTCAACTCGATGAATCCTGTCGTAAAATGCATGTCTTGAATCAGCCGTAGCTACCACGGATTGCGCGAGTCTTTCACATGACAAAACGGACACTGGGATACTCCTATCCCATCGCCCTGACCATCAGCCTTGTTCCAGCCCTGACCCCGGCCATCGTGCAGGCGGCGCCGCTGACGCCGCCGCCCGCCACCGGGATCCTGGACGGGCTCTGCTATGACTATGTCCCCAAGATTGAGAAGCTGGCGCCCGGCAAGGACGCCAACGCCCAACCCGTGGAAGTGGATGCCGATCGGCTCGAAGCCAAGCAGGGCGGCACCGCCGTCTACCAGGGCGACGTCAAGGTGCGCCAGGGCGTGCGCAAGTTCGATTCCGACTACGCCGAGCTCGATCAGAAGAGCCGGGACGTCATCGCCATCGGCAACATCTACTACAACGATGGCCAGATCACGGTCACCAGCGACAAGACCCTGAAATCTAACCTGGATACCAAGAACTCCGAGCTGGAAGAGGGCAAATATCAGGTGCATGGCTCGCCGGTGCGCGGCTCAGCCGACCGGGTCACCATGACCAACAACAACCAGAACATCACCCTGGAAGGGGCCCAGTACACCACCTGCCCGCCGGGTCAGGAAGTGTGGACCCTGAAGGCGGGCAGCATCGACATCGATCAGACCGAGGTGTTCGGGGAAGCCTGGAACGCCAGTCTCTGGCTCTACGACTACCCGGTGTTCTACTTCCCGTACATCAACTTTCCCATCAAGGATGAACGCAAGACGGGCTTGCTCTACCCGGGTTATACCCAAAGCTCCAAGAACGGCATGGACATCACCCAGCCGTTCTACTGGAACATTGCCCCCAACTACGATGCCACCATCACCTCCCGCTTCATGGACAGACGTGGCCTGATGGAGCAGGTGCAGTTCCGCTACATGCCGGATCCGGCCCATGTCGGCAGCCTCTATTTCGAGAACCTGGCCAACGACAAGCAGTACGACGAGACCCCGAGCCTCAACCAGGCCATGTCCGACGGTCACCGTTACCTGCTCAACGCCAATCACACCTCGCTGTTTGCCGACAACGCCATGCGGGTGTCGCTCGACTACACCAAGGTGCGGGACCGGGATTACAACTACTTCAACGACTTCTCCCCCAAGGTAGGCACCCAGGTCGAGAACCAGTTGCAGCAGTCCCTGATGGCCGGTTACTTCCAGCCCAACTGGAACATCAACACCGAGGTGCGCACCTACCAGATCCTGCTGGCCAGCGCCCAGCAGCCCCACGAGCTGATGCCGCGCATCGACCACAACTATTACCAGCAAGGCAGCTGGTACGATCTGGCCTGGAACACCGAGATCACCAAGTTCGGCTACAACAACGCCCAGGCCATCGCCCAGAACCAGGGCGGTGCCTACACCGGCACCCGGGTCTACACGGCCCCGACCCTGACCATGCCGCTCATCAACGAGGCAGGCTACTACCTCGACAGCCAGTACAAGCTGATGTACACCCGTTACGATCAGGAAGTGCCGGACAACATGAGCCAGACCTTCGTCAAGAATTTCACTGCTGAAGGTGGCAACGGAGTCACTCTGGACGAAGGGATCATCACCCGCACCCTGCCCTCCTTCCGCCTCAAGGGCGGCATGACCTTCGAGCGCAACCAGAACTGGTTCGGCGGCGATGCCAACCAGACCCTGGAGCCGGAGTTCCAGTACCTCTATGTGCCCTACAAGAACCAGGACAACATAGGCGTCTATGACTCCACCAGCATGCGTCAGGACTACTACAGCCTGTTCAGCGACCGCCGCTACGCCGGTCTGGATCGCATCAGCGACTCCAACAGAGTCTCCATCGGCCTCACCAGCCGGGTATATGATGAGGCCGGTGATGAACGAATTCGGCTGGCCGTTGCCCAAGCTTTCGATTTTGTTGCGCCCAGGGTCAAGCTCTATCCCAGCGAGACCCTGACCACCAACACCCGCTCCCCGCTCTCTTTCGAGGGGGATGCCAAGATCAACGAGCAGTGGTTTGCCCATGCCGGCGCGCAATATGATGTGGACCAGAGCCGGCTCAGCTCTGCCAACAGCGCCATCGAGTATCGCCGCGAGAAGCTGATCAGCCAGCTGAACCATCGTTTCGTACGCGATGCCAACTACGATCTTGAAAACAAGGGGCAGGTAACAGATCTCAACCAGATCGGCCTGCTGTTGACTACCCCGCTCAACGACCAGTGGCACCTGTACGGGGGTTACTATCAGGAGCTGAATCAGAGCGTGAAGTCTGATCGCAAGGTAGGCCTGAAGTACGACTCCTGCTGCTGGAGCATCAACTTCAACCTGGAGTGGGTCAACACTCCGGACAATGTGACCATGCGTCCGACCTCGGAGCGCAGTCTGGGCATTCAGTTTGAAATGAAAGGATTGGGTAGCGTGGGTACCGGCTCCAAGGGCACCTCCCTGGACACCGAAGCACTGCCTTACATTCGTCCGTTTAACCTGCGAGACCAATAAGCGGTCTGGCAAACGCCTTGAGAGATGGATATGAAGAAGACGTTGATTTCCCTGCTGACTGCAGGCCTGTTCGGAGCCATGAGCCAGGGTGCCTTCGCCGCCCCCGAACTGATGGACAAGGTGCTTGCCGTGGTCAACAAGGACGTGGTGCTGGCCAGCCAGCAGGAAGCCCTGGTGCAGAAGGTGAAAGCCTCTGCCCAGGAGAGCGGCCAGTCCCTGCCCGATGACGCCACCCTGCGCAAACAGGCGCTGGATCGGCTGATCCAGGAGAGCCTGCAGCTGCAACTGGCGGATCGTCAGGGCCTCAAGATCAGCGATACCCAGCTGGAGCAGGCAATCCAGAGCATCGCCGCCGACAACAAGATGACCCTGGATCAGCTGCGGGCCCAGCTGGCCCGTGAAGGGCTGACCTATGCCCAGTATCGGGAAGAGGTGCGCCGCGAGATCCTGATGAACGAGGTGCGCCGCAATCAGGTGCGCCGCCGCATCAACATCTCCGAGCAGGAGGTGAAGCAGGTGGTCGACATCCTCGCCAAGCAGGGTCAGCAACAGCAGCAATACCATGTCGGCCACATCCAGGTTGCCCTGCCGGACAACCCGAGCGCCGAGCAGCTCAACGCCGCCAAGAGCAAGATTGAACGCATCCTGGCCGCCCTCAAGCAGGGTGCCGACTTCCGCAAGATGGCCATTGCCGAGAGCAGCGGACCCAAGGCGCTGGAAGGGGGTGACTGGGGCTGGATGAGCCCGCAGGAGATGCCGACTCTGATGGCCGAGGCGGTACAAGGCACCAAGAAGGGCGACATCGTCGGCCCACTGCGTTCCGGTGCCGGCCTGCACATCATCAAGGTGTTCGACAGCAAGGGCCAGCAGCAGGTCGTGCAGACCGAAGTGCGCGCCCGTCACATCCTGATCAAGCCCTCCATCATCCTGAGCGAAGAAAAAGCCAAGGGCATGCTGGACGGCATCCTGCACGACATTAAGAGCGGCAAGGCCAGCTTCGCCAGCCTGGCGGAGAAATACTCCGAAGACCCGGGTTCTGCGGTGCAGGGTGGCGAACTGGGCTGGTCCGATCCCAACGTCTATGTGCCGGAGTTCCGCGACATGGTCAACCGCCTGCAACCGGGCCAGATCAGCGAACCCTTCCGCACCACCCACGGCTGGCACATCGTCCAGCTGGAAGAGCGCCGCAGCCAGGATGCCACCAACAAGGCCCAGGAGCAGCGCGCCTATCAGCTGATCTACAACCGTCGCTTCACCGAAGAGTCCCAGGCCTGGCTGGACGAGCTGCGTGACGAGGCCTACATCCAGATCGAAGGCGCCGGCAGCTGATGAGTTGTCGTCGTCTCGCCATCACCCCGGGTGAACCGGCCGGGATCGGTCCGGATCTGGTGCTGCAGATTGCCCAGCAGGATTGGCCGCACCAGCTGGTGGTGATCGCCGATCCGGCGCTGCTGCACGAGCGGGCTGCCCTGCTGGGGCTGCCCGTCGAGTTGCAGCCTTATGATGCCGACCAGCCTGCCCACCCGCAGCGGGCCGGCACCCTCACCGTCTGTCCGGTTCCCCTCGGCGCCGCCGTGGTGCCGGGCATGCTCGACGAGGGTAACGGTGCCTACGTGCTGGCCACCCTGCAGCGCGCCTGCGATGGCAACATGAGCGGCGAATTTGCCGCCGTGGTGACCGGGCCGGTGCACAAGGGGATCATCAACCAGGCCGGCGTCTCGTTCAGCGGTCACACCGAGTTCTTCGCCCAGCAGTCCGGCACCGCCGACGTGGTGATGCTGCTGGCGACCGAGGGACTGCGGGTCGCGCTGGCGACCACCCACATTCCGCTGGCCTATGTGGCGATGGCCATCACCGAGGATCGGCTCGGCAAGGTGATCCGCATCCTGGATGCGGATCTCAAGAGCAAATTCGGCATCGCCACTCCCCGCATTTACGTCTGCGGCCTCAATCCCCACGCCGGGGAAGGCGGCCATCTCGGCCGTGAAGAGATTGACGTGATCGAACCCGCCCTGGCAGTCCTTCGCCAGGAGGGGATCGATCTGGTCGGCCCGTTGCCGGCCGATACCCTGTTCCAGGACAAATACCTCAAGGATGCGGATGCGGTACTCGCCATGTACCACGACCAGGGGCTGCCCGTGCTCAAATACAAGGGCTTCGGCAGTTCGGTCAATATCACCCTTGGACTTCCTTTCATCCGCACTTCGGTGGATCACGGCACCGCACTGGATCTGGCAGGCAAGGGCCTCGCCGACTCGGGCAGCCTGATCACCGCGATCAACCACGCCATCAAGATGGTAGAGAAAAAAAGATATGAGCAGTAAGGTGCAGAGCAACAAGGTGCACATGGGCCACACCGCCCGTAAGCGTTTCGGTCAGAACTTCTTGCACGATCGCTACGTGATCGATCAGATCGTGGCCGCCATCAATCCGCAGCCGGGTCAGAATCTGGTGGAGATCGGCCCGGGTCTGGCCGCGCTGACCGAGCCGGTCGCCTCCCAGATGGACAAGATGACCGTGGTCGAGCTGGACCGCGACTTGGCGGCGCGCCTGCGCGAGCACCCGACGCTCAAGGAGAAGCTGACCGTCATCGAAGCCGATGCCATGCGCTTCGACTTCGGCACCCTGATGGGGGAAGGCAAGGGGCCGCTGCGCATCTTCGGCAACCTGCCCTACAACATCTCCACTCCGCTCATCTTCCACCTGTGCGAGTTCGCCGACCGGGTAGAGGACATGCACTTCATGCTGCAAAAGGAAGTGGTCCTGCGTCTGGCTGCCGGCCCCGGCAGCAAGGCTTATGGCCGACTGAGCGTGATGACCCAGTACTACTGTCAGGTGGTGCCTGTGCTGGAAGTGGGCCCTGGCGCCTTCAAGCCGGCGCCGAAGGTGGACTCCGCCGTGGTGCGTCTGATCCCGCACAAGAACCCGACTATCGTCGCGAAAGACATTCGTTGCCTGAACCGGGTCTGCACCGAGGGCTTCGGCCAGCGTCGCAAGACCATTCGCAACAGCTTCTCCAACTTCATCACGGACGCCCAGCTGACCGAGCTTGGTATCGATGGCAACCTGCGCCCGGAGAATCTCTCCCTCGAGCAGTTCGTCATGATCGCCAACTGGCTGGCGGATCAGCAACAGGCCTGATCCCGTGGCCACTCCGCACATAGTCATCCGCCCATACCCCCGTTATGTGGCGGATTCCAAAGACCCTTACCAGTTCCACTATCTCATCGAGATCGAGAACCTGGGGCCGGGCCCGGTGCAGCTGCTGCACCGGCGCTGGCTCATCACCGATGCCAATGGCAAGATGCTGGAAGTCGAAGGCCCCGGCGTGGTCGGCGAGCAGCCGGTGATCGCAGAGGGGGAAACCTTCCGCTATCAGAGCGGCGTGCCGCTGGCCACCCCGCTTGGGGTGATGGAAGGGAGTTATACCCTGCAAGACGAGTCGGGGCAGCAATTCGAGGCGCCCATCGCGCCCTTTACGCTGGCCGTCCCCCACATTATCAACTGAGGTTTCATGGCGAACTGTTTTGTTGGCGATATCCAGGGCTGTTACGACGACTTGCGCCGTCTGCTGGATCTGGCCGAGTTCGATCCCGCTAACGACGTGCTCTGGCTGTGTGGCGATCTGGTCGCCCGCGGCCCGGACTCTCTCAATACCCTGCGCTTCGTCAAGGGGCTGGGCAACCGGGCCGTCACCGTGCTCGGCAACCACGACCTGCACCTGCTGGCGGTCGCCGATGGCGTCGCCCCGCTCAAGAAGAAAGACAAGCTGCAGGAGCTGATGGAGGCACCGGACCGGGACGAGCTGCTGGAGTGGCTGCGCCACCGTCCGCTGCTGGCGGAGCACCCCGACCTGCCCATCATGATGGTGCATGCCGGCATCTCCCCGGCATGGGACGCCCGCACCGCCCGCAACTGCGCCCGCGAGGTGGAGAGCCTGCTGCGTGGCGATCAGTACCAGTGGCTGCTGCACAACATGTATGGCGATCAGCCGGATGGCTGGCAGGACGATCTGGTCGGGATCGAGCGCTACCGCTACATCATCAACACCTTCACCCGGATGCGCTTCTGCTATTTCGACGGCCGGCTCGACTTCAAATGCAAGAAGGGCCCCACCGAGTCGACCCCGGGCCTGCGCCCCTGGTTCGAGCAGCGCGAGCACCATGTGGATGACCCCATCCTGGTGTTCGGCCACTGGGCGGCCCTGATGGGCAACACCGGCAAGCAGGACATCAAGGCGCTGGACACCGGCTGTGTCTGGGGCAACAGCCTCACCCTGTGGCGCTATGAAGATGACGCCCTGATCGCCACCCCCTGTCCCACTTACGCCAAGTGATGATAAGGGGACTGCGTCTGAGCAATCAGTGCCTCACTATAAAGATGGCGCCCTGATCACTCCCCTCTCCCACAACACCAAGCAGGTGGCAGGCAATAAAACAGCACGGGCCCGGCATTGCCGGGCCCGTTTTTTATGGTGCATCGCTCACCCTAGAGCTTGCGCCCCAACCGCTTCTCGATCTGCTGCCGCTCCCACTCGGGCCCGAACAGCTTGAACGGCTGGAACAGGTTGATGGCATGGGAGATCAATCCCAGCCCCCAGCCCAGCGCCGGCCACCAGGCCCAGATATAGCCCGGGTTGCTCAGGTAGTTGATGACAAACAGCCCGCAAATCACCAGCAGGTAGCTGGCGATGTGGTAATAGAAGCCCTTGAGCCCCTCCACATAACGCATGGCGGCCCGCTCCTCTACCGATACCCGTATCTCATCCCGTTCCATCGTGTCACTCCCTCTCATCTCGTGCTCCTGTTGGCTTGTACCGTCAAGTTGCGCCACCTCGAGCTCAAAGACGGCGGCCAGGGCCTTGAGGGATTCCAGTCCGGGCTGCTGGCCCTGCTCTATCCGCTGAATGGTGCGAACGCTCAGGCCGGTAAAGGCGGCCAACTGCTCCTGTGACCAGCCCCGCTGCAATCTCAACTTCCTGACGATCATCTCGAACTCCTTGTGGTTGATTGACGGGGCCAGCATAGGGGCCGGCGGGTGCCATGGGCCACGACAGCGCCCTGACACCAACCTGACTTTCCTTTGGATTCAGTACATTAGATAAAAGAGCGTGCTCAAAAACTCAGCTATTCCTCCCCACGCCCCCCCCTTTCGATCACCTGACAGCAGGGCGACAGAGGTGGCGCTTTGTGCAAGATAGCGCCTTGGTATCGGGCGGGCGAGCTTATAGTGCCTGCATCAACTCGGCGGCAATCTCGAAAGAGCGCAGACGAGCCTGATGATCGACGATAGGACCGTTGAACATCAGCTCGTCGGCCCGGGTTTCCGCCAGCAGCGCCTTGAGGCCGTGCCGTATCTGGTCCGGGTTGCCCACCAGCGAACGGGCCAAGGTCTGCTCCATGGCCAGCAGCTCGCGCTCCGACCACTCCTCCCCCAGCTCGATGACGGGGGCCGGCAACTTGCCTGCGTTGCCGCGATGCAGGCGCAGGAACTGCTGCTGCAGGGTGGTGAACTGGAAGCGCGCCTCCCGCTCGCTGTCGGCGGCGATCATGTTGATGCAGACCACCGCATGGGGCTTGGGCCAGCGGGCGGAGGGACGATACTGGGCGCGGTAGATCTCCAGCGCCTGCAGCAGCATGGCGGGGGCGAAGTGGGAGGCAAAGCCGAACGGCAGCCCCATGGCCGCCGCCAGCTGGGCGCTGTAGAGGCTGGAGCCCAGCAGCCAGATGGGCAGATGCAGCCCCTGCCCCGGTACCGCCTGCACCGCCCCCACCTCGTCGCCAAAGTAATCCATCAACTCGCGCACATCGGCCGGGAAGTCATCCACCTCACCGCTGCGCTGGCGTCTGAGCGCCCGCATGGTGCGCTGATCGGTGCCCGGCGCACGGCCAAGCCCGAGATCGATGCGATCCGGATAGAGCGACGCCAGGGTGCCGAACTGCTCGGCGATGACCAGCGGCGAGTGGTTCGGCAGCATGATGCCGCCGGCCCCGATCCGCAGCGTATTGGTACCGCCGGCCAGATGACCGATCAGTACCGAGGTGGCGGCGCTGGCGATGCCCGGCATGTTGTGGTGCTCGGCCAGCCAGTAGCGGCAATAGCCCAGGCGTTCGGCATGACGGGCCAGGTCCAGCGAGCGGCGAAACGACTCGGCCGGCTGGGAGCCTTCGGCCACGGGCACCAGATCGAGTACGGAATAGGGGATGGCAGACATGGGTCACTCCATTGATTCACAGACCAGTAACAAGTGGGGCAATGTAGCACGGGATACCTGAATGAATCACGTGATCAGCCGGCAAAATTGGCCAGAGCGAGCACCGAGAGCTCCGGCAGGCGCCGTTTCCGTCAGCCACATCCCGATATCCATGAATGGGTTATTGTGTTTTCTGTCATCCTGTTGGCACACTGCAAGCTGATCGTCTCTGCAATCGCCCGTGTGACAAGGATGTGTCCATGACAACTGCCAGGCCAGGTCGTAAACCCTTCTACGTGCATATCGCCACCCTCTTCATCCTGCTGTTCACCCTGCTCGGCAGCGCCCTCATCGCCTTGCAGTTCCAGCAAGGGGCGCGCCAGGGACTGGAGCACGAGCGACAGAACTTCCTGCAGTATCGCCAGCAGCTGGCCCTCGCCCTGCAACTGAACGAGCGACCGGCCCGCATGTCCCTCAGCCTGTTGCGCAGCGGCCAGCTGGCCGCCATGACCACCTTGACCGAACGCCTGGCCTACCTGCCACAACTGGCGGAGGTGCTGGCCAACAGCCCCAGCTATGGGGCCGTCTACGCCGGCTACGAGGATGGCGACTTCTTTCTGGTGCGCAAGCTGACCGAGCGGGCCAGAGCCCAGCTTGGCGGCGTACCGACCGCTAGTACCCTGCTGGTGCAGAGCCTCAGCCAGGGCAAGGGGGAATTTCTCTATTTCGATCAACGGCTGACCCTGCTCGAGCGCCGTGCCATGCCGAACTACCGCTACGATCCCCGCAGCCGCGACTGGTACAAGCAGGCCCGCTGGCGCGCGGGGATCGCCACCACCAGTCCCTATCTCTTCTTCACCACCAAGGAGCCGGGCATGACGCTGGCGGTGGAGAGCGACGACCGGCGCGCCGTGATCGGGCTCGACACCAGCGTCGAGGGGCTGTCGGCCCTGATCGGCAAGCTGCAGCTGCCCGCCCAGAGCCAGGTGATCCTGTTCGACGAGTACGCTACCCTGCTGGCCGCCGACCCCAGACACCTGCCCAGCTTCGAGCAGCTGAGCCAGCTGCCCATGCTGGCGACTCTGCCCCACCCGGCCCTGCCGGATCTGCAGCGGCGGATCATCAGCCAGCCCACCCTGCTGAGCGAGCCGGCCGAGCTCAACCTGACCGCCGCCGATGGCAGCGACTGGCTGGTCAACCTCGCCCCCCTCGGGACCGACTCCCCTTTCCACATCGCCCTGCTGGTCTCGGCCGACCTGCTCTATCAGCAGGCCCGGGACGAAGCCCTGGTCAACCTGGGCTGGGCACTGGCGGGCCTGCTGCTGCTGCTGCCGGTGATCTGGCTGGTCTCACGGCGCACCGCCACCCCGCTGCTGGCGCTCACCCAGGAGGCGGAGCGAATCCAGCACTTCGATTTTGGCGAGAGCCGGGTCCCCGAGTCGGCCATCCGCGAGATCGACGATCTGGCCCGCACCATGTCTGGCATGCGGCTGACCCTCGGCAACTTCATGAACATGGGGCGGGCGCTGGCGGCCGAACACCGCTTCGACTCCCTGCTCAGCCGTATCCTGCACGAGACCATCGCCGCGGTGCAGGCCGAAGGGGGCTGCCTCTACCTGGCCCAGGAGCAGGGCATGGTGGCGGTACAGGCACTGTGGCGCAAAGCGCCGCTGCCGGCCGAGCAGATCCGCTGGCAGCAGGCCCTGTTTGGCGAGCTGGCCCGGGGCAAGCGGCTCAGCCTCGCCATCGACCAGAGCGGCTGGCAGCAGTATCTGGCTGACTGGGGCCCCTTCCCCGGCCCCTGCCAGCTGGTGGCCGAGCCGCTGCGCAACCATCGCCAGGAGCTGAGCGGCTGCCTGCTGCTGATCCTGCCTGACTGCCCGGCCCGCGAGCTGGCCTCGCGCATCAGCCTGATCGAGGCGCTGGCGGGCACCTCGGCCTCCGCCATCGAGAACCAGCGCCTGCTGGAGGAGCAGAAACAGCTGCTGGAATCCTTCATCGAGCTGATGGCCGGCGCCATCGACGCCAAGAGCCCCTACACCGGCGGCCACTGCCAGCGGGTGCCGGAGCTGACCCGGATGCTGACCGAAGCTGCCTGCGCCCAGCAGCAGGGGCCATTCGCCGAGTTTCGACTCAACGAGGAGGAGTGGGAGGCCATCCATATCGCCAGCTGGCTGCACGACTGTGGCAAGGTGACCACCCCCGAATTCGTGGTGGACAAGGCCACCAAGCTGGAGACCCTCTACGACCGGATCCACGAGATCCGCACCCGCTTCGAGGTGCTCAAGCGCGACGGCTACATCGAGGCGCTGGCGGCCCGCCTGCCGGCATCGGAGCGGGAAGCGGCCAGGAGCGAGGTGGCTCCGCTCTGGAGCACCCTGGATCAGGAGTTCGCCTTCGTCGCCGAGTGCAACCTGGGTGGTGAGTGGATGGCGCCGGAGAAGCTGGCCAGGCTGGATGCCATCGCCAGCCGCACCTGGCTGCGTACCCTGGACGATCGGCTCGGCATCAGCCGGGAGGAGCTCAAGCTGCGCCAGAACGAACCGGCCGCGCCGCTGCCCTGCGTCGAACCCCTGCTGGCGGACAAGGCCGCCCACCTCATCCCCCGCCCCGTTCACGATCAGCTGGACGAGCGCAACCCCTGGGGCTTCAAGGTGCGAGTGCCCACTCACCTCTACAACCGCGGCGAGCGCTACAACCTCGCCATCGGCCGCGGCACCCTCACCGAAGAGGAGCGCTACAAGATCAACGAGCACATCATCCAGACCATCCGCATGCTCGAGCGCCTCCCCTTCCCCCGCCATCTGCGCAGCGTGCCCGAGATTGCCGGCGGCCACCACGAGCGGATGGACGGCAAGGGCTATCCGCGCCAGCTGCTGGGCAGCCAGATGAGCATCCCCGCCCGCATCATGGCCATCGCCGACATCTTCGAGGCACTGACCGCCAGCGATCGCCCCTACAAATCGGGCAAAACGGTCTCCCAGTCGCTGGCCATCATGCAGAGCATGGTGCGCGAGCAGCACATCGATCCCGCCCTGTTTGCCCTGTTTGTCAGCAGCGGCATCTGGCACGACTATGCCGAGCGCTTCCTCGCCCCCGAGCAGCTGGATCAGGTGGATGAAACCGCCCTGCTGGCCGCACTGGCCTAGGGCGGGTCATATTTTCTTACATTTGCGGGCTGGCCTGAGCGCCCCCGGCTGGTTATAACGGTGCCCCTATAGCGAAGGGGGAGCAATAGACTCCCCCTCACTCTTTGTCACACCACACTGTTCAGGTTATCTATGTCAAAACATCTCATTGTGCTGGGCGCGCTGACGCTGTCCGGCTGCTCCCTGCTGTCTCCCCCCGCCCCCACCGTCACCCCGGTGCACCTGGCCGATGCCAGCCAGCGCGGCTTCTACATCGAGTGCAGCAGCATGACGGCCTGCTTCCAGCAGGCCAACCAGACCTGCCCGCAGGGCTACAAGGAGACCGATCGCCGCCAGCAGACGCTCTACAGCACCCAGTATCTGGGGGGTAGCTACGACGACGACAAGAAGGTCTACAAGGCGGCCAAGCCCTATCGCGTCGCCAACACGGTCCACTCCCTGACCATCCAGTGTCCGGTCGACATGGGCATCACCCCGCGCTGATCTGCGCCTCGCGGCCGGCACGGGAAACCCAAATCCTGGCCGGCCCTTCTCTTGTCTCACCAAGGACGAGCCTCTTATGTCACCCAGAATATGGCTGCTGGGCAGCATCTTGCTGTCCGGCTGCGCCCTGCTGCCAGCACCCGCCACCGTCAGCGAACTCCCCTCCGTCAATCCTGCTCAACAACGCTTCCAGATCGAGTGCGGCGCGCCAGAGGAGTGCCAGCAACAGGCACTCTTGAGCTGCCCCCACGGCTATCAGCAAGTCGATCGAAGCAAGCGCACCATCACCACTCACCAGATGAGCATGGGGGTCGCCGATCCGGTAACGGGATTTAGCCCAGGCTTCCCCCAGACCAGCACCTTCACCACCCACATGCTGCTGGTACAGTGCCCCCGCACACCGGCACGGCCCCACCCGCTTGGACGCTGACGAAAAAGGGCCCGCAGGCCCTTTTTCCATTGTCACCGCCACTCAGCCCGTCGCCTCGGCGTGCTGGCGGGCCAGCTCGTCACTCATCAGCTCCCGCATCCTGAATTTTTGCAGCTTGCCGGTCACCGTCATGGGGTACTCCTCCACGAACCGGATGTATCTGGGCACCTTGAAATAGGCGATACGGGCCGCCAGGAACTGTTTCAGCTCCTCCTCGCTGGCCTCCTGGCGGGGTCTGAGCTTGACCCAGGCGCACACCTCTTCGCCATAGCGCTCGCTGTCGACCCCGAACACCGCTGCATCCTGCACCGCCGGATGATCGTAAAGACGCTCTTCGATCTCGCGCGGATAGATGTTCTCGCCACCGCGGATGATCAGCTCCTTGCTGCGCCCGACAATCCGCACATAGCCCTCTTCATCCATGATGCCGATGTCCCCCGAGTGCAGCCACCCCTCCTGGTCGATGGTCTCCGCCGTCTTGACCGAGTCTTGCCAGTACCCCTGCATCACCCCGTTGCTGCGACAGCAGATCTCGCCCCGCTCGCCGATGGCGACTATCTCTCCGCTCGGGTCGACCAGCTTGATCTCGGTGTGGCCGATGGCGCGGCCGACCGTGGTGACCCGCTTGTCCAGCGGCGCATCGATGGCGGTCATGTGATTGATGGGGCTGCACTCGGTCTGGCCGTAGGCGATGGTCACCTCAGTCATGTGCATCAGGGTCTGCACCTTGCGCATCAAGGGCTCGGGGCAGATGGCGCCGGCCATAATGCCAGTGCGCAGGGAGGAGAGATCGAACTGGTCAAACTCCGCCAGCTCCAGCTCGGCGATGAACATGGTCGGCACCCCGTGCAGGGCGGTGCAGCGCTCCTCGTTCACCATCCGCAGGGTGGCCGCCGGATCGAAGGCTTCGGCCGGAAACAGGGCGCAGGCCCCCACGCTGATGCTGGCCAGGTTGCCGAGCACCATGCCGAAACAGTGGTAGAGCGGCACCGGGATGCAGAGCCGGTCCTGCTCGCTGAACGCCATGCCTTGCGCCACCTGGCGGCCGTTGTTGAGGATGTTGCTGTGGCTGAGGGTGGCCCCCTTGGGGTTGCCAGTAGTGCCAGAGGTGAACTGGATGTTGATGGCGTCATCGGGTTTGAGGGTGGCCGCCACCCGGGCCAGCCAGGCCGGGTCCTGCCGGTCGCCCAGTGCCAGCACCGCGGGGAAGTTGAGCATGCCGGCGCTTTGCTCCTCCCCGAGCCGGATCACCATCTCCAGGCTCGGCAGGCGGGATGATACGAGACGGCCGGGTGAGCAGTGCGCCAGCTCGGGGGCCAGCTCCCCCAGCATGGCGAGGTAGTCGCAGCCCTTGAACGCACTGGCACAGATGAGGGCCCGACAGCCCACGTTGTTGATGGCAAAGGCCAGCTCGTAACTGCGGTAGGCGGGGTTGATGCAGACCATGATGGCCCCGATGCGGGCCGTGGCAAATTGCACCAGGCACCACTCGATGTTGTTCGGCGACCAGATGCCGACCCGATCCCCCGGCCGGGTCCCGAGCGCCAGCAGGCCCAGCGCCAACCTGTCTATCTGGGTCAGGTATTCACGGTAGTTCCAGCGGATCTGCTGGTGGCGTACCACCACTGCGGGCCGGTCGGGGAAACGTTCCGCCACCTGTTGCAGGTAGGCGCCTATGGTCTGGTGAAGCAGCGGCTGATCGCAGGGACCGGCCCGATAGCTGAGCAGTGAGGTCATGGGGTGACTCCTGGCCACATAGGTTGGACGTGCCTACTGCTCGGCTGGCGTGTTTTTGCAGCCTGTTACATTAATGTAAAAACAAGGCCTATAAAAGACTCACTTTGGTCTAATGCCGGCCATAAAAAACGGCCAACCGAAGTTGACCGTGTGACAAGGTGCGAGCCGGATCAGAACAGCAGGTGCGCCACCCCAGCGATGACCGGCAGGGTGATCAGGGTACGCAGCAGGAAGATCACGAACAGCTCCCACAGCTTGACCGGGATCTTGCTGCCCAGCAGCAGGGCGCCCACTTCCGACATGTAGATAAGCTGGGTGACCGACATGGCGGCGATCACGAAGCGGGTGATGTCGCTCTCGATGGTGGAAGCCAGCACTGCGGGGATGAACATGTCGGCGAAGCCTACCATGATGGTCTTGGAGGCCGCTTCTGCCTCCGGCAGTTGCAGCAGCTCCAGCAAGGGCACGAAGGGGGCCCCCAGCCAGTTGAAGATAGAGGTGTGTTCGGCCAGCATCAGGGCGCAGGTGCCGATGGCCATCACCACCGGCAGCACGCCGAAGATCATGTCCAGCGCATTCTTCACCCCTTCCCGTGCCACTGCCCCCATGTCGGTCATGCCCTCGGCCTTGGTCAGGGCCCGCTCATAGCCGTAGCTCAGCACGCTGTGCTGGTGCGGCACCGACTCCTGCTTGCGACACAGGGGAGTACCGTCGCTGTAGACATCCTTCTTCCAGCAGAGCGGCGGCAAACGCGGCACCACGATGGCGGCCACCACCCCGGCCAGACAGACGGTCAGGTAGAAGGGCACGAACATGTGCTCCAACCGAACCTGGGAGATCACCACCAGGCAGAAGGTAATGGAGACGGCAGAGAAGGTGGTGCCGATGACGGCCGCTTCCCGCTGGGTGTAGAACTTGCCTTCGTACTGTTTGCTGGTCAGCAGGATGCCGACACTGCCATCCCCCAGCCAGGAGGCGAAACAATCCACCGCAGAGCGACCGGGCAGACGGAACACCGGGCGCATGATGCGGGTCATCATGGTGCCGACAAACTCCAGCAGACCGAAATCGAGCAGCAAGGGTAGCAGCAGGCCGGCGAAGATGAAGACGGAGAACAGCACCGGCAGCAGATCATGCAGCACCAGGCCGCCGGTCGCATCGGAGCGCAGGGCCGCCGGGCCCGCCTCGAAGAAGGTCAGCAGCACGAAGATGCCGCCCAGTACCCGTACGCAGGCCCAGAAGGGAGAGACGTTGAACAGGCTGTTGAGGAAGGGGCGTCTGACCAGGATCGCCGGCTTGAACAGCCAGGCTACCAGCGTCATCAGCATGGTGGTGGTGATGATGGCGCTGACCATGGCCACCAGATAATCGGCAAACACCGTCTGTACCAGCTTCGCCAGCACGGCCACGGGGATGGTGACGTTTCCGTCATAGATGACGGGGGTCATGAACAGCAGGATCCCGATGAGTGACGGGACCAGGAACATCAGCACGTTGCGGCGGGTATTGAGCGCAGGTGCTTGCAGAGTCTTTTCCAGCATGGTCTACAGCCTTAATGTTACTTTTCCTTAGCCAGGCAAACCTGCATATCCATGCTCTCGCCCGGCAAAACGGGCGCAAGAATACCCCAATAAAATGCACAAACAAGCTTTTAATGGATCATTTCAAGCATAAATATTTATACAGGCAAACCTTCCATAAGAATGCACGCAAGCAGATACGCATATCAATTCATTGCAATTGGTTAGCATATTGTTTCAGCAAGGTTACATTCAGGTGCGCAGTATAATCAGTTGCGGTTGGCAGGCAATAAGTGACATAAGAAATATATCTATATGGTGATCCGGTCGATCCCCATAAAAAAACCGGAGCCTGGGAAGGCTCCGGTTTCTCAGCACCGGGTGGCGGTATCACGACCGCGCACGGGATCTGGGTCAGTCACGCACGTAGATGACTTCCACGCCATCATCGTCTTCGTCGTCCCACTCGTCGTCGTCCAGCGATTCATCAAACGCCTTGGAGGCGGCCAGCGCATCGGCTTCAGCCTTGGCCAGCTGGTTCTTGTGGTAGTCGTCCCACTTGAACTCCACCTTCTCGATGGCGTCTTTGGCATCTTCCGCCAGCTGACGGGGCATGGTATCCAGCAGATCCAGGATGTCGTAGCAGACCTTCTTGGTCCCTTCCTTGCTGATGGCGGTGATGGCGTAGACAGGGCCTTCATGATTGAGGGCGGTCTTGACGCGATCCATCACTTCCTGAGCCTCTTCTTCCAGGATCAGGTCCATCTTGTTGAACACCAGCCAGCGCGGCTTGCTCGCCAGCTCAGGGCTGTATTTTTCCAGCTCCCGGACTATGGTCACCGCATTCTCGGCCGGATCAGAACCATCGACCGGGCAGATGTCCACCAGATGGATCAGCACGCGGCAGCGCTCGAGGTGCTTGAGGAAGCGGATACCGAGGCCAGCGCCTTCGGCAGCACCTTCGATCAGACCGGGAATGTCGGCGATGACGAAGGAGCGGGAGTTCTCACCACGCACCACGCCCAGGTTCGGTACCAGGGTGGTGAAGGGGTAGTCGGCCACTTTCGGACGGGCCGCGGAGACGGCGCGGATAAAGGTGGACTTGCCGGCGTTGGGCAGACCCAGCATGCCGACGTCGGCCAGCAGCAACAGTTCCAGCTTCAGGGTACGCACTTCACCCGGGGTACCGTTGCTCTTCTGGCGCGGTGCCCGGTTGACGGAGCTCTTGAAACGGGTGTTGCCAAGACCGTGGAAGCCGCCCTTGGCGACCAGCAGCTTCTGCTCGTGGTGAGTCAGGTCACCCAGCAATTCGCCGGTGTCTTCATCGCTGGCGCGGGTGCCGACCGGTACGCGCAGGATCCTGTCCTTGCCACGACGGCCGGTACAGTTGGCGCTCTGGCCATTCTCGCCACGTTCGGCGGCGTGAAAACGCTCGAAACGGTAGTCGATCAGGGTGTTCAGGTTTTCATCGGCAACCAGATACACGTCGCCACCGTCACCGCCGTCACCGCCGTCCGGGCCGCCGTTCGGAATGTACTTCTCACGACGAAAGCTCACACAACCGTTACCACCGTCACCGGCATCGACTCGAATCTGGACTTCATCAACAAACTTCATAGGTAACCGTCACCTTAATTCGAAAAACCGATACGCAATTATAGTGGTACAGACCCCTGCGGGCGATACGCATCTTGCCAAGCATGCCCTTTCAGAGCCAGGGTCAGCTGCGTGCCGTTTTTTCGTAAACTGCTGCAGAAAAACAAAAGCCCCGCCTGTTGGCGGGGCTTCGGATCCTTGCGGTCCGTAATTACTCAGCAACGATGCTAACGTACTTACGGTTCAGCGGACCTTTAACTTCGAACAGGATTTTACCAGTCGCAGTAGCGAACAGGGTGTGATCCTTGCCCAGACCAACGTTGGTACCGGCGTGGAACTTGGTGCCACGCTGACGAACGATGATGCTGCCAGCCAGAACTGTTTCGCCGCCGAAACGCTTCACGCCCAGGCGTTTAGCTTCTGAATCGCGGCCGTTGCGGGATGAACCGCCAGCTTTTTTGTGTGCCATCTATCGTACTCCTCTAATTAAGCGCTGATGCCAGTGATTTTGACTTCAGTGAACCACTGACGGTGGCCCGCTTGCTTACGGTGGTGCTTACGACGACGGAACTTGACGATAGTCACTTTCTCGCCACGGCCGTGAGCCACAACTTCAGCTACAACCTTGCCACCTTCAACGAAAGGAGCACCTACTTTAAAAGTGTCGCCTGCAGCAACCATCAGCACTTCGTTGAAGTCGATGGTAGCGCCAGTCTCAACGTTCAGCTTTTCCAGACGAACGATTTGACCTTCGGCCACACGGTGTTGTTTTCCGCCGCTTTGGAATACCGCGTACATTTGATTAACTCCGTAAAGGCGTGTCTTTTGCTCAAGGCCAGACACGCGCAAAAACCTATAACAATGGGCCGGCATTCTACGCAAATCGATTTGCTCAGGCAAGGCCAATTTAGCAAAAAGTTTATTTTGTGCGCATATCTGCCGCCGTGAACAAACGCTTAACTGTAACCCATTGTGAAATCGTGTAGAATCCCCGCCATTGCTAAAATCGCAGTCATCACTGCCGTCACGTTACGAGACTTATGGACCAACAGACTATCCGTGCGCTCTGTGCCGCCGACATGACGGCGGTCAATGAACTGATCCTGGCGAGACTCCAGTCCGATGTCAGCCTGATCAACCAGCTGGGTTTCTATATTGTCAGTGCAGGCGGAAAACGGATGCGCCCCATGCTGACCGTCATGGCCGCCCGCGCACTGGGATACGAAGGTGAAGATCACCTGAAACTGGCTGCCATCATCGAATTCATTCATACCTCCACCCTGCTGCACGACGACGTGGTCGACGAATCCGACCTGCGCCGCGGCCGGGAAACCGCCAACGCCCTGTTTGGCAATGCCGCCAGCGTGCTGGTCGGTGACTATCTCTACAGCCGCTCCTTCCAGATGATGAGCGAGCTCTCCAACCTGCGGGTGATGGAGATCCTCTCCGATGCCACCAACACCATCGCCGAAGGGGAAGTGTTGCAGCTGATGAACTGCAACGATCCGGATACCACCGAAGAGAGCTACATGACGGTCATCTACTGCAAGACCGCCAAGCTGTTCGAGGCGGCCACCCGCCTCGCCGCCGTACTGACCCATCAGCCCGAGCCCGTCGAGCAGGCCATGACCGACTACGGCAAGTATCTGGGCACCGCCTTCCAGATCATCGACGATGTGATGGACTACTGCTCCCAGAGCGACGAGATGGGCAAGAACGTCGGCGACGATCTGGCCGAAGGCAAGCCGACCCTGCCGCTACTGCGAGCCATGGAAGTAGGTAGCCCGGAAGAGCGCCAGCTGGTGCGCGATGCCATCGAGCACCGCAACGGCATGGAGCACCTCGACCAAATCCTGGCCATCCTCGATCGTACCGGCGCGCTGGAATACTCCCGCATGCGGGCCCGAGAAGAGGCCGACAAGGCCATCGCGGCCCTCGCCATCCTGCCAGACTCCCAGCACAAACAGGCATTGGCAACACTGGCCCACATGGCGGTGCAGCGCAGCGCCTGATGCTCAGCCGGAAATAAAAAAGAGGCCCTTTGGCCTCTTTTTTATTGTCCGGCAAACACAGTCTGGCTCACTCAGTGCCATTCTCTAACGCGCCAGCGCCCACAGAATCACGGTCCCGGCCACCACCAGACAGCCGCCGATGCGGCGCAGCTGCTCGGTGGGCTGCTCGCTCAGCAGCCGCAGCATCTGTTGCCAGGCGCGCGGCATCAGCAGCGGTCCCAGCCCCTCGAACAGCAACAGCAAGCCCAGCCCCATCAAGATGGATGTCAGCATCACCTCTCCTCTCAACAACTATGTCCACAAGCTGCCGGAGCACCGGCAAACCCCTGACCGCCAAACAAAAGGGCCTGAATTATCAGGCCCTTGGGTATCATTGCAACTCGCTTACTGCTTGCTGCCGTGCGGCGACTTGAGGTAGCGGAAGAACTCGCTGTCCGGCTTGAGGACCATCAGGTCATTGCCACCGGCGAAGCTCTTGCGATAGGCCTCCATGCTGCGCACGAAGCTGAAAAACTCGGGGTCTTTCTTGTAGCTGTCGGCATAGATCTTGGCGGCCTCGGCATCCCCTTCACCACGCAGCTGACGGGCGTTACTCTCGGCGTCGGCAATCATCACGGTCACCTTGCGGTCGATGTCGGCGCGCAGGATCTCGGCCTGCTCGCGGCCCTGGGAGCGATGCTCACGGGCTACCGCAGTCCGCTCGGCACGCATCCGCTGATAGATGGAGCTGGAGACTTCCACCGGCAGGTTGATCTGCTTGATGCGCACATCCACCACCTTGATGCCGAGCTCGGAGGAGCGCGCCATCTTCATCAGGGCATCTTCCATCACGGTACTGCGCTCACCGGAGACGATGTCCTTGATGGTGCGGTTACCGATCTCGGAACGCAGACCGTTGTTGATCTTGCGCTTGAGCAGGTCTTCGGCCTGGATCTTGTTGCCACCACCGGTCGCCAGGTAGTACTTGGAGAAGTCCTCGATCTTCCACTTCACGTAGGAGTCGATGATGAGGTCTTTCTTCTCGGACGTAACGAAACGATCCGCCTGGCCTTCCAGGGTCTGGATGCGAGCATCCATCTTGCGTACCTGGTCGATGAGCGGCACTTTGAAGTGCAGGCCCGGCTCATACAGGCGCGGCTCACCGGAGTCGACCCGCTTCACCTTGCCGAACTGCACCACGATGCCCTTCTGGCCTTCATCGACGATGAAGACCGACGAGAAGCAGACCATGGCGGCCACAGCGATGACACCAATAGCTATCTTTTTCATCTATTAGTTTCTCCCTGAGCTGAAACGGTCGCCGCTACGCAGCGGAGTCGGAGTGGAGTTGGCCCCTTCGTTGGACGGCGGGGTCTGTTCCACCACCGGCGCACCTGCCGGACGAGCCGGTTGCACTGCGGTCGCCTTGCCGGAAAGCTTGTCGAGCGGCAGATAGATCATGCTGTTGTTGCCAGCCGGCATGTCGACCACCACCTTGTTGGCCTGCTGATACAACTCTTCCATGGTCTCCAGGTAGATACGATCACGGGTCAGCTCGGGCGCAGCCTGATACTGGGGCAGCAACTCGTTGAAGCGAGCGACTTCACCCTTGGCCTTCAGCACGATCTGGGACTTGTAGGCTTCGGCCTCCTGCTCCAGACGCTTGACCTGGCCACGGGCCTTCGGCTCCACTTCACGGGCATAGGCTTCGGCTTCACGAATGAAGCGCTGTTCATCTTCCTGGGCGGAGATGGCGTCATCGAAGGCGTCTTTCACCTCTTCCGGCGGACGTGCCGGCAGGAAGTTGACGTCGACGATCTGCAGACCCATGTGATACGGCTCGATGATGCTGTCGATCACCTGCCAGGTCTCCTGGCGCACCTTCTCACGACCGGTGGTCAGCACGTCGTCCATCCGGGTGTGGCCCACCACGTAACGCAGGGCGCTGTCGGTGGCCTGGCTCAGACTCTCATCGGCATTGGTCACGCTGAACAGATACTGCTCCGGGTCGACCACGCGATACTGCACGTCCATCTCGACCCGCACCACGTTCTCGTCCTGGGTCAGCATGAAGCCGGAAGCCGGCAGGGAGCGGACCGATTCCACGTCCACCGGGATCACCCGGTCGATGAAGGTCGGCTTCCAGCGCAGGCCGGGATCCACGTTGTGGGAGTATTCGCCAAAGCGCAGCACCACGCCCCGCTCGGCTTCACGAATGGTATAGAAGCCGCTGACGACCCACACCACTACCGCCACTACCAGGGCGATGGAGAGGCCAAACTTGCCTACATCGCCACCACCAGACTTGCCGCCACCGAGCAGACCACCAAAACGGCGGCTCACCTTGCGCAGCATCTCGTCCAAATCAGGGGGTCCCTGATTCTTGCCGTTGTTCCCCCAGGGGTCACGGTCTTTGCCGTTGTTACCAGGCTCATTCCAAGCCATCAGCGTCTCCATTAATACATGCGGATGGATATCATCTCTATCGGGCCATCAACCGTTGATGAAGCCAGCAAACATTCATCTCATCGACGAATCAATGCCTGATAAAGCGTTGTAAACTCTCACCTTCTTGTTTCATGAGGCGGTTCCAGTCAGCCAGTTGCAGGCGGACTTCCAACACAAAATCCCCCTCCTCGCTGAAACCTTCCTGCTCGATGCCCTTGAGGCGATAGAGCGCACTGCGCAATCTGGCGGCCGAAGGCGGCAACTGCAGGGTGTGGTGCACCATGGATCCGGCCAGCAATTCAGTCAGGGCCGTAAACAGGTCTGCACACCCTTCCCCGGTCTGGGCTGACAGCCAGACCCGCACCGGGCGCCCCTCTTCGTCACGCTCAAGCCCGACCGGATGTTCACCCAGCTTGTCGATCTTGTTGCAGATCATCAGCTGGGGTCGGTCATCGGCTTCGATCTCGGCCAGCACCTGCTGCACCGACTCGATATTTTCCTGCATCTGCTCATCGGCACAGTCCACCACGTGCAGCAGCAGGTCCGCTTCGCGGGTCTCCTGCAGCGTCGCCTTGAAGGCCGCGACCAGATCATGGGGCAAGTGTCGAATAAATCCAACTGTATCCGCCAGAATCACATCACCCACATCCTGGATCACCAATTTGCGCAGGGTCGGATCCAGGGTTGCGAACAATTGGTCGGCAGCATACACGCTGGCAGCTGTAAGTTGGTTGAACAAAGTGGACTTTCCGGCGTTGGTGTAACCCACCAGAGAAACGGTCGGTACCTCGTTGCGGTTGCGGGCACGACGCCCCTGCTCCCGCTGCTTGGCCACCTTGTCGAGCCGACGCAAAATCGCCTTGATACGCTCACGCAACAGGCGACGGTCGGTTTCCAGCTGAGTTTCACCCGGGCCGCGCAGGCCGATCCCGCCCTTCTGACGTTCAAGGTGGGTCCAGCCTCGCACCAGGCGAGTAGAAAGATGGCGTAACTGGGCCAGTTCGACCTGCAACTTGCCTTCGTGGGTACGGGCGCGCTGGGCAAAGATATCGAGGATCAGGCCGGTCCTGTCCACTACCCGGCACTGGAACAGACGCTCCAGGTTGCGCTCCTGGGCAGGGGTCAGGGCATGGTTGAAGATGACGACGTCGGCATCCAGCATCTGGACCTGGGACGCTATCTCTTCAGCCTTGCCGCTGCCGACAAAAAATTTGGCGCTGGGCGCACTGCGGCTGGTGGTGATCACCCCCAGCGCATTGACCCCGGCCGAGCTCACCAGCATCTTGAGCTCTTCCAGATCCTCCCGCTCACCCTCATCACTGAAGTTGACATGTACCAGAACGGCCTGTTCGCCGGCTTCATAACGGTCAAACAAGCGCTTGCTCCTTGACAGGAATCATGATGAATCTGGGTTGACGAGTCGCCTCGTCCCGGGATATCACGCCTCGGCTTCACCCTGCTCTTCGCCAGCCGCGCCCGGCGCATGCTGGTGGTGGTTGACGGCACGGGCCGGCACCACGGTAGAGATGGCGTGCTTGTAGACCATCTGGCTCACGGTGTTCTTCAGCAAAATGACAAACTGGTCAAACGATTCGATCTGACCCTGCAGTTTGATGCCGTTCACCAAATAGATAGAAACAGGAATCCGCTCACGGCGCAGCGCATTCAAAAACGGGTCTTGGAGAGATTGCCCCTTAGCCATCTTCTTTTCCTTATAGTTTGTTGTTTTTAAACACCGGATATCAATATAACAACCTGATTATACAGGAGTGTCAAGCCACTCCGGCACGGGCGACGACCCTTGCCAGATTGCCAGACTCACCAGATTCCAACCAGGTCACATCAGACCAACCGCGCAACCAGGTCATTTGACGCTTGGCCAACTGGCGGGTGGCAACAATTCCGCGATAGCGCATCTCATCATACTCCACTTCCCCCGCCAGGTAGTCCCACATTTGGCGGTATCCCACGCAGCGGATGGAGGGAAGATCCGGGGTGAGATCGCCCCGTTGATAGAGCGCCCTGACTTCCTGTTCAAAGCCTCCCTGCAGCATCTTGTCAAAGCGCAGCTCGATGCGCTGGTGCAGCACGGCGCGATCGCTCGGTGCGATGGCAAACTGCAGCACCCGATAGGGCAACCCCTCCCCCTGCGCCTGAGTCAGCTCGGTGAGCGTCTTGCCGCTGATGCGGTAGACCTCGAGCGCCCGGCTGAGCCGCTGCGGGTCATTGGGATGGATGCGGGCACCGGCCACCGGGTCGATGCGCACCAGTTCATCGTGCAGAGCCTGCCAGCCAAGGCGAGCGGCCTCCTCCTCGATGCCGGCCCGAATGGCGGGGTCGGCGGAAGGCAGCGGAGAAAGCCCCTCCAGCAGCGCCTTGAAATAGAGCATGGTGCCGCCCACCAGCAGCGGAATGCGGCCGTGCTCGGCAATCTCTTTCATCTCCCGCAGCGCATCCTTGCAAAAATCGGCCGCCGAATAGCTCACGGCGGGGTCCAGGATATCGATCAGCCGGTGCGGGGCTCGTGCCAGTTCATCGGCGGTCGGCTTGGCGGTGCCGATATCCATGCCGCGATAGATGAGCGCGGAATCTACGCTGATGATGTCGCAGGGCAGCGCCTGGCACAGTTCGATGGCGAGATCCGTCTTGCCGGAGGCCGTCGGCCCCATCAGAAAAATTGCAGTCGGCAAGTCAGCCACGTGAAAAACTCCCCTTGCATGGTTGCCGCCCGTGCGGCGCACCTGCAAAAAAACTGGTTTATGGGTTCAAGAGGGGCATTCCCCTCAATGGCCATCGGCGAACTCGGCCAGCACGCTCGCCAGCGCCAGCGGGCGCACCATGCGAACGTCTGCCAGTTGGTCACTGAAATCGGCTACAAGTTCCGTCAGCAGACGGTTGGCCGTGGCAAAATCGTATACTTTTTCGCGACTTATCCCCTGCTCCACCAGCCATTGGCATAGTACTTCAGCCTGCTGGCCGGCATCACTGTCAGATCCGCTCTCGATCAGTTGCAGCAATTCGGGTAATAAGCGCACCAGATCGGTCTGGCGCAGCAACGCCGGCACCCGAGTCAGGATCATGGTGTCGCGCCCGCCGCTTTTCAACTCCAGCCCCATCCGTTTGAGCAAACGATCCTGCTGCTCGACCAGCGCGACCAGGTTTTTCGGCAACTTGAAGGAGACCGGTAACAGCAGTGGCTGAGCCGCCAGCCCCTGACCCCAGGTCTCCAGCAGCCAGTGGCGCAGCAGCAAGCGCTCGGCCCGCACCAGCGACAGCAGAGCCAGCCGGTTGTCCCGCTCCAGCAACAGATAGGCCTGTTCCACCAGGGTCAATGCCCGCCACGTCCCCGCTTTGGCGAGCACGGCAACGGCAACAGGTGCGGTTTCAGCCTCTGCCTGCACTGCCGGCAGGGTAGTGAGCAGCGATCCCATGCCGCGCATCGCCTCCCGGCTGGGGGGCTCGGGCGGCTGGTAGTTGCCCGCTCTCCCTGCACCACTCCCTTCCCGCACTTCCCGGGCCGGGGCCCGGTAGTTGTGCTCGGCGCCATACCACTCGGCTCTGGGGGCCTGGCCCGGGTACTCGATGGGGGCACTGACCGGCAGCTCGACCAGGGTCTCGGCCAGGGGCTCGTCGCTGGCTGCTCCTTGCTGGCGCA
This sequence comes from Aeromonas sp. QDB03, assembly GCF_027707985.1. NCBI lineage: Bacteria > Pseudomonadati > Pseudomonadota > Gammaproteobacteria > Aeromonadales > Aeromonadaceae > Aeromonas > Aeromonas sp. QDB03. The sequence goes on along the minus strand of NZ_JAPCJG010000012.1, from coordinate 58,934 downwards.
GGGCAGTAAACAGCGCCTGGAAGATGAAGTCGTGAATGAGGCGCGCCTGATGAAAGCGCACCTCGTGCTTGGCCGGATGGACGTTGACATCCACCTGGCGCGGATCCAGCTCGATGTAGAGCACGTAGGCCGCGAACCGGTCGGCCGGCAGCAGCTCGTCATAGGCCTGGCGGATGGCGTGGTTGATGAGCTTATCGCGCATCATGCGGCCATTGACATAGGTGTATTGCAGATCGTTCTGCGGCCTGGCGCCCTCCGGGGTCGCCAGCCAGCCCCACAGCCGCACGTCGCTGTGCTCGCTCTCCACCGCCAGCGCGTGGTGCATGAAGGGAGAGCCGCACACCGCGGCGAGCCGGCGCTCCTGCTCCGCCACCGTATTGGCGGCCTTGTACTGGCGCACCACCTTGCCGTTGTGACGCAGGATCAGGGTGACGTCGAAGCGGGAGAGCGCGATGCGGCGTACCAGCTCATCGATGTGGGCGAACTCGGTCTTTTCGCTGCGCATGAACTTGCGCCGTGCCGGAGTGTTGAAGAAGAGATCCACCACCTCCACCGTGGTGCCCACCGGGTGGGCCGCCGGTTTGACGGTGACGCTCATCTCGCGTCCTTCGGCCTGCGCCTGCCAAGCCTCGCTCTGCTCCGCCGTGCGGGAGGTGAAGGTGAGCCGGGAGACCGAGCTGATGGAGGCGAGCGCCTCGCCGCGAAAGCCCAGGCTGTTGATCCCTTCCAGATCGTCGAGGGTCGCCACCTTGGAGGTGGCGTGGCGCGACAGTGCCAGCACCAGCTCATCCTTGGCGACACCACCGCCGTTGTCGCGAATGCGAATGAGCTTGGCACCGCCCTTGTCGATGTCGATCTCGACCCGGTCGGCGCCCGCATCCAGGCTGTTTTCCACCAGCTCCTTGACCACGGAGGAGGGCCGCTCCACCACCTCACCGGCAGCAATCTGGTTGGCCAGAATCGGCGGCAATATACGGATTGGCATCGCTTACTCCTGCTGGTTGAACGGGGTGGCTGTGGCAATCGCCCCGGATGAGAGCCACGCCGCCGTACCACAGCCCACGCTCGTCTGGCTGGCCAGAACAGGGGACAAGATACGGATCGACATCACTGACTCCTGATGATTAAAGGCGCGGGTAATCGGCGGGATTCGATGACGGCTCACCGGACCCGTCCCTGTCAGTGGCAGGGACGGGTCCTGCGGCTCATCCTGCGCTATTTTTGCGGAATATAGAGCACCTGCCCTATCTGGATGTCCCGCGACTTGAGCTTGTTGATCTCCACCAACCGCGCCTGGCTGACCCCGTATTTCTCGGCGAGCCGGGAGAGGCTTTGACCGCGGGTGACCACATGACGGAGCATGTTGGCCTTGTCGTTGCTCTGCACGCTGGCGACCGGGGCACTGGGCTCTTTGGCCGCCACCACGTAGGGCTTGATCACCCCGGCGCCGGACGAGGATCCGCCGACGCTGCTGACCGGTGCCCCGCCATCACTGCTACGATTCGGCTCGGTGGCCGGCATCCGGTTGGTCACCACCTGCTGCACCGGTTGCGCCGCCGGCTTGCTGACGGCGACCGGCTTGCTGGCGGGGGCGGGTCGGCTGACCGCCGCCTGCTTGTTGCTGCCCTGCCCCTTGCCGGTGAGCATGGCCCCCTTGGTCGGATGGGCACGGTAGTAGTTGCGGATGCCTTCGAAGATGGCGCGGGCCAGCTGATCCTGATAGCTGGCGGTGGCCAGCAGCTGCTCTTCGGCGTGGTTGGAGATAAAGCCCGTCTCCACCAGCACGGAGGGGATATCCGGCGCCTTCAGCACCGCCAGACTGGCGTGCTCCGGTGCCTTCTTGTGCAACCTGGCAACCCGGCCCAGCGAGCGCAGGATCTGGCGGCTGACGTCATAACCCTCGGCACGGGACTTGTCCATGGAGAGGTCGAGGAAGGTCTGCGCCAGATAGGGGTTCGGGTCCGATTCGGCCAACACCTTGCCGACGCCCCCCAGCAGCTCGCCCTGCTTCTCCTGTTTCTCCAGCCAGCTGCCCATCTCGCGGTTGGCGCGGTTGGTCGACAGTACCCAGACGGAGGCACCGCGCGGGGTCGAGTTGTGGAAGCTGTCGGCGTGCACCGACACCAGCAGGTCGGCCTTGGCCTTGCGGGCAATCTCGGAGCGCTTGTTTAGATCGACGAAATAGTCGCCGCGCCGGGTCAGCACGGCACGCATGCCGGGCTCGCGGTCGATGAGGGCGGCCAGCTTCTGGGAGACCGCCAGGGTCACCCGCTTCTCGTAGGTGCGACGCGGGCCGATGGAGCCCGGGTCTTCGCCGCCGTGGCCCGGGTCAATGGCAATCACCACTCCCTTGCCCTTGCCACCCACCGGCGTGGCTTGCACCGTGGCGGAGGCCTTCTCTTCGTACGGCAGGTCGATCACCAGACGGTGGCCGTAGGGCCCCGCCGGTGCCAGCGGGAACACCACCGGCTTGATGGTGGAGCTGAGATCCAGCACCAGCCGCAGACCGCCCTTCTCCAGCGGCGAGCTCTCGCGGATCTTGCGCACCAGCTCGCTCTTGTTCTCGATGCGGGCCAGATTGGTGACGTTGCTCGCCCCTTTCAGGTCGATCACCAGCCGGTCGGGGCCGGTCAGGGTGAAGTAGTTGTAATTGGGGGCGCTGCTCATGTCGAGCACCACCCGGGTGTTGTCCGGCGACGGCCACACCCGCACGCTCTTGAGCTGATTCGCCCAGGAGGGTAAGGCCAGCAGGGAGAGGGCAATAACAAGGATCAAGCGCACGTAGATGACAACCGTTCCAGAATGGCTTCGCCAATAGCGGTGCGGGCCTCTATCAGGACCTCACGCTGCTCGTTTGCATAACTCAGGGTAATGTCGAGATCGGGGGCAGGCAGCCAGCCATCGCCCTTCTCCGGCCACTCCACCAGACAGAGGGTATTGGCGCCGAAGTAGTCACGGATCCCCATGAACTCCAGCTCCTCCGGGTCGGCCAATCGATAGAGATCGAAGTGGTAGAGCTGCCAGTCGGCCAGCTCATAGGGCTCGACCAGGGTATAGGTCGGGCTCTTGACCTTGCCCTCATGCCCCAACCCCTGTACCCAGCCCCGGGTCAGGGTGGTTTTGCCGGCCCCGAGAGAGCCGTGCAAGAACACCGTGGTTGCCTGCTGGCAGGCGTGGGCCAGTCGGCCACCCAGTGCCACCGTTGCTGCCTCGTCCGGCAGTGTCATCATCAACTGTTTTGCCATGTTCTTCTTTAGCTTGTTATGGTGTCGGGATTTACCAGTCGACGGATAAAGGGCAGCAGGTCCGATGCCAGCATGCCCCGCTCTCCGTCTGCAGCGGCCAGATCGGCCGCTTCCCCGTGGATCACGGCGCCCAGTCGGGTTGCCTCGGCGGCAGACCAGCCCTGGGCCAAAAGGGCGGCGATTATACCAGATAACAGGTCGCCCATGCCGCCACTGGCCATGCCGGGATTGCCCTCGTCGCAGAGCGCCATCCCCTTGCCGTCGTGGATCAGCGTCCCCGCCCCCTTGAGCAGCACCACACCGCCGAAACGCTGCTGCAGACGCTGCACCGCGGCAAAACGATCCGCGGCAATCTCGGCAATGGTGCAGCCCAGCAGGCGGGCTGCCTCGCCCGGATGGGGCGTGAGCACCCAATTATCCTGATGACGGGGACATTGCGCCAGCCAATTCAATCCATCGGCATCCAATACCAGCGGCACCTGCTCGTTAACAAATGACTCAAAATGACGCCGACCCCACTCATCCCGACCCAGACCAGGTCCCACCACCCGCACCGAGGCCCAGCGCTCCTCGTCCCCGCCCTGACTGCCCATCAATTCGGCCTGGTAAAGGCTGGCGGGCAGATGGTCAGGATGCTGGCACACCCGCACCAGGCCGGCACCAGCCCGCAGGCAGGCACGAGCGGCCAGCACGATGGCCCCCTGCATCCCCGCATTGCCCCCCACCAGCAGCACCTTGCCGTGGGAGCCCTTGTGGGACGAGCGCTGGCGCGGCGCCAGCCGGGTGTGCAGGGAGGGATAATCGATGCGCTCGGCGGCCGACTGCCACCCGGGCGGGACACTGACGCCGAGGGGGTCACAGTCGAGGTGACCGACGCAGTCCACTCCGTCAGCGGTGAGCATGCCCTGCTTGATGCCGATGAAGGTGAGGGTGCGGCTGGCGCGCACCACGGCCCCCATGGCGCAGCCGGTGTCGGCATTGAGGCCGGAGGGGAGATCCACCGATAGCACAGGCACCTGCAAGCCATTGATTGTTGCGACGATCTTTGTCATAAGCGGTGACAGTCGGGTATGGACACCGGTGCCGAGCAGTGCGTCGACCACCAGGTCCGGCGCCGGCAGCCGGTCGAGCTCGCCCGCTTCGGCCGACACCACTGCGCCCCCCGTCGCCAGCCACTCGTCTGCGGCCCGCCTGGCGTCTCCCGTCAGCTCGGCGGGATCCCTCAGCGCGATCACCTGAGGCTCCAGCCCCAACTGCCTTGCAAGGCGGGCCAATACATAGCCGTCGCCACCGTTGTTGCCAGGGCCGGTGAAGATCCACCAGCATCGGCTGTGCGGCCAGTGGTGGGTGGCGTAAGTGCGCAGTGCCGCCCCGGCCCGCTCCATCAGGGTGTAGAGTGCCAGCCCCTCGCGCTCGGCCCACTCCCGCTCCAGGGCACGGATCTGTTCAGCCCGCCACAGTGATTGTGGTAAACTGCGCACCTCTTTCCCGCTGATAGCATCCCCGATGATCTGTACCATGACGGCTCCTGACTCTCATCCATTCATCCGGGCCAGCCGGCACCGGGCACATGATGCAGTATGACGGCAACCGCCATGCCCGTCGGTCAACCTTGGCAACAAGACCCCAGAGATGCGATACAGCATGACAGTACACCTCCATCCCGGTCAGCACCCGGGCAGGCAGACGGCCCCATGACCACCACCGAACTCCATCAACTGGCCCAAGATATCAAGCTCTGGGCGAGCGAGCTAGGATTCGACCAGGCCGGTATCACCGACACGGATCTCACCCTCGAGGAGCCCAGGCTGCAGGCCTGGCTCGATGCGGGCCATCACGGCAGCATGGATTACATGGCGCGCCACGGCATGATGCGGGCCCGCCCCCACGAGCTGCTGCCGGGCACCTTGCGGGTGCTGTCGGTGCGGATGAACTATCTGCCGTTCGAGGCGGGCTTTGCCGCCACCCTGCGCGATCCCACCCTCGGCTACATCAGCCGCTACGCCCTCGGGCGCGACTACCACAAGCTGCTGCGCAACCGGCTCAAGCAGCTGGGAGAGCGCATCGAGCAGCGCTGCGAGGCGCTGGGCTGGCGCCCCTTCGTCGACTCGGCCCCCATTCTGGAGCGGCCGCTGGCAGCCAAGGCGGGCCTCGGCTGGGTGGGCAAGCACTCGCTGCTGCTCAACGAGTCGGCGGGCTCCTTCTTCTTTCTGGGGGAGCTGCTGCTCAGCCTGCCGCTGCCACTGGATGCCCCGGTGGAGAAAGAGCAGTGCGGCAAGTGCATGGCCTGCATCAACATCTGCCCCACCGGCGCCATCATCGCCCCCTACGTGGTGGACGGCCGTCGCTGCATCTCCTATCTCACCATCGAGAACGACGGGCCCATCCCCGAAGAGTTCAGGCCGCTGATGGGCAACCGCATCTATGGCTGTGACGACTGCCAGCTCATCTGCCCCTGGAACCGCTATGCCAACGCCAGCCCGGAGCCCGACTTCAGCCCGCGCCCCAATCTGCATCGCCCGCCGCTGTTGACCTTGTGGGGCTGGAGCGAGAGCGAGTTTCTCAAGCACACCGAAGGCAGCCCCATCCGCCGCATCGGCTATCAGCGCTGGCGCCGCAACCTGGCGGTGGCCCTTGGCAACGGCCCGGTCAGCCCGCAGGTCATGACGGCCCTGCAGCAGGCGCTGGCAGCAGCCGAGCCCATGGTGGCCGAACATATCGAATGGGCGCTGGCCACCCTGGCCAAACGCCAGCAGGATGACAACAAAAAGACGCGCTTGCTGATCCGCTGCATCGAAAAAGGTCTGCCGGATCACGCATAGACGATCTGCCCCTTGCCGGATCGAAGCCATTTTTTCATGCTCTGCCGACGGTCGATCGTCGGCACTATAAAAGGAACAAGCTGATGCAGATGTTGGGAGTGGATATCGGTGGCTCGGGGATCAAGGGATGCCTGGTCGACACCGCAACGGGCGAGCTGATTGGCGAACGTCACCGACTGGTGACGCCGCAGCCGGCCACCCCGGCCGCCGTGGCTCATACCCTCAAGGCACTGGTGGAACACTTCGACTGGAAGGGCCCGGTGGGCTGCGGCTTTCCCGCCACCATCCACAACGGCATCGCCAAGAGTGCGGCCAACATCGACAAGAGCTGGATTGAAACCGACGTCGCCCACCTGTTCGCCGACGTGACCGGCCAACCCTGCCACGTGCTGAACGACGCCGATGCGGCCGGCCTGGCCGAGATGCGCTTCGGGACCGGCAAGGATCGCAGCAAGGGGGTCATCATACTCATCACGGTCGGCACCGGCATCGGCACCGCCATATTCGTCAACGGTCAGCTGCTGCCCAACACCGAGCTGGGTCATCTGATGCTGGAAGGGATGGTGGCCGAGCACTACTGCTCGGATGCGGTGCGCAAGCGCGAGGATCTCTCCTGGGGCCGCTGGGGCAAGCGCTTCAACAAGTACCTGGCTCGCCTCGAGTTTCTGTTCTCCCCCGACCTCTTCATCCTGGGCGGCGGCAGCGCCGCCAAGCTCGACAAGTTCATCGACAAGATTGAGACCCGGGCCCCGCTGGTGGCGGCCGCCAACCTTAATCAGGCCGGCATCATAGGCGCAGCCCTGCACGCCGCCGAGCTCACCGCCGCCCGCCAATCGGCATGATGCCGTCGTGAACAAACAGCAGAGGCCCGGCATTGCCGGGTCTCTGCTGTTTTCAGCGCCCATTTTTCACCCTACTTATCGCCCGGGGACATGTCGCCCGGCCGGCTATTTCCTATAAGTCGTCGAGCCGATGGGCGCCGTGCACCAAGCGGGTCAGGCGGGTCTGCTCCTGCTCGGCCAGGCCGCCGAGCAGCCGTACCGTCTCCTCGGTCGGACACTCCCTGGCCAGATGGCTGAGCTCGCCGATGAGCTTCTCCTCCTGACGGCACACCAGCTGCACTATGTCCTGGGTCTGGGCCGTGGCGGGCAGGCTCAGGCGCCGGATCCCGGGCAGCAGATCCTCGCTGAAGCCTCGCTCCAGCCAGGTCTCCTTCACCCCTTCGCCAAGTTCACTCAGGTAGTCATCCAGCTGGCTCTTTGCCGCCTCCTCGCGCTGCTGCAGATAGGCCAGCAGCAGCCGGCTGCGCTCGCCATCCACCTGTGCCATGAGACGCCCGTAACAGAGCCCAAGCTGGTGATGCACCTGCTCCAGATAGAGCAGCAAGTCTTTGATTTGTTGAAATCGCATCAGGTTGCCCTCCTGTATATCGTGCCCTTCAAGTATAAAAAACAGGCAATTGCAATCCAAGCCAAAGCGCGGCCCTTGTTGTGCTGCATCAAGCCAGTGGCCAAGAAAGCAGCGATCGATACAAAGTGGAATGATTTGTGCCAACCCGGAGGCAATAAAAGGATGAGCAGGTGAATCCGGCTGGCGGCTAATAAAGGAGGTTGTAAGCGGATATTTACCATGTGATATTCGGCAATCATGCCATACCACCAAATACAATATTGATGTGAGCGAGATCACCGTCGGCGTTAGTCGGCAGGCGGGAATCCTTAGCACTTTTTTAGACGTCTAGATGTATAAACGCGCGTTGACACGGCCATCCAGACATCTTAGCATCATCCTCCATGATGGCAGAGCAACCCAGTGAAACCTCTGCCCAATTCACCCGCCTGTAGCGCCCTGTGCTTTAAGGCTGTTAGCACGGAAGAATCCATGATTAAGTTGATCGGTCTCAACAAAGTCTACGGTAAAGGCAGTGATGCCGTGCACGCCCTGCGTGACGTGAGCCTGCATGTGCCGCAAGGCAAAATTTTCGGGGTGATCGGCGCCTCCGGTGCCGGCAAGAGCACCCTCATCCGCTGCGTCAACCTGCTGGAGCGCCCGACGGAAGGTCAAGTCATCGTCGACGGCCAGGATCTGGTCGCCCTGAGCGAGCGCGACCTGACCCAGGCACGCCGCCAGATCGGAATGATTTTCCAGCATTTCAACCTGCTCGCCTCCCGTACCGTGTCCGCCAACATCGCCTTCCCGCTGGAGCTGGCGGGCTGGAGCAAAGAGAGGATCCAGCAACGGGTCGAAGAGCTGCTGGCACTGGTCGGGCTGGAAGCCCGTGCCCACGCCTATCCGTCCGAGCTCTCCGGTGGCCAGAAACAGCGGGTCGCCATCGCCCGGGCGCTGGCGCCGGCCCCCAAGGTACTGTTGTGCGACGAGGCCACCTCGGCCCTCGACCCGCAGACCACCCGCTCGATCCTGACCCTGCTCAAGGAGATCAACGTCAAGCTGGGGCTCACCATCCTGCTCATCACCCACGAGATGGACGTGGTGAAGGGGATCTGTGACGAAGTGGCCATCATCAGCGACGGCCGCCTGATCGAACAGGGCGAAGTGGCCTGGTTCTTCAGCAATGCCAAGACCCAGCTGGCGCGGGATTTCATCCACTCCACCATCCACCTGGAAGTGCCTCAGGAGTATCAGGATCGGATGAGTGCGGAGCGGGTACCCGGCAGCTATCCGCTGGTGAAGCTCGGCTTTACCGGCAGCACGGTCGACACGCCGCTCATATCCGAGGCGAGCCGTCGCTTCAACATCGACATCAGCATTCTGAGCGCCGATATCGAGTACGCCGGGGGCGTCAAATTCGGTTTCCTGCTGGCAGAACTGTTCGGGGATGAAGCCCAGTGCGAGGCGACCCAGCAGTTCCTCATCGACAACCATATTCAGCTGGAGGTAATGGGTTATGTCCGAAGCCATGATTAATCTGCTGTTCACGGCCCTGGGCGACACCCTCATCATGGTGTTTGCCTCCGCCCTGTTCGGCTGTCTGCTCGGTCTGCCGCTCGGTGTGGCGCTGCACGTGACCAAGGCCGGCCAGATCCTGGCCAACCCGCTGCTCAACCGCACCCTGGGCATGGTGGTCAACGTGGGTCGCTCGGTGCCCTTCATCATCCTGCTGGTCGCCATCATCCCGCTGACCCGGCTGATCGTCGGCACCAGCATCGGCACCATCGCCGCCATCGTGCCGCTGACCGTCGGTTGCATTCCCTTCATCGCCCGTCTGGTGGAAGGGGCCCTGATGGAGGTGCCGGACGGCCTGCTGGAAGCGGCCAAGGCCATGGGCGCCAAGCCCCTGCAAATCATCACCAAGGTGCTGCTGCCAGAGGCCCTGCCCGGCATCCTCAACAGCGTCACCATCACCCTCGTCACGCTGGTGAACTACTCCGCCATGGCCGGTGCCATCGGGGGCGGTGGTCTGGGCGATGTGGGTATTCGTTACGGCTATCAGCGCTTCGACCCGACCGTCATGCTGGTAACCGTGGTTATTCTGGTCGTACTGGTTCAACTCATCCAGAGCGCGGGTGAGCGCCTGGTCAACAAATGTGATCATCGTTAATCGTCGATTTCTGACAGGAGGTTTTATGAAATTTGGCATCAAATCCGTTGCGGCAGCCCTGCTGGCCACTCTGGTACTGGCCGGTTGCGGTCAAAAAGAAGAGAACAAGACCCTGAAAGTAGGCGCCATCGCCGGCCCCGAGACCGAACTGGTTGAAGTGGCCGCCAAAGTGGCCAAGGAGAAATACGGCCTGACCGTCGAGGTGGTCAACTTCTCCGACTACGTCACCCCGAACGTGGCGCTGAACGATGGCAGCATCGACGTCAACGCCTTCCAGCACAAGCCCTATCTGGATGCCCAGATCCGTGATCGCGGCTTCAAGCTGGTGCCGGTCGGCAATACCTTCGTCTACCCGATCGCCGGTTACTCCAAGAAGATCAAGGCGCTGAGCGAGCTGAAAGATGGCGCCCAGATCGCGGTGCCGAACGATCCGACCAACCTGGGCCGCTCCCTGATCCTGCTGGAGAAGCAAGGTCTGCTGAAGCTGAAGGAAGGCGCCGGTCTGGAAGCGACCGTGCTGGACATCGCCAGCAACCCGCGCAACTTCAAGATCGTCGAGCTGGAAGCTGCCCAGCTGCCGCGCTCGCTGGAAGACGTGGACTTGGCCATCATCAACAACACCTTCGCCGGTCAGATCGGCCTGACCCCGACCGAGAACGGTCTGTTTGTTGAGGACAAAGAGTCCCCCTACGTCAACCTGATCGTCGCCCGCGACAACAACAAGGACGACGAGAAGGTCAAACAGTTCGTACAGGCTTTCCAGACCGACGACGTCTACAAGAAAGGGCTGGAACTGTTCAAGGGCGGCCTGGTGAAAGGTTGGTAATCACTCACTCGGCAAAAAAGGCCACGCAATGCGTGGCCTTTTTTTTTGCTGCCGTTATCATATCGGCGAGCACGGCAACACGAACATATTCAGCACATGAAAAAATGGTATCTGGCCTACTGCAAGCCAAAAGAAGAGGCCCGCGCCCGCGCCCATCTCGAAGCCCAGGGGATCGAGTCCTACTACCCCATGGTGGAAATTGAAAAACTGCGGCGGGGCAAGCGTGTCCCGGTGCGGGAGCCCATGTTCCCCAACTACCTGTTCATCTATGTGGATCTGGAAGAGGTCACCCCGGTCACCCTGAAGTCGACCCGCGGCATCAGCCGCATCATCCACTTCGGTCGGGAGTGGACCTCCATCAGCAGCCAGCTGGTCTATCAGCTGATGAGTCGGGACGACAGCGACGAGGCCCGCGCCAGCTACGCCAGCCTGCCGACCCAGGGCGACAAGGTGCTGATAGAATCCGGTCCGCTGGCCGGCTTCGAAGCCATCTATCTGGAGCCGGACGGCGACAAGCGGGCGATCCTGCTGGTGAGCCTGCTCAATCAGGAGACCAGCAGCAGCTTCGACAACCAGTCCTTCCGCCGGCTGGACTGACCCGGTCATAAATCACGGCAGCCCAGAGCAACCATCCCTTGCGCCAGCGAGGCTAAAAAAACGGGGCAGGCCCAGCGGCCTGCCCCGTTTTCACGACCCTTGTCCGCCTCAGGCATCCAGCTCGAAGCGGCTGATCACCGCCGTCAAGCGGCCGGTATCCTGCGCCAGCCGGGCCACTATCTCCTCCCCCTGCTGGCTGCGCTGGCTCGACTGTCGGCTCAGGCCGGCGATCTCCTCCACCGTTCCCGCCACCTCCTGAGCCACCCGTGACTGCTGCTCGGTCGCGGTGGCGATGGCACCCAGCTGGCCCGACAGATCCTGCACCAGCTGCAACATGGCATTCAGGGTGCCGGTCACCGAGTCGACGGCGCCACGCCCCTCCTCCACCAAGCGGGTGCCGCTGCCAACCGTATTGACGGTCTGGCGGGTCTGCTGCTGGATGCTGGCGATGGTCTGGCTGATCTCCTCGGTGGACTGGCTGGTGCGGCTCGCCAGCAGCCGTACCTCGTCGGCCACCACGGCAAACCCGCGCCCCTGCTCGCCGGCCCGCGCAGCCTCGATGGCGGCATTGAGCGCCAGCAGATTGGTCTGCTCGGCGATGGTGGCGATCACCTCGGTGACGCGTCCCACCTGCTCGCTCTGGCTGCTGAGCTGCCCCATCGCCTCGTTCGCCTCGGCAATCATGGCGGCGATCTGCTGCATGGTGGCGGTCATGCGGGCCAGCTCGTGGCCGCCCTGGCGAGTCTGCTGCTCCGCCTGCTGAGCGGCTCGCGCCGCTTCGGCGATATTGCCCGCCACATCCCGGGTACTGACCGACATCTGCTCGATGGCCGCCGCCACCGTATCGACCCGCTGATTCTGGCTCGCCAGATCGGTGACGATGGCGCGGGTGGTGCTGCCTACCTCGCCACAGGCCCCGTCCACCTGCCCCACCGCCCCCTGGATCTCCCCCACCAGCTGGCGCAGCTGGCCGGACATCTGGTTGATGGACCCCGTCAGCCCGCCCAGCTCATCCTGGCTCTGTACCGGCAGGGGGCGGGCCGGCAGCCGGCCGTTGGCCACCAGATCGGCCCGCAGCACCAGGCTGGCAATATCCCGGGTCAGGCGGCGACTGAACAGCAGCGCCACCAGGGTACCCAGCACGATCACCGTCAGGGTGGCCAGCAGCAGGGTGCGATTGATGGCCTGACCGGCGCTGGTCATCTTCTGGCCCATGCTTTCCACCTCGGCGCGGGTCTGGGTCACCTGGCCGGCCAGCTGGGTCGCCAGCTGACCGAGAGCCGGTTCAATCTCGGTCGCCATCAGATGGTTGGCCTGATCCCAGTCGGGTGCCTGCCGCTTGCTGATCACCTGCCCCACCAGCTCGGCGAAGGGGGCCGACATCTCCTCGAACAGCGACCAGATCCCCTTCTGTGCCTCGGTAAAGTTGGCCTCCTGCTGCTTCAGCTCGGCCACCCGCTGCTGGTGGAACTGGTAATAATCCTGGTATTTGGTGCGATAGTCCGGATCGCCGGAGATGAGGAAGTCGCGCAGGGCGGAGAGCGCATTGGAGAGGCCGTTGTAGGCATCCCCCACCTGCTTGAGCAGCAGGCGGCGATCTCCGGGCAGCTGATCCTGCGGGGTAGCCACCTCTTCGTTGGCAAAGGACTGCAGCTGATCTAGGGCCGACTCCGCCAGCGGCCCGGCCTCCTGCAGCATCAGAGTATGGGCGGGCAGGTTCTCGTCGGTATGGGCGATGTCCCACACCTTCTGCTGGCTGGTCTTGAAGGCCTTGAGCGAGCGGGCCAGTTCGGCGGTGAACTGCTGATGCTCGATCACCTGCCAGGCCCCCTCCCACTCTTGTTTGAGGCGGGCGGCCTGCGCCGGATCCTTGCCCAGGATGAGATAGGCCCGCAGGGAGGAGATGGTCGCCACCAGTGCCTTCTGGCTGGCCTCATCCCGTTGCAGGGCGGGTAGAGCCTGCTCCAGCAGGGCGTTGCCGGCCTGCCCGATACGACCGAGCTGGTGGTAAACAAGGCTGGAAGAGAGGATCACCAGCAGATTGATAAAACAGAAGCTGAGCAGCAACTTGCTTGAAATTTTCATGAACATCCTTGTTTCGTTGCGGGCATCCTGCCCGACATTCACTCCCCGAGCAGCGCCGGTAGCCGTTCACGCCAGGAGTCATGCCATCCCAGCAACTCCTCACGCGGCATGGGCCGGGCCGAGAAGAAGCCCTGGCACACGTCGCACCCCAGCCGCGCCAGCAGCCGCCAGGTGAGCTCATCCTCCACCCCTTCGGCGACGGACTTGAGCCCCAGTTTGCGGGCCAGCTCGATGCTTGACTCTATTATGGCCAAGCGGGAGGGGTCCTCAAAGCAGCGATCGACGAAAGAGCGATCCAGCTTGAGCTCGGTGAAGGGCAGCAGGGCCAGCTGCTGCATGGAGGAGTAGCCGGTACCGAAGTCGTCGATGGAGAGGCCGAAACCGTGCATGCGCAGGCGGGTCAGCACCTCCAGCGACTTGCCCAGATCCTTCACGAACGAGCTCTCGGTCACCTCCAGGGTGATGAGCTCGGGGTTGATGCTCCAGCGCTGGCACTGGTTGATCAGGGTATTGCACAGATCCCCTTCGATGAGGGAGGTGGTGGAGAGGTTCATCGACAGGTTGAGGGAGAGCCCGGTCTGCTCCCACAGATGGCCATCGCGCAGTGACTTGCTGATGATCACCTCGGTCAGCTGATCGATGAGGCCGTTGTGTTCCGCCAGCGGAATGAAGCGGGCCGGCGAGATGAGGCCGTACTCCGGGTGCTGCCAGCGCGCCAGCGCCTCCATGCCGACCCACTGGCCGGAGCCGAAGCTCACCTTGGGCTGATACCAGGGCAGCAGCTGATCCTGCTCCAGCGCCAGGCTCAACTCATCCAGGGTCAGGCGGTGGCCGTCCTCCTCCTGGGCTCGCTCCTGCTGCGGGCGCCAGGCGCCGATGAGCTGGCTGATCTGCTGCTGGCTGGAAGGCTTCTCGATGCGCCCCAGCACCTGCAGACCATAGGCGGCACTCATGCGCAGCACGGCCTCGACCACGTCATCCTCCAGCGCGCTGGAGAGGATGATGCCGCCGCGAAAACCGCCCAGCGAGAGGCGACGCAGCAGCGCCATGCCATCCATGCCCGGCATGCGCAGATCGCAAAACAGGATGTCGACCTGATGACGCTGACACATGGCCAGCGCCTCCACCCCGTCCTGCGCCTCCAGCAGGGCGCCGTAACCGAGCCCGCGGATCTGGTGCATCAACGCCTTGCGCTGGAACGCGTGGTCTTCCACCACCATGATCACCAACTCATGCTGTGTCTTGTTCATCGAGCCATAATCCAATTTCGCATGTAATAGAGTTCATCAGCGCCAGTACCGTCTGACTCAACTCGGTAAGTTCGTCCAGCTGCTTGAGGCGGGCCGCCGCTTCGAGCCGGGCCGCCTCCTCCGCCAGAGCCTGCTGCCCCACCATGCGGGCAGCCCCCTTGATGCGGTGCGCCGTCTCCACCAGGGCATAGGTGTCCTGCCTGGCCAGTGCCTGCATCATGTCATCGCCGTCCTGGCGATTGGAATCCAGATACTCCCGCGCCATGCTGCGCGCCACCGCCTCATCGCCAAACAGCGAGATCCAGCACTCCCCCTGCTCGCTGGCTGGCGGAGCGGGCTGGTCCGGCTCCTGGGTCTGAGGGCTCACCGGCAACCAGCGCATCAGCATCTGATGCAGCGTCTCCAGGGTATAGGGTTTGAACAGCATGTCGTTCATGCCGGCTTCCTGCATCTGCAGGCTGGCCTCTTCGGATGTATCGGCGGTCACCCCGATGACGGGAGCCGACTCCCCCTGTGCCCGCAGGGCCCGGGTCAGACTGTAGCCATCCATCACCGGCATGTGGCAGTCGGTCAGCAGCAGGGCGAATGCCTGCCCCTGCCAGGTACGCAAGGCCTTGTCACCGTCATCCACCACCTCGGCATCCACCCCGAGGATCGCCAGCTGGCGAGCCAGCAGCGCACGGTTGATGGGGTGATCGTCGGCCACCAGCACCCGTCCCTGCAATTTGGGGGCATTGGCTTCGACCGGGCTGGTCGCCGCCTCTCCCAGCAGCTGGTGACAGGTCTCCAGCAGCAGATCAGGATAGAGCGGAGACTGCCCCAGCCGCCACCAGGCACCCGACCCCATGCGGCCGCGCAGGGCCTCCTGCGGGGAGAGCACTATGCCCTTGAGGGCCGAGCGCTGCAAATGTGTCAGCCACTCGCTGCCAAGGGCCTGCTCGAGCCAGCTCTCCTCTGCTAATAACAAACCACTCACCGGCTGCTGCCACTGCTGTGGATCCATACGATGCAGCCTGGCCCCCAGCCGCTGCATCGCGCTCTGCAGGGCCGCATCCTCGCCAAACAGCCACCAATCGTGGCCTGCCAGCGGCGGGGCATCCCACTGACACGCCGCCAGCGGGAAGTCGAAGGTAAGCCGGGTACCGTGCCCCGGCTTGCTCTCGAGCACCAGCGTGCCCCCCATTTTCTGGGCCAGCTGGTGACAGATGGCAAGGCCGAGCCCGGTACCACCGAAGCGTCGGGTTATGTCGGACTCCACCTGCTCGAACGGGGTGAACAGGCGATCCTGCTTGTCCTCGGCAATGCCGATGCCGGTGTCGCTGACCGCGATGGCGAGCCGCTCCTTCTCAAAGCTGACCTGGATACGGATCTCGCCCCGCTCGGTAAACTTGACCGCATTGTTGAGCAGGTTGGAGAGCACCTGCCCCACCCGCACCGCATCGATGCGGGCCTGATCCGGCACCTCCGGCGCCCACCCCAGCGTCACCTTGAGCCCCTTGCCATGGGCCAGAGTGGCGTGACCGCGGATCACGTCGCAGATGACGGAGGCGAGGCGGCAATCCTGATAGTGCAACTGCAGCTGACCCGCCTCTATCTTGGAGAAATCGAGCACGTCGTTGACCAGATAGAGCAGGTTGTTGGTGGAGGTCACCACGTTGCGCAGCAGATAGCGCTGGTCGTCGTTCAGCTCGCTCATCTGCAGCAGCTCCAGCATGCCGTGCATGCCGGAGATGGGGGTCCTCAACTCGTGGCTCATGGTGGCCAGGAAGCGGCTGCGCACCTGCATCGCCTGCTCGGCATAGGCGCGCGCCTCCCTCAGGTCGTGCTCCTGGTGCTTGAGGGCCGTGATGTCCTGGATCACCCCGTTGAGGATCAGGTGCCCCTCCTCCTGCGGCACGAAACTGCCGCGCACCTGCAGATAGCGGGCTCCCTCCGGCCGCTCCACCCGCACTTCCAGATCGAGCGGGGCCAGGGTCTCGGCATGATTGGCCACCTTGCTGACGAAATCCTGCAGTGCCTCCTCGGTAAAACCGAACACCTCGCCGCCCGACTCGGCCGACAATATCTCCTGCCGGCTGGCGCCCAGGATCTCGCTCGCCCCCTGCGAGGCATAGAGGAAACGCCCCTTGCCGGGACCGAGCCAGAGATACTGATAGACGATGCCCGGCATGCTGTCGGTGATCTGGGTGAGCCGGGTCTCCGCCTTGCGGGCCCGCGCCTCGGCCTCCTTGATGCGGGTCACGTCGGTCAGCACCGTCAGGACCCCCAGCATGTCGCCCTTTGGCGAGCGATAGGGACGCTTGGTGTAGATGACGTGGAACATGGCGCCATCCTGACGGCGGCTGTTGCCCGCCCCTTCCAGCTGTTCGCCACTTTGCCATACCCCCGACTCTTCGCGCAGCACCCGCTCCCGCTCTCTGGCCGGCATGCGGTCCAGATCGTCGCCATCATCCTGGGTCAGCTCACCGATAAAGGCATCCCGATAGGCCTGGTTGCAGAGGGTGATGCGCTGCTCGCGATCCCGCAGCACCACCATGTTGGGCAGGGAGTTGAGCAGGGTCTGCACGAAGGTCAGCTGCTCGCTTAACTTGTGCTCGGCCAGCTTGCGCTGCACTATCTGGCGGCGCAGGGTTCGGTTCCAGCCCATGAACAGCAGCACGCAGAGCAGGAAAGCGCCCACGCCGACCGCGGACCAGAGCGCCACAGTGGCAGGGGAGATGCCGGTCTGGATGGTCAGCGCCAGCCACTTGTGCTCCAGCTTGGTCATCTCTTCCGGGCGGATGGAGAGCAGCACCTTGGTGAGGATCTGCTGCAGCATGGGGTCCTGCTGGTGCACCGCCATGGCGACCGGCACCCGCAGCTCGTTGCCGGAGAACACCACCTGATAGCGGTTGTTGAACCCCTTTTGCAGCGCCTGCTCCAGGGTGGTCATGCTCATCAGCACGTAGTCGACCTGATGCCCGTCCAGCAGCGGCAGCAGCTTGGTATCGCTGCTCACCGTCAGCGGATGGGCCCCCACCTCGTTGAGTACCAGCTCCTCCACCGAGCCGCCGACGATCCCCACCCGTCGCCCCTTGAGCTCGTTGAGGTTGTCCAGCTCCTCGCTCCCCTGTCTGGCGGCGATCACCCGGTGGATGAAGGCGTAGTCGGGAGTAAACAGGGAGTATTGACGCCGCTCCGCGGTCGGAGTGATGGCAGGCAGAAAGTCCAGCTTGCGCGCCTGGAACAGCGCCTGGGTCTCGGCCCAACTGCTGGTGGGCACCAGGGTAAACTGCAGGCCGGAGCGCAGGCTCACCAGCTTGAGCATGTCGGCGATGAAACCCTTGAGCTGGCCATTGCCGTCGATCTCGCTCACCGCCGGCCAGTCCGGTGCCACCCCGAAGCGCAGGGTCGGATGCAGGGCCAGCCAGTCGAGCTCGCTCTGGTTGAACACGATCTGGCGGGGACCGTTGGCCAGCTCGTAGTCAACTATTCCGCCGGTCTCCAGAATGCGGCGCCGCTCATCCAGCGGAATGTCGTTGAGGGCCAGCTCCAGCAAACCGAGCAGCCCCTGATTGTCGGGCCCCACCGCCATGGCCAGCGAGGTGTCCGTCACCCACTCCGGGGTCATCACCTTGAGCCCGGCCTGCTGCTGCAGGCGCTGCAGACGAACCAGAGAGGGCAGATCGGAGAGATAGGCATCCGCCAGCCCCTTCTTCACCATGAAGACAGCTTCGTCACTGCTGTCCGCCTCGGTGAGCTGGGTCATGCCAAGCTCCGCCAGCTCCTCGCAGGAACTGAAACCATGCTCGCACACCCAGCGCAGCTGACGCGCCGTCGCCAGAGTCGGCTCCCCTTCCTCTCGCGCCAGCAGCACGGCGCGCGGCAGGGTCATCAGATCCGAGGTAAAGCGCATCTTCTGCTGACGTGACTGGCTCGGGGTCACCCCGATCAGCATGTCCACCTCACCATCGAGCAAAGCCTGCTGGGCGCCGGCATAGTAGGGGTAAGTCTTGTAGCGCACGGTCAGCCCCAGCCGGCCGGCAATCAGGGTGGCAAAATCGTCGAGCGGGCCGCTGAAGCCACCCCGGCTATTGGCATAGATGTAGGGCGGCCAGGCTACCGACGGCATGCCGACCACCAGGTCGCTGCGCGAGGCGAGCCAGAGCCGTTCCGCCAGCCCCAGCTGATCCTTGTCCAGGGAGGTTTCTGCCGCAGCCACCAGGCTCCAGCAGGTAAACCAGCACAACAAAATGGCGCGATAACAGAGGCGCAGCATGGGTAACTCCTGAACGGCTTGGAGAGCGATCATAGGGATTTTGGCAAAATGTGCGAATAGAAATTCGTAACAGAACTCGTCCGGATACGAAAAACGGCAGGCTCACGCCTGCCGTTTTCTAGCAAGAAGGGGGCCAAGACCCCCTCTTGTCAGGTTATTCGGTTCCCGAGTCGGAAGCCGGTTTGATATTCCCGCTCACGGATGTGGGCGATCTGCACATTTTGCCCTTCCAGACCGATGTCCTTGAGCAGAGCAGGCGACAGATGCAGGTAGCTGACACGACGCTCCAGCCGGGTAATCCGTTTCTGGACCAGGGTTTCGACGGTGCGCAGCAGGGTCAGTTCGATAGACATAATATTCTCCAGTTGAACGTGCGGTTCCCCCGGAGAGAAGAGATCACCCTGCGGGACAACCGCGGGTGATGAAAAAGCAGGTGTTACCTGTTTCCTCCACGCGGCAGAAAAAGAGCACGAGTCTTCGCGCTGCTGATGCAGCGGTCGAACGCAACGTTTAGCATTGAATGTTGCATATCCGTCTCCTTACCGAGTGAAAGTTGAACAAGTTGCCACAGTCTAAAAAAAGACCGAATTTTATACAAGAACCTCACCCCCCATATGGGGAGGTGAGTCATCTGTCAATACTCATCCGGCACAGGCTGACCCGTGCCGCTCTGGCTCAGATCCCGGACAACAGCCGGAACTCCTCCAGCGCATAGGTATCCGTCATGCCGCTCACGTAGTCGAGCAGCAGCCGTACCCGGAAGTACCACTCCTGCTCCGCCCCGTCGCTGAAGCGCGGATCCCGACCGGCCACCGCCAACCGGTATGCCTTGAGATGACGGGCCGACAGCCGATGAAACAACCGGCGAGCAAAGAACAGCTCGCTGCCCCCCTGCCCGGCCAGCAGCCGCTCGAACTGCGTGGCCGGCAGCGCCAGCAGACAGGCATAGGTGGAGAGCACCCCGCGCAGGGCGGCATAACCCTCCAGCTCCAGCGCCTCCACCTCTGGGCGCATGAATACCAGCTCGCGAGCCACTTGCTTGAGGGTATCGAGCACCCGCGCCGCCGGTGCCTGACCGTGCAGCAGGGCCTGGGGATAGGCGCCGCTCAGGATCTGCGGGTGCTCGCTCACATAGGTGTGAGCGGCCAGTTCCACCAGATCCCGGGTCAGCTGCTGGCGAAAGTGGGGGAAGAAGCCCCTGCCCGAGGCGGTCGCCTCCGCCAGCAAGCCGGCCATGTAGGCGCCGTCATCGGCCAGCCGTAGCGCCTGTTGCAGCTCGCTCAGGCTGAGGATGCGCCGGTCCACCGCATCTTCGAGATCGGCGATGCAGTAGGAGATGTCGTCGGCCGCTTCCATGATGTAGACCAGCGGATGACGGCAGCCGGGGGCCAACCCCAGGCTCTGGCCGAGGGCGCGGTAGAGGGGTTGTTCGCTGAAGAAGATGCCGCGCTTGCTGGCCCAGCCGTGATGTTGACCGCCGTGCAGGGGTTGCTGCGGGTACTTGCACTGCGCCGCCAGCTGCCCCAGGGTCAGGTTCAGCTCGTGCAGGCTGTGCACCAGCCGCAGACTCTGGGCATTGCCGTCAAACACCAGCAGATCCTGGCGAAGCGTTGCCCACTGCGGGCTGGGGTTGCTGCCAAGGGCCTCGGCAAACAACCCATCCAGCGCCTGCGCCAGCCACTGGCTCATCACCTGCTCGCCAAAGTGACCGAACGGCGGGTTGCCGACGTCGTGCAACAGGCAGGACATCTCCACCAGATTGATGAAGGCCCCCTCGCACACCGACCCCGCCGGCAGGGCCGCCAGAATGCGGCGGCTGATCTGGCGGCCGGTCTCCTGCACCTCCAGCGAATGGGTGAGACGGCTGCGCACCGAGGCCTTCACGTCGAGCGGAAAGACCTGGGTCTTCTGCTGCAGCCGGCGCACCGGCGCCGCCTGCACGATGCGGGCGCGATCCTGTTCGGTCGCCTCCAGCAGATCTTCGTCACCCCAGCGATGGATGCGCTCGGGAGTAATCAAACGGCTATACATGTTGCGGCTCCTTGCCTGCGGCTCGCATCTACGAGAGCAGCCAGCGCTTCAAGCGGGCGATGTCGCCCGGACATTCGCGGCGCAGCGACTCTATCCAGTCTTCCACGTTCTCCCACCAGGCGGGATGATCCGGGCTCTGGATCAGCTGGGCCAGCTGCTGCAGCCGGCGCAGACCGATGGAGCCGGCTGCCCCTTTTATCTTGTGCGCCTCCTCCACCACGCCGGCCTGATCCCGGGCAATCATGTTGGAGTCGAGCACCGCCATGTAGTCGGGCATCATCTTCTCGAACAGCTCGACGCTGGAGATCAGCACCTGTTTGCCCACGGTATCGGCGTAATCGGTGAGGAAGGGCAAGTCCAGCAGCGCATCCTGACTGTCCGCATCCGCCTGTTCGTCCGCCTCATCCTCGGCCAAATCGGCAAACAGGTGGCCAATCACCTCCCGCACCGCCTTCGAGCCGAGCGGCTTGTTGATCACATCCTGCATGCCGTGATCCCGGTAGTACTGGCGATCGCCGGTGGCGTTGGCGGTAAGTGCCACCATGGGCGGCAGGCTGTCGCCGTAGCGGGCGAGCAGTTGTTCCGCCACATCGAAACCGGTCATGTCCGGCAGCTGGATATCCAGCAGGATCAGATCAAAATCGTCGGGATTGGCCATGGCCAGCGCCTGGGCGCCATCCCGCGCCACCTTGACCTCATGACCCAGCTTGTTGAGCAGGGCGCAGGCCACGGTCACGTTGAGCTCGACGTCCTCCACCAGCAGGATATCGAGGCAGGGCATCTCGGGCTCGGCCGCGGGCGCCTGGGCGGCGACGCAGTCCACCTCCAGCTCGGCGGTGAAGCAGGCGCCCTCGCCCGGATCGCTGTCCACGTAGAGCTGGCCGCCCATCGCCTGCACCAGCTGGCGGGAGACCGCCAACCCGATACCGGTGCCGGTGGCGTGCTTCTTGCCCTGCACCTGATAGTACATGGCGAAGATCTTCTCCTGCTGGGCACGGGGAATGCCGACCCCGGTGTCTTCCACCTCGAAGTGCAGGGCCAGCTTGCCCGGTGTGTCGGCCGGGTGAGTGAGGCAGCGCACCGTCACCCCCCCCTCGTCGGTAAACTTGACCGCATTGCCCACCAGATTCCACAACACCTGGCGCAACCGGGTCCCGTCCGCCATCACGAACTGCGGCACGTCGCCATCCCGGTCGAAATGCAGATAGAGCCCCTTCTGCTCCGCCTGGATGCGCGACAGCGTCTCCAGCTCGTCGAGGAAGGCTGGCAAGTCGATGGGGGTCGGGGCAATTTCCAGCCGGCGCCGGTCCAGCTTGTCGAGATCGATGATGTCATTGAAGATGTTGCCGAGCGTCACCGCGCTCAGGTGAATGGTCTTGAGCTGCTGGTGCTGCTTGGGATCGAGCGGCGTATCCATCAGCATCCGGCTCAAACCGACGATGCCGTTGAGCGGGGTACGCAGTTCGTGGCTGATGGTGGAGATGAAGGTGGTCTTGTCGCGGCTCGCCTTCTCCAGCTTGTCCTGATACTGCTTGCGTTCGGTGATGTCGCGACCAAAACCGAGCAGGCCGAGCCGCTTGCCAAAGCGATCGAAGAAGGGCACCTTGCGCAGCTCGAAGTAGGCCTTGCGACCGTCTGGGTACTCCAGCCACTGTTCATAGGTGAGCGGCTCGTTCTGGGCGAAGACCTGCTTGTCGGTCTCCACCACCTTGCTGGCGATGTCGTGCTTGTAGACATCGAACGGGGTCAAGCCGATGAGCTCCGCCTCCACCTTGCCGGTGAGCTCCTCCATGGCGCGATTGCAGCCGGAGAACTGCTCGTCTTCGTTGCGGTAGTAGACCAGATCAGGGGAGCAGTCGATGAAGGAGCGCAGCAGGGCGGTGCGCTCCCCCAGATGCAGCTGGGCCTTCTCGCGCTGGAATACCTCGTTCTCCAGATCCTCGATGGCCTGCTGACGCAGGGTCTCGGCCCGGTTGGTTTCGGCGATCTGGGCGTTGAGGCGGCTGATGTTCTCCTGCAGCTGGCTGTTGAGCTCGAGATCCCGCTCACGCATGTCCTGCAGCTTGCGCACCATGCGGGTCAGCCGCTGGCGGGAGTCCTCCAGCTGATCCACCACGATGGAGAGAAAATAGACGGCCCAGGGGGTGACCAGCAGGCCGAAGAAGACCGAGCGCACCAGGTCGACGATGTCCACTGTGCCGCGCAGGAACAGGGTGACCCCCATCTGGATCGAAACGGCCAGCACTATGATGCCGGTGGCCAGGAACATGCTGAAGCGCACCAGTCCCAGCTTGGTCATCAGGTCGACGTAATATTGCGCCCAGGATTTGATTTGTTTCATCTTATTGTTTTCTCCCCGATATTCGCCGAACAGAATACCAGCACAGCGCGCCGAACTCTTGTGCCGTCGCACGATAAATTATCGGTTAACCTCCTCCGCCCGCTGGGGTAGCATGCCGGAGTCAATTCGGTCAGCCCGGGTTAAGCCTGGCTGGCTATAATGTTCGGCCGTTCAATTCAACCAACTGATATTTCAGGAGTCTCATCGATGCGTAATCTCACCCTGCTGAGTCTTGGCCTGCTGGCAGCCAATGCCGCCCACGCCGATCTGGGCGAGATCCCCAAGCAGTCCGGCTGGTCCGGCTTCCTGCTGGGCGGGGTCAACGCCGTCAGCTACAAGTCCAACTTCTATGCCGGCGATGACAACCACAGTCGCATCAATGACCTCGGCTCACCCGACAGCGAGAGCGGCCTGACGCCGCTGCTCAACGCCGATATCCGCTACACCTTTGCCGATACCCGTACCCAGATCTTCCTCGGCAACCTGATCCAGGACGCGGTGCGCTTCGACTTCACCCAGCAGCTCGGCCTGCGCCAGGAGATGGGTGACAAGGGCATAGTCGCCACCTCGCTGGTGTTCAACGTCATGCCGGTCGAGCTGTGGAGTGATCCCTTCGCCACCGGGGTGGATCGCAGCTCCACCGATGTGAAATCAAAAGGGGCCCGTTTTGCCTGGGACAAGATCTGGGGCAGCAACTTCTACGGCAACCTGACCACCCGGGAGGTGGACATGGATGAGGAGCGCAGCGGCCAGCAGTATGACCAGAGCCACGGCACCCACTACGCCGACATGCTGGATCGCAACGGCAAGATGCACGACATGGAGCTCTCCTACCAGTGGCACTTTGGCGGCAACCAGCTGCTGGAGCCGGCCATCGTCTACAAGCAGGCCCGCCTTGACGGCAGTGCCGAGAGTTTCAAGAACACCGGCCTGAAGCTGACCTATGCCAAGCGCGGCCCCCAGTGGTCCTTCGTCAGCAACCTCTATACCGGCAAGCGCAAGTATGACGAGGCGAACCCCATCTTCGGCCAGCGTGCCGATGCCGACGAATTCGCCATCAACGGCACCTTCTTCTGGCACAACCTGTTTGGCGTCAACGCCCTCGCCGCCACCTTCACCGCCGCCTATGCCAGCGCCGACTCGGACATCAACTTCTACGACAGTCAGTCCACCCGCTTCAGCACGGGTCTGCTCTACAACTTCTAAACCCAACCCGCATCAACAAACAAGGCCACCCCATGGGTGGCCTCGTCATTTGCAACGGCCTGCGGCCATCAGATCCCGAGCGAATCGAGCAGATCGTCGTGATCGTTGGTCACCGGGGCGGCGGCCGGGGCCGGCTGGGCAGCCTCGCGCTTGGTCTGGGCGATCAGGGCATCCGGATCCAACTCTTCTTGATCCATGCCGTCGTTGTGGATGCGGATGAACTCGGTCTTGTCCATTGCCAGCTCCAGATAGAAGATGTTGTTGCGGGCGGTGAAGAAGGTGACCCGGCGCGACTCCGGACTGTCGAGGTTGGTATCGACGCTCAGCATCACCTGCTTGTTGAGGGCCAGCATCTTCGGCTGGTTCTGGGTGATGTGGGTCTGCAGATCCCGGCCGACCTTGACGGTGAAGCTGCCGACGATCTGGTTCATCAGCTCGCCCATCACGTTGCTCACCTCGTCCGAGGTATGGGAGATGGCGAGATCTTCCTTGGAGAGCCCCATGCTGAGCATGTAGCTCTCGTACAGCTCCATGGCGGCGGAGGCGGAGAAGTTGATCACCACCAGGCCGGAGAAGCCGCCGTCAAACAGTACGAAGCAGCCGATATCCGGCTTGAGGCAGGTCTTGCTGATCCGCTGCACCATGCCGGAGAAACGCACCTGACTCTGGGTTGCCGCACTCAATACATCCGTGACCGAATGGCACAGGCTCAGCAGCACGTCCTCTGTGGTCAATACGGTATCGTTGTCGGCTCTTGTCACTATCATGGGACCTTCCTGAACATCGAAAATGGGCTTATCTATACCATAACTCTAACAGATAGCGCGGCTTGGGCTTCGAAATAGCGAGCCGCCTCTCAGTTGATTCAATTGTCAGTGCCAAGCGGGCTGAATCCGGCCAGATTGGCCAGCTTGAGACGCCAGCTGGCCGCCTCTGCCAGCAATGCGTCTTCCTCATAGGGCACGGAGGGGTGAGCCCCCCAGATGGGACCAGGCCAGGCCTTGTCTGTACTGAAACGGGCGACATGATGCAGATGCAGCTGGGGTACCAGATTGCCGAGCGCCGCCACGTTGATCTTGTCCGGCCGCAGCGCCTGCTCCATCAGGGTGGCGACCGCGCAGGACTCCTCCATCAGCTGCTGTTGCTGCGCCGGTGCCAGGTGGTGAATTTCCCGCAGATTGGCCACTCTCGGCACCAGGATCAGCCAGGGATACTGGCTGTCCTTGGCCAGCAGGACGCGGCAAAGGGGCAGATCGCCGAGCAGGCGGGTATCTGCCTGCAGGCGGCTGTGCAGTTCAAACATGAAGACCTCGTTGACGTAAGGTGGGCGCGATGCAAGATGAGAGCACCCACGTTACTGCAACGGGCCGCAAACTTAAAGTCGCGGCACGGCCCAGCTGACAAAGCGCTTGCGAAGCGCAGGGTCGGCCTTGAGGAAGAGTTGTTGCAACTGCCTCTCCAGCGCGCTGGCCGCCACCGGTTCAACCGCAGCGGTGGTTGCGGTGACAGGCACGACCGTGCTCAATGCCGCCTTGCCGCCGCTCTGGTTGTATTCGACCAGCTTGGCCCGCCAGTCCATCCCTATCAGCATGCCGCTGGTGATCAGCGCATCCTGCTGGCTGGCAATGCGCTGGCCACCGGCCTGCAGCCCCATGACGGGAGACTCGGCATACTGCGCCATGCCCCGCTCATCGCTCGGCAAATTGGCGACCAGTCGTACCTGCTGCTGGCTGGCTTGATAACGCAACACCTGCGGCACAGAGCGCAACTGGCGGTCATTCTCGCTGCTGCTGCGACTCAGGATCACTCCTTCATAACGCACCAGCAACTGCTGCTCCCCATCCGGCAGGGTGGCATGCTGCTCATCGTGCAGCGTGCCCGCACTCACCGCCAGGATCTGGAAATCCGCCGGCACCGTCACCTCGACGGCCGCCCAAGCCGCACTGCCCAGCACCATCTTCATGCCCAGCGCTGCCCACAGCAGCGATACCCCACGCCCGTACCGATAACTCTTCATGTTCGCTCACCTTCCTGTTCGCGTTGATGGGCGCAGGCTAGCAGCCGAAGATGACAGAAAAATAACGAGGGCTCAGAGCAGGTAATGGGGGCGCTCGGCAAACCACTGGGCCAACACCTGCTTGAACAGCCGGATCTTGCGCGGCACCCGCCGCTGCTGGGCGTGCAGGACGTGCAGCGGGTGCAACCCGGTCTGCCACTCCGCCAGCACGGTGACCAGCTCCCCCTGCGCCAGCCAGGATTCCACCAGCATCAGCGGGCACTTGGCGTACCCCATGCCGGCCCGAGCCAGCTGCAGCACGGTACTGTAGTGGTTGGCCCGCACCTTGCCCTGCACCAGGATGTGCGCCTCCTCCTCCCCCTTGCGAAAGTGCCACTGCTCCCAGGCCGGGTTGTGGCCCTGCAGCAGGCAGGGCCGCCCGCCCAGCTCATAAGGGGTGGCGGGGATCCCCTCCCGCGCCAGCAGAACCGGGCTGGCTACAACCACGTCCTTGAGTCTGCCGAGCGGCAGCGCCACCAGGTTGTCGGGAATGCTGCTCATGGCGCGCAGGGCGATGTCGTGCTCCCCCTGGCTCATGTCGATCATGGCGTTGGTGAAGTTCAATTCGACCTGGACGCCGGGGCAGAGCTCGGCAAAGCGAGCCAGCAGATCGTTCACCATGCGATCACCGGTACTGACCGGGCAGGTGAAGCGCAGCCGGCCGCCATCCTCCTCGGTCAGCGCCTGGATATCCTGCTCCGCCTGGCGCGCCAGCGCGAAGATCTCGCCAGCCTGCTGATAGAGGGTCCGGCCCGCCTCGGTGAGGCTGAGTCGGCGGGTGGTACGCTGCAGCAGCTGGGCATTGAGGGTTGATTCCAGCGCGCTGACGTGACGGCTCAGCATCCCCTTGCTCACCCCCAGGCGGTCGGCTGCGGCCGAGAAACTGCCCTTTTGCACCACCTCGTAAAAACTGGCCAGGTGGGAGATGTCCATTCATTAGCTCCAATATGGAAACAATGCGTTTATTTTACGCGCTTTTTCTCCCTTTTCATCGCGCTAGAATCAACACATCCCAACCAGGAGTGAAACAGATGAAGATTGTGATTGTGGGTGCCTCCGGCACCGTCGGCTCCGCCGTCAGCGAGTTGCTTGCCAAAGACCACCAGGTGATCCGGGTCGGTCACAGCCAGGGGGACGCCACGGTCGACATGCGCGACCCCGCCTCCATCAAGGCGCTGTTCGCCAAGCTGGGCCAGTTCGATGCGCTGGTGGTGGCCAGTGGCAGCGTGGCCTTCAACGCCCTCACCGAGATGACCGACGAGCAGTGGCAAGTGGGGCTTCAGAGCAAGCTGATGGGCCAGATCAACCTGACCCGGGCCGCCATCCCCCACCTGAACGACAAGGGCTCCATCACCTTGATCAGCGGCATCCTGAGCGAGGAGCCCATCAACTGGGGGGCGAGCGCGACCACCATCAACGGCGCCATCGATCACTTCGTCAAGGCGGCAGCCTGCGAGCTGCCGCGGGGTCTGCGCATCAACGTGGTGAGCCCGACCGTGCTGACGGAGTCGATGGATAAATACGCCAGCTTCTTCCCGGGCTTCGTCCCCGTGCCCGCCGCCAGGGTGGCGCAGGCCTACCAGAAGTCGGTACTGGGGGTGCAGACCGGCCAGGTATTCAGGGTCAACGGTTGATCGCCGCCCTGCTGCCACCCAGCCGGCACGGCAACAAAAACGGGCCCCGTGATGGGGCCCGTTCCATTGCTGCCAGCGTACGTGGCTTATAGCCAGCAGATAGCAAACGTTTGTTTTTACGACAACAAAAAAGGCGGTGTGCCTCAGTCGATCAGCCCATACTGCGCGCGCAGCACTTCGATGATCTCCTGCTTCGGATTGGCGCTGCGTACCAGCGGCTGACCGATGATCTTCTCGGCAATCCCCACATAGGTGTTGGAGATGTCCATCATCACCTCGGTCGGCAACTTGTTGTCGCGGGCCAGGGCGAAGCGCTCGGGCATGCGGTGCTTGTTGAGCAGGATGTCCGGATCCGGGAAGTGGTTGAGCAGCCACTGGCGGAAACCCTCTTTCGACTTCTCGACGATCTGGCCGTCGCGCAGGGCGGCGCCATCCCAGATGCGGGAGCTGTCGGGGGTGCCCACTTCATCCATGTAGATCAGCTTCTCGTTGCCGGCGGCGTCATTGACGTAGCCAAACTCGAACTTGGTGTCGACGAAGATCTGATCCAGCTCGGCCAGCGCGTCACTGATGACGTTGAAGCCTTCCTTGAGCAGCACTTCGTAGCGGTCGATGTCGGCCGGCTTGCTGAAGTTGAAGCCTTGGTAGTGGCGTTCGATGTCGGCACGGGAGACGTTGACGTCGTCGGCTTCCGGCACGCCGTCCAGCCCGGTCAGCACGCCCTTGGTAGAGGGGGTGATGAGGATCTCGGGCAGCTTCTGATCCTTCTTCAGTCCTTCCGGCAGGGTGATGCCGCAGAACTCGCGCTCGCCATCCTTGTAGGCACGCCACATGGAGCCGGTGATGTACTGGCGGGCAATCGCCTCGATCATCACGGGGCGGGCTTTTTGCACGATCCAGACGAAGGGATGGGGGATGTCCAGGATGTGGCTGTCGGCCAGCCCCTTCTCCTTGAACAGCTTGAACCAGTGGCTGGAGATGGCGTTGAGCGCAGCCCCTTTGCCCGGCACGCCGTTGAGCCCGTCCACGCCCTGCCAGATGCAGTCGAAGGCCGAGATCCGGTCACTGATCACCATGATGGCGAGCGGCGCATCTGCCGGCACGTCGTAACCCTTCTCGCGGATGAGGCGGGCACTGTCTGCGGCGGTCAGCCAGTAGACGCTGCGCACCTTGCCGGAATGGACGGGTTTATCGGTACGGATCGGCAAATCGTCGTTCACCGCCAATACTTGATCTGCAAGACTCATGGTAAGTAACACTTCCTGTTTGTGGGGGGTTTACATAACAAAACAGGGGCACAAGGCCCCTGTTTCTATTCTGTTTTTGCAGCTTGGTCAGCCAGACCCTTGGCGAATGCCTCGGACAGACTGATGTACATCTGGGAGATGACACCGGACGACACGGGCTTCTTGTCCTTGTCGAACAGGGTGATGGAGGTCTTGCCCCCCGCCATCTCGCCAAGCTGGAAGCGATACTTGTCTTCGTCCAGCTTGAACGGCTCGCTGCCCTTGGCCTTCCAGAATTCGCTGCCCGGCTCGTCGTACTCCACGTCGATCCAGCCCAGCGACTGCTGGGTATCCTTGATGGTGAAACCGTAGGCCGGCAGCACCTGATTGAGACGACGCCACACCTGGTCAAACGAGCCATCGGCGATCCAGGCGCTCAGCTCGTTGTTGTCCAGACCCAGTTCCAGCCCCATGCCATCGTTGGCCTTGTGCTGTTCGCGGGACTTGAGCTGCTTGTCGTAGTAGAGCGAGAACTGGTTGAGGGCCCGGGTCGCATAGCGCTGGGCATCCGCCGGGGTCAACTCCTTGCTGGTCTCGCCATCGACGGTCTCTTCATGATCC
This sequence comes from Aeromonas sp. QDB03, assembly GCF_027707985.1. Lineage (NCBI taxonomy): Bacteria > Pseudomonadati > Pseudomonadota > Gammaproteobacteria > Aeromonadales > Aeromonadaceae > Aeromonas > Aeromonas sp. QDB03. The sequence continues at coordinate 29,177 of NZ_JAPCJG010000012.1, read as the reverse complement.
AGCACCCGTACCGACATGTTGACGGCGTGGCGCTGAGGATCGTTGCGCAGGGTGAACTGGTAGCGCTGGCGAATGACGAAGTCATCGTCCTCTTCACTCCAGCCGTCGAGCGCCTTGGTGTTGTCAAACCAGCCGGTCTGCAGCACGCCGGCCTGCTGGTCCAGCTTCTCGGTGGTGACCTTGTACTGGGCGAGGAAGTTCATCAGGAAGGCCCAGGTATCGCGCTCCACGCTCTGGGAGGTGCTGAGGGCGTAGAAGGCCATGGTGGGTTCGCCAGCATTGGCCACCACCTGGCTGCCCGGTACCACGGTCAGCAGCTGGGCGGGTGGACGCACGTCAACCTTGGCACCCAGCGCGCCGTCACGGCTGCTCTCGGGCAGGGCCGGAATGTCGAAACTGCTGTTAAAGGCGGGGGTATTCAACCCGGCCGGTACCAGAAACGCACGGCCTTCAAGGCGGGCATCCTCGTACTCGAAACCACGGTTGGCCATCTTGCGTTCCTGGGGTGAGCTACAGGCTGCCAGCACGGCAACGGTCGCCACACTCAGCACCAGGCGCACTGCATTTCCCTTTCCATTTGCTTTAAACACTCGCCATCAACTCCGCAGTCGTCAGTGCTCGCGCCATCGCCTGTTCGCCCTCGGGGGTGAGGTCGGTGAGCGGCAGACGCAAGGTGGCCGTCGCAATCAATCCCAGCTGGGCACAGGCCCACTTCACCGGGATAGGACTCGGTTCGCAGAACAGAGTCTGATGCAACGGCATCAATCGATTGTTGATGTCGTGCGCTCGTCCGGCATCACCGGCCAGCGCAGCACGACACATGTCGGCCATCTGGGCCGCTGCAATATTGGTGGTGACCGAAATGACTCCGTCCCCGCCTTGCAGCATGAAATCACATCCACTGGCATCATCGCCACTATAAAGCGCGAATTGTGCGCCGCACAGCTCGCGCAGCAGCGGCGTACGGCTCAGATCCCCGGTCGCCTCTTTCAGGCCTATGATGCCGGGCACCCTGGCCAGTCGGGCTACCGTCTCCGGTTTGAGATCGCAACCGGTACGACCGGGCACATTATAAAGAATTTGGGGCAGACCACTAGCCTCGGCGATCGCACAATAGTGACGATAGAGGCCTTCCTGGGTGGGTTTGTTGTAATAGGGGGTGACCGAGAGACCCGCCACCACGCCGGTTTCGGCGAAGCGCTTGGCCAGGTCGATGGCATGGGCGGTATTGTTGGAGCCGCAGCCGGCAATGACCGGAATGCGTCCGGCGGCCAACGCCACGGTTTTCTCCACGACGGCGATGTGCTCCTGCTCGCTCAGGGTCACCGACTCCCCCGTGGTCCCGACCGCCACGATGGCGCTGGTCCCGGCGCTGACATGATAGTCGACCAGAGTGGCCAGACTGGCCCAATCGACTTCGCCTGAAGCCAGCATGGGGGTAACGAGGGCAACAATACTACCGCGCAACATGGATATTTCTCCCGATTTTCAGGGGCGTTATGGTAAAGCTGCCCCCTTGGAAAAACAAGGGAGGCCAGGGGCAAGCCGTGTTACCATCCGGCAAAAACCGCACTGCGCGAGCCGCGGTGGAACACGCCGGACGCTGGTCGTGACACCCCGATACCGTGCTCGTTGCAACGAGATTCTCAACAAGGTTGCCATGCAGGATCGCTGGCAGTGGCCCATGGCCAGCCCCTTCGGGCCATGCCACTGCATCCACATTCGCAACCCGCTAATGGACGAGAGAAGATTTATGACTCATTACCTGGTCGTAACGGCCATCGGCACGGACAGGCCTGGCATCGTCAATGAGGTCACCCGCCACGTCAGTGGGTGTGGCTGCAACATTGTCGACAGCCGTCTTGGCATCTTCGGCAATGAATTCACCTTCATCATGCTGCTGTCCGGTGACTGGAACAGCCTGATGCAGCTCGAGATAAGCCTGCCCCTGCGCAGCCAGGAGTGGGACCTCATCACCATGATGAAGCGCACCGAACGCCATCAGTCGCTGCAATACGACATCAGCGCCAATGCCGAGATCCTGATCCGGGACCAGCCGGGCATCGTAAGCCAGTGCACCCAGTTCTTCAGCGATCACGGCTGGGACATCCAGGCCATGCAGACCATCACCCTGGAACAGCAGCCGTTCAACCTGCTCAAGGCCAGCTTTCAGCTCAATCTGGCCAAGCAGGGAGAGGCGGCCGGCTCGCAGACGGCCTTCGCCGGATTCTGTCGTGAACTGGGCGCAGAATCGTTCGAATTCATCGTCAATCACAAACACGCCTGACGACTCATCCAAGGAGATCCCATGCAACCTTTATCCGCTGGCAGCCTGGCCCCCGATTTTTCCCTGTCCGATCAGGACGGCAACCAGGTACGCCTTGCCGACCTGCGCGGCAAGAAAGTGCTCGTCTACTTCTATCCCAAGGCGATGACCCCGGGCTGCACCACCCAGGCCTGCGGCCTGCGCGACGTCAACGCCGAGCTGGCCGCCCTCAATGTGGTGGTGCTCGGCATCAGCCCGGATCCGGCCAAGCGGCTGAAAAAATTCGAGGAGCGCGACAACCTGAACTTCCGCCTGCTGGCCGATGAAGACCATGCAGTGGCCGATGCGTTTGGCGTCTGGGGCCCGAAGAAGTTCATGGGCAAGGAGTATGACGGTATCCACCGGCTGAGCTTCCTCATCGACGAAGAGGGCAAGATTAGCCATCGCTTTGACAAGTTCAAGACCAGCGATCATCATCAGGTGGTGCTCGACCTGCTCAAGGGCTGAACCCCAGATACCGGTACTGCCCATATGGAAAGGGCCTGCAAGTGCAGGCCCTTTTTTATTCACATGTCGTTGCCTGCCTCGCGTTGCGGGCAGGAGGCTCGATGCCCGGTCCTTCGGCTCGCCTGCCAGGCAAGTGACTGGCGGCGACGTTCTCATTTGTCATGAAGGCGCCGGCTTGCATCCACGATGGGATGCCTTGGTGACGGGTCTTTCGGCGCAGGCCAAATGACGCCCTTATTGTTGCGCCAGTGGGCCAGAAAGCAAGCCGCCAGCCGTTACATTTAATTAACCAGCCGGGGCCGACGTTGATTTCCCGTCCCGCTATCTCGCCAACCTCCCCTGCCAGATCAAAAAATTCATCTTATATATGGGTTAACGTGACCCCAGTTTCATTTTCCAGTGAGAAAAGCCCATGAACATGAGCCACACCGAACGCCTGATCCTGAGCAACCAGTACGAGATTCTGGCCAAACTCAATCCGGAGAAGGCGGCGTTTTACCAACGGGCCAGCACCATCATCGAGCGCGGCTACTGCCTGCAGATCCTCGAACTGGAGAAGAGCTTCGGCCATCTGGATCTGGCCACCTGCCAGGAGGTGATCGACACCCTGGAACTGCACCATGCGCTGGCCATCTCCTGGGGCAACCTGGAAGCGGCCGATCAGGGCGAAATCAATGCCAGCCGGCTGGAGTTCAACGGCTACAGCCGCAGCCAGGAACGGGAGCTGGCCGACTATGTCTGCTTCCTGCTGGAGGTGGACAAGCGCTTCCCCGAGCTCAAATGCCCGTGTGACGAGCTCTCCAGCGACATCGCCATGCGCGACAAGTACCAGCGCATGCTAGCGGTGTGGCGCCAGTGCCCGCGTCAGTACAAGCTCTCCATCCAGGAGATCCGCAAGGTTCTGGCAGCTTGACAGATATGAAAAAGGCGCCGCGAGGCGCCTTGGTCCGAGTCATGGGCCACAGGCCTCACTCGTAGAGGAAGGATTTGTCCAGCTGCTTGAAGGCGGCGTTGAGGGTATCGGCCAGCTCTTCGTATCTGGGCTGGGCCACCAGTTGGCGACGACCGCCCTGCTCGTTCATCTTGCCGTTGATCTCGCGATACCAGCTGGCAAGGGAGGGCGGCAGCCGGGTATCGGCACGCTGACCGAGCCAGTAGTAGCCCTGCAGCGGCAGACTGAGCAGAAACAGCACCGAGGTCATGACGGAAGGCCAGTAGTGCAGCTCGCCGAACTGGAACTGCAGCATGACGCTAAGCGCCGCCAGCGCCGGGATGACCTTGAGGGCGAACTCGGTGGCCTTGATCACCCGATTCTCCGGGAACATGGAATTAAGCTCGGGACGGCGGGGCCAAAGGGTCATATAATGACGGCCTTGCTGTAACTTAGTTCCAAAAATGTTCATGCTCATGCTACCTCCGAGCTCTTTTTGAACGTATTAACGGCAAAACCACGACAATATTTGATGCGCAATAACAAAGGTTGAGGATGACTTTGTTATTTTTCAACAATCGGGTTATCCTTTGTACGCCCAATTTTTGCGCCAGCGGCCTGCCGTTGCGCTGTCAGGGACGTCTGGATTTCGGGTCTTGTATCACTATACAAGGGGCAAGCAACAGATTGCCAACCCTCATAAGGATAAGTTGAAAGTTTTTGGACACGGCTCGTCCAACGCATCCTCCTACACAACCCAATCTGCGATAGGATTTATTCATGAGTAAGCTGGTTCTTGTTCTTAACTGTGGCAGCTCGTCCCTGAAGTTTGCTGTCATTGACGCAACCACCGGTGATGACCTGCTGTCCGGCCTGGCCGAGTGCTTCAACCTCGACGACGCCCGCATCAAGTGGAAACTGAACGGTGAGAAAGGCAGTGCCGATCTGGGCGCCGGTGCCGCTCACCAGGAAGCGCTGGACTACATCGTCAACAAGATCCTGCCGCTCAACCCGGAGCTGTCCAAGAACCTGATCGCCATCGGCCACCGTGTGGTACACGGCGGTGAGCGCTTCACCTCCTCCGTGCGCATCTGCGACGACGTCATCGCCGGCATCGAAGCCGCCGTACCGTACGCGCCGCTGCACAACCCGGCTCACCTGATCGGTATCCGTGAAGCCCGTCGCGTGTTCCCGGCGCTGGCCGAGAAGAACGTTGCCGTGTTCGACACCGCGTTCCACCAGAGCATGCCGGAAGAAGCCTTCCTGTACGCCCTGCCGTACAAGCTCTACAAAGAGAACGGCATCCGTCGCTACGGCGCCCACGGCACCAGCCACTACTACATCAGCCTGGAAGCCGCCAAGCAGCTGAACAAGCCGGTGGAAGAGCTGAACATCATCAACTGCCACCTGGGCAACGGCGGTTCCGTCTGCGCCATCAAGAACGGCAAATCCGTCGACACCTCCATGGGCCTGACCCCGCTGGAAGGCCTGGTGATGGGTACCCGTTCCGGTGACATCGATCCGGCCATCATCTTCTTCCTGCACGACAAGCTGGGCATGAGCGTGGCCGACATCAACACCATGCTGACCAAAGAGTCCGGCCTGCAGGGTCTGACCGAAGTCACTTCCGACTGCCGTTTCGTTGAAGACAACTACGACAGCAAAGAAGAAGCCAAGCGTGCCATGGACGTTTACTGCTATCGCCTGGCCAAGTACATCGGCGCCTACGCCGCCGCCATGGACGGTCGTCTGGACGCCGTGGTCTTCACCGGTGGTATCGGTGAAAACTCCGCCCCGATCCGTGAAATCACCCTGAACAAGCTGGGTCTGCTGGGCTTCGACGTCGATCACGACGCCAACCTGAAGGCTCGTTTCGGCAAGGGTGGCGAGATCACCAAGGCTGGTTCCACCAAAGCCCTGGTTATCCCGACCAACGAAGAGTGGGTCATCGCCCACGACGCGCTGGAACTGGTTGGCGCATAATTTCGCTGTAGAGCAAGGCCGCCCAAGGGCGGCCTTTTCCTGATCCCAAAAATGAACAAGGGGTATAAAGTGGCACGCACTATTATGCTTATCCCGGTCGGCACTGGTGTCGGCGTAACTTCCGTGAGCCTTGGCGTTGTTCGCGCCATGGAACGTCACGGTGTCAATGTCAGCTTCTTCAAACCGGTCGCCCAGCCGCGTCCGGGTGAAACCGGTACCGAGCGCTCCACCGCCGTGATCCGCGCCGCTGCCAACATCAACCCGCCCGAGCCGTTCGCCCTCTCCTACGCCGAGAACATGATCACCTCCAGCAACACCGACATCCTGCTGGAAGAGATCGTGGCCCGCTTCGAAGAGCACGTGAAGGCCAGCGGTGCCGAAGTGCTGGTCATCGAAGGCATGGTGCCGACCGACAAGCAGCCGTTTGCCAACAAGCTGAACTACGACGTCGCCAAGGCGCTGGATGCAGACATGGTGTTCGTGACCCATCCGGGCAACGACTCCAGCCAGAAGCTGAAAGAGCGCATCGAGCTGGCCTGTTCCAACTTCGGTGGCGTCAACAACCCCCGTATCGTTGGCTGCGTCATCAACAAGGTGGGTGCACCGGTTGACGAGCATGGCGTGACTCGCCCCGACCTGACCGAGATGTTCGAGGCCCACCACCACACCTCCGATGCCGCCCATAACCTGGAAGTGCTGCAGGTATTCGGCAAGAGCCCGCTGCGCATTCTCGGCTGCATCCCCTGGAATACCCAGCTGATCGCCCCGCGCGCCAAGGATCTCGCCAAGCACCTGGCCGCCAAGATCCTGCACAAGGGTGAGCTGGACAGCCGTCGCCTGCAGACCGTGACCTTCTGTGCCCGCTCCATCCACAACATGATCGAGCACTTCCGTCCGGGCAGCCTGCTGGTCACCTCCGGCGACCGCTCCGACGTCATCGTCTCCGCCTGCCTGTCCGCCATGAACGGCGTCAAGCTGGGTGCCCTGCTGCTGACCGGCAACTACCACCCGGAACCCCAGGTGATGGCGCTGTGCCAACAGGCCATGGCCACCGGCCTGCCGATCATGATCACCGGCACCAACACCTGGCAGACTGCGGTCAGCCTGCAGAACTTCAACGTCGACATTCCGGAAGATGACCGCGAGCGGATCGAGCTGGTGCAGGACTATGTGGCCGGCCATATCGACAAGCACTGGATCGAGTCTCTCTCCGCCAAGTCCACCCGTTCCCGTCGCCTGAGCCCGCCGGCTTTCCGCTACCAGCTGACCGAACTGGCCCGTCAGGCCAACAAGCGCGTCGTGCTGCCGGAAGGGGAAGAGCCGCGGACCATCAAGGCTGCCGCCATCTGTGCCGAGCGTGGCATCGCCCGTCCGGTCCTGCTGGGCAACCCGGAAGAGATCCGTCGCGTTGCCGAACAGCAGGGCGTGGTCCTGACCGACCGCGTCGAGATCATCGATCCGGTTGCCGTGCGCGAGCGCTATGTGGCCCGTCTGGTCGAGCTGCGCAAGAACAAGGGCATGACCGAAGTGGTTGCCCGCGAACAGCTGGAAGACAACGTGGTACTGGGTACCATGATGCTGGAGCGCAATGAAGTTGACGGCCTGGTATCCGGCGCGGTGCACACCACTGCCAACACCATCCGTCCGCCGATGCAGATCATCAAGACCGCTCCGGGCTCTTCCCTGATCTCCTCCATCTTCTTCATGCTGCTGCCGGACCAGGTACTGGTCTACGGTGACTGCGCGATCAACCCGGATCCCACTGCCGAGCAGCTGGCCGAGATCGCCATCCAGTCCGCCGACTCCGCTGCCGCCTTCGGCATCGAGCCGCGCGTCGCCATGATCTCCTACTCCACCGGCACCTCCGGCGCCGGCGCCGATGTAGAGAAAGTGCGTGAAGCCACCGAGCTGGCCAAGGCCAAGCGCCCCGACCTCATCATCGATGGCCCGCTGCAGTACGATGCGGCCATCATGGAGAACGTGGCCAAGTCCAAGGCACCGAACTCTCCGGTCGCAGGTAAAGCCACCGTGTTCGTGTTCCCGGACCTGAACACCGGCAACACCACCTACAAGGCGGTACAGCGCTCCGCGGATCTGGTCTCCATCGGCCCGATGCTGCAAGGCATGCGCAAGCCGGTCAACGACCTGTCCCGTGGCGCCCTGGTGGACGACATCGTCTACACCATCGCCCTGACCGGTATTCAGGCAGCCCAGGCCGAGTAATCGAGCGAGCTTATCCCTGTTGAAAAACCCGCCGCAAGGCGGGTTTTTTTATGGCTGACGGGCAGATGTTGATCCGCGAGATCAAATCAGGATCCAGTGCTGATCCCGTATTCTCGTTCAGAGGCCAGCCCGGCAAGGGCGGTGGGATAAGCAAACGCTCACACCCGCCAGAGGCGATTGCACAATTGCGCCACAGCCGAGATCAGATCCAAATACTTCTTTAAGATCAGCATACTAACGTCAGACACACCGCTAATCTACAGACTTTTCCACAGCTTTTGTGGATAGTTTACCGATCATTTGAAAGAAAATGACAAACCCTGCCCACTCCCCTGCACCGCCTTGCGCCCATGAAAAAGGGGCTCAGAGGAGCCCCTTTGGACAACAAACCCGCCAGCCACCGGCTCAGGGGCGCAGCGCCTTGTCGGCACGGGAGATGCCGCAGACACCGGAGCGCACCACTTCGATGATCTCGTTGGTCTGGGCAGCCGTCTTGATGAAGGCGTCCAGCTTGTCGCTGGTACCCACCAGCTGCACCGTGTAGAGCTCGGGGGTGACGTCGACGATCTGGCCGCGGAAGATATCTGCCAGCCGTTTCAGCTCGTCACGACCACCACCGGCGGCGCGCGCCTTGACCAGCGCGATCTCCCGCTCGATGTGCTCACCCTCGCTCAAGTCGCATACCTTGAGCACGTCCACCAGCTTGTGCAACTGCTTCTGGATCTGCTCCAGCACCCGCTCGTCACCCATGGTGACGATGGTCATGCGTGACAGGGTGGGATCCTCGGTGGGGGCCACCGTCAGGGTCTCGATGTTGTAGCCGCGCTGGGAGAAGAGGCCCACCACCCGGCCCAGGGCGCCGGATTCGTTCTCCAGCAGAACGGAAATTATATGTCTCATGATGTTTCCCCCGCCTTGCTCAGCCACATCTCGTCCTTGATGGAACCAAACTTGAGTTCCTTGAGCACGACCGAAATAATATGTTCCATCGTCAGGTTCTCTCCGTCTTGCTCAGCCACATCTCGTCCATGGCACCGAACTTTATCTGCATCGGATAGACGTGCTCATCCGGGTCGACCGAGATGTCCATGAACACCAGCCGATCCTTCATGGCGAAAGCCTTCTCCATGGCGCTCTCCAGCTCGGCCGGATCGCTCACCGCGATGCCGACGTGGCCATAGGCTTCCGCCAGCTTGACGAAGTCCGGCAGCGACTCCATGTAGGAGTGGCTGTGGCGACCGCCGTAGAACATCTTCTGCCACTGCTTGACCATGCCCAGCGCCCGGTTGTTGATGGAGATGATCTTGATGGGCACCCCGTACTGCATGCAGGTGGAGAGCTCCTGAATGTTCATCTGCACCGAGCCGTCGCCGGTGACGCAGCAGACCACCGCATCCGGGTTGGCAAACTGGGCGCCCATGGCGGCCGGAATGCCGAACCCCATAGTGCCGAGGCCGCCGGAGTTGATCCACTGGCGCGGCTTGGCAAACGGGTAGTAGAGGGCGGCAAACATCTGGTGCTGGCCCACATCGGAGGCCACGAACGCCTCCCCCTTGGTCACCTTGTAGAGGGTCTCGATCACCTGCTGCGGCTTGATCAGGGTGGGGTGGGTCTCGTAGGCCAGGCAGTTGCGCGAGCGCCACTGGCCGATCTGGCTCCACCAGTCCGCCAGTACCTGCTTGTCGTTGTCGAAACCACACTCGCGGATCACTTCCAGCATCTGCTCGAGCACGGTTTCCACCGAGCCGACGATGGGCACGTGGGCCTGCACCGTCTTGGAGATGGAGGTGGGATCGATGTCGATGTGAACTATGGTGGCGTTGGGGCAGAACTTGGCCACGTTGTTGGTGACGCGGTCATCGAAACGGGCACCCACGGCGAAGATCAGATCCGCGTTGTGCATGGTCTTGTTCGCTTCGAAGGTGCCGTGCATGCCCAGCATGCCGATAAATTGCGGATGGGTGCCGGAGAAGGCCCCCAACCCCATCAGGGTGGTGGTCACCGGTAGGTTCAACAGCTCCGCCAGCTTGGTCACCAGGTGATCCGCATTGGCATTGATGGCGCCGCCGCCGACGTACATCACCGGGCGCTCGGCCTCCACCAGCAGCTTGGCGGCCCGCTTGATCTGCCCCTTGTGGCCCGACTTGGTCGGATTGTAGGAGCGCAGGGACACCGTCTCGGGATACTTATAGGGAAACTTCTCTTTCGGGTTCTGCACGTCTTTGGGCAGATCCACCACCACCGGCCCCGGGCGGCCGCTGGCAGCAATGTAGTAGGCCTTCTTGATGGCGTCGGGAATGTCGCTGGCCTTCTTGCACAGGAAGCTGTGCTTCACCACCGGGCGGGAGATGCCGATCATGTCGGTCTCCTGGAATGCATCCTCCCCGATCATGCTGGTCGGCACCTGGCCAGACAGGATCACCAGGGGGATGGAGTCCATGTAGGCGGTCGCGATCCCCGTAATGCAGTTGGTGGCGCCGGGACCCGAGGTCACCAGCACAGTGCCCACCTTGCCGGTGGAGCGGGCGTAACCGTCCGCCATGTGCACCGCGGCCTGCTCGTGCCGCACCAGGACATGCTCCATCTTGCCGTTTTCAAAGAGAGCGTCATAGATGTCGAGCACTGAGCCACCAGGGTAGCCGAAAACGTGCTCAACTCCCTGATCTTCCAGCGCTCTAACCACCATCTGGGCGCCTGATAACATCTCCATGATAAAGCCCTCCAGGCTTTGCTCCGTTAAGCGAAAGCTATCGGCAGTCCGCTGCTTCCCGGCACCGCCAGTCCGTGCATTGTTGTTGTCTGAATACGGACCCGGCGAGTTCGGCGCTGTCGATAGTAGAAAAATAGGTTTTTTCCATCATTCACCCGAAAAGCGGGTGAAAAACCAACTTAACCCGCTTGTGAACGCTTGTCCACGGCTTTGTCTGACCAGAACAGTCATAAATTTCAAACAGCTATTAACATTCAGTGACTTGAGAAAAAGGGTGGGGACAATGCGGGGAAGTTGGGGGAATGACCAGCGGATCATGCTGTCACGGCGGCCCTGAATGGAAAAAAATAAGCCCACCGCCAGGGTGGGCCCGCAAGCCTGGCAGGGGATCAGTGATCCTCTTCGGGCTCCGCCAGCCAGATCTGCTGATCCGGATCCGTCTCCTCGCAGACCGAGATACTGACCCCCATGTCCAGCAGCTCGTGCAGGGTGAGATTGTCCGCCAGATTCATGGTGTCGCCATTTTCATTGGTAAAGCGCATGGTGTCCGTCCTCTCCTTGGTGGGATCCCTCTCAGTCTAGTCAAAGGCGCTCACTTGCGATAACCAACTGCTGTTTAGCGGGCTGCCCCCCTCCAGTTCGCTCAGCCGATCGCACACCTCTTCCGGAAACAAGGTACGAGCCCACAGCCGGCGGGAGAGCGCCGGCACGCTCTCCTGCGCTCCGTCCGCCAGCCAGCCCGCCAGCTCGCTGGCCACATCGGGGTAGATGATCTGGCCAGGGGCGGCGGCATCCAGCCAGGCCCGCACCGCGTTGGCATCTAGCGCATCCATCAGACGGGCCAGCCCCATCAGCTCCAGGGTCTTGCTGTTGGTCAGCTGCTCGAACTGGCCCCCCAGCGGCTTGACCAGCAGCTTCTTGCCAAGGGAGAGTGCCTCCGAGGCGAGTTCGAAGCCACCGTTGGTGATGACCCCGCGACAGCCAGCCAGCATCTGCTTGAACCCCTCCCTGGCCTGCGGCTCGAACGCTATGTTGCGCCACTGGCTGGCGCTGCGAATGGCCGGATGAAAGCAGACGAAGCGCTGCTGGTTGAAGCGCGACAGCAGCGCTGCGATCGCCTCGGTCTGCTCAAATGGCAGGTAGACCAGGATCTGCTGATTGTCGGGCGCAGGTGGGATGGCGTCTATGATGGGCGGCAGCAAGGGCTGACCGAAGTGGAACCAGTGCAACCCGAGCGCCTGGCGCACCGGCGCAAAATGGCGCATCAGCTGACGGTTGAAGCCGCTCTCCCCCCAGCGCGGAATGGGCCAGTCGAAGCTCGCCTGGTGGCTGATGGTGAGACTCGGCTTGCCCCAGCGGCGCGCGGCGTGGGCACTGATCGGCTCGAAATCGCTGATGACGAGATCGTAGTCGCGGCAGTCGAGCGCCCGCATGTCGCGCCAGAAGCGCAGCGGCGAGAGCCCCTTGAGGGTTCGCCAGCCCGAGATGGCCCCCTCATGGCTGACGAAGGTGATGCCGGGAAAGGCACGATAATCGCCGAACTCGGCCATCTCGAAATAGCCGTCTGCGGGACGGCCGCTGAACAGATAGTCCACCTCCAGACCACGGGCTCGCAGCGCCCGCGCCAGGGTACGACTGCGGCTGATGTGACCGTTGCCGGTGCCCTGTACCCCGAACAGGATCCTCATCATTGGCCCCAGCCGAGCGCCAGCAGGGCGCAGCCACCGCCGAGCAGGGCACCGGCCACCAGATCGCTCAGATAGTGCACCCCGAGCAGCAGACGGGACGCCCCCACCAGCGCGGCCCAGACAAACAGCAAGGGGGCCCAGAGCGGGAAGCTGGCGGCCAGCACGGTTGCCATCAGGAAGGCGGCGGCGGTGTGGCCGGAGGGCAGGCTGTAGCGATCGGAAGGGGTGATGAAGACCGGCAGCCCCACCGGGCGCTGGCGCTTGAGCAGGTTCTTCAGCAGCAGGTAGAGCGGCAGCTCAAAGGCGAAGGCGAGCAGCGCCAGCTTCACCAGCTCGCGCTCGGCCTCCCCCTGCCACCAGAGCAGGGCCGCCAACACGGCGTAGAGCGGGCCGTCACCGGTACGGGAGATGAGCCGGCTGATCCTGGCCTGTGGCCGGTTGTAGGCGTGCAGCAGGCAGATACGGCACACCTGCAGGTCCCATTGCTGGATCTTGTTCATAACCCCTCCTTCCCTGAAGTCTTGGAGCAGACTAGGGCGACGGGGTGACACTTGGTTGAACGTGGGATAACAGATTTATGAAAAAAGGGCCGAATGGCCCTTTTTGCTGTCTTAGGTGGCAAATGATCAGTTCAGGGTGCCGCGCAGACCGTTTTCCATCAGACGGCAGTTGTGATCCGCCAGGCGGGCCATGAAGTGTTCATCCACGGTCAGGCCGAACACCTGCTCATAGAGATCCTTCATCACGAACGGCTGCCACATCATGCTGAGGAAGGAGATCTTCAGCATCTCGGGATCCAGGTTGTCACCCAGTTCGCCGTTGTTCTTCATGGACTCCAGCAAGGCATCGAACTGGGGCAGCTGGCGTTCCAGCAGGCGGTTCAGCACAAAATCCCGACCTGGGCTCTTCTCGGTCGATAATGCGCTGGAGATGGCGGAGGTCAGCTCGCTGTTGGGCGCCATCACCTGATAGTAGGTGTTGAGCAGATCGTTGAGGCTGCGGTTGCCGGCCTCATCGTGCCAGGCTTGATCCAGCGGCTCGGCCACATCGCCCAGCACCGCCTTGTAGAGACCCTCTTTGCTGCCGAAGTAGTAGTGGATCATCGCCAGATTGGAGCCGGCCAGCTCGGCGATCTCACGGGTCGTCACCTTGCTGTAGGGGGTGTTGAGAAAACGCTCACGGGCGGCAGAGAGCAACTTGTCACGAATGTCAGAACGTCCGACCGGACGACCAGGTCTACGTTTTTCCATTTAATACCTCGGATAATTCAGCAAAAACTGACAAGTCGATCTGATTGCACAGATGATCGAGTACAGCAGGAATGACCAGATAATCGTGCAAGGGCCGAATATGGGACAAGTAAATTTGCACTCCTTTACAATCCGATTAAATAAACCAGCGAAATGAACCGGGTCTGCGCGGTTGACACAGCATAAAAATCTCGATATTGGTAAAAGCGTTATCGACTGGAAGGATTGATTCATCATGCGTATTGCCGCTCCGCTACTACTAATCTCCCTAATCGCGACCAGTCGCGCGGGATCCTTGTAGCCGGGCTCAGGCATAGCCGGAATTTACAAAAACCCGTGCACCCTGCACGGGTTTTTTTATGCCAACGCAGGATGCACGTCACCGAACTTAGGAAGAGGGAAGTCACATGTCAGATCGGGTCATCATATTCGACACCACCCTGCGCGATGGTGAGCAGGCTCTGGCGGCCAGCTTGACGGTCAAGGAGAAGCTGCAGATCGCCCAGGCGCTGGAGCGGCTCGGTGTCGACGTCATGGAGGTGGGGTTCCCGGTCTCCTCCCCCGGCGACTTTCAATCGGTGCAGACCATCGCCCGCCACATCAAGCAGAGCCGGGTCTGTGCCCTCGCCCGCGCCCTGCCCAAGGACATCGACGCCGCCGGCGAAGCCCTGCGGGTCGCCGAAGCGTTTCGCATCCACACCTTCATCTCCACCTCCTCCATCCACGTCGAGAGCAAGCTGAAGAAGAGCTTCGAAGACGTGCTGGAGATGGGGGTCAGCGCCATCAAGCATGCCCGCCGCTACACCGACGACGTGGAGTTCTCCTGCGAGGACGCAGGCCGCACCCCGATAGACAACCTGTGCCGCATGGTGGAAGCCGCCATCAAGGCCGGTGCTCGCACCATCAATATCCCGGACACCGTGGGCTACACGGTACCGACCGAGTTCTCCGGCATCATCCAGACCCTGTTCAACCGGGTACCCAACATCGATCAGGCCATCATCTCGGTGCACTGCCACGACGATCTGGGCCTCTCGGTGGCCAACTCCATCGGCGCCGTGCAGATGGGGGCCCGCCAGATCGAGTGCACCATCAACGGTATCGGCGAGCGGGCCGGCAACTGCTCGCTGGAAGAGGTGGCGATGATACTGAAAACCCGCGCCGACCTGCTCGGGGTACACACCAACATTCGCCACAGCGAAATTCATCGCACCAGTGCCCTGGTCAGCCAGCTCTGCAACATGCCGGTGCAACCCAACAAGGCCATCGTCGGGGCCAACGCCTTCTCCCACAGCTCCGGCATCCATCAGGATGGCGTGCTCAAGGCGAAAAACACCTATGAAATCATCACCCCCGAGAGCATCGGCCTCACCCAGAACAACCTCAACATGACTTCCCGCTCCGGTCGCCACGTCATCAAGCACCGGATGGAGTCCATGGGCTACGCCGAGAGCAGTTACGACCTCGACGATCTCTACGGCAAGTTCCTCACCCTGGCCGACAAGAAGGGGCAGGTGTTCGATTACGATCTGGAGGCACTCGCCTTCTTCAGCCAGATCCACGAAGAGCCGGAGCACTTCAAGCTGGAGTACCTCGGCGTGCAGAGCGGCAGCTCGGTGATGGCCACCGCCTCGGTGAAATTGAAGGTGGGCCAGGAGATCGTCAGCGAAGCCGCCACCGGCAACGGCCCGGTGGACGCGGTCTACCAGTGCATCAACCGCATCACCGGCTACGAAATCAGCATCGACAAGTACGAACTCAAGGGCAAGGGTGAAGGCAAGAACGCCCTCGGCCAGGTCGACATAGTCGCACAGTACAAGGGCCGCAAATTCCATGGCATGGGCCTGGCCACCGACATCATAGAGTCTTCCGCCCAGGCGTTGATCCACGTGATCAACAGCATCTGGCGCGCCGATCAGGTGGCCGAACAGATGGAACGCAACGTCGCAAAAACAGACAAGATCAATACGGAGAGCGTGTGAGTATGAGCAGTTATCGGATCGCAGTATTGCCGGGTGACGGCATTGGCCCGGAAGTGATGGCCGAGGCTGTCAAGGTGCTGGAAAAGGTGCAGGCCAGATTTGGCTTCGCCCTCGACTACGAGCGCCATGACGTGGGCGGCATCGCCATCGACAACCACGGCACCCCGCTGCCCCAGAGCACCATTGCAGGCTGCGAGGCGGCCGATGCGGTGCTGTTCGGCTCGGTGGGTGGCCCCAAGTGGGAGCACCTGCCCCCCAACGGTCAGCCGGAACGCGGCGCCCTGCTGCCCCTGCGCGCCCACTTCAAGCTGTTCTGCAACCTGCGTCCGGCCCGCATCTACACCGGCCTCGAGCAGTTCTCGCCGCTGCGTGCCGACATCTCCGATCGCGGTTTTGACATCGCCTGCGTGCGTGAGCTGACCGGCGGCATCTACTTCGGCCAGCCCAAGGGGCGTGAAGGGCAAGGCCCCACCGAGAAGGCGTTCGACACCGAGGTGTACCATCGCTTCGAGATAGAGCGCATCGCCAAGATTGCCTTCGAATCGGCCCGCGTGCGCAAAGCCAAAGTGACCTCCATCGACAAGGCCAACGTGCTCGCCTCCTCCATCCTGTGGCGCGAGGTGGTCAGCGAGGTCGCCAAGTCCTACCCGGACGTGGCGCTGAACCACATGTACATCGACAACGCCACCATGCAGCTCATCAAGGATCCGTCCCAGTTCGACGTGCTGCTCTGCTCCAACCTGTTCGGTGACATCCTCTCCGACGAGTGCGCCATGATCACCGGCTCCATGGGGCTGCTCCCCTCCGCCAGCCTCAACGAATCCGGCTTCGGCCTGTTCGAGCCGGCCGGTGGCTCGGCGCCGGACATCGCCGGCAAGGGGATTGCGAACCCCATCGCCCAGATCCTCTCCGCCGCCCTGATGCTGCGCTACAGCCTGGGCCAGGAAGCCGCCGCCCAGGCCATCGAGCAGGCCGTGGCCCAGACCCTGGCCGAGGGTTACTTCACCGCCGACCTGCATCAGGCCAGCGCCCGTCACCCGGTGCAGAGCACGGCCGAGATGGGCAGCCAGATCGCCGCGCGCATCTGACCCCACGGCATCGATAACAAGGAAACCGAGCAATGGCCAAGACCCTCTATCAGAAAGTATTCGACGCCCACGTGGTCCGGGAAGTGGAAGGGGAAACGCCCCTCATCTACATCGACCGCCATCTGGTGCATGAAGTGACCAGCCCGCAGGCATTCGATGGCCTGCGCGCCATGAACCGCCAGTTGCGCCGCCCGGATCTGACCTGGGCCACCATGGATCACAACGTATCCACCACCACCAAGGACATCGCCGCCTCCGGCGAGATGGCCCGCATCCAGATGGAGACGCTGGCCGCCAACTGCAAGGAGTTCGGGGTCCGTCTGTATGACCTGAACCACCAATACCAGGGTATCGTCCATGTGATGGGCCCCGAGCTCGGCATCACATTGCCTGGCACCACCATCGTCTGCGGCGACTCCCACACCGCCACCCACGGTGCCTTCGGGTCGCTGGCGTTCGGTATCGGCACCTCCGAAGTGGAACACGTGATGGCCACCCAGACCCTGAAACAGGGCCGCGCCAAGACCATGCGTATTTCAGTCAACGGCAAGCTGGCCGAGGGCATCAGCGCCAAAGACGTGGTGCTGGCCATCATAGGCCGGGTCGGCCATGCCGGCGGTACCGGCTATGTGGTGGAATTCGCTGGTGAGGCCATCGAAGGGCTCACCATGGAAGGGCGCATGACGGTGTGCAACATGGCCATCGAGCTCGGCGCCAAGGCCGGCATGATCGCCCCCGACCAGACCACCATCGACTACATCCGTGGCAAGGAGTTCGCTCCCAAGGGCGAGGCGCTGGAACAGGCCATCGCCTACTGGCAGAGCCTCAAGAGCGACGAAGGTGCCCACTTCGATGCCGAAGTGGTGCTCGACGCCGCCGACATCGCCCCGCAGGTTACCTGGGGCACCAACCCGGGTCAGGTGATCGCCGTCAATGAACCCATTCCGGCGCCGGAATCCTTCAGCGATCTGATGGAGCAGCAGTCAGCCCGCAAGGCGCTGGCCTACATGGACCTGCAGCCGGGCCAGAAGCTCTCCGATGTCGCCATCGATAAGGTGTTCATCGGTTCCTGCACCAACAGCCGCATCGAGGATCTGCGCGCTGCCGCCGCCATCGCCCGCGGTCGCAAGGTCGCGGCCGGCGTGCAGGCGCTGGTGGTGCCGGGCTCCGAGCAGGTGAAGGCCCAGGCCGAAGCCGAGGGGCTGGACAAGATCTTCATCGAGGCAGGCTTTGAGTGGCGCCTGCCCGGCTGCTCCATGTGTCTGGCCATGAACAACGACCGGCTGCAACCGGGAGAGCGCTGCGCCTCCACCAGCAACCGCAACTTCGAAGGGCGTCAGGGCCGTGCCGGCCGCACCCATCTGGTGAGCCCGGCCATGGCCGCCGCCGCCGCCGTTACCGGCCGCTTCGCCGATATTCGTGCGCTGTAATTGGAGAGCAACAAGATGACAGGATTCAAACAGCATAAAGGGATCGCCGTCCCCCTCGACAGCGCCAACGTCGACACCGACGCCATCATTCCCAAGCAGTTTCTGCAGAAGGTCAACCGCATCGGTTTTGGCAAGCACCTGTTCCACGACTGGCGCTTCCTGGACGATGCAGGGGAGCAGCCCAACCCCGAGTTCGTGCTCAATCAGCCGCAGTTCGCCGGTGCCAGCATTCTGCTGGCCCGCGAGAACTTCGGCTGCGGCTCGAGCCGCGAGCACGCCCCCTGGGCGCTGGCGGACTACGGCTTCAAGACCATCATTGCCCCGAGCTTTGCCGACATCTTCTACGGCAACGCCATCAACAACGGCATGGTGCCGGTGCGCCTGAAGGAGGAGGAGGTCGAGGCCCTGTTCCAGCTGGTTGCCACCCAGCCGGGCATCGAGATCGAAGTGGATCTGGAGGCCAATCAGGTGCGCGCAGGTGCCCTCGCGTTCAGCTTCGAGATCGACGAGTTCCGTCGTTACTGCCTGCTCAACGGGCTGGACACCATCGGCCTGACCCTGCAGCACGAAGCCGCCATCAGCGCCTTCGAGGCGAAGCAGCCCAGCTGGATTTGACCCATCAGGTGCCATAAAACGAGTAGAATCAACAGGGAGCCGCGGCTCCCTGTTTTATTGTCAGGCCAGCCTATACACCATGGCTGGCCACCTCTTGTATGCCCGACGGGACACTCGAATGAAGATGACGATCGCCCTCCCCCTGCTCTGCGGCCTCTGGCTGGCGCTGCCGGTCTGTGCCGGGCAGACCTATTTCAACAGCAGCGGCGGGCAGCTCAACGTCGGCTGGCAGGACAAGGACGGCAAGGCACAGCAGCTAACCTATCGGCTGGAGGCGGGCAAGCTGCCGCCACTCATCGCCTATCGGCCGGCCCGCATGCAGGAGGACGTGCTGCAGAGCCTGCTGCAACAGGGGATGGCCGAGTTTCCTACCGTGCAGTTTTCCCTCCCTCGTCCCCAGATGGAGCTCAAAATCAAGGGACGCCAGCCCGAGCAGGTCAACAAGGCCATGGGCTGGCTTACCCAGCAACGGGACAAGCTGGAAGCCGAGTGGCTCAAGCAGCACTATTTCCAGCCCTTCACCGCCCCCGACGGCGCCGCCGCCATCAAGCAGGACCATGTGCGCATCGCACTGGAGAGCCGCAGCGAGCTGGCGCCGCTGGCCGAGCAGCTCAAGCAGCAGGGCAGCACCGAGACCGAAGCCCGCCAGAAGACGGTGGCTCATATGCTCGACTTCGTGCAATCCATCCCCTATCAGCTGCTCGACAGCCAGTCGGGGCGCCAGGGGAAGGGCTTTTTAACCCCGCGCCAGGTGCTGGAGCAGAACCAGGGCGACTGCGACAGCAAGGTGACCCTGATGGCCGCCATGCTGGCCCAGCTCTTTCCCGAGTTGAAACAGGCCATGGTGTTCGTGCCGGGTCATGCCCTGCTGGGAGTGGCGCTGCCAACCAAGCCGGGTGAGGCCACTCTGAACCGGGAAGGAGAAACCTATCTGCTGATGGAACCCACCGGCCCGGCCCAGCTGGCGATGGGCCAGCTGGCACCAACCAGCAAGACCCTCATCGACAGCCAGCAGCTGAGCGTGCAGCCGGTTCGCACGAATAAATAACGCCGCCCGTCGGGGCCGTCGTGAAAACCAAGGGAAATACGCCAGAATGAAATCGACCAGCGCGGGGCTGGTCGATGCATGACGAAGGGTGTGACGGTCGGTCAGGCGAGGGCCTGGAACTCGATGGCCAGCAGCAGCCCATCCTCTTCTTCCAGCACCCGAATGATGCGGGCCTGCGCCTCGAAGGGGGGCAGCAGGTTGTTGTTGGTGGCCAGGCTCACCCGAATGGGTTGGCTCACATCGAGCTGATGCTCGGCGACGGCGATCCCCATGCCGTTGGCGCTGAGATCCCGGCAGACCCCTTCCAGTACCTGCTGTTGCTGAAAGATGGTGACGGGGGCATTGATTATCATGCGCTGGAAGGCGCGTCTTTCCTTGGTGCTGGTGATCACGCGAACATCCTCTGTTGTCTGACGCCGTCTCGCTGGCCCGCAGGAACAATTGTGCTGGCCTCCCCCCAAGAACGTTAATACAATGCGGTTCGTTTCTCAAACGGGGTGCGGTTTACCGCTGAGATTATACCCGTGAACCTGATCCAGATAATGCTGGCGGAGGAATTTGAGGCATGGCGCTCATTTTTTGCGCCCTCATCCGCTGGCACCTCATTGCTAAGGGAGTGCCGCTCATGAAAACCCTGCTGCTGGTCGCCACCAGCCTGCTCAGTGCCCAGGCCTTCGCGGCCGACACCCTCACCGTCTACACCTACAACTCCTTCACCGCCGAGTGGGGACCCGGTCCCAAGATCAAGCAGGCCTTCGAGAAAGAGTGCGGCTGCACCCTCAAACTGGTGCCGCTTGAAGATGGCGTGGCCATCCTCAACCGGCTGCGGCTGGAAGGCAAACACAGCAAGGCCGACCTGGTGCTGGGGCTGGACGATGCGCTCGTCAGCGAAGCCAAACAGAGCGGCCTGTTTGCCCCCCACGGCAGCAAGCTGGACGGGGTCAAGGTGCCGGGCGGCTGGCAGGACGATACTTTCGTCCCCTACGACTACGGCTACTTCGCCTTCGTCTACGACCAGAGCAAGCTCAAGAACCCGCCCAAGAGCCTGAAAGAGCTGGTGGAGCGCCCGGACCTCAAGGTGATCTATCAGGATCCGCGCACTTCCACCCCGGGTCAGGGGTTGATGCTATGGATGAAGTCGGTCTACGGGGATAAGGCACCTGCCGCCTGGGCGCAACTGGCCAAGAAGACGGTCACCGTCACCAAGGGCTGGTCCGAGGCCTACGGCATGTTCCTCGACGGCGAGGCGGACATGGTGCTCTCCTACACGACCTCCCCCGCTTACCACCTGATTGCCGAGAACAAGCCCCAGTATCAGGCCGCAGCGTTTGAGGAGGGTCACTACCGCCAGGTGGAAGTGGCCGCCAAGCTCAACAGCGCCACCCAGGGCAAGCTGGCGGATAAGTTCCTGCAGTTCATGACAAGCCCCGCATTCCAGAACGAGATGGCAACCGGCAACTGGATGTATCCGGTGATTGACACGCCGCTGCCCAAGGGCTTCGAGCAGATGATCACCGTTGCTAAGCCGCTCACCTTCAGCAGCGATGAGGTGGCAGCCAACCGCAAGAACTGGATCCGCGAGTGGCTGCAAGCCGTCACCCAGTGAGCCGTATCTTCGCCAGAGCGCAGGCTCGCCCCCTCTGGTGGCTGCCGGGTAGTGCCGCCACCCTGATCATCCTGCTGCTCTCCCTGGGGCCGCTGGCGGCCCTGTTGTGGCAGGCCGGGGCGCTGGCGCCCCGTACCCTGCTGGCCGACCCCTACCTGCGCCACGTGCTGGGCTTCAGCCTCTGGCAGGCGCTGCTCTCCACCCTGTTGAGTCTGGGGCTGGCCATTCCGGTGGCCCGCGCGCTGGCGCGGCGCCGTTTCATCGGCCGCCGCCTGCTGCTCAAGCTGTTCGGCCTCTCGCTGGTATTGCCGGTCATCATCGCCATCTTCGGCATCGTCGCGGTACACGGCAAGCAGGGCTGGTTGCCACAGCTGCTGCACGGGCTGGGGCTCGCCCCCGGCAATTACCTTTATGGCCTGCTCGGTATCCTGCTGGCCCACGTCTTCTTCAACATGCCGCTGGCGGCACGCCTGTTGCTGCAGAGCATAGAGAGCATTCCCGAGTCCTCCTGGCGCCTCGCCAGCCAGCTCGGCATGCGCTCCTCCCATATTTTCCGGCTGCTGGAGTGGCCGCTGATCCGGGCCCAGTTGCCAGGCTTGGCCAGCCTCATCTTCATGCTCTGCTTCACCAGCTTCGCCACCGTGCTGGCGCTCGGGGGCGGCCCCAAATCCACCACCCTGGAGGTGGCCGTCTATCAGGCGCTGCGTTTTGACTTCGATCTCGCCACCGCCGGCGGACTGGCACTGGTGCAGCTCATCCTGACCGCCGCCCTGCTGATGCTGCAGCACAAGCTGCAGAGCAGCCCGGCCAGCCGGATCACTTCTCATCGCCCCTGTCTGCGCCCGGACCGCCATCAGCCGGGAACCGGTCTGGTGGACGCCCTCGCCCTCGGGATCGGGCTGGCCGTGTTCCTGCCCCCCTTGCTGGCCATCGTGGTAGCCGGCCTCAACCCCGGCCTGCCAGATGCACTGACCTCAAGCAAGTTGTGGCTGGCCAGCGGCCAGTCGCTGCTGATCGCGCTGGCGGCGGGCAGCCTGGCCACCCTGCTCGGCAGTGCGCTGCTGCTCACCAGCCGTCACCTGCGCGTGCGGGATCGCAAGCGGCGGGCCGCGGCCCTGTGGGAGGCCAGCGGCTCGGTGATCCTGATGATCCCGGCGGTAGTGCTCTCCACCGGCCTCTTCATCCTGTTCATGCCGTTCGCCGACGTGTTCGCCCTCGGCCCCTGGCTGGTGGTGCTGGTCAACGCCCTGATGGCGCTGCCCTATGTGCTGCGTACCCTCTCCGCTCCCATGCAATTGGTGGTGCGCCAGTACGACCGGCTAGCCGACAGTCTGGGGGTACACGGTCTGCATCGCCTTCGGCTGGTGGAGTGGCCCCTGCTGCGCCGCCCGCTGGCCCAGGCGGCCGCGCTCTCGATGATCCTGTCGCTGGGAGATCTCGGTGCCATCGCCATGTTCGGCAGCCAGGAGCTCACCACCCTGCCCTGGCTGCTCTATCAGCAGCTCGGCAGTTACCGGTTGACCGAGGCGGCCGCCACCGCCCTGCTGCTGCTGCTGCTCTGTTTCTCCCTGTTCTGGCTGGTCGAACGTGGCCTGGGAGGCAAACATGCCGATCATTGAAGCGCACGCCCCTACCGTTTATTCGGCTGCTCCGGTTGGCCGAGCTGCCCCTTGGAGAAGAGAACATGCTGAATATTGATCAGCTGGTCACCAGCTACCCGGACTGGCGCGTCAGTTTCAGCGCCACCCTGCCCAAGGGAGAGATCACCGCGCTCATCGGCCCGAGCGGCGCAGGCAAGTCGACCCTGCTCGGCATGATCGCCGGTTTCGTGCCGGTAGAGTCCGGCACCCTCGACTTCGATGGCGAGGAGCTGCTGCCGCTGGGCCCAGCCGCGCGACCGGTCACCACCCTGTTTCAGGATCACAACCTGTTCCTGCATCTGTCGGTGTTCGACAACATCGCCATCGGCCTGCACCCCGGTCTGCGCCTGAATGCTGCCCAACGGGCCCAGGTGAAGGATGCCGCGAACCGGGTCGGCCTCGGCGAGATGCTCACCCGGCTGCCGGAACAGCTCTCCGGCGGCCAGCAACAGCGGGTCGGGCTGGCCCGCGCCCTGGTGCGGGGCAAACCGCTGTTGCTGCTGGATGAACCCTTCTCGGCGCTCGATCCGGCCCTGCGCCGGGAGATGCTGGCGGAGGTGGCGAGGCTCGCCTGCGAGCAGGGCATTACCGTGCTGATGGTGTCTCACAACCCGGAGGATGCCCAGCTCATCGCCGACCAGGTGTTGTTCGTGGATGAGGGGCGCATCGCCCTGCAGGGTACGCCGGATATCCTGCACAACAGCGATCACCCCGGGCTGCTGCGCTATCTTGGACAATGATCCAAGGACACTGAACTGGTGGCGGGATCAAAAAAGGGAAGCCAAGTGGCTTCCCTTTTTCATATGAAGATAGTCAATCAAATCAGAGGTTTTCCTCGGCAAAGGAGGCGAGCTTGCTGCGCACCACCCCGTTCAGGAAGATGTTGGCACTGCCGTCGAAGTCCTTGAAACGCTCGACGATGTAGGTCAGACCCGAGGTCACCGGGCTCAGGTAGTTGGAGTCGATCTGGGCCAGGTTGCCGGAGCAGACGATCTTGGTGCCTTCGCCACAGCGGGTGATGATGGTCTTGATCTGGGACGCGGTCAGGTTCTGGCACTCGTCCAGTAGCACGAAGGTGTTCTGGATGCTGCGCCCGCGCATGAAGTTGACCGATTTGAACTGGATGTTGGCCTTCTCCATGATGTAGCTGAGGGACCCGCTCATGTTCTCGTCCTGCTTGTGCAGCACCTCCAGGGTGTCGGTCACCGCCGCCAGCCAGGGCATCATTTTCTCTTCTTCGGTGCCAGGCAGGAAGCCAATGCTCTCGGCGATTTCTGGGGTATTTCGGGTGACGATCACCTTCTCGTAGATCCCCTTCTCGATCACCAGCTCCAGCGCGGCAGCCATGGCCAGCAGGGTTTTGCCGCAACCCGCCGGGCCGGTCAGGATCACCAGATCAATGTGCGGATCGAGCAGCGCATCGAGCGCCATCCCCTGATAGACGTTCTTGGGATGTACCCCCCACGCCTTGCGGGACATCAGCCGTTCGCGCCCCAGATCCTTGATGCGGATCTTCTGGCTGTCGTGGCTGAGCACCCGGGCGGCGAAAAAGTTCTCTTCATCGATCAGGTACTGGTTGACGTGAATGCCCTCCAGCAGGTTGGCATCGATGACGTGGACGGTATCGCGGCCATGAGTCTCGCTGTCGCACTCGCCGACCCGCTCCCAGAAGCTGCCAGGCACCACCTGGAAGCCCTTGGCCAGCAGGCGGATGTCGTCGATCAGCTGGTCGCTGCGGTAATCCTCGACGTGGGCAAGCCCGGCGCCCTTGGCCTTGAGCCGCATGTTGATGTCTTTGGTGACCAGCACCACCTGACGTTTCAACTCATGCTTTTGCAGGTAGAGGGCCGCGTTGATGATGCGGTTGTCGGCCTCCTTGTCGGTGAACACCTCGGCATCCTGCGGCAGATGGTGGTCACTGAAGATGGAGATGTGACCGCTCGCCTCACCGGCCAGCGCTACCCCTTGCGCAATCTGTTCCGGCGTTGCATCGCGAAATACATCCTCCAGCGCCCGGATGGCCACTCGTGCATCGCGGCTGACGTCCTTGTGGCGATCCTTGATGTTGTCGAGCTCTTCCAGCACCGTCATGGGGATGAGCACGTCGTGCTCTTTGAAGGAGTAGATGGCGAGGGGTTCGTGAAGCAGAACGTTGGTATCCAGGATAAACAGCTTTCGGTCCGTGTTGTCCATAAGCATCCTCCTTGGCACTGAAGGTGCCACGTGTGTGAATCTCAGATGTCATTGAAACCACACGGCCGTGACAGTTTTATTACCCCCAACGCTACGCCCGATTTTACTATCGCGCAACAAATCGCGTGTGCCACCGGTGCGTTCGAACAGAAAAACAGCAATGAAAAAGGCCGGCACCAAGGCCGGCCTGTTGTCTGCGCTCAATCGCTCAACCGCACTTGGAATCGCCACAGTTGAGGCAGGTCATGCAGCCATCCTTTTGCACCAGCGCCTTGCTGTGGCACTTGTAGCAAAGCGCTGCACCGGGTGGAAAACCGCTCCCGGCCTGCTGCTCGTCGGCCTGTTGCCGGGCTTGCAGCTCGGCCTGCTTATCGGCCAGGAACGCCTGCTGGTGTTCATCCAGCCCGGCCACCTTGAGCATGCCGATCTCGGTGAGATGGGTCTCGATCACGTTGCCAATTTCAGCGATAAGCGAGGGTACGTACTTGCCCTTGTTCCAGTAGCCACCCTTGGGATCGAACACCGAGCGCAGCTCCTCCACCAGGAAGGTGACGTCCCCCCCTTTGCGAAACACCGCCGAGATGATGCGGGTCAGCGCCACGATCCACTGATAGTGCTCCAGGCTTTTCGAATTGATGAAGATCTCGAACGGGCGGCGAGTCTCGTGCACCGTCCCCTCGTTGAGAATGATGTCGTTGATGGTGATGAACAGCGAGTGTTCGGAGACATGCTCCGGCGTCTTCAGCTTGTAGGTGGTGCCCATCAACCGCTCCGGCCGCAGCACAGTCTCGTGCATGTGAACCACGTCATCCTGCACAGGGGGTTGCTGCGGTTCATCCCGGGTTTTCACCTGGTAGGCGACGATTTTCCTGTCGATTTTCTTGACCATGCGCTCGTCCTCAGAATTTACCGTAATAGCCTTCTTTCAAGGCGTCGTAGAGGTTGGCAGCGGTATGCAGCTCGCCATCGTATTCGATCTCTTCGTTCCCTTTCGCCGTGACGACCGAGCCATCCTCCAGGGTGAACTCGTACAGGGTGTTCTCCAGATCCTGCTCCTTCACCAGCACCCCCTGGAAGACTGCCGGGTTGAACCGGAAGGTGGTGCAGCCCTTGAGCCCCGAATCCGACGCATAGAGGTAGATGTCCTTGAACTGCTCGAACGGAAAATCGGTCGGCACGTTGGCCGTCTTGGAGATGGAGGAGTCGATCCAGCGCTGGGCCGCCGCCTGAATGTCCACGTGCTGGGCCGGGCTGATGTCGTCGGCGGTGATGAAGTAATCCGGCAACCGGGTCGCCTCATCCTCGGCATAAGGCATGGCAGCCGGATTGACCAGCTCGCGGTAGGCCAGCAGCTCATAGGAGTAGACATCCACGCTCTCCTTGCTCTTCTTGCCCGGCTTGATGACGTTGCGACTGTAGTGATGGGCAAAGCTCGGCTCGATGCCATTGCTGGCGTTGTTGGCCAGCGACAGCGAGATGGTGCCGGTCGGTGCAATGCTGCTGTGGTGGGTGAAACGCCCACCCACCTCGGCCAGCTCGGCAACTAGGGCGGGATCCACCTCGGCCACCTGTTGCATGTAGCGGCTGTAGCGGGCGTGCAACACCTTGCCCTTCACCTTGTCACCGAGCTTGATGCCGTCTGCCGCCATCTCGGGGCGTAGCCTCAGCAGCTTGCCCGTCACTTCGAACTCCAGCTCCATGATGGGGGCCGGGCCCTTCTCCTTCGCCAAGGCCAGGGACTCGCGCCAGCCGGTCATGGCCAGCTCCTGAGATACCTGCTCGGTAAAGGCGACGGCGGCGGCAGAGCCGTATTTTATCCGCAGCATGGTGAGGGCCGAGCCGAGGCCGAGGAAGCCCATGCCATGACGGCGTTTGCTGATGATCTCTTCGCGCTGCTTGGCAAGCGGTAGCTGGTTGATCTCCACCACGTTGTCCAGCATGCGGGTGAAGATGGCCACCACCTTGCGAAAGGCGGACCAGTCGAAGGCGGCCTGTTCGGTGAAAGGGTCGCGCACGAACCGGGTCAGGTTGACCGACCCCAGCAGGCAGGCACCATAGGGGGGCAGAGGCTGCTCACCGCAGGGGTTGGTGGCGCGGATCTCCTCGCAGAACCAGTTGTTGTTCATCTGGTTGACCTTGTCGATCAGGATGAAGCCGGGCTCCGCATAGTCATAGGTGGAAGTCATGATGACGTTCCAGAGCTTGCGCGCCGGCAGGGTCTTGTAGACCTTGCAGGCGACCTGCCCCAGCTCGTTGAACACCACCCCTTCCCTGTTGGGCCAGTCGGCCCAGAACACCTGAGCGGGATCGTCCAGCGCTATGCCGTCCTGCTCCACCTCCCTGGCGGTGTAGGGGAAGATTAGCTGCCAGGGGGCATCCTCTTTCACCGCCTTGACGAACTCTTCGGTGATGAGCAGAGAGAGGTTGAACTGACGCAGACGGCCATCCTCCCGCTTGGCCTGGATAAACTCGACCACATCGGGGTGACGGATATCCATGGTGCCCATCTGGGCGCCGCGACGACCACCGGCGGACGAGACGGTGAAACACATCTTGTCGTAGATATCCATGAAGGAGAGCGGGCCTGAGGTATAGGCCCCGGCACCGGAGACAAAAGCCCCGCGCGGACGCAGGGTCGAGAAGTCATAGCCGATGCCACAACCGGCTTTCAGGGTCAGTCCCGCTTCGTGCACCTTGCCGAGGATGTCGTCCATCGAATCCTCGATGGTGCCGGAGACAGTGCAGTTGATGGTCGAGGTCGCCGGCTTGTGCTCGAAGGCTCCCGCATTGGAAGTGATGCGGCCCGCCGGAATGGCACCGTTGCGCAGTGCCCACAGGAAAGGCTCATACCAGACGTCCGGCTGCGACTCCTGGCCAGCCAGGGCAAGGGCGACCCGCTGGTAGGTTTCATCGATCGTGCCATCAATGGGGACGCCATCCTTGCTCTTGAGACGATACTTGCTGTCCCAGATCTCGAAGGAAGTGTCCTGCAGGGGGATCAGGCGAGAGGCGCTCTCACTCTCCTGCACCGGGTTGGATTTAGCCATGTTCAATCAACCTCATGTGAATGGAACAACGTCACGACAGTAGCAACAAACACAACCAATAGCGAACAAACAAAACAAAAACACTATATGTAGTATTTTTAATAACGAGAGAGCCTGTCTCATCCTAAAAAAACGCCCCGGCCAGCAGTGTGCTGGGCCGGGGCATTGACCGATTCATCGCCCGGGAAACGTGCTTCCCGGTCCAGATCAGGGTTTCTTGACGTACACGGTCGGGGTATCGCCCGCCATGTTCAGATAGAACTCATAGACGCCATCCGCATCCGGTGAGAACTTCATGTCTTCATACTTGGAGCAGGGGTTGACCGGCACGGCTTCACCGCCCAGCACGGCAACGCCGTCACTCGGACTCTTGTAGCCGAAGTTGGTGCCACAGCTCCAGCCGGAGTCGGCAAACTTGAACTTGTAAGGAGCCCACTCTTTTTTGAGCGTGCCCTTGGCCATGTAGAGCTTGTCGGCAACCTTGACCACCTTGCTCTCATCGGTTGCCATCCAGTCGTTCATTTCACCACGCAGGTAGATGGACTTGCCACCGAAATCGCTGTTGTCTGCAGCCGCTTGCTCAGCGCCACCGTGAGATGCGCAACCGCCTAATACCAGGGTTCCCGCCGCCAGCATCATCGTTACTGTTCTTTTGAACATGTGTCCATTCCTCAGATTATTGTGATTCCTTGGCCCATCAAACGTGGGCAAACGAATTAAAGCAGAGCGGGCATCACAAGAAAGGTAGAGGCATCACATTCTGTGCTTTTTCTGTTCAGCAATTGAATTGATGGACAAATATCAGCCAGACAAGAGGCAGACCATATAGGAAACGGGGTCAGGAAAGATGATCTTGAGCGATCTGATAGATGGGGCTCAGAGAGCAAAAGGCTGAATTTCAGGCAATAAAAAACCCCGCTCAGATGAGCGGGGTTTCTTGTATTGGGTGCCTGGCAGTGTCCTACTCTCG
>NZ_JAPCJG010000011.1:0-117008 GCF_027707985.1 Aeromonas sp. QDB03 | reverse complement strand
GAACGAAATAGACAGATCGCTGAGATAGGTGCCTCACTGATTAAGCATTGGTAACTGTCAGACCAAGTTTACTCATACTGAAATAATTGGGGGGTGATTACCACCGTAAATTTTTCCCAGACGGTAAAAAGAATTACAGACTTTTATCAACTAAAAAAGTGGCCTGAATATCAGCACTACCGTCAATACCATTTCAGTAAATCAGGATAGGGAAAAATTGGCAAACCCAGTTCTTCACTTGCTCTGCGGGTTCTGTCACCCTGACGTCATACGGTAATCCCCCCCAATTCATTAATCGACAAGGTCATCCTGATGAAACAAATTACCATGAGCGATATGCAGCAACAGAGCGCAGCGGCTGTGCAATCGCCTCGGCTCCGCGCGCACCGTAATTTCCATCCAGAATTAAGCGATTCGGTCCAACGTCTGGCTATTGCCATGGAACCTGGGACCTACGTGCGCCCGCACCGACACCCTCACACCTTCGAGCTACTGTTGCCATTAAGGGGTCGTTTCGTGGTGCTGAATTTTGACGATCGGGGTACCGTCACCCATCGGGCGATATTGGGGGAAACCTGTACGGTGCTGGAGATGGCCGCAGGAACCTGGCATGCCGTGCTGTCGCTGGATACCGGTGGCATAATTTTTGAAGTAAAACACGGTGGCTATCAACCCGTGGCTGCCGATGACTATGCGCACTGGGCTCCAGCGGAAGGAGAACCAGGAACCACGGAGCTTATGGCCTGGTATGCGCAAGCGCAGGTGGGCGACAGCACTTTTGCCGTCTAAGGCGATAAACAAAAACGGAATGAGTTTCCCCATTCCGTTTCCGCTATTACAAACCGTCGGTGACGATTTTAGCCGCCGACGCTAATACATCGCGACGGCTTTCTGCCTTAGGTTGAGGCTGGGTGAAGTAAGTGACCAGAATCAGCGGCGCACGATCTTTTGGCCAGATCACCGCGATATCGTTGGTGGTGCCATAGTCACCGCTGCCGGTTTTATCCCCCACAACCCAGGAAGCAGGCAGTCCAGCCTGAATGCTCGCTGCACCGGTGGTATTGCCTTTCATCCATGTCACCAGCTGCGCCCGTTGGCTGTCGCCCAATGCTTTACCCAGCGTCAGATTCCGCAGAGTTTGCGCCATTGCCCGAGGTGAAGTGGTATCACGCGGATCGCCCGGAATGGCGGTGTTTAACGTCGGCTCGGTACGGTCGAGACGGAACGTTTCGTCTCCCAGCTGTCGGGCGAACGCGGTGACGCTAGCCGGGCCGCCAACGTGAGCAATCAGCTTATTCATCGCCACGTTATCGCTGTACTGTAGCGCGGCCGCGCTAAGCTCAGCCAGTGACATCGTCCCATTGACGTGCTTTTCCGCAATCGGATTATAGTTAACAAGGTCAGATTTTTTGATCTCAACTCGCTGATTTAACAGATTCGGTTCGCTTTCACTTTTCTTCAGCACCGCGGCCGCGGCCATCACTTTACTGGTGCTGCACATCGCAAAGCGCTCATCAGCACGATAAAGTATTTGCGAATTATCTGCTGTGTTAATCAATGCCACACCCAGTCTGCCTCCCGACTGCCGCTCTAATTCGGCAAGTTTTTGCTGTACGTCCGCCGTTTGCGCATACAGCGGCACACTTCCTAACAACAGCGTGACGGTTGCCGTCGCCATCAGCGTGAACTGGCGCAGTGATTTTTTAACCATGGGATTCCTTATTCTGGAAGAGACGAAATAACAACAACATGAATAGTCAATATTTTACCTGAAGCGAGCCACAACGCGTCCGATTTTATGCTTCCGAAAGGCAAATACGGACGTCGCCAGAATGAAACCTAAATTCCACGTGTGTTTTTTATTAGCTTCAAAAATCACTATTTCACGAAGAATTTAGACTGCTTCTCACACATTGTAACATTATTTACAACCACCTTTCAATCATTTTTGATAAATCATTGATTTCATCTTTGCTGCAATGATACTTAATAAACTCTGCAAGTTATCCACAGAGCAACACTCAATTTTATTGATGATATTCTTATTATACCAGACATTTTTCATACACTCCCTTGTACGGATAGTTTTCCGACAACTTCATGATTACATATCTTGCGGTTTTGATTATTTTTGCTGCAAGAAATACATACTTCAAACGAAAGGTCTTTATTTGCTGTCTGTATTCTGAAGAGTCCAAGGAATCAAGCTTGAACAACAAAAATAGGTTATATGAAAGCATCATCATTTGAAACACGGCTTCATTCGCCCAAAATGACTTTAGCAAGAGATGACCCACCGCCATGTCGTATTTGGCTTCTTTGATATAGTTTTCAGCATTACCACGCTTTTCATAGTATATAACTACTTTTTCAGAAAGCAAGGTAGTATTTGTTACAAAGAAAAAGTAGTCGTATTCGGAACCTTCTAAAAGTGATAATTGTGCTCTTTCTTTTTCTGGTTTCAGTACGCGAGATACGACAAATCTTCTGTCTTTTTCCCATTTAACTAATTTTGTATACAGTTCTGTAGTTTCTCTACCTTCTTCTCCTTTAACGAATACAATTGATGAATTCGTTGCTTGTGAGGTGAGTGTAGAATAACTTTTGGCTTTAATTAAATATTTGCATCCAAGAGATTCTATCGTTTCGATAATTTTTTCATCAAAGTAGCCACTATCCATTCGAAATAAAATTTCTAAATCGTCTGATTTGATGTTAGCAACAATTTCTTTGATCATTTCCGCAGCACCGTTTGCAGTGTAAGTATTGCCACTTCTTACAAATCCGGTAACATATGCTTTTAATTCGTCGCAAAATGCAAATTGGATATTGTAGCATCGGTTTCCCAGTTTCTTAGGATTATATCCTTTTGACGCACCTTCTTGATGACCTTCTACGTTAATTACACTACTATCAATATCAATCGTAATGGATGTCAATTTACTTTTAGTGAGCAGTTTTTTAAAGACTTTAAAATTAATGTCTCTAAACATTTGGGTTGTCTTGAAGTTGAAGTTTCCTAGAAACCGTGACACTGTTTCAGGTTCTTTTACGGAAATATCAAACTCGTTGACGAGGGGATCATTTTGAAGTAGCTTTAGACGTTCTAACTTATCAATGCCAATGAAGTGACCGCAGAGCATGGTCTTTATATGATTCATCTTGATTTTATTTGTTGAGTCATTATCAAATACGAGGTCATTTTCAATAAAATCAAAAATCCCATTGCTTTTTGCATTCTCAAGGAGCAGAAAAAGACCTGCATTTGATGTTAGATTCTTAGCTTTGAAATCAATTTTATTAATCATAATTAGAACCCCTTTTTACTACTTTTCTTACTATTATTTTACCATATATCGAGTCATAAAAGCTGATAATTTAACATATTTTTGAGCACTTTTCTTTCACCCAATGGGTGAAAGCTGAATTTCGAAGGAATGCATATTTATCAAGGCTTTGATTATGCTTTTTGAAGTACTGACGTAGAATCTAGGTCATATATACTTTAGATTGATTTAAAACTTCATTTTTAATTTAAAAGGATCTAGGTGAAGATCCTTTTTGATAATCTCATGACCAAAATCCCTTAACGTGAGTTTTCGTTCCACTGAGCGTCAGACCCCTAATCGCAACATCCGCATTAAAATCTAGCGAGGGCTTTACTAAGCTTGCCCCTTCCGCCGTTGTCATAATCGGTTATGGCATCGCATTTTATTTTCTTTCTCTGGTTCTGAAATCCATCCCTGTCGGTGTTGCTTATGCAGTCTGGTCGGGACTCGGCGTCGTCATAATTACAGCCATTGCCTGGTTGCTTCATGGGCAAAAGCTTGATGCGTGGGGCTTTGTAGGTATGGGGCTCATAATTGCTGCCTTTTTGCTCGCCCGATCCCCATCGTGGAAGTCGCTGCGGAGGCCGACGCCATGGTGACGGTGTTCGGCATTCTGAATCTCACCGAGGACTCCTTCTTCGATGAGAGCCGGCGGCTAGACCCCGCCGGCGCTGTCACCGCGGCGATCGAAATGCTGCGAGTCGGATCAGACGTCGTGGATGTCGGACCGGCCGCCAGCCATCCGGACGCGAGGCCTGTATCGCCGGCCGATGAGATCAGACGTATTGCGCCGCTCTTAGACGCCCTGTCCGATCAGATGCACCGTGTTTCAATCGACAGCTTCCAACCGGAAACCCAGCGCTATGCGCTCAAGCGCGGCGTGGGCTACCTGAACGATATCCAAGGATTTCCTGACCCTGCGCTCTATCCCGATATTGCTGAGGCGGACTGCAGGCTGGTGGTTATGCACTCAGCGCAGCGGGATGGCATCGCCACCCGCACCGGTCACCTTCGACCCGAAGACGCGCTCGACGAGATTGTGCGGTTCTTCGAGGCGCGGGTTTCCGCCTTGCGACGGAGCGGGGTCGCTGCCGACCGGCTCATCCTCGATCCGGGGATGGGATTTTTCTTGAGCCCCGCACCGGAAACATCGCTGCACGTGCTGTCGAACCTTCAAAAGCTGAAGTCGGCGTTGGGGCTTCCGCTATTGGTCTCGGTGTCGCGGAAATCCTTCTTGGGCGCCACCGTTGGCCTTCCTGTAAAGGATCTGGGTCCAGCGAGCCTTGCGGCGGAACTTCACGCGATCGGCAATGGCGCTGACTACGTCCGCACCCACGCGCCTGGAGATCTGCGAAGCGCAATCACCTTCTCGGAAACCCTCGCGAAATTTCGCAGTCGCGACGCCAGAGACCGAGGGTTAGATCATGCCTAGCATTCACCTTCCGGCCGCCCGCTAGCGGACCCTGGTCAGGTTCCGCGAAGGTGGGCGCAGACATGCTGGGCTCGTCAGGATCAAACTGCACTATGAGGCGGCGGTTCATACCGCGCCAGGGGAGCGAATGGACAGCGAGGAGCCTCCGAACGTTCGGGTCGCCTGCTCGGGTGATATCGACGAGGTTGTGCGGCTGATGCACGACGCTGCGGCGTGGATGTCCGCCAAGGGAACGCCCGCCTGGGACGTCGCGCGGATCGACCGGACATTCGCGGAGACCTTCGTCCTGAGATCCGAGCTCCTAGTCGCGAGTTGCAGCGACGGCATCGTCGGCTGTTGCACCTTGTCGGCCGAGGATCCCGAGTTCTGGCCCGACGCCCTCAAGGGGGAGGCCGCATATCTGCACAAGCTCGCGGTGCGACGGACACATGCGGGCCGGGGTGTCAGCTCCGCGCTGATCGAGGCTTGCCGCCATGCCGCGCGAACGCAGGGGTGCGCCAAGCTGCGGCTCGACTGCCACCCGAACCTGCGTGGCCTATACGAGCGGCTCGGATTCACCCACGTCGACACTTTCAATCCCGGCTGGGATCCAACCTTCATCGCAGAACGCCTAGAACTCGAAATCTAACGTCCGTTCGGGCATCGAGGTCCATGTCGGGGTGGGACGGGCCCGTGGCTTCAAGATCACTTGCAGTCCGACCGCGATGTCTTGGTTGCGCGAGAGGTTGTCGACAGGCCATGCTGAGTGTGCGATGGTTGATCGCTTCCTCGCCGCTCTCCACGGCGACGATGGCCGCCGCCATCAGCAAGTGCGCCAGTTCCCCTATGGTGCCCTCGCTGCGTGTGAGCAGGTAGCGAGCCATGTCCAGCGTGGCAATTGGGGAAGGCCGGCGCAGCGGGAGCGAAGCGGCGAAGCTGGCCAGCAGTGAGCAGCAATCGTCGTTGGCCTCCCATACCGGCAGCATCATCGGCTCGAAGCGATTTTCCAACTGGTCATCGGAGCGGATGGCTAGGTAGGCGTCGCGCGTGCCTACCCCAACCAACGGGATGCGCAGTTCGTTGCCGAGGAAGCGCAGCAGGTTGAGGAATTCCCGGCGGTTGACGCTGTTGCCGGCCAGCACGTTGTGCAGCTCGTCGATCACCAGCATGCGCACGCCGACCTTGCGCAGCAGTGCCAGAGCCAGTTGCTCCATTTCCGGCAACCGTGGGCGTGGGCGCAGCGGCGCGCCCATCGCGGCGAGCAGCGCGACGTAGAAGCGGATCACGGACGGCTCGGACGGCATCTGCACGACCAACACCGGGATGTGCTCCTGGTCGGCGTCGGAGCTGGCCGGGTGGGTGCGGCGGAACTTCTCGACGATCATCGACTTGCCATTGTTGGTCGGGCCAACCAGCAGCAGGTTGGGCATGCGTTGCTTGTTTGGCCACGCATAAAGGGCTTCCAGCCGGTTCAGCGCCTCGACTGCGCGCGGATAGCCGATCCAGCGGTCGGCGCGAAGGCGCTGGATGCGCTCGTCCGCCGGAAGACGGGCCAAGCCCTGGGCCGCCGGCAGCAGGTGGGACAGGTCGATGATGGGATATTCGTCCACGGCTACCACTCCTCAATCTGGTCGAACGGTTTGGCGGGTGGCAAGTTGTCTGCCTGCGGGTCGGCAATATCCGTATCCGGCGGAACGGGCTTGTCCGGCCGAGCTGATGTCTTGAGGTGCTGGCGGCGATCCGCGTCACGCCGCGCCTTGCGTGTGGCCTTCTGCGCGCTGGTCACAATCTCACGCATCTGGCCGATCATGCGGAACAGCGCCGACTCATCCACCTGTTCGCGCCCTTGCTGCCGCAGTTTCGCCAGCGCCTGCCGTTGTTCCCAGAGGGTGACAGCCGGATGCGACAAGGTACGGTAGGGAATTTCCAGGTAATGCTGTCCCTCCGGTTCCAGGACCCAGATACGGCTGATGTCGCGCGGATCGCGCCGGATCAGAAAGGACGGCCAGCGTTCACGCCGCGCAATCCACGGCTTGAGCGCATCGGCGTAGTAGTGGATGTGGTCGATGACAAAGCCGGTGCGGGTCAGCGTGCGCCGGAGGATCGGCAGAAAATCGACCAGGAACGAAGTAGCGCGTGTGACGACGGCCGGTACGCCGACACGCGCCACGGCCTCGGCCCAGCGCGCGGCCGGCGGTTGGAGCAGGCCGTTGTGCACCGAACCGTGGTAGGTGCCGACCGCCAATGTGAGCCAGCGCTCTAGCTCGCGCAGCGTCAGGGCGGCCTTGTTTTCGGAATCGTAGTCGCCGCGCTGGTCAGGGTTGGAGAAGGTCGTTCCCGGCAGTTCGTCGTGAATCATCTGCATCGCCGTGCCGATGATCCGTTCCACGATGCCGCCATAGTGCGGCTGTCCCAGCGGGCGATAGTCCAGCCGGATGCCATGCTGCTCGCAACCCCGGCGCAGGGCCTCGCTCTTGAACTCGGCCGCGTTGTCTAGGTAGAGCAGCAAGGGCTTGCCGCTCATCTGCCAATCCATTTCCACGTTCAGTCCTTCCAGCCAAGGGCGCTTGTCGCAGGCGACATGCACGAGGCACAGGCCAACCGAAACGGCAGACGGCGCTTCCAGCGTGACGACCATGCCGAGCACGCAGCGGGTGAACACGTCGATGGCGAGGGTCAGGTACGGGCGGCCAATAGGTTGCCGGTCGCGGTCATCGACCACGATCAGGTCGATGACCGTATGGTCTATCTGCACCTGCTCCAGCGGCGCGGTCACGGCAGGAGGCTCGCCGCCCACACCTTGTAGGTCACGAGCGGCATCCTGGCCTTCCCGCCGGCGGATGACCTTGCGCGGGTCAAGGCTAGCGATCCGTAAGGCCACGGTATTGCGCGCCGGCACTCGCAGTTTTTGAGCCTTGCACACCTGAGTGACTTCGCGGTGAAAGGCCGCTAGGCTGCGCTTCTGCTTGGTCAGGAACCGCTTTTGCAGTAGCTCGTGGATGACGCGCTCGACCGGTTCCGGCAAGCGCCCCTTACCTTTACCTCCACCGGACTGGCCGGGCACCAGATCCGTCACGAGGCCGCTGCCTTGCCGGGCACGCCGGATCAGAACGTATACCTGGCGCCGAGACAAGCCCAGCGCCTGAGCCGCCATATCGGCCGCTTCGTGCCCGACCGTCTCCGACTGCGCCAACGGACTGATGATCTCCGCACGACGGCGCGCACGCTCCCAAGCCTCATCAGGCAGAGTGGCCACGCCTTGTTCTGGAATCCGTGGGGTGTCCGTCGCCATGCTCAGGGGTTCTAGGGATTTTCCGTCCAAAAACGACAAAGTGCTCTGGAGGCCACGCCGTCCGCGGCCTCCAGAGGGGTATTACTTTTTTGGCGCTTCACATAGCCAGTCACAATAAATCAATCACTTAGCAGTCTGA
This sequence comes from Aeromonas sp. QDB03, assembly GCF_027707985.1. Classification (NCBI taxonomy): domain Bacteria; kingdom Pseudomonadati; phylum Pseudomonadota; class Gammaproteobacteria; order Aeromonadales; family Aeromonadaceae; genus Aeromonas; species Aeromonas sp. QDB03. The sequence goes on along the minus strand of NZ_JAPCJG010000011.1, from coordinate 108,837 downwards.
ATGTCGCATTTGGACGGAAAATCCCTAGAACCCCCGAGTGGCGGCAGCGGCTCCTCGATGCAGGCCTTCAGTTGGATTGAAGGGAGGTGGTGCCGATGTGGTTGAGCGATAGATTTCCGGGGTTGATGTTGTGGCACACAGTGGCGGCGCTGGCCGCCGTGTTCGCGGCGAAAGCCCTGCTGTACTGGGCGGCTGACTGGCTGGCGCTGGGGCCACTTTACAGCGCCTTGGCGGGGCCTTCCTGGAACGTGGCGGCATGGATTGCGGCGCTGGCTCTGTTGCTGCGCTGGATGAAGGTCTAGCCCGCTCTGCCGCGCTGCGCTTGGCGGCCCCCGAGCCAGTGGCGATAGACTGCGCTAGTCGCCCCAGTTCGGGGGCGACATTGCAGTACTGCAATCGGGTTGTGACGGCGCTTAGATTGCGTGGTAAATTTAGGTATCGCTAGGTAATACCTTTGGCTAACAGTGAGGTCTTATGTCCGCAGCTACCAAACCCATGTCTATCAAACTTGATAGCGATACCCAAAGCCGGATCAAGCAGCTAGCTGCTGCCCGCGACCGTTCAGCGCACTGGATGATGCGCGAAGCTATCACCCAGTATGTTGAGCGCGAAGAGCGCAAGGAGGCGTTCCGCCGCGATACCCTCGATGCTTGGCAGGAGTTTCAGGAGACTGGTTTGCATGTCTCTCTTGAGGAGACCGATCAGTGGTTGGCTGGTTGGGGCACCGAGATTGAAGGTGGTGCACCTGCATGCCACAAGTGATCCTCTCTCCGGCTGCTCTGCGTGACCTTAAACGGCTGCGCGAGTTCTTGCACAGTAAGAGCCCAGTTGTTGCACAGCGAGCAGCCCAAACCATCCGTTCGGCGCTGGCCCAGCTCGGGCAACAACCCGCGATGGGGCGTCCTATTGAAGGGCTCCCGGAGGTGTTCCGCGAGTGGGTCATCCCCTTTGGGGACAGTGGTTATCTGGCGCGTTACCGCCTAGAGGGCGAAACCGTAGTGATCTTGGCTCTGCGTCACCAGCGCGAAGCCGGGTTTATTTAGGGAGGCGTAATGGGCTCCGGAAGCCTCTTTGCCGCCCACCCAATAGGTGTAGCCCGCGTCCCAGTAACCGGAAAGGTGCCCCGTGCCGCTGTCGAACCAGCGCGCTTCCCAGGGCTTTGACGCACCGATGCGCAACGTGGCGCCGCCCTGGCCCGTGGCGCCCACCGCGGCAGACAATTCTGCACCAACGGCGGGCGTGGCAAGCAAGGCCGCAGCCAGTGCGCCGGCCGGCAAGGATCTCAACAACATGATTTGTTTCCTCATGAAAAACAGATGACAACACTTCATGCTTCGGGATCGGCGCTGGCGGCAGCTGGCGCCACTGACGCCGTGTGCCAGCCGCCGCCCAATGCCCGGTACAGATCGATCTCGCTATTGAGCTGCGCCAGCTGATTCAATACCAGCTGCTGCTGCGAGCTGAACAGCAGGCGTTGCGCGTCCAGTACGGCCAGATAGCTGTCGACGCCTTCCCGGGGTTCTAGGGATTTTCCGTCCAAAAACGACAAAGTGCTCTGGAGGCCACGCCGTCCGCGGCCTCCAGAGGGGTATTACTTTTTTGGCGCTTCACATAGCCAGTCACAATAAATCAATCACTTAGCAGTCTGAATGTCGCATTTGGACGGAAAATCCCTAGAACCCCATAGACGGCCGCCAGCCCAGCGGCGAGGGCAACCAGCCCGGTGAGCGTCGGAAAGGCGCTGGAAGCCCCGTAGCGACGCGGAGAGGGGCGAGACAAGCCAAGGGCGCAGGCTCGATGCGCAGCACGACATAGCCGGTTCTCGCAAGGACGAGAATTTCCCTGCGGTGCCCCTCAAGTGTCAATGAAAGTTTCCAACGCGAGCCATTCGCGAGAGCCTTGAGTCCACGCTAGATCTATCTCATCTGCGCAAGGCAGAACGTGAAGACGGCCGCCCTGGACCTCGCCCGCGAGCGCCAGGCGCACGAGGCCGGCGCGCGGACCCGCGCCACGGCCCACGAGCGGACGCCGCAGCAGGAGCGCCAGAAGGCCGCCAGAGAGGCCGAGCGCGGCCGTGAGGCTTGGACGCTAGGGCAGGGCATGAAAAAGCCCGTAGCGGGCTGCTACGGGCGTCTGACGCGGTGGAAAGGGGGAGGGGATGTTGTCTACATGGCTCTGCTGTAGTGAGTGGGTTGCGCTCCGGCAGCGGTCCTGATCAATCGTCACCCTTTCTCGGTCCTTCAACGTTCCTGACAACGAGCCTCCTTTTCGCCAATCCATCGACAATCACCGCGAGTCCCTGCTCGAACGCTGCGTCCGGACCGGCTTCGTCGAAGGCGTCTATCGCGGCCCGCAACAGCGGCGAGAGCGGAGCCTGTTCAACGGTGCCGCCGCGCTCGCCGGCATCGCTGTCGCCGGCCTGCTCCTCAAGCACGGCCCCAACAGTGAAGTAGCTGATTGTCATCAGCGCATTGACGGCGTCCCCGGCCGAAAAACCCGCCTCGCAGAGGAAGCGAAGCTGCGCGTCGGCCGTTTCCATCTGCGGTGCGCCCGGTCGCGTGCCGGCATGGATGCGCGCGCCATCGCGGTAGGCGAGCAGCGCCTGCCTGAAGCTGCGGGCATTCCCGATCAGAAATGAGCGCCAGTCGTCGTCGGCTCTCGGCACCGAATGCGTATGATTCTCCGCCAGCATGGCTTCGGCCAGTGCGTCGAGCAGCGCCCGCTTGTTCCTGAAGTGCCAGTAAAGCGCCGGCTGCTGAACCCCCAACCGTTCCGCCAGTTTGCGTGTCGTCAGACCGTCTACGCCGACCTCGTTCAACAGGTCCAGGGCGGCACGGATCACTGTATTCGGCTGCAACTTTGTCATGCTTGACACTTTATCACTGATAAACATAATATGTCCACCAACTTATCAGTGATAAAGAATCCGCGCGTTCAATCGGACCAGCGGAGGCTGGTCCGGAGGCCAGACGTGAAACCCAACAGACCCCTGATCGTAATTCTGAGCACTGTCGCGCTCGACGCTGTCGGCATCGGCCTGATTATGCCGGTGCTGCCGGGCCTCCTGCGCGATCTGGTTCACTCGAACGACGTCACCGCCCACTATGGCATTCTGCTGGCGCTGTATGCGTTGGTGCAATTTGCCTGCGCACCTGTGCTGGGCGCGCTGTCGGATCGTTTCGGGCGGCGGCCAATCTTGCTCGTCTCGCTGGCCGGCGCCACTGTCGACTACGCCATCATGGCGACAGCGCCTTTCCTTTGGGTTCTCTATATCGGGCGGATCGTGGCCGGCATCACCGGGGCGACTGGGGCGGTAGCCGGCGCTTATATTGCCGATATCACTGATGGCGATGAGCGCGCGCGGCACTTCGGCTTCATGAGCGCCTGTTTCGGGTTCGGGATGGTCGCGGGACCTGTGCTCGGTGGGCTGATGGGCGGTTTCTCCCCCCACGCTCCGTTCTTCGCCGCGGCAGCCTTGAACGGCCTCAATTTCCTGACGGGCTGTTTCCTTTTGCCGGAGTCGCACAAAGGCGAACGCCGGCCGTTACGCCGGGAGGCTCTCAACCCGCTCGCTTCGTTCCGGTGGGCCCGGGGCATGACCGTCGTCGCCGCCCTGATGGCGGTCTTCTTCATCATGCAACTTGTCGGACAGGTGCCGGCCGCGCTTTGGGTCATTTTCGGCGAGGATCGCTTTCACTGGGACGCGACCACGATCGGCATTTCGCTTGCCGCATTTGGCATTCTGCATTCACTCGCCCAGGCAATGATCACCGGCCCTGTAGCCGCCCGGCTCGGCGAAAGGCGGGCACTCATGCTCGGAATGATTGCCGACGGCACAGGCTACATCCTGCTTGCCTTCGCGACACGGGGATGGATGGCGTTCCCGATCATGGTCCTGCTTGCTTCGGGTGGCATCGGAATGCCGGCGCTGCAAACAATGTTGTCCAGGCAGGTGGATGAGGAACGTCAGGGGCAGCTGCAAGGCTCACTGGCGGCGCTCACCAGCCTGACCTCGATCGTCGGACCCCTCCTCTTCACGGCGATCTATGCGGCTTCTATAACAACGTGGAACGGGTGGGCATGGATTGCAGGCGCTGCCCTCTACTTGCTCTGCCTGCCGGCGCTGCGTCGCGGGCTTTGGAGCGGCGCAGGGCAACGAGCCGATCGCTGATCGTGGAAACGATAGGCCTATGCCATGCGGGTCAAGGCGACTTCCGGCAAGCTATACGCGCCCTAGGAGTGCGGTTGGAACGTTGGCCCAGCCAGATACTCCCGATCACGAGCAGGACGCCGATGATTTGAAGCGCACTCAGCGTCTGATCCAAGAACAACCATCCTAGCAACACGGCGGTCCCCGGGCTGAGAAAGCCCAGTAAGGAAACAACTGTAGGTTCGAGTCGCGAGATCCCCCGGAACCAAAGGAAGTAGGTTAAACCCGCTCCGATCAGGCCGAGCCACGCCAGGCCGAGAACATTGGGGTTCTAGGGATTTTCCGTCCAAAAACGACAAAGTGCTCTGGAGGCCACGCCGTCCGCGGCCTCCAGAGGGGTATTACTTTTTTGGCGCTTCACATAGCCAGTCACAATAAATCAATCACTTAGCAGTCTGAATGTCGCATTTGGACGGAAAATCCCTAGAACCCCGCTCACCTCGCTTTGGTGCACACGAGTATTGAGCATAGTCGAGATTGGTGCAGATCACTTCTGATATTGAACTGTCAGGAGCTGGCTGCACAACAGCCATTACGCCCAATCAACTGGTGCAGTCGTCTTCTGAAAATGACAAAAATGCACTAATGTTAAGGAACTATTTAAAACAGACTTAAGGGTGACGTCGATGTTCATTCGCGCTTATCTGCGAGCCTCCACTGTCGATCAAGACGCTGAGCGCGCCAAGGAGCAGTTGGTGACCTTTGCCAGGGAGCATGGCCACCAGATCGCCTCTTTTTATGTGGAGAACGAATCCGGGGCGACGCTGGCCCGGCCCGAGCTGATGCGGCTTATTCGCGATGCCGGGCCCCGAGACATTGTTCTGGTGGAACAGATTGACCGCCTTGCCCGTTTGACCCAGGCCGACTGGCAGACGTTGAAGGCGCGCTTGGCGGAGAAGCAACTGGCCATCGTCTCCCCTGAGCTGCCAACCTCCTGGGTGGCATTACAGGGTGACAGCGGCTCCGATTTCACCAGTACCATCTTGCAGGCTGTAAATGGAATGCTGTTGGATATGCTGGCCGCCGTGGCCCGCAAGGACTACGACGACAGGCGGCGCCGGCAGCAGCAAGGCATTGCCAAAGCCAAAGAGGAGGGGAAATACCGTGGTAGGCAGAAAGATGAGAAGAAGCGTCAGTACATCGGTAGCCTCTTGGTGACAGGCCACAGTTATTCCGCGATCCAGGAGATGCTTGGCTGCTCTCGGCACCTTATCGCCAGTGTGGCCAAGGAAGCGCGCAGTCAGCTCCAGAAGTAGTAATTTTTGATGACCGGCCCACTCTTGCGCTTTGGGCGTGGGGTTGTCTTCAGGGTTTTCGCTGTCCAGATAAGTGCGATGCTCAGCGCAGTGAACAGCCCGGCGGGCCAATGCCAGCAGGTGAGGGCGGCAAGGGCCAGTAGCAGTAGCCAGGCCGTGATAGGCCGTCTGGTAGTCCACGCCAATACTGGCCAGCACCAGTACACCGGTGGCAGGCAGATCAGCAGCCATGCGAACAGCGTGTTGCCCAGTGCCATCAAGCCCAGCACAACCACCGCCATGAGGGCGATATCAGCGATCGGTTTCATGGTGCCGCTCTTTTGCATGCGCCTTGTAGCTATACAGACTCCACACGAAGACAAGCGTGAAGAAGGCCAGCAAGCCCACCATCCCCCAACTGAACGCATCCATCGTGTTGCTCCACCACTGAACATAATTTCAGCATGGCACCGAAGGCGTTGGTGTTCAATCAACTTATTGAAAATGTTGAGTTTGTTCGTTCGTGACAAAGTTGGAACTATGGAATCCAGTGGCTTATTGACCAGTGGAATCAGCGCCCTCATCCCCGGCCAATCCCTGTCCAGTTCCCCTCCACATAACTATCTATCTGGAATCTTGGTGCGGATATTCCAGATAGTGGAATGTCGCTTCAGAACGAGCTCCTTGGAATCTTGGTAGATGCCTTCATATATATCTGGAATGTTAGAGCGGGGCTTCCTTATGGAAGCCTGATATCCCGGTTAGTCAAAACTATTGGATGGAAAGTAGGGCCAATTATTCTATCTATCTGGAATATTGAGCCAGTATCACGAGGTGAAATGGAGGTCAGATAGTTGTAGTTATTATCTGACCTGGTCGATGATTAATATCAAAGTTCAAAACCTGATCATCCATTTATGACGAAGGTGCGACCCGATTGATCGCACCTTCTATGTGCCGCTCGAGCGGGTTACTCCACAATCGCTTTCAGCAGCGCATCTCGGGAGTCTAGGTAGAACTGGATATCCACCTTGGTCGCCATGTCATCAGACAAGTCGTAGAGCTGCCGACGAGCGGTAACGGGCATCAGCAAGGTAGTGGCCCCCTTTTCTACGGCCAGCTCGGCGATATTAACCGCGCTATTGATGGGTTCTATTGAACCCCCTAGGTTGATTTCACCAACCACAACCAGACCACCTTTCACCGATTTTTTCAGCAGGCTGCTACACATGGCGATCAGAGCAGCTACACCCAGCTTGGAGCCTTTCTTGGAGGTATCGAACGCCCGTAGCTGCACACTGTATTCGTGAGAGCGGGGCTCCCGGTCTCCCACCAGCTGTTGTGCACGGGAGTAAAGATTCTGCTCCGCATAGCGGAGCGACTCTTTGAAGGCGGCGGGAGCGGGGTTATTCAGAATTTTCACCCCTGAGCCTGGCCCTTCGTTCACTTCAATCCGATAAAGTCCGGCGTTGTCGTCAATATCCGATCCGCCTTCGCTGATGGTCCAGATCTGGCCCGGCTCCAACGGGTCATCACCAATTTCGTTGTCGGCCCGCAATTCCGGGGTTGCCACAAACTTTTCAATGCCATCGTCACGGCAGAAATAGCTGAAATGTGTATTGCGGAACTCGGCTGCACCTACCCGCTTTTGCTGCTCCTTGACCCGGCGACGCACTTCCAGGCCCAGACGGGTGGCCCATTCCAGATCTGCATCGGACACTGGCATATCCGGATCGGGATACAGCAGCTTCAGCAGGCCGGAAACGGTCTTGTTCACTGCATTGGTATCACGGCCACTGAGGGCGCCACCTAGATGTACCCGGTTTTGCATGGCGGATACCCGGCTTTGAAAGCGCAGCCGGCTCATGCACTCGGAGAAAAAGTCGCTGACCAGGCCAAAATGGTCTGTGGTTAGCTCCTTACTCATTTTGGGCACATCCCAGCCGGGCAGATAGCAATGAATGCGGTCCATCCAAGCAGTGTCGTCACGCATTTCCGCAGGCAGGGGGCCAAACAGGTGGCCAACCCGCTGCTGGTGCTCCACATCCACGTCAAAGTTGCCCACAAACACCATGGAGCCATCGGCGCGGATGCTCTCTTTGCCACGGCTGAATTCGCCGGACTCCATATAGCCCTTCATGATGTTGATTCCTTCTTTGGTGTCGAAGGAAATGCCGCTCACCTCATCGAAGCAGACCACATCGTACTGACAGACCAAACCACGCTGGCCACTGGCGTTGTTCACGAACATTTTGGCAATGGTGGCTTTACCCCCGGAAATCAGGTGGGCATAGGGGGATACCTGCTGGAACAGGTGGCTTTTACCGGTGCCGCGCGGGCCCAGCTCCACCAGGTTATAGTTGCGCTCCACAAAGGGCACCATTCGCAGCAGAACAGCGTCCTTGGCCCTGTCCGACAGGGCTTCAGATTCAAGGCCAATGGAGCGGATAAGAAAGTTGCGCCACTCCCGGCTGTCAAAATGACGGCGTGCTTCGGCCATCACCTCCAGCACGTTGCGCTTGGACATCTGTATGGGGCGCAACTCGGCAATACCAAAGGCATTGCCTTTCTCCTCGGCGATGATGGGGTCGTACTCCAGCGTCACTTCGGCATAAAAACCGCCGGTCAGTAGACGCTCATTGTCATCGACGATCTTGTCAGCAATACGCACCCGGCTGAGGTTCAGGCTGGGCAAGGAGGCAACATAGCCTCCTTCCTTTTCAACAAAGCGCACGCTGACGATGTCGATAAGCTTTACTGTGCCGGCCTTATAGGCCTTCGCCTTGAACAGTTCCTCTTCACCGGCGCGCACCGTGCGTGAGGACAACTGCCGCTGCACGATTTCAAGACCTTCTTCAATCTCGACCGGGTCTGTGCTGGCACAATAGCGGCCCAGCATAAACTCCACCACATAGGTGGGGACCGGAAACTGGCGGGCGAAGGTTCTCACCAGATCCTTGCGAACAAGGTAGCCTTCAAAGGCCTCGGCGGCTTTTCGGTCCAGTTGGTCCAGTTCCACTATTCATCTCCCGCCAATGTTGGTTTCTTTGCTAAAAGGTTGCCTTGAGCGTCCAGCAGCACCAATACTGCCGAGGTTTGCTCATACTGGTCATCCACCATCAGGCTGCACTTACCGTCCTTGAGTGGTTTGCGTGTGCAAATCTCGGAATCTGGATCTGCCGGCAGGGTGCGAAGTACGGCCACCACTGTGTCGGCATTGGTTTCCGCCTTCACCTTGCATACCAGCCCCAGCCAACGAATGTCGGTAATGGACGCTGTTACAGTACTGGTAGTTGTTACCGGCTGCTGACTTTCCAGTTCAATCACGGGGGTCAAGCATTCCTGTAAACTCAGGCCGCCATGGTCATAGTGCCGGCCGGCAACAAAGCTTCTGGCTCCGGGAGCCATGGCCACACTCACCAGCGGGTTCCAGTACCAGCCTACCTGCAAAAAGCCGCTGGCCACTGACTGTTTCAGCAGAGCGCACCGGCTCCAGCGGGTTTCAGTCAGGTGTTTGGGCAGGTCAACCTTGGCCATGGGCTCTGGTGTTAGTATCCAGCCATGGTCGGTGACAATGCGAATTTTGCGCCAACCGGCAGCCAGTAGCTCTTCAATCCGCTCCACAATTTCATCCAGCAGGGCATCGATACGAGCGGCCAGTTTAAGGCCTCTTACATGACCTTCCTTGTCGATGTCGCCGCTTTGCACCCAGGCATTGGTACTTGGATCTCCGGTTTCGCCTTCGGACAGATACCCCCAGCCTTTTTCGGCCAGGAATTTCTTCAGGTAGTGAGAGGAGAAGGGGGTATCATTTTCCATCAGGCTGGGCTGAAAATCCTTATCGTCGGCCCGTCCGGTAATGCGGTCATTCACCGGGGTAACGGCGGCCTTTGCCGTGGCAGTGACCGAGGGGAGGGCGGCCCAGTCATGGCCCAGCCGCACATCACCGAGGTGCTCAAGGCGTTGGAGCAGTCGCCGGGCAATATCAAAGCGCAGGCCATCCACAAAGAACACCAGCTCACCGGTGGGCTGATATTCCGCCGTGGCTTCTTTGGCCAATTGGGTGCCCGCATAGCCTTTCTGCCGCACCAGCTCCTGAAAAGTGCGGGTGGTTTCGTCGAGCCAGGGGGTATACATCTGTGCCAGCAGGCCCTGGATCAGCTCCTGTTGACGGGGACTCAGTGGATAGGCCAGTGCTCGCAACAAGTGATCGTCGGCTTCCCAGTAGCGATCGCGGTATTGCAGTCCCATTTCTTCCATGGAAATACCGGAAAAAGCGGTACCGGTAAGCCGGGCGATATGGGTCAGGTGCTCCAGCGCGCCTACCAGCGGAGATAATCCAAGCGTGTGCCAGATCCACTGTCGGCGAACCTGATGTAGCTTTTCCAGCGCGAGAATTTGCTTGCGTACCTCTGCCGAACCAAGGGGAAGAAGCTGGCTCAGTTCATGCTCCAGGGCGCTTTCTTCGGCCTGGTTAATCACCGGGTAGCTTGAGCCATCTGCGGCCAAATCAGGCTCCACCTTCAGCAGCAACTGAGGCAGGTTTCTGTAGTAATGGCTGCTTTCCACAAAGCGTTGCCACACGCTTTCCCAGACTCCCTGACGTTGGCACAGCAGCTCGGCGGCAGTAAGGGCTCCATCGCGCTCGGGGCTGAAGTGATATTCGGTTTCACAAATGCCAAGCAGCGCCTGCCAGCGTGTCCTGTCCCAGCGAGCCTGCATGGCCTGGCTGTCGTTCATCCAGCTCAGTAGATCGCGCACCGGATCGCTGGAGATCAGCTTGTTGAAATCGGCAGCCTCCAACCGGCGGTTGGCCAGATCTTCCCGTTCGCTTTCCAGCACTTCCGGCAGTACCCGCAACATGGCCTGAAGCGTATTTTCGTCTCTGGCCACATCCAAGCCGGCACCGCCATTGGCGGAAGATAGAAAAGCCGTTACAGTCCAGTCGCGGCCCGCACTGTTATAGGCCCACCAGCAACCACGGTATTGCAGCTCGGCCAGGGGCATCAGGGCTTTGGGACATTCGGCAATGGCCCGCAAGTCCCGTCGCTCAAGGCCCGGCAGATAAATGATGGGAGTGCGATCTTCGGGTAGCTCAAACTCGGGTAGCACCCGTTCAATCACACACTTAATCCAGATGGCCGGACCCTGTTTCTTGTCGGGGGCATAGTCGCCCAGCACCACCAGCTCGGGCATAGCGGACTGCAGCAGCGGCAGGGCACTCTCCCACTGGCGTTGTTTGTCGGTCCAGAGGATCACGCTGGGCGCGACCTGAATATTAGAGTTATAGGCAGCACTGGCCCGCACTTCGTCGGCCAGCAAATCAATCAGTTTCATAGCAGTCCCTGGCGGTACGCTTCAAACCACACAATCTTAGTTCTTTAATCATCTTTTCTCTCCAATGCAGGGCTGTTCTGCATTACTTTGGAGTTCTATTGTTCTCTTACGGATAGAGGGAACTGCTCCAGCACTTTCTTTACCAGCTGGTTTGTTCTGGCCCGTAGCTTATCAATTGTCCAGCTCTCTTCCGCAGCTAGTGAGTGATTCAGATAAAGGCCGTTGTTATACCCAACCTTGCGGCCTTGGCTGTCGGTACGGTTTTGTTTTTCAGCAAAGCTCTTGTTGCCCAGCGAACTGTTGTAACCGGAAATGGTCAGGTTACCGAGGCAATGAACGTAAGTCTGGCGATGTTCTTCAGCCTTATCGGCATCACCATCTGCCATCATATCTACCCAGCTTTGAGGGATCTTTTCGCCCTGGGGGAAGATATGTTCGATGGTCCAAACATACTGCTTGCCCTTCACTGCCCACAAGTCTACCTGGGTTTCCCGGGTCATGCGGGCCTCTTCAAGTGCGCACAGCACAAAGCGGCATACCGCTTTGTTGTCTTCGTAAATCGGGCCCTTGAGGCTGTTCTCGAACTGCTCATCACTGGCGCTGTTGGCTCTGAGACATTGTCTGATATGACTGACTACCACGTTGCCCCGTAGGGGGAGAATCCCCTCGGCGATGTCCATAAAGATGCGAGTCAGATCGCGGGTTGGAGGCTGGTCAGTGCTGTTACGACGAACAAAAAAGGCGATCAGGAAGTCTACTGTCTGTTCCAAATGTTCATTCTCTAACTGCAGTGCATCTTTTCGCTCAAACAAGACCAGTAATAGCAGATAGGCTGCGGCACCCTGGATCCGGTCTAAAGACAGTAGCAAATTTGATAGCTTGGGTTGCTCCGGCACGGCTCGGTAACCAACTATTTGCGCATAGTATGCAGACAGGCGGATCATAGCCTGCAAAAAGGCTTCGGCATCGTGGCTGATCAGCTTTTCGTACACCAGCATCAGGTTCGATTTGGTTGCCACCGGCACCGACACAACGCCCTTTAACTCAGGCTTGAACGCATTGTAATACTGGCGGAAGAAACGCTCTTGAATGCCATAGTCATCGCCCAAGGCGTCCATCACCTTCTTCCAGCGGTTGTAATGCTTGTCGATGCCGCCTTTGTCTTTCGACTCCAGCGTTGCCAGCAGCTTGTTTTTGATAAGGTCGATTGCAGTCAGTGGTACCCCTCGGTTGTTCAGGGACTCAAACAATGTGTAAGCGTCGGAGTGGCTATTTACATCGATTTTGACCAACGTCGCTGAGTTAACCTTTTCAATTAATGCCAAGAGGCTGGTAGCCTTGTTATGGCTGCCTTCCTGCAGCTGTTCGATACGACTTAAAAAATGCCGGTAGGCTTTCATTACCCGGCGTGTTCCGGCGTAAGCCACAGGTTCCACATCCTGAAGGAGACCTGCCTCGCCAAGAACCAGATAGAAATCCTGCTGATTATTGTTTTGTACCTGTGGAACTAGGCGTGGTTGTTCGAGCTGCTTCTTGAGCACCAGCTTGTGCTTAAGGTTATACAGTTCGAACCGATAATCGTCCGTTAAATCAGGGAACACTCTCAAGCTTTGATAGATTGCAGCTAACAGCAGCGATAATGTCGTCATGCGCTGTTGCCCATCTACAAGCTCTAACTTGCGTGTTGCTAGGGAATCTTTTTCCTGGTTAATGCAGATGATCGAACCAAGAAAGTAGTCATTATCATTTTCCAGCAAGTCATCAAATAAGGCGTCCCATTGCCAGCGTCCCCATGTGTACTCACGTTGATAACGGGGAATGACATAGATGGCCTGGGCTTCAATATCCAGCAGGCTGGATAAAGGATATTTATTAACAGACTCGATCATGCATTCCCTTCCTAATTTCGCGCCGCCAGCTTCTTTGCCAGGTGTAGGTGGTGGTCATTGATGCGATCGCCTTCCTTGCCACCGTATTCCAGGCCCAGGTGATACCAGGGGGCGGAGGGCACGTCGCTGCCGCGGTCCTTGGTCCATTTGATATTGGGTTTGGCGCGTAGTATTCCGGCGCCTTTTTTGCTCATGTCTCTGGCGGTCATAAAGGGTCGAATATTGAGTCGCACGCCGTCGTTAAGATCCGGGTTCCAGCCGATGGGCTGCTCGGAAAGCGGCTTCCAGCGCACGAAAATATCGTAAGGGGCTTCGCCTTCGAGAATGGCTTCCAGTGCTTTTTTAAGGCTTTCGGCGGCGGCCAGGCGCACATCGGCACCGTCTTCGCCGTTGGCCATGGCGCTTTGCTGGCTGCGGATCCAGTCGCCCAGGTAGGTATATATCAAGCGCTCCAGGCCGGCTTTGTCCAGCTTGTGGTAATTGACCAGGGCGCTGAAGCCGTCTTTAAGGCCGTCCCATACATGCCAGATAAAGGGGCGGTTTTGGAACAGCTTGCAGTGCTGCTCAAAGAACTTGTCGCGCAGCCAGAGGCTCAGTGACTTGCTGCCTACTGTGTCCAGCAGGCGTTGCTTGAGCGGGGTGGTCCAGGCTTGTCCGTAGGCATCCTGCAGCAGGGCTTCCAGCCGAATATCGGCGGCCTTTTCGCCGCGCACGGCGGGCAGGCAGACGATGCCGTCGTCGTCGGCATGGGTCAGCAGCTTGTCGCTTTCCCCCAGCCAGTGCAGCATCTCCTGGGCTAGCTCCATGTCTTCATCCAGCTCCGCCGGCCAGCGATAGCCCAGCAAGCGGGCCACCGCCACCTGCAATACGGTGTCATCCACCCGCAGTTCGCCCTGGACGGTCCATTTTTTCTGCTCGTCCCACACTACCGAGCCACAGGGATGGCCATGGAAGATCCACTGGGTGGGATCATTGCTATAGGGTTGGGGCAGGCCATTGGGGTATTTTTCTTCCGCTACATTCACCCAATATTTATGGTCAAAAGGAACTTTTACTAGAGTCGAGTTAGTTACCTTAAGGCTTTGGTCTATGTGTCTAACATGATTTTTAAAACTTTCTGATGAGCAAAAACACCAAACAGCACTCAAGAGGTTTTCATCTGATGGAATAATTGCTGCGCAATTTTGATCAAATTTTGAACCTAAATATTGGGAACATGGGAGGTGGCCTACTTGCCTAACACTTATACCTTTTTTCCCCCAAGCAAGTCCTCCTGCAAGTATCGCTTTTCCTATTTCTGATAGCTTCTTCAGTTCGCCTTTCTCTTGCTCCCAGTGGTATGCTGTAGAAAGTCCACCAAAGTCACGAACCTTTTCTACAGTGGTCTGACCAGGCACCCAATCAGGGTTGGTAAGCTCAATCTCCCAAAAACACCTAATGAACCTAGGCGCATCTTTGGTATTGGTGCCATGAATGCCGTTTGCGTAATCAGCTAATATTATTGTACCTTCATTTTCATTTCCCAATGTTATTCTGAAGTCAGGGTTTTTAAGTTGCTGATATTGTGGTAATAGAGTCACCCTTTGTGCTCTTAAATAGTGTGATTTTTCATTTGGTTTTCTTTCACTTGCAGCATCAATAAAGAATGTATTGTCCTTCCCGGTGCCATTCATAACTGATGGTGGTTGGTTATCAAGAGTAAGCAAGATAGCTTTTACATGCTCTCCTGATATTGTTTCAAAGGCTCCGGCACCAAGTCTTGCGACCGACTTCCAGCTGTATGTATCTAAAAGAACCTTCCTAAAATCTTTGTAACCATTAAGGAAGAGCCAGTTTTGAGGAAGCACTAGAGAGCTAACCCCACAAGGTGATAGAAATTCCATGCATCTTGACAGAAAGGAAGTCTCTAACGATCTTCTAGCATGTGGATAGTTTTTGGTTAAAAAATTATCTACTTCCTCAACCATTTCCCCAGTTTTTTTATAGGGCACATTGGTGATCACCCAGGTATACTGGCCGGCCAGCAGCTCGGCGGCCTTGATTAACCCTTGGACTACGATGCCGGCTTCCTGCCGGTTGTTATGCTCATTGCTGTCCCGATCGGTGCCGGTGTTGTCCTGCTGCAGGGCATCCTTCAGCAACTGTTGAATGTCGCTCCAGGAGGCCATATCGGCCTGGCTGCGGCGAGGGTTGATCAGGCTGCCCAGCACGGGGGCATCCGCAAAGGTATGCTGCAGCCAGTCCAGGGCGCTGCTCAGGTTGTGCTTGCCGGCCTGGTGGGCGAGGGTTTTCCATTCGTCCTTGGCGGCGGTAACGGAAAGACCGGTGCAGGCCAGGTGCAGCTCGGGCAGGGTTCGATAGCCACCGGCACCGGGGTAGCGCCAGGCTTCCAGCGCCACCGCAAAGGCGGCCAGCTCCACGCAGCGTTGGTCCAGCTCCAGGCCATGCAGGTTTTCGCTGAGCACCCGGTCAATGGCCTCCTGCGCACCCAAGCTTTCCAGGGTCATGCGCATGGGCACCAGCATTAAAAAGGCCGCCACCAGAAAATGGCCGGAGCCACAACAGGGATCCAGGGCTTTCAGCTCACTTAACTGCTTGGGCCAGGCGTCAAAGGTGCCGGAGGCGGGTTGCCATTGCTGGGTAGCGTCGTCTTTTACAAAACGCAGGTAGCTTAAGGGCACGCCGGGAATGGCGGCTCGGTCGCGCAGTTCCTGTTCGCTTTCGGCCTGCTTCCAGTCCGTTTCAGACAGGCGCTGGCCGGCCCACCAGGCCCCCAGGCTGTTGTCGAGCAAAAAGCTCACCATATAGGGCTCGGTAAACAGCTGGGTCACCGGCGACAGCTCGTCGGCACCGATTTTTACCTCGGACTTGTTCACCTCTTCTTTGCGCTTGCTCTGCCAGAACTGGTATACCCAGCCCAGGCTGTCCTGGGCCTGAAAGGTCTCCAGGGCCAGGCCGGTGACCAGTTGCTCCAGGGTGCGCTGGTGCTCGGGGGCCAGCTCCAGCTCAAACACCGGCGAGTCGATGCGAAAGATCTGCGGCAGCATTTTGGAGGCCAGCACCCCGGCCAGCTCCCAGCCGCTGGTGCAGCGGGCTTCCTGCTCGTCCCGGGCAATGTCCGGCTCCTGCACCAGCTCATTGCACTCCGCCAGGGTCAGGGCGGTGTGCTGGTCGTACATCAGCAGCTGGTTCTGCTCCAGAAAACGGGCAAACAGCATGCGGTGCCAGTGCTCATAGGCCACCTCGGCCACCAGCTTGCCGGTGCTTTGCTGGCCATTGTTCTGTTTAATGTCGCCCAGCTGGCGGCCATGAGCCCGCAGCCGGTTACGCAACTGCTTTTGTTCATCGGTCAGGTAGTCGGCGGCCTTGGCATCGCCCACACACAGGCGCTCCAGCGCCTGGGCCGCGGCCCGTTCGGCCACGTCCCGGGCCTTGATAACGGTGGTTTCCAGCGCCCGGCGCAGGGTCTTTTCCAGAGGAATACGGCTGTTCATGGTTGCATGTATCTGTGTGTTCATCAGAAGGTCACCGGTCCGTCACTGAGTTTGTCGAGGATCTGCTGTTTTACTCGTGCCAGCCACTCATCCACTTCGGCTTCGTTTTCAAAGGTGGTGCGGGGCAGGCTGATGCGCTGCAGCTTGGGCTGCAGCAGTTGCACCGCTTCCAGCCGGGCGCTGTCGAATTTGCTGGCCAGGGAGTCGGTGCGATCGCGCCATTGCTCCAGGCTGACTTCGGTCAGGGCGTCGATAATGGCGTCGGCGTCGTTCAGCCCGGGCTGGGGCAGGGTGAGCAGGTTGCGTTTGTTCAGCATGGTGTTTTGCTGCTCGGGGCTGAGCTGCTGCCAGTGGCTGTCGGCCTGCAGCTGGGCCAGGCAATGGGCATGCTGGCTGCAGTAGGCATCAATATGGTGGTTGATGGCATTGCGCAGATTGGTGACCAGTTGCTGGATCAGGCTGCGAGTGGGGTTGGGCTCGTCCAGTATGGAGCGACGGGCCAGAATGGCGTCCACCTCCTGTTGCACCTGCTCATGAAAGGACAAGCCTTTGCTCAGCCTGAGCAGCTCGCACAGCAGGGTCCAGTCTTCCCGGCGGGCGGCGATGCGCTCGGCGGTGCCGGCCCAGTTGGTGATGGCGGTTTTAATGTCGTCCTGATGGTCCAACACCAGCTTGAGCTGGGCATTGTTGGACTGACGGGCCAGCTCATCAAAGACGGTGGTGCTCGGGCGCTCGGGGAAGGGCGCTTCCCCCCCGGCTCTGGTCGCCAGGCTGCGGCCTTTTTCAATCAGCTCTACCAGTTTGCTGCCTTCTTCCCCGGATTGGCAGGGAATGCCGCAGGCGGTGAGTACGCCACGAATTTTGATTAAATCCACCGGGCGTATGGTAATGCTCTCGGGCTTGAAGCCGGTCTGGGCAATGTGCTTGCGTTCCAGCTTGCTGAGCGGCACGGCATTGCCGCTGGCGTCTTCGGTGATCAGAATGCCGGCGGCCACCAGGGTAAAGAGGGCGCCGTCTATGGCATCCTGAGGCCAGCCGTAAGGAGCCTGCTGAAACTGCTCGCGAATTTCCTTGCCCTTTTTCGACACGCCGATAAAGCGTTTTATCTGGGCACACACCGGGTGCTGCTCCGGATCGCCCTTGAACTCGACCGCTTCCAGGGCGTTCTGGCCACCGTCCTTGCCGGCACGGGTAAAGACTGTGCCCCAGCCGGTGTGGTCGGCGGCGTCAAATTCACGGTACAGGCGGATTAACGAGGCCCGGGCGGCGGTGTCTACTCTGTCGGTAATGGTGTTGCCGTCCACTTCGCTGCCGCCGGACTGCAGCACCAGCACGCCGTCGAAGATTTCGCGCAGCAGCGCCTCCACCTGTTTTTTGGCGTCTCGGTGGCGGGTTTCCATGGCGGTGCGGGCATCTTTGCCGGCGTCGGTGTTGGGAATGCCGCGCTTTTGCAGGGTGGCGTCCGCCGCATGCTCGGCGATGATGGCGTTGGTCAGCTCGGAGCGGTTGCGGGCCGGCACAAACAGAAAAATGGTGGGCTCGGCGGGCGGACGGCGTCGGGCTTCACTGACAAAACTCTTTTCGTCCATGCTCCAGCCGTCCTGCAGCCAGACGTAAATCTTTTTATCGGCGTCTGCCGGCAGCTCGGCCTCGGTGCAGAGGATCACCTGGCGGGGCTCGTTGCATTTGCCCTGGGTCAGGCGCACCTGGGCAATTTGCTGCCGCACGGTTTTGTGCAGCAGATCGACGCGAATGTTTTCAATGCGCTGCATGTTGCCGCGCAAGTCGGCCTCTTCCTGGCGGAAGGTGTCGTACCACTGGGCGCTTTCCTGGGTTTGCAGCCGGTATTCGGTGCCCACGCTGGTTTTCATGGCCATCACCAGGCCGTCGTCGGCCAGGGCCTGCAACAGCTGGGGCACTCGAGTGCGAATGGCGTCTTTGCCGTTGCTCAGGTTGTCGATCAGCAGGTCCGAGAGCATATCGGCGGTGGCCCGCACGCCGCAGTCGGCGGTGGGATCGGTGGGCAGTTTGCCGATAAGCAGGATCAGAGCCAGAATGCGGCCCTTGAGCTGATCCTGTTCGTTGCCGGCGGAGAAGCGGCCAATGACTTCGGAAATTTCCTTGGAGATCACCCCGGTTTGCAGCAGGTTTACCGCAATCTGGTTGTAGATGAAGTCGGCGGGCACCACATGGCCCAGGGGCTCATCGGCGGTGGCCTGGGCGGCCTCGTGGATCACCTTGAGCTGGTTGCGCAGCTGCGACACTGTGCCGGTGGTATCCACAATGCGCAGCACCTTTTCCCAGAAGCGCCGGCGTACCGGCAGCAGGGGGTAGTCCGCCAGCATGACCTGTTCATCGTCGCGGTGATGTTCAATTTTGGTGCCGCGCAGCTGGCGTGAAATTTCACCCAGGTGGTTTTTCAGCACCTGATCCAGCTCAGGCTTGGCGGATTCCTTTTTCTGCAGGATCACCTTGCGGATCACCGACTCCACGTCGGTGTCGGACAGCTGAATGGGGATCTGAAAACGGCCCATCAGGCGCTGCAGGTTGGGCATGCCGGAGAGGGCGCTTTGTCCGGTGGCGACAAACAGCAGCTTGTTGGAAAACGCCGAGTGTTTGCAGCAGGTTTCCACCACTTCCTGCACCTGGTGCGCCTTTTCGGCATCGGTGCCCACATATTGCTGCACCTCGTCCAGCACAATCAGGGTGGCGGGGAACTGGCCATCCTGTGACAGGGCTTCGGCAATGGCATCCACCATTTGTTTGTTGGTGACATCTTGCACATGAGGGTATTGCTCTTTCAGCAACTGCCGCATTTGCTTGATGTCGGAGGCCAGGGTGTTGTCCACCTCCAGCAGTGCGCCGGCGATGCTGCGGGACATATAGAGGTCGTCCAGCTCGTCGAGCCAGTCGTCGTCTTCCGCTTCCACCAGAGATTTTACCTGTTCAAGCAGGCCTTCTTTTTTCAGCCACATCACAAAGCGAGCCTGATGGTATTGCTCGGGCAGTCCAGCTGATTTGAAGACGATATTTAGTAGCGCCAGACGTACGTTGTTGTCGGCCCCGGCACCCAAAGTGCCAGAAGCGGCATGCAGGCCACCATGGCGGGCAGCGGTCACGCTGAGCTCCTTCAGGTGATCCTGAATTTCCTGGGTTAGGTCGGCAATGTCCCGAGCCGAGACTCCACCGTTGAACGGCTGGTTGACCCAGAGCGCCCGCAGCATTTTGGCCAAGTGAGATTTACCCGAACCGAAGAAGCCGGAAATCCACACGCCGGGCTGCTCGTGGCCGTCGGCCAAGTTGCGCAGATAGGTGGAGAGAATTTTCTCCATGCCGGCTTCATACTCGCCATCGCAGACGAAGGTTTCGAGTTCGTAGCGCAGGGTATTCAGGGCCTGAGCGGATTGGTCATCCTTAACCTCGGCCACACCGTTGTTGGCCAGCCGGTTTTTGGTTGGATCGAGCTGGTAAATATCGCGGTTAAGCATCCTGTACGTGCTCCTTTATTTCTTATTGTTAGTTGTCTGCGGTAATGGCGGTGGCCTTATAGCCCCAGCCGTCCCGGGCATCCAGCAGCCGGTAGGTGTTATCTGTGTATTCGCCCGGAAACAGCACCAGCAACCTGCCCGGCACATGAGCCGAGAGCTGTTTTACAAAGTCGGATACTGAGGCAAAACCAAACAATGTGCTGCAGCCAACAAGGGCCACCAGAGTGTTTTCGTCAGACTGTTCATCGATTTTTGCGGCCAGCATGTCTACGGCCTGACGGGCAAACTTTTTGTATTTGGGGGCCAGACTGTCGGGTTCTTCAAAGTATTCTTCCCGGTATTTCTGGCTGGCCATCCAATCGGGGAACAAGCGGGTGACGTCCAGCTCCAGCCAGCGATGGCCGGCGCTTTCTGAGGCCAGGCGAAACTCTTCCACGCGAGCGCGTAGCTTCAACTCGTCTTCCTTGTGATAGACGGCAAACAGTACGCGCTGTTCATCAGCCAGCCCCGCTATCCAGGGGATGCTGATATAGCCGGAAAAGCTTTTGATCAGCCGGTTCAGTCGGTTACTCATGCAGCCAGGTCTCCTCTTCCCTGGTGAGATAGTCTGGGAAAGTCACTTCCACCACCTCACTGGAGTGTTTGAAGGTAATAAGCCCTACATGGCTGGCCATTCTGGCCTGCTCTAGCAGGCGTTCGGTACGGCACTCCAGCATCCGTGCCCACTCGGTGGTAAACAAGCGATTACCTGTGGATCCTTGGAGGTAGCCCAGAAACAGGGCGAAGGCCACGTTTACAGGCCGAATAACTGGTTCGCTGCGTAGTTTTTTGACTCTGCCCTTGAGGTAGCCGGCCTTGGTCCAGGTGCCGCTCACATTCTGTGCCAGAGACTTGAGAGTTGCGGGGCTAAACCGATCCGGGCACAGTTCTGCCAGTGCTTGCTCCATTTGCTCACGAGTGATGGGTTGACCCAGCTCCAGAGACTGTATTTTGGGTTTGGACAAACGTAACAAAGGATCCCGCGCCAGGCTCATTTGGCATGCAAGGACGGTTTGTGCTTGCTCATCAAATTCCCATAAGCGGCGGAATGTGCGAAACAACGGCTGCTCGGGATTCATGCCATATAAGTCCACTAGGTGGCGCCAGGTGAGCTTGCGGGCTTTTTCGGTGGGTTTGTGTAGCACATTGAAGTGCTCGATATCTTCCTGGTACTGAGCTGGGGTAGTGCTGGGTGGCCGGCCTTCAAACAGGGTGGCGATTTCATTCAGCATCATGGTGCGGCAGGCATGGGCACCGTTGCGGCCATACTTAAAGCCGAATTTTTCCTGTATTGCTTGTGAGGTCATATCGGCTTGGGCTCCATGTGAAAACCGGGTGCCAGAGTAAAGCTGGATAACACGTCGTTGTACTGTTGGATCAGTTGCGAGACATTGCGCAACCATAGGTGGTGTTCTGTGGCCGACAGACGGTGGTTAGCGGAGGCATCGACATTCCAGTATCTGAGCAGGTATCCGGCTTGGGCTGCCCTGGTGGACAGCTGCAGAGCGTAGTTGCCATGCTGTTCTTCCATTCCATAATCGTGAGCAATGGCTTCGGGGTAGAGCAGACCAGGATGCGGCACCAGCTCCAGTGTTAACTGGGAGTTCCAGGCTCGGTCGGCGTGTTGTTGTTCGTGACTATCTACCGTAGGCCGCTTGCTCTGTTCTACACAAACAATGCGCATGCAGGCGAAATCCCGAAAGTCTTCATGCGTGCGGTCATAGGCACGCAGATACCAGCGCTTGCCGTTCTTGGCTAGGCTGTGGGGAACCACTGTGCGCTCGCTGCTACCCGAGTTCAGCGACAAATACCTAATCTTTACCGCTTGCTGCTGGCTGATCGCCCGGCTGAGCGGTGCCAGTATGTCTTGTGAGGGAGTGTTCAGATCCGATGCATCTTCACAGAAGCCTGTACTGGGCTTATCCCTACTTACTCCGTTACCAAACCCATGAGCCAGTATGTTCAGTACTGTCCGGCTGTCATGCTGAAACAATGGCCGAAAGCTGGAAGTGCGGTGGTAGCGCTTGTCTTCGTGACGCATTTCCAGGTTATCGGGGGCTAAATTTCGGTAGAGGGTGAAATCTCGGGTGCAGGAAGCCACGGCAGTGCCGAAGTGCCCCATCAGCTCGCCACGGCCCACCGAACCATGGTACTGCAAGCAAAAATCTATAAACGCTAGGCGTTCTCGCTGGGAATGAGAATGGCTGCTGAGCTGAGAAGAAAAGGTCGGCACTGTTATCCCGTTGTTTTAATGGCAGATGCGTACCTTAAGACATCCAATATAGGGGTGCAATCATTTTGATTTGCTGTGTGAGGTGAAGCTGTATATGCACAACGTTTTCGATTGTAGGAGTGTTAGGCGAATATTTGGGTGTGTGTTGTAGTGCGCAAAAACAGATGTACCTATCTGTACGTTTATTGTCTCTTGCCAAATATGCACATGTGAAAGTTTTCCCTTCGCAAAAAACGCTCTTGGTGCCCAAATTGGACAACTACAGCGACGAGGATTTCGCCAAGCCCCCGGTACGCTCTTGCATGCTGATGATTGCTACGAGGAGACCATCTGCATGCGTGAGCAAAATCTGTCTGTTTATAGCGATCCAAATGGGTCAATTTTGAAAGAGCTTTATGAGCTGAAACGGCTGGTGATCCAGCAAGGACAGGCGCTGAAGGAGGTGCTTTCTGCCGAGGAGTGTGCCGAGCTATTGGGGGTGTCAGTAAGTTATGTGTACCGGTTGACTAGCGAAAAACGCCTGCCGTTCTACAAGCCCCAGGGTAAGAAGATCTACTTTAAGCGCGATGAGCTGCTGGATTGGCTGCTTTCCCATCGTATCTCCCCAGACGCAGAGCTCACTAAGCATGTGGCCAAGCGCGTGCGGCAAGCCCGCCATGGGCGGCTGTGAGGTGGGTATGGCGCAGGATCTCATTGCATCTCACTGGCCCCTGGATCTTCAGGCGGCCTTTACCGAACCTCCCAAGCCAATCGACTTTGTCCTACCGGGGCTGCCGGTGGGCTGTGTCGGTGCCTTGGTATCACCAGGCGGTGCCGGTAAATCCATGCTGGCACTGCAGTTGGGGATGCAGATAGCCGGCGGGCCGGACTGGCTTGAGCTTGGCAGGCTGGAACAGGGAGCTGTGCTCTACCTGCCTGCTGAGGATCCTCTGCCGGTGTTACATCACCGGTTATTTGCCTTGGGTCAGAACCTTGATGCACGTCAGCGTGCGGCGCTTGAACGTGACCTTCGGTTGATTCCGCTTCAGGGAGCCAGCCCCAACCTGTTGGATAGCCAGTGGTTGGAGGTGATTGCCCTTTGGGCTGAGGGCGTGAGGTTGATCGTTATCGACACCCTGCGGCGTTTTCATGATACCGACGAGAACGTGGCAAGTGCCATGACGCAGGTGCTGGGTCAGTTGGAACGGCTGGCCATGGGGCAGGGATGCGCCGTGCTGTTTTTGCACCACACCAGCAAGCTGGCAGCCTTCCAGGAGGTTGGCGATCAGCAGCAGGCCAGCCGTGGTTCGTCTGTGCTGGTAGACAATGTGCGTTGGCAGGGCTACCTCGCCACCATGACCAGGAAGGAGGCGCAGCAGCTGAGCTTGTCGGCACAGCAGAGCCATCGCTACGTGCGGTTTGGGGTTAGTAAAAGCAACTATGTTCCGCCGTTACCAGAGCGCTGGCTGGTGCGGGGGGAAGGTGGCGTGCTGCGCCCTGCCAGGTTGGACGTAGCACGCCGAGCGGGAGGCAAGCGTGCCTTGCTTTGAACTAACTCATGCCCGGCACGACCATATGCACTGTCTGGCGCCAGGATTGTTCAGAGCCATCTCTCGTGGCCAGCGCCGCCGAGACAAGCTGGATGTGGTGTATCGATTCGGTGGGGGCAATCAGATTGAGTTTTCCGGGCCAGAACCCTTGGGGGCTGACGATTTGCGCGTACTTCAAGGGTTGGTTGCCCTGGCTGGTATCGAGGACTACAGCGCCATCATCGAACCCATTGCCGCTACCGGGGAGGGCAACACCTTGCGGACCCTGCTAGAGCCTCGCTGGGCAGCCAATCAGCAACGCGTCTTGGTGGTCAAAAGCAGCCTGCGCAAACTGGCCAAGGAGATAGGCTACGCCAACCCTCGTGACACCAATACAGTGCGCCGCTGTGTCGAGCGGTTGTGGAAGGTGTCGGTGATAGCCCAGGTGGCTGGCCAGCGCAGCGGTTTTCGTCTGCTTGCGAACTATGCCAGCGACGCCCTGACCGATGGGCTCTTTGTGGCGCTTAATCCTTTGCTGACCTCCGCCATTATGGGCACTGGCCGCCATGTTCGTATCGACATGACAGAGGTGCGGCGCCTGAATAGCAGCATCACCAGATTGTTACATCAACGGCTATGTGCCTGGGTCGATGTTGGCCAGAGTAGAGTGGTGCAGTTAGACACCTTGGTTGCTTATGTCTTTCCTGAGGAAGCCAGCATGGCCACCCGCCGCAAGCGGCAATCGCGAGTTCGTAAGGCATTGGATGAGCTGACTGCTTTGGGCTGGTCTATCTGCGAACATGCCAAGGGGCGGTTTACCATCGGCCGGCCTGCACTATCACGATAATGGTCACAGACCATCACGAAAGTGGTCACAAAGCTCACGATAATGGTCACAAACCAATTGAGCGAAACCCAGGTGCTACTTGGGCTGCAGGGCGATCCTGAAATCCGATCTAGATTATCTAAGATCATCTACACCAGCGCTGGGTGGCGCCGGCGCTTTTGTTGGCTCTTCCTGGCCAGGATCCGCTTCTTGCTCTAACTGGTTAAGTATCAGCGCAGCCTGCTGTTTGGCGGCCGCGACCACTTCAGGCTTTTCACTGGCCAGGATCTCGTCGAGGGTGCGTCCCATCTTCTATCACTCCAATACGTTGGGGAAATCCAGCATGGCATCTCTTCGCCGCGATTCAAGGATGTCGGCATAGATCTCGGTAGTTCTCAGCTCACTGTGCCCCAGCAAGCGGGAGAGGGCATAGATATCGACGCCGCGGTTAAGCTGGATGACGGCAAAGGAATGACGTGCGCTGTGGAAGGTGACCTTCTTGGTGATCCCGGCCTGCAACGCCCACCGGGTGAGCTCCATGTTGTGCCAAGCCGAGTACTTGAGGCCCTTGAAGATTCGCTCAGATGTCTTGCCTGGGCGCCCCATCAGCTGCATCGCCATGTCATTCAAATCCAGGTATTGCAGGCCGCTAGTCTTCTTCTGGGTGAAGACGATTCGGTAATGGCCGTAGAAGGGCTCAAGCTCTGCCCAAGTCAGCTTATGAATGTCGGACCAGCGCAAGCCAGTGCAGCAGGAGAACAGAAAGGCGCGCTTAAGAACGTCGTAGCGGCATTCGGCCTGGGCCAGGGCTCGTACCTCGTCTTCGGTCAGGTAAACGCGCTTGTTCTTCTCTCCCTGGATGACTTTGACGCGTCGTACCGGATTATCCATCAGCAGCCGCTCCTGCTCTGCTTGGTTCAGGGCTGCCCTCAACTTGTTGAAGTAGGCACTTTGGGTGTTGCGGCTCAGTGGCGTGCCGCTTTTGGTGCGGGCCTTGTGCATCAGGTAGTGCCGAAAACCCTCCAGGAACAGCTGATCGACCTCCTCGAAAGTCAAATCAGGCAGTTTATGGTACTGGCGCAAATGCTTGAGGGTAGACACCCAGATGGAATAGTTGCTCTTGCTGCCTGCCGCCTTTTGGTCGGTCACTTCCTGGAAGTACTCAAAGAATCTGGCCTTGTGGGCGTTCGAGAAATCCAGGTGGTGTTTGCCGGTCTCGTATTCGAAGAGCCGCTTGGCGCGGATGGCTTCGGCTGCCCGCTGTGTTTCTTTGTTGTGAAGCCGCTGTGCCGGGGTACGCGGCTTGTCGTACAGGAAGAGATCCAGGGTCTCTCTGCTGCGCTTGTGCTTGCGGATGCCTGTGGCGGGGTCAAGGTAGGAGCCGGCGTAGTAGGTTAAGCGCAGAGCGCGCTTGCCTTCGGCGTCCGGTGCCCGGTATTCGATGCTGATGTTCATGAGTGTCCCCCAAAAGTACCCCAAGAGGTTACTTCGGGGTACTCTCGGGGTAAATTCTCACGAAACAAGATCAGGCAAGAACAGCCAGTAAAAAACAAAGTCCATTATTTACAATGTCTTATGTTCTTTCTGGCTGCTTTTTATTGCTGATTTTTCACCACATTACTTCCCGATGCAGAAGCTGGAGAAGATGCGACCCAGCAGATCGTCGGAGCTGAACTCACCGGTGATCTCGGAGAGGGACTCCTGCGCCAGGCGCAGCTCTTCGGCCACCAGCTCGCCGGCCACGAACACCTCCAGCTGCTCCTTGGCCACCAGCAGCCGCTCGGCGGCGCGTTCCAGCGCATCCAGGTGACGGCGGCGGGCCATGAAGCCCCCCTCGGTGTTGCCCTGGAAGCCCATGCAAGCCTTCAGGTGCTCGCGCAGGGCGGGCAGCCCCAGCTCGGTCTTGGCGGAGATGCGGTAGACTGCGTGGCCCTTCTCCTGACTCGGAGCCAGATCTTCGCCGGTCAGGTCGGCCTTGTTGCGCACCACGGTGAGGCCGATCTTTTTTGGCAACCGATCAACAAATTCCGGCCAGATCTCCCGCGGGTCGACCGCATCCGTGGTGGTGCCATCCACCATGAACAGCACCCGGTCGGCCTGCTCAATCTCGGCCCAGGCACGCTCGATGCCGATCTGCTCCACCTTGTCCTGGGTATCGCGCAGGCCGGCGGTGTCGATGATGTGCAGCGGCATGCCATCCAGATGGATGTGCTCGCGCAGCACGTCACGGGTGGTGCCGGCGATCTCGGTGACGATGGCGGACTCGCGGCCGGCCAGGGCGTTGAGCAGGCTCGATTTGCCGGCGTTGGGACGACCGGCGATCACCACCTTCATCCCTTCCCGCAGCAGGGCACCCTGCTTGGCCTCGCCGCGTACGTCGTCTAGCTCCGCCATGATGGCGTAGAGATCACCCGCCACCTTGCCGTCGGAGAGAAAATCGATCTCCTCGTCCGGGAAGTCGATGGCGGCCTCCACATAGATACGCAGCCGGGTGAGACTCTCCACCAGCTGCTGGATCTTGCCGGAGAACTGCCCCTGCAGGGAGTGCATGGCACTGCGGGCCGCCTGCTCGCTGGATGCCTCGATAAGGTCGGCGATGGCCTCGGCCTGGGCCAGATCCAGCTTGTCGTTCATGAAGGCGCGTTCGCTGAACTCGCCGGGGCGGGCAGGGCGCAGCCCTTTTATCTGCAGGATGCGGCGCACCAGCATGTCCATGATCACCGGGCCGCCATGGCCCTGCAGTTCCAGCACATCTTCGCCGGTGAAGCTGTTGGGGGCCTTGAACAGCAGGGCGATGCCCTGATCCAGCGGCTGGCCTTGCTCATCCCTGAACGGCAGATATTCGGCATAACGCACCCGGGGGAGCTTGCCGAGCACTATCTCGGCGACCTGTTCGGCGGCGGGACCGGAGACGCGGACTATGCCGACGCCACCCCGGCCGGGGGCGGTGGCCTGGGCCACGATGGTA
Organism: Aeromonas sp. QDB03; assembly: GCF_027707985.1. NCBI lineage: Bacteria > Pseudomonadati > Pseudomonadota > Gammaproteobacteria > Aeromonadales > Aeromonadaceae > Aeromonas > Aeromonas sp. QDB03. The sequence goes on along the minus strand of NZ_JAPCJG010000011.1, from coordinate 81,610 downwards.
TCTGTAGTCATCTTGCTTGGCTCATTTGTTCGCTGATGGTTCACAGCAGTGGGGTCATTGTAATAAAAAAGGCGGCCCGAAGGCCGCCTCTTTTGTCATCCATCTTGCCATCGGGAGCGATTAGCTGCGGGTATGCAGGCCTTTCTTCTCAAGCTGACGGTAGATGATGGTCTGCTGGGTAATGGAGATGACGTTGCTCACCAGCCAGTACAGGGTCAGACCTGCCGGGAACCAGAGGAACATGAAAGTGAAGATGATCGGCATGAACTGCATCACTTTCTGCTGCATCGGGTCGGTAATGGTGGTCGGGCTCATCTTCTGCAGGTACCACATGGACGCACCCATGAGGATCGGCAGCACGAAGAAGGGGTCCTTCACCGACAGGTCGGTGATCCACAGGGCGAACGGCGCGTGGCGCAGCTCAACGGATTCCATCAGTGCCCAGTAGAGGGCGATGAAGATCGGCATCTGCACCAGGATCGGCAGACAGCCACCCAGCGGGTTGACCTTCTCCTTCTTGTACAGCTCCATCATGCCCTGAGACATCTTCTGGCGATCGTCGCCGAAGCGCTCACGCAGTGCGGCCAGCTTGGGCTGCAGCATGCGCATCTTGGCCATGGAGGTGTACTGGGCCTTGGTCAGCGGGAACATGATGCCGCGTACCAGCAGGGTCAGCATGATGATGGCCACACCCCAGTTCTGGACGAAACCGTGGAACACGGTCAGCAGCCAGTGCAGCGGTTGGGCTATGAACCAGAGCCAGCCGTAGTCGACGGTCAGGTCGAGGTGGTTTGCCACCTTGGCCATCTGGTCTTGCAGCTTGGGACCGACCCACAGCTTGCTGGTCACTTCGGCCTGCTGGCCGGCAGCCACGTCAACCAGCGGCGCCTTGTAGCCGATGATGGCCTGGTCTTTGCCAGGGATCACGCGGCTGTAGAAGCTGTTGGTATCGTCGGCATTCGGTGCCCAAGCAGAGACGAAGTAGTGTTGCAGCATGGCGACCCAACCACCCTTGGTGGTCTTGTTCAGGTCGGCATCCTTCATCTCGTCGAAGGTGTACTTCTTGTAGCGGGTATCTTCGCTGGAGAAGGCACCACCACGGTAGGCACTGGCCACCATGGCATGACCCTGCTGGTCTTTCGGGGTAGTCACGGTCTGCTTCAGCTGACCGTAGAACTGCACCTGGACCGGCTCGGCGGACTTGTTGTCGATCTTGTAATCGACGCCAACGGCGTAGTCACCACGCTTGAGGACGAACTCCTTGGTGAAGACCACGCCCTTGCTGTCGGTCCAGGTCATCGGTACGACGACTTGATCCTGACCATCGGCCAGCTGGTAGCTGGTCTGGGCGGCTTCGTAGGTGGGACGACCCTGGGCCTGGCTGTCAGGACCATTGCGACCAACCAGACCGCTCTGGGCAACGTAGAGGTGCTCAGGTTGGCTGGTCAGCAGTACGAACGGTTGATCCTTGCCCTCTTCCAGCTTGTGGGCCAGCAGATCGGCAGAGACGATGTCGCCACCCTGGGTATCCAGGGTCAGCTTGAGCACGTCGGAGGAGACGGTGATCAGCTTGCGTGCGGTGTTCGCATTGGCTTGCTCGGAAACCTGAGGAATATCACCGGTCTGACCGGCTTCAGGTACGAAATGTTCGGTTTGGGCCACGGTAGTCGGGGCCGGCTTCGGAGCCTTGTCGGACTCCCACTGTTGCCAGAGCAAAAAGCTCACGAACAGCAAACCGATCAGGATGAGATTGCGTTGTGATTCCATAGTCTTCAGTTTCTTCGCTTTGGTTGCGGAACCGGGTCATAACCACCCTCGGATAAGGGATGGCATTTTAATAGACGTTTGCTGGCTAACCAAACGCCTTTTATGAAACCGTGAAGTCGGATTGCTTCTATCGCAAATTGGGAACAAGTCGGAGTGAAACGGCAGCGCGGCCCGAGCAGCGGGCTAATGATTAGCTGATACAGGCGTATCAGTTTGACAGCTACCCATTGCAACGGCGTGACAGAGTGCGCCATAGCTTTTCCAGTAACTTGAACAGTTCCTCGTTATCCATCTCTTTCACACCGGCCTTGGCGATCACGACGATGTCGATAGCGGGCAGATTGGCCTGATTGAGGCGGAAACTTTCCCGAACCACCCGTTTTACACGGTTGCGCCAGACGGCACGCTTGAGTGCTTTTTTGGGCACAGCGAGACCAAGGCGAGGATGTTCGAGGGTATTGGGACAGGCGAGAAGCGTAATTTGCGGAGAAGCGGCCCGGACAGGCTCGGCGAAAACGCGTTTGAAGTGTTCGGGAGTTAACAGACGTAACTCCCGAGAAAAGGCGTGCTGGGTAGGCATTAGACTACCAGGCGGGCACGACCCTTGGCACGACGAGCGGCCAGAACTTTACGACCGTTGGCAGTTGCCATGCGGGCGCGGAAACCGTGAGAGCGCTTGCGCTTCAGGTTGGACGGTTGAAAAGTACGTTTCATGATTCGATTCCGTATTTCTGTACAGTTTTGATTGTCACACTTAGCCGACGCGCCAGCTATAGCGTGTGACGACTAGCAAAAGAGGCCGAATTCTAAACAGAGTTCGGCTTTTAGTCAATCCGCCGTTCCCTCTCTTCCTGTCCTGACCTTGCAAAGGCCCGAACCGGCAGTGAGGATCCAGAGGATCGAGGGCTCCGGATTATACTGGCAACCCGGGGTTTAACAAGGATCCTCCAATAAAAAAGGCGGCAATGCCGCCAAAGAGAGAGCTATTTAAGCACTTTGCGCAGGAACTCCCGGGTACGGGGATCCTGCGGATCGACCAATATCTGATCCGGCGGGCCCTGTTCCACGATCCGGCCCCCTTCCATGAAGATCACCCGATCGGCAACATCTCGAGCAAATTCAATCTCATGGGTTACCACCACCATGGTCTGGTGCTGGCGGGCCAGCTCCTTCATCAGACCCAGTACCTCGTCGACCCACTCGGGGTCGAGAGCCGACGTGGGCTCGTCAAACAGGATCACCTTGGAGTGTGCGGCCATGGCCCGGCCGATGCCGACCCGCTGCTGCTGACCACCCGACAGGGAAGCCGGATAGGCGTCCTGCTTGTCGGCGAGGCCGATGTCCTTGAGGATGCCGAGGGCGGTGGCACGGGCCTCTGCCTTCGGCTGTTTCCAGACGGTGATCAGCCCTTCGGCGATGTTGTCCAGCGCCGTCTTGTTGGCAAACAGGGCGTAGTTCTGGAACACGAAGGAGGCCCGCTTGCGCAGCTCAATGGCCTGCTGCTCGCTGGCCCTGGCCAGGTTGAGCTGCAGATCGTCGATGGCGAGGTTGCCGGCATCCGGGGTTTCCAGCAGGTTGAGACAGCGCAGCAGGGTCGACTTGCCGGTGCCGGAGGGGCCGATGATGACCACTATCTCCCCCTTTTTCACCTCCAGATCGATGCTGTTCAGCACCTGATTGCCGTCATATGCCTTGGACAGGCCGGTTAACTTGATCATGATGGCCCTCCTTTAAACAGGCGCAGTGTTAAAGCGTACTGCCTGCGTGCATGGCAGGCGGGTCGGTTGCGTTGTCATGGCAACCCCCTAATAAGCGCGGTTGAGCCGCACTTCCAGCAGATGCTGCAAGCGGGTAAAGAAGATCACCACCACCCAGTAGACCAGCGCCACCGCCATGAAGCTCTCGAAGAACTTGAAGGAGGAGGAGGCTTCCATCTGCGCCTTGCCCATGATCTCGGCCACCCCCAGAGTAAAGGCCAGCGAGGTGCTCTTGATCATGTCGATGAAGTAGTTCATCAGCGACGGCGTCGCAATGCGGGCCGCCTGCGGCAATATGATCCGCTGCATCGCCTGGTAGCGGCTCATGCCGATACTGAGGGCGGCTTCCATCTGGCTCTTGTGGATGCCGATGATGGAGGCGCGGATCGATTCGGCCATGTAGGCGGCGAAGTGCAGGGTCAGGCCGACGATGGCGGCGGTAAAGGCATCCATCCCCACGAAGATGGGGAACAGCTGTGGCAGCCCGTAATAGAGCAGGAACAGCTGGACGAGTAGCGGTGTACCCCGGAAAAACGAGATATAGAGCATCGCCAGCCAGTGGATCACGGGAACGCGAAACACCCGTACTATCGCTAGGGCCAGCGACAGTACGAGTGCCAGGACGAATCCCCACAGGGCCATCTCCATCGTGGTGCCCAGATATTTGAGCAGGATGGGAAACAGCCCCAGCGTGTATTCGAGGTCAAATTCCATCATTTATTTGTCGGTGATGTCGGAAGCGAACCATTTTTCAGAGATCTGACGCAGGGAACCATCCTTGCGCATGGCGGTGAGGGCATCGTCGACCTTCTTCAGCAGCGCCTGCTTTTCAGGGGTCTTCAGGAAGGGCAGGGCGTTCTCGATGGTTTCAAACGGTGCGCCGGCCTGCTGCAGCGGCAGCTTGGACTCTTTGATCAGTTGGGCGGTGGAGACGCGGTCCATCACGAAGGCGTCGATCCGGCCCAGGGCAACGTCCTGCTCGAAGGCGGAGTCATAGGTGCGGATGTCGATCTTCTTGTTCGGGTCGTTCTTGCGCAGCAGTTCTTCGAAGTTGGAGCCTAGGTTCACCGCCACCTTCTTGCCTTCCAGATCCTTGATGCCGTGAATGGTGCTGTTGCCCTTGCGGACCACGATCTGGGCACCGTCATAGACGTAGGGCTGGGAGAAGGCGTACTTGGCCTTGCGCTCGTCGGTGATGGTGATCTGGTTGGAGATGGTATCGACGCGGCCGGTTTCCAGCATGCCGAACAGGCCGGAGAAGCTGGCGGTCACGAATTCTACCTTGTAGCCGGTGCGCTCACCGATCTGGTTCCACATATCCACCTCGAAGCCCTGCAGCTTGTCCTGCTTGACGAAGGTGAACGGGAAGTACTTGCCGGACATGCCGACCTTGATGGTTTCCTGGGCGATGGCTTGACCGGACAGGGCGGCCAGCAAAATGGCTGCGCCGGAGACCAGCTTGATGGATGACGTCATGGGGATTCCTCTCTCTCTCTGTTGTTCTGTATTTTTAGTTGTAAACACTGGATTTGCGCTGATGTTATTGGAATAAAAGCTAAAGAATAAATGATATTTGGTTATATAAAATAACCGCTTCAGGTCTGGATCTTTGGTGCCCCTGTCGATGGATCTGGCTGTGGGTAACTTTGGGGATGAAATCGGATTCGGCGCTGCTGGATCCTTGAAAGTCAAGGATCTTATTTGCTGGATCCGCGAGGTCGCGGCTAGAGATCCAGCCGCTAAAAACGTAGAATAGCCGGTCTTTAGTTAATCAATCGACGGGAGTTTAGAGTGACTGCTTCGCTATGGCAGCAGTGCCTTAACCGGCTGCAAGATGAGTTGCCCTCGGCAGAATTCAGCATGTGGATCCGGCCGCTTCAAGCGGAGTTGAGTGACAATACTCTGACCCTGTATGCACCGAATCGCTTTGTTCTGGACTGGGTTCGAGACAAGTATCTCATCCGGGTGAACGGCATCATCAATGAACTCTGCGGGGTCGACGGCCCCACTCTGCGTTTTGACATTGGTAATCGTCCCCATCCCGTCGCGGTCGCCAGAGCGCCGGCGCGGGGTGCGGATCCTGTGAATAACTCGCAGAAGAGCTGGGAAAGCAAGGCCGAGGCCAAACCCGAGCCGAACCACAAGAGCAACACCAACGTGAACTATACCTTCGAGAATTTCGTCGAAGGTAAGTCCAACCAGTTGGCTCGTGCGGCTGCCCGTCAGGTTGCCGACAATCCGGGCGGGGCCTACAACCCGCTGTTCCTCTATGGCGGCACCGGTCTGGGCAAAACCCACCTGCTGCATGCGGTCGGCAATGCCATCAAGGAGCGCAAGCAGGACGCCAAGGTCATCTACATGCACTCCGAACGGTTTGTGCAGGACATGGTGAAGGCGCTGCAGAATAACGCCATTGAAGAGTTCAAGCGTTATTACCGTAGCGTCGATGCCCTGCTCATCGATGACATCCAGTTCTTTGCCAACAAGGAGCGCTCCCAGGAGGAGTTCTTCCACACCTTCAACGCCCTACTCGAAGGCAACCAGCAGATCATCCTGACCTCGGATCGTTATCCGAAGGAGATCAACGGGGTGGAAGATCGTCTCAAGTCCCGCTTCGGCTGGGGCCTGACGGTGGCGATCGAACCGCCGGAGCTGGAAACCCGGGTGGCGATCCTGATGCGCAAGGCGGACGAGAACCAGATCCACCTGCCGGACGAAGTGGCCTTCTTCATCGCCAAGCGGCTGCGCTCCAACGTGCGTGAGCTGGAAGGTGCCCTCAACCGGGTGATTGCCAACGCCAACTTTACCGGTCGGGCGATCAATATCGACTTCGTGCGCGAAGCGCTGCGCGACCTGCTGGCGCTGCAGGAGAAGCTGGTCACCATCGACAACATCCAGAAGACGGTGGCGGAGTACTACAAGATCAAGCTGGCGGATCTGCTCTCCAAGCGGCGTTCCCGCTCCGTTGCCCGCCCACGCCAGCTGGCGATGGCGCTGGCCAAGGAGCTGACCAACCATAGCTTGCCGGAGATAGGTGATGCCTTTGGTGGTCGTGACCACACTACCGTGCTTCATGCCTGCCGCAAGATCGAGCAGCTGAAGGAAGAGAGTCACGACATCAAGGAAGACTATTCCAACCTGATCCGTACCCTTTCTTCCTGACAACGGAACGGAGTGGACAGATGCAGTTCGAATATTCCAACCTGATCCGAACCTTTTCCTCCTAATAACAACGGAGAGCACAGATGCAGCTCGAAATTAGCCGTGAGGCCCTGTTACGTCCTCTGCAACTGGTGTCCGGTGCCCTCGGTGGCCGGCCGACCCTGCCAATCCTCGGGAACGTGCTGCTGGATGTGAGCAACGGTCTGCTGTCACTGACCGGGACCGACCTCGAAGTGGAGATGATCGGTCAGGTCTATCTCAACAGCGACAGTCAGGATGGCCGCACCACAGTGCCGGCGCGCAAGCTGCTGGATATCTGCCGTGGTCTGCCGGAGGGGGCGGACATTCGCCTCAATACCGAAGGCGAGCGCCTGATCATCCGTTCCGGTCGCTCCCGTTTCAACCTGTCGACCCTGCCGGCCACCGAATACCCGAACATCGAGGATTGGGAGTCCGTGCTCGAGTTCGACATCGGCCAGCTGGAGCTTAAAAAGCTCATCGATGCCACCCAGTTTTCCATGGCCAGCCAGGACGTGCGTTACTACCTGAACGGCATGCTGTTCGAGAGCGAGGGGCACGGCCTGCGTACCGTGGCGACCGACGGTCACCGGCTGGCGACCTGCCGCCGCGAGGTGGTAACGGAATCGCTGCCCGATCATCAGGTCATCCTGCCGCGCAAGGGCGTGCTGGAACTGGTGCGCCTGCTGGAAGCGGAAGACAAGCCGGTACGGCTGCAGATCGGCCGCAGCAACCTGCGTGCCGCCCTCGACGGCTTCATCTTCACCTCCAAGCTGGTGGATGGTCGCTTCCCGGACTGGCGCCGCGTCATTCCGCGCAACAGCGACAAGGCCCTGATCGCCGGCCGTGAGGATCTGCGCCAGGCGTTTGCCCGTGCCGCCATCCTCTCCAACGAGAAATTCCGTGGGGTGCGTCTCAATCTGCAGGAAAACCTGCTGCGCATCACCGCCAACAACCCGGAACAGGAAGAAGCCGAAGAGCTGCTTGACGTACAATACGAAGCCGGCGAGATGGAGATTGGTTTCAACGTCTCTTATGTGCTGGACGTGCTGAATACGTTAAAATGTGACCAAATCCGGATCAGCCTGAGCGATTCCATCAGCAGCGCCATTATTGAGGATTTTGACAGTCAGGATGCTCAGTACGTGGTAATGCCGATGCGGATCTAGTCGTGTCCCTGGTCAAACTCCAGCTCAGCGACTTTCGCAATATCCAGCAGGCCAGTCTCGCGCTGTCGCCCGGCCTCAATATCCTGGTCGGGTGCAATGGCAGCGGCAAGACCAGCGTGCTGGAAGCCATTCACTACCTCGGTCTCGGTCGCTCCTTTCGTACTCACCTGACCGGGCGGGTCATCCGCCAGGGGGAGAGGGCGTTTACCCTGTTCGCCCAGTGTGAACTGGAAGGGCGCCAGGTACCCATCGGCCTCGCCAAGGACAAGAGTGGCGAGACCCAGCTCAAGATCGCCGGTACCCAGGCCCAGCGCCTGGCCGAGCTGGCCGAATTGCTGCCGGTGCAGTTGATCCATCCGGATGGCTTCAATCTGCTGACCGGCGGGCCTCAGGCTCGTCGAGCCTGGCTCGACTGGGGTGTTTTTCATCAGGAGCCGACCTTCTTCTCCCTGTGGGGGCGAGTACGTCGGCTGCTGAAACAGCGCAATGCGCTGCTGCGTCAGAGCAGCCAGTATCGCCAGCTGGCGTACTGGGATCAGGAATTGGTACGGTTGGGCGGTGAATTGGCCGAGTTTCGCGCCAGTTATTGTCAGGCCATTACGCCCCTGATCAAGGAGATGACGGCGGATTTTTTGCCGGAATTCGATATCAGCCTTGGATTCTATCGAGGCTGGGAAAAAGATACCCCGCTCAATGAATTGCTGGAGGCGGGGTTTGAGCGGGATCGGGCGCTGGGTTACACAGGAGTAGGCCCACAGAAGGCCGATGTGCGACTCAAGGCGAACGGCGTCCCCGCTCAGGATATTTTGTCCAGGGGTCAGTTGAAGTTGCTGGTCTGTGCCATGCGACTGGCCCAAGGGCTCTATTTGAATCAACATAGCAGCCGTGGCTGTATTTTTTTAATTGATGATTTTGCCTCTGAACTGGATGTCGACAAGCGCCGGTTGCTGGCCGCAAGGCTGAAGCAGTGTGCGTCCCAGGTATTCATTACCGCCATCGACACCGGTCAGCTCGCAGACATGATGGATGCGAATGACTGCAAGTTGTTCCACGTGGAACAAGGCAAGATCTCCGAAACGTTAGAGAAGGCAGAGAGTAAGCTATGAGTGAAAATACTTACGACTCCTCGAATATCAAGGTACTGAAGGGCCTGGATGCGGTCCGCAAGCGCCCGGGGATGTATATCGGCGATACGGATGATGGCTCGGGTCTGCACCACATGGTGTTCGAGGTCGTCGACAACTCCATTGACGAGGCTCTGGCCGGCTACTGCTCCGATATTCAGGTCAAGATCCATTCCGACGGCTCCGTCTCCGTCCGTGACAACGGTCGTGGTATTCCTGTCGACATCCACCCGGAAGAGGGTCGATCCGCTGCCGAAGTCATCATGACTGTGCTGCACGCGGGCGGCAAGTTCGACGACAACTCCTACAAGGTCTCCGGTGGTCTGCACGGCGTCGGCGTCTCCGTGGTAAACGCCCTCTCTGACAAGCTGCTGCTGACCATCCGTCGCAACGGCCATGTCTACGAGCAGACCTATCACCTGGGTGAGCCGCAGGCACCGCTCAAGCAGATTGGCGACAGCACCGGCACCGGGACTGAAGTCCGCTTCTGGCCGAGCCCGACCATTTTCAGCGATACCCTGTTCCACTACGAGATCCTGGCCAAGCGTCTGCGCGAGCTCTCCTTCCTCAACTCCGGCGTCTCCATCCGTCTGCTGGATGAGCGTGATGGCCGCGAGGCGCACTTCTGCTACGAAGGCGGTATCAAGGCGTTCGTCGAATACCTGAACCAGAACAAAACCCCGATCCACCCGAAAGTGTTCCACTTCACCACCGAGCAGGACGGCATCGGCGTCGAAGTGGCGATGCAGTGGAACGACGCCTATCAGGAAGGGGTTTACTGCTTCACCAACAACATTCCGCAGCGTGATGGTGGTACCCACCTGGTGGGCTTTCGTACCGCGCTGACCCGTACTCTGAACTCCTACATGGATAAAGAGGACTACAGCAAGAAGGCCAAGTCTGCCGCCAGTGGCGACGACGTGCGTGAAGGTCTGATTGCCGTTATCTCCGTCAAGGTGCCGGATCCCAAGTTCTCCTCCCAGACCAAGGACAAGCTGGTCTCTTCCGAAGTGAAGACCGCCGTCGAACAGGCGATGGGTGAGAAGCTGGCCGACTTCCTGCTGGAAAACCCGGGCGATGCCAAGATCGTGGTCAACAAGATCATCGATGCGGCCCGTGCCCGCGAAGCGGCCCGCAAGGCCCGTGAACTGACCCGCCGCAAAGGCGCGCTGGATATCGCCGGTCTGCCCGGCAAGCTGGCTGACTGTCAGGAAAAAGACCCGGCGCTCTCCGAACTCTACATAGTGGAAGGGGACTCTGCTGGCGGTTCCGCCAAGCAGGGTCGCAACCGTAAAAACCAGGCCATCCTGCCGCTCAAGGGCAAGATCTTGAACGTGGAGAAGGCCCGTTTCGACAAGATGATCTCCTCCCAGGAGGTGGGCACCCTGATCACCGCACTGGGCTGCGGCATCGGTCGTGACGAGTACAACCCGGACAAGCTGCGTTATCACAACATCATCATCATGACCGATGCGGACGTCGATGGTGCGCACATTCGTACCCTGCTACTGACCTTTTTCTATCGTCAGATGCCGGAAATCATCGAGCGTGGCTACGTCTACATCGCCCAGCCGCCGCTCTACAAGGTGAAGAAGGGCAAGCAGGAGCAGTATCTGAAAGACGAAGACGCGCTGCTGCAATACCAGACTGCCATGGCGCTGGACGGTGCGACTCTGCATGTCAACGAGTCCGCCCCGGCCATCGGTGGCGAGGCGCTGGAGCGTCTGGTCAACCAGCATCGCTCGGTGACTCACCTGATCACCCGCATGTCGCGCCGCGCGCCGGAAGCCGTGCTGACCCAGCTGATCTATCAGCCGGAGCTGAACGAAGCGCTGCTGAGCAGCGAGAGCGATCTGCTGGCCTGGTGTCAGAGCATGGAAGCCGTGCTCAACGAGAGCAACCACGGCATCCAGTACCAGATGCAGGTACGCCACGACGAAGAGCGCCGTCTGTTCGTGCCGCACGCCGTGGTACGCCAGCACGGGGTCGACCGTGAATACCCGCTCAGCTACGACTTCCTGCAATCCTCCGAGTACCGTCAGCTGGTCTCGCTGGGCAAGGAGATCGCCAACCTGATCGAGGAAGGTGGTTACATCAAGCGTGGCGAGAAGGTGAAGCCGGTCGCCAGCTTCGTGGAAGCGGTCGAGTGGCTGATGGGCGAAGGCAAGCGTGGCATCTACATCCAGCGCTATAAAGGGCTGGGCGAGATGAACCCGGACCAGCTGTGGGAAACCACCATGGATCCGGAAGCCCGTCGCATGCTGCGTGTCACCATCGACGACGCCGTCGGTGCCGACCAGCTCTTCTCCACCCTGATGGGTGATGCCGTTGAGCCGCGCCGTGACTTTATCGAGACCAACGCCCTGCGCGTGGCCAACCTCGACGTCTAATTCGACGCTGTCAGCTCGATATAAAAAAGCCGCTCCCTGTGAGCGGCTTTTTGTTTTTCTGGCGAAAGAGGTGGCACGTTCCACGTGAAACATGGCTCCGTCTTGATGGTGCCGGCTCAGCCCAGTTCGGGGGCCGGGCAGTAGAGGCGCAGACGATGGCCATCCGGATCGAGCGCCATGCAGGTGTAGCCAAACTCCATCCGGGTCGGTGCCTGGATCAGGGTGAGCCCGCGCGCCTGCCACTCGGCAGACAGGCGATCGACGGCGGCATCATCGGGGAGGGCGAAGGCCAGCTCCATGGCCCCGGCCGTTTGGGTCACGGCGGGCTGGACCGTGGCGCTGGACCAGAGTGCCAGTCTGGCGCCTGATTCGAATACGAACATGGCAAAGGTGGGGGACTCCTCCACCGGTGGGCGTCCGAACAGCTTGCGATAGAAGAGCGCGCTGCGGGCCGGGTTGGCAACGTAGAGGATGGTGAACTGGGGGACTAACATGGTGATGCTCCTTGCTGATGAGATGGCGCATCGGCGCCGACCCCGTCAGCATGGCGCTGCCTGCTGTCAGTTTCTGTCAGCAATGAATCTGGGCTGCGGGATCTGCTGGCTGTCGCGCCACTCCTTGAGCAGCCGCTCCCGGCTGCCCGGATAAGGTTCCTCCTCCAGCCGCATCGCGCTGATCCTGTCCACCCGAAAGTGGCGAAAGCCCTGGCGCAGCTCGCACCAGGCCACCAGTACCCGCACCTGGTCGAAGTAGCCGAGGGCACAGGGCCAGACAGTGCGCTCCGAGCTCTCCTCTTTGAGATCCCGATAGCTCAGGCTCACCTTGCGCTGCTGGCGGATGGCGCTGCGCAGCGGAGCCTCATCGACGGGGCTGTCACCGCGAGAGGTACCGATCAACAGGGCATTGGCATGCAGCTGTTGGCGGTAGTCGGCGGGTAGCACGGCCTCTATCTTGGCCAGCGCGCTGCTGGCGGCGGTACTGAGGGCATGGTCGGCATGGGCCGCCACCCAGCGTGAGCCCAGCACCAGCGCATCCAGCTCCTCTTCGCTGAACATCAGCGGCGGCAGCATGAAGCCGGGGCGCAGCACATAGCCGATGCCCGCTTCCCCCTCGATGTGGGCGCCCTGTGCTTGCAGGGTAGCGATATCCCGATAGAGGGTGCGCAGGCTGATGCCAAGCTGGCTGGCCAGCTCGCTGCCGGTGATGGCGTAGCGGTGGCCGCGCAGCAGTTGCAGCAGGGCCAGCAGGCGTTCGGAACGGGACATGATATGGCTCCTCAAGATCTCCGCTCAGGGTGCCATGTTGTGACTGGGGGAGAAAGTTGAATGTGGAAAAGGCCTGCAACGGGCGGCGAGAAGATTTTTCGATCAGGACCCTTGAAAGCCGAAAGCGGGCCCCTATATAGATAACAAGGCCGGAACGCTCGACAGAGGTTTCGACCAGGCGCCCGTCCATCAGGAGGGCAAAAATCAGTTATCGCTCAAAAGAGGATAATACTATGCGTTCTATCGACTTTTCTCCGCTCTATCGTTCTGCCATCGGTTTCGATCGTCTGGCCAATCTCATCGAATCTGCGGCCAGCAATGGCAATGCCGGTTATCCCCCCTACAACATCGAGCAGCTGGGTGACAGCGACTACCGCATCAGCATGGCGGTGGCGGGCTTTACCCAGGAAGAGCTGGAGCTGAGCTTCCAGGAAAATCTGCTGACGGTGAAGGGCAACAAGCAGGCCGATACCGAGCGCAACTACCTCTACCAAGGCATAGCCGAACGCGGTTTCGAGCGTCGCTTCCAGCTGGCCGACTATGTGCGGGTGAAGGGGGCCGATCTGAAAAACGGTCTGCTGCACATCGACCTGGTGCGCGAAGTGCCCGAGGCGATGAAGCCCCGCAAGATCGAGATCAACGGCTGATAGCCTGACCTCATTGAATTGTTGACGTTTCCCGGGTGCCGATGACGGGTCCGTGGAGAAGTGAAACCTGTTGCTTATAGAAGGATAGGATTATGCGTAATCTCGATTTTTCTCATCTCTATTCCAACGCCGTCGGCTTCGAGCGGATGGCCCGTGAGCTGGAAGGTCTGTTCGAGCAGAAGACCGCCGCTTATCCCCCGTACAACATCGAAAAGCGCGATCACGATGGCTATCGCATCACGGTTGCCGTGGCTGGCTTCGAGCGCGAAGAGCTGGAGCTGGAAACCGAAAACGGCACCCTCAAGGTGAAGGGGCGCAAGGCCGCCGCCGATGAACGCCAGTTCCTCCATCAGGGGATCGCCGAGCGCGACTTCGAGCTCGCCTTCAAGCTGAGCCAGCATGTGGAAGTGCAGGGCGCCAAGCTGGAACATGGGCTGCTGACCATCGATCTGGCGCGCGAGCTGCCGGAGGCGCTCAAGCCTCGTGCCATCCCGATCGGCAAGCCCGATCAGCTGGCACTGCCCGGTTAAGCCAACCGGCGCGTGATAATCAAGAGAGGCCTGCATGTGCAGGCCTCTCTGTTTTTGTATCGCCGGACTGGCTTAGCTGGCGTAGAGGGTGTTGATCTCGTCGGCCAGGATGGCGATGCCACGGCGTACCAGCTCCTCGCTCTGGGAGTAGTTGAGACGGATGCACTCCTGGCTGTGACGCCACTCGGGGTCGTCGATGCCGGGGAAGAAGTAGTGCCCAGGCACGATCAGCAGGTTCTTCGCCTTCAGTCGCTCGTACAGATCCTGACAGTGGATCGGCAAGCCTTCGAACCAGAGCCAGAGGAAGAGGGCGCCTTCCGGCTTGTGGATGTGGAAGCGCGGGTCGGGGATCGCTTCGCGCAGCAGTTGCACCGCCAGCTCCGCCTTCTGCTGATAGAAGGGTTTCACCACCTGCTCGCTGAGGGCGATGATCTCGCCGCTCTCGATCATCGGAATGGTGATGGCGGGCCCCAGACTGCCCGGCGCCAGATTGATGATGCCGCTCAGGTTGGTGATGGCCTGAATGATCTTCTCGTCGGCGATGACGATGCCGCAGCGAGTGCCCGGCAGGCCGAGCTTGGAGAGGCTCATGCAGAGGATGGTATTGGCGTTCCAGAACGGCTTGGCCTCGCTGAAGATGATGCCCGGGAAGGGGACGCCGTAGGCGTTGTCGATCAGCAGCGGAATGCCCTTGTCGCGGGCAATCTGATCGAGGTGTTCGATCTCTTCATCGGTCAGCACGTTGCCGGTGGGGTTGGTGGGGCGGGAGACGCAGATCACCCCGATGTCGTCACCCACCTGCAGGCTCTCGAAGTCCACGTGGTACTTGAACTGGCCGTCGGCCAGCTTCTCTATGGTGGGCTTGTAGGCCACGAAGTAGTCGTCCGCCAGTGCCGAGTCGGCATAGCCAATGTACTCGGGGGCGAGCGGGAACAACACCTTCTTCTTGCGGCCATCGGCAAATTCGCCCGCCAGCAGGTTGAACAGATAGAAGAAGGCGTTCTGGCTGCCGTTGGTGAGGGCGATGTTGCGGGCGGAGATGTCCCAGCCCAGCTCTTTGCTGAGCAGGGCCGCCAGCGCCTTGGTGAACCTGTCCTTGCCCTGGGGGCCATCGTAGTTGGCCATCGCCTTCACCAGCTCGCCGTTGTCGAGCAGGCTCTTGGCCTCGGCCTGAAAGCGTTCCAGCATGGCGGGGATGGGGGCCGGGTTGCCGCCACCCAGCATGATGGCGTCCGGATTGGTCAGCCCCTGATTAAGGTCATCCATGAGTTGGGTAATACCGGCATGGCGAGTGAACTTCTCGCCGAACAAGGAAAATTCCATTCGGTGACAGATCCAGAGTCAGTTACGGGGGAGCTAGCACCATAGCTCAGTTTAAAAGCGGGTGTCGATCAAAAAAATGGGACGTTCCACGTGGAACAGCAGACAAAAATTAAGCGTGGTGAAAATGACCACTTGTTGGTTCAATCCTGACTACAGGATGTTTTCCAACTGGCGCCAGTTTCCATCTAAAAATTATTAATTTAAACAAAATCATGTCGTTATAGATGTGGCACAACAATTGGAATAGCTATCTGGTCATCTCAACCACACCGGAGCACACCAGATGAAAATCCTGATCGCAACCTTGATTGCCAGCAGCCTGAGCCTGAACGTCATGGCCGACGAGTACCCCAGACCCGAACTGGACAGCGCCAAGCTGGCGCAGGAGATAGCGGCCCAGCAGCAGCAGGCCTCCCATGCGGTGGTGGAGGAGGCGATCCACAACCTCAAGCCGCTGGCGCTGGAGACCCTGGTGGTGGAGGCGAGCTCGGCCGATGCGACTCACCCCGAGAGTTGAGATAGCGCAGCGGGGTCTGCCCCGTGTGCTGTCTGAAGAAGCTGATGAAGGCGCTGTCGCTGGCGAACTCCAGCGTGGCCGCCACCCGGCTGATGGGTTCGGCCTCGGCCAGCAGCTCCAGTGCCCGCAACAGTCGCCACTGCTGGCGCCAGGCCTGGTAGCTCATGCCGGTCTCCCGCATGAAGATACGACCTATGGTCTTGTCACTGGCACCCACCCGTTCGGCCAGCCGGTTGAGCCGATCGGGCAGGGTGTCGCCCCGCTTCACTTCCTGCAGCCAGCCGGCCAGACGTGGGTCTGACGGCAGCGGCAACTGCCAGGATTCCCGCGGCGCTTGCGCCAACTCCTCCTGCAACAACGCCAGCGTGCAATGTTGCTCCGTCGCCGGCTTGTCCCACGGCCAGATCGCCATCCGTTCGATGATTTCCCGCAGCAGCGGGTTGACCGCCAGCACAGCCATCTCGGTCGGCAAGCCGGGCTCCGGCTGGAAGTAGAGGGAGCGATACGCCACCACCCCGCGCATCAGCACCCGATGGGGCAGGCCTGCCGGCAACCAGGCCGCTCGCGTCGGCGGCAGCAGGCAGACCTGATCGTCCAGCTCTATGGTCATGCAGCCGGCCTGGGCGAACAGCAGCTGATGGCGTTTGTGCTGATGACGGCCGGAGTCATGCCAGCCGAGGGCGGAGGCGATCCCGATGGCGCTGCCATCGTGCTGATCCGGGTCAAAAGGGTGATCGGGAAGAATAAAGGCCATGTGTCCGATTATTGATGCTTATAGTCCTGCTTATTGTAATCGGACAATCGGCATCACTCTAGAATGACGGCCTCTTGTGAAGGAGGTTTGTCATGAACAACAAGTTGCCACCGCTCTGGCTGGTGGTCGGATTGATGATGTTTCCGCAGATAGTGGAGACCATCTACAGCCCGGTGCTGACCCATATCGCCAGCCAGTTTCGGGTGAGCGAAGGGCAGGCATCCCAGACCCTGTCGGTCTATTTTCTGGCGTTTGCGGCGGGCGTGGTCTGCTGGGGCAGACTGTGCGATCTGGTCGGGCGGCGTCCCGCCATGCTGGCGGGGCTGATGACCTATGGCGCCGGCACTCTGCTGGCTTTGCTGGCCACTGAGTTTGAAACCCTGTTGCTGGCCCGGGTCATCGCGGCCTTCGGCGCCGCCGTGGGCTCCGTGGTGACCCAGACCATGCTGCGCGACAGCTATCAGGGCAGCGATCTGGCGCGGGTCTTTTCGGTGATGGGCATCGCGCTCTCCCTCAGCCCGGTGCTGGGGCTGGTGAGCGGCGGCCAGCTGGCGAGCGGGTTCGGCTATCTGGGGGTATTCAGCGCCCTGCTGGTGTTGGCTGCCGGATTGCTGCTGGTCACTTGCTGGCAGCTGCCGGAAACCCGGCCGGCCATCACCCAGCGGGCGGCACTCTGGCCGCTGGCACAACGGATGGCGCGTGATGCAGCCTTGTGGCGCAGCGCCGCTCTGGTGGCGCTGTTCAACACCATGCTGTTCGGCTACTACAGTCTGGCGCCCTTCCTGTTTGCCGGGCTGGGGTTGAGCGCGGGCGAGTTTGGTTACTCCGGCATCTTGCTGGCGCTGGCGACTCTGGGGGGCAGCCTGCTCAACAAGCGCCTGCTGGGGCGTGGCTGGTCGCCTGCCTCGCTGATCCGGCTCGCTGCCGCGTTGGCGCTGGGGTCCGGCTGGCTGGTGTGGGCCAGTCAGACTTCGCTCTGGTTCCTGCTGCCGATGATGGGGGTGGTGGTGGCGTTCGGGCTGGCGATCCCCAATGTGCTGAGCCAGGCGCTGCTGGCCTATCGGGAGGTGGCGGGCAGTGCCGGCGCCCTGTTCGGGCTCGGTTACTACCTGTTGCTCAGCCTGGGGTTGGCGGTTGCAGCCAGTTTGCAGGATCTCGGTCTGCTGCTCGGCGGCTGCGGTCTGCTGGCCCTCTGCTGCAGTTGGCGTCGTTCCACGTGAAACATCAGCTGCCGATAAAACGGTAGCCGATGCCGGATTCGGTTTCTATCAGCGTGGGTTGCTGGGGGTTATCTCCCAGCTTCTTGCGCAGGCTGGCGATGACGATGCGCAGGTAGTGGGTGTCCTCCTTGTGGCTCGGTCCCCAGATGTCGTTGAGCAGCTGGGTCTGCAGCACCAGCTTGCCGGGGTGGCACACCAGGGCCTGCAGCAGGGCGAACTCCTTGCGGGAGAGGGGCACCTCTTCCTCCCCCAGGGTGACCCTGTGGCTGCTGCTGTCCAGAGTCAGCCCGCACTGGGGAAAGTGGCGCTGTTCGCCACTGCTGACCCCGGCCCGCTGGCGCAGCAGCACCCGGATGCGAGCCATCATTTCGCCGATGCCGAACGGCTTGCTCATGTAGTCGTTGGCCCCCGCATCCAGCAGTCGCACCTTCTCCTGCTCAGAATCCCGCGCCGATAGCACCAGTACCGGGTGCTGATGGTGCTCGCGAATGGCCTGCAACACCTGGATGCCGTCTCCGTCCGGCAGACCGAGATCCAGGATCACCAGATCGGGATTGAGGTGGCGATACTGCGCCAGCCCCTCGTTGACGCCGACTGCCTCACTCACCTGATGCCCCTCGGCGATCAGGCTGATCCGCAAAAAACGGCGGATGGCCGCCTCGTCGTCAATGACCAGTATGTGAGCCATTCAGCCTCCAGCTGGATAGAGTAAAAAGGTTCAGGCCGCGGCTGCATTGAGCGCCAGCGGCAGGGAGATGCGCATGCAGGTGCCGTTGCCGTTAGGGCCGGAAAATGCCCAGATGCGGCCGCCGTGGGCCTCTATCATAGCGCGGGAAATGGCGAGGCCAAGTCCGGTGCCGCGGCTGCCGCAGTCGCCGACCGGCTGGGTGTAGAACAGATTGAAGATCTTGTCCCGATCCGACTCGGCAATGCCGACCCCGATGTCGATGATGTCGAGGATGAGATCGGGGTCCGCCAGCATTACCTTGAACTCGATGGGGGTGCCGGCCGGCGAGTAGCGGGAGGCGTTGTCGAGAATGTTGACCAGCACCTGCTCGATCAGGGCGCCGTGCACATAGAGGCGGGGGATCTGCTGATCGAAGTGCAACAGCAGCTTGTGCTGGCGCCAGGAGGAGTCGAGCCGGCGGCGGGCGTTTTCCACCAGATCCGCCAGGTCGACCCAGTCCCGTTTCAGCTGGAAATCCGGCGAGCCGATGCGGGTCATGTCCAGCAGGTTCTGCACATAGCTGTGCAGGCGGCGCGCCTCGTCCTGCACCGAGTGCAGCAGCTCGCTGCGATCTTCGCTGCTGATCCGGTCACCATATTCCAGCAGAGTGCTGCCGGCCCCCATGATGGTGGCCAGTGGCGTCTTCAGATCGTGCGAAACCGAGGAGAGCAGGGCGGCGCGCATCCGGTCGGTCTCCGCCTGCAGCTGGCTGTCGGCCAGCCGTTCGTTGAGATCGATCCGGGCCAGCGCGGCGCGGATATCGGTGAGCAGGGCCTGCAGCTGATGCTCGGCCGAGGAGGCGAGCGGATTGGCCAGCACTATCCCCAGCACCAGTTCGTCGCTGAGGTGGTGGTACTGGGCCTCGGCCGCGTTGAGGGTAGCGGTGTGGGCGCCGGCGCTCTGCTTCTGGGCCAGACACCAGTCGATGGCCGCCTTGTCGGTCTGCCCCGGCTTGTGCTGGGTCGAGCCGGCCCTGTGCTGGTAGTGCTGATCGAGGGCGAACACCGGCTGGCCCAGCGCCAGCGAGATGGCCTGGGATCCCTGCCTGAGCACCTCTTCCGGACTGCTGGCGGTGGCCAGCCCCTGGCTCAGCGACAGCAGGGCATTGCCCAGTTGCTGGGTCTCGCGCAGGCCAATCAGCTGTTGGCGCTGACGGGAGGCGAGCCGCCCGGCCGTGATGCCGACGATCAGCAGCACGAACAGGGTGAGCAGATCGCTGTGGCTGGCCACGCTCAAAGAGAAGTAGGGGGCGGTGAACAGCAGATTGTGGCCGACGAAGCCCAGCACGGCGGCCAGGATGGCGGGCATCAGGCTGGTGGTGAGCGCGGTGGCCAGCACCCCCAGCACGAACAGCATGGGCAGGGAGGCGGGCGGCAGCCAGTGGGAGAGGCCCCAGACGGCGGCCGAGGTGGTCCCCATGATGGCTACCGCCAGCAGGCTCTGGCGAATGTCTTTGGGGTGGAGCGGCTGCAAGCCCAGGCTGGGCTTGCGCTTCTCGGTATCCACCAGCGTGATCTCGAGTCCTTGCGCCTGCTTGAGCAGATGTTGCACCAGCGAGCGACGCCAGGGCGCCTTGTGGGGTTTGCCCAGCAGCAGTTGCGATACCTGCTGCTGCTCGGCGGTCTCCAGCAGGGTGTCGGCCACCGCCGGACTGGAGAGAGTCAGCACCTTGGCCCCCAGCTGGGAAGCGAGCGCCAGTGCCTGCTCCAGCTCGACCGAGCGCTGCCCCTTGCTGTCGATGTGCACCACCAGCCAGGGCAGCTGGCGGCGCTGGGCGAAGCGGTGACCGTAGCGCACCAGGGCGGCGCCGTGCTGATCGCCGAGGCAGACCATCAGCTTGCCCCGCAGCGGCAGAGTGGTCTTGCCGGCCGCCTGCCACTGCAGTTGCAGATCCCCCTCCACGTGGCTGGCGGCGGTCTGCATCGCCAGCTCGCGCAGGGCGGTGAGGTTGTTGAGAGAGAAGAAGGACTGCAGGGCGGCCTTGGCCTGGTGGGGCACATAGACCTTGCCCTCCTTGAGGCGGCCGAGCAGCTCCTTGGGGGGGAGGTCGATCAGCACCAGGCTGTCGGCCTCCAGCAGCACCTGATCCGGCAGGGTCTCCTTGACCCTGACCCCGGTCAGCTGCCACACCAGATCGTTGAGGCTCTCCAGGTGCTGCACGTTGAGGGTGGTGTAGACGTCGATGCCGGCACCGAGCAGCTCTTCCACATCCTGCCAGCGCTTCTCGTGGCGACTGCCGGGGGCGTTGCTGTGAGCCAGCTCGTCCACCACGGCGATGGCAGGCTTGCGGGCCAGCAGGCCGTCCAGATCCATCTCCTCCAGCCGCTGCTGGCGGTGTAGGTGCAGCTTGCGCGGCTGGATGGCGAGCTTGTCGAGCAGGGCCAGGGTCTCCTGGCGGCCGTGGGTCTCCACCACCCCGATCAGGATGTCGACCCCCTCCTTGGCCTGCTCCCGTACCGCCTGCAGCATGGCGTAGGTCTTGCCGACACCGGGGGCGGCACCGAGAAACACCTTCAGCTTGCCCCTGTGCTCCTGTTCCAGGCTCGCCAGCAGGGCGTCCGCCCTCACCTCATCACGCATCCCCGTGCTCCCGTTGCATCGGCCGAACTGCGGCCGTGACCTCATTGCTCATGCTTGTTCCCGTTGTCGAAAGGGAGCCTGTCCCGAGCGGCAAGGAGCGCCCTCAGGCGCCCTTTTGATGATCGAGTTGCAGGTTCAACTGGAGAATGTTGACCACCTGCGGGCCAAGGATACCAGCTTGTGCCGCCGACTTGACCTGCTCCGTCAGCTGAACGGGATCCAGCCCGCGTTGCCCGGCGACCCGCTCTACCTGAGCCAGCGCTGCAGCGAGTGGCAGATGGGGATCGAGGCCGGAGGCGGAGCGGGTCAGCAGGGCGGGGACCCTGGCCTCCGGCTGCGCCCTGGCCGCCGCGGCGGCAAACTCGGCCCGCAGCGGCGAGCTCATCCCCAGGTTGCTGGCACCTCCGCCTATGGTGGCGAAGTCGCTGGCGGAGGGGCGGGAGTGGAAGTAGTCGGCCCGCTCGAACTTCTGTGCCAGCAGGGCGCTGCCGACCACCTGCTGCTTGGCGTTGGTGAGCAGGCTGCCGTTGGCCTGCCAGGGGAAGAGCAGCTGGGCCAGCCCGGTGACGGCCAGCGGATATGCCACCCCCAGCAGCAGGGTCAGGGTCAGCAGAGTTCTGATTGCTATCATGATTTTCTTGCTCCAAATGCGTTGGGTGGATGCGGGTCTGCCCCGCATCCGGTAATGCCGTTACACCAGCCCCAGGCCGGTGATAACCAGATCGATCAACTTGATACCTATGAAAGGCACTATCAGGCCGCCGACGCCGTAGATCAGCAGGTTGCGGCGCAGCAGGCTGGCGGCCGAGCCCTGCAGGCTGACCCCGCGCAGGGCCAGCGGCACCAGCGCTACGATGATCAGGGCGTTGAAGATGATGGCCGACAGGATGGCGCTTTCCGGGCTGCCCAGCTGCATCAGGTTCAGCACCCCCAGCTGCGGATAGGCGGCGATGAACAGGGCCGGCAGGATCGCGAAGTATTTGGCCACGTCGTTGGCGATGGAGAAGGTGGTCAGGGCGCCGCGGGTCACCAGCAGCTGCTTGCCCACCAGCACCACGTCCAGCAGCTTGGTAGGGTTGGAGTCGAGATCCACCAGGTTGCCCGCCTCCTTGGCGGCCTGGGTCCCCTCGTTCATGGCCAGGCCCACGTCGGCCTGGGCCAGCGCCGGGGCGTCGTTGGCGCCGTCCCCGCACATGGCGACCAGCCGGCTGTCGGCCTGCTCCTGACGGATGTAGGCCAGCTTCTTCTCCGGCGTCGCCTCGGCGATGAAGTCGTCCACCCCGGCCTCGGCGGCGATGGCGGCGGCGGTCAGCGGGTTGTCACCGGTGATCATCACGGTGCGGATCCCCATGTGGCGCAGGATCTGGAAGCGGGCCTTGATGCCCGGCTTGATGATGTCCTTGAGGAACACCACCCCCAGCAGCTTCTCGTGAGTGCAGACCAGCAGCGGGGTACCACCCTGGCGGGCGATGTTGTCCACCGATTTGAGGATGAGCTCCGGCACCGCCTTGCGATCGAG
This sequence comes from Aeromonas sp. QDB03, assembly GCF_027707985.1. NCBI lineage: Bacteria > Pseudomonadati > Pseudomonadota > Gammaproteobacteria > Aeromonadales > Aeromonadaceae > Aeromonas > Aeromonas sp. QDB03. The sequence continues at coordinate 59,141 of NZ_JAPCJG010000011.1, read as the reverse complement.
CGAGAGGTAGCGCAGCACTGCATCCACCGCCCCCTTGCGATAGTGATGGCCGTTGCGATCCAGCCCGCTCAGCCGGGTCTCGGCGCTGAAGGGGATGAGGATGTCGCTCTCCAGCTGGCTCGGCTTGGTGTGGCTCTTGCCCGCCAGGGTCAGGATGGATTTGCCCTCTGGCGTATTGTCACCGAGCGAGGCCAGCATGGCGGCCTGGGCCAGCAGGGAGGGGTCCACGCCGGGGGCCGGGATCAGCTCGTCCGCCATCCGGTTGCCGAAGGTGATGGTACCGGTCTTGTCCAGCAGCAGGGTGCGCACGTCGCCGGCGGCTTCTACCGCCCGGCCCGACTTGGCGATCACGTTGAGCTTCACCAGCCGGTCCATGCCGGCGATGCCGATGGCGGAGAGCAGACCGCCGATGGTGGTCGGGATCAGGGTGATGAACAGCGCCAGCAGATAGAGCCGGGGCACCTGGGTGCCGTTGTAGTCGAGGAACCAGGGCAGGGTGGCCACCACCAGCAGGAAGATCAGGGTCAGCCCCACCAGCAGGGCGTCCAGCGCCATCTCGTTGGGGGTCTTCTGCCGCTTGGCTCCTTCCACCAGGGCAATCATCCGATCCAGCGTGCTTTCGCCCGGGTTGTTGCTGATGTGCACCCAGATCTGGTCGGAGACGACGGTGGTGTTGCCGGTCACGCCGCTGCGGTCGGTGCCCGACTCGCGGATGACGGGGGCGGATTCGCCGGTGATGGCTGCCTCGTTGACCGAGGCGATGCCGGCGACCACTTCGCCGTCGGCCGGGATCATCTCGCCGCTGCGCACCAGCACCAGATCGCCCTTGAGCAGGCTGGTGGCCGGTACCCACTCGCCCTTGTCATCCTGCGGGCTGGTGACCCGACGTGCCTTGAGCTGGCTCATGCCGGCCTTCAGGCTGTCGGCCCGCGCCTTGCCGCGCCCCTCGGCCAAGGTCTCGGCGAAGTTGGCAAACCAGAGGGTCAGCCAGAGCCAGGCGGTCAGCTGCCAGGCCAGCGATGGGGCGACGCCGGAGAGCGGCTGCCCCAGCAGCGACTCCAGGGTCGCCATCACGGCCGCCAGCCAGAGGGTGAACAGGATGGGGCTGCCAAACAGCGCCCTGGGGTTGAAGCGATAGAGGGCTTCTACCATGGCCTGCAGGATCTGTGATTTCTGTTTCTTGCCCTTCACCTGAATGGTGTCGGTGCTCATTGAAGCGGACTTGCTCATTGGAAAGCTCCCTGCATCGAATAGTGGGTCACGCAGATCAGTCGGGTGTGCAGCATTAGAAGGCACCTCCCAGCAGGCTCAGGTGTTCCGCCACCGGGCCCAGCGCCAGTACCGGCAGGAAGGAGAGACCCCCCATCAGCAGCACGGTGACGATCAGCAGGGTGATGAAGAGCGGGCCGCTGACCGGGAAGTCCCCTTCGCTTCGCTCCTGGCGCGGGGCGCGGGCCAGCTGGCCGGCGATGGCCAGCACCGGAATGATGTAGCCGAAGCGGCCGAGCAGCATGGCCAGCCCGATGGCGATGCACTGCCAGCTGTCGGCGGCGGCAAAGCCGGCGAAGGCGGAGCCGTTGTTGCCGGCGGCCGAGGCGTAGGCATAGATCAGCCGTGACAGGCCGTGGGGGCCGTCGTGACCGATGACGGTGGCGGAGTCCGGCATCAGCAGAGTAATGCCGCCGATCACCAATACCCCGATCGGCATCACCAGCATGCTGGCGACCACCCATTTCATCTCGGTGATGCCGAGCCGTTTGCCCAGATAGGTGGGGGTGCGCCCCACCATCAGGCCGCACAGGAACACGGTCAGCAGCACGAACAGCATCATGCCGTAGATACCGGCACCGACGCCGCCGAACACCACTTCACCCAGCAGCATGTTGATCATGGCGACCATGCCGGCGAGCGGGGCGAAGCTGTCGTGCATGGCGTTGACCGAGCCGTTGGAGGCGGCGGTGGTGGCCACTTCCCAGATGCTGGACAGCACGGGGCCGAAGCGGCTCTCCTTGCCTTCCCAGTTGCCAGCTTCGCTGGTGAGGTGGGCGAGGGCGGGATCCGGTTTCAGCTCCTGGCCGATGGCGAGGCAGAGCCCCAGCACCAGCATGATGGTCATGGCGATGAGGATGGCGCGGCTGTGGGCCAGATCCTTCACGTAGCGCCCCAGGGTGCAAACCATGGCGGCGGCCAGCGTCAGCAGGGCGACCATCTCCAGCCAGTTGGAGAGGGCGGTCGGGTTTTCAAACGGATGAGCCGAGTTGATGCCGAAGAAGCCACCGCCGTTGGAGCCGAGCTGCTTGATGGCGATCTGGGAGGCGGCCGGGCCGAGCGGCAGCAGCTGCTCCTGGCCTTCCAGCGCGTGGAACGGCAGGTAGGCCGACAGACTCTGGGGCACCCCCTGCCAGACCAGCAGCAGCGCCAGGATCAGCGCCATCGGCAGCAGCACGTAGAGACAGAAACGCACCAGATCCTGCCAGAAGTTGCCAAGGTGGGTGGTCTGCTGGCGGGCGATGCCGCGAAACAGGGCGATGGCGACGGCGGCGCCAGTGGCGGCGGAGACGAAGTTCTGGGTGGTGAGCCCCACCATCTGGCTGAAGTAGGAGAGGCTGGCTTCGCCGGAGTAGGCCTGCCAGTTGGTGTTGGTCATGAAGCTGACCGCGGTGTTGAAGGCGAGTTGCCAGTTCAGCCCGGGCAACTGCTGCGGGTTGAGGGGCAGCAGCCCCTGTGCCAGCAGGATCAGGAACAGCAGGCCGAAGCCGGCGCCGTTGAAGGCCAGCAGGCTGAGGGCGTAGGACTTCCAGTCCTGCTCGCGCCCGTCCGTGCCGCAGCAGGCCAGGGTGGCGCGCTCAAGCGGGGCCAGCCAGCGACTCTTGCCTTCAAACACTCGATACAGGTAGTTGCCAAGCAGAGGCGCTGGCAGCAGCACCAGCAGCACGAACGCGACGGGATAGATGATCTCTTGCCACATATCCGGTTCCTCACTCATGGGTGCGCGCGAGGGCGCGCAGCAGATAACCCGTGAGGGCGAGGACCAGTAGCAGATATAGCCAATTCATAACGACTCCGTTGAGGTAATTAGCGTCAGGGATCGATGCATATCCGTGTCGATCCCATAGGTCTCATTGACGCTGAAAGGGTATGTAAAACGGGCGTAAAGGCGCCATAAAGCCCGATTTGGCTGGCGTAAAATCGGCGTAAAAAGAAGGGGATTGGCAGAGTGGAGGGGTGGACTGCGATCAAAAAACCCGGCCTAGGCCGGGTTTGGTAGGTAAGTGGCTGAGACTGGTCTGAGAGTGACAGGCCAGTTTCAAACATGCTTATCGCATGGTCACAAACTCTTCCGCGCTGGTCGGATGAAGAGGGAGAACGCAGTTGTCGAGACAATCCTCGAGTTTCTCCCCTCACACGGCCATCAGCGCATAGTCACAAACTCTTCCGCGCTGGTCGGATGGATGGCGACGCAGTTGTCGAAGTCCGCCTTGGTGGCGCCCATCTTCATGGCGACGCCGAAGCCCTGCAGGATTTCGTCCATGGCGAAGCCGATGCCATGCAGGCCGACCACCTTCTCTTGCGGCCCGACGCAGACCAGCTTCATCCGGGTGGGCTGGCGATGCTGGGTCAGCGCCGAGTACATGGCGGTGAACTGGCTGCGGTAGACCTTGACCTGATCTTCACCGTATTCGGCGATGGCTTCCGGCTCGGTCAGGCCGATGGTGCCGATGGGCGGGTGGCTGAACACCACGGTCGGCACCAGATCGTAGTTGAGGTGCTCGTTCGGCTTGTTGTTGAACAGCCGCTCGGAGAGGCGGCGGCCCGCTGCGACGGCCACCGGGGTGAGCTGGATGCGGCCGGTGTTGTCACCGACGGCATAGACGTTGGCGACGGCGGTGTTCTGGAACTTGTCGGTCGGGATAAAGCCCTTCTCGTCCAACTCGATACCGGCGGCGGCCAGATTTAGGTTGTCGGTGGCCGGGACGCGGCCGATGGCCCAGATCAGGCAGTCGACGGTGAGGTGGCGACCATCTTCCAGCTGCAGGGTCAGGCTCTCATCGGCGTTCTTGACCACGGCTTTTGGAATGGCGTGGGTGTGCAGCTTGGGCCCTTCCTGCGCCATGATCTCCACCAGGGTCTCATGGATCATGGGGTCGAAGTTGCGCAGTGGCGCATGTTTGCGCACCACCAGATGGGTCTCGGAGCCGAGTGCCTGCATCACGCCGGCGATCTCCACCGCGATGTAGCCGGCCCCTACCACGGCAACCCGCTTGGGCTGGCTCTGCAGCTCGAAGAAGCCGTCGGAATCGATACCCAGCTCGGCACCCGGGATGGCCGGCACTTCAGGACGGCCGCCGGTGGCGATCAGGATGTGATCGGCGCTGTACTGCTCGCCATTCACTTCGATGGTGTTGCTGCTGACGAAGCGGGCGAAGCCCTTGATGACGGTGATCTGGTTCTTGCCCAGCACGTTCTGGTATGACTGATGAATGCGACCGATATAGGCCTGGCGGGACTCGACCAGCTTGGCCCAGTTGAAGTGGTTGAGGGTGGTGTCGAAGCCGTAGTCGGCGCCATATTTCAGGGCATCGGCGATCTGGCCGGCATACCACATGGCCTTCTTCGGCACGCAGCCGACGTTGACGCAGGTTCCACCCAACTCTTTGGCTTCAATCAGGGCAACTTTCTTACCGTACATGGCAGCTCGGTTGGCCGAGGCGATGCCGCCGCTGCCGCCGCCGATGGCGATATAGTCAAAATGCTGTGCCATTGCGAGGTTCTCCGCTCATTAAGAATGCAATCACAGCATGATGGGGATAAAGCGGCTGGCTCACAAGAGCCAGCGCTCAGTTATGTTGGATCGGCAGGCGAATATGGAACTGGGCGCCGTTGCCCGGCTCGCTGACGCAGCTGATGCGACCGCGCAGCAGCTGCACCACCAGGTTGTAGATGATGTGGGTGCCGAGCCCGCTGCCGCCCTGGCCCCGCTTGGAGGTGACGAAGGGGTCGAAGATGCGCGGCAAGATCTCGGGCGGGATGCCGCGGCCGTTGTCGCTGTAGTCGATCAGCAGCTCTTCACCCTGCTGTTCCACCTTGATGGTGATCTTCTTGGGCTTGTCCCAGTTGTCGAAGCCGTGGTTGATGGAGTTGAGAATCAGGTTCGAATAGATCTGGGTGAAGCTGCCGGGGAAGGAGAAGATCGACAGCTTGGGATCGCACTGGATATCCACCTCGCACTGGGCTTTCTTCAGCTTGTGGCCGAGGGAGACCACCACCTGGTGCAGGTTGTCGGCGAGGCTGAAGTTGTAGCGTGCCTCGGACGACTGATCCACCGCCACCTGCTTGAAGCTGGCGATGAGCTCCGAGGCGCGGCGCAGGTTGCCCTGCAGCAGCTGCATGGACTCGTCGAGGTTGACGGTAAATTCGGTGAGATAGGAGCGCGACAGCTGCTTGGAGTCGATGTGCTGCTTGAAGTCGGCCACCCGCTCCTGCAGGTAGGAGGAGGCGGTCACGCTGATGCCGATGGGGGTGTTGATCTCGTGGGCCACGCCGGCCACCAGTGAACCGAGGGAGGCCATCTTCTCCGACTCCACCAGAGTCTGCTGGGCCTGTTTCAGGTCGTCGTAGGCCTTGCCCAGCTGGTCGTTGGCATCGCTCAGGCTGCGGGTACGCTCCACCACCTTGCCCTCCAGCTGTTCGTTGAGCTGGATGATCTCCCGCTCCACCTTCTTGAGGCGGGTGATGTCGTAGCCAAAGCCGATCAGATACTTGAGGTTGGGCCCCTCGTAGAAGGGGGCGAAGGTCCACTGCAGTACCAGCTCGTGGCCCTGCTGGTCATGCATGATGACCTCTTTGTCCTCGATGGAACCGTGATCGGCCAGGATGGCCGCCAGCTCATCGCGCTGGACCTTGCTGACGAACAGATCCAGCCAGTTGTGCTGCAGTATCTCCTGCTGGTGGTAGCCAGTCAGCAGAATGGCCGCCGGGTTGATGCTGGCGATGTTGAGGTCCGGCTCCATGCAGCAGATGACCATGTTGGCCGAGTTGATCAGGGTGGCGGAGAAGTCCCGCTCCTGTTGCAGCTGCTCGGCGGCCTGATGGCGCGCCGCAAATTCGTCGTTCAGCCGGGTACGCATCTGGTTGAGGGTGGCAACCAGGGTGTCGAGTTCGTCGGGTTTCTTGCGGGGCAGGGGGCGCCCCTCCAGGGTCAGCTCGATGGCGAGCCGGTCCAGATTGAACTTCTGGGCATAGTTGGCGATGCGGTTGAGGTGCCGCACCACCAGGTAGTAGATGATGATCAGGATACAGAACGAGACCACCAGGGTCTTGATGGTCTGGCTGACCATGATCAGCACCGATTTCTCGATCAGGCGCTGGTAGATCTGCTCGAGGGAGGCGGCGACGAACAGCTTGCCCACCACTTCGCCCTGATAGGTGAGGTTGAACTCGCGGGAGATGTCGTAGCTTTCCCGCTCCACCCCCTGGGTCAGCAGAGGCACTTCCGAGTTGCCGAGCATCTCCTTCACCATCACGAACTGCATGTTGGGCAGGTTCATGATGCCTTCGATCTGTACCTTGACCTGCTCTTCGTCCAGGTTCCACAGGCTGGCGGCGATGGGCTGCAGGAAGGAAGCCTCGATCTGGCCGATGCTGTCCTCGATCACGGCCACGTCCTTGCGGTAATCCCAGGCAAGTTGCAACACCGTAATGATCATCGCCAATACGGTACTGCACACCAGAATGTAGGAGAGCAGGCGGTATGAGAGTCCGTTACGGCCGACGGCCTTAGCGGTCTTGGAGAAGAGTCCTGACATGGCGTCCTTGCGGTCTGGATATATTGCCATTTAGTTTAACTGCTTCATGCACTTATGTCGTGTTTCGTTAGCGTGATAAAAACAAGGCCCCGAAACGGGGCCTTGTTGATTAAGAACAGTTTTTAATGACTCCCTTTCGCCTTGGGCGGAATGGATTCGTCAAACACCGGCAGCGGTTTGTGTTCGGAGGCCAGGTAGGTGTAGATCACCGGCAGCACGAACAGGGTGAACAGGGTGCCGATGGCCAGACCGGCCACGATCACGATACCGATGCTGAAGCGCTGGGCAGCCCCGGCCCCCGTTGCATAGAGCAGCGGGATGAGACCGGCGATCATGGCGGCCGTGGTCATCAGGATGGGACGCAGACGTACCTTGGCGGCGGCCATCACGGCCTCCATCCGGTTGCGACCGTGCAGCAGCTGCTCCTCCTTGGCCACCTCGCAGATCAGGATACCGTGCTTGGTAATCAGGCCGACCAGGGTGATCAGACCCACCTGGGAGTAGATGTTCATGGTGGCGGCACCCCAGGCCAGCGCGATCAGTGCGCCACTGATGGCCAGCGGCACGGAGACCATGATCACCAGCGGGTCGCGGGCCGACTCGAACTGGATCGCCAGCACCAGGAAGATGATGGCCAGCGCCAGGGCGAAGGTGGCGTACAGGGCGCTGCCTTCGGTCACGAACTGGCGGGCTTCACCCATGTAGTCGTAACGGTAACCTTGCGGCAGCTTCTCGCTGGCGGTGGCATCCAGCCAGGCGATGGCGTTGCCCATGGTGGTGCCCGGCATCAGCACGGCACCTATGGTGGCCGAGTTGAGCTGGTTGAAGTGGGGCAGGGCGCGCGGTTCGCCGACCACCTCGATGCTGATCAGGCTGCCGAGCGGGATGGACTGGCCATCGGCCGCCCGCACGTAGTAACCCTTGATCGATTCGGGGTTGAGGCGGTATTTGCGCTCGACCTGCGGGATCACCTCGTAGGAGCGGCCATCCAGGTCGATCCGGTTGACGTAACCGTCCGACATCATGGTGCCCAGGGTAATGCCGATGTCCTGCATGGTGATGCCGTAGGCACCCGCCTTGTCCTTGTCGATCTTGATCTTCATGGTGGCGGAGTCGTACTGCAGGTCCAGCTCGGAGTAGACGAAGCGTCCGCTCCCCTGGGCTGCGGTCAGGATCTCGCTCGCCACCTGATAGAGGCTCTCGAAGTTGTTCGGCGTGGTGATGACGAACTGGATCGGCAGGCCGCTCGAGGCACCCGGCAATTCCGGGAACTGGAAGGTGGTGATGGACATGCCGGGCACGTTCTCGACCAGCTTGCCAACCCGCTCCAGCACCTCTTTCTGGCTCGCTTCACGCTGGCTCCACGGCACCATGGAGGCGATACCGAACGCCTGGTTGGCGTTGAACACCCCGGAGAAGACCTGGGAGAAGGCCACTTCCGGCTGTTCGTCCAGCACCTTGTTCACCTGCTCCATGGTGCCCTGGATGTAGTCCAGGTTGACGTTGGAGGGGGCGGTACCCAGCACGGCCATGACGCCCTTGTCTTCGTTCGGTGCCAGTTCGCTCGGAATGAACTTGAACAGCATCGGCAAGCTGGCGAAGACGATGACGGCGAACAGCACCACCACGATGCGCTTCTGCATCACGGCGTGCAGCATGGCATCGTAGCGGACCGTCATGCGGTCGAGCAGATGATGCACCTTGCTCTCGAACTTGCCCGGCTCCTCGTTGGCCTTGAGCATCTTGGCGCACATCATGGGTGACAGGGTCAGCGCTATGATGCCCGACACGAACACGGCGCCGGCCAGGGTGAGGGCAAACTCCTTGAACAGGGAGCCGGTAATGCCCCCCATCAGGGCGATGGGCGCATACACGGCGGCCAGGGTGACCGTCATGGCGATGACCGGCACGGCGATTTCACGGGTACCTATGATGGCGGCCCGGAACGGTTCTTCCCCCTCCTTGACGTGGCGATCCACGTTCTCCAGCACCACGATGGCGTCATCCACCACCAGACCGATGGCCAGCACCATGGCCAGCAGGGTCATCAGGTTGATGGAGAAGCCGAACATCTGCATCACCATCACCACCCCGATCAGGCTGAGGGGAATGGTGATAATCGGGATGATGACCGCCCGGAACGAACCAAGGAACAGGGTGATCACCACCAGCACGATGGCGGCTGCCTCGGCGATGGTCTTGATGACTTCGCTGATCGATTCGTTGATGGCAACGGTCGAGTCATAGAGGACGTTGGCCTCCATGGTGCTCGGCATGTTGCTCTTCAGGCTCGGCAGCATCTCCAGCACGTCGTGGGCGATGTTGATCGGGTTGGCGGTCGGTGCTGCGTTGATGGCCAGTACCACGGCCTCGCGGCCGTTGGCGGTGGCGCGATAGGTATCGTGGCTCTTCTCCAGGCTGACCTTGGCGATGTCTGCCAGACGGATCACCTTGCCGTCACGGGTGGCCACCACCAGGCGCTCGAGCTCCTCGGTAGTGTTGACCTGGGTCTCGGCATTGCCGTTGTAGAGGGTGAAGTAGCCGGTGGCCTGACCGGTGGCGGACTGATAGTTGTTGCTGTTGAGCACGCTCATCACGTCCGCGGCGGTCAGGTTGAACGCCGCCATCTTGGCCGGATCCAGCCACACCCGCAGGGCGTACTTGGTACCACCGTACATGTCGACCTTGGAGACGCCGCCGACGGTGAAGAGCTGGGGCTTGATGACCCGCTCCAGGTAGTCGGTGATCTGGCTGGCGTTGAGCTCTGGGCTGGTGAAGCCGATATAGAGCACCGCCGTGGTCGAGCCGGTCGACATGGTCACCGAGGGATCTTCCGACTCCTTCGGCAACTGGGAACGCACCGAGTTGACCTTGGCCAGAATGTCGGACAGGGCCGCATTTGGGTTGGTGTTGAGCTTCATGTAGGCAGTGATGGTCGAGCTGCCGAGCTGGGTGGACGACGTCATGAAGTCGATGTTGTCCGCCTGGGCGATGGCCTGTTCCAGTGGCTGGGTGATGAAGCCCTGGATCAGGTCGGCACTCGCGCCATAGTAGCTGGTGCTGACCGTGACGACCGTGTTGGTCATCTCGGGGTATTCCCGCACCTGCATCTTGAACACGGCCTGGACACCCAGCAACGCGATCAGAAAGCTGATCGAGATGGCCAGGATGGGCCGCTTGATGAATATATCGGTAAAGCGCATCTGTCTCTCCGCGTTTTACAGCATGGGAACCTGGTCCGGAACCTTCAGGCCCTGGTCCTGCACGATTTTCACTTTGGCGCCGTTGCTCAGGCGTACCTGGCCGGACATGACCACTTCGTCACCCGCCTTGATGCCGGAGACCACGTGCGCATCGTTGCCCTTGCGCTCGCTAACCTTGACCACCACCTGCTCGACGCGCTTCACGCCATCCTTCTCCTTGACCAGGTAGACGTTCTCGCCATACAGGGTAAAGGTGATGGCGGTCTGCGGCAGCACGATCTGGTCCTTCTGGGCCGGCAGCAGAATGCTGGCGCGGGCAAACATGCCGGAGCGCAGCTGGCCGTCGTTGTTGGGGATGTCCGCCTGCACCTGGATCAGGCCGCTCTGATAGTTGACGGCCGGCTCGATGGCGCTGATGTGGCCCTTGAACTGGCGATGCGGGTAGGAGTCCACGTTGATCAGGATGTCCTGATTCAGGCGAATGCGGGAGATATCGGTCTGCGGCACGGTGAAGCGCAGGCGCATCACGCTGGTGTCTTCCAGGCGGACGATGTCGGTACCCGGTTGCAGGTACTGACCGAGGAAGACGTTGCGCAGGCCGACTACGCCGGCAAACGGTGCGCGCACTTCGCGGCGGGCGATGGTCGATTTCAGACTCTCGATATCGGCCTCGAGGGAGCGATAGGTCGCCTCGGTGTCGTCCAGCTGGTCGCGGGAGATGGATCCCTTGGTGAACAGGTTCTGATAGCGATCGAACTTGGCCTTGGCCGCCGGCAGCTTGGCCATGGAGGCGCGCAGGTTGGCCTTCTCGACGCTGGCATCCAGGCTCAGCAGCAGCTGATCCGGTTTGACGGTATCACCCGACTCGAAGGAGATGCTGTCGATGGTGCCGGATTGCTCGGTCGACAGGGTTACCCCCTGGTTGGGTTCGATGAAACCGATGGCCTCGATGGTCGGCACCCAGTCGCGGGTCTCCACCTTGTGGGTGGTGACCGGAAACTCGGGCTCCGGCATGTTGGCCATGTAGTTGGCTATCATCTTTTGCTTGAACAGGTTGAAGCCAATCACGCTGCCGAACAGGGCCAGCGCGATGAGCAACATGATGCTCATCCACTTTTTCATGAACTCTCGCTCCTGAGATATGAGTGCAATGTTTAAGGGGTCAAAATAGCTCGCCAGCAGGCCCGGATCACGGCTTCCAGCTGGTCTTGCGTCAGTTCGAATTGGTGCACCTGGCTTTGCAGCGCCATATTTGCCACGCAATCCAGGCTCAGCACCTGCAGTACCCGGACGGGCAGGTCGATAAACAGACCCTGTTCCAGACCCCGTTCGAAGAAGCGATCCAGCGGGGCCCAGGCAGCCTTGATGACCGGGTCCTGCTCCAGCTCTGCTCCCAGCGGGGACGTTTCATACTGCAATTTGCATTTGAGCGCGTTCGGTTCGTCGACAAAGATGGCGTGGATGTTGAGCCACAAACGCCGAAATTGTTCGAACGATACCTCCTCTGTCTGCACGCCTTCCATGACCAGGGGATGACACTGGAGGATGGTGTGCCGATAGAGTTGGCGGATCAGGTCATCCTTATCGCTGAAATAGCGATAGATGGTGCCTGCCGCTACCCTGGCTTTCTTGGCCACCACGGCAATGGAGAGACCGTGGAAACCCTGTTCGCCGAGTACTTCATGAGCCGCATCGAAAATGCGTTCTTTCTTGTTCATGACGGGATGATCACAACGGCTGAATGAACGTTCATTCATTCTAGGGGGGCTTTGAGGCAAGTCAAGTTTTGCCCATCATCGGATTGCTATGTGGGGGGAGCCAAAAGTAGCGGAGCTGGGCTGGATCCAGCCTGAATGGAACAAAAACGCTTAAAAAAAGCCAGAAACGATGGAAAAACAAGCGGTTGATTCTGCGAGATAAAAAAATAGTAGACAAGGTGGGTCCCCATCATTAATATTGCGCCCCGTTCGACAGCGTAGCGCCCGTAGCTCAGCTGGATAGAGCGCTGCCCTCCGGAGGCAGAGGTCACAGGTTCGAATCCTGTCGGGCGCACCATCAAAAGTGCGCCGGTTAAGCGGGCGAGTTGAAGAACGAAAACAGCTGTGGTGGCTGTAGCTCAGTTGGTAGAGTCCCGGATTGTGATTCCGGTTGTCGTGGGTTCGAGCCCCATCAGCCACCCCATTTTACAGCTTGTCAGGTATGCGAAGGTGGCGGAATTGGTAGACGCGCTAGCTTCAGGTGTTAGTGCCCCCCGGGTGTGAGGGTTCGAGTCCCTCTCTTCGCACCATACTTGCTGTATGACGAGGATGACCGTTCATGGTCGTCTTTGTGTTTTGAAAAGAAAGCTTTTTTAAAGCCTCGGTGATTAGCGCAGCCCGGTAGCGCATCTGGTTTGGGACCAGAGGGTCAAAGGTTCGAATCCTTTATCACCGACCACATTCTGAAAAACCCCGCTCAGGCGGGGTTTTTTGCTTTCTGTCGTCTGCCAGCCTGCTGCCGCAGGTTTCTGTCACGTCTGTTTACATTTCTGTTGGCACTTTCTCGCTGTCGCTTCGGGTATGCTGGGATGCAGACCCACGGCAAGTGGGCGTTATTGAACACAATTCAGGCCAACATGTCATATGCACCCAAATTCTTTTCGCGTCAGCACACTGGCGCTGGTTGTCGTGGCCCTCAGCGGCTGCTCATACAAACCCAAACCCGACGAGATCCTGATGGGGGCTGCCCCCATGCAGAGTACCGCCACCTCTGCGCTGGTAACTGATGCCGGATTCTGCGTGGCCCTCAATGACCACAATCAGCTGATCACCCAGCCTTGTGACCAGACTGCCCGCCAGCAGTTCAGCTGGGATGCCGGTGCCTTGCAGCTTGACCAGCGTTGCCTGGTGGCCAAAGGGGTGAGCGAGCTGACCATGGCCGAGTGCCAGGATGAGAGCCGGCAATGGCAGTGGCAGGACGATCGGCTGTTCAACAGCAAGGCTGACCGCTGTCTGGATGTGGCCGGCCGTCGTCACAAGCCGGGCACCCCGCTGCGGCTGGCCGACTGTTTCGGTGGGGCTAACCAGAGCTTCGCATGGCAAAACAAGGGCAGCATGTTCGACAAGCTGAACCTGAAAAGCCTCATCTGGTAGGGCGTCAGGCAACAAGAAGGGAATTTAGCGGATGTGAACCTCATGGATACGGCCGAGGCGTGTATCCATGAGGTTCAGAAGCATCAGGCGACGTTGACGCCCTGCAGGGCGAACAACTGCTCCAGATAGACGGCGACGCCATCCTCGTCGGAGCTCAGGGTCTGTTCGTGGTCGGCCAGCGCCAGCTTGAGGCGGTCGTGGGCATTGCCCATCACCACGCCGCGGCCGACCATGCTCAGCATCTCGAAGTCGTTCATGCCATCGCCGAAGGCCACCGCCTGGGACATCTCCAGCCCGTGCTGCTCCAGCACGGCGCGCACGGCATTGCCCTTGTGCACCCCGGCGTGCATCACCTCGAGGCAGTCCGGCAGGGAGAAGGTGACGTTGAGCCGATCACCATAACGCTGGTTCAGCTCTGCCTCGATCTGCAGCAGCTTCTCGTGCTCGCCGATGTAAAACACCTTGTTGACCTTGTCCAGCGGGTGGCTGGCGAGATCGGTCAGGCGATAGCTGAAGCCGGATTCATGATGGAACTGCAGCAGCCAGGGCATCTCCTCTTCCACCAGCCACTCGTCGCCGTAGTAGAGGTTGATGTGGATGGAGGGGTCGCGCTCCAGCGCGATCAGCTCGGCCGCCACGCTGTCCGGCAGGGCCTGGTTGAAGATCAGCTGGTCCTGCTTGTCGTGCACCACGGCGCCATTGGAGGTGATGAGATAGATGTCGAGCCCGAGCGTGTCGCGGATGCTGCGCACATCCACATGGTGACGGCCGGTGGCCACCACGAACTTGATCCCCTGATCCACCAGACGGTGCAGGGTATCGCGGGTGCGGGGGGAGATCTGGTGCTGCCCGTTGAGCAGGGTGCCATCGAGATCGGATACAACGACCTTATACATCATCACCTCGGGGTTACGAATGAAAGCGGGAGCAGTGTACAGCAACCGCTCCCGCGACCCCATTTATTTAGGGATACAAAAAATAACCAGCCGCTAGTAGCGTGCGAAGAAGGCCAGAATCGCGTTGAGCGCGGCCTGGCGCTGGGGATCGGCCTCCATGAACAGCTCGTGCCAGGCCCCTTCTATGCGCAGCGGCTTGCCTCCCTCGCAGCGAGCGAGCGCACAGAAGGCGTCCTGCGCGGCGTTGTCCACCACGCCGTCGTCACCGGCCTGCAGCAGCAGCAGCGGCGTCTTGATGGCGCCTGCCTCGGCCACCGCGGCGTCCGCCCCCGTCAGCCCCTGATAGATCCAGTGGGCGGTGGCGCCTCCCAGCTTGATCTGCGGGCGCTGCTCATAGAGCTCGCGGAAGGCCTGATAGCGGGCTTCGCTGTGGCTCAGACCGTTGTCGGCAAAGTCGTGGCTCTCGTACGGACCCTGGCCCGGGCCGTAGGGAGGCTCGCCCAGCCAGCCGCCAACCGTGCCGATGGTGGCTGCCAGCCCCTTGGCCAGCCACTTGGGCAGGCTGCCGAGATTGATGCCCATCATGGGGGAGGAGAGCACGGCCGCCTCGATATCATCGGGCCAGCGCTCCAGATAGCGGGCCGAGATGGCGCCGCCCATGGAGTGGGCCAGCAGGAACAGCTTGGCGGGCTGGTCCTGGGCGATCACCTCGTCATGAAACTGCTTGAGATCGAGCACATAATCGTCGAACTGGTCGACATATCCCTTCTCCTGGTCGGCCAGCAGCCGATCGGACAAGCCCTGGCCGCGGTGGTCGATGAGGTAGAGGCTGTAGCCTTGGCGCCACAGATCCCAGGCCAGCTCCTGATACTTGAGGTAGCTTTCGACCCGGCCGTTGACGATGAGGATGGCGCGATCGACCTTGGCCTGGCGCAGGGCGGCATAGCGGATGGTGACCCCGTCCTTGCCCTTGAAGGCGCTCTCGACGGCGTGCTGGCGCCAGAAGTCGGGCAGCGTCTGCTGATGAAGGGTGGCGACGTCGGCTTCCGACGTCAGCTGATAGGGATTGTTCACGGCGAGGGCTCCGGCAGAAAACAGGGTCAGGGCCAGCAGGGGCAGGTGGTTAAGCTTCATCAGCGTACTCTTCCGAAGGATCATCCGATTGCTGGGCGGCCCATCCTTTGCGCGTCAGCTGCATCTGTTGCCACCACTGCTCGTCCGCCAGGATTTCGCCGGCCGGGCCGAGCTGGGGGTAGGGCATCTCTTTCTCTTTGCAGAGCTGGGCATAGATGGGGTAGCCCCCCTCGAACAGTATGCTGTTCTGCTCCTCCAGGTCGAGCGGACAGCCGCGCTGGTAGCAGCCGGCCAGTTCGCGCTGGCGCTGGGCCTCATAGAGGATGGCGGCGGCGGCCACCGAGACGTTGAGAGACTGCACCATGCCCACCATGGGGATGACGATATGGTGATCGGCTAGGGCCAGCGCCTCTTCGCCGATGCCGTGCTTCTCCTGACCGACCAGTATGGCGGTGGGCTTGGTGTAGTCGATGGCGCGAAAATCCACCGAGCTGTCGGAGAGGTGGGTCGCCAGGATCTGCATGCCGGAGGCTTTCAGCTCGGCCACTGCGCTGTCGATGTCCGGGTGCAGCTTCACGTCCACCCAGTTCTGGCTGCCGCGAGCGGTCCCCTTGCGCTTGTGGATCCAGGTTTTGGGCCAGACCGCGTGCACCCGATGGATGCCGATGGCATCGGCGGTGCGCACGATGGCGGCCAGGTTGTGCGGCTTGTGGACCTCTTCCATGCAGACGGTCAGATCGAGCTGGCGCTGGGCCAGCATGTCGGTGATGCGCTTGAAGCGTTCAGGAGTCATATCGGTTTCTATGTCGTGAGGTGTGTGCACGCATCGCTTGCATGCACAGGATCAAATCGGGCTGGCGCCGGGCCAGCCTGTCGTAAATTCGTTTGACGCGTTTCGCGGTCATGTCGGCTCTGCCGAAGCCGGGTTTGTCCACTCGCCAAGTTGAACGGGTGTGCCTGCGGCGGTGGGCCAAGCTTGTCTCTTGAAAAGCAGCAGGCGGCTTGCGCCGCCTGTGGTCAGTTTTTCTGTCGGCTCACCTTGAGCACGTTCGGCATCACCCGGATCTTGCGCATGATGTTGGCAAGGTGGATTCGGCTCTTGGTGGTGATGAGCAGGGTGACCAGATAGACCCGGCCATCCTTCTCCTCGGTGCTGATGGCGTGAATGTTGGCGCCGGTAGCGGCAATCACGTTGGCCAGCTCCGCCAGGGCGCCCTGGTGGTTGACGATCTCGATGCTGATGCCGGTGCGGAACTCCTGTTCCTGCTCCTTATCCACTTCCCACTGTACCGGCAGGTACTTGTCCGGCTCCTTGCTGTAGCCCTTGATGTTGCGGCAGGCTTCCTGGTGGATCACCAGCCCCTTGCCCGGGCTGATGTGGGCGATGATGGCGTCCCCCGGGATCGGGCGGCAGCAGTTGGCGAAGGTGACCAGCATGCCGTCGGCCCCCTTGATCGGCATCTTCTTGCTGCTGGACTTGGGCTGTTCTTCCGGTGGCAGCTCATCCCCCAGCATGCGGCGCGCCACCATCACGCTCATGGCGTTGCCGAGGCCCACGTCGGCCAGCAGGCCCTGCAGGTTCTCGTGCTTGGTGTCGGCCAGCACCTGCTTGATGCGCGGTTCCGGGATGTCTTCGATGTTCTTGGCGCCCAGCGCATGGTTGAGCAGGCGGCGACCCAGTACCACCGACTCTTCGGTGCGCAGGTTCTTGAGGAACTGACGGATCTTGGAGCGGGCCTTGGTGGTCACCACGAAGTTGAGCCAGGCCGCGTTGGGGCGAGCCCCCGGCGCCGTGATGATCTCCACCGTCTGGCCGGAGTGCAGCGGGCTACTCAGCGGATAGGGGTGGCGATCGACCCGCGAACCGACGCAGGCGTGGCCGATGTCGGTGTGCACCGTGTAGGCGAAGTCCACCGGGGTCGCCCCGGCGGGCAGCTCCATGATGCGCCCTTCCGGCGTGAACACGTAGATCTCGTCGGGGAAGAGGTCGGTCTTGACCCCCTCGATGAATTCAAAGGAGCTGCCGGCACTCTGCTGCAATTCCAACAGACTCTGCATCCAGCGCTGGGCGCGGATCTGGGCGGTAGTACCCGAGCTGTCACCATCCTGCTTGTAGGCCCAGTGGGCGGCGACGCCCTTGTCGGCCATCTGATCCATGAATTCGGTGCGGATCTGCACCTCCACCGGCACCCCGTGCGGCCCTACCAGGGAGGTGTGCAGCGACTGGTAGCCGTTGGTCTTGGGAATGGCGATGTAATCCTTGAAGCGGCCGGGGCGGGGCTTGTAGAGACTGTGCATCTGGCCCAGTACCCGGTAACAGGTATCTATGTCCTTCACCCTCACACGAAAGGCGTAGATATCCATTACCTCATGAAATTGCAGCTCTTTTTTCTCCATCTTGTTGTAGATGGAGAACAGGTTCTTCTCGCGGCCGCTGACCTGGGATTCGATGCCTGCCTCGCGCAGCCGGCCTTCAATCTCGCTCTGGATGGAGTCGATGATTTCGCGGCGATTGCCGCGGGCGCGGCGCACCGATTCGCGCAACACGCGCGAGCGCATGGGGTAGAGCGCCTCGAAGCCCAGCTCTTCCAGCTCGTTTTTCATGGTGTGAATACCGAGGCGGTTGGCGATGGGAGCGAAGATTTCGAGGGTTTCCCGGGCGATGCGGCGGCGTTTGTCTGGCCGCAGGGAACCCAGGGTGCGCATGTTGTGGGTGCGGTCGGCCAGCTTGATCAGAATGACCCGGATATCCTGGGTCATGGCCATCACCATCTTGCGGAAGTTCTCGGCCTGGGCCTCCTTGCGATCGCGAAACTTCAGCTTGTCGAGCTTGGAGACGCCCGCTACCAGCTCGGCGACGGCATCGCCAAACAGTTCGGCCAGATCGGCCTTGGTGACAGGGGTATCTTCGATGACGTCGTGCAGCACGGCGGCCATCAGGGTTTCATGATCGAGGCGCATGTCGCCGAGAATGCGGGCAACGGCAACCGGGTGGGTGATATAGGGCTCGCCGCTGGAACGCATCTGTCCCTGGTGAGCATCACGGGCCACCACATAGGCTTGCCTGAGCTTCTCCACCTGCTCGGGTGGCAGGTAGGAACTGGCTATTTCTTTAAGATTTTCAAATAAATACAAGACAGTCCCCGCAGCGGTGAAACGGCAATCCGTGGATATAGAGGGTATAGTCCTGAGTTTGCGAGGTTTTCGAGCGGTTGTAAATGGGGGAGAACAGTCGGCACCCGGGCGGGCGCCGACTATAAGAAATAACTGACTTAACCGCGGCCTTCGGCGATGGCAGCAACGGCAGCCAGCTCGGCGGCTTCCTGCTCTTGCTGCTCGTAACGGTCCTGGGTGTCCATCACCTGGTTGTTCACCAGACCCAGTTCGATCTCGCGCAGGGCGATCACGGTCGGCTTGTCGTTCTCTTCGTCAACCAGGGGATCTTTGCCTTGAACCGCGATTTGGCGGGCGCGGCGGGCGGCGACCAGCACCAGGTCAAAACGGTTACCTACCTGTTTTACAGCATCTTCTACAGTAACGCGTGCCATGCAGGACTCCAGTGTTTGGGCTTTCTCGGTTTAAAAAAGCGGTGTTTAAAAATGACGCAAAAGTTTACTTGTTTTTGGCCTATTCTGCCAGTAGCTGTTGCAGCAAGTTTTGTTGGGCCTGCTGCTGCTGGCGCAATTCCAGCCGTTGGCACTCGATGACGGCCCTCAGCTGGAACAGTGCCTGCTCAAAGTCTTCGTTGATGATGACATAGTCATACTCGTCATAGTGCACCATTTCGGCAATGGCTTTCTCCATCCGGCCCTTGATCACCTCGGCGCTGTCCTGGCCGCGGCCGATCAGGCGACGCTCCAGCTCTTCGCGGCTGGGCGGCAGGATGAAGATGGACTTGGTCGGCATCTGTTCACGGATCTGGCGGGCGCCCTGCCAGTCGATATCGAGGAACACGTCGATCCCCTGCGCCAGGCAGGCTTCGATGGCGGCGCGGGAGGTGCCGTAGTAGTTGCCGAACACCTCGGCCCACTCCAGAAAGTCGCCGCGCTCGATCAGCGCCTTGAACTCTTCCACCTTGACGAAGTGGTAGTGCACCCCGTGCTCTTCACCGGGACGGGTGGCGCGGGTGGTGTGGGAAACCGACAGCTGCATCTTGCCTGCGCTGTTGTGCTGGGTCAGCAAGGCATTGAGCAGGCTGGATTTACCCGCTCCGCTCGGGGAGGAGATGATATAGAGAGTGCCTTGTTGCGCCATGTCTGTACCTTTAAGCGAGACCGTGTTTTGGTTGTAGCAGAGGCCGCCGTCTTGTGCCCGAAAGGGAGACAGCCAAATCCGAAACGCGGAAAATTCTTGAATTAAGAGGGATGTAAAGGCGGCGAATTTTAACAGAAGGTGGCGGATAAAAAAACGGCCGGAATCATATTCCAGCCGATCAAAGTATTCGTAGCTTGCTGCGGGAGCGTCACCCACATCAGCCGCCATTCTGCCTGCCGCCGTGCGGGCGGGCCAGCAGATTATCCCTGCTTCACTGCTCGGAAATTCCGAGTTGCTGCCCGGCGGGCAACTGGCGATCGGCACAGAGCCGGTCGAAGGCGGCGATGACCCGCTCGTGGGTTATCTTGCTCATGGCATCCGGATCCTTGAGGCGGGTGCGCCAGCCGAGCTCGGCCAGCGGCTTGCCGGTCTCCTGCTCGACCAGCTCCTGATAGACGCTGACCGCGTAGTCACGGCACAGATAGGGGCCGGTCCGATCCGGGTTGTGGTGGGCATAGAGACCGAGCACCGGCGTGCCCACCAGGGTGGCCATGTGGGTGGGGCCGGTATCGGGGGCCAGCACCAGGCTGGCCTCCTTGATCAGCGCCAGCAACTGCTTGAGGTTGGTCTGCCCCACCAGATCCACCGGCTTGCTGTGGCTCAGCCGTTGAATATCGGCGGCCAGATCCCGCTCCAGTTTGGCCGGCCCGCCGCACAGATAGACCTGAAAACCTCTGTCAGCGGCATGATCCGCCAGCGCGGCATAGCCGGCGGCAGTCCAGTTCTTGAATGCCTTGCTGGCGGCGGCGCAGATGAGCAGGGTCGGCTTGCCGTCAATCTTCTTTTTCGCCCAGGCCTGGTGTTCGGCGCTGATGGGCAGTTGCCAGTCCGGGGTCAGATCCTTTATCCCGAGCTCTTTGGCAAAGGCGAGAAAGCCGTCCAGCACGTGGGGTGAGGCGGGGGATGGCACCTTGTGGTTGGTGAACAGCCACTGGCCGTCGCTGGCCCGCTCCCGATCAAACCCGAGTTTGACCTTGGCCCGGATGCCGAGGGTGGCGATGCTGGCCCGCATGGCCGCCTGCAGGTGCAGCAGGGCATCGAATTGGCGCCCCCTGAGGGTCTGCCAGAGCTCGTGATAGCCGCGCCAGCCCTTGCTCTTGTCGAAGGCGATGACTTCGACCCCGGGCAGATCGGCAAAAAGCGTCGCTTCAATCTTGCCGGTGATCCAGGTGATGCGGGTCGTCGGCCAGGCCCGCTGGATGACGCGCACCAGCGCCAACGCGTGGCAGCAGTCGCCGATGGCGGAGAGCCGCAGGATGCAGATGGAGGAGGGCGTCGTTTGGAGCAGCGGCATGATGTGGCGCAATGGTGGCAAAATGGATGGATGGCATTATGCAAACTCCCCCGTGGATTGTAAAATTGCGCACGACCGGCAGCCGGTGCTCCTGACAGGGCCCCTGTTGCCCTTGCCTTGTGTAGCCATGACTGACCGACCGGAATCGCCAAAAATGCAAATTCAGACCGAACACAACCAGATCTGCTGGTACGCCGAAGGGGCGTTTCGCGACCCTTCTCCCGAGCTGTTTGATCCGGCCTGGTGGCAGACACATCGCCAGGTGGTGGGGTCTTCCATCGGCCGCGGAGTGACCTGGTTCGTCAAGGATGAATCCCGCCACCTGGTGCTACGTCACTACTATCGCGGTGGCATGGTGGGCAAGGTGGTGCGGGATCGCTTCTGGTTCGAAGGGGTCGAATCGAGCCGGGCCATGGCCGAATACACGCTGCTGGCCAAGTTGAGCGCTCAGGGATTGCCGGTGCCGCGCCCGTTTGCCGCCCGGATGGCCAAGCAGGGCCCCTTCTATCGGGCCGACATCCTGATCGAGCGCATCCGTGGCGCCAAGGATCTGGTCGCCCTGCTCAAGCAGGGGTCGATCGCCGGCGAGGTGTGGCACAAGGTGGGCCAGACGGTGCGTCGGTTGCACGACGCCGGGGTCTATCACGCCGATCTCAACAGCCACAACCTGCTGCTCGACAAGGAGGACAAGGTGTGGGTGATCGACTTCGACAAGGGAGCCATCCGCTCTCCCGGCAACTGGCAGCAGGCCAACCTGGAACGGCTGCTGCGCTCCTTCAACAAGGAGTCCCAGTTGCATACCAGTTTTCACTTCGTACCGGAGAACTGGCAGGCCTTGATGAACGGCTATCAAGGAAAAGCGCGCTGACCCTGTTGCTCGGCGCGAGAGCCAATGTTACTTATTGAGAAGGTCTTCAGATTCGGTGTCGAGGCGCTCGATGGACATGCTCAAGGCTCCCCTCAGGGAGGCAATTACCCGGTTTGATCTGGCGCTGATGGCGGATGCCATCGCCTTGCTGGAGGCAGGGCTCTGGAGCTGGAGCCCGCAGCAGGGCGTGCAGCGGGATCTCTCCTGTCTGCGGCTGCTGGGATTGAACGAAGCCGGTCTGGACGATCTCGGCTGGCTGGATCGCGTGCATCCCGACGACGTGGGGAACCTGCAGGAGGCGCTGACCGCCTGCCAGAGCGGGCGGGTGGCCCAGATCCGGCTCGAATACCGCATCCTGCATCACGACGGCCACTATGTCCGGCTGGAAGAGCGGGCCAGGCGCGATGTTCACGGCCAGGTGCTGGGGGTGGTGCGTCTGCTCGACTCACAGACACTGCTGGTGGAAGAGCGACACGGCACCGATCCCCTCACCGGGCTGGAGAGCCGCAGCCACTTCGAGCTGTTGCTCGATGAGCGGCTGGCCAGCGAGAGCGGCAGCTTCAGCCTGCTGCAATTCAGCGTCGACCACAGGGCCAAGATCCAGCAGCTGTTCGGCGAGGTGGCCTGCGATGCCATGCTGGCCAAGCTGGCCCGCATCGTGCGTCACGAGCTGCGGCGGGAAGACCCATTCGCCCGCTGGGACGAAGACGGCTTCATCCTGATGCTCTCCCAGACCGATCGGCTGAGCGGGCTCGAGATTGCCGAGCGGCTGCGGCTCGAGATCGCCGATGCCAGCCTGCTGCCGCAGCGACCGGTGACCGTCAGCATCGGCCTGGTGCAGAGCCAGGCCGGCGAGCAGATCGATCACCTGCTGGCCCGGCTGGCTACCTGCCACGGTCAGGCCAGACGGGAGCACAACACTGTCGTTGGCTGATTTTTAGTCAGCGCTCACTCACCCCATGGCGCTGGCATACCCAGAGGGAGGCCAGCATCAACAGGCCGCCCAGGGTGAGCCTGAGCAGGTCGGTATCCTTGCCCCACAGCAGCAGATTGACCAGCAGACCCGCCGGGATCAGGGCGTTGTTCATGATGGCCAGCACACCGCTGCTGACCTGGGTCGCCCCCTTGTTCCACAGGAAGTAACCAAGCCCGGAAGCGCCAATCCCCAGCCACAGCAGAATGCCCCACTGCAGGGTACTGGTGGGGTATTGCGGCGTGCCCAGCAGCCACCAGGCGGGCAGGGCCACGGCCAGGGCGCCCAGATAGAAGCAACCGAATACGGCGAGCTGGGGGGGCTGTTCCTTCTCCCGTGCCAGCAGCACCTTATAGCCGACCTGGCCGATGGCGAAGCAGATGTTGGCACCTTGCACCACCAGGAAGCCCAGCACGTAGCTTTCGGTCAGCCCGTCGAAGCGGATGACGGCCGCCCCCAGCACCGCCAGCAAGGCTCCCCACAGATAGGTGGGCTTGAAGCGTCGCTCCAGCAGGTCATGGATCAGGGTGACGTAGATGGGGGTGAAGATGGTGAACACCAGCACTTCCGGCACCGTCAGCAGCAGGAAGGAGTGGTAATAGAACAGATACATGATGCCGAGCTGGGTAGCGCCGAGGGCCATCAGCTTGGCCACCAGGTCGGGCCGCAACCAGCGCCGTCTGAGAAAGGGCAGAAACACCAGGCTGGCGAGCACGATGCGGGTCAGTACCGAGAAGTAGGCATCCACCTGACCGGCGAGGTAGACCCCGATCAGGCTGAAGGAGAATGACCAGAGCAGGGTAACCCCTATCAAGTAGTTCATGTGGTTGATTTGTCGTCAGTTGTCAATTTTGAAGGGGGCTATGATGGCCGAGATGGAAGCCGTGATCCAGCGTTTATGGCGCCAGTTGCCACAGATCGGAGCATTTGCCTTTACCGCGAGCAACGGGGAGGGCTCCGCCACCGACTGGTGCGGCAGCGGCGAGGGGGAGGTGACGGTGACCGATCATCAGGGTGGTTGGCTGTTTGCCGAGCACGGCCGCTACACCACGCCCCATGGCCGGGTGCTGACCATGCACAACCGCTTCTGGTGGCAGCGTGGCGAGCAGGGGATCCGGCTCTCCCACCTGCGTTACGAGCAGCCGGTGGTGCTGTTCGAGCTGCTGCCGCAGGGGGATGGTCGCTGGCTCACCGCCGAGCCTCACCTGTGCGGCCAGGATCACTACAGTGCCGAGCTGACCGAGATCGATGACGGTTTTCTACTGAGCTGGCAGATCACAGGGCCGCGCAAGAACGAGCGACTGAGTTATCGCTATCGGGTGTGACGGGCGGCAGGGCAAGGCAGCCATAAAAAAACCGGCGCAGAGCGCCGGTAGAAGGGACAAATCGGAGGTTTTTTTGAAAAACGGTCCCAAAAACAGGAGAGATACACTCTCGTCACACATTCAGAAATTGATGTCAGGCACTCAGCGCATAGCTCAGCATGGCTTGCAGCTTGCTGTCGAAGAACCAGGGCAGCAGCACCATCAACAGTCCGAGCAGACCCATCAGCCGCTGGCGATATTGCCAGCCGGCGATCACCACCAGGCCGCCGCAGAGCGTGGTCAGGATGCCTGACATAGGGCAGCCTCCCGCTGGACGCGGCGCTGCTGAGCCCACTGGTTGAGGGCGACCGAGCCCAGGATCAGGGCCAGTGCCACGCCGGTGGTGGACTGGATCTGTTCGCCGAGGAACAGGGCACCCAGCATGACGCCAAACAGCGGCACCAGGTAGTTGCTGAAGGAGGCGAAGGTCGGGCCCGCCTTCTGGATCAGCGCCATGTAGAGGAAGTAGACCAGACCGGTACAGAACACCCCGAGCACCGCGACGGCGCCGATGGCATGCTGGCTCGGCATGGTGAGCGCGCTCAGATCGGTGACGAACGGAGCGGCCAGCAGCAGCTGGATGGCCGAAGAGATCAGGATGTTGCGTGCCACGACCACCGGGTGGTCCTTGGCGAAGCGCTTGATCATCAGCAGGCCGATGGCGAAGCAGCTGGCTCCGAACAGGATAGCCATGGCGCCGAGCAGGCCGGCATTCATGCCGCTGGCCAGTTTCGGCCAGAACAGCACCAGCACGCCGACGAAGCCGATGACCACGGAGACGAGACCGCCCTTGGTGATTTTTTCACCGGAAACCAACAAGGGTGCCATCAGGATGGTGACAAACGGGATACAACCCATTACCACGGCGGCGATGGCGCTATCCACATACTGTTGACCCCAGGCCACCATGATGAAGGGCAGGGTGGCATCGAGCAGGGCGATCAGCATATAGGTACGCCACGGGGTGTGTTCGCTCTTGAGACGCATGAACAGGCAGAGCAGACCCAGGGTCAGGCTGCCACACAAGGCGCGACCTGCTGCCACCATGATGGGTGGCAATTCGGTCACGGCCTGATGCATGAAAATGAACTGGGAGCCCCACAACAGGCCAATCGCCAGCAACAACAGATAGCTACGCATTTTAATCTCCGATGTAATTCGCCTGCGCATTCTATGCAATCTGCTACTATGCCAAAAATGAATTGTCGTCATCCAACCATGGCCAATATCGATGGAACTGCCCCTTTCCCGCCTCGACCTCAACCTGCTCACCGTGTTCGACATGCTGATGCAGGAGCGCAACGTCACCCGTGCCGCCGAGCGGCTGCACCTCTCCCAGTCCACCGTCAGTCATGCGCTGGGGCGGCTGCGAACGGCGCTGGACGACCCCCTGTTCGTGATGAGCCGGCGCGAGATGATGCCGACCGAGCGCGCCAAGGCGCTGGCCGGCCCGGTGCGCCAGGCGCTGGCCATGCTGGAGCAGGGGTTGCGG
The DNA here is from genome assembly GCF_027707985.1 of Aeromonas sp. QDB03. NCBI lineage: Bacteria > Pseudomonadati > Pseudomonadota > Gammaproteobacteria > Aeromonadales > Aeromonadaceae > Aeromonas > Aeromonas sp. QDB03. Next base: position 33,726 of record NZ_JAPCJG010000011.1, on the reverse strand, counting down.
CAGGCCAAGGGGTTCGACCCCGCCAGTGCGCGGCGGATCTTTCGCATCGCCACTCCGGGCTCGGTGGAACATGGCCTGGTACCGGCGCTGGTGGAGCGGCTGCACCGGCATGCCCCGCACTGCCGGCTGGAGGTGTGCGAGCTGGCCGACAGCGACTACGAGCGGGAGCTGGAGAAGGGGGAGCTGGATCTGGTGATCGGCTTCGCCGATGCCAATCACCTCTCGCCCCGGCTGTGGCGCGAGCCCTGGTTCAACAACCCGCTGGTCTGTCTGTCGCCCCTTGGCAGCGAACTGCCGGACGTGCTGGGGCCGGACGATCTGGTCAGCCGGCCCCACATCCACACCTCCAGCTGGGGCCACAGCCAGGCCATGGTGGATCTCTGGCTGGCCCGCTTCGGGGTGGAGCGTGAATTGGGTGTCCGATTACCGAGCTTTATGGCGGTGCCGCCGCTGATGGCCACCGGTCGCTATCTGGTGGTTGTGCCCGAGATGATCGGGCGCCACTTCTGCCGCTACTACCCGCTGCGGCTGCACCAGCTGGACCCCGACATCCCCATCGTCTATCTGATGGCGGGCCACCCGCTCACCGCCCATGACGAGGCGATCGGCTGGTTCAAGGGGCTGTTGCACCGGCTGGCGTTCGAGCGCTACGGCGCGGATGCGCTCGGCAGCCCGGCACAGCGCGGGGCGGATCAGTTCAATCCGGCGAAGTAGTCGAGCCCCATCGCCCCCTTCACCTCGGCCAGCACCTCGTCGGTCAGGGCGCGCGCCTGCTCGGTACCCTGCTGCAACAGGCGCAGCAGCTGGCGCTTGTCGGCGATGGCCGCCTCGCGCCGTTCCCGCATCGGGGCGAGCAGGGTCTGCAGGCAGTCGTTCAGCACCTGCTTGCAGCGCATGTCCCCCAGCCCGCCGCGCTGATAGTGGGCCTTCATCTCGGCTACCAGTGCCTTGTCGGGATGGAAGGCATCGAGATAGGCGAACACCGTATTGCCCTCCACCTGACCCGGATCGCTCACCTTGAGGTGGTTGGGGTCGGTATACATGGCGAACACCGCCTGCTTGATCTCCTCCGCCGACATGCCGAGCTCTATGGTGTTGCCGAGGGACTTGGACATCTTGGCCTTGCCGTCGATGCCGGGCAGACGACCGGTGTCGCTCAGAATGGGCTGGCACTCGGTCAGCACCTCTTTGCCAACCAGGGTGTTGAAGCGGCGCACGATCTCGTTGGTCTGCTCCAGCATCGGCAGCTGATCCTCGCCCACCGGCACATGGGTGGCACGAAAGGCGGTGATGTCGGCGGCCTGGCTGACCGGGTAGATCAGGAAACCGGCGGGCAGGCTGCGCTCGAACCCTTTCTGCTGGATCTCTGCCTTGACGGTGGGGTTGCGCTCCAGCCGGGCGACGCTGACCAGGTTGAGGTAATAGGTGGTGAGCTCGGCGAGGGCGGGCAGGGCACTCTGCAGGCAAAAGGTGGTCTTGGCCGGGTCGAGGCCGGCGGCCAGGTAGTCGGCCATCACCTCCAGCACGTGGTCGGTCACCTTGGCCGGGTTGTGGCCGTTGTCGGTCAGCGCCTGCAGGTCGGCGATCATCACGAACTGGCGGTAATGGTGCTGGGCTTCGACGCGCTGGCGCAGCGAGCCGACATAGTGGCCGATGTGCAGTTTGCCGGTGGGACGGTCGCCGGTCAGGATAACGGGGTTGTGCATGTCACTCTCTCCAGTTGGGTGAGCCGGGAGGCGACAAAGGGATGAAAACAATGACCGCCTCTCGGCGGTCACGGTGTTTTCTTTGGGAAATCTTACATAGAAAAGCAGTGCCGCCTGTTTAAGAGCAGCACCACCAGTAGTTGTGATTGAATGAGGTCATATTCATGGCAAATCAAACTACGCCTGTTTGATCACTTCTGCAAGGGGACGACCAGCAGATCGCAGGGCACGGTATTCATCAGCTGGCGCGCGCTCGAGGTGAGCAGGCTCCAGAAGCTCTGGCGATGGCCACACACCAGCAGATCGATCTGATAATCCCTGACCGCCTGGTTGACCCGCTCGCTCAAATCACCGCAGATCACCAGCTTCTTCTCGATGGGGTAGTCCACCGAGGCCAGGAAGGCCTCCAGCTTCTCTTTCGCTTCGGCGATCACCTGATCCTGCACGTTGTCGATGTCGATATCGATCATCTCGGTGTAGAGATCCTTGAGGTCCACATCGACATGGATCACCGACAGCTTGGCGCCGTTGGAGCGGGCCCGGTCGACCGCCTTCTCGATCACCTTGCGGTTGTCTTCCGACAGGTCGATCGCGGCCAGTATGTGTTTGTAATAGGTTCCATTCATGGGAGTTCTCCTCACTGATCCTGAGTCCACTATACCAATGTCTGCTGAAACTAAAATGGTGTCCCCGGCACAGTTTTGGGATTTAAACGAGTTTCTTATGGAGCTTGTCGCCGACGACAGCTAATAAACTGGCTATAAATCGAACAGGAGTTTGAAGCAGGTCACACCCGCCGGCTTGCCCGCGGCCGGTGACAGGCATAGGATGTGCCCGTGCTTCGCAATGAACACAAAACAACAAAAAGCATCTGAATACCGCTTTGGGGAGCCTCGCGCTCCCTTTTGTTTTTCTGCCGCCTTCTCGCCGATATTCCGCCCGACATCAAGGTAATCCCGTCTCGCTTGGTTATGCTGTAGCCAGTTCCATTGGCAGACCGTCGCTGGCCATTGAACACCGTTTCCCGGTTGGATACGGGCCGGTCTGCGACCGTCATTTCGCGTATCGTATTGATTCCTTGGAGACTCCTTGATGATCATTCACCCACAGATCCAGGGCTGCGTCGCCCGCAACTGTCACCCCATCGGCTGCCGCGCCGCCGTGTTGCAACAGATTGCCAGCGTCAGGGCGGCGGGCTCCTTCAACGGGCCGAAACGGGTGCTGGTGCTGGGCGCTTCGTCCGGCTTCGGGCTGGCGTCGCGCATTGCCCTGACCTTCGGAGCCGGGGCCGACACCGTCGGCGTGTCATTCGAGCGGGGCCCTTCTGACAAGGGGCCGGGCAGCGCCGGTTGGTACAACAACATCTGGTTTCGCAAGGAGGCGGAGCAGGCCGGCCGCATCGCCATCAATCTGATCGGGGATGCCTTCTCCATCGGGATGCGCCAGCAGGCTATCGACACCATCCGCCAGCAGCTGGGGCAGGTGGATCTGGTGATCTACTCGCTGGCGAGCGGCATCCGGGTGTTGCCTGACGGCACGCAAGTGCGCTCCGTGCTCAAGACCACCGGCCAGCCATTCAGCGGCTGGGGACTGGATCTGGAACAGGACACCCTAGTGCAGCAGTCGCTGGATCCGGCCACCCCGGAGGAGATCCGCGACACCGTCAGCGTGATGGGCGGCGAGGATTGGCAGCTCTGGCTGCAGGCGTTGCAGCAGGCGGATTGCCTCGCGCCCGGCGCCCAGACCGTGGCCTACTCCTATATCGGCCCCGAATCGACCTACCCCCTCTATCGGGACGGCACCATCGGTTATGCCAAGGAGCATCTGCACGCCACCGCCGAGACCATCAACCTGCAGCTGGCGGAGCTTGGCGGCCATGCCTGGGTGTCGGTCTGCAAGGCGCTGGTGACCAAGGCGAGCGCCTATATTCCGGTGCTGCCGGTCTATCTGGGCCTGCTGATGGGGGTGATGAAGGAGCGCGGCGTGCACGAAGGCTGCATCGAGCAGATGCAGCGGCTGTTTGCCACCAAGATGTACGGCCCGCAAGGGGTGGTGGCCGACGGCAACCGGCTGATCCGGATGGATGACCACGAACTGGACCCGGCCATTCAGGCCGCCGTCTCGGCGCTCTGGTCCAAGGTGACGCCGGACAACTTCCACGCGCTGGGGGACTTTGCCGGGTTGCGCCAGGACTTCATGCAGCTCAACGGCTTCGAGCTGCCGGGCGTCGACTACGGCGCGCCGGTGGATCTGGCCTCGCTGACCGAGCTGCTGCCCTGAGCCAGGGGGCTGAAGTCAGGCCACGCTGCTGGCCAGCGCCTCCGGCTGTTCCGGGTTGCTCGGCTCTGCGGCCAGAATGGTCTGGTTGCGGCCCTGGCGCTTGGCCTGATACATGGCCATGTCGGCCCGATGGATGAGCTGGCCCAACCCGTCATCGGCGGCCGAGCGGCCGGCTACCCCGATGCTGATGGTCATGCGGGGTTTGTCGATCTGGCCGATGCGCTGGCGTAGCTGCTCTGCCAGATACCAGCAATCCGCCGCCGGCAGCGGCACCGCTACCAGAAACTCCTCGCCGCCCCAGCGCCCGACCAGTTGCAGGTCGGGCGCCCAGGATCTCAGCTCCCGCGCCAGCCGCTGAATGGCCCTGTCTCCCGCCTGATGGCCGTGACGGTCGTTGATCTGCTTGAAGTGATCGATGTCGATGATCAGCAGGGTGAGCGGGCCCTCTTGCTGCCACTGGGTGGCCAGCCGTTCCAGCAGGGCGCGGCGATTGGGCAGTTCGGTCAGCTGATCGAAGGTGGCCAGCTTGTAGAGGTGGCGCGAGCTGCGGTGCAGCCGGTGGGTGGTGACGCCCAGCAGCAGCAGGGCACTGGCCAGCAGACCGACCAGCGCCAGCTGGTAGTGGCGGGCACTCTGCTGATGCAGCAGCTGCTGGCGCTTGTTCTCGTTCTCCTGTTGCAGCACCCGGTTGCTGGCCTCGCTGCGGGCCAGATCCATCTCGGCCTGGAAGGCGGCGGCATGCTGGCTCAGGGTCTGGTTGAAGTGCTGCTTGTAGTCGTTCACGTATTCATTGAGCGCCTGGTAGGCCTCGGGGTAGCGTCCCTGATCCGCCAGCAAACTGGCCTGCAAGGCCTTGCTGCTGGCACCGGCAGGCCCCTGGCTGGTCAGCAGTTGCAGCGCCAGCTGCTTCTCGCCGCTGCCCTGCAGCGCCCTGGCCCGGGTCTCCAGCAGGCGCACCCCGGCTTCCGGGTAGCCCAGTTGCTGATAGAGCGCCTGCGCCTCGTCCAGGGCGCGCAGGGCGCCGGCCCAGTCGCGCTCGGCATTGAGCGCCATGGCCTGATAGCCGAGGATGATGGCACGGTAGTCCGGCGCCAGCGCCGGGTTGGCCAGCAGATTGTCCAGCAGCCGTCTGGCCTGGGCGGGGCGCTCGGTATCGATATAGAGCCGCGCCATGTTGGCCCGGATGATGATCTGGCTGTTGGGCTCGTCCAGCTGCACCATGCGCTGTAGCGCCTCCAGATAATAACTTTCGGCCTCCCGCGCCAGATTGAGGTCGGCGTAGAGGTTGCCGAGGGTCATCAGCAGGCGGGCGCACTGCAGGCTGGCGATGGTGGAGTCCGGTATCGTCTGCTTGAGGCGAAAGGCGGTCTTGAGCTCGGCGATCGCCGCACTGAGCTGCTGGGTGCGATAGAGCGCGAGCCCGTTGAGGGCGTGCCACTCCGAGGTCTGCTGCGGATGGCCAGCGACGGCGGGTTTGAGCTGCTCCAGCAGGGTGAGCGCCTGATCCGGCGCTTCGGTATCCAGGGTGAGGGCGATCTGCTGCAAGCGGAAGTCGAGCAGGCGCAGGGTCTCCTGCTGGGCACTGGCCAGCCCGCGGGCACGGGCGTTGTCGAGCAGGGCTTGCGGATAGCGCCCCAGCGCGGCCTGGGCCAGGGCTCTGGCGTAAAACTGCTCCATGTCCTGCTGCGGGTTGGCATCGAGGCGTTGCAGATAGCCGACGGGATCGCGCGCCGCCTGCAGTTCAGCCTCTTTCAGCAAGGAGGGAGTGGCCTGCAGCTGGGTCATCCAGAGCAGCGCCAGTGCCATTATGAATCTCATTGAATCCTTTCCCCGACCACTGGCGCCATCATAATGGCTGAATCCACTTACACCATGTTTCTTTGCTTCTCTATAACCGTATGGGGGATAGGATGAGGCGAAAAGCTGTCACAACTGAGAGCTTGGGCAGCGGTATCTGGTTGCTTCATAACGAAACTGTGGCGACAATCGTGACCAAATCACAGTGGAGAATCATCATGTTGGCCAAAGCCATGATCGAGAAGTTGAACGAGCAGATTAATCTTGAATTCTATTCCTCCAACCTCTACCTGCAGATGAGCGCCTGGTGCGAGGACAAGGGCTTCGAGGGGGCGGCCAACTTCCTGCGTCAGCACGCCGTCGAGGAGCGTCAGCACATGGAGCGCCTGTTCACCTACGTGAGCGAGACCGGTGCCATGCCGCTGCTGGGTGCCATCGATGCTCCTCCCCACGAGTTCAAGTCGCTGGGTGACATCTTCCGCACCACCCTCGAGCACGAATACCACATCACCAAGTGCATCAACGGTCTGGCCCACGTGGCGTTCACCACCCAGGACTACTCCACCTTCAACTTCCTGCAGTGGTACGTGGCCGAGCAGCACGAAGAGGAGAAGCTGTTCAAGAGCATCGTCGATCGCCTGTCGCTGGTGGGGGAAGACGGCAAGGGCCTCTACTTCATCGACAAGGAGCTGGCCGAGCTGGCCAAAGGCGCTCCTGCCAGCATCATGGATGGCAACGCCTGATAGTCGTGGACACTTAGTGTTCAGCCAGTACAATGACGGCCCCTCTCAACAGGGGCCGTTTTCTATTGCGGCAGCCATGAAACCGCGGTGCTGGTTTTTGCCGGATACAATGACGGTCTTCGTATAAAGGGGCCGTTTTTCTTTTGATGAGTGAGTGATGATGAAGCAGTTTGATGTGGTGGTGATCGGCGCCGGGGCGGCCGGATTGATGTGTGCGGCCCAGGCCGGTTATCGGGGCCGCTCCGTGCTGGTGCTCGACAACGCCAAGAAGCCGGGCCGCAAGATCCTCATCAGCGGCGGCGGCCGCTGCAACTTCACCAACCATCAGGCCGGTCCCCACGCCTTCCTCTCGGCCAACCCCCACTTCTGCAAGTCGGCGCTGGCGCGCTACACCCAGCAGGATTTCATCGAGCTGGTGGACCGGCATGGCCTGAGCTATCACGAGAAGACCCTGGGCCAGCTGTTCTGTGACGAGAGCGCCAAGGAGATAGTCGACATCCTGCTGACCGAGTGCGACTGGGCCGGCGTGGCCCTGCAGTTCCAGACCGAGATCCTCACCGTCAGCAAGCGCGAAGAGGGGTTCGTGCTGACCACCAGTCAGGGGGAGATCAGCTGCCACTCGCTGGTGGTGGCCACCGGTGGCCTCTCCATGCCGAAACTTGGTGCCACCCCCTACGGCTTCAAGCTGGCTGAGCAGTTCGGTCTCACCGTGCTGCCGACCCGCGCCGGGCTGGTGCCCTTTACCCTGCATCAGGCCGAGAAAGAGGCCTTCGCCGATCTGGCGGGGGTCAGCCTGCCGGTGGCGGTGACCGCCGAGGATGGCACCTGTTTCAAGGAGGCCATGTTGTTCACCCATCGTGGCCTCTCTGGCCCGGCCATCCTGCAGATCTCCTCCTTCTGGCTGGCGGGGGAGAAGATCCACATCAACCTGCTGCCGGAGCTCGACATCGCCGCCACCCTCAGGGAGTGGGCCCAGGCCCATCCGGCGCAGGAGCTGAAAACCGTGCTGGGGCGAGAGCTGCCCAAGCGCTTCGTCGACAAGCTGGTGGAGCTGGGCCAGCTGGTCAGCAAGCCGATGCGCCAGTACAACGAGCGGGAGCTGGAGGCCGTGGCTACCCTGCTGGGGGATTGGCAGATCCTGCCCAATGGCACCGAGGGTTATCGCACCGCCGAGGTGACCCTGGGGGGCGTGGATACCAATGAGCTCTCCTCCAAGACCATGGAGGCGCGCAGGGTGGCCGGTCTCTACTTCATCGGCGAGGTGGTGGACGTGACCGGCTGGCTCGGCGGCTACAACTTCCAGTGGGCCTGGTCTTCCGGTTGGGTAGCCGGCCAGTACTGCTGATAGAGGCTGCTTCTATATCGTCGATGAGCGCGATAGCGGCCTTTGGGGGGCAGGGGCTGTAGCCCCGGCGGCTGGGGGGGCTGGCCAGTACTGCTGACCAACCATAGTTCACATCCACTTCAGACGCGGCCGCTCAGGCCGCGTTTTTTATGGGTGGTATCCCTCGCGGGGTGGCCCGTTATCCCTTTCTAAGGGTTGGCAAGAACGCGGTCAGCAAGCCGATGAGCGGCAGGTAGGCGCAGACCTGGTACACGGTTTCGATGCTGGTGGCATCGGCGAGCTGGCCGAGCAGGGCCGCCCCTATGCCCCCCATGCCGAAGGCGATACCGAAGAACAGGCCTGAGATGGTGCCGACCTTGCCGGGAACCAGCTCCTGGGCGTAGACCAGGATGGCGGAGAAGGCCGAGGCCAGGATCAGGCCGATGATGACCGAGAGCACCGAGGTCCAGAACAGGTCGACATGGGGCAGCAGCAGAGTGAAGGGGGCGACGCCGAGGATGGAGATCCAGATCACCCGCTTGCGGCCGATGCGATCGCCAATTGGCCCGCCGAGCACGGTACCCGCCGCGACGGCAAACAGGAAGGCGAACAGATAGAGCTGGGCGCTGTCCAGCGACAGGCTGAACTTGTCCATCAGGTAGAAGGTGTAATAGCTGCTCAGGCTGGCCATGTAGAAGAATTTGGAGAACATCAGCAGGCCGAGGATGGCCAGCGACCAGCCGATCTGGCGGCGGCTCAGACCGTGGCCGAGGTGCGCTTTCATCCGCTTATGGAAGTTGGCGGCGTGGTGGCTGGACCAGCGCCCGACCAGGCTGAGCACGATGACCCCGACCAGGGCGAACAGCGAGAACCAGGCTGCACTGCCCTGACCCTGCGGCACTATGATCAGCGCGGCGAGCAGCGGGCCTATGGCCGACCCCAGGTTGCCGCCGATCTGGAACAGGGACTGCGCCAGCCCAGGCTGACTGCCGGCCGCCATGCGGGCGACCCGGGAAGATTCCGGGTGGAACACCGATGAGCCGATGCCGATCAGCATGGCCGACAGCAGCACGGCGCCAAAGCTGGCCGCCTGCGACAACGACAGCAAGCCGATCATCGTAAAGCCCATGCCGAACGGCAATGAATAGGGCATGGGCCGGCGGTCGGTGTAGAGGCCGATCAGCGGCTGCAACAAGGAACCCGTGAACTGGTAGGTGAGGGTGATGAGGCCGATCTGGGTGAACGACAGGTTGAGGCCGAGCTTGAGCAGTGGATAGATGGCCAGCAGTACCGACTGCATCATGTCGTTCAACAGGTGCGAGAAGCTGATGGCGGCGATCACCGGATAGGTGGTGCGATTCAAGGCGTCGTGCGCGGTAGCGGCGGCGAGTGGCTGATCGGTACTGAGGCTCTTTTCCATGAGGGCGGGTTCTGTGAGTCTGGGTATGGCTTAACATGCCTGATCCCGACGCGTCTGGACACAACAAAGTGGGGCAGGAAGAGGGCCGTGAGAGAATGGGGCAACCGATCACGGATCGGTACTTGTGCTCGGCGGGCGGCGGATTAGTATAGAAACCTCGTCGTCGCATACCCGCCATGGAGGGAACATGTTCGAAAGCCTGGGAGTCATCAACGTCCGGACCTGCCTGAGCGGGCTGTTTTCCAACTCCAGAGGGGCGCGCCATGTTTGAGAGCCTGGGAGTCATCAATGTCTGGACCTACTTGACCGGGCTGTTTTCCAAGTTCAGAGGGGTGCGCCATGTTTGAGAGCCTGGGTGTCATCAATGTCTGGACCTATCTGGTCGGGCTCTTCTTCATCATCATAGCGCCGGGGCCCAACTCGATTTATGTGCTGCGTACCGGGGCGAGCCGCGGCGTTGGCCCGGGCTATCAGGCGGCCCTCGGGGTCTTTGTCGGCGACGCCATTCTGATCTTCTGCGCCTATCTGGGCATCGCCTCCCTCATTCGCACCACCCCGCTGCTGTTTACCCTGGTGCGCTACCTGGGGGCCCTCTATCTGCTCTATCTCGGGGTGAAGATCCTGCATGCCAACTTCATCGCCAGGCGGGAAGGGCAGGCGCCCGTGGTTGAGCATGGCGAGCGCTACTTCTCCAAGGCGCTCACCTTGAGCCTCACCAACCCCAAGGCGATCCTGTTCTACGTCTCCTTCTTCGTGCAGTTTGTCGACTTCAACTACGCCCACACCTGGGTCTCCTACCTGGTGCTGGCGAGCATGCTGGAGGCCATGAGCTTCGTCTATCTGACCTTGCTGATCTTCGGCGGCACCCTGATGGCCCGCTTCTTTGCGCGCAAGGTACGTTTGGCCCGGCTCGGCAACGGCCTCATCGGCCTGTTCTTCATGGGCTTCGCCGCCCGACTGGCCACGTTGTCATCCTGATGGCCAGGGCTCTGCCCAATCCCGGTCGCCCGCTCGCGAGCGGCTAGTCAGGCCAGCACTCCTTGCCGACCCGGATGAACCGGGATTGGTAGACGATCAGCTTCTGGTTGCCTGCCTGGCCGATCCCGGGGTTCTGGTAGGTTTCGCCGGGCAGCAGGTATTTGTTGTCGGCCTCGCTGTCCGCCTGCAGACATCCCCGTTTCACCATGAATTCGAAGTAGGTGTTGCCGGTATTGGTGATGCTGCTCTTTGCCGGGTCCAGCTGGTATTGAAAACGCACCTGGCGCGGGCGCACCACCAGGGTCGATTGCAGCGCGAGTTTCATCTCCAACGCACCACGGCGTCTGGCCTGGCCACTGTCATCAAGCTGGGCCGCCGGTGACTCGGTGAAAGTGATGCGATAGTAACGCTCCTGACCATCCGCCGGCCCCTTGTAGTAGAGCTTGACGTTCTGCATGCGCTTGGCGTGCAGTGTGAAGCGCTTGGGGGCGAACAGCAGCTCGCCGGGTACCGTCGGAACGCTTGTCCCCGTGGCCGTGGGATTGCTGATTTTTTCCATCTGCACTTCGTAGACCTTGGGCGAGCCGCTGTTGTTGGTGACGGTCCGGGCGATGAATTCTTCGTTCGGTGCCATGGCAATCGTCATGGCGCCGATGTCGATGGCCATGGCCTGTGAGCTCAGCGTGCCGGCCAGCAAGAGCCAGAGAATGCGATGCATGTCGTTCTTCATGGTCAGCGCCAGGTTCCTTTGATGGTAATGGTACCGCTTTGCTGTACTTCCCCTTCCCACAAGTCGTTGCCAATGGTTCGTTGCACCATGGGATCGGTCAGATCGAATTCCAGCGCCAGTTTGTAGAATCGGGTAATGCCTTTGCCGTTGACGGGATCGTTCCACTCTTGTGGTGGTTGGTTGTCTTTTATGCCCAAGGCACGGATATCTATCGAGTGTCCGCCACATTCAATGGCATGCTGGGAAGCGGCACCATGAGTCCCTGAATCAAACACCAGCCTGGTCGGAATTGGCACGGCCTGCTCGGATGATACCTTCTCGGCCGGGTAAAAAGTGCAATGCCCTTGATAAGGAACGCCTTGGTCTTGCGAAATAGATATTTCGAGCAGATCGGCACTAATAGGGCCACTATCAGAAATATTGTAGGGGAAATTCAGAATATCTTTTCCAACGCTGCCTTCCCTGTAAGGTGTGGTTATACCATCGGATGACAGAATCGATACGCTGAAGTCCCGTGGCTTGATATGTATCTCGGTTGTGCCACTGAACTCATAGTATCCACTCTCAGGTGCATACCCATTTTTCATATTGAAGTTGATCAGGCTACGAGTAAGTTGTTCTTGCAGACCCAACCTCACCACTTGTTTGAAGAAATTGCTTGATAGGAACAGATATACAGAGGATTGCCCCCTGAGGTAGCTGATATTATGGCGATAACCCTTGTATGCCCAATTCTTGAGATCCGCACTCATTTGCAAATCAGTGACGCCAATGGCGCTATTCAATGAGCTATTTCTGACATTGGTATACATATACGGTTCGATATAATTTTGGCTGCCATCGTCATTGAAGTTGTAATCAAGGAACCGACATAAAATGCCGTCTTGATTGCCTAGACGATAGTTTTCACAGCCTTGAGAACCAGGCAAGACATAAGGTACGCCATTGCTGTCAACAATGACTTCGCTAATCGCGTTGGTTTGTACGAAGCGCAGATGACCAGCCTTCTTGTGCTGCATGTTTCTCACGTACCAGTAGCCACTGTTCTGATTGATACAGCGCTCTCCAGCCGCCGCGTCGTATTTGAGCGTGGTCATGCACAAGTTCATTTCTCTGTTCAGAATGGCTCCAACTGGCATGGTGCGCAGATAGTCAAAAAAACTCGCGCTGAGCTTGCTGTGCCCCCATCCCGCGGATGCGCCAATGAGACCGAAAAAGCCAAGGTCATCTACCACGGCGGGTTTGTTGACCGCTTCTGCCGTGTCGGGATCACAGCGGGTATATGTCATGATGCAGCGCTGGTTGACATAAGGACGACGGATCGGGCCGTTTTCCCACATGTCGACGTTCCAATTGTTAATATCGGTGTTGTATCCATTATCAACATACGCCAGGCTCACTTGCCCATTCCCTTTAAGGGAGGTCCAAGCATTTGCACCGGTCAAACGTGGATCTAATCCGTCGGTAGGTGCCACAAACAGGTTGTTGTCTTCCTGGTTCTCAATAAACAGAAAGTTTCGTAGCGGAGCATTTGGCCAGACAGTTTTGGATACTGCGGCACTGGCCTGCGAGGCCCAGCTGGTGGCAATTACCATCGCCAACAGCCATTTATATGCGGGATTCATCATCAGTACTCTCTCACCATGGCATAGGTGGGCAGCCCCTGGCAGGTAATAATGCCTACCCAGGCGGCGCCGCTGTGTTGTTCAAGATCGAGCTCGGCTTCACAGAAGTCATTCCCCTGGCGGAAAGTCAGCATGGGATTGGCTTTATCCACATCCAGCGAGAATTCACCCTCCTCGTTGGTCACAGTGGTGCCGATATGGTTGTCGATGCGGGCATTGGCCAGCAAGGAACCGTCTTCCGCCCTGAGTATGCCGAAGACAGTCACCATCTCCTTGATGGTGCTGCTCGCATCCAGGGTGGCCACGTTGCCGGGAAACAGGGTGTAGCGCTGCTTGCCGGTATTGATGTCGTAGCTGTCCTTGCCCCGCTTGCTGTTGAGCAGCTCTATCTCGTATTCCCCGTAAGGGGGGAGGGCGAGGAAGGTCTGCTCGCCCTGCAGGGGGTAATCCTGTCCGTTGACCTTGGCGAGCATCTGCCCTTGGCGATCGATCCCGGTATTGATGATCAAGCCGGACCCCGAGGAGTTGCGGCTAGAGGCGACCAGTGCATCCTCGGTGGTGACCAGGGCACCGCGCGCAATCAGGTTGCCATTCATGTCGCCACCATGGCCGCGGCCCAGCGTCATGGTGCCGCCGATGACCCTGTTCTCGAACCCGAGTGTGCCGGAGAGCGCCATATTGTGTTCATCACTGCCGTGCATCATGCGCGAGGCATTGAACGAGGCCAGATTGATGACGCCGTCCATGCGTTTCTGGTAGTTGAGGTTGGCCGTGGTCTGGCCCTGCTCGTTGCTGCTCATGCCAAAGCTGAACAGGTTGTCGAACGGGATCGAGTAATCCAGCGTGATGCTCTTGTTGTTGAATCCGTTGAGCGTGCCGCTGTCGCTCTGCAGGCTGGCGCGCAGCGACAGGTTGCCGTATTTGCCGGCATAAAGGTGCTGGTAGTAATCGGCATAACTGCGATCGCTGTTCATCTGGCGGTCGTGCAAGGTGTTGAAGGTGAGCTGGCCGAAACCGCTGACCCAGCCACCCAGATTGAGCGTGATGCCGGCAGAGTAGAGTTCGGCGTTGCTTACCGTCAGGGCGCTGCCGGTCTCGAGTTTCTCCTGGCTGAGCCAAAGAGAGGCATTGTCATGGGCCTGCAGGGCGAGGCTGGATGCGAAGCGCCACGATTGGTCGGAGGCCAGCATGGTTTGCAACTGGGCACTGACACGATCGGTTGCCTGCCAGTTTGCACGGGCTTCGCCTACCGCAGCATCCTTGAAGGCATAGGTTGTGGTGGCCAGCTCCAGGGTATCCAGCGAACGTGCCAGCGATACTCCCAGCAGCGGTGAATCACCGTTGTTCTGGGCGCCTTCCATCATGCCTCCCCACCATTGCCATCCCCACTCCTGAGTAAAGCCCAGACTGCCGCCCAGCTTGGTGACGCGCTGGGTCGTGGTGCTGGTCAGCCGTCCATCGACATAGACTTCGACCGTGACGTTGTAAACGCCACTGGGGAACGCCGAGGTGTCGATATTCTGGTTGCCGATGGCCAGGTTCTGCAGGCTGATCAGACGATCCTCACGGTACACCCTGACCTCGCCATTGGCAGGCATGAAGACTTGTACCGGGGTGGTGGACGCGTCGGCCTTCTGTTTACGTGACTGGGCCTGGTTGCCATACGATGCCCCATAAATGCGGCCAGTACTCAGACCGGTCACCACCCCCAGCGTCTGCAGATCCCAGGTCGAGACCATGCCGGCCGCGATGCGGCGATCGTCAAGATCCCGCTCGTACATGGCACGATAGATGTCACCGCTCTGTTCTGGCTCCCCAAGGTTGTAGAGGGAGGCGTCCAGCGCCATGTGATGGGCACCCATCCCGACGGTACTGTCCAGTTGTAGGAAGTTGGAGTCGCTGTGACCGTTTTGCCGATTGCTGTTGAAGGAGTAGCCCAGATTGTAACGATGCACCCCGGTCAGGGCGTCAACGGTCGGGGTCAAGGTCACCCGGTTGTCCGGTTGCCTGGCCTGGCCGAATGCATCGCGTGAAACCCGGATCGTCAGCAACATGGCCACCAGGTCAAGCTGCATGCTGGCATTGGCATCTATCTGCAAGCTGCCCTCGGCAGAAAACGTGCGCTTCTCTTCACTGGCGAGCATGGCGGTCAGCTGGTCGTTGAGCAGACCTTGCTGCTGGCCAGCACCAAAATCGATGTGTAGCAGATGCAGCTTGCCGTCCTGCAGCAGCAGGGTGGTATTGCCGATCGGGTTATCGGTCAGGGTGTCGAGCCGGTTTTTTTCATCCGTGTACTGCAGACGAACGGGAACGGCCAGCCCTTCTGCCAGAGCCTGGGCAAAACTGGCCGGAATGATGACGTTGGCGATCTTGAGTGGCGCCGCGCTGTTGGCCGAGGCGGAGACCACCATCAGCAATGAGAGCGGCAACAAGCAGGTTTTCTTCAACATATCACGCACCATGGTTTCAGATTTCGGCAAAACAACACCGCCACTCGACCGGGTGGTGAAGGCAGTACCAGCACAAACGGGTTATTTGACGACGACGAATTCCTGACCCAGCCAGAGGCCAAGATGACTTTGTGGATCCTGCATATCGACTTTCTTGAAGCGGCGCTGCTTGCCGGGCAGGTCGTAGTAGGTCTCTTTGCACTGCGCCTGTGCCTTGCGGTCCAGACAGGGGCCGTAGGCCACGGTGCGGTAAGAGGCATTCCCCTGATTGCTCAACATTCCGTTTTGCAGGTTGTAGGCGAAGTGCTGCTGGCGTGGCGTGACCACCAGAATGGTGCCTATCTGGGCAGAGGTGGTGGCAACCGCCTGGCGGCGATTGTTGCTTTGGTCGTCCATCGACAGGGCGGTGTCCAGCCAGCGGATGCGGTAGTAGCGCTCCTTGCCATCCTGCGGTCCCTTGTAAAAGAAACGCACGTTGTTCTTGGCATGGGCGGGCAGCATCAGTCGGCTGGGCGAGAGCATCAGCTCGCCGGCCACTTCCATCGGGATCTCCTGGCCACCCTCTTCGGGTGAAGAGATGCGGCTGATGGAGATGGTGACCAGCCTGGCTTGAGCACTGCCATTCTCGATCTCCTTGGCTACATCCTGGTTGCCTGCATCGATGAAGGTGGTGACGGAACCAACGTTGATGGCCTGGCTGACCCCGGGAATAAACAGCATCCATGCCATCAGCATTTTCAGGTTCATGGGAACTCCTGTGATTGCAAAGGGCCCCGCAGGGCCCCGAATACTATGCGTCGCGGCAATTAGGACCAGTTGGCAACGAACTCGACGTTGACTTCCCCACTCCACAGGCCATCCGGCAGGGTCTCGAAAGCCGCTTCTGTGCCGTTGACGGTCGCGCTCTCGATGTTGAAGGTGAACGAGCCCTGGGCGGTGCTGCGCTGGGTGTCATCCTTGAAGCTGCTGGCCAGCGGAGAGAGGTTGCCGCCCGTGATGCCGGCTGCGGTATCGATCAGCGTGGTATAGGCGGTGGTGCTGACGGGAGCACCTTGCCACAGCACGCCGACGTCGACGGTGGAGCCGCCGCTCAGGTGGTTCAGGGTGCCGCTCAGCTTCTTGGCCTTCAGCGTGAAGTCGGTGGCGCTGGCATCACCCTTGATGGCAACGTCGAACAGGCCGTTCACGGTGTTGAAACCCTTGATCCCTTCCGCGTATTGGAAAGAGAGGCTGTCGAGCGGCGTGACAACCAGCGCCGACTCGGTGTCCTTTTTGGCGGTTGCCTTCCAGGTGGCAACGGATTTTGCTTCTACAGCGGCCTGAGCGGCGGCAGCGAAGCCCAGTCCTGCAACAGTCAGCGCAATCAGAGTCTTTTTCATCTTGATATTTCCTACACATTTCCTGATGGGGGCATTTGCCACCCGTTTGATTTCACGCACCCAGGGTGCATTCCCTTTCCACCTTGCCGGACGGGTTTGTCCAGGCAATCTTGCCGATCGCCGAAGGGTAATGTTTCGTCAATCAGCTCATCTTTTCGCCGGCAAAGATACTGGACGGACCTGCTCGGATCGATTGAATGCTGTGTAGGAAAAGTCCTAAAAGATGGTTGTTGTCTGCAACTTAAAATAAGCCTTGTCCATTCTCTTATCAGGGTTTTTGTTTTTCTTATGATTTTGATTTTTAAGAGTTTTGGTGCTTTTCTTATCTAGATGGTGCGTCCCTCTGACGGGGGAGGATGGGAGGGGTTGCCGTACAGGAATGAGTACAAGAAAAAACAGAGATTCAAAAGAATATATAGCTCTGTAAGTATTTGATGAGCATAAATAAAAATATCAGATAAAAATGAATGAGGTACGAAGAGAGGAGTCGTTACTTGAATTATGTAACATATAATTAATATTCAAGCGCCATATGGTACACGTGCTGACTTTGTAGTTAATATACGTTGAATCAAATGGAGTAATGACAGGAAAGTATATGGCAAAAATATTGGTAGTAGATGATCATCCCGCCATCAGAATGGCTGTAAATATCCTGCTGCAGCAGGATGATCATCATATTGTTGCCGAAGTTGATAATGGTGTTGATGCAGTTTCGATGGCGCGAAAATATCAGCCTGATATGGTCGTTTTGGATATCGGGATTCCCAGGCTGGACGGAATTGAGGTGATCAAAAGACTGAAAGAGATGGATGCTGATATCAAGGTGGTCATATTGTCGGCACAAGCCACGCATCATATTATGGTGCGTTGCCTGCAAGCCGGTGCCAACGGTTTCATATCCAAGCTGGATGATCTTTCCTTGCTGAAAACTGTGCTGGTAAAGATAGGGAAAGGTCAGCTTTATTTCCCTCGCGATGTGATTGCTGGCGCCAAGAATGCCCATGAAGTCGATCGGAAAGATCTCTTGTCGGCACTCTCGGATAGAGAGATGAGCGTCTTGTTGCAGATATGCCAGGGGCAAACCAACAAGCAGATTGCAGAGAGCATGCTGCTGAGCGAGAAGACGGTCAGCACCTACAAGAGTCGGCTGATGCAAAAGCTCAATGTCACCACCATGGTTGATCTGATCAGCCTGGCCAAGCGTCAAGAGTTGCTGTGACCATGAGGCATTGGTTTGCAGCTCTGCTGGTCTGTTGCTGCGCTTCATGGGTTTCGGCTCATGAGCTGGCGGCGCCCTATCTGCATGTCTATGCACGCAATGACAGCGAGTACCTCGAGAAGCAGACCCTGCCGCTGCATGCGGAAGATTGGCTGTGGTTGAGAAATCGTGGCCGGTTGGTGCTCGGGGTACCCATGCCCGACAATCCTCCGATGGACATCACCCTGCGTGCCAATGCTTACGAAGGCGTCACCGCCGACATTGTCGGCATGCTGAGTCATCTGTTGCGTGTCGAGATCGTCGTAAAGAATCTGCCGTCTCGCGCCGCGGCCATTGCTGCGCTCAAGCGGGGAGAGGTCGATCTGCTGAGCACCTCCAATGCCTATGAAGAAGAGCAGCAATTATTGTTGACCGACAAATATATGCCGGATGATCCGGCCATATATAAGAATATACACGTAAAGGAGCGTGATATAAGAACGGTGGCTGTCCCGGAGTATTATCTGCCGGCGCTGGATGTGATGCGCTATCTGCCCAAGGTTCAGATAAAAATGTATTCCTCTCGTTATAGCGCACTTTCTGCGGTTGCATATGGCCAGGTCGATGCCGTCATGCTGGACATGATTTCCGGGAACTTCATCGTCAATAAATTTTATCAAGACAGCATTCAATTACTGAAACCTCTTTATATAGATACTCATGGTTTTTCTTTTTCGCTGGAAAGGAAAAATCAGCGGCTGAAAAAAATCATCAATATTGCGCTGGATGAAATTCTGGAAGGCAAGCGGGAGGAAATTGCCAAACGCTGGAATGGCGGCGGCCTCTCTATCGGGGCCAGCAAGATCGAGCTGACCAGCGAGCAGTGGGCCTGGCTGGGTCAGCAGAAAAAAATCCGGATGGCCGTCAACAGCGGGGTGCCGCCGCTGAGTTTTCTCGACATCAATGACACCTTGCACGGGGTGGTGGCCGATTTGCTGCAGGTGTTGCGAGCGAAGCTGGGGGTGGAAATAGAGGTGGTGCCGGTCAAGACGCCAGGACAGATGTTGCAGTTGCTGGATGGTGGGCAGGTGGATATCGCCGTGTTGAGCCCATCGGAAGAGCGCCGCAGTCGTTACCTGTTCAGCCGTGCCTTTGTGCTCGACCCGCTGGCCTATGTGGTGGGGGTCCGCCATGAGGCGACGGCACCGGAGACGCTGCTCAAGACCGGCACGGTCGCCATTATCAAGGACTTCATCTCCGAACAGGCGATAGAGGAGGAGTATGGCAAGCTGACCAGCAGAAAGTTCGAACGGATCGAAGATGCGCTGCGCTGCGTGGCGAGCGAGACCTGCGACGTGACCGTGTTGCCGTTGCGGGTCGCCAAGTACTACATCAACAGCAAGTTTCCGGACAGTCTGCTCATCACGGGCGAGTTGTTTGACTCCATCCCGATCGGGGCGGCGTTTGCCGTTTCGCCCAAGCAGCATATGTTGCGTGACATTCTAGATCGGGTGATTGCCATCATTCCGCCAGATGAGCTGGAGGGACTCTCCAATCGCTGGCGCGTCAGTACCCAGCAGGAGGCCATCACCTGGCAGGAGCTGGTGCGGGAATTTGGCGGCATCATTGCCTTGATCATGCTGCTGACCATCTGGATCGGCCTATGGGGCCTCTCTTTGCACAAACAGGTGCGCCAGCGCCGGGCAGCCGAGATGGCTTTGAGTGCCCAGCTCAAGTTCATCGAAGATCTGGTGGATGGCACACCTCATCCAATCTACGCCAGAGATCGAGAGGATCGGCTGGTGCTCTGCAACAGCACTTATGCCAGCTTCTTTGGCGAGGAGAAGAGCCGTCTGCTGGGCTCCACCATGGCGGACGATGTGCAGCGCTGGCCTTTTCTGGCTCCCCTGTTTGAGGATTTGAGCACCGCGCGTGCGGTGCGCTGTGCCAGGCAGGGGGATCATCGCCTCTCCATGGCGACAGGGCCCGTGGTCGTTTATCACTGGGTACAGCCCTACTATGACCTGGAGGGAAATGTTCAGGGCGGGATCGGTGGCTGGATCGACGTGAGCGAACGGCTGCGTCTGCTCGAAGAGCTGGCCCTGGCCAGTCAGGATGCCCAGGAAGCCAATCGTGCCAAGTCGACCTTTCTGGCCACCATGAGCCACGAGATCCGCACGCCCATGAATGCCATCATTGGTTTGCTGGAACTGACCCTGCGCCGCGATCGACTGCATGAAGAGGACAAGACCTCACTCTCCATCGCCCATGGTTCGGCCAGGGATCTGCTGAGCCTGATTGGCGATATTCTGGATATATCCAAGATCGAGTCCGGCCGGCTTGAACTGAGGCCGGAGCCCCATGAAATCACGGCGCTGACGGCCTCGGTGGTCACCGTATTCACTGCGCTGGCCAGACAAAAGAGCCTGCAACTGGAACTCGCCGTCGGCGAGCCCCGCTGGGTACAGATAGATGGCATCTGCTACAAGCAGATCCTCTCCAATCTCATCAGCAATGCCATCAAGTACACCGAGCAGGGATCGGTGCGGGTCGAGTTGCAATCAAAAACCAGCGACGGCTGGTGTACCTTGCAACTGGTGATCCGGGATACGGGCATAGGGATTGCGCCTGCGGAGCAAGCCAGGCTGTTTCAGCCTTTTGGTCAGGCCAGGCAGCCCGAGCACATCCAGCGCTCCGGGACCGGTCTCGGACTGATGATCTCCCGCTCGCTGTGCGAGTCGATGGGAGGCTCGCTGCTGCTGGAGAGCGAGCCTGGCCACGGCACATGCATCAGCATCGAGATGAAAGTGCCGCTGGCGAGCACCGTCGAATCAGTTACGCCCGTGGCATTGGGCACGATGACAGGGCATCACCGGCGACTGCGGGTCATGATAGTGGACGATCACCCCACCAACCGGCTGCTGGTCAGCCAGCAACTGGCATACCTCGGGCATGATGCCACGGCTGCCGAGTCGGGGCGGGAGGCGCTGGCACTGTTTGCCAACACACCCTTTGACGTGGTGATCACCGACTTCAACATGCCTGGCATGAGCGGCTTTGAACTGACCCGCCAGTATCGTGCTCTGGAGCTGAGCCGGGGTACGCATCGTTGCCTCATCCTGGGGTTGACGGCGGATGCCCGCCAGGAGCAGGTGAGCGAGGGGCTGACTGCCGGCATGGACGACTGCCTGTTCAAGCCGGTAGGGCTGGAAGAGCTGGAGCGCTGCCTGTGTCGCCACATGCAGCATGAGGAACAGCGGGAAATCGAGCGCTGCGTGCAGGAGATCAAGCAGTGTCTCGGACCATTGACCGGCAATCAGCCTGCGTTGATGCTGCCCTTGTTGCATGAGTTTGTGCGGGCCAGCGACGATGATCTGCTGGGCCTGCAGCAAGCCGCAGAGGGTGGTGAACTGGCCCGTTTTCTCGACTATGTGCACCGTCTGAAGGGCGGGGCCAGGATCATGGGAGCGATGAAACTGGTTGCCGTGTGCAGCGAGACAGAATCTGCCGGGCTTGGGCCGCAGGGATTGCCGAGGGCATTGCAGCCGTTGCAGCATGCCTACGGGATCGTCAGACAGGCCATCATGCAAATGCAGGCCGAACCGGAATGAAAATGAAGGCATGACGGGCATGCCTTCGTGGATGGTCAACCGTGCCAGTAAACCAGCAGTTCATAGGCTGCTTCACCGGTCTGGTCCGGTTTGGCAGCCGGAGCCAGATAGCTGAGGAAGTAGCGGGTGGCCTGGGTCAGAGGCAGGGCATGGTGTTGTGGCAGTGGCTGGCCGTTGAGCGCCAGCTTGAAGTCGGTGCCGGCCTGTTCGGACAAACTGGCATACAGGGTGCGAGCCTGCAATTGGTAGGTGGTGTTGAAGTCCGGATTGCTGAGGTTGATGGCCTCGGTCTGGACCGGGCTGGATGTGGAAACGGAATTGACCGGTTGCTGACCCGGGTGGGTGAGCGAAATTTCCATCCCGGTACTCTTGCTGGCGGTGGCAGGCCAGGTGAGCTGATTGGTTTGTGTGTCGGCCTGAGCCGCCATCGCGCAGCAACCAGCCAGTAGTGCCACCAGAACTCCTTTCTGAGACATATGATTATCTCCTGGATATCGAGGTTACCCCGCTGCCGGGGGTCACTCATCTATCGACCCGCCCGCGGCGAAGCTTAATCTGTACCCCACTATTCGGAATGAGCTGACACGGGATACGGGATATGATCCCGCGCCTTGTCCTCCCTTTAGTCATAGATATGGAATCCCTGCTTTGCTCGAAAATCAGATGATGTTGTTGGCGGTGTTCGAACGGGCGGCGCTGATGCTGATGACCCTGTTCTTCCTGACCCGTACCCGGCCGTTCCAGCGGCTGTTCCAGAAGCGGGACCACACCCCGGCCGAGCTGGTGCTGGTGGCGGCCATCTTCTGCCTGTTTGCGGTGTTCAGCACCTACACTGGCATTCCGGTGGAGGGGGCCCTCATCAACGTGCGGATCATCGCCATCATCTCCGGCGGCATCCTGTTTGGCCCCTGGGTCGGCATTCCGGCCGGGGTCATCTCCGGTCTGCACCGCTATCTCATCGACATGGATGGCCACACCTCGATCCCGTGCCTCATCGCCAGCATCATCGCCGGCCTGCTCGCCACCTGGCTACACCTGCGCTGTCGCAAGTCGCGGCTCTGGCTCTACGGCATTCTGGCGGGGATGTTGTGTGAAGGGCTCACCATGCTGCTCATCTGGCTGCTGACCGAGCCCCATGCGGTAGGCGTCGAGATCGTCAGCCATATTGCCTACCCGATGATCGCCGGGGCGCTCTGCATCGGCCTCATCATCAAGCTGGTGCAGGATCTGGATGACGAGAAGGAGCTGATTGCCGCCAAGCAGGCCAAGCTGGCTCTGGATATCGCCAACAAGACGCTGCCCTTCTTCCAGAACATCGATCGCCACTCCCTGAGCCAGGTCTGCGCCATCATTCGCAGCGAAATCAGCGCCGATGCGGTGGCCATCACCGATACCCGCGACGTGCTGGCCTATGTGGGGGTGGGCAAGGATTACTACGAGCTGGACGAGCACCATGCCATCAGCGACATGACCCAGCGGGCGGTGCTGCTGGACCAGATCATCATCAACAACGATCTGCGCCAGTATCACCTCTCCGATTTCCACTCGGTCATCATTATTCCGCTGCGGGAAAACGGCTCGGTGAGTGGCACCCTCAAGATCTACTACCGTCGCACCCACAGTATCACCAGCTCCCTCAAGGAGATGGCGGTGGGCCTCTCCCAGCTCATCTCCACCCAGATGGAGGTGTCGCGCATCGAGCAGCTCAAGGAGATGACCCGCAAGGCGGAGTTCACCGCGCTGCAGAGCAAGATCAACCCGCACTTCCTGTTCAACGCCCTCAATGCCATCTCGTCGCTGATCCGCATTCGGCCCCAGCAGGCGCGCCAGCTGATCGCCAATCTGGCGGACTACCTGCGCTACAACCTCAACAAGGGGGATACCCTCATCGACATCCAGGAGGAGCTGCAGCAGGTGCGCGACTACGTGGCCATCGAGCAGGCCCGCTTCGGTGACAAGCTGGAGGTGGTATTCGAGGTGGATGACGTGCACATCCAGGTGCCGAGCCTGCTGTTGCAGCCGTTGGTGGAAAACGCCATCCTGCACGGCATCCAGCCCCGCAGCGCGCCGGGTCGGGTCACCATCGAGGTGAAACAGCTGGCAGGCGGCATCCGGGTGGCGGTGCGCGACACGGGTTACGGCATCAGCCAGGAGGTGATCGACGGGGTCGCCGCCGGTCGGGTGGAGAGCCGCAGCATCGGCCTGATGAACGTGCATCAGCGGGTCAAGTTGCTCTATGGCGATGGCCTGCACCTCAAACGGCTGGAGCCGGGTACCGAAGTGAGTTTCTATCTGCCGGATCAGGAGTCGATGCCATGCTGAGTGCCATCATGATTGAAGATAAGTGTGTGCTGCGAGAGGCGTTGTCATGCTGAAAGCCATCATTGTCGAGGATGAGTATTTGATGCGGGAGGCGCTGGCCTCTCCTGCATTCCCTCAGGGGGCAATGCCATGCTGAAAGCCATCATAGTGGAAGATGAATATCTGGCTCGCGAGGAGCTGGCCTACCTGGTGGGGCAGCACAGCACCATCGAGATAGTGGCGAGCTTCGAGGACGGGCTGGAGGCGTTCAAATACCTGCAGGATCACGAGGTGGATGTGGTCTTCCTCGACATCCAGATCCCCTCCATCGACGGTCTGCTGCTGGCCAAGAACCTGCACAAGTCGAGCCACCCGCCCCACATCGTCTTCGTCACCGCCTACAAGGAGTTTGCGGTGGAGGCGTTCGAGCTGGAGGCGTTCGACTACATCCTCAAACCCTACAACGAACCGCGTCTCATCAGCCTGCTGCAAAAGCTGGAGCTGGCGGGCAAGTCGCAGGCGGGGCAGGGGAGCGAGCCGGGCACGCCGCACAATCGCACCGTCAATCTGGTGAAGGGGGAGCGCATCATCGTCACCCCCTGCGAGCAGATCTACTACGCGGAAGCCGACGAGAAGCTCACCTATGTCTACACCCGCGATGATCGCTACGTGATGACCATGACCCTCAGCGAGTTCGTAAGCCGGCTGCCCGCCGAGGGGTTCTTCCGCTGTCACCGCTCCTACTGCGTCAACATCAACAAGATCCGCGAGATAGTGCCCTGGTTCAACAGCACCTATCTCATCCGGCTCCATGACCTGCCGTTCGAGGTGCCGGTCAGCCGCAGCAACATCAAGGCGTTCCGTCAGCTGATGCGGCTCTGATTGTCATTCATTCCCGCCGATCTGCATTTCATGCCTTAATCGGTCGGCGGGAGTGGCGTCTTGCCTATAGTGGCCCCAGTTTCCTTAAGGCCATTGACCGAGACGCATCATGACCAAAGAGATGAATCGCACCCGCTACCTCACCCTGTTGGGGACCATCATCACCCAGTTCGCGCTGGGATCCGTTTACACCTGGAGCCTGTTCAACGCCCAGCTCTCCGACAAGCTGGACGAGCCGGTCAGCCAGGTCGCCTTCGCCTTCGGCCTGCTCAGCCTCTCCCTGGCGGTGGCCTCCTCCCTGGCGGGCAAGCTGCAGGAGCGGTTCGGGGTGCGCAACGTCACGCTGGGGGCTGGCGTGCTGCTCGGCATCGGCTTCTTCCTCACCGCCCACGCCAGCAACCTGGCGATGCTCTACCTCTGTGCCGGCATCCTGGTCGGTTTTGCCGACGGTACCGGCTACCTGATGACCCTCTCCAACTGCGTGAAGTGGTTCCCGGAGCGCAAGGGGCTGATCTCCGCCTGCTCCATCGGTGCCTACGGCCTCGGCAGCCTGGGCTTCAAGTACATCAACCTGCTGCTGCTCTCCAGCAACGGCCTTGAGACCACCTTCCAGCTGTGGGGACTGATCGCCATGTCCATGGTGCTGGTGGGCGGCATGCTGATGAAGGATGCGCCCAAGCAGGCGGCCGCCGTGCAGCAGAGCGAGAGCCGCGACTTCACCCTGGCCGAGGCGATGCGCAAGCCGCAGTACTGGATGCTGGCGCTGATGTTCCTCACTGCCTGCATGAGCGGTCTCTACGTCATCGGCGTGGCCAAGGACATCGGCGAGAACATGGTGGGCCTGCCGGCCGTGGTTGCCGCCAACGCCGTCGCCATCATCGCCATGGCCAACCTGGGTGGCCGGCTGGTGCTGGGCATTCTCTCCGACAAGATGTCCCGCATCCGGGTCATCACCATCGCCCAGCTGATCACCCTGGCCGGGATGGCGCTGCTGCTGTTCGTGCCGCTCAACGCCAACCTGTTCTTCGTGGCGGTGGCCTGCGTGGCGTTCAGCTTCGGCGGCACCATCACCGTCTACCCCTCGCTGGTGAGCGACTTCTTCGGTCTCAACAACCTGACCAAGAACTACGGCGTCATCTATCTGGGCTTTGGTCTGGGCAGCATCATCGGCTCCATCGTGGCCTCCCTGTTCGGCGGCTTCATGGCGACCTTCAACCTGATCCTGGTGTTGCTGGTGGTGGCGCTGGTGCTCTCCCTCACCATCCGCCTGCCGGCGCCGGTATCGGTGGAGCGGGCCTGATCACCCGCCTGTCGCAGCAAGCAATGAAAAGACCCGGGCCAGGCCCGGGTCTTTTTTTGTGCGCGGCTAAGCGCTCAGCGTGGCGGTAGCCCCAACAGCTGGCGCACCCGGTGGCAGGTCTCTTCCACCGTCGGCCAGTCGGCGGCGGTGATGGTGACATGGCCCATCTTGCGGCCGGGGCGGGGTTCCCCCTTGCCGTACAGGTGCAGATGCACGCCGGGCAGTGCCAGCAGGGCGGCCCAGTCTGGCGTGCCGGCCTGCCAGAGATCCCCCAGCAGGTTGAGCAGCATGGCGGGGCGCACGGCGATCCGCGCCGGCAGCGGCAGATCGCACAGGGCGCGCACCTGCAGCTCGAACTGGCTGCACTCGGCGTTGTCGAGGCTGGGGTGGCCCGAGTTGTGGGGGCGTGGCGCCAGCTCGTTGACCAGCAGTTTCCCTGCCACCAGGAAGAACTCCACCGTCAGCACGCCGACGTAGTCGAGGGCGGCGATCAGCTGTTCGGCGATATGTCTGGCGTCGGCTTCCAACGCCGGTACGTTGGCCGGGGAGCGGGTCTGGTCCAGAATGCCGCCGCTGTGCCAGTTCTGCACCAGCGGCAGGGCACCGATGGCACCGCTCGGGCTGCGGGCCAGGGTCAGGGAAAACTCACCCTCCAGCGCCAGCCGCTGTTCCAGCACGCAGGGTACGCCGCTGGCGGCCAGTGCTGCCGGCAGCTGGTCGGCGGCCTGAATGGTCCACTGGCCTTTGCCGTCGTACCCCTCGCGGGCGGTCTTGAGGATGGCGGGGAAGAGGGAGGCGGGCAGCGCCGGCAGCGGCTCGCCCGGCTGCAGGGTCTGGTTGGGGGCGACCGGGATGCCGGCTCTGCTCAAGAAGGCCTTCTCTTCGCGGCGATCCTGACAGATGCGCACGGCGCCGGCGGCCGGGCGTACCGGCTGGTACTGCTCCAGCAGCGCCAGGGCGGTAGCTGGCACGTTCTCAAACTCGCAGGTGACGGCGGCGCAGCGGCTGGCCAGATCGTGCAGGGCGGTCGGGTCGTCATAGGCGGCAACAATATGGTGATCGGCAGCCGCGCCGGCGATGCTGGCGGGATCGGGGTCCAGCACCACCACCTTGTAGCCGAGGCGATGGGCGGCCATCACGAAGTAGCGGCCGAGCTGGCCGCCTCCCAGCATGCCGAGGGTGGCGGGTGGCAGTATCATGCCGGGTCCTCCAGCGTGAGGGCCAGCACCCGGTCGCGTTCGTTGGCGCGAAAGCCGTCGAGCTGCTGCTGGTAGCGTGGGGCATCGCCGTCTTGCGCGACGGAGAGCAGGGAGACCGCAAACAGGCCGGCGTTGGCGGCGCCCGCCTCGCCGATGGCGAAGGTGGCGACCGGTACCCCCTTGGGCATCTGCACGATGGAGAGCAGGGAGTCCATCCCCTTGAGCTGACGGGTCGGGATGGGCACACCCAGCACCGGAATGGTGGTCTTGGCGGCCACCATGCCTGGCAGATGGGCTGCGCCGCCAGCCCCGGCGATGATGGCGCGCAGGCCACGCTCACGGGCGCTGGCGGCATATTCGAACAGCAGATCCGGGGTGCGGTGGGCCGAGACCACGCGCGCCTCGTAGGGGACGCCATGCTCCTTGAGGATGCGGGCGGCGGCCTGCATCACGGGCCAGTCGGAGTCGGATCCCATTACCAGGCCGATCAGGGGAGGGGTATTCATGGCTATGACTCCTTGCAGTCAAACGTTTGTCTCTGGTTGGCAAAAAGAGCCGGCAAGCCGGCTCAGAATTTTTCGGGTCGCACGATTTCGACCGGTTGCAAAAAGGCGACCATGGCATAGTCGGGGTAGTAGCGACTCTGCAGGTGGGCGAGCAGGCGTTCCGCCTGTTCGCGGCTGCAGATCGCCTCCAGCCGGATGTTGCCGCTCTCGCTCCAGCTGGCGTTGCGCTCACCGTGGTCACCGCGGCCTCTGGCATCGGTAATGGTGTAGCCGCGCAGCCCCTCGCGGGTGAGGGTGCGCAGCAGGGTGGGTTCCAGGTTCGCTTCCGTGATGACGGTGAGCAGGGTGCGGATCTCGGTCTGCATGTGGCTACTCCGTGAAGTGGCGGGCCCAGCTGTGGTAGAGCGGGATCCCCAGCATGATGTTGAACGGGAAGGTGACCCCCAGTACGGCGCTGAGCGACAGGCCCGGATTGGCCTGAGGCACGGCGATGCGCATGGTGGCTGGCACGGCGATATAGGAGGCGCTGGCTGCCAGGGTGGCCAGCAGGGTCAGGCCACCGAGGGAAAGCGCCATCAGCTGGCCGATCACCAGGCCGAGGCCAGCCGAGGCGAGCGGCATCAGCAGGGCGAAGCCGAGCAGGAACAGGCCGTGGCGGCGCAGGTCCTGGCATTGGCGGGCGACGATGAGGCCCATCTCGAGCAGGAACAGCGCCAGCGCCCCTTTGAACAGGTCGACGAACAGGGGTTTGAGCGGAGCGATCCCGTCGGGACCGGCCAGGTAGCCGATGGCCATGCCGCCCAGCAGCAGGGTGACCCCCTTGCCGAGGAAGGTTTCATGGGCCAGCCGGCGCCAGCGGGTCTGCCGGCTCACTCCCTGGGCCAGCACGATGCCGACCAGGATGGCGGGGATCTCCATCACCGCCAGGAAGATGGAGAGCTGGGATTCGAAGCTGATGCCGCGCTCGGTGAGCCAGTTCACCCCGACCGCAAAGGTCGCCACGCTGACCGAGCCGTAGTGGGCGGCGGTGGCGGCGGCATCGACCCGGTTCATCTTGAGGCGCAGCACGGCAAACCCGGCCAGGGTCTGCAGCATGCCGAGCAGGATCACCAGTGCCAGTTGCGGTAATAACGGTTGCAGTGATTGCTGCGCTAGGCCGACGCCGCCTTTGAGGCCGATGGCCAGCAACAGAAAGAGGGAGAGAGTATCGTAGAGCGCGGGCGGCAGCTTGAGCTCGGAGCGCACCAGACCGGCCAGCAGGCCAAACAGGAAAAAGAGTACAACAACATCCAGCATGGGAGTTCGCAGGAAGCAATTCACAGGGTGGTTGCATGCTAGAGTGCAAGATGTTTCGATAAAATCAGATTTTGATTGATGATTGTTCGGTAGAAACTGATAAGGGACCCGATGCTCAACTATAAACAGCTCTATTACTTCTGGCACGTGGCGCGCAGCGGTAGTGTGACGCGGGCCGCCGAGCAGTTGCACCTCACGCCGCAGACCGTCAGCGGTCAGGTAGCCGAGCTGGAGCTCTCCCTCGGGGTGGCGCTGTTCAACCGGGTAGGGCGGCGGCTTGCCCTGACCGCCGCCGGTCGCCAGGCGCTCGAACAGGCTGGTGCCATCTTCTCGCTCGGCGCCGATCTCGAGCATACCCTGCGCCATGCCAGCCAGGAGCTGACCATGCAGGTGGGGATCGCCGACTCCGTGCCCCGCACCCTGGCGTTCGAGCTGCTGGCGCCCGCCATGGCGCTGGCCACCCCGCTGCGGCTGGTGTGCCATGAAGAGCGGGCGGAACAGCTGTTCAGCGAGCTGGCCAGCCACAAGCTGGACATGGTGCTGATCGATCGCCCGCTCCCCCCCGACAGCGGGGTACGCGGCTACAACCACGAGCTGGGGCGCAGCCCGCTGGCGCTGTTTGCCAGCCCCGAGCTGGCCGCCAGGGCGCGGCAGGGTTTTCCTGCTTCCCTCGAAGGGTTGCCGCTGCTGATCCCGGGGGAGAAGTCGGCGACCCATGACAGCTTGCTGGCCTGGTATCGGCAGCAGGGCATCCATCCCCATCTGGTCGGCCAGTTCGATGACTCCACCCTGATGAAGTCGTTCGGCAAGGCGGGGATGGGGATCTTTCCGGCGCCGCTGGCCATGGCCGACGAGATTGCGCGACTCTACGGTGTCGAACGGATTGCAACCCTGACCGAGGTGACGCTCTCCTACTATCTGGTGTCGGCCGGTCGTCACCTCTCCCATCCCGGGGTACAGGCGGTGATGGAGGGGGCGAAGCAGCGGCTGGCTGCGCTGGGTGGCAAGAAATAGAAATCTGGATGGCTATACATCCACCTCTGCTCTGCCTATAATCCCTGCGCTTTGGCGCATCATGCTTAATAGGGAATCCGGTGAAAATCCGGAGCTGGCGCGCAGCGGTAAGGGGGAACGAAGCGACATCAGGGCACTGCCACAGGTGGGAAGCCGTCGCCGTAGGCCATCAGCCCCCCAGCCCGAAGACCTGCCAAAGTTCGTATTTCGGGCCGAGAGAAACCGGCCACGAAGTAGATGCTTACGCGAACTTAAGGATCTCTCATGTCCAAGAAATTATTGGCGGCTGCCCTGTTGCCAACGGCGGCTTTTGCCCAGACCACCATCCCCGTCAATCCTACCCTGGTCATCACCGCTAATCGGGTGGAGCAACCCATCAGCTCGGTACTGGCTCCCGTTGTGGTGATCGATCGCGCCGAGATCGAGTCCCGCCAGGTGCAGAGCCTGCCAGCGTTGCTGAAGACGCTGCCCGGTGTGCAGATCACCACTCTGGGTGGTCGAGGCCACATGAGCAGCCTGTTCATCCGTGGTACCAACTCCAACCATTCACTGGTGCTGATGAATGGGCGCCCCATCGCGGCCATGGTGGCCGGTACGCCGGATCTCAGCCAGATCCCGCTCGGCAATATCGAGCGCATCGAGTACATCCGTGGCCCACGTGCGGCCGTGTATGGCTCGGACGCCATCGGCGGCGTCATCAACCTCATCACCAAGACATCCGCCAAGAATGGCAGCGAGACCCACCTGAAGGGCGGTGTGGGCAGCAATGGCTACGGCCAGGGCCAGCTGCGTACCGTGCAGGCTCTGGGCCAGCAGACCGACATGAATATGATGATTGGTTACGAGCGCACCGATGGGTTCGACGTGGTGGCCAATGCCCAGCAGCCGGATCGGGATGGCTTTGACAGCTTGAACGGCCAGTTCGGACTGAATCATGCTTTCAACGACGCATGGAGTGCCGACTTCAACGCCCAGGGCTATGACAACCAGACCGAAATGGATGATGCGTATCAGTCGGCCGATCAGAGCCGGGTGCAGGCGTTCCAGTACGATGGCGGTCTCAAGTATCAGAGTGGCGCGCTGAGCAGCCGGCTGGAGGCCAGCTACGGCGAGAACAAGCTGAAGAGCTGGCTGGAGAGCAAAGGGGAGTCCAGTGCGGAGCCCATCCACACCGGGCTGACCCGCTTCTCCTGGATCAATAGCTGGAGTGGTGTCGAGGGGCTCAACCTGACCGGTGGTGCCGACTGGCAGCAGGAGCAGCTGAAATCCGATACACGCAGCTATGGTCAGGCATTCAATGCCCCGGATCGCGACAACACGGGTCTGTTCGTGGTGGGCAGCTACCGCTGGCAGGCCCTGTTGTGGGAGCTCTCTGGTCGTACCGATGACAACAAGCAATATGGCCGCCACAACACCTGGTCCGCTGCCAGTGGGCTGGATCTTGATGACAACCATAATGTGCGTCTGAGTTATGGCACTGCCTTCAAGGCACCGACCTTCCTCGATCTCTACTATCCGGGTTATGAGAACCCCGCGCTGAAACCGGAAGAGAGCAAGAATCTGGAGCTGGGCTTCAACGGTCGCTACACCGGTTGGGATTGGTCGCTGAACCTCTACCGCAACCAGATCCAGAATCTGATTGCCTGCCAAAGCGCGTCCTCAACCTGCCGACCGGACAATACCGACGCCGAGATCCGCGGTGTGGAAGTGGCGCTCGGTCTGGAAACCGGACCACTGCGGCACGACCTGAGCTTTGACTACACCCGGGCCGAAGACAAGAACGATGGGGATCAGCAACTGCTGCGTCGTGCCAAGCAGAAGGCCAGCTGGCTGACTCAGGTACAACTGGGCCCGGTCGATCTCTCCACCGAACTGCTTTATGTCGGCAAGCGGGATGACAAGAACTTCAGCAGCTTCCCGGCGGAGCGGGTTGAGCTGGGTTCCTACACCCTGATCAACCTAGGGGCGAGCTATGGGGTGACGCCTCAGTTCACGCTGGGTGGCCGCATCGACAACCTATTTGATCGTGATTACGCCCCGGCCTATGGCTATGCGTCGGCAGGTACCGAGTTCAAACTGACGGCGGACTACCGTCTCTGAGCGGCAGCGCTGCTTATATAAGAGAAGATAAAAAGCGAGGCCCCGCCATTGGTGGGGCCTTTTCTATTGGCGGTCGGCGGGAGTATGATCGCCGACTTGCAGCAAAGGGGAGCTCAAGTGGCCAATATTCTCGTGTTCGACTCCGGTATGGGTGGGCTGACCATCTACCGCGAGATCCGCCGCGCATTGCCGGCACACAACTATATCTATTGCTTCGACAACGCCAACTTCCCCTATGGTGAGCTGAGCGAAGCCGCCCTCACCGAAGCCTGCACCAGGCTGGTCAGCCACATGGTGGTCGAGCATGATATCGATCTGGTGGTGATTGCCTGCAACACGGCCAGCACCATCGCTCTGCCGTCCCTGCGTGCGGCCATGACTGTACCGGTCGTCGGCGTGGTACCCGCCATCAAGCCCGCGGCCGCGCTTACCCGTAGTGGTTGCATCGGCTTGCTGGCAACCCCGGGTACCGTCAGCCGCGAATATACCCACGAGCTCATCGCCCAGTTTGCGCCGGGCAAGCGGGTGCTGCTCAAGGGGGCGACCGAGCTGGTCGTCGAGGCCGAGCACAAGCTGGCGGGTCTGCCGGTCAATATGGCGCTGTTGCGGGAGGTGCTGGCAGACTGGCTGGAAGGGGAAGAGCATCCGGATACTCTGGTGCTGGGTTGTACCCATTTCCCGTTGCTGGATGAAGAGATACGGCAGCTGATGCCTGCGTGCCAGCTGGTGGATTCCGGCAGCGCGGTCGCCAAGCGGGTGGCTCACCTGCTGGCCGGTTTGGTAACGACACCGACACGGCTGGAAGATGTCGGGGGTAAGGCCTATTGCACCCGGCTGGATGCCCAGACCCAGAAACTGACAGCCCCCTTGCAAGCTTGGGGGCTGTCATCACTCGAAGAGGTCAGGTTCTAACGGATTACCGGCCAGCGGTCAGGCATCCACTTCACTGCCTTCTCGCTCATCTTTGTCCCGCTTGTCATTGGCTTCACGTACTTTAAGGGTACGCTGTTGATACTCCTTGTCATTGAGTGCGGCGATCGCCTTGGCGGCATCGGCAGCGGGCATCTCCACGAAACCGAATCCTCTGCGCTTGCCAGTGGCCTTGTCCTTCATCAGGCGGACCGAGATCACCTGGCCCTGCTCGGCAAACAATTCGCGCACGGCTATCTCATTGGCACGGTATGGCAGATTGCCTACATATAAGGTGCAGGTCTCCTGACTGGAGGCCAGCTCAGCCACACCCGCCGGTGCACGGTTCAGGAACAGCGGTACCACGAAACCGCCGATGGCCAAGCCCACAGCAAAAATCACTTCGGCTTTCAAAGAAAATTGCAGGGCCTGGGCAACCAGATAACCAACCAGCGCCAACACCAGAGCAAGGATGGCCGCCTGCACATAAACGGGAAACTTGGATAAATTCATCTTTAAAGACCTTTTGTAAATGAAAGCAAAAAAGGTGCAACACTCTATTCACCTCCATGGTAACCAGCTTTCCAGCTGGGCGCTACCATGGACCACTTGGGACATATTATCCGTTCCAGTATGGCATCCCTTGAGAGGGGAAGATCCACCTAAATGATGATAAAACCGGTCTGAAATCATCGGTTTGTGGATAACATTGTATATATACACTGAGTAAGCTGTTTCTAATTGGATAATTTGAAGTTTCCGTGACTTTCTTCAAAAAAAGCCTTGTCATCGCGGCGCGGCTCCCTATAATGCGCCCCTACCAGCACGTGCGGAACACGCCAACCTGATGAGCCAGCTTCCCTGCGAAGTGGGCGCCGAAAGAAAAGCGAAAACAATCGCTTGACTTTCGAAGTGAGAAGCGTAATATGCGCCTCCTCAACGCGACAAGCGTGACGCTCTTTAACAATTTGAATC
>NZ_JAPCJG010000010.1:0-123611 GCF_027707985.1 Aeromonas sp. QDB03 | reverse complement strand
AGCTTTTGGCTGCTGCGGGAGTGGCATTCTACTCAACCGCCTTCTCGAGTCAAGCCTTATTTGCAAAGGCTTTTCGAGGTTACCGACCCGGTTGTTTGCGTTGCCGCTTGCCGTGTCGATGGAGGCGCATTATAGGGATCTGGATCACGCTTGCAAGAGGGTTTTCGAATTAAATTCGAGAAATCAGTTCGACCGTTCAATAATCACCCAAACAGATGACTTATTCAGCAAGTCTGCCTTTATATAGCAACACCCCTCTATCTTTAGCCATAGGTGAGCACGTCGGTTCGCCCCACCCGATGAATGACACCTGCCACCTCTATATCCATGGTGATCGCGCTCACGCCTTCGGGTAACATAGCGCCCCTTTGCGATTCACACACTCTTGGGCTTTGGAGAGTTTAATGCCTTTTGCACTTGGCCAGCGTTGGATTAGTGATACAGAGACGGATCTGGGGTTAGGGACTGTCGTTGCTGTTGAAGGACGCATGGTTACCTTGTTGTTTCCGGCTACCGGTGAAAACCGCATGTATGCCAAAGAAGAGGCGCCGGTGACTCGGGTCAGCTTCAATGTGGGCGATCAGATAACCAGTCACGAAGACTGGACCATGACGGTCGAAGAAGTGCAGGAGAAAGACGGCCTGCTTATATATGTCGGTGTGCGTACCGACAATGATGAGCCCGTTGCCCTCAAGGAAGTGTTTCTCAACAACTTCATCAAGTTCAACAAGCCGCAGGATCGCCTGTTCGCCGGCCAGATCGATCGGATGTCCCGCTTTACCCTGCGCTACGAGGCGTTGATCAACCAGCACCAGCGTCGCCGCAACCCGACTCGCGGTCTGGCCGGTGGCCGGGTCAGCCTGATCCCACACCAGCTCTATATCGCCCATGAAGTGGGTCACCGCTACGCCCCGCGCGTGTTGCTGGCCGATGAGGTGGGTCTGGGCAAGACCATAGAAGCGGGCATGATCATTCACCAGCAACTGCTCTCCGGCCGCGCCCATCGCGTGCTTATTCTGCTGCCCGAGACTCTCCAGCACCAGTGGCTGGTCGAAATGCTGCGCCGCTTCAACCTGCACTTCTCTCTGTTTGACGAGGAGCGCTGCATCGAGGCGTTCGCCGATGCGGAGAACCCCTTCGAGACCGAACAGCTGGTGATCTGCAGCCTCGACTTCCTGCGCAAGAAGCGTCGTCGCTTCGAACAGGTGCTGGAGGCCGAGTGGGATCTGCTGGTCGTCGACGAAGCCCATCATCTGGAGTGGAGTGAGGAAGCGCCGAGCCGTGCCTACGAAATGGTAGAAGCGCTGGCCGAACAGGTGCCGGGCGTGCTGCTGCTGACCGCCACCCCGGATCAGCTGGGCCACCAGAGCCACTTTGCCCGTCTGCGCCTGCTCGACCCGGAGCGTTTCTACGACTACGAGGCCTTCCTCGCCGAGGAGCAAGCCTACGGTCAGGTCGCCAGCGCGGCGCAAGAACTGCTGGATGGCGAGACCCTGAGCGATGAAGCCAGGCAGATCCTCGCCAGCCAGCTGAAAGGGCTGGACTTAAGCGATGCAGCCGCCCGTCAACAGGCGGTCGCCAAGCTGCTGGATCAGCATGGCACCGGCCGGGTGCTGTTCCGTAACAGCCGCGCCAATATTCAGGGCTTCCCCGAGCGTCACCTCAACGTCTACCCCATGCCGCTGCCGGAGCAGTACAAGACCGCCATCAAGGTGATGGGCATGATGGGTGGCAATGGCGGCGATCTGCAGACCCGCGCCCTGCGCTACCTCTATCCCGAGAAGATCTTCCAGCAATTCGAAGGCGACAACGCCACCTGGACTCAGTTCGACCCGCGCGTCGAATGGTTGTTGGAGCTGTTGCTCTCTGCCCGCCAGCAGAAGGTACTGGTGATCTGCTCCGAAGCAGCCACCTCCATCGCGCTGGAAGAGGCGCTGCGTACCCGTGAAGGGATCCGTGGTGCCGTGTTCCACGAAGGGATGTCTATCCTCGAGCGAGACAAGGCCTCAGCCTATTTCGCTCAGCAAGAGGGGGGCGCTCAGGTACTGCTCTGCTCCGAGATCGGCTCAGAGGGTCGCAACTTCCAGTTTGCCAGCCATCTGGTGCTGTTCGATCTGCCGCTCAACCCGGATCTGCTGGAACAGCGTATCGGCCGACTGGATCGCATCGGTCAGCAGAATACCGTCGAGATCCACGTGCCCTACCTGGAAGGAACTGCCCAGCGCGCCCTGCAGCTCTGGTATCACGATGGTCTGGATGCATTCGAGCAGACCTGCCCGACGGCCCGCCCGGTATTCGAAGCGGTACGTGACGAGCTGTTCGAGCTGCTGGCCGCCAACACAGGCGATCAGGCCCCCCTCGACGCCCTGCTGGTCAAGACTCGCGAACTCCACGAGCCGCTCAAGGCCCGGCTGGAACAGGGTCGCGATCGCCTGCTGGAGATCCACTCCAGCGGTGGCGCCGCAGCCCAGCAGCTGGTCGACAAGCTGGCCGCCGAAGATGACGACACCGGCATGATCTCCTTCGCTCTCAAGATGTTCGACGAGATCGGCGTCAATCAGGATGACCGTGGCGAGAACGCGCTGGTGCTGACCCCGGGGGATCACATGCTGGTCTCCAGTTTCCCGGGCCTGCCGCAAGATGGCATGACCATCACCTTCGATCGCAACACCGCTCTGTCGCGGGATGACATGGCGCTGCTCTCCTGGGATCACCCCATGATGCGTGGCGGTATCGACCTGATCCTGGGCTCCGAGATCGGTGCGACCTCGGTCGCCCTGCTCAAGAACAAGGCGCTGCCCATCGGCTCCATCCTGCTTGAGCTGATCTTCGTTGCCGAGTCTGCGGCCCATCCCCAGCTCTACCGCTTCATGCCGCCAACACCAATCCGTCTGCTGATGGACAAGAACGGCCAGAATCTGGGCGAGAAAGTGGCGTTCGATGCCTTCAACCGCCAGCTGACGCCGGTCAATCGCCACCTCGGCAGCAAGCTGGTCACCGCCTCCCAACCGGTGATCCACGGTCTGATTGGCAAGGGCCAGGCCATTGCCGAAGAGCTGAAAGGCGGGATTGTCGACAAGGCCCGCGCCCAGATGGCGCAGACCCTGCAACAGGATCTGGATCGACTGGAAGCGCTCAAGGCGGTCAACCCGAACGTGCGCGACAGCGAACTGGATTATCTGCGCAATCTGCAGGCAGAATTGCACCACCTGATCGATCAGACCCAACTCAAGCTGGATGCCATCCGCTTTATCGTGGTCACCCATAACTGACGCGATACTGAAGAGACATGACCGGCCCATGCCGGATGCCATGCCCTTTATGATTGTGGTTACTCATAACTGATGGGGGCTTGCCCCCACCTTCTGATGCGAGACATTTATGTTTGAATACTCACCGCCTCTGGAACCCTGGCTCGATATCCTGTTCAAGGACAAGGACATCATGGTGGTCAACAAGCCCACTGGCCTGCTGAGCGTCCCCGGGCGCGGCCCCGAGAATGAAGACAGCGTCCTGCATCGGGTGAAACAGCAGCACCCCAAGGCGGCGGCGGCTCATCGCCTCGACATGTCCACCACTGGCGTCATTGTCATTCCCCTCAATCCCAATTCCCATCGGGAGCTGAGTCGGCAATTTCGCGAGCGCGAGACCGAGAAGCACTACCTCGCCTGGGTGTGGGGCGAGCCGGAGGCAGCGTCGGGTCAGGTCGACCTGCCGCTCTGCGTCGACTGGCCCAACCGCCCGAAGCAGAAGGTGGACCACGAGGAGGGCCGTCACGCTCTTACCCTGTGGGAAAAGTTGAAGGTAGAGAATAGTAACAGCCTGATCAAGCTGACTCCCATCACGGGTCGCTCGCACCAGTTGCGCGTCCACATGCTGGAGCTGGGGCACCCGATTCTGGGTGACAATCTCTACGCCCATCCGGATGCGCTGGCGGCTGCCCCCCATCTCTACCTGCATGCGGCCAGTCTAACCATCAGCCACCCCCGCAGCGGCGAGCGGATGACCTTCGAGGCGCCAGCCCCTTTTCCGGTCTGAGCCAAGATAGACATCGCGATATCGCAGACATAAAAAAGCCCCCATCGACTGGATGGGGGCTTTTTCGTTAGGGTCAGACGCGAATATCGATGTTACTTCCCAGAGAAGCGTTGGCCGATGTCGGTGCAACCGGTGCTGATTGAGCTGCTGTTTGCAGCAGTTTCAATGCAGATTCACCTTCTTGGGTCTGTTGTTTCTTGGCCAGGCTGGCCGTCATCAATGCAGAACCAAATGACGCAGATGCAGAACTAGATATATCCATGGTGTACCTCCTGCTTTAAGACTATCGGCCATCTTGGACCAAGCATGAGCCATTTTGGCTAAATTAAATACGCCTTGTCGGGTTGGCGTCGCTCCAGCCACTCCTCTTCCATCTCCAGCAGTGTTTGATAAACCTTCTCCGCCTGTTCTGGGCGGCTGAACAGATAGCCCTGACCATAGAGATGAATATCAGTGAGGGTGCGCAACACGTCGAGCTGAGCCTGAGTTTCTATCCCTTCACACACCAGACTCTTGCCCAGCATGGAACCCATCCGGCAGATGTTGGCGACCAGCTCGGATGCCTCGATGGACGTATCGATCCCCTGGATGAAGGAGCGATCGATCTTCACCTTGCTGACCGGCAGCTTCTGCAGATAGCTGAGCGAGGAGTAGCCGGTACCAAAGTCATCCAGTGCCAGCTGTACCCCCTGCTGATTGAGGTCCTGCATCAGTTGCAGGGAGTTTTTCACCTCGCGCATGGTGGTGTCTTCCGTCACCTCCAGCACCAGACTGGCGGCAGGAATATGGTGGTCCATCAGGGCCTTGGCAACCAGCTTCAACAGATTGCGCTGATACATGCCGGGCGAGATATTCACGCACATCTGCAAATCAACCAAACCCAGTTGCTGCCACTGATAGAGCTGCTCGCAGGCCGTGTTCAATACCCAGCTGCCCAGCTTCTCGGCCAGCTGGAACTCCTCGGCAACCTGGATCACCTCGTTGGGTGGAATGAAACCCAATTCAGGGTGACGCCAGCGCAGCAAGGCTTCCACCGCCTCGCAGCGGCCACTCTCGAGATTGACGATGGGCTGGTAATAGAGCTCGAGTGCATTGTGCTCGAGCGCCATGATCATGTCGCTTGCCAAATGCTTGCGGCGCGCCGTTTCATTGAGCAACGAGTTGTCGTAGATGACGTATGGCACATGGGTCTTGCGGCTGTGAAACAAGGCCTGCTCGGCCCGGCTGAGCAGCTCTTGAGTCTGCTTGCTGTCCATCGGGAAGAAGGCGATACCGATGCCCACCTCCAGGCGGAACGGATAGTTGTCGATGATGATGTCCTGCTTGAGTGCATGCAGCAGGCGGGCCACCAGCTCCCTCACCTGGCGCAGGTCACTGCTTTCACGCTGGATCATGGCAAACTGATCGCCGCCCAGCCGGGCCACCCACTCACCGTTTTCACACAAACTGCGCATTCGCTTTGCCAGCTCCTGCAGCAGGAAATCACCGGTGTTGTAGCCGAACTTGCTGTTGATGTCGCGAAAATCGTTGATGTCCACCAGCACCAAGCCAAACGGCGTCTCCTTGGTGGCGTAGGACTCCATCTTCTCCAACAAGGCCAACCGGTTAGAGAGCCCGGTCAGGGGATCGATCCGCGCCGCCCTGAAATGACGGCGGGCCTCACGGATCAGCAAGCCGCTCAGCAACATCACCGACAGCACCAGCCCTGACACCATGAACAGCAGCGCATTGCGCAGTTGGCCAAAGCGCTTGTCATTGCCTGAATAGACGTTGATGTTCTTCTGCATCACGGAGGCGAGAGAATAGGAGAGTGGCTCCTGCAGAGGAACCAGGCGCATCAATATCTGCTGATAATCGGGTGTCCCCGCCTTCAGATTGGTGATATTGGGCTCCATCTCGCGGATATTGCTTTCGATCAACTGCACCAGCCGCAAGGTCTTCTGCTTGTCCTTCATGCTCTGACGCAACTGGCCACTGAGCAGGATGGGGGTACGGCTCCACAGGATGTCGTAGCGCAGCATCAGGGTATCGTGATCGATGCCGCCATAATGGTAGATCTCGACGGAGTTGAGGAAGCGCCCCAACTCCAGTTGCAACTGCATCAGGGCCCAGGAGACGTCATAGGTGTACCTCTCCATCACTCGGGTCGCATTCTGTATCTGCGCGAGGCAATAGAGGGTGCTTCCCGTAAACAACAGGATGGATAGGTAAAGAACGATGAGTAAAGGCCACGCCTTGGTCTTTGCTTTCACTCGTACTCCCGCAAGCCGCTACATCAATGCTGAATATCAATGGCATTCAGTTGCCAAATCATCATGTCGGTAAACTCAGAGCGTTTCAGCTCGGGATACTGATCCAGCGGTAGGATAAACCAAAGCGGTCCCTTATTCCGTACCCGCATGGTGACCCCGTCATCTTGCCAGGCCAGAATCGGGTCGTATTGCCTGACCTTATCCCAGTTGATCCTGATCTGAAAACTGTTCAAGGCCGTCAAGGTGATCGCCTTGCCATCCGCACCGACGGCAGCCAAGACATCGGCCAGCTTGGGCCCCACATATTTGTGTGGTTTGTCGACCCAGGGATTGCTGGTCACTATCTCATGCTGCGGCAGGGCCTTGAGCATGGCGAGATCGAAGGAGACCACCCCCTCCGTTGCTTCGGCCGGCAGCACATTACCGGTCACCTTCAAAATGACGGGCCCCTGTGGCGCCTCAAGTGCCATCACCGGCATGGCCAGAGAAAACAGTAATGGAATCAAACCCAGTACACGCATACTCACCTCTGATTAAGTCACTGACAATAGACTCAGTTTAGTCGCCATAAAAAAAACGGCCCGCAAAAGCGAGCCGTTTGGTAACCAGGGCTGAATTACATCATGCCCATGCCGCCCATGCCGCCCATGTCAGGCATGGCAGGGGCATCTTTCTTCGGCAGCTCGGAGATCATGCACTCGGTGGTGATCATCAGGCCGGCGATGGAAGAGGCGAACTGCAGGGCAGAACGGGTCACCTTGGTCGGATCCAGGATACCCATGGCCAGCATGTCACCGTACTGTTCGGTGTAGGCGTTGTAACCGAAGTTACCTTCACCGTTCTTCACCGCGTTGGCGATGACGGAGGCCTCTTCACCAGCGTTGATGACGATCTGGCGCAACGGGGCTTCCATGGCGCGCAGAGCGACCTTGATACCCACGTTCTGGTCTTCGTTGTCGCCACGCAGGCCAGCCAGTTTGGCGGCCACGCGTACCAGTGCAACACCACCACCGGCAACCACACCCTCTTCTACTGCGGCGCGAGTCGCGTGCAGGGCGTCGTCAACCCGGGCTTTCTTCTCTTTCATCTCGACTTCGGTGGCAGCGCCAACCTTGATCACCGCAACACCGCCAGCCAGTTTGGCTACGCGCTCTTGCAGCTTCTCGCGGTCGTAATCGGAAGAGGTCTCTTCGATCTGCTGACGGATCTGGGCCACACGGCTCTCGATCAGGGATGCATCACCCACGCCATCGATGATGGTGGTGTTCTCTTTGGTGATGACGATGCGCTTGGCACGGCCCAGGTCTTCCAGGGTCGCTTTTTCCAGCTCCATGCCCACTTCTTCGGAGATCACGGTACCACCGGTCAGGATGGCGATATCCTGCAGCATGGCTTTGCGACGGTCACCGAAGCCAGGTGCCTTGACGGCCGCGACTTTCACGATGCCACGCATGGTGTTGACCACCAGGGTCGCCAGCGCTTCGCCTTCCACGTCTTCGGCCACGATGATCAGCGGCTTGCCCGCTTTGGCTACGCCTTCCAGCACCGGCAGCATTTCACGGATGTTGGAGACTTTCTTGTCGACCAGCAGGATGAAGGGATCGTCCAGCTCAACGGCACCGGTTTCCGGCTTGTTGACGAAGTACGGGGAGAGGTAGCCACGATCGAACTGCATGCCTTCTACCACGGCCAGCTCGTCGTCCAGACCCTGACCGTCTTCAACGGTGATGACGCCGTCACGACCGACTTTGTCCATGGCTTCGGCAATCAGCTTGCCCACTTTCTCGTCGGAGTTGGCGGAGATGGTGCCGACCTGAGCGATGGCATTGTTGTCAGCACACGGCTGGGACAGCGCTTGCAGCTCGGCAACGGCGGCCACTACGGCCTTGTCGATACCGCGCTTCAGATCCATCGGGTTCATGCCGGCGGCAACGGCCTTCAGGCCTTCGTTGACGATGGCTTGAGCCAGTACGGTAGCGGTAGTGGTACCGTCACCGGCGGCGTCGTTGGCCTTGGAAGCAACTTCCTTGACCATCTGGGCGCCCATGTTCATGAACTTGTCTTCCAGCTCGATTTCACGGGCAACGGAGACGCCGTCCTTGGTGATGGTCGGCGCGCCGAAGGACTTGTCCAGTACCACGTTGCGGCCTTTCGGGCCCAGGGTCACCTTGACGGCATCGGCCAGGATGTTTACGCCTT
Source organism: Aeromonas sp. QDB03 (assembly GCF_027707985.1). Taxonomy (NCBI): domain Bacteria; kingdom Pseudomonadati; phylum Pseudomonadota; class Gammaproteobacteria; order Aeromonadales; family Aeromonadaceae; genus Aeromonas; species Aeromonas sp. QDB03. Next base: position 115,122 of record NZ_JAPCJG010000010.1, on the reverse strand, counting down.
CCAGCATCTTGCTGCGTGCTTCGTTGCCAAACTTGACTTCTTTAGCTGCCATTTCTTCAATCCTTCAATCAATTCGCAGGGGGAAAGGGTGGATTACTCTTCGACAATCGCCAGGATGTCGGTTTCAGACAGGATCAGTACGTCCTGACCATCCAGCTTCTCGGTCTTCACACCGTAGCCTTCGTTGAAGATCACCTTGTCACCAACCTTGACGGCGAGGGCTTTGACATCGCCATTATCCAGAATTCGGCCAGTCCCCACGGCAAGAACTTCACCACGGGTGGACTTCTGGGCCGCAGTACCAGTCAAGACAATGCCGCCAGCGGATTTGGCTTCAGCTTCGATGCGCTTGATGATGACGCGGTCGTGCAGTGGACGAATTTTCATCGATAACTCTCCCAAAATGAGTCTCTGTGTTGCTTTGAGGAATGGCCATTCCTGGCCAAATTAGATATGTCTCCGATGTGGGGCACGTTTGTTAACCCTTCAAGGGCAAATACAAAAAAAATATTTTCACGTACTATGAACGTCTTCGATGGATCTCCCGAAGTCCCGGTCAGGAAACCGGTTTGTGCTGCCCGCAGCCAGAACTCCGCCAGACGTACAGAGACGAGCCCGTGACCCGACCCAATCCCCTGCTGACTGCCCCCATGACGTCCGTATTGCTGCGCATGACGGGTCCGATGATCCTCGGCATCGTCGCCATTCTCGCCTTCAACCTGGTCGACACCTTCTTCATCGGCATGCTGGGCACCCAGGCGCTGGCCGCCATCAGCTTCACCTTTCCGGTGACCTTCGTGGTCACCTCGCTGGCGATGGGACTGGGGGCCGGCCTCTCTGCGGTGATGGGTCATGCGCTCGGCCAGGGCAAGCATGATGAAGCCGCCCGCATCACCACCGACAACCTGTTTCTGGCCGTGCTGCTGGTCACCCTCATCGCCCTGGCGGGGGCGCTGACCATACACCCGCTGTTCCGGTTGCTCGGCGCCAGCGATGAGCTGATCGCCCTCATCTACGACTACATGCTGATCTGGTATCTGACCGTCCCCATGCTGGTGCTGCCCATGGTGGGCAATGCCGCCATCCGGGCTACCGGCGATACCAAGACCCCCAGCCTGGTGATGACGGTGGCCGGGCTGGTCAACGGCGTGCTGGATCCCCTGCTCATCTTCGGCATAGGCCCCTTCCCCGCATGGGGGATCCGCGGCGCCGCCATCGCCACCTCCCTCTCCTGGTTGATGGCCATGCTGGTCAGCCTCTATATATTGCGCCACCGGGAAGGACTGCTGCGCTGGCGCCTCTCCCCGCGTCCGCAGTTGCTGGCCCACTGGCGCGCCCTGCTGCACGTGGCGGTGCCCGCCTCCTTCACCAACATGCTCAATCCACTGGCCAACGCCGTGCTGATGACCATCTTCGCCGGGTTGGGGACGGAAGTGGTGGCCGCCTACGGCGCCGCATCGAGAATGGAGGCCCTGCTGCTTATCGTGATGATGGCGCTCTCCTCCGTGCTGGCCCCCTTCATCTCGCAGAACTGCGGGGCGGGCAACCCGGCCCGTGCCAAGGCGGCGCTGCAGTTTTGCATGCGCTTTGCCCTGCTGTTCCAGCTGGCGGTATACGGACTGACCTGGCTGCTGGCTCCCTTCATCGCCGAGCTGTTCAGCAGTCATCCGCAGGTGGTGCGCCTCATCGTGCTCTATCTGCACCTGGTGCCCATCGGTTACGGCTTTCAGGGCATGGTGATGCTGCTCGCGTCCGCCTTGAATGGCGTGAGGGCTTCCAGCGTCTCCTTCCTGTTCAACGGGTTGCGGCTGTTTGTCTTCTTGCTGCCAGGGGCCTGGCTGGGGGCGAAACTGGGAGGGGAGCAGGGGATCTATCTGGGCATTCTCGTGGCCAATCTGGCGGCGGGCACCCTGGCCTGGTGGTATGCCCGCCACCGCTTCGAGCAGTTGTGCCATCAGGGCAGGCCCTGATGGCTGGGAAGTAAGCGCAGCAGTTACTCCTTGCGCTCGAACTCCCCTTCGATGGTGGTGCCGCTGCGCGGAGCTTGACCCGGCTGGTCATTGCCCGGCACCTCGTCAAACGGCTGCTGACGGGCCTGAAAACCGCCCATCTGCATCTTGAACTGGTTGCTGCCGATCAGCTTGTCGGCCAGCTTGTTGCGCAGCCAGGGCTGCAGCAACAGGATGCCGAAGAAGTCGGTCACGAAACCCGGGATGATCAGCAGCAGACCGGCCAGCGCCAGCATCATGCCCCCCATCACCTCACGCCCCGGCATCTCCCCCTGCTGCATCTTCTGCTGCGCGTTGAACAGAGTCTTGATCCCTTCGCTGCGCACCAGCGAGGAGCCCAGCACCGCCGTCAGAATGAGCAAGCCGACGGTCGGCAAGGCACCGATCACGGAGCCGACCTCGATCATCACGGTGAGCTCAAGCACCACCAGACCGACCAACAATAGAAACAACTTGCCCATAACAACCTCAGTGCGGATGAATGTGAATGAACCGCTGGCGAAGTGCCACAACCGTTGATGCCGTTGCCAACCCGCCATGGTATCGGTTCCTGTTGATTAAAATGGGGGGTGACGCGCATTTTTCAAGTCCACAGGGTGACGGGGCGCCGGATCCGCAGAAAAACCGGCCTGCCAGACTGTGATTGAAGTCATTGTTCTGTCAAAGTAAATCGGTTGATTGCATTATCTGTTTAATGACCACAAGTTATTTGAGGTTGTCTCAAATTTAGTGATCCAGGTCTAATATCAGATACCTCAATTGGGGTAATATCGACGCCAGTAATTAAGGGGGCAAAAAAGCCCCCAACCGCCCCACTCGATGTGTGGTGCTTCAGGATGAACCGTGCGTAAGGAACTCGCGACCACTCGGTGAGGATCGTTTCCATTTATCTGATTTCTGAGGCATTACAATGAGCGACATCAAGAACGTCCGCATTGAAGAAGACCTGCTGGGCACCAAAGAAGTTTCCAACGATCTCTACTACGGTGTGCATACCCTGCGCGCCGTTGAGAACTTCAAGATCAGCACTCAGAAGATTTCTGACGTTCCGGAATTCGTCCGCGGCATGGTACTGACCAAGAAGGCCGCCGCCCTGGCGAACGGCGAACTGGGTACCATCCGTCCTGAAATTGCTGACAAGATCGTAGAAGCCTGCGACCTGATGCTGAACACCGGCAAATGCTTCGACCAGTTCCCGGTCGACGTTTACCAGGGTGGTGCCGGCACCTCCGTCAACATGAACACCAACGAAGTACTGGCCAACATCGCCCTTGAAATCATGGGCCTGGCCAAGGGTCGCTACGACGTCATCAACCCCAATGACCACGTCAACAAGTGCCAGTCCACCAACGATGCCTACCCCACCGGCTTCCGCGTGGCCGTGGTCAACAGCACCGACACCACCCTGCACGCCCTGGAAGCACTGATCGCCGCCTTCGATGCCAAGGCCGCCGAGTTCAAGGGCATCCTGAAGATGGGTCGTACCCAGCTGCAAGATGCGGTGCCGATGACCCTGGGTCAGGAGTTCCACGCCTTCGCCGTCACCCTGCGCGAAGAGATCAAGTCCATCAAGCGTTGCCAGGAACTGCTGCTGGAAGTGAACCTGGGCGCCACCGCCATCGGTACCGGCCTGAACACCCCGCCCGAGTACTCCGCCCTGGCCATCAAGCGCCTGGCCGAGATCACCGGTCGTGCCTATGTCCCGGCTGAAGATCTGATCGAAGCGACCTCCGACTGCGGCGCCTACGTGATGCTGCACGGCGCCATCAAGCGCATGGCGATGAAGCTCTCCAAGATCTGTAACGACCTGCGTCTGCTCTCCTCCGGCCCACGTACCGCACTTAAAGAGATCAACCTGCCGGAAATGCAGGCTGGCTCCTCCATCATGCCGGCCAAGGTCAACCCGGTCATTCCGGAAGTGGTCAACCAGTCCTGCTTCAAGGTATTCGGCAACGACGTCACCATCACCTTCGCCGCCGAAGCCGGTCAGCTGCAGCTGAACGTCATGGAGCCGGTGATCGGTCAGGCGATGTTCGAATCCCTGAGCCTGATGGAAAAAGCCTGCATCTCCCTGCGCGAGAAGTGCGTGGAAGGCATCACCGCCAACCCGGAAATCTGCATGAACCACGTGCTGAACTCCATCGGCATCGTGACCTACCTGAACCCCTTCATCGGCCACCACGAAGGCGACATTGTCGGCAAGATCTGTGCTCAGACCGGCAAGAACGTCCGTGAAGTCGTGCTGGAGCGCGGCCTGCTGACCGCCGAGCAGCTGGATGAAATTCTCTCCATCGAGAACCTGATGAACCCGCAATACAAAGCCAAGCGTTATACCCGCGAAGCCACCGTATAAGCGAGCAAATGGGCCGGGTTTATCCCGGCCCATAAAGTCAGTTCCCGATAGGTCTTGCCCAGCCCCATCGGGAATTGGCTTTTCTGCCAAATAAAACCTAAAAAAACTGGAAAATGGAGTGTTCGCTATGATTGGAATCGAGTTACTTGTCGTGCTCGCCGCTATCTATCTGGGGGCCCGGATAGGCAGCATCGGCATCGGCTTTGCCGGTGGTTTGGGGGTACTGGTACTGACCTGGGGTCTGGGGATGCCAATTCCCAGCGACCAGCTGGTCACCTACATCCCCTGGGACGTGATCATGATCATCGCGTCCGTCATCTGTGCCATTGCCTGTATGCAACTGGCCGGTGGCATGGACTATCTGGTCTCCCTGGCCGAGAAAGCCCTGCGCAAGAACCCCAAATACATCACCTTCGCCGCACCGGTCGTCACCTATCTGATGACCATGCTGGCCGGTACCGGTCACACCGCCTTCTCCACCCTGCCGGTGATCGCCGAAGTGGCCAAAGAACAGGGCATTCGTCCGTCCCGTCCGCTCTCCATCGCCGTCATCGCCTCCCAGATCGCCATCACCGCCTCGCCCATCTCCGCGGCCGTGGTTGCCTTCTCCGGCATGCTTGAGCCGTTTGGCGTGGATTACCTGACTCTGCTGGCCATCTGCATCCCCTCCACCTTCATCGCCTGCATCCTCGGTGCCTTCGTCGCCAACATGCTGGGCAAGCCGCTCGACCAGGACGAAGTCTACCTGGAGCGCAAGGCCAAGGGGCTGATCAAGCTGCGCGGCACCACCAAGCTGGAGCTCAAGCCTTACGCCAAGGTGTCGGTCTGGATCTTCATCGCCGCCATCGTGGCCGTGATGGCCTACGCCACCGCCATCTCCGGTAAAGTGGGCCTGATCGCCAACCCGCCGATCCCCCGTGATGGCGCCATCATGGGCATCATGCTGGCCGCGGCCACCATCATGACCCTGGTCTGCAAGCTGGACGCCACCCAGGTCACCAACATGCCGACCTTCAAGTCCGGCATGTCCGCCTGTATCTGCGTACTGGGTGTGGCCTGGCTGGGTAACGTCTTCGTGAAAGGCAACATGGACACCATCCAGCTGATCGCCGGCGACCTGCTCAATCAGTACTCCTGGCTGCTGGCCGTGGTGCTGTTCTTCGCCGCCATGCTGCTCTACTCACAAGGCGCCACCACCAAGGCCCTGATGCCGGCCGCTCTGGCACTGGGTGTCAGCCCGCTGACCGCCATCGCCTCCTTCGCCGCCGTGAGCGCCCTGTTCGTGCTGCCGACCTACCCGACCCTGCTGGCCGCGGTCGAAATGGATGACACCGGCTCCACCCGTATCGGCAAGGCGGTATTCAATCACCCCTTCTTCGTACCGGGTGTTGCCACCATCGCCATCGCCGTGGCGCTGGGCTTCTTCTTCGGTGGCATGATGCTCTAACCAGCATTTAATTCCACAAACACGCAAACGGCCCTGTTCGGGCCGTTTTTTATGCCTGCTTTTCAGGTCAAATCATTAATTAATCCTTGTGCGCTTCAGTTTCTATCAAGGTTCGCAGATCTACTCTGGGGCATCGGAACAGAAACCGATCAACAGGGCCGAGCACAGGTCCGACAGTGTTTACACCAGAGGAACGAACAATGAAAAAGACAGCATTGACCATGGCCATCTCCAGCGTGCTGCTGGCCGGTGGTGCGCAAGCCGCTACCGTCTACAACCAGAACGACACCAAACTCGACATCGGTGGTCGCGCTCAAGGCATGTACTACGGCACTGATGACAACGGTTCTGAAGGTGACCAGAGCTACCTGCGTCTGCACGTTGCCGGCGAAACTAAGATCGACAACGAGCTGACCGCGTTCGGCTTCGCTGAATACAACCTGCCGGTCTCCGGCTCCGACAACGACGAGCTGCGTTATGCCTACGCCGGCATCAAGCACGATCGTTTCGGTGCCTTCAGCTACGGCCGTCAGGATGGTCTGTTCACCAAAGCCGTGAACAACTACACCGACGTGCTGCCAGAGTGGGGTGGTGACGGTCTGGGCAAGGACACCGAAGTGTTCGGTACCGGTCGTACCAACGGCCTGGCCCAGTACATCTACACCTATCAGGGCCTGACCCTGGGTGCCCAGTTCACCGGCAACAACGATCCGCAGAATGCCGATCGCTCCAACCTGACTGGCGCCAACAGCACCTGGAATCCGAAGGGTTCCGCTGAAGGCTTCGCCGTGTCCGCCAACTATGACTTCGACATGGGCCTGAGCCTGGGTACCGCCTACAACCAGGCTGGCAAGACCGACGAGCAGGCCGCCAACGCCGACTTCGGTGGTGACCGCGACGCCAAGCTGTACGGCGTCGGTGCCAAGTACGCCGTCGGCGACCTCTACCTGGCTGCCACCTACTCCCACGGTGAAGACCACATGTACGTCAGTACTTCCCACTACAACGGCTATGCCGAGAAGATGGATGGCTACGAAGCCGTCGCCCAGTACGCCTTTGGCAAGTTCAAGCCGTCCCTGGCCTACCTGCGTACCGACGTGAAGGACAGCGCCCACGGCATCGATGACACCGCCACCGAGTACGTCTCCATCGGTGCCTGGTACAACTTCACCGACAACTTCAACGCCTACGTTGATTACAAGATCAACCTGCTGGACAACAACGGCGATAAATCCCACACCAACTCGCTGGGCAAGAACACCGACGACGTGGTCGCCGTGGCCCTGCAGTACAACTTCTAAGTCTTCCCTGAATTGCCTACTGTATTTTTTACCGGCCGCCCAGCGGCCGGTTTTTTATTGCCCGTCAGATGTCAACCCGCGCCAGACTCGGCTCGCGGTGAAAGCAGTTCACCAGCAGCAGCAAGGTCGTCACCCCCACCGTGCCCAGCACCAACCAGGGTAACCAGGGCTGACCCTGCAGCATGGCGTAGTCATGCAGCGCGCCGCCCCCCACGTAACCCGTCATGCCCCCCAGCGCCAGCCCCAGCCGGCTGAAGCCCATGTAGCTGCCGCGTGCTCCCGGTTGTGCGAGCTTGGTCATCAGCGTCTCCCGCGCCGGTTCGGCGATGACGATCCCCAGATAGAAGCAGGCCAGCAGCATGAATACCGCAGGCAGGGTGTTGGCAAAGGCCACCAGCCCGATGCCGGTGGTCATCAGCAGCACCCCGGCCATCAAGCGGCTCTCCAGCTTGAAGTGGCGCTCGCCATAGCGCGCCAGCGGATAGAGCAGCGCCAGCGAGATGGCGGTCTCCAGGGTATACATCCAGCCCACCGCCGTGGTGGTGCCCGCCATCTGCTTGACCAGGATGGGGAAGATCAGCATCACCTGGACCCAGAGCGCGTAGTAGCCGCTCAGGATCAGTACCAGCCGGCAGAACGCCTTGTCGGCCAGCACCTGGCCGAGACCGGCGCGGATCGGGGTCGGTCGCACCGAGAGTTTGTAGGCAGGCAGGATCAGCAGGTTGCACAGGGCGGCGCAGACAAACAGGCCGGCCCCCAGCAGGCAGACATATTCGAAGTCGAAGTTGAGCAGCCAGCTGCCGAGCAGGGCCCCCACCACGGCGCCGGCGCTCTCCAGCATCATCAACAAGGAGATGTAGCGCCCCCGCTGACGGGGCCGGGTGAATTTGATCACCAGCGCGGCGCGAGGCGGATCGAACAGACAGCCTCCCAGTCCCGAGATGACGCAGGAGAGGATCAGCTCCAGCCCGCTCTGGGCGTAGGCCAGGCTGGCAAACCCCGCCGCCCGCAGCAGCATGCCACCCACGATGAGTGGCCGCGCGCCGAACTTGTCCGCCAGCGAGCCGCCCAGAATGCCCAGCCCCTGCTGGGTCAGCTGGCGCAATCCCAGCGCCAGCCCCACCACCCCGGCCGCCCAGCCGAGTTGATCCACGAAGCGCAGGCTGATCATGGGCATCACCACGAAGAACCCCAGGATCACCAACAGGGAATCCAACGCCAAAAACCACCGCCCCAACCGCCTCGCCCGCTCCACCATGACTACCCGTCCCCTGCTTTCTGATGACATTCCGATTAATTCGTCTCATCGCCCGAATGACGCCGTCACCAAACGGGCTCAAGGTGCAACAAGCCCCTGAACCGATATGGCAATATGCCAAAGCACAACGATTGATACTGCTATTCTGGAAGGACGCCAGATATAGTGGTAGCCGACAACTGGCTATATTTTATATTGGATTATGTTATGGCTATGACCCTCGACGATCTGCAATTGCTGCTGGATGTGGTCAATCGCGGCAGCTTCAGCAAGGCGGCCGCCGTGCGCGGCTGGTCACAACCCATGGTGAGCCAGCGGATCGCCGTGCTGGAACAGGATCTGGGCCAGCCCCTGTTTCGTCGCCACCGGCGCGGCGCCACCCCCACCCCGGCCTGCGAGCAGTTCCTGCCCGCCGCGAGTGCGGCACTGAGTGCGCTGGAAGGGGGTCGCTTGGCGATGCAGGGAGCGCCGGCGCTGCCGCGCATCCGGCTCGCCTGCCTGCCCTCCCTGACGACCGTGGTGTTCGGCCCCCTGCTGCTGGCACTGGTCGACGAGACCTTCGAGATCCGCTGCAACACGGATCACTCCGGCATCATCATGCAGGAGCTGCTGACCGGCGAGACCGACGTCGGCTTCATCCTCAAGTGCCCGGCCATCGCCGGCATCCAACTCGAGTTGCTCTATCGCTCCCCCATCATAGCGGTGGCCTGTGCCACCCATCCGCTGGCCGGGCGGCAGGGGCTGACCCTGCAGGACATCGCCAACGAGCGGCTGGCCCCCCAGCAGTGGGGTACCGGCTGCGACGAGCTGATCCTGCAGTTGCGCCTGCTGCGCCAGGTGGCGAGCCCGCTGCACGCCATCCAGCCCGCCAGCGCGGCGCGGGAGCTGGCGCTGGAGCACGGCTTCATCACCCTGATGCCGGCGCTCGCCATCGCCCGGGATCTGGAGTTCGGCCGGCTGGTGCAACTGGACGTGGTGGATCTGCCGCCGGATCACTGGGATGTGATGATGGCCTGGCGCAGTGGAAAACGGCCCAATCCCGCCAAGGAGCGGGTACTGGAGGCCGCCCGTACCCTGGCCCGGCGCTGGGCGGGCAAATCCGCATAAAAAAAGCGCCGGACAAGTCCGGCGCTCCCTCTCTATTTGCAGTGGCTCAGGCTCAGTAACTGGCCTTGAGGGTCACCCCAGAGAAGGCGCTGTAGGCGCTCAGCTGCACGTTCCAGGTCCCCGCCTTGGGCGAGTTCAGGGTGCAGGTCTCGGCGTTGCCGCTCTTGTAGGGGCGGCAGTCATAGCTGCTGCTGGTCGGCACGCTGCCGAACTTCACATACAGATCCGCATCGCCGGTACCGCCACTGCTGGCGATCACCAGCTGGCTCTTGCCGGCCGGCACGTCGATGGTGAAGTTCAGCTTGCCACCCTTGGCAGCGGAGAGACCGCTCACCGGCACCCCGTTTTGCAGCACGCTACCCGGCTGCGGCGTGGTACCGCCACAGGAGGCATTGACCCCCACAGTGGTGAAGGCCGCCGCCACGTCGGTCACGCTGTAGCCCAGATCGGTGGCGGCCTTGGTCACGCCGCAGGCGCCCTGATCGAAGGTGGTGTTGGCGCCCCAGTAGAGGCGGTTGGCCAGCACGAACACTTCAAAGGCCTTGCGGGTGTTCCAGCCGCTGGTGTTGGCCAGCAGGTAGAAGGCGCGGTTGTAGACACCTGAGCTGTGGTGCACATCGATGCCATCGTAGTAGTCGCTGGCATGGCCGATGGAGCTGCCGTCCCGGGTCGGATCCTCGAAGTAGCGCAGCGAGCCGTTGCCCTTGAAGATCTGGGCGCCCACCAGCCAGTCGTTGCTGCCCTTCATGAAGTTCTCGGCCGCTTCCCCCGCCATGTCGGAGAAGGCCTCGTTGATGCCGCCCGACTGACCGGAGTAGACCAGCCCGGAGTTCTGCTCGGTAAAGCCGTGGCTCACCTCGTGGGCCGCCACGTCCAGGCTCACCAGCGGGTAGAAGGTGGTGGCGCCGTCGCCGAAGGTCATCTGGCTGCCGTCCCAGAAGGCATTCTCGTAGTTGCGGCTATAGTGCACCCGCATCTTCAGCTTGAAGGTCAGCGGCGCCGTGTTGTACCAGTTGCGGTACATGTCGAACACCACGTTGCCGAAGTAGTGGGCGTCATTGAGCGGCGAGTAGGCGCCGTTGATCTCCTTGACCGTGTTCTCCGGGCAGGTGAACTGATGAATGGCGCCGCCCGTGGTGGCGTGATTCATGTTGAGGGTGTCCACGTTCGGGCTGGTCATCCGGCAGTTGTCGTCCACCAGCAGCGGGCCGAAGTCGGCGCCGTAGAAATACTTGCCGGTCTTGACGTTACCACCCGGGCCGGTGGCGTCCTTGTGATTGATCCCTTCCCAGCGCTTGAGCTCGCTGCCGTTCTGGGCATCGATCACCACGAAGGGGCGGCTTGGCTCGTTGCTCGCCGCCAACCAGGAGACCAGATAGACCAGGCGGGCCTGACCTGCCTCATCCTGCATCACGAACAGCTTGACCCGCTCGTTGCTGCCCTTGGCCCCGGCCCGCGCCTTGCTGGCGGCATCGGCCGGCGACAGGGCGGCGGTCGGGCTGGCCACGTCGGCATCGATCTGGCGCAGGATCTGGCCGGAGACCTGGCTTATCTGCCCGCCGAGGGACTGCTCGGCCACCAGCACCTGACCCCAGACCGGGATGCCGTGCCAGGTCTGCTCATAACGCACCCGCTGCTGACCGTTGGGCAGCTTGACCGCCCGCACCTGACGAAACTCGCCATCCCCTGCCAGCGCACTCACCCCGGCAGCACCGCTCGGCGCCCCCTGAATGCCCGCTACCTGATGCACATCCACCTGTTCTGCAGCCAGCGCTGCGCTTCCCCAGCAGGCCAATACCACGGCCAAATAGACTTTGTTCATCCGTCTTTTCCTTAAGTCGATGAAGATTACACGTCGGGTCCGTTGCCCGGCGCTCCTACACTAGTTGGCACGTTCAAGATTGCTGCCTGTCATATGTGACAGAGCAGCACAAACCCATAGCAGGATCTGCTGTTGCTCCTGTTTGGTAGCGTGAGAAGAGATCAAAATGGCGAATAACACCAAAAAAAGCCGAACAATGGCCAGGCACTTTCTGACTGCCGCCAATCGCCCCTCCATATGGGGATGGCGAGGCGCAAGAACAGATGGAAAACCCTTGGCGTACAAGGGGTTGATTGGCTACATTGGCGGTTTGGCGGCCCGCTTCGGGCCCTGACTGGAGGGGAGGTACGGATGTTTTCATGGCAACTGGACGACGAGCTGGCGCTGCTGTTCCTGCAGCCCGACATGGCCAGCGAACTCTTTGCTCTGTGTCGGGAAAACCGTGACTACCTGACCCAGTGGCTGCCCTGGCCGCCCTACATTCAGCAGCCCGCCGACAGCGCCACCTTCATCCGCCACGCCATCGAGAAGTTTGCCCGCGGCGAGGGGCTGACCACCGCCATCGAGTATCAGGGGGAAGTGGTCGGCGTCATCGGTTACAACCAGATCGACCGGGCGCTGGCCAAGGTCAGCATCGGCTACTGGCTGGCCGAGCGCTGGCAGGGCAACGGCATCATCACCCGCGCCTGCCAGGCCCTGATCCATCACGCCTTCGAGGAGATGGGGATGGAGAAGGTGGAGATCAGCGCCGCCACCGACAACGAGCCCAGCCGGGCCGTCTGCGAGCGCCTCGGCATGCAGCAAGAGGGGATCACCCGCCGTGCCGAGCGGCTGGCCGACCGCATCGTGGATCACGTTCACTACAGCCTGCTGCGCGATGAGTGGCTCAGGCAGAGGGATCACTGATGGCGCTGCCACACCTGTGCACGGCCCGCTGCCAGCTCACCATACTGCCCCCCGAACGGGCCGATCTGATGCTGGATTTCTATCTGCGCAACCGCGCCCACCTCGCCCCCTGGGAGCCCAGCCGGGACGAGAACTTCTACACCCTCAGCCACTGGCACGGCCGGCTGCGCGACAGCTATGGCCAGTTCTTCAATGGCAGCGGGGTACATCTGGTGGCGCTCGATCCCCATGGTGAGCAGGTGATCGCCACCTGCAACTTCACCAACATCCTGATGGGCGCCTTCAAGGCCTGCCATCTGGGTTACGCCATCGACCAGGCCCACCAGGGACAGGGGCTGATGCAGGAAATCGTCGAGACCGGCATCGACTACCTGTTCCGGGAACACGGCCTGCACCGCATCATGGCCGGCTACATGCCGTCGAATCAGCGCAGCGGCGCCCTGCTCGAGCGGCTCGGCTTCGAGCGGGAGGGGTACGCCAAAGACTACCTGATGATCAATGGCCGCTGGGAGGATCATATCCTCACCGCGCGCCTCAACCCGGCACTCTAGCCGGTTCTCGGGCCGGCAATAATCCCGTCAAAGGCGGGGAACGGGCATAAAAAAACGGGCCCGAAGTTACCTTCGGGCCCGTTCTTCAGATGAGGTGCAGGCTTAGTTGGCCTTGGCATCGCTCACTGCGGCTTCTGCCTTGGTGGCTACGTCAGCGGCAGCCTTCTCAACGGTTGCAGTCGCTTCGGAAGCAGCCTTCTCTACGGTAGAGGTGGCTTCGCTAGCGGCTTTCTCAACAGTTGCAGCAACGTCGGCGGCCGGAGTAGCAGCCGGAGCGGCGGCTTCTTCTTTCTGACCACAAGCGGTCAACATCAGACCCAGGATACCGGCTACCAGTACTTTGTTCATGTGCATACCCTCAGAAAAATATGGAGAGATGGTTGGTACAACCATCACAGTGCGTCCTTTCACCCGGTGAAAAACCCATATGCCGGGAGCCAAGAGGCGCGCGAAATATATCCCCATACGCGCCCAATGAAAACGAGTATCACAATGATATTTTCTCGTTGGCTGGATGAAAAGAACTACTACAACGACAAACATTAATACAAAACACTGTAAATGGCGCAGTTTTGTACAATAAAACGCCACAGGCCCCGTGGTTGCTGGCAATAAACGGCTATTGCATTGTGCCGGCAACCGCGTGCGGACAGCGCCTCAGTCAGACAGGATCTGACAAGCCAGTCGTTTCCCCTCGCGGGCGCTGTCGCGGGCCAGGTCCAGCAGCGCCATCACCGCCAGTGCCTCGCCGGCCGGTACCGGGTTGTCGCCTTCCCCACGAATGGCGGCGCAGACACCGCGATAGTAGGCGCCGTAGTCCCCCGCTTCGCCAGCCACGCTCTGCTGCTGCAGCTGACCATCGCGGATCCGGCTGAGCTGGCCGGGTTCGTTGTCCACTCCCCAGTCTGCCGCCGGCGGCCGCTTGCCGAGCTTGAGCTGCTCCTCCTGCACATCCATGCCGAACTTGATGAAGGAGCCCTCGCTACCGTGGATGACAAACCGCGGCATGGTGGCCGACACCAGGCAGCTGCCGTGCAGCACGACCCGCATCTCGCCATAGCCGAGCACCACGTGGAAGTAGTCATCCGCCAGGGCAGCGGGGCGCTGCTGAGCCAGATCCGCCTGCAGCCAGTCCGGCTGACCGAACAGCTGGAGCGACTGATCGAGGATGTGGGGGCCGAGATCGAACCAGAGGCCAGAGCCCGGACCGCCCGCCTCGCGCCAGCGCTGGCGCACCTCGGGACGATAGCGATCGAAGTGGGATTCGAACTGGGCAACCTGACCGAGCGCTCCTTCCGCCAGCAGGCGGCGCACGGTGAGAAAGTCACCGTCCCAGCGCCGGTTGTGGAAGATGCTGAGCAGCCGCTGCTGCTTTTCCGCCAGCTCGACCAGCGCCTTCGCCTCGGCCAGATCCAGGGCGAACGGCTTGTCGATCACCACGTGCTTGCCGGCCAGCAGGGCCTCGCGGGCGATGGGGGCATGGGTGTCGTTGGGGGTGGCGATCACCACCAGATCGACCGACGGGTCCGCCAGCACCTCGGCCAGCGAACCGACCCGGCAGCCGGGCAGATCGCTCTGCACCTTGGCGGCATCGCGGCTCACCACCCAGCCGAGGGAGAGCCCGGGCGTGCTGGTCAGAAACGGGGCGTGAAAGGTTTGGCCTGCAAAGCCGTAGCCCACCAGGGCGGCATTGATTGTGTGGCTCATCCGGTTTTCTCCACGGGTAGCTGTGTCACGGGGTGCAGGCAAACCCTTGCCTGCCAAATAGAGAAGGGGGCCCAAGGCCCCCTGAGTGTGCCCATCAGAGCACAGGATTTATTGCAAACACAAGCGCCGGCCCTGGCGGGTCATCAGCATCAGCAGAGGGGGCAGCAGCAGCCACATGTGCAGCGCCAGCTGGCTGAGCGGATCATGCATCAGCACGCCGATGAAGCCCACCAGCGCGCCTGAGCCGCTCATCTGGAACAGACCGAGCAAGGCGGCGGCGGTGCCGGCGCAGTGGCCGAACGGTGCCAGCGCCATGCCGGCGGCCGCGCCCAGGATCATGGCAAAGCCGATGCTGGAGAGGAACACCGGGCCCATCATGGCCAGCGGATGCTCGATGTGCATGGCCAGGGTCAAGGCAATGGCGGAGAGCAGCAGCACCAGCAGGCCGATGCGCAGGGTGCGTCTTGGCCCCACTCTGGCGATGAAACGGGGTGCCAGGAAGCAGGCCAGGATGTTGAGTGCCGCGTTGGCGGTGAACCAGTAGCTGAAGCCGCTCATGTCCAGTCCCAGCTTCACCATCAGCTGCACCGGCGCCGCGGTGACATAGGCCAGGATCACCGCCATCGCCAGC
This sequence comes from Aeromonas sp. QDB03, assembly GCF_027707985.1. NCBI lineage: Bacteria > Pseudomonadati > Pseudomonadota > Gammaproteobacteria > Aeromonadales > Aeromonadaceae > Aeromonas > Aeromonas sp. QDB03. Next base: position 100,030 of record NZ_JAPCJG010000010.1, on the reverse strand, counting down.
ATGCACAACGTCGCGTTGAACAGGAAGCTCGGGGAGCGCAGTACCGGGCTGTAGCGCGACCAGCTGATGAGCGGGCCGCTGCTGCTGGTTTCTTCCGGACGGGTCTCCGGCATCCGCCACAGCAGCCAGCTACCGACGATGACCGCATAACCGGCCATGAACCAGAAGTTGGCCGACCAGCCCGCCTTGGCGGTGAGCCAGCCACCGAGCAAGGGGGCCAGCGCCGGAATAAAGCAGATGGCACCGTTCAGGTAGGAGATCATCTGACCGCTCTTCTTGGGGCCGTAGCTGTCACGCACCACCGAGAAGGCGGCCACCGAGGTGGCACAGGCGCCAAAACCCTGCAGCACCCGCGCCAGCATCAGCTCGCCGAGACTCGCGGCAAAGCCGGCCCCCAGGGCGCTCAGACCATAGAGCAGCACACCGCCAAGGGCGATGGGCTTGCGGCCGTAGCGATCGGCCAGCGGCCCCACCAGCAGTTGCCCCAGTCCCATGCTGAACAGGAACCAGGTGATGGTGCCCTGCATCAGGGTCACCTCGGCACCCAGCTGCTCGGCCATCTGCGGGATGGCGGGCAGGTAGATGTCGATGGCCAGCGGACTGAACAGCACCAGTAGGACAAGCAGAAGAATCAATGGCATCAGTCACCTCGTGGCATGGGGAAAATAGATTGGGGCGCGAGTCTACTGGCTCACAGTAATGAATTGAAATGGTATTTAATCACTTCTGTTATTCCATTCAGGAAACATTCATTTTATCCGCATCTTGCCATGACCCCGGTGAGGGTGATCCAGGGCAATTGGCGCTTTTCCTGGGCGCCAGCCCCGCATAGAATGCGCAGATTATTTTTGCGGAGGTGCTCGATGAACAAGCTTGTCCTGGCAACAGGGAACCAGAAAAAGGTGAAGGAATTGGCCGCCATGCTGGCCGATATGAAGATCCAGGTGATCCCACAGAGCGAGTTTGCGGTCTCCGATGCCGAAGAGACCGGCACCACCTTCGTCGAGAATGCCATCATCAAGGCCCGCCACGCCGCCCGCATCACCGGCCTGCCGGCGGTTGCCGACGACTCCGGCCTGGAAGTGGATCTGCTGCACGGCCGTCCCGGCGTCTACTCCGCCCGCTTTGCCGGTGAGGGTGCCAGCGACAAGGACAACATCGACAAGCTGCTGGGCGAGCTGAAAGGGGCCCCAGAATATCTCAAGAGCGCCCGTTTCTGGTGCGTGCTGGTCTACATGCGCCACGCCGACGATCCCACCCCCATCATCTGCCAGGCCAGCTGGGAAGGGATGATCATCGACGAGCCGCGCGGCCAGCACGGTTTTGGCTATGATCCGGTGTTCTTCGTGCCCGATCACGACTGCACCTCGGCTCAGATGCCGGCCGAGCTCAAGAACCAGCTCAGCCATCGCGGCCAGGCGCTGGCCAAGCTCAAAGCGGCTCTGGCGGCGGTCAACTAAAGCGCTGTCTCCCGCCGCGTTGTCATCTACAATGGGGGCCGTCGGCCCCCGTTTCGTTCGCGGCGCCCCGGCCCGTTGTCATCGACGACAAGGGCAAACCGACCCCTGATGATTTTTTGAACACTGGAAACCCCATGCTGCAACTGCCGCCCCTCTCCCTCTATATCCACGTGCCCTGGTGTGTCCAGAAGTGCCCCTACTGCGACTTCAACTCCCACGCCCAGAAGGGGGAGCTGCCCCACCTCGAGTACGTGGCCGCCTTGCTGGAGGATCTGGAGCAAGACCTGCACTGGGCCCAGGGGCGCCCCCTCTCCTCCATCTTTATCGGTGGCGGCACGCCGAGTCTGCTCTCCGTGGAGGCCATGCAGGCGCTGCTGGACGGGGTGCGCGTGCGCATCGAACTCACCGCGGACTGCGAGATCACCATGGAGGCCAACCCGGGCACTGTGGAGGCGGACAAGTTCGCCGGCTTCCAGCGGGCCGGCATCAACCGCATCTCCATCGGGGTGCAGAGCTTCCAGCAGGAGAAGCTGACCCGGCTCGGCCGCATTCACGGGCCAGAGGAGGCGCGCAAGGCCGCCGAACTGGCTCACGCCATCAAACTGCCCACCTTCAACCTGGATCTGATGCACGGCCTGCCGGATCAGAGCCTGGCGGATGCGCTCTCGGATCTGCAGCAGGCCATCGACTGCGCGCCGCCGCACCTCTCCTGGTATCAGCTCACCATAGAGCCGAACACGGCGTTCGCCTCCAAGCCACCCACCCTGCCGGAGGATGACACCCTGTGGGACATCTACGAGCAGGGCCACTCTATGCTCACCGCCCACGGCTATCAGCAGTACGAGATCTCGGCCTATGCCAAGGCGGGCTACCAGTGCCGCCACAACCTCAACTACTGGCGCTTCGGCGACTATCTGGGGATCGGCTGCGGCGCCCACGGCAAGGTGACGGATCTCGCCAACCAGCAGATCCTGCGCACCGCCAAGGTGAAGCACCCGAAAGGGTATCTGGACCCGAGCCGCCCCTATCTGGACGAGCAGTGGCAGGTGAGTGCGGACGATCTGCCGCTCGAGTACTTCATGAACCGGTTCAGATTGTTTGAACCGGCCCCCAAGGCGGAGTTCGAGGCCTATACCGGGCTGCCGCTGGAACGGGTAGAGACCATGCTGACCATCGCCCAGAGCAAGGAGCTGATCCAAGATCTCGGCGACAGCTGGCAGCTCACCCCCCTCGGCCATCGCTATCTCAACGTGTTGCTCGAGCTCTTTATGGACGAATGAGCACGGATTCACTCTCTTGCGGCAAGAGAGTGAATCAGCACCAACGAATAGAGAAACAATCAGGGCGCCATTGGCGCCCTGATTGTTTTAGCTGATGCCTTGCGGCAGAAACCCGCTCAGCAGCAGACGCGTACCATCTGCTGTTGACCGGGCTCCCACCGCTTGCCGTGCTTGGCCTTGCGCTGATAGCTGCCCTTGCCTTTCTTGCTCGGTTCGACCCGGGCCTGGAACAGGGGAGAGGTCACCAGTGCCTTGAGGTGGTTGTCCTGAATGATGCCGCGCTGATGTTCGCAGGCGGGCTCGGTGGTGACCCGGGTCACCTTCTTCTTGGCCATATCGGCTCCTTGATGCAGTTGTGTGTTTGCCCATCGCGCCAGCCACCACAGATCCGGGGCTGGCGGCGAAAAAACGTGCCGATTGTGCGCCTCTCCCGGCCCGCCTGCAAGGGGGCTGGCGGGATCCTCAGGCCGGTTGATAGACGACCCGCACCAGCCCGCTCGGTAGTACGGTGCTCGACACCGGCACCAGCGCGCAGGGCAGCGGCCCTGCAAAGAGCGGTACCCCGCCCCCCAGGGTGACCGGCACCCAGAACAGGATCAGCTCGTCCACCAGCGCGGCCTGCAGCCCCTGCCTGACCACCTCGCCGCCATCCAGATAAAGATGGCGGCTGCCTGCCTGCCACAGCTCGTCCAGCACCTGCGCCAGCGCCCCCTGCCGGAAGGAGACGTGCTCACGGGGAGCGGCGGGTCTGTGGGTCAATACCACCACCGGCTTGTCGCCATAAAACCACTCGGGAAAGCCCAGCACAGTGTCGTAGCTGTTGCGCCCCATCAGCAAGGTATCAACACTCGCCATCAGCGCGCTGTAGCCGGTATCTTCCTGGGAGTCGCCGTTGTAGGGTTCAAGCCAGGCCAGATCGCCCCCCTCTCCGGCAATGAAGCCGTCGAGGGAGAGAGCGAGAAAGGCGGATACCCGGGGCCGGCGCAACTCAGTGCTCATGGTCGTGATGCTCATGACGGGAGGGGGCGCCGGACTCCAGCGTCTCTAGGATGGCGCAGTGCTCCGCCGAGCGCGGGCCGCCGCAGCAGATATTGGAGAGCTCGCGCAGGTTGTCGCGAAAACGGGTCAGCTCGACGATCTTCTGCTCCACCTGTTCGAGCTTGGTGTCGGCCACCGCCTTCACCTCCTGACAGGTGACCTTGGCCTTGTTGGTATCGAGATCCAGCAGCTCGCCGATGTCGGCCAGCGAGAACCCCACCGACTTGGCGCGGATGATGAACTCCAGCCGCCGCTTGTCCTGCTCGCCATAGAGGCGATAGCCGGACTCGTTGCGGATGCCTGGCGAGATGAGACCATTCTTCTCGTAAAAACGCAGGGTATCCGCCTTCACCCCGCACGCCTTGGCCAGCTCCCCGATCCGATACATGCCTTTTCTCCCGTTGAATTTGCCACACAGCCACAACCGGCCCCCACTATCGCCCCTTTGCCCGGCGATTGCCAGCCGGCAGCAGGAAAGAGCACGCGGCCACCCTTTTGCCATCAAGAGACTGAAAAGACAAACGTTTCACAAAAACCAACCAGAAAACGTTTAACACCGCACCAGGCAAGGCTTTGTCACTTTAAAAAATCCACCACGGGTCACATTTTTTGTGTAGAATACGCGCCCACAAGAGAGCGTCGCGTCAAGCGGGCATTTCCTAAAACGCTTTTGCCTGTCGGCAGGTTTTTCAGGCGAGAGCGGTTTGCGAAATCCCCCACTTCCATTTATTTGGGGACTCTCTGTGTTGAGCCTCGCCTCCCATGGAACGGTCCCCGTTATGCTGAGGACGATAGTGTGATGGAACAAGCTCGACCCATTCGCCGTGCACTGCTGAGTGTGTCTGACAAGACTGGCATCCTGGAATTTGCCAAGGCACTCAACGAACGTGGCGTGGCCCTGCTCTCCACCGGCGGTACCGCTAAGCTGCTGGCCGACGCCGGTCTGCCAGTGACCGAGGTCTCCGATTACACGGGATTCCCTGAAATGATGGATGGCCGGGTCAAGACCCTGCATCCCAAGGTCCACGGCGGCATTCTCGGCCGGCGCGAGCAAGACGACGCCATCATGGCCCAGCACGCTATCTCCCCCATCGACATGGTCGTGGTCAACCTCTATCCCTTCGCCGCGACCGTCGCCAAGCCCGGTTGCACCCTGGCCGATGCAGTCGAGAACATCGACATCGGCGGCCCGACCATGGTTCGCTCCGCCGCCAAAAACCACAAAGATGTGGCCATCGTGGTCAAGGCTGCCGACTATGACCGCGTCATCCGCGAGATGGATGGCAACGGCAACAGCCTGAAACTGGCGACCCGTTTCGATCTGGCCATTGCCGCCTTCGAACACACCGCCGCCTACGACGGCATGATCGCCAACTACTTCGGCACCATGGTTCCTTCTTACGGTGACAACAAGGAGGGTGACGAGGAGTCCCGCTTCCCGCGTACCTTCAACAGCCAGTTCATCAAGAAGCAGGACATGCGCTACGGCGAGAACAGCCACCAGGCCGCCGCCTTCTATGCCGAGGAGCAGACCGCACCAGGCTCGGTGGCGAGCGCCATCCAGCTGCAGGGCAAGGCCCTCTCCTACAACAACATCGCCGACACCGACGCGGCGCTGGAGTGCGTCAAGGAGTTCGACCAGCCGGCCTGCGTCATCGTCAAGCACGCCAATCCGTGCGGCGTGGCCATTGGCAGCAACCTGCTGAGCGCCTACGAGCGCGCCTGGCAGACCGACCCCACCTCTGCCTTTGGCGGCATCATCGCCTTCAACCGTGAACTGGATGGCGCCACCGCCAAGGCCATCGTCGAGCGCCAGTTCGTCGAGGTGATCATCGCCCCCACCGTCAGCCAGGCTGCCCGCGATGCGGTCGCCGCCAAGCAGAACGTGCGGCTGCTCGAGTGCGGTCAGTGGGCTGCACCGGCGCAAGGCTTTGACTTCAAGCGCGTCAACGGCGGCCTGCTGGTGCAGGAGCGCGACCTTGGCATGGTGACGCTCGGGGATTTGAAGGTGGTCAGCAAGCGTCAGCCCACCGAGACTGAGCTAAGCGACCTGCTGTTCTGCTGGAAAGTGGCCAAGTTCGTCAAATCCAACGCCATCGTCTATGCCAAAGACGGCCAGACCATCGGCGTCGGCGCCGGCCAGATGAGCCGCGTCTACTCGGCCAAGATCGCCGGCATCAAGGCCGAGGATGAAGGGCTGACCGTGGCGGGTTCCGTCATGGCCTCCGATGCCTTCTTCCCGTTCCGCGACGGCATCGACGCCGCAGCGGCCGCCGGCATCTCCTGCGTCATCCAGCCCGGTGGCTCGATGCGCGATCAGGAGGTGATCGACGCCGCCGACGAACACGGCATGTGCATGCTGTTCACCAACATGCGCCACTTCCGTCACTGATGGATCAGGGCCGCCGCCGGCGGCCCTTTTGTTGTCTCTTGTCACCTGGCTATTTTCACCGGCGCAGGCCCCAGGCCCGCCCGTGACCCCGAATAGAAGCGAGCGATACGATGAAAGTACTGATCATTGGCAACGGCGGCCGTGAACACGCCCTGGCCTGGAAGGCCAAGCAATCCCCTCTGGTGACCCGGGTCTTCGTCGCCCCCGGCAATGCCGGCACCGCCCATGAAGGGAGCATCGAGAACGTGGCCATCTCGGCCACCGACATCCCGGCCCTGCTGGCGTTTGCTAAGGAGCAGCGCATCGGTCTGACCATCGTCGGGCCGGAAGCACCGCTGGTGAAAGGGGTGGTCGATGCGTTCCGCGCCGAGGGGCTGGCCATCTTCGGTCCGACCGCCGCCGCTGCCCAGCTGGAAGGCTCCAAGGCGTTTGCCAAGGATTTTCTGGCCCGCCACGCCATCCCGACCGCCGAGTACCAGAACTTCACCGAGGTGGAGCCGGCGCTGGCCTACCTGCGCGAGAAGGGCGCCCCCATCGTCATCAAGGCTGACGGCCTGGCCGCCGGCAAGGGGGTCATCGTTGCCATGACCCTGAGCGAAGCGGAAGAGGCGGTCCGCGATATGCTCTCCGGCAACGCCTTTGGCGACGCCGGGGCCCGGGTGGTGATCGAGGAGTTTCTGGACGGGGAAGAGGCGAGCTTCATCGTCATGGTGGACGGCGAGCATGTGCTGCCGATGGCCACCAGCCAGGATCACAAGCGAGTCGGTGATGGCGATACCGGCCTCAACACCGGCGGCATGGGTGCCTACTCCCCTGCCCCCGTGGTCACGGCCGACGTGCACCGCAAGGTGATGGAGCAGGTGATCATGCCGACCGTGCGCGGCATGGCGGCCGAGGGCAACGTCTACACCGGTTTCCTCTACGCCGGTCTGATGATCGACGGCCAGGGCAACCCCAAGGTGATCGAGTTCAACTGCCGCTTCGGCGATCCCGAGACCCAGCCCATCATGCTGCGCATGCGCTCCGATCTGGTGGAGCTCTGCCTGGCGGCCTGTGCCGGCAAGCTGGATCAGGTCGAAGCCATCTATGACCCCCGCGTCGCCATCGGTGTGGTGCTGGCGGCGGGCGGCTACCCCGGCGACTACCAGCAGGGCAAGCCCATCAGCGGCCTGCCAGTGGAAGAGGCAAGCGGCGAGAAGGTATTCCACGCCGGCTCGCAGCTGGAAGGCGATACCGTGGTGACCGCCGGTGGCCGCGTGTTGTGCGCCACTGCCCTCGGCCACAGCGTGGCCGAGGCACAAAAACGGGCCTATCAGCTGGCGGGTCGCATCAAGTGGGACGGCGTCTTCTACCGCCACGACATCGGCTGGCGCGCCATCGAGCGTGAACAGCAGCAGTAATCAACAGGGCCCGCAAGGGCCCTCTCTTCATCCGGCGTATCTCGCGGTCACGCAGCCCGGCGGATGGCCCGAATGGCCTGGTTCGCTTGACTCAGCAACTTCCTTACATCTCCCCCTTCCCTGTTACCCTTTGTGACAAAAAACAGCAATATTCACAAACAGTTCACGCACTGTCATGGCATCATGCCTGTGATGAATCCGAATAAGGGTTCATAAGAAGCCACATAGAATCGATAAGCATGTCGTTTAAATAAGGAAATCCCATGTTGAAAACTGTTCGCCCCCTGTTGCTGCCCCTGATGTTTGGCCTGATGACCCTGCCCGCCATGGCCGGTGAGCTGGAACAGCCGATGAAGAAGATCGGCTTCAACTACAAGCAGGCGGTCAAGGCTGACGATGCCGCCACCATGGAAAAATACATCAACGAGATGAAGGCGCAGTTCGACATCGCCAAGCAGAAGAACATGCCAGCCGCCAAGAAAGAGAAGTTCCTGGAAGGTATGAACGAAGTGCAGACCGAACTGGATGCCAGCCTGGCAGCCCTCAAGGCGGGTGACGAAGCCAAGGCGCGTGAGCACCTGGCCAAGGTCAACGACCTGAAGAAGGAGTACCACAAATATGCCAAGCAAAAAGGCTGATCCCTTCCACTGGGATAGTCTGGTCCGCCTCACCCACTGGGGTGTGGCGGCCATCTGTATCGGCAACCTCTGGCTCAACGAGGCGGGCGAGGAGTGGCACGAACGGCTGGGTTACCTGGCCATCGCCCTGATCAGCCTGCGCCTGGCGTGGGGGCTCTCGTTTGCCAAGGGCCATGCCCGGTTGCGAGCCCTCATCCCAAGCCGGGAAGATTTTCGCCAGCAAGCGGTGGAGCTGCGCGAGCGCACGCCACCGGGCCCCGGTCACCACGGCAGCGGCAAGCTGGCGGTCTGGACGCTCTGGCTGCTGATCCTGGCCACCGCCGGCACCGGCTGGTTCCAGAATACCGAGATGGGGTTCGAGCTGGGAGCGGACGACTGGCACGTCTGGTGTACCTGGGCCCTGCAGAGCATGATAGCGCTGCACCTGCTGGCCATCCTGTTCACCTCCTGGCGCCAGCGCAGCAATCTGGTGAAGCGCATGTTGCCAAGGCGCCGCGGCAAGGCCCGGGCCTTGCCGCAGGAATCCGACGCCTGAATACTCATGGGGCCCTGCAGGGCCCCTGTTCATTGCTCTGCCACTCCCCTGATCCCACAGTACCCGCCTGTCCCCAGCTCTTGCCCTCTCTTTCGCCACCTGCATCGCTAGGGGCCATGAAAGCATTTTCATTCACATTTCTTAATTAATTCAGGCTGTTCGATTTTCAACCACTGCGATTTCATGAATGCTACTGAGCTGAACGAGGTTGTTCGTTGTCCGTTCGACTACACGACAGTGATATGTCAATAACAAGATCGAAGGGAAAATCGTCATGCACAGCACACTGCTTCGAACCGCCCTGCTGACGGCGGCACTCGGCTCTTTCAGCCACACTGCCACCGCCGAAGGCGTCATGGTTCACCTGTTCCAATGGAAGTTCAACGACATCGCCAACGAGTGCGAAACCGTGCTCGGACCCAAGGGGTTCGGGGGCGTCCAGATCACCCCACCGGCCGAGCACAAGCAGGGCAGTCAGGTCTGGTGGACCGTCTATCAACCCGTCAGCTTCAAGAATTTCAACAGCTTCGGCGGTAGCGAGGCGGAACTCAGAAGCATGATCGCCCGCTGCAACGCAGCCGGGGTCAAGGTCTATGCCGACGCCGTCTTCAACCAGCTGGCATCGGGCTCAGGCACCGCCACCGGTGGCGGCAGCTACAACGCGGGGCAGTACCAGTATCCCCAGTTCGGCTACAACGACTTCCACCACAGCGGCGACATCACCAACTACGGCGACAGCAACAACGTCTGGAACGGCGCCCTCTACGGCATGCCGGACCTCAATACCGGCTCTCCCTACGTGCAGGATCAGATCGCCACCTACATGAAGACCCTGCTCGGCTGGGGCGTAGCCGGCTTTCGCATCGATGCGGCCAAGCACATGGCCCCAACCGACGTGAAGGCCATCCTCGACAAGGCGGGCAGCCCCAAGGCCTATCTGGAGGTGATCGGCGCAGGCGGAGAGTCCGCCGACATCCAGCCGGGCCGCTACACCTATATCGACACCGTCACCGACTTCAAATACGGCACCGATCTCGCCGCCAACTTCAACGGCCAGATCAAGAACCTCAAGACCCTGGGTGAGAGCTGGGGCCTGCTCCCCTCCGCTAAGGCCTTCGTCTTCGTGGTCAACCACGACCGCGAACGCGGTCACGGTGGGGGCGGCATGCTCACCTTCATGAGCGGTGCTCGCTACGATCTGGCCAACACCTTCATGATGGCCTGGCCCTATGGCTGGAAGCAGGTGATGTCGGGCTATCGCTTCGAAAACATGAGCACCTATGAAACCGACAAGGGGGCTCCGGGCAGCACACCTTGCACGGACAGCCAGTGGAACTGCGAACAGCGCCGGCCGACCATCATGAACATGGCCCTGTTCCACAACCGGACCGAAGGGCAGCCGGTCAGCAACTGGTGGGACAACGGCAACAACCAGATCGCCTTCGGCCGCGGTGACAAGGGCTTCATCGCCATCAACAACGAGAGCGGCAGCCTGGTGGCCTCGCTGCAGACCGGTCTGCCGGCCGGTGAGTACTGCAACCTCTTGGGTGGCAACGACTACTGCAGCGGCGGCTATGTCACCGTCGACGGCAGTGGCAAGGCCAGCCTGAATGTGCCCGGCATGAAGGCGGCCGCCATCATCGCCGGTTGCACCAAGGCCAATCCCTGCGGTGGTTCCGCCCTGCCGGGCACCAAGTTCAGCAGCATGAACCTGCGCGGTACCCACAACGCCTGGGGCAATACCCCCATGACCGTCGATGCCAACCGTGTCTGGTCAGCCACCCTCACCCTGACCGGCAACGGTGACGCCACCGGCGCCCAGCGCTTCAAGTTCGACGTCTTCGGCAACTGGACCGAAAACTACGGCGACAACGAAGGGGATGGCATCGCCGACAAGGGCAGCAGCAAGGACATTTTGGTCAGCGGAGCGGGCACCTACCGCATCACTCTGAACGAAAGCGATCTGCGTTACACGGTCACCCCCCTCACCAGCAACCAGGCGCCGGTGGCCGCCCTCTCTCCCAAGACCCTCAGCGTCAAGGCGGGTGAGAGCGTGGTGTTCGATGCCTCAGCCTCCCGCGACGACGGGGGTGTAGTGAGCTACAGCTGGTCCAGCGGTGGCACCGCCGCCACGGAGACGGTCCGGTTCGATACCCCGGGCACCCATACCGTGACGGTCACCGTGACCGATGCAGAAGGGTTGACCGCCAGTGCCAGCGCTACCGTGACCGTCACCGACGACAACGGCACCTACGCCAGCGTGCTGCCTACCCTGAATTTCCGTGGCACTCCCAATGCCTGGGGCTCTCTTGCCATGACGCTGGTCGCCGACAATCAGTGGGAGGCTCTGGTCACCTTCGATGGTCAGGCAAACCAGCGCTTCAAGTTCGACGTCAAGGGGGACTGGAGCAAGAACTATGGTGACACCAACAAGGATGGAGTGGCCGAACTGGCCGGCAGTGACATCCTGACCTCGGTCACCGGCCAGTATCGGGTACGCTTCAACGATCAGACCCTGCAATACAGCCTGACCCCGGTCAGCGTCGGCTACGCGAAGAACTTCGCCAGCCTCAACATTCGTGGCACCACCAACAACTGGAGCTCCACCCCCATGTCGCTGGTAGGCGATCACCTCTGGCAGGCCAGCATCACCTTCACCGGTAGCGGCGATGGCAACGGCGGTCAGCGCTTCAAGTTAGACGTCAAAGGCGACTGGACCCAGAACTACGGCGACACCAACAAGGACGGTGTCGCCGAGCTGGCCGGCGCCGACATCACCACGGCAGTGGTCGGTGTCTACGTGGTGCGTTTCAACGACCAGACGCTGGCCTACAGCCTGAACGCCCAGTAAGGCTACGCTCGGTCACCAGACCCTGAAGCACTGACCCAGGCCTCCCAGCATCGGCGGGAGGCCTTTCTTATGGCGTCATGCCACCCCTTCCAGCCGGCCGCTCAGCAGGCTGATGACCTGGCAGCATGTCCAGGCTCATCTCAAACCATGCCATCCCTCAACGCCGAGAAAAGGCGCGAACAGCCCACCGCACACAAGCCAAACCGCATGATCACATGACCAGCCTGCCCGGCAGGCTCGGGCGGGAGGATCAGGCTATCCCTTACTTTTGCAGAAAACCGCCACAGCGAGGCTCTGCGACGACTCATGGTGCGAAACCTTGTCCGGTTCTGGCTCTATACGCCGCACTATGGAGCGCATGCCTGAGAGCCGGCGCCGGTGAACGGCAGAAACGAAAAAGCCGCTCAAGAGAGCGGCTTTGTCTGAAAATGGTGGCCCCTGGGGGACTTGAACCCACGACCAATCGATTATGAGTCGACTGCTCTGACCAACTGAGCTAAGGGGCCATTGATACTGGTTTGCGGCGTGGATTATAGGGGATGGCGAATACCCCGTCCATAGGCATATCAACCACTTGGCGAGATTTCATCCATATTCAAGCGGTTCCGTGACTCATCTTCACGCCCCCGTCGCCACGGATAAAACAAAGCCCCGCATGGCGGGGCTTTTTGACAGCGGTTACGGGTTGACCCCGTCCGGGATTACTCGTCCAGGAAGCTGCGCAGTACTTCGGAGCGGCTCGGATGGCGCAACTTGCGCAGCGCCTTGGCTTCGATCTGACGAATACGCTCACGGGTAACGTCGAACTGCTTGCCCACTTCCTCGAGGGTGTGGTCAGTGTTCATGTCGATACCGAAGCGCATCCGCAGTACCTTGGCCTCACGGGCGGTCAGGCCGGCCAGCACTTCGCGGGTCGCGTTGCGCAGGCTCTCGCTGGTGGCGGCATCCGCTGGCAGAGCCAGGGTGGTATCTTCGATGAAGTCGCCCAAGTGGGAATCTTCATCATCACCGATGGGCGTCTCCATGGAGATGGGCTCTTTGGCGATCTTCAATACCTTGCGGATCTTGTCTTCCGGCATGCCCATGCGCATGGCCAGCTCTTCCGGGTTCGGTTCACGACCCATCTCCTGCAGCATCTGACGGGAGATACGGTTGAGCTTGTTGATGGTCTCGATCATGTGTACCGGGATACGGATGGTGCGGGCCTGATCCGCGATGGAGCGGGTAATGGCCTGACGGATCCACCAGGTCGCATAGGTCGAGAACTTGTAGCCACGACGGTATTCAAACTTGTCTACCGCCTTCATCAGACCGATGTTGCCCTCCTGGATCAGATCCAGGAACTGCAGACCACGGTTGGTGTACTTCTTGGCGATGGAGATAACCAGACGCAGGTTGGCCTCGACCATCTCTTTCTTGGCGCGGCGGGCCTTGGCCTCACCGATGCTCATGCGACGGTTGATGTCCTTGATCTGGGCGATGGACAGACCGGTCTCTTCCTCGATCTGCTGCAGCTTGCCGATGGCGCGCAGCACATCTTCGTCCATCTCGACCAGACGCGGTGACCAGGCCTTGCCGGCCTGCTTCTGGTACTCGAACCAGGCAGTTTCGCACTCGTTGTTGGTGAAGGCCGCGACGAAGGTCTTCTTCGGCATCTTGGCCTGCTCAACGCAGAGTTTCATGATGATGCGTTCCTGCACGCGGACCCGCTCCATCATCTCGCGCATGTTGTTGACCAGGCGATCGAACTGCTTGGGCATCAGGCGGAATTGACGGAATACATCGGCCAGCTGGGCAATCGCAGCCTGAGTATCTTCGTGCGCACGACCATTCTGCTGAATGGAGAGACGGGTTACTTCGTACTGGGCGCGCAGATCACCGAACTTCTCGCGAGCGACTTCCGGATCCGGACCACCGTCGCCATCATCGTCGGAGTCATCGCCATCACCGTCTTCATCTTCATCTTCGTCTTCGTCTTCGTCAGCCAGATCTTCTTCGCTGAGCTCGGAGCCGATGTGAGTAGCGGTCGGGGCGACGTCATCGGTCTCGTTGGGATCGATGAAGCCGGAAATGATGTCGGACAGACGCAGCTGTTCCGCTTCGTATTTGTCGTATTGCTCAAGCAGATAGGTAATCGCTTCCGGGTACTCGGCGACGGAGCTTTGTACCTGGTTGATACCGTCTTCGATACGCTTGGCGATGTCGATTTCGCCTTCGCGAGTCAACAGTTCGACGGTACCCATTTCCCGCATGTACATGCGGACGGGATCGGTCGTACGACCAATCTCGGATTCAACAGATGCCAGTGCCTGGGCCGCTGCTTCGGCAGCGTCCTCATCGGCGGTACCACCTTCAGCCATGATAAGGTCATCGGCATCCGGGGCGTTTTCCACCACTTGAATGCCCATGTCGTTGATCATCTGGATGATGTCTTCGATCTGGTCAGAGTCGACAATGTCTTGCGGGAGGTGATCGTTCACCTCGGCATAGGTCAGGTAGCCCTGTTCTTTACCTTTGGCAACGAGGAGTTTAAGCTGAGACTGCGGGGTTTGCTCCATAGAACTCATCCGGTTGGTGTTGCTAGGTTGCGCGTACAGTGCGCTGCTGCGCAAATAGCCAATTCTAATAGAAAACCGCCAGACATGCTATGTCTGGTTGCGGCGTCGGTCATGAGAAACCCCTGCCCGCAGTATTGTCGGGGCCAGGCGGTTATAAAATGTTTGCTTTTAATCCCGTCGATTCGGGCAACGGTATTCATATTGGGGTTAATCACTCAAATATCAAGCCCCACTCTCATTTCTTTTCTCAATTTGCACCTCTCTGATCAGCATCATCAGCTCTTGAGTTTCCTCAGAGCTTAGCCCTTCCTGCGCCACCTTGGCCTGCAATTCCTCGATGCGCTGCTTCAGGAACAGGTTGATGAAACCGACGAAAGTATCCTGCAATTCTCCCAGAATATCCGGCTCCTGGTCGAGTTTTACCTCTTCAAACAGATCGTGCATCGCCAGTTGCGCCAGGATCTCTCCCTCTTTGGTGCCACGCCAGTGCTCCAGCAGGATGCCCGTCGTGACCCCAGGCTGAGTCAGGATCTGTTGATGCAGCTGCAGCAAGAACCTGATGCCCTGCAGGCGCAGTCCAGCCAGTTCAGGCATGGCCGGCAGCTTGGCCGTGATTGCCGGATACTGCACCATCAGTGCCAATGCCCGGCGCAGCGGCGTCAGCTTGGCCGCCTTGGGCTTGTTGACCTCGGCCTTCGGCTGACTGTTGCGGGCAAACAGTTCGGCGATCCGCTGCTTGTTCTCGCCCCAGCGCATCATGCTGGAAAGGCGGGTGATCAACCCTTCGCGCGTGAACCCTTCCGGGACTCGCCTGATCAGCTCGGCGGCCTTGTTGGCCACTTCGAACTTGCCAGCCTCACCGGAAAGTGCCGCATCGCGTCCGAGGCGCTCAAACATGAAGTCAGCGAACGGCTGGGCCTGGTCGAGCAGAGCTTCAAATCCCTCCTTGCCTATCTGGCGTACCAGCGAGTCGGGATCCTCCCCATCCGGCAAAAACACGAACTTGAGTTCACGGCCGTCCTGCAGATGGGAGAGCGCATTGTCCAGCGCCCGCCAGGCCGCTTCCCGACCGGCGTTGTCGCCGTCGTAGCAGCAGACGACCTCGGCCGTGGTGCGAAACAGGGTGTGAATATGGTCGCTGGTGGTCGCGGTACCCAGCGCCGCCACCGCATAATCAATGTCGTACTGGCCGAGCGCCACCACATCCATATAGCCTTCCACCACCAGGATCCGGCGCGGATCCTTGTGTGCCTGCTTGACCTCGTAAAGGCCGAACAACTCCCGCCCCTTGTGGAAGATGGGTGTTTCCGGCGAGTTCAGGTACTTGGGCGTCCCCTCCCCCAGCACCCGGCCACCGAAACCGATGACCCGGCCACGCTTGTCACGGATCGGAAACATGATGCGATCGCGAAAGCGATCATAACTGCCGGGCCCGCTGTCACGAGTGATCAGCATGCCACCCGAGATGAGCAACTGCTCGTGCTCCCGGCTGGCGCCAAAGCGCCGACGCACCTGATCCCAATCGGCAGGGGCATAACCAATGTTGAAGCGCTTGACCACTTCACCGGTCAGACCGCGCCCCTTCAGGTATTCCACCGCCTGCGGCGCGTTCTTGAGATTGCTCTCGTAGAAACGGGCGATCTGGTTCATCAGCTCGAACAGATCCTTGCTGACCGCAGGTTGGCTGCTGCTCGCCCCACCTGCTGTCTGCTCACGGGGGACCTGCATGCCGTGCAGGCTGGCAAGCTCTTCAATGGCATCGGGAAATTCGAGCCCGTCATACTCCATGACAAAGCCGATGGCATTGCCGTGAGCACCGCAGCCGAAGCAGTGATAGAACTGCTTCTCCTGACTGACAGTAAAAGAGGGGCTTTTTTCGTTATGAAAAGGGCAGCAAGCCTGGTAGTTCTTACCGGCTTTCTTCAGCCGCACCCGCGAGTCGATCAACTCGACGATATCGGTGCGTACGAGCAGATCATCGATGAAGGATTGTGGGATCCTGCCTGCCATAACCGTCCTGTTTCATTGCATAGAAAATAAAAAAGCCGCGCATTCCCAGGGAAGCACGGCTTCTTTGACCAAACAAGAGAGTTGCCTGTTACGCCAAGCGGGTTTTCACCTGAGCACTGACGGCGCCGACATCGGCACGCCCCTGAATTTTCGGCTTCAAGACAGCCATGACTTTGCCCATGTCAGCCATGACGGCAGCACCACTTTCAGCGATGGCTTGCTCAATCAGTGCGGCAATTTCGGCTGCAGTCAGCTGTTGCGGCAGGAACTCCTGCAACACAACGATCTCTGCGGACTCTTTGTCGGCAAGATCCTGGCGACCGGCAGCTTCGAATTGACTGATGGAATCACGACGCTGTTTGACCATTTTGGTCACCACAGCGAGGATATCCTGATCATTGAGCTCGACACGGGTATCAACTTCACGTTGCTTGATTTCAGCCATCAACAAACGGATCGCTCCCAAGCGAGCCTTGTCTTTGGCAAGCATGGCGAGTTTTTGTTGATCCTTGAGTTGATCCTTCAGCGACACGGCATGAACCCTTGATTAGTACAGGCGGATACGACGTGCGTTTTCGCGGGACAGCTTCTTGGCGTGACGCTTAACGGCAGACGCTTTGGCACGCTTGCGAATGGTAGTCGGCTTCTCGTAGAACTCACGGCTACGAACTTCGGACAGGATACCGGCTTTTTCGCAAGAACGCTTGAAGCGACGCAGAGCAACGTCAAACGGCTCATTTTCACGGACTTTGATTACTGGCATGTGCCTTTCACCTCAGTGATAAATTGTTAGCTGACCTTCAATCGATCAGCATGTCTTAAAATGGTGCGAAATTATACTCTGGACAGGGAATGAAAGTAAACCCACAGAGATCGCTCTGGTTTAAAAAACCCGCGAAGGTTACCATAGCCGTCTCATTTTAGCAGTGAAATTTTTTAGCAATGCGTGTATTGGGCATAGAGACATCCTGTGACGAAACCGGGATCGCGATCTTCGACGATCAAAAAGGGATCCTTTCCCACCAGTTGTATAGCCAGGTCAAGCTGCATGCGGACTACGGCGGCGTCGTTCCCGAGCTGGCCAGCCGGGATCACGTCCGCAAGACGATCCCCTTGATCCAGGCCGCGTTGCGAGAGGCGGGACTGGGCAAGGACGGCATCGACGGCATCGCCTACACCGCAGGTCCGGGCCTGGTTGGCGCCATTCTGGTGGGGGCCACCATAGGCCGCTCGCTGGCGATGGCCTGGAACAAACCGGCCATTGCCGTGCACCACATGGAAGGCCACCTGCTGGCGCCCATGCTGGAAGAGCGAGCCCCCGAATTTCCCTTCGTGGCCCTGCTGGTCTCCGGCGGTCACTCCATGCTGGTTCGGGTCGATGGCATCGGCAGCTACCAGCTGCTGGGCGAGTCGATCGATGATGCTGCCGGCGAGGCGTTTGACAAGACCGCCAAGCTGATGGGACTGGATTACCCAGGCGGCCCGCTGCTCTCCCGGCTGGCGGAGAAGGGCACCACTGGACGCTTCACCTTCCCGCGTCCCATGACCGACCGCCCCGGGCTCGACATGAGCTTCTCCGGCCTCAAGACCTTCGCCGCCAACACCATCGCCGCCAACGGTGATGATGAACAGACCCGTGCCGATATCGCCCGAGCGTTTGAAGACGCGGTAGTTGACACCCTGGCCATCAAGTGTCGCCGTGCCTTGAAGGAGACCGGCCTCAATCGCCTGGTGGTGGCCGGCGGCGTCAGCGCCAACCGTCACCTGCGCGCCCAGCTGGCCGAGCTGATGGAGAGCCTCAAGGGGGAAGTGTTCTATCCGCGCACCGAATATTGCACCGACAATGGCGCCATGATCGCCTATGCCGGCATGCAGCGCCTGAAAGCCGGGGTCTTCGAGCCACTGGTAGTCAAAGCCGTGCCACGCTGGCCGCTGGATACCCTGGATCCGGTTTGATCCAGCGGATCCTGCCAGCATGAAAAAGGGGCCTTTGGCCCCTTTTTGTTTTGCTTGGTAAGCATCTTCGCTCACTCGCAGCCATTAGTTGGTACGGAATAGCGCCTCGATGGAGAGCCCCTGCCCCAGCAGGATCTCCCGCAAGCGGCGCAGCCCTTCTACCTGGATCTGGCGAACCCGCTCGCGGGTCAGACCAATCTCGGCACCCACGTCTTCCAGAGTCGCCGGCTCATAGCCGAGCAGACCGAAGCGACGGGCCAGCACCTCGCGTTGCTTGGGATTAAGCTCCTCCAGCCAGTGCACTATGCTGGCGCGCATGTCGTCATCCTGGGACTCCAGCTCAGGGCCCATGCCACGCTCGTCGGAGAGCACATCCAGCAGCGCCTTGTCGCGATCGCCACCGATGGGGGTATCGACCGAGGTGATCTTCTCGTTGAGCTTGAGCATGCGATTCACATCGTCTACCGAGCGATCCAGCGCGAAGGCGATATCTTCCGCCGTCGGTTCATGATCGAGCCGATGGGAGAGTTCACGGGCGGTGCGCAGATAGACGTTCAGCTCCTTGACCACATGAATGGGCAGACGAATGGTGCGGGTCTGATTCATGATGGCCCGCTCTATGGTCTGACGGATCCACCAGGTGGCATAGGTAGAGAAACGGAAACCGCGCTCGGGATCGAATTTCTCGACTGCACGGATGAGGCCGAGGTTGCCCTCTTCGATAAGATCGAGCAACACAAGGCCGCGATTGTTGTAGCGACGGGCGATCTTGACCACCAGTCGCAAATTGGACTCGATCATGCGCTTGCGGGCGGCTTTGTCACCTCGCAAGGCACGACGGGCGTAATAGACTTCTTCTTCGGCGGTGAGCAGCGGGGAGAAGCCAATCTCCCCGAGATAGAGCTGGGTGGCGTCCATCACCTTGTTCAGTTCAGGCGCCATCAGTTCATCGGAAATCGTCTCTTCGGCCTCGGCCGCGACTTCCTGAACCTCTTCCTCTTCGTGGGTCTCCAGCTCTTCGTCGAACTCTAACTCTGCATCCTGCATAACCAGTTGTTCTTGGCTCATGGCGTGTCTCCCTGACCGGCACCAGAGTAAGACTTAACTCTCTGGGTCTAACGCTTTGGCAAATGGCTCATCGGGTTAATCGACTTGCCTCTGTACCGGATTTCAAAGTGCAATCGCACATCCGGCGCGTCCGTGCTACCCATGTTGGCAATGACTGATCCGCCTTTGACGCTGTCCCCTTCCTTCACTCGCAACTCGTCGTTGTGGGCGTAAGCAGAGAGGTAATCATCATCATGTTTGAGAATGATCAGCTTGCCATAACCCCTCAGTGCGCTACCGGCATAGACGACCTTGCCGCCGCTCGCCGCGTAGATGGGTTGCCCCTTCTGACCGGCGATATCTATGCCCTTGTTACCCTGTTCTGCAACAGAGAACCCCTCGACGATCCGGCCCTTGGTAGGCCAGTGCCAAGATAGCTTGCTGTAGGAATTGTCTGATTTTTGTTCTTTTACCTGAGCGTATTCTTTTGAAGATGGCTGAGCAATCGTTTTCTGTTTGATAAATGGAGTGGTCGTACCTGAGGTCGCCGGCGCCAGGGGTTTGGGGCCGGAGCTCTGGGTCACCACCGGGCGCGTCGCCGCCACCATCTGGCCACTGTCGCTGCTGGCGGACTGCACATTCAGCACCTGCCCGACCTGCAGGGCAAAGGGCGCCTGCAGATTGTTGCTTTGTGCCAGAGTCTGATTCGACATGCCAAACTGGCGGCCAATGCTGCTCAGCGTGTCCCCAGGACGGACCTGATAGGTGCCTGCACTGCGCGCAACGGCCATGGTGCTGCCGGAGGCATCGAGCCGGATCTGTTGACCCGGATAGATGTTGTAGGGGGGGCTGATGCCGTTGAGACTGGCCAGCGAGGGCACGTCATTGCCCGAATTGAAGGCGATGGAGTAGAGGGTGTCCCCTTTTTTCACCGTGTAGCTGTTGCCCTGAATGGCGGGCTGGGCCGCTATCTGGCGAGCCGGAATGGTAGAGACGAGACCATCATTGCCCAATCCTTGTACCGGAGCAGCAGTCTTACTGGAAGAGCAAGCGAGCAGCAGCCATGACAACACGACGACACTGCTTCCTTGCCAAACACGCGAACGCATAGTGGATCCTTTAACGACTAAACCAGAAATAGGCCACAACGGCCAAACCAATACAGAGCCAACCCAGCACATCCACATAGTGCATCAGCTTGCGCTCCATCTTCTCGCCACCCCAGCGCATCAGACCTGCCACCAGGAAAAAGCGCATGCCACGCCCGATCAGCGAGGTCACGATGAAGGGCAGCAGTGCCATTTGCAACAGGCCGGCCGTCACGGTAAACACCTTGTAGGGGATCGGCGTGAAACTGGCAATAAAAATAACCCAGATGCCCCACTGCTCGAACCATTGCCGGGCCAAGGCAATCTTGTCTTCATAACCTACCGAGACCACCAGCGGCTGGACCACCGGCTCCCACAGGGCATAACCGAGCAGATAGCCGAACAACGCGCCCAGCACGGAGAACAGGGTCGCCAGTGCGGCGTAGTGCCAGGCCTTGTGCGGTCTGGCCAGCGCCATGGGGGCCAGCATCACGTCCACCGGAATGGGCCAGAACACCGACTCGATGAAGGCGGTGATCGCCAGATACCAGGGGGCATACTTGTGACGTGCCCACTGCATCACCAGCACATAGAGGCGGGAAAACAACTTCACTCGACATCTCCGTCAATCAGGGGGACGAAACGGACCGGCTCCAGGATGCGGCTGGTCAGCTGGGAGCCCGACCGCTCGATCAGCTGCAGGGTCTGCTGGCTGTCCCCCACCGGCAACACCAGCCGGCCACCGTCGGCCAGCTGATCGGTAAGGGCCGTCGGTACCTCGCTGGCGGCCGCCGTCACCAGAATGGCGTCGAAGGGGCCCTTGTTGGGCCAGCCCAGCCAGCCATTGCCGTGCTTGGCGGAGACATTGTGCAGATCGAGCTGACGCAGCCGGCGCCGGGCCTGGAACTGCAGCGACTTGATCCGCTCCACCGTATAGACGTGCTCCACCAGATGAGCCAGCACCGCCGTCTGATAACCCGAGCCAGTGCCGATCTCCAGCACATGGGCCGGATCGTTCTGGATCAACAGCTCGGTCATCCGCGCCACCATGTAGGGTTGCGAGATGGTCTGACCGTGGCCGATGGGCAACGCCGTATTGTCCCAGGCCTTGTGGGCCATGGCTTCATCCACGAACAGCTGACGCGGCACCTTGGCAATCGCCGCGAGTACGCGGAAATCACGAATGTCCTGCGCGATCAGCTGGTTTAACAGGCGCTGTACTATCACACCTTCATCCCTGCAGGTCCAACCAAGCCCCCAGCCCCGCCAGACTGCTGTAGGCAGTCATATCGATGGTCAGGGGGGTGATCGAGACGTAGCCCTGCTCGATGGCGGCGAAATCCGTGCCTTCGCCCGCATCTTGCTGGCTGCCGGGCGGGCCGATCCAGTAGATGGGCTGGCCACGGGGATCCTCGCTGCATATGACCGACTCCGCCCGGTGGCGGTTGCCAAGGCGCGTCACCCTGATCCCCTTGATCTGGTCGAGGGGCAGGTCCGGCACATTGACGTTGAGGATCTGATCGGCGGGCAGCGGGTGCACCATCATGCCCTTCACCAGCTGGGCGGCGTAGTGGGCCGCCGTGGCGAAATGGGTCTTGCCTACCAGCGAGATGGCCAGCGAGGGGAAGCCGAGGTGGCGTCCCTCGGTTGCCGCCGCCACCGTGCCCGAGTAGATGACATCATCCCCCAGATTGGCACCGTGGTTGATGCCGGCCACCACCATGTCGGGCTCCGGGCGCACCAGCTCGTTGACCGCCAGGTGCACGCAGTCGGTCGGCGTTCCCTTCACCGCATGATATCCGGTTTCGGCGATGCGGGTGACCCGCAGCGGCACTTCCAGCGTCAGGGAATGACTCGCCCCGCTGCGATTGCGATCCGGCGCCACCACGATGACCTCGCCACAGGCAGCCAGCGCCTCGCTGAGGGCTCTTATGCCCTCCGCATGCACACCGTCATCATTACTGACCAGAATTCTCATCGGACTGATTCCTGAAACCATGATCGGCCTCTTCGGCCTGCATTAACTCGCGCACCACGCTGGTGGCAAACGCCCCGGCCGGCAGGAAGAACGACAGGGTCAACACGGCCCCCTCCAGCTGCCAGCTCATGGCTTGCGGCTTGAGCAGCAGCGGGCGGCGGTCCTGGTCCAGCCCGGCTTTTTCCAGGCCGTCACACCAATCGTGATAGGGGGCCAGCACGCTCTGCTCGAACTCGGCGGCGGCCCCCTGGCTGGCCAACCGGCCACGGCCCCACTGGGGCCCGGTGAGCTGCACGTCGCCTGAGGCGAGACGTGCCTCCAGCTCAGGGGTCACGCCCTCTTCGCTGAAGATGGAGTGGCTGCCCTTGAGCATCACACAGTCGCCGGCCAGCAGCTGATGGGCCAGTCCCTGCTCGATGCGGGCACTGACGATGGCATTGAACAGCATGCTGCGGGCAGCGGAGAGATAGAGGGAGCGCTTGTTGCGATCCTTGATCCGCTTGCCGGCGAACATCGCCTTGGCCGCCTCCAGGTTGTTGCCGCCCCGGCCGAAACGCTGTTCGCCGTAATAGTTGGGTACCCCCTGCTCCGCGATGGCCTGCAGGCGGGATTCCAGACCGTCGGCCTGCTCCAGCCCGGTGAGGCGCAGGATGAAGTGGTTGCCCTTGAGATAGCCGACCCGCAGCTTCTTGTTGTGGCGCTTCACCTGCAGGATCTGGATGCTGTCGCTCTCGATCACGGAGAGATCCGGTTCTGCCTTGCCCGGCAGATGAATGCCGAACCACTGTTCGGTCACCGCGTGGCGATCTTTCAGCCCGGCCCAGGTCACCGCATTGCGGTTGACCCCGGCCGCATCGGCCAGCAGACCAGCCACCCAGGCGGTATTCTCTCCAGTTTTACGCACCCGGACGAAGATGTGTTCCCCCTCTCCGCAGGGTTCAAACCCGAGATCTTCATTGACCACGAAATCGGCGGCTTGCGCCTTGAGGATGCCGCGGGCAGTCGGCGCCCCGTGCAGATAGGCAAGTTGTTCCAGCATTATTGTTTCACCAGTAAGACGACGGCTTCGGTGGCGATCCCTTCCTTGCGCCCCGTGAATCCCAGCTGTTCGGTGGTGGTCGCCTTGA
Organism: Aeromonas sp. QDB03; assembly: GCF_027707985.1. NCBI lineage: Bacteria > Pseudomonadati > Pseudomonadota > Gammaproteobacteria > Aeromonadales > Aeromonadaceae > Aeromonas > Aeromonas sp. QDB03. Next base: position 76,672 of record NZ_JAPCJG010000010.1, on the reverse strand, counting down.
CGTTCACCCGGTTCAAATCACATTGCAGATCGGCGGCCAGCACGGCGCACATGGCTTCGATATGCGGTGCCATCTTGGGCGCCTGGGCAATGATGGTCACATCCAGGTTGCCGATGGCATAGCCCGACTGCTGTACCCGGGCAAACACGTCCCGCAGCAGGATGCGGCTGTCGATCCCCTTGAACTCGGCGGCGGTATCGGGAAAGTGACGGCCGATATCGCCGGCCCCGATGGCACCGAGCAGCGCATCGCTCACCGCGTGCAGCACCACGTCACCATCGGAGTGAGCCAGCAGGCCCTGCTCATACGGCACCGCCACCCCGCCCAGCATGCAGGGGCCAACCCCACCAAACTTGTGTACATCAAAACCATGTCCAATCCGGATCATGCCAGCTCCTCTGTGGGTGAATCGGGTTGCGCCGGCTGGCGCGCGTTCTGTTGCTGCAAATAAAGCCCCGCCAGAGAGAGATCCTCCGGCCGGGTCACCTTGATATTGTCGGCTCGTCCTTCCACCATCCGCACCGTGAAACCGGCGCGCTCCATGGCGGAGGCCTCGTCGGTGATGGTGGCCCCCAGCGCCAGCCCCTCTTCCAGTGCCAGCTTGAGCGGTCTGGTGGGAAACATCTGGGGGGTCAGGGCATGCCAGAGCTGCTCGCGATCGACGGTGGCGAGGATGTTGCCCGCCCCGTCGGAGCGCTTCATGGTGTCGCGCACCCGGCTGCCGAGGATGGCGCCATCACAGGCCATGGCGGTGGCAATCAGCGCATCGAGATCGCCGTGGGTCAGGCAAGGGCGGGCAGCGTCGTGCACCAGCACCCACTCCCCTGCGGCCACCTGCAACGCATTGAGCACGGAAAAAGCCCGCTCGGCGCCCCCTTCCACTCGCAGGATCCTCGGATCGGCGGCCACGGCCAGGGTGTCGAACCAGCGGTCATGGGGAGCCAGCGCCACGATCACCTGAGCGATGGCCGGGTGGGAGAGCAGCCGGGTCAGGGTATGTTCCAGAATGGTCCGACCCGCCAGCTGCAGATACTGTTTGGGGCACTCGGCTCCCATTCGGCTGCCGATGCCCGCGGCCGGGACGATGGCGGTCAGCCCGGGGCGGAGATCAGTCATCGTAGGCTGCGTCTCCGGAGCTGGAACCCTTGTCTTTGTCCTTGGGGATGATCCGATAGAAGGTCTCGCCCTGCTTGATGTAGCCAAGATCGTTGCGCGACAGCTCCTCGATGGCTTCCAGGCCCGAGGTTAGATCGTCGATCTCGCGATAAATCAGGTTGTTGCGATCCTTGAGTACCAGATTGTCCTGCTGCTGCCGGGTGATGGCATCGGACAGCTCATGATAGTCAGACAGGCCGTTCTTCCCCAGCCAGAGGTCATATTGAAGCCCCCCCAACAAGAGAAGCAGGATAAGAGTGAGTAGCCGCATGCACTGAGTCTCCTTCAAGCGGCCTAGTTTCCCATATTCGCAGGCAAGACAAAAGAAAGCCTGTGCCTCGGATGGGTTGGGCCGGAATAAAAAATGCAGAAACCCGCCGTGGCGGCGGCAGAAACAAAAAAGCCCCGCCGATTGGCGGGGCTTTGCAAAGCGTGGAAGCAGGCGAAAATTAAGCCTGGTTCTTCACTTCTTTCAGACCACGGAACGGAGCCTTGGCACCCAGCGCTTCTTCGATACGGATCAGCTGGTTGTACTTGGCAACACGGTCAGAACGGCTCATGGAACCGGTCTTGATCTGGCCAGCAGCGGTACCAACAGCCAGGTCGGCGATGGTCGCGTCTTCGGTCTCACCGGAGCGGTGGGAGATGACGGCAGTGTAGCCAGCGTCTTTGGCCATCTTGATGGCAGCCAGGGTTTCGGTCAGGGAACCGATCTGGTTGAACTTGATCAGGATGGAGTTGGCGATGCCGTTGTCGATACCGCGCTTCAGGATCTTGGTGTTGGTTACGAACAGGTCGTCACCCACGATCTGGATTTTCTTGCCCAGTTCAGCAGTCTGGTAGGCGAAACCGTCCCAGTCAGATTCGTCCAGGCCATCTTCGATGGAGACGATCGGGAACTTGGTGGTCAGGTCAGCCAGGAAGTCGGAGAAACCGTTGGAGGTGAAGACACGACCTTCGCCTTTCAGGTTGTACTCTTTCTTCTCTGCGTCGTAGAACTCGGAAGCAGCGCAGTCCATGGCCAGGGTGATGTCGGTGCCCAGTTTGTAACCGGCAGCGGCAACGGCTTCGGCGATCACTTCCAGCGCTTCGGCGTTGGATTTCAGGTTCGGAGCGAAACCACCTTCGTCACCAACAGCAGTGTTGTAGCCCTTGGACTTCAGCACTTTGGCCAGGTTGTGGAACACTTCAGCGCCCATGCGGACAGCTTCTTTCAGGGTCTTGGCGCCAACCGGCTGGATCATGAACTCCTGGATGTCGACGTTGTTGTCGGCGTGCTCACCACCGTTGATGATGTTCATCATCGGCAGCGGCATGGAGTAGACACCCGGGGTGCCGTTCAGCTCGGCGATGTGGGCGTACAGCGGCATGCCTTTGGCAGCAGCGGCAGCTTTGGCGTTGGCCAGGGAAACAGCCAGGATGGCGTTGGCGCCGAACTTGGATTTGTTCTCGGTACCGTCGAGGTCGATCATGATCTGGTCGACAGTGGCCTGGTCCTTGGCATCTTTACCCAGCAGAGCTTGAGCGATCGGGCCGTTTACGGCTTCGAGGGCTTTCAGCACGCCTTTACCCAGGAAACGGCTCTTGTCGCCGTCACGCAGTTCCAGCGCTTCGCGGGAACCGGTGGACGCGCCAGACGGAGCGGCTGCCATACCAACAAAACCACCTTCCAGGTGAACTTCGGCCTCAACGGTCGGGTTACCACGGGAGTCGATGATTTCACGACCGATCACTTTAACGATCTTGGACATGTGTATTTCCTCAGGTTTCGTAAAAAAACAACAAAAATATGCCAAAAAAAGCGGCTGCGGCACAGGGCCCCAACCGCATTTATTTTCAATTACTTCAGATTACGCTTCTGATACTCGCCTGCCGCCTTCACAAAACCGGCGAACAGGGCGTGGCCATCACGGGGAGTCGAGGTGAACTCCGGGTGGAACTGCGCGGCCACGAACCAAGGGTGATCCGGGATCTCGATAATTTCCACCAACTTCTTGTCGGCGGAGAGACCGGTCACTTTCAGGCCTGCTGCTTCAATCTGCGGCAGCAACTTGTTGTTCACTTCATAACGGTGACGGTGGCGCTCGTAAATGGTCGGGCTACCGTACATCTGGCGCACCTTGGAACCTTCAACCAGGTGGCAGAGCTGGGAACCCAGACGCATGGTACCGCCCAAATCGGACTTCTCGGTACGAGTCTCGACGTTGCCTTCGTCATCCACCCACTCGGTAATGAGACCCACCACCGGATAGGCACAATCCTTCTTGAACTCGGAAGAGTGAGCCCCTTCCATGCCCGCCACGTTGCGGGCGAATTCGATCATGGCAACCTGCATGCCGAGGCAGATACCCAGGTAGGGGATCTTGTTCTCGCGAGCATACTGGGCTGCCTGAATTTTGCCTTCCACGCCGCGCTCACCGAAGCCACCCGGCACCAGAATCGCGTCCAGACCTTCCAGCAGCTCGGCGCCACGGGTCTCGATGTCCTGGGAATCGATGTACTTGATGTTGACGGACAGACGGGTCTTCAGGCCACCGTGCTTGAGCGCCTCGTTGACGGACTTGTAGGCATCCGGCAGGGATACGTACTTGCCGACCATGCCGATGGTCACTTCTGCGGTCGGGTTGGCCTCTTCATAGATGACCTGTTCCCACTCGGCCAGGTCGGCCTCCTTGCACTCCAGACCGAAACGCTCGGTGAAGTAGGAGTCCAGATTCTGGGACTTGAGCAGTGCCGGGATCTTGTAGATGGAGTCGACGTCTTTCATGGAGATGACGGCGCGCTCCGGCACGTTGCAGAACAGGGCGATCTTGGCGCGCTCAACGGCCGGAATGGCACGGTCGGAGCGGCAGATCAGCACGTCTGGCTGGATACCGATGGAGAGCAGCTCTTTGACGGAGTGCTGAGTCGGCTTGGTCTTCACTTCACCGGCGGCAGCCAGGTAAGGAACCAGCGTCAGGTGCATGAACATAGCATTGTTGCGGCCCACTTCGGCAGCCAGCTGACGAATGGCCTCGAGGAACGGCAGGGACTCGATGTCGCCCACGGTACCGCCCACTTCGACGATAGCAACCTGATGGCCTTCGGCACCGGCAATCACCCGCTCTTTGATGGCGTTGGTGATGTGCGGAATCACCTGAATGGTTGCGCCCAGATAGTCACCACGGCGCTCTTTGCGCAGCACGTCTGCATAGATGCGACCGGTGGTGAAGTTGTTGCGGCGGGTCATCTTGGTGCGGATGAAACGCTCGTAGTGGCCCAAGTCCAGATCGGTCTCGGCCCCGTCCTCGGTTACGAACACTTCACCGTGCTGGGTCGGGCTCATGGTGCCCGGATCCACGTTGATATAGGGGTCCAGTTTCATGATGGTCACATCCAGACCACGGGCTTCCAGAATGGCTGCCAGAGAAGCAGCGGCAATGCCTTTGCCGAGGGATGAAACAACGCCACCAGTTACAAAAATATATTTTGTCGTCATGCTGAACCTGAAAGAAGTTTAGGGAATTTTAAGGGGTGCTTCGGGGATGAAGCAGGACGGGGAAACAGTATACCAAAACCCCCTCTCCCAAACAATGAACAAAAATCTATCAGGCTCCCGGCGCCCCCATCTTGCGCCAAATCAACTTTGTTCGGTTTCCTTGGCCCTGTCCCAGGCGGCATCGAGCTTTTCCAGCGAACATTCGCTCACTTTCAGCCCTTCTGCGGCGATAAACTGCTCAACCTGACGAAACCGGCGTTCGAACTTGGCGTTAGCGCCCCGCAGCACCTGCTCCGGATCCTTGCCCAGATGGCGCACCAGATTGACGGTGGCGAACAAGAGATCGCCGAGCTCATCGCTCACCCGCACCTCGTCCACATCGGCCATCAGCGCCTCTTCCATCACCTCGTCGATCTCCTCGTGGATCTTGTCCACTACCGGGCCCAGCGTCTTCCAGTCGAAGCCGACAGTGGCGCAGCGCTTCTGGATCTTGGCGGCGCGGGTCAGAGCCGGCAGCGAGAGCGGGATGTCGTCGAGCACGCTCTCCTTGTCGAGCGCAGCCCGCTCTTTGGCTTTTTCTGCCTCCCAGTTCACCTTCACCGCCTGCTCGTCGCCAAGGTCGGCATCGGAGAAAACATGGGGATGGCGGCGGATCAGCTTCTCGCTCACCGTATCGACGATATCGGCAAAATCGAACAGCCCCTGTTCCTTGCCGAGCTGCGCGTAGAACACCACCTGAAACAGCAGATCGCCCAGTTCACCCTTTAATCCGTCCCAATCCTGGGTTTCGATGGCATCGGCCACCTCGTAGGCCTCCTCCAGGGTGTGCGGCACTATGGTCTGGAAGCTCTGCTTCAGATCCCAGGGGCAACCCCCGTTCGGGTCGCGCAATCTGGCCATGATGTCGAGCAGTTGAGGCAGGTCGTAACGTTGGGACATGGGATATTCGCTTCTTGATTCGTAACGCAGGGGAAAACAGTGACCGACCTGGCGGTCGGTCACGAGTTGGTTGTTAATGACAATCAGAGGCGCTTGGCGCTGATCACGTCGTTGAGCTGACTGAGCTTGGCCAACGCCCGGTTGAAGGCGTTGATGTTGTAAATCTCCAGCTCCATGTCGATCTCGGCGGTCTGCTCGCGCACGTTGGAGCGCGAACGCACCCCCATCACGTTGATCTTCTCGTTGGCCAGCACAGTGGTGATGTCGCGCAGCAGGCCGGAGCGGTCGTTGGAGAGGATGCGGATGGTAAGGCCGTAGCCACCGGAGTAGTTCTCCCCCCATACCGCGTCGATCAGCCGCTCCGGGTTGCGACGGGAGAGCTCTTTGAGCTGCTCGCAATCCTCGCGGTGGATGGAGACGCCGCGCCCCATGGTAATGAAACCCTGGATGCCGTCCCCCGGAATGGGCTGGCAGCAACGGGCGATATGGGTCATCAGGTTGCCAACCCCTTCCACTACGATGTGATCCTTGGGCTTGGGCCGGAACGGCACGTTGGCCTTCTGCTCCAGCTTCTCCAGCAGGCGGCGATCTTCCTCTTCCGCCGTCGGCTTGTTGTAGCGGGTGTCCAGGTAGTTGAGCAGCTGGTTGATGCGGATGTCGCCACTGCCGATGCCGGCCAGCAGATCTTCCAGCTCGTCGGCATGGAAGCGCTCCAGCACCACCTTGTCCACCTTGGAGAGGGTCAGGTTGTGCCTGTCGAGCTCCTTCTCCAGCAGCTCCTTGCCGGCGGCAATGTTCTTGTCCCGATCCAGCTTCCTGAACCAGGTGGCCACCTTGGCCCGCGCCCGGCTGGAGCGCAGGAAGCCGGAGTTGGGGTTCATCCAGTCGCGGCTCGGGTTCGGCTCCTTCTGGGTGATCACCTCCACCTGATCGCCGGTCTGCAGCGCATAGGTGAACGGCACGATGCGGCCGTCGATCTTGGCGCCGATGCAGCGGTGGCCGATCATGCTGTGCACGTGATAGGCAAAGTCAAGCGGGGTGGCGCCCGCCGGCAGATCGATGACATCCCCTTTCGGGGTGAAGACGTAGACCCTGTCCTCGAACACCTGACTGCGCAGATCTTCGAGCAGGGAGCCGCTCTCGGAGAGATCTTCCTGCCAGGCGAGCAACTTGCGCAGCCACTCGATCTTGTCTTCGAAGGTGTTGGCCTTGCCGCCGGCTTGGGCCCCTTCCTTGTAGCGCCAGTGCGCCGCCACGCCGAGCTCGGCATCCTGGTGCATCTGGTCGGTACGGATCTGGATCTCCACCGTCTTGCCCTCGGGCCCCACCACGACTGTGTGGATGGACTGGTAACCGTTGGGTTTGGGGTTGGCGACATAGTCGTCAAACTCGCGGGGAATGTGGTGGAAGTGGGTGTGGACGATGCCGAGCGCCGCATAGCAATCCTGCAGCCGCTTGGTCACCACCCGCACCGCCCGCACGTCGAACAACTCGTTGAATTCGAGGTGCTTCTTCTGCATCTTGCGCCAGATGCTGTAGATGTGTTTCGGCCGGCCGTAGACCTCGGCCTCGACCCCCGCCTCTTTCAGGGCATCGCGCAGGGACTGCACGAACTCGCGGATGTAGCGCTCCCGATCGAGCCGTTTCTCGTCGAGCTGCTTGGCGATCTGCTTGTAGGTATCCGGGTGCAGATAGCGGAAGGCGAGATCTTCGAGCTCCCACTTGAGCTGACCGATGCCGAGCCGGTTGGCCAGCGGCGCGTAGATGTTGGTGATCTCCTGGGCCATCAGCACCCGGGTCTCTTCATCCGCCTTCTTCGCTTCCCGCAGGCAGGCGATCCGCTCCGCCAGCTTGATCACCACGGCACGCACATCCTCGACCATGGCGAGCAGCATGCGGCGCACGTTGTCGACCTGTTCCGGCGAGGTTTCGCTGCGGTGCAGGGTCTGCAGGGAGCGGATGGCCTCCATCTCCAGCACCCCTTCCACCAGCTTGGCTATCTTGGGGCCGAAGTCCTCGTCCATCCGCTCCTGGCTGATGAGACCGGCTTCGACGAAGGGATAGATGATGGCGGCCTTGAGGGTGCCGAGATCCATGCTGAGCATCAGCAGGATGCCCACCATCTCGACCCCGCGGACCAGCAGGCGATTGGTGAGCGCTTCGTCACCGAGTGTCAGACAGTACTGGTAGACGGTTCGCAGCTGATCCTTGTCACTGTCACTCAGGGTGAGCGAGCTGACCCACTCCTCCAGGGTGAAGTTGTCTTTCAAATGAATATCGCGAACCGCAACCATGGTATCAATCCTTTAAATTATTGGGCCGAAGGCTGTCGCCCCCTCCCCCTCATGAGAATGCCTCAAATGGGGATATGCGGAGATTTTTTCAAGGCATACTGTCAAGAAAGACAATAGAGTTCTCCGCCAACCCCTGCCGATTTACGAGGGTCTAGATTACCCCAATCATGGCCGCCCAGACAGCGTTATGGACCGGGCAAATGCCACCCAACCTGGCGAGCCGACGCCCCTTTGGCCATAGCGTTTCATCTGCCCCGCAGCGTCCGTTACTTGCGCTCGAACAGCGCCATGGACTCCAGATGGCCGGTGTGGGGGAACATGTCGAGCATGCCGAGGCGCACCAGCCGGTAGCCCCCTTTCACCAGCACCTGGCTGTCGCGCGCCAAGGTGACCGGATTACAGGAAACGTAGACCACCCGTCTGGGTGAAAGTTTCACGACGTGCTCCATCACCTCGAACGCGCCGGGACGGGCCGGATCCAGCAGCACCAGATCGAAGCCTTCCCGTGCCCAGGACATGCCGGCGATGTCGCCGCTCAAGTCCGCCTTGTAGAAACGGGCATTGCCGATGCCGTTGCGACGGGCGTTCTCTTCGGCGCGCGCCACCATGGCCAGCTCCCCTTCTACTCCCACCACTTCACGGGCCTGACGGGCCAGCGGCAGGGTGAAGTTGCCGATACCGCAGAACAGATCGAGCACCTTGTCATCCTTGCCCGCCTCCAGCCAGGAGAGCGCCTGCTCCACCATGCGCTGGTTGACCGGCGCGTTGACCTGAATGAAGTCACCGGGAGCGAATGCAAGAGACAGGCCATCCAGCGAGTAGGAGGGGGCAAACTGCTGGTGCAGCGGCTCAATCTGCTCGTCGCCCGCCTGCAGATAGAGATCGATCCCCTGCGTCTTGGCAAACTCGATCAGCTGCGCCCGATCCGCCTCGGTCGGTCGGCCGGTATGGCGCAGCAGCATCAGGATCCCCTGCTCGGCCTGGATAAGCTCCGCATGGCCCAGCTCGCGCTGGCTCTTGAGACGGTTGAGGCACTCGCGCAGCGGGCTGATCAGCACGGAAAGCGACTTGGCCAGCACCGGGCAACCGCCGATCTCCACCAGATCATTGGACTGGCGACGACGAAAGCCCACCCGGGTGCAGCGGCCGTTCTTGTCGAACTTGATGGCCAGCCGGCAGACCCGGCGATAGGCGCGGGACTCTCCGCCCAGCACGGGCTCGAGCGCCGGAGGCTGGATGTTGCCAAGCCGCTCGAACAGACTGACCAAACCGGCCTCCTTGGCGGCACGCTGATCCGCTTCAGCCAGGTGCTGGGCGCTGCAGCCGCCGCACTCGCGGTAGTGGCTGCAGAAGGGGGCGATGCGATTGGCCGCCGGGGTCACCACCTGTTGCAGGGCGGCGTGGGCATACTGCTTCTTGTCTTCGAGGATGCGGGCCTTGACCAGCTCACCGGGCAGCGCCCCTTCGATGAAGATCGCCTTGCCCTGGTGGCGGCCGATCCCGACGCAGTGGTGATCCAGGCTGTCTACCGTAAATTCAATGCGTTGGGGCTGGGTGGATTTCTTTTGGGGCTTGAAAAACTGGGCCATAAAACTTGGTGCCTATAGGTGGCTATGTCATGATTGTGGAATCTGCAGCAGGCTATTGTCCCACAAGAATAATAGTATGACCAAATACGGCCTGTGGGCCCGCTCCCGCTCGTTTACGCCATTGCCAACCCTGCTCATCGGGGGACCATCCGCATGACCAAATACGGCCTTCGGGCGCGTGTGCTGGCCTTTACCATCTTGCCGACCCTGATCATCGGCGGCCTGATGGCCGGCTATTTCACTTTCCACCGCTACCAGCAGCTGGAAAACAACCTCATCGATCAGGGCATCAACATCATAGAGCCGCTGGCCATCGCCAGCGAATACGGGATGACCCAGCACAGCCGCGAGTCGCTCAAGCGGCTGATCGGCCTCACCCACCGCAAGAACTCGCCGCTCATCAAGTCCATCGCCGTCTTCACCCAGGACAACCAGCTGTTCGTGACGTCCAACTACCACAGAGACTTCACCCGGCTGCGGCTGCCGGACGGCAGCCAGATCCCCGAGCTCACCAGCGTCACCCTCTATGGCGACGACATCATACTGCGCACCCCGATCCAGGCCGAGACCAGCATGGACGGCTTCCCGCTGCCAAGCGACGTGGAGCCGCCGATGATCGGCTACATCTCCATGCAGATGACCACCGATCGGGCCATGATCCTGCAATACCGCGACACCTTCTTCGCGGTGATCATGGTGCTCATCGGCATCGCCTTCAGTACCCTGTTTGGCTTCAGGCTGGTCAAGAGCGTGACCCAGCCCATCACCGACATGGTGCAGGCGGTGCACAAGATCAGGGAGGGGCGACTCGATACCCGGGTCAGCGGTCAGCTCACCGGCGAGCTCAACATGCTGAAAAACGGCATCAACGCCATGGCCAAGGCGCTCTCGGAATACCACGAGGAGATGCAGCAGAACATCGATCAGGCCACCTCTGACTTGCGCGAGACGCTGGAGCAGATCGAGATCCAGAACGTCGAGCTCGACATGGCCAAGAAGCGGGCGCAGGAGGCGGCGCGAGTCAAGTCAGAGTTCCTCGCCAACATGTCCCACGAGCTGCGCACCCCGCTCAACGGGGTCATCGGCTTTACCCGCCAACTGCTCAAGACCAGCCTGACCCCGAGCCAGACCGACTACATGCAGACCATCGAGAAGTCGGCCCGCAACCTGCTAGGCATCATCAACGACATCCTCGACTTCTCCAAGCTGGAGGCGGGCAAGCTGCAGCTGGAGCACATCCCGTTCAGCCTGCGCGACACCCTCAACGAGACCATGCACCTGCTCGGCCCCAGCGCCCACGACAAGCAGCTGGAGCTCTCCCTGCAGGTGGATGCCGAGGTGCCGGACTACCTCACCGGCGACCCCATGCGCCTGCAGCAGGTGCTGACCAACCTCACCGGTAACGCCATCAAGTTCACCGAGCACGGCAACGTGGATGTGCGCATCGAACAGATCGGCAGTGCCAGCGGCAGCAAGGTGCGGCTCAACGTGCTGATCCGCGACACCGGCATCGGCATCTCGGAAGAGCAGCAACGCCAGCTGTTCCAGGCCTTCAACCAGGCCGACTCCTCCATCTCCCGCCGCTATGGCGGCACCGGCCTCGGTCTCGTCATCACCCAGAAGCTGGTGCAGCAGATGGGTGGCCAGATCCGGTTCGAATCGGAGCTCGGCAAGGGGTCGGTCTTCTCCTTCAGCCTGGATCTGGAGGTCTCTCCCCTGCCCCAGACCGACAAGCTGCCGCTGGATCGCATCCAGGGCAAGCGGGTCTGGCTGCTGGAGCCGGATCCCTTCAGCCACTCGGCCCTCTGCGCCCTGCTGGCGGAGTGGCAGCTGGAGGTGCAATCCCTCGCCAACGACGCCCCCTGGCCCGACATGAGCAGCCAAGACATGGTGATCATCGGCAGCGGCACCCAGCACAGCCCGCAGCAGGTGGTGGCGCGCCTCGACGGGCTGGATCGCCAGCAGAACACCATAGTGCTGCTCAGCAGCCACGAGCCTTCGCTCTACGAGGCCATGCTGGCCCATGGTGCCCAGCACTGCCTCTCCAAACCCATCAACCATCGCAAGCTGCTGCACGCCCTGCTCTCCCCCGAGGCTCTCCGCAGCGCCCCGCTGCCGACCCCCTCCCCGCGCAGCGTGCAGGAGATCAAGGTGCTGGCGGTGGACGACAACGCCGCCAACCTCAAGCTCATCGCCGCCATGCTCAAGGAGATGGTGAGCCAGGTGGTGGTGTGCAAGAACGGCAAGGAGGCGGTCAGACTGGCCCAGAGCCAGCCGTTCGACATCATCTTCATGGATATCCAGATGCCGATCATGGACGGTATCAGCGCCACCCAGGCGATTCGCAGCCAGTCGCTCAACACCGAGACGCCCATCGTCGCGGTCACCGCCCACGCCATTCCCGGCGAGCGGGAACGGCTGATCCGCCAGGGCATGGACGACTACCTGGCCAAGCCCATCGACGAGGCCATGCTGGCCAAGCTCATCACCGACTTCGCCCATCGTCGCCACCAGAATCACGCCAGCCAGCAGATCGACTGGGCGCTGGCGGTGCGTCAGGCGGCGGGCAAGCTGGATCTGGCCAAGGAGATGCTGACCATGCTGATGGCCAGTTTCGACGAGGTGGATCCGGTGCTGGAGGCGGCGCTTGCCGGCCAGGTGGAGGATAGCGAGGTGCTGGCCCAGCTCCATCGCCTCAACGGCGGCTGCGCCTATTCCGGCGTCCCCGGCCTGCAGCGGCTGCTCTCCCAGCTGGAGCAGCAGCTGCGCGACGGGGTGCCGGTGGCCGAACTCGAGCCCGAGCTGCTGGAGCTGCAGGATGCGATGGAGCAGGTACGCCAGGAGGCGCCACGCTATCTATCCTGAACCGGGCAACCCGCTTTTTCTGACGCGGGCCCCGCCAGATGGTAAAGTTGCGCCGTTTCCACAGGAGTCGACATGACCAACAACGATATTTTGCGCCGCCTGCGCTACGCCCTCAGCATCAGCAACGACCAGATGGTCGACATGTTTGCCAAGGGCAACCTGACCGTCACCCATGCCCAGCTGCACGGCTGGCTGATCAAAGAGGCGGAGGAAGGGGAAGAGCAGGAAGCGGGCTTTGCCGCCTGTCCGGATTCGGCCCTGAGCCAGTTCCTCGACGGCTTCATCCTGGCGCGCCGCGGCGCGCGGGAAGATGCGCCGGCCCAGGTGATCCCGAACCGGATCAACAACAACATGATCCTGCGCAAGCTGCGCATCGGCCTCAACTTCAAGGAAGAGGACATGCTGGGCACTCTCAAGCTGGCCCACTTCAACCTCTCCAAATCCGAGCTGAGCGCCCTGTTCCGTTCACGGGACCACAAACACTATCAGGATTGCGGGGATCAGATCCTGCGCAACTTCCTCATCGGTCTCACCGCCAAGTATCGCGGCTGAACCATGGGCCGGCGTCAGCACTCACCGTCATTCCGCCAGCAGGCGGCCGGTGGGTGGCGCCGGCCATGGCAACTGGGTATTCACCTCCCGCGCACCCGTCGCCACGGGTTTGCGCTCTGCCTCGCCCTGCTGCTCTGCGCCTGCCAGCCCGCCCCCTATCGGCTCAACAACGACTATCAAAGCGCCAGCCAGAACGAGCGCATCGCCTTTCTGATCCTGCACTACACGGACGAAGACGATGGCCACTCCCTGCGCCTGCTGACCGAGCCGGCCCATCAGGTGAGCGCCCATTACCTGATCCCGCGCGATACCCATGAGCGGCCACTGCCGGTCTACCAGCTGGTGCCCGACAGCCAGCGCGCCTGGCATGCCGGCCGCAGTCGCTGGCATCAATATGCGGGGCTCAACGCCAGCTCGCTCGGCATCGAGATCGTCAACCTCGGCTACCCGCCACAAGACGAACTGCTGCCCGCCCACCAGCGTCGCTGGCAGCCCTACACCCAGGCACAGATAGCCGCCCTAGGCGCCCTCACCCGCCGACTGGTCGAGCGCTACCAGATCCCCCCCACCCAGGTGCTGGCTCACAGCGATGTCGCCCCCGAGCGCAAGCAGGATCCCGGCCCCCACTTCCCCTGGCGCGAACTGGCCCTGCACTACGGAGTGGGAGCCTGGCCCGACGAAACCCGGCTGGCCGAATTGCGCCAGCAGCCGGCACCGGCCTGGGATGCCCTCGGCTGGCAGCAACGGCTGGCCCGCTACGGCTACGGCGTCGCCCCGAGCGGTGCCTGGGACGAGCAGAGCAGCGCCGCCCTGCGCGCCTTCCAGCTCCACTTTCGGCCCGCCCTGGTCAGCGGTGAAGCGGATGCCGAGAGCCAGGCCATCCTCACTGCCCTGCTCGAGCGTTACTTTCCCGAGCAACGCTGAGCTTCGCCCCCGACCACGAAAAAAGAGGGACGCCGCGGCGTCCCTCTTTCGCATTCTCCGTCGAGTGCAGGCTCAGGCCTCCACCAGCAGCACCTCTATCCCGGCCTGACGCAGACCGGCCAGGGTCTCGGCCGCAATGGCGTCGTCGGTGATCAGGGTGTGAATGCGCCGGGTATCGACGATCTTGTGCAGGCTCAGCCGGCCAAACTTGCTGGAGTCGGTCACAACGATGATCCGCTCGGCCACGTGGCACATGCAGCGGTTGAGCCTGGCCTCGTCTTCATGATGGGTGCTGACGCCGCGCTCCAGATCAATGCCATCCACCCCGAGAAACAGCAGATCGAAGTGATAGTTTTGCAAAGAGAGATCCGCCTGGGCGCCGTAGAAGGAGAGCGACTTGCGGCGCAGGTGGCCCCCCGTCATCAGCAGCTCCACCCCTTCCGCCTCCAGCAGGGCATTCGCCACGTTCATGCCGTTGGTCATCACCACTATCTCCTGGTGATCGCGCAGGTGGCGTGCCACCTCCAGGGTGGTGGTGCCCGAGTCGAGAATGAGGCGGCAACCCGGCTGCACCAGGCTCGCCGCCATGGCGCCGATGCGCTGCTTGACCGGGGTGTTGAGCACGCTCTTGTCGGCGATGGTGCGCTCGGCCACCGGCTGGCCGGATTCACACAACAGGGCGCCGCCGTAAGCGCGCACCGCCACCCCCTGTTTCTCCAGAAATGCCAGATCGTTGCGGATGGTGACGGTGGAGACCTGATAGTGGCCGGCCAGCTCGTTGACCTGAACGCTGCCATTGCTGCGCAGCTGTTGAATGATGCGCTCCCGTCGCTCGCTGGTGCCGAGCACGCTCTTTTCGGTGATTTGCATAGTCTCTCTGCCGGAGTCCTGTGGTGAAAGTAGAGCTTTCACTTCGTTACGTTTCCCTATTAACACTCAGCCTCGATGGCAAATCAAGCTTTCATTGAATTGAAAAGTGCCGTCAGACTCCCTAAAACAGCCACAAACCTTTCGATTCATTTCTTTTTGTGATCTTGCTCAAGATGTGAACACGCTTTTATTTCGTTTCGAACGCCATACGCCTAGGGTAAAGAAAGAAATCGAAAGCAAAGCATCTTGTTCAGGCCAAGAGGAAGAGGGAAATGAAATCAATGCTGGATCTGGTCGCACAACACAAGCAGGGGGAGCAGGTCGGGATCTACGCCGTCTGCTCCGCCCATCCGCTGGTGCTGGAGGCGGCCCTGCGACTGGCGGCGCAAGGGGATCAGCTGCTGCTGGTCGAGGCCACCTCCAATCAGGTGGATCAATTTGGCGGCTACACCGGCATGACGCCGACCGATTTTCGCGACCTGCTGCATCGGCTCGCCGCCGAATGCCGCTTTCCCGTGCAGCGGCTGGTACTGGGTGGGGATCACCTCGGCCCCAACCGCTGGCAGAGCGAGCCCGCCGAACAGGCCATGGCCCACGCCGAGGATCTCATCGCCAGCTATGTCGCAGCCGGCTTCAAGAAGATCCACCTCGACTGCAGCATGTCCTGCCAGGGGGATCCGGTGCCGCTGACCGACGAACTGGTGGCGGCGCGCGCCGCCCGGCTGGCAAACGTGGCCGAGCAGACCGCCATCCGGCAGTTTGGCCACAGCGACCTGGTCTATGTGATTGGCACCGAAGTGCCGGTACCGGGCGGCGCCCACGAAGAGCTGGCCGAGCTGGCGGTCACCACGCCGGAGGCGGCGCGCCACACCTTGGCTGCCCACCAGCAAGCCTTCGAGCAGGCCGGACTGGCCCAGCTCTGGCCGCGGGTGATCGGTCTGGTGGTACAGCCCGGCGTGGAATTCGACCACACCCACGTCATCGACTACCGTCCCGAGCGGGCCGCCCCCTTGAGCCGGATGATCGAGGCCTATCCCCATCTGGTGTTCGAGGCCCACTCCACCGATTACCAGACCCCGGACGCCTACCGCCAGCTGGTGCGCGATCACTTCGCCATCCTCAAGGTCGGCCCCGCCCTCACCTTTGCCCTGCGCGAGGCACTGTTTGCCCTCGCTGCCATCGAGGAGGAGCTGGTGGTGGCCAAGGCCTGCTCGGGCCTGCGCCAGGTGCTGGAAGAGACCATGCTGGATCGCCCCGACTTCTGGCGCAGCCACTATCAGGGCAGCCCCAACGAGTGCCGGCTGGCCCGCGGCTACAGCTACTCCGATCGCATTCGCTACTACTGGCCCGACAGCCGGGTCGACGACTGTTACGCCCGGCTGCTGGCCAACCTGGCCGCCGAACCCATTCCCCTGCCGCTGCTCAGCCAGCACCTGCCGCTGCAATACCGCAAGGTGCGCCAGGGCACGCTGTCACCCCGGGTTCACGACCTCATTCTCGATCAGGTGCAGGAGGTGCTGTGCCAATACGCGGCGGCCTGCAGCGCCGTCCCCGCCAGCCACTCCCGGCTGACCCCAGTTGTATAAGGAGTTGTAGAGATGATCCTTGGTTATCCAGAAGAGACGCTGCGGTCGGCCAACGGCCTGGCCACCGCCCGTGAAATTCGCCAGCAACCCGCCACCTGGCGGGAGACCCTCACCATGGTGGAGGAGTGCCGCGCCACCATAGAACGCTTCCTGCTGCCGCTGCTGTCACGGGGCAACCTGCGGGTGATCCTGACCGGCGCCGGCACCTCCGCCTTTGCCGGCCGCGCCCTCGCCCCCTATCTCAGTGCCCGCCTCAACGGCCGTTTCGAGGCGATCGCCACCACCGACATCGTCACCGATCCGGGCGAATACCTGGCACAGGACTGCCCGACCCTGCTCATCTCCTTCGCCCGCTCCGGCAACAGCCCGGAGAGCGTGGCGGCGGTGGAGCTGGCCAGCCAGCTGCTGAGCGAGTGCCACCACCTGGTGTTGACCTGCAACGGTGAGGGGGAGCTCTATCGCCGCTGCCAGAAGGATGCTCGCTCCCTGGCGCTGCTGATGCCGCCCCAGACCCACGACCGCAGCTTTGCCATGACCAGCAGCCTCACCAGCATGATGCTGAGCTGTCTGGCGGTGTTCCTGCCACGCCAGTTCAACCCGATCGCCAGCCAGCCGCTCATCGCGCTGGGGGACGCCATTCTGCCCCAGGCCGAACTGAAGGTGCCCGAGTGGGATAAACCGCTGCCGGAGCGGGTCATCTACCTTGGCAGCGGCAGCCTGCAGGGGGTGGCCCAGGAGGCGGCCCTCAAGCTGCTGGAGCTCACCGCCGGCCAGGTGATGGCCATGCACGACTCTCCCACCGGCTTTCGCCACGGGCCCAAGTCGGCCATCAATCGGCAGACCCTGATCGTGCTGATGGTGTCCAACGATCCCTATACCCGCCAGTACGACCTGGACCTGCTCGGCGAGCTGCGCCAGGACGGCCATGCCGCCCGGGTGGTCGCCCTGGCCGACCGGCCGGATCCGCTCATCAGCGCCGGCGAACATATCTACCTGCCCACCCCCCTCAACGGTGACGACGCCGAGCTGGCGCTCTGCTACCTGCTCTACGCCCAGTACTACGCCTTCCACACCGCGCTGGTGCTGGGCATCACCCCGGACAACCCCTGCCCGAGCGGGCGGGTCAACCGGGTCGTGCAGGGGGTCAATATCTATCCGTTCAACCAGCAAGGAGGCGTCTGATGCCGAACATAGTGCTGAGCCGTATCGACGAGCGCCTGATCCACGGTCAGGTCGGCGTGCAATGGGTCGGCTTCGCCGGCGCCAATCTGGTGCTGGTGGCCAACGACGAAGTCGCGGAGGACCCCATCCAGCAGAACCTGATGGAGATGGTGCTGGCAGAAGGCATCGCAGTGCGCTTCTGGCCGCTGCAGAAGGTGATCGACAACATCGGCAAGGCCGCCGATCGCCAGAAGATCCTGCTGGTGTGCAAGAGTCCGGCAGACTTTCGCACCCTGGTGGAGGGCGGGGTGCCCATCCCCCGCATCAACGTCGGCAACATGCACTACGCCGACGGCAAGCGTCAGATCCACAAGACGGTATCGGTGGACGAATCGGACATAGCGGCGTTTCGCGCCCTGCAGGACGCCCACGTCGCCTGCTTTGTCCAGGGGGTGCCGACCGAACCGGCACAGGACATTTTCAACCTCATCTGATTAAGGACAATTGTGATGGAAATCAGTTTGTTGCAAGGGCTCTTGCTGGGCATGCTGGCGTTCTTCGCCGGGCTTGACCTGTTCAACGGCCTGACCCACTTCCACCGGCCCGTGGTACTGGGCCCGCTGGTGGGCATGATCCTCGGCGACCTGCCTACCGGCATTCTGGTGGGCGGCACCCTGGAGCTGGTCTGGATGGGGCTGGCCCCGCTGGCAGGCGCCCAGCCGCCCAACGTCATCATCGGCACCATAGTCGGCGCCACCTTCGCCATCACCACCGGGGTCAAGCCGGATGTGGCGGTCGGGGTCGCGGTACCGTTCGCGGTGGCGGTCCAGATGGGGATCACCTTCCTCTTCTCGGTGATGTCGGGGGTCATGTCCCGCTGTGACCGGATGGCGGAACAGGGGGATGTGCGCGGCATCGAGCGGGTCAACTACCTGGCGCTGCTGGCGCTCGGCTCCTTCTACTTCCTGTGCGCCTTCCTGCCCACTTACTTCGGGGCCGAACACGCCAAGACCGCCATCGACGTGCTGCCCGCCCGTCTCATCGACGGCCTCGGCGTCGCCGGCGGCATCATGCCCGCCATCGGCTTCGCCGTGCTGCTCAAGATCATGATGAAGAACGTCTACATCCCCTACTTCATCCTCGGTTTCGTCGCCGCCGCCTGGCTCAAGCTGCCGGTGCTGGCCATCGCCGCGGCCGCCCTGGCCATGGCCCTGATCGATTTCATGCGCAAGGACCCGGCGCCACAAGCCCGCCCCACCCAGGAGGAAACTGAAGATGGCATCTAACAACACCGCCACCCGGCTGACCCAGGCGGCCGAGCCGCAACCGACCCGCACCGTCTCCGACGACGTCTACGAAGATCAGCAACTCGGGGCCGAGCTGACCCGCCAGGACATCAACCGCTTCGCCTGGCGCTCCCTGCTGCTGCAGGCCTCCTTCAACTACGAGCGGATGCAGGCCTCCGGCTGGCTCTACGGCCTGCTGCCGGCACTGCAAAAGATCCACACCAACCCCAAGGATCTCTCCCGGGCGATGAAGGGGCACATGGGCTTCTTCAACACCCACCCCTTCCTGGTCACCTTCGTGATGGGGATAGTGCTGGCGATGGAGCGCTCCAAGCAGAACGTCAACAGCATCCAGAGCACCAAGATCGCGGTCGGTGCCCCGCTCGGCGGGATCGGCGATGCCATGTTCTGGCTCACCCTGCTGCCCATCTGCGGCGGCATCGGCGCCGACCTGGCCCTGCAGGGTTCCATCATGGGGGCAGTGGTCTTCTTCCTGCTGTTCAACCTGGTGCACTTCGGCCTGCGCTTCGGGCTGGCGCACTACGCCTACCGCATGGGGGTGGCCGCCATTCCGCTCATCAAGGCCAACACCCGCAAGGTGGGCCATGCCGCCTCCATCGTCGGCATGACGGTGATCGGCGCCCTGGTCGCCACCTATGTGCGGCTCGGCACCACCCTGGAGATCACCGCCGGCGATGCGGTGGTGAAGCTGCAGGCGGACGTGCTCGACAAGCTGATGCCCGCCTTCCTGCCGCTGCTCTACACCCTGGCCATGTATGGGCTGATCCGCCGCGGCTGGAGCCCGCTGCGCCTCATCGTCATCACGGTCGTGCTCGGCATCGTCGGCAAGTTTGCAGGCTTCCTCTAATCCGGTGCCGGCACCAGGCCGGCCCTTTGCTGTAAAGGAACAGATTATGTTGGGCATCATCATTTGCGGACACGGCGGCTTCGCCAGCGGCATGGAACAGGCCATGCTGCAGATCCTCGGCGAGCAGGAGGCGGTGGTCGCCATCGACTTTCCCGAGTCCTCCACCACGGCCCTGCTGCAGGATCAGTGCGAAACCGCCCTGACCCAGGTTGAGCGAGGGGATGGGGTGGTCTTTCTGACCGACCTGCTGGGGGGAACCCCGTTTCGGGTCGCCTCCACCCTGGCGCTGCGCCAGCCCGGGCGGGAAGTGGTCACCGGCACCAATCTGCAGTTGCTGCTGGAGATGGTGATGGAGCGCGGCGAGCTGACCCCGTCCCAGTTTCGCGAACAGGCGCTGTGCTGCGGTCATCGCGGCCTCACCAGCCTGGTGGACGAGCTGGCGCGCGAGCGGGCCGAGACGCTGGCCGAGGAGGGGATCTAGATGGCAGAGCGGATCCGCGCCCACCGCCTGCTGACCGAGCAGGGCTGGCTGACACATCAGGTACTGACCCATGAAGGGGGCGTCATCACCGCCATCGGCCCCATCCCGGCCGACGACCCGGTGCGGGAGGTCGAGCTGCTGGTGCCCGCCCTCATCGATGGCCATGTTCACGGCGGGGCCGGCGTCGACGTGATGGACGAGGCGGCCGACGCCCTGGCCCGCCTCTCCCTTGCCAAGGCGGCGGAAGGGGTGGGCGCCTTCCTCGCCACCACGGTCACCGCCCCGCTGCCCGCCATCCTCAGCACCCTCAGTCGCATCGCCGATGCCATGGCGAGCCCCCTGCCGGGCGCGCAACTGCTCGGCAGCTATCTGGAGGGGCCCTACTTCACCCCTGACAACAAGGGCGCCCATGATCCGGCCCTGTTCCGGGAGCTGGATCTGGCGGAGCTCGACCAGTTGCAACAGGTGGCACGAGGCACCCTCAAGGTGGTCGCCCTCGCCCCCGAGAAAACCGGGGCGCTGGCCGCCATCCGTCATCTCAAGCAGATCGGCATCCGGGTGATGCTGGGTCACTCCGCCGCCGACCATGACACCACCATGGCGGCGCTGGCGGCGGGGGCCTCCGGACTGGTGCACTGCTTCAACGGCATGCGCGGCCTGCACCACAGAGAACCCGGCATGGCCGGCGCAGGCCTGGTGCATCCCGATGCCTGGCTGGAGCTCATCGCCGACGGCCACCACGTCCATCCGTGCGTGCTCAGACTCTGCCACTGCTGCGCCAGGGATCGCCTGCTGCTCATCACGGATGCCATGCGCGCCGCCGGCATGCCTGACGGTCACTACCTGCTCGGCGACTACCGGGTGGAGATGAAGGACGGAGTGGTGCGCACCGAAAGCGGTGGCCTGGCGGGCAGCACCCTCACCCTGCTCGGCGCCGTGCGCAACATGGTGCAGCTGGCCGGCGTGCCGCTGGCGGAGGCCATCCGCATGGCTTCGCTGGCACCGGCCCGGATGCTGGGGATGGCACATCGCCTCGGCTCGCTGGCCGTCGGCAAGCAGGCCAACCTGCTCGCCCTGACCGCGGAGCTCAATCAACAACACATCTGGGTAGCCGGCCGGGAGATCCTCCCCGCCCCTGCCCCGCTCTCTTTCCCTGAAGCTGGTGCCCGCCAGGGTGCCAAGGAGTCCTCATGTATCTGATCTCGTCCCACGAAATGCTTAAAGATGCCCAGCGCCGCGGCTATGCGGTGCCAGCCTTCAACATCCACAACCTGGAGACCGTCGAGGTGGTGGCCCGCACCGCCGCCAAGCTGAACTCCCCGGTGATCCTGGCCGCCACGCCGGGCACCTACCGTCACGCGGGGGTTGAGTACCTGGTCTCCATCTGCGCCTCGGCCGCCCACCAGTACCGCATTCCGCTGGTACTGCATCTGGACCACCACGAGGACGAGCAGGATATCCACTACAAGGTCGAGGCCGGCATACACTCCGCCATGATCGACGCCTCCCACCTCTCGTTCGAGGAGAACGTCGCCAAGGTGCAGCGGGTCGTCACCTTCTGCCACCGCATGGGGGCGAGCGTGGAGGCCGAACTGGGCCAGCTCGGTGGCCAGGAGGATGACCTCATCGTGGACGCCGCCAACGCCCATCTGACCGACCCGGACAAGGCGGCCGAGTTCGTGGCGCGCACCGGCATCGACTCCCTGGCCGTCGCCATCGGCACGGCCCACGGCCTCTACAAGGAGGAGCCGCGCCTGGACTTCGAGCGCCTTGCAGCCATCCGGGCCAGGGTCTCGGTGCCGCTGGTGCTGCACGGCGCCTCCGGCATTCCCGACCGGGACGTGCGCCGCTGCATCGAGCTCGGGGTGTGCAAGGTCAACGTGGCCACCGAACTCAAGATCGCCTTCTCCGACGCCATGAAGGCGTTCCTGGCCTCCCACCCCGACGCCAGCGATCCGCGCCAGTATCTGGTGCCCGCCATGGCCGCCATGGAGGAGGTGGTCGCCGCCAAGATCCGCATGTGCATGAGCGACGGCAAGCTGTAATCCCCGAGCCGGGCCCGCTGCGGCGAGCCCGCCTCCATCCCGGTATCACAGGCGAGGTTCTGCCGACTCACATCTGACTCAAATCAACACATGGAGACAACCATGCACGCACGTACCGCCATGACGCTGCTGCTAATGCTGACCCCCTTCGCCCAGGCCGAAACCCTGTCGCTGGAGGGTGACCAGTACCGTATCAAGGTCGAAACCGATGCCGGCAAGTTCCGGGAGCTGACCTTCACCAATACCGCCAACGGCGATCTCATTCGCTCTGACAACCTGTTCGACATCAAGGGGACGGATGATCGGCTGACCCCCTCCGCCGATTTCAAGGTCACCGCATTCACCAAGAGCGACGACCGGATCGAGATGGCGTTGGAAAATGCCGACTTCGTGGTCAAGAGCGCCATCCGGCTGGGCCGGGACAAGCGCTACGCCAGCATCGACTTTGCCCTCGACACCCTCAAGAACGGCAAAAAGATCAACGACTTCTCCATGCTTCCCTTCCACTCCCAGGCGCCGTTTGTCTATGGCGCCATCAACAGCTCGCCCATCGTCAGCGACAGCTTCTTCATTACCCCCCAGAATCCGCTGGTCAATACCCGGGCCTACGAGGGTGGCGTCAGCCAGCTGATCCCGCTCAAGCTGCCGCTCGCCCAGGGCAAGCCGCTCAGCTATCGCACCTACGTCGGCACCTTTGGCGAGGGTCAGCTCAGGCGCGACTTCAACCGCTTCCTCAACGAGGCCCGCGATCGCCCCTACGCCCCCTACCTGCATTACAACTCCTGGCTCGACATCGGCTTCTTCAATCCCTACACGGAGGCCGAGGCACTCAAGCGCATCGATCAGTTCGGCGAGGCGCTGATCAGCCGGCGCGGCGTGCCCATGAACGGCTTTCTGTTTGACGACGGCTGGGACGATCGACTAGGCAACTGGGGTTTCAGCAAGGATTTCCCCAACGGCTTCAGCAAGCTCAAGCGTGCGGCCGAACGCTACCATGCCCAGCTCGGGATCTGGCTCTCCCCCTGGGGTGGCTACAACAAGCCAAGGGATGAGCGAGTCTCCCATGCCGCCGAGTTCGGCTACGAGCTGAGCGATGGCAAGTTCGCCCTCTCCGGCCCGGTCTACTACCAGAACTTCCACCAGAAGGTGATGTCCCTCATCAAGGATCAGGGGGTCACCCACTTCAAGTTCGACGGGACCGGCAATGCGGACAAGCTGATCGAGGGGAGTCGCTTCACCAGCGACTTCGATGCCGCCATCCACCTGATTGCGGATGCGCGAGCCGCCAATCCGAAGGTGTTCATCAACCTGACCACCGGCACCACCGCCTCCCCCGCCTGGCTGTTCTTTGCCGACTCCATCTGGCGCGGCGGCGATGACATCAACTTCTACGGACCCGGCTCCAGGGTGCAGCAGTGGATCACCTACCGGGATGCCGAGACCTATCGCTCCATCGTCAAGAACGGCCCCCTGTTCCCGCTCAACTCCCTGATGCTGCACGGGCTGGTCTATGCCAAACAGGCCAAGCATCTGGATCGGCAGTCACCGCAGGACTTCGCCGATCAGGCCTGGAGCTACTTCGCCACCGGCACCCAGTTGCAGGAGCTCTATCTCACGCCGGAACTGTTGAGCGGCCAGAACTGGGACCTGCTGGCCAAGGCCGCGCTCTGGTCACAGCAGAACCAGGCCGTGCTGTTCGACAGCCACTGGATCGGCGGCGACCCCACCCTGCTGGCGGTGTACGGCTGGGCGGCCTGGAGTCCGAGCCGCGCCTTCATCACCCTGCGCAACCCCTCCAGCCAGCCGCAGACATTCCTGCTGGAGCCTCAGCGCCAGCTGGAGATCCCGGCGGGCGAGGCCACCCGCTTCACGGTGCAGTCGCGCTATGGCAGCAATGCCAGCGTGCCGGCCACCCTCGATGCCCCCCGCCTCATCACCCTGGCACCGCTGGAGCTGATCACCCTGGAGCTGACTCCGGCGGGAACCAAACCCGCGGCTGCGAAAAAGTCCTGATCCGGACCAAGTTTGACCTGACAAAAAGGGACGCCGCGGCGTCCCTTTTCTCTTCGTGCCGCGGGGCTCAGCCCCTGCCGACAGCTCAGATCCCCTGACGGGCTTCCTGCATCAGCAGGCGCATGTCGCTGACCGCCTTGGCCAGGCCGTCGAAGGCGGCGCGGCCGATGATGGCGTGGCCGATGTTGAGCTCATAGAGCTCGGGGATGGCGGCGATGGCCTTGACGTTGTGGTAGTGCAGACCGTGGCCGGCATTGACCTTCAAACCCTTGCCGGCGGCGTAGGAGGCACCGGCGGCAATGCGCTTGAACTCGGCGTTGCGCTCGGCATCGGTGGTGGCATCGGCGTAACGACCGGTGTGGATCTCGATGAAGGGGGCGCCGCTCTCGGCGGCGGCATCGATCTGCAGCGGATCCGCATCGATGAAGAGGGATACCTGAGCGCCGACGGCCGCAAGACGGGCCACGGCATCGGTCACCTTGTCCAGCTGGCCGGCCACGTCCAGACCACCCTCGGTGGTCACCTCGGTGCGCTTCTCCGGCACCAGGCAGACGAAGTGGGGCTGGATGCGGCAGGCGATGCCGATCATCTCTTCGGTCACCGCCATCTCCAGGTTCATTCTGGTCTGGATGGTCTGGCGCAGGATCTCCACGTCACGGTCGGTGATGTGGCGGCGATCTTCGCGCAGGTGCACAGTGATGCCATCGGCACCGGCCTGCTCGGCCACGAAGGCGGCCTGTACCGGATCCGGGTACTGGGTGCCGCGGGCGTTGCGCAGGGTGGCGATGTGATCGATGTTCACACCCAGATAGATTTCACTCATTGAGGACTCCTTGAAACTCTTCATCTGTTGACTGCGCGGCTACCGCGCGGATATCCGTATATCAGCTTGTAGGTTCGATTAGCGCAGCGTAATCGGACCTAGGTAACATTCTTGCCGTGTCGGGTAACGCCGAAAAGTGGTTAACCCAGACTGCTTCGTCGCTTCAAAAACAGCTCCCGGCTCTTCAACTGGCGCCGCCCCAGATAGGGCTGCAGCGCCAGCCGGCTGAAACGCTTGGCCGCCTGCAGCAGGGGCGGACTGTCGAAGCGCCCCTCGGCAAAGGCCAGCAGGTGCGCGCCGAGAAACAGGGTACGGGGATCCGGCGCCCTCTCGCAAGCGACAAAGCCCAATTCACGCTCGAAGCCGTACAGCAGCTCGGGCTGGATCGGCGACTCGTCGTCGGCCGCATATTCGAAGTCCACCGCGTAGCCGAGCGCCTGCAGCAGCAGGAATTCGAAGCGGCGCAGGGGCAGCTCCGGCGTCTCGCCGTCGGCCAGCGCCATGATGGCACGCGCATAGGCGTCAAACACTTCCGGGAACGGGGTGTGGGCTTCCAGCAGGTAGTAGACCAGCTCGTTGAGATAGAGGCCGTAGAAGAGACGATCGCCGCCGAGCCGCAGGGAGTGATCCGGGCACTCGACCTGGGTGAGATTCTTGAGATCGCCCTTGCCGCGCCAGGCGATGGTGAGCAGGGTAAAGGGTTGCAACAGCCCCTTCAGAGGCGAGCGTGGCCCGCGAGAACCGCGAGCCACCAGAGTAAAACGGCCACTATCCTGGGTGAAAACCTCGACCAGCTGACTGGTCTCCCGATAGGGCCGACTGTGGATGACGAAAGCCGGGGTCAGCAATCAGTCGTCACCGTAGCCGAGACTGCGCAGGGCGCGCTCGTCGTCAGCCCAACCGGATTTGACCTTGACCCACAGCTCCAAGTGCACCTTGTTCTGGAACAGCCGCTCCATGTCGAGGCGCGCCTCGGTGCCGATGGTCTTGATCTTTTCGCCCTTGTTGCCGATGACCATCTTCTTCTGGCCATCGCGCTCCACCAGAATGAGGCCATGGATATGGTAAAGACCGTTCTCTTCCACCTTGAAGCGCTCAATCTCCACCGTCACCGAGTAGGGCAGCTCCTCACCGGTGAAGCGCATCAGCTTCTCGCGGATGATCTCGGAGGCCATGAAGCGGGAAGAGCGGTCGGTCACGTAGTCTTCCGGGAAGAAGTGGACGTTCTCCGGCAGCAGATCCTTGGCCCACTCGCGGATCTTCTCCACGTTGGTGCCCTTCTCGGCACTGATGGGCAGGATGTGGGCGAAGTTCATCTGCTGGCCCAGCCACTCGAGGTGCGGCAGCAGATCCTCTTTCTCCTTGACGTTGTCGATCTTGTTGACCGCCAGCACCACCGGGCACTTGAGGTGACGCAGCTTGCCCAGCACCATCTCGTCGTCCTTGGTCCAGTGAGTCCCGTCCACCATGAACACCACCATGGCCACGTCCCCCAGCGAACTAGTGGCAGCGCGGTTCATCAGGCGGTTGATGGCCCGTTTCTCTTCGATGTGCAGACCCGGTGTATCGACATAGATGGTCTGGTAGTTCTCCTCGGTGTCGATCCCCAGGATCCGGTGACGGGTGGTCTGGGGCTTCTTCGAGGTGATGCTGACCTTCTGGCCAAGCAGCTTGTTGAGCAGGGTGGACTTGCCCACGTTGGGGCGGCCCACAATGGCGACAAAGCCGCAGTAAGTGGTATCTGTCATGACAGTTTTTCCAATGCTTGCTGCGCAGCGGCCTGTTCGGCCTTGCGACGGCTGGTGCCGACCCCGACCAGCGGACCATCCAGGCCTTCCACGTCACACTGGACGGTGAACTCCTGGTTGTGGGCTTCGCCCTTGACGTTGGTCACTGTGTAGGTCGGCAGGGATTTGCGGCTTCCCTGCAGAATTTCTTGCAGACGGGTCTTGGGATCCTTCTGCTCTATGCCCGGCTTGATCTCGTCCAGGCGGCTGGCGTACCAGCCCAGCAGCAGCGTCCGTACCGTCTCAAGATTGGTATCCAGATAGACGGCGCCGATCACCGCCTCGACCGTGTCGGCCAGAATGGATTCACGGCGAAAACCGCCGCTTTTCAGCTCGCCCGGCCCCAGGATCAGGTGATCCCCGAGGTCGAACTCCCGGCCCAGTTCGGCCAGGGTCTTCTCGCGCACCAGGGTGGCGCGCATGCGGCTGAGATCCCCTTCCGCCGCCTGCGGGAAGCGGTGGAAGAGATCATCGGCAATCACCAGACTCAAAATGGAGTCACCCAGGAATTCCAGTCGCTCGTTGTGACGGGAACCGGCGCTGCGGTGAGTCAGCGCCCGGGTCAGCAGTTCTTGATCCTGAAAGACATGCCCGAGACGGGACTGCAGTCTGTTCATCTTGATATTCATTTACTTGATTCCGCCAATGCGGTTGAAGCGCACCCCTGTCGGTACCCAGCTTGGCAGCAGGGAGCCTTCTTCGCGCTCGAATTCAAAACTTATCCAGATAGCGACCGCCTTGCCGACCAGGTTCTGCTCGGGCACGAAGCCCCAGAAACGACTGTCGGTACTGTTGTCACGGTTGTCACCCATCACGAAGTACTGGCCTTCCGGCACTACCCATTCGTCTGGGTAGGTACCGGGCTGGCGGTAGTAACGGCCGACCATATCGGGCATCAGCGGGTTGCGCAGGGTCTCGTGAGACACCTCGCCCAGCTGCTCGGTATAGCGGTCAAGCGGGATCCCCATCTGGGTAAATTCACCCCTTTGTTCAAACTTGACGTCGAGCTTCTGGAAGCCCGGGCACGTTTTCCCTTCCTGCTCATCGCACTTGGGCCGGATCATCAGCTCCTTGTTGCGATAGATGACCCGATCCCCCGGCATGCCGACCACCCGCTTGATGTAGTCCACCCGGGTATCCAGCGGATACTTGAACACCACCACGTCGCCGCGTTTGGGCTCACCGGTCTCGAGGAACTTGGTGTTGGTCACCGGATCCTTGAGGCCATAGGCAAACTTCTCCACCAGGATGAAGTCACCCACCAGCAAGGTGGGCATCATGGAGCCCGACGGGATCTGGAACGGTTCAAAGATGAACGAACGCAGGATCAGCACGAGCGTGATGACCGGGAATACCCCGGCGGTCTGCTCGATCCAGACCGGCACCGGCGCCACCTTGGCCAGGGTTTTCTCGTCCAGATGGGCGCCGCCGTGGGCACGGGCCACGGCAATCTTGGCGGCCCGCTGCTTGGACCAGATCATCTTGTCCAGACACCAGATAACACCGGTGATCGCGCAGACCACCACCAGGATCAGGGAAAACGTGCTTGCCATCTATTAGTCCTTTCCGACGTGGAGAATTGCGAGGAAAGCTTCCTGCGGCACGTCGACACGGCCCAGAGACTTCATCCGCTTCTTACCTTCTTTCTGCTTGTTCAGCAGCTTCTTCTTCCGGCTCACGTCACCACCGTAACACTTGGCGGTCACGTCCTTGCGCAGGGCCTTGACGGTACTGCGAGCGATGATCTGGTTGCCGATGGCAGCCTGGATGGCGATATCAAACATCTGGCGCGGGATCAGCTCGCGCATCTTCTCCACCACCTGGCGACCGCGATACTGGGCGTTCTCCTTGTGGGTGATGATGGCCAGGGCATCGACCCGCTCGCCGTTGATCATGATGTCCAGACGGACCATGTCGGAGGTCTCGAAGCGCTTGAAGCCGTAGTCCAGCGAGGCATAGCCGCGGCTGGTGGACTTCAGGCGGTCGAAGAAGTCGAGCACCACTTCCGCCATCGGGATCTCGTAGGTCAGCGCCACCTGCTTGCCGTGGTAGACCATGTTGGTCTGCACGCCGCGCTTCTCGATACAGAGGGTGATCACATTGCCCATGTACTCCTGCGGCAGCAGGATGTGACACTCGGCGATCGGCTCGCGCATCTCCTTAATGCTGGTGATGGCGGGCATTTGGGCCGGGCTGTCGATGTGGATGGTGGTACCGTCGGTCAGCTCGATCTCGTAGACCACGGTCGGCGCCGTGGTGATGAGATCCAGATCGTATTCCCGCTCCAGCCGCTCCTGGATGATCTCCATGTGCAGCATGCCGAGGAAGCCACAGCGGAAGCCGAAGCCCAGCGCGGTGGAGCTCTCCGGTTCGAAGAACAGGGAGGCATCGTTCAGGGAGAGCTTGTCGAGGGCATCGCGGAACGACTCGTAGTCATCGCTGGAGATGGGGAACAGGCCCGCATACACCTGCGGCTTCACCTTCTTGAAGCCAGCCAGCGCCTTCTCGGCACCGTTCTTGGCCTGGGTCAGGGTATCGCCCACCGGCGCGCCGTGGATGTCCTTGATACCGCAGACAACCCAACCTACCTCGCCGCAACCCAGTCCCATGGTGTCCACCTGCTTGGGCGTGAAGATACCGATACGATCGACACCCCACACCTGACCGGTGCTCATCACCTTGATCTTGTCGTTCTTCTTGAGAGAACCGTTCTTGATCCGCACCAGCGACACGACGCCCAGATAGGAGTCGAACCAGGAGTCGATGATCAGCGCCTGCAGCGGCGCATCCGGATCACCTTCCGGCGCCGGGATCCGGGCCACGATCTCTTCCAGCACCAGGTCAACACCCAGGCCGGTCTTGGCGGAGCAGCGCACCGCATCGACCGCGTCGATGCCGACGATGTCTTCGATCTCTTCGGCAACCCGCTCCGGCTCGGCGGCCGGCAGGTCGATCTTGTTCAGCACTGGCACCACTTCCAGATCCATTTCCATGGCGGTATAGCAGTTGGCCAGAGTCTGTGCCTCAACCCCCTGGCCGGCATCCACCACCAGCAGCGCCCCTTCACAGGCCGCCAACGAGCGGGAGACCTCGTAGGAGAAATCCACGTGGCCAGGGGTGTCGATAAAGTTCAGCTGGTAGGTGTTACCGTCTTGTGCCTGGTAGTTCAGGGTCACACTCTGTGCTTTGATGGTAATGCCGCGCTCGCGCTCCAGGTCCATGGAGTCAAGCACCTGAGCCTGCATCTCGCGGTCGGACAGGCCGCCACAAGTCTGGATCAGACGGTCCGACAGGGTCGATTTACCGTGGTCGATGTGCGCAATAATCGAAAAGTTACGAATGTGTTTCATCGAGCAAGAATCACTCAAAATTAGGTTAGGGCCGGATATGGAGGCAGGATTTTACTGGATAACCCGGTCGACGGCCAATCTTTAGTCGACGAAGCACCAGAAATACAGGCCTGGACAGTGTCAGGAGAGGTGGCGGGTGGGCAGGACCACACCCAGCATGCGGGGACCATAAGCCCCCTGATCGAGCCGGTTGGAAAAGTAACGAACCAGTGAAAATCCGACAAGGCCACCCAGCAGGCAACTGAGGATGGTGACCCCCTCCCCGGCCGACAGCAAGGGAGCCAGCCAGAGTTGCCCCAGCAGGGCTCCCGCCAGCAGACAGAACAGCGGCAGCACGTAGACCAACGCAGCCCCCTGCAGAATGCTCGCCTGGGGGATGCCGAGCCTCACTTGCTGACCGACGCTCACCTCGATGGTGAGCGCCACCCGCAGCCGCTGCGCCTGCAACGGAAACGCCTTGGCTACCGTGCCGGTGCCGCAGTTGGACTGTTGATGACAACCGCTGCAGGCGGAGCGCCGTTCGCACTCCACCCAGGCATGTTGTCCATCAATGGCCACTACGGTTGCCAGCTCTTCGCTCATTCCACTCACAAGACGGTTCCACATTAACTAGACAGAGATTGACCCAATCTGAACATGACTGTCTGGATTGGGCAAGCAACAGTGCATCGGCAGCTACTGGACGGTCTCGTTGCGGGCCAGCGGTTGCACCGACTCGGCGATGCGTTTGGCGGTGTCTGCCGGCACTTCCCCCACCACGGTGATCTCGACCCCCACGTCATTGACATAGCTCACCAGCGAAGTAGCCCCCTGGCGGATCAACTGCTGGCGCACCGCCTGCTTGGGGTCGACCCGGGCAACGTAGACCGAGAGATCCACCAGCCCGTCGGAGAGCATCATGTAATCCACCGGCAGGCTGGTGGTCACCAGCTGATGCCGATCCCGCGAGAGCACCTTGAACCCCTCCGGCAACCAGGTCAGGTGCCAGTTCAGCTGCTGCTGTGGCGCCGGGTAGGCGTCTTCCAGTGCCAGTGCCTGAGGCAGCTTGCTGCCAGCCAGCTTCACCAGCCAGGGCGCCGGGGCAGGCAGCCTGTCCAGATCCACCCCCAGCACCTGTTCCACCAGATTGCCTTCCCGATCCACCATGTCCACCCGCACCAGCAGGTGGCTCTGCTCGTCGATCCAGAGCACGAAGCCGTACTTGTCGGCCTCTTTGGGCACCAGTCGCACGACCTGAGCCACCAACCCGGCCGCCCGGCTGCGACCGGCCAGCACGGGGTCATAGCTCTCCAGCACCCGTGGCAACGGCATCCTGACCAGGCTCGCCCACACACCAGGGAAGCGGGCACCCTTGAGGGTGTAAGGTTCGTGGGTATTTTCGAAGAAGGTGTACTCATCCTGGCGCTGCAGATACTCGATGGTCTTGCCATCGAGATAGCTGAGGTGAGCCACCTCCTTGCCATCGATCACGCCGTGGCTGAAGCGGATGGGTTCGAGGCGCCCCTGCCGGGCCTTGACCATGGATAATTCAAAATTCTGTTGCGAGACGGCACTCTGCATCTGCTGCAACAAGGCCTCGGCCGACTTGTCGTCGGCCGAGGCCTTGGCACTGATCAGCAGGAGAGAGGCCAGCAAAATACGGCTGGACTGGCGCACGTTCTGATCCCTAAATCCGTTATTCCTGAATCTGCTTGTCTTGCAGCAGACGCTGTTGCAACTGGTGGTCACGCAGGAAAGCATTGATGCGCTCGCGCTGCTCCTGCATCTGCTGCTCGCTCAGCCCTTGCTGACGGGCAGTGGCCCGGTTGCCATCCTGCGGGTAGTGCACACTCACCGGTGAAGCACTGCCACCAACGGGGATAGTGTTGAGTACCGGGTTGGTCGGCAACCCATCCTGCCCCTGATACTGCTGTACCCCGAAGATGACGGCGGCAGCGACCGAGGCGGCGATGGCGTATTGTCCCACCTGCTGGCCGGCACGGCGCAGAAACGGCACGACCTTGGCGGTACCCGGCTGCGGTGCGGCAGGTTTGCTCTCCACCGGCTTGGGCGCCAGGATAGTGGGTTCATCTTCCAGCGCAGCCATGATGCTGTCGCTCAGATCCAGTTGCAGATTGACCGGCAGGTCCCCCCGCATGGCATCACCAATCAGGTGGTAACGAGACCAGGTGTCTTGCAGAGCCGGATCCGTTCCCAGCTCGTTCAGAACCTCAACATCGCTCAAGTCACCGTCCATCAGGGCCGAGAGTTGCTCTTTAGTTGCCATAAGTTAACCTGTCTTTCCCCAGTTAATTCTCGATCAGAGGTTGCAGCTTTTTATCGATTGCTTCCCTCGCCCGGAAGATTCGGGATCTCACCGTACCCACCGGACAATCCATGATTTCGGCAATCTCTTCGTAGCTCAGCCCTTCCAGTTCGCGAAGGGTGATAGCTGTCCTCAAGTCTTCCGGCAAAGCTTCTATGGCAGAAAACACGGTGCGCTTGATCTCGTCGGTCAGCGTCAGGTTTTCCGGGGTAGCCACCTCTTGCAAGGCTTCGCCACCGCCATAGTATTCTGCCTCTTCCGCCTCTACGTCACTGCTGGGCGGCCTGCGCCCTTGAGAGGTCAGATAATTTTTGGCCGTGTTCACGGCAATCCGGTACAACCAGGTGTAAAACGCGCTCTCGCCACGGAATGTCGGCAGCGCACGGTAGGCCTTGATGAATGCCTCCTGCGCCACATCCGGTACATCGCCCGGGTTGTTGACATACCTGGCCACCAGGTTGACCACCTTGTGCTGGTATTTTTTTACCAACAGGTTGAATGCATTTTTATCGCCACGCTGGACCCGTTCAACCAGCTGTTCGTCCAGTAGATTCTGGTCGCTCATCAGAGCCGTAAAACCCCCATCAGGTTATCGTTTTTCTTTTCCGGCCCTTCCTAAGCGCACAAGTTCAGACAGGAGGAATCAGGGAAAGTTCGCTTGCATTGAAAAAAATGTGACGCAGGCTGCATCACCACCCTCGCTTGGGCTACCATGGTGCCAGTTCTTAATCCAGGCCAATGATACTTATGAAAGCAAGTGTTGAATACCTTTGCGACGTACTGATCATTGGCAGCGGTGCCGCCGGTTTGTCTCTCGCGTTGCGATTGGCAGACCAGGCCAAAGTCCTGGTTCTGAGCAAGGGGCCCATCAGTGAAGGGGCCACTTTCTATGCGCAAGGAGGCATCGCTGCCGTGTTCGACGAGACCGACAGCATCGAATCCCACGTGAGCGACACGCTCAACGCCGGGGCCGGGTTGTGTGACCCGACCGTGGTGGAGTTCACCGCCCGCAACGCCCGCGAATCCATCCAGTGGCTGATCCAGCAGGGGGTCCCCTTCGATCAGGAGGAGGACGCCGAGGGCGAATCCCACTATCACCTGACCCGCGAAGGGGGCCACAGCCATCGCCGCATCTTCCACGCGGCGGATGCCACCGGCAAGGCGGTGCAGCTCACCCTGATCGATCAGGTGCGCGCTCACCCCAACATCCAGCTGATGGAACGCTTCAACGCGGTCGATCTCATCACCACCCGCAAGCTGGGTCTGCCGGGCAACCGGGTGCTGGGCGCCTATGTCTGGAACCGCAACGCCGAGCAGGTCGAAGTGATCCGTGCCCGCTTCGTGGCACTGGCCACCGGCGGCGCCTCCAAGGTGTACCAGTACACCTCCAACCCGGACGTCAGCTCCGGTGATGGCATCGCCATGGCGTGGCGCGCCGGCTGCCGGGTGGCGAACCTGGAGTTCAACCAGTTCCACCCCACCAGCCTGTTCCACCCCGATGACCCCAACTTCCTGCTGACCGAAGCCCTGCGCGGCGAAGGGGCCTACCTGCGCCGTCCCGACGGCAGCCGCTTCATGCCGGAGTTTGACGAGCGGGCCGAGCTGGCACCACGGGACATAGTCGCCCGCGCCATCGACCACGAGATGAAGCGGCTCGGCGCCGACTGCATGTATCTGGACATCAGCCACAAGCCGGCCGACTTCATCATCAAGCACTTCCCGACCATTCATGAACGCTGCCTCGCGGTCGGCATCGACATCACCAAGGAGGCGATGCCCATCGTCCCTGCCGCCCACTACACCTGTGGCGGCGTGATGATCGACAACAACGGCCAGACCGACATCCCCGGCCTCTACGCCATCGGCGAGGTGACCTACACCGGGCTGCACGGTGCCAACCGGATGGCCTCCAACTCCCTGCTCGAATGCGTGGTCTATGCCCATCAGGCGGGGGCCGACATTCTGGCCAAGCTGCCGATGAGCGTGGAGCCGCCCCGTCTGCCGGTGTGGGACGAGAGCAAGGTGGAAGATTCGGACGAACTGGTGGTGATCCAGCACAACTGGCATGAGCTGCGCCTGATGATGTGGGACTACGTGGGGATAGTGCGTACCAACAAACGCCTGGCCCGGGCCAAGCGCCGCATCGACCTGCTCAAGCAGGAGGTGCAGGAGTACTACGCCCACTTCCGGGTCTCCAACAACCTGCTGGAGCTGCGCAACCTGCTGCAGGTGGCCGAACTCATCGTCAACTGCGCCCTGCAGCGCAAGGAATCGCGCGGCCTGCACTACAACCTGGACTACCCGGACATGCAACCGGACTCCAAGCCGACCGTGCTGACGCCGGAACGAGACTAACCCTTTCGCTTCGCAATGAGCCTGAGAGTCACACGGCCTGCACTGCTGCGACCCGGACTACCCGGACATGCAGCCGGACTCCAAGCCGACCGTGCTGACGCCGGACAAGGATTGATCCTGCCCGCCATGAACCAGCATTGCTGACGATGGATAGGGATTAATCGATCCGCCTCCCCCAGATGACCTCGCTCCGGCGGGGTCATCTGTTTTATGGGGAAGAGAGACTAGCGGGTCGGCTGGGAGCAGTGGATGGCGCGGGCCAGCGTACGGTAATGAGCTGGCGCCAGCGCATCGCTGAACAGCCAGAGCCGGATGGCGGGACGCTCCGCCGCCACCAGTTGCAGCCAGAGTACCCCGGGCCAAATGCGGCTGCCCGCCCCCAGCTGATAACGGTTGCCCTGCCAGCTGAGCCACTGACCGTCCCACTCCAGCACGCCGGTCATCCGGCTCGTGTCGAGCCAGGCGCGCCACAACCCCAGACCCCAGCAGGGCAGCAACAGGGCCCACTGCCAGCCGTGGATCAGGGCGGCCAGCGGCCACAGGATCAGCAGAAACAGCGACAACAGCAGCAGACGCTGCTGTCTGGAGACGGTGACGGGCATCGACACCCGTACGGATGGATCAACGCTGGCGATCGTGGCGGGCCTGATTGCGTTCCAGGATCAGCGGGATCATGGCGGCGAAGGCGGGGTCTTCCGGCACGCCGTGGCCCATGCTCCAGCGGAACAGCTCCGGATCCTCGCACTCCAGCAGGCGGATGAAGGTTTGCTGCTCCGCCTCGCTCAGACCGTCGAACTCGTGTTCGAAGAAAGGCATAAAGATCACATCCAGCTCGAGCATGCCACGGCGGCAGGCCCACTTCAGGCGGGATTTTTCAATTGGGCTCAACATGGAACTCTCCTTACAAAGACCCGGCGATGGTAACAGCTGGATTTTCCGGCTGACAAACATTCCTTACGTCTTTACCATGCAGGTCACATACTTTCTGTCTCTGGAATGCCATCGTGAGCCTGCCAACCCTTCCCGCCGAGCCAACCCTGTTCCCTCTGACCGATCTGGCCATCACCAGCCTGAGCGGCCAGGATCGCGCCAAATACCTGCAGGGTCAGGTCACCTGTGACGTCAACGCCCTGCAGCCAGGCCAGCACACCCTGGGTGGCCACTGTGATCCCAAGGGCAAGCTGTGGAGCGATTTTCGCCTGCTCTGCCTGAGCGATCGCCTGCTGATGCTGACCAAGCCGTCGGTGCTGGCCCGCCAGCTGCCCGAGCTCAAGAAGTTCGCGATCTTTGCCAAGGTCGAGATCAGCGAAAATCACGGCCAGGCGGTCGGCGTGGCCGGTCAGGGGACCGATGGCTGGATCGCAGGGCAATTCGGCCTGCAGGAGAGCGGCCTCATCGAGGGTGGCATGGCGGTGCGGGTCGAGGCCGACCGCTGGCTGCTGGTCAGCGAACAGCCGCTGGCGCTGACCCTGCCCAGCAGCCCCGAGTCGCTCTGGTGGGGACTGGAGATCAAGGCCGGCATCCCCCATCTGGAAGCCGTGCATCAGGGTGAGTACATCCCCCAGATGCTCAACCTGCAGGCGTTGGACGGTATCAGCTTCACCAAGGGCTGCTACATGGGGCAGGAGACGGTGGCCCGCGCCAAGTATCGTGGCGCCAACAACCGCGCCCTGTTCGTGCTGAGCGGCACTGCCGCAACGCCGGTTGCCAGCGGCGACACCCTGGAGATCCAGCTCGGTGACAACTGGCGCCGTAGCGGCATGGTGCTCAACGCCTGGCAGCAGGATGGCGAGCTGTGGCTCACCGCCGTGCTGCCCAAGGACATCGAAGCCGACGCCCGTTTCCGGCTCAAGCAAGAGGAAGGCTCAAGCCTGAGCCTGCAGCCCCTCCCCTATCAGCTGACCGAGTAAGCGAAGAGCCCTGCTAGCGCGCCCGCGCCAGCAGGGCCTCCTTGAGCCAGCGCCCCGCCTGCCCGAGCGGGCGGGCGCGATGCCACTGCAGCTCCAGTGCCAGCTCCGGCTGGGTAATGAAGTCCGGCTTGAGCACCACCACCTCGCCCCGGGCCAGCGGCCGGTGCAGCAGAAAATCAGGCACCGCCGCCCAGCCCAGCCCCAACTTGACCAGCTCGAGTACTCCCAGATCCCCCTCGACCCACCACACCTGCGCCGACAGGCGAAAGCGATGACGCTCCGTTCCTTCCCGTCGCCCTGTCACCATCAACTGGCGCGCCCCCTGCAGATCGCTCTCCCGCAGCGGCGCCTTGTGGGCCAGCGGATGCTCGGGGGAGACCACCAGCGGCATGGGCACCCCCCCCAGCGAGCGGGCGACGATCTCCCGCTGCGGGTGCTCCTTCTGATAGCTGATGCCGAGCTGGGCGCGGCCGCTGGTCAGCATCTCGGTGAGATCCTCCATCAACGGAAACAACAGCTCCAGCTCCACCGTTGGATAGCGGGTGGCGAACCCCTCCAGCACGGAGCCGAGCCAGGGCAGGTGGGAGTCATCGTCGATGGCCAGGGTCAGGCGCGACTCGACACCGGTGGCCAGCTCGCCGGCGATGGCCTGCAAGCGCTCGCTCTGGGCCAGCAAAATGCCGGCCTCCTGGCTGATGCGCACGCCCGCCTCGGTCAGCACCGGATAGCGGCCGCTGCGATCGAACAGCTCGAGCCCCAGATCTATCTCCAGATTGGCGATGGCGGTGCTGACCACCGACTGCGCCTTGCCTAACTGGCGCGCCGCCGCCGAAAAGGAGCCCGCCTGTGCGGCGGCCAGCAATACCCTGAGTTGTTCCAGCGATGGATTCATCGTCCTGCTCCTGCAAATGCGGTCATCTATCTATTTTAGCGATGTATACCAACGTGAAACTATCAACAAATAGGGATAGATTGCCAACCAGTCAGTCAACATACCTGTTTAAAGAGAGGAATTTATGCGTACCCGCAACGACCGTATCCGCCATGCCATCGGCTTTGAAGTGATAGGTCTGCTCATCGCCGCCCCCCTGGCCAGCTGGGTCACAGGTATCGAGCTCAGCCACATGGGGCCGCTGGCCATCCTGTTCTCGGTGCTGGCCACCGTCTGGAACTATGTCTACAACATCGGCTTCGACAAGCTGCTGCTCAAGTACCAGGGTCACCCGCACAAGACCTTGTGGCAGCGCGTAGTCCATGCGTTTGGCTTTGAAGGGGGCTTCATGGCGCTGACCCTGCCGGTCATCGCCTGGTGGCTGGATCTCGCCCTGCTGGCGGCGCTGGCGCTCAACATCGGCTTCGTGACCTTCTATCTGGTCTACGCCTTCATCTACAACTGGAGCTATGACAAGGTGTACCCGATCCCGGGCCAGTGGCAGCAGAACGCACTGGGTTGAACGACGGCAAAAAACGGCAGGAAAAACGAGGCACCATCATGCAAGGGGCATGATGGTGCTGGGGGAGGACAAGCCCGGCGGGCCTGCCGCGGCGTTCAGGCTTGTGCCTTCAGCTCTTCGGTCGGGGTCTCTGCCTCGGCCGACTCCTGCGTCAGCATGGCCTCGATGTCGCTCTGGTACTGGGTCAGCAGTCGCTGGGCCGCGACCATGTCACCCTTGTGCAGGCGCTCGAACAGATGGTGCTGCACCACGCCGTTGAGATACTCCACCGTGACCGGTTGCTCGAGGGTATCCAGCAACTCCTCTTTTTCCAGCTCGGCATTGATTTCATCGGCACTGGTACGCAGCAGACCGGCCAGTTGCACCAACATACGGCGCTCACCTTCGCGCAACAGGCTCAACATGCGATTTCTCTGCTGCTCATTCTGTTGGGTCATACATTTCCTTACGTCGAATGGGAACAAGCCCGCTCATTCTGCCTTGTCGCTCTGACAGCGTCTATCTCATGCCCC
Source organism: Aeromonas sp. QDB03 (assembly GCF_027707985.1). Lineage (NCBI taxonomy): Bacteria > Pseudomonadati > Pseudomonadota > Gammaproteobacteria > Aeromonadales > Aeromonadaceae > Aeromonas > Aeromonas sp. QDB03. Next base: position 38,070 of record NZ_JAPCJG010000010.1, on the reverse strand, counting down.
CCACTTATTTTCATGTCGCAGCCGCAAAGTGCGCCAGATGCTATTTGACCCGTCGCTAGGTATAGTAGCCACTGGTTTACGGGCGCCGAGCCGCCCCGATCGGACGAGATATTTCACCATGACCGACACCATTCTGGTGCTTTGCACCTGCCCGGATGAGGCCAGTGCCGACCTCATCTGCGCACAACTGCTGAACCAGCGGCTGGCGGCCTGCATCAACCAGCTGCCCGGCCTCACCTCCGTCTATCGCTGGCAGGGCCAGATCGAACGGGCCACGGAGATCCAGCTCATCATCAAGTCGCACGCAGCCCTGTTCGAGCCGCTGCGCCAGTGCATTCTTGCTCATCACCCCTATGAGGTGCCGGAGATCCTGGCGCTGCCCACAAGCCAGGGCCATCAGCCCTATCTCGACTGGATAAAACAGGAAACCTCATGACACCGTCTCGCCTGCTCTTTCCCCTGTTGTTGCTCTGTGCCCTGCTGGCCGGCCTGGGCTCACTGCCGGCCCGCGCCAGCAGCACGGATCTGCTGAGCGCCCTCGGCATCGAGGCCAGCGCCCAGCCCAAATTTTTGAAAGTGGACGAGGCGTTCGTCCTCGAGAGCGAACAGCAGGGCAATCGGCTGCTGCTGCGCCTGCGCATCGCCGACGACTACTACCTCTATCGCCACAGCTTCCGCTTCAAGGGGGAAAACCTCGCCTTCGAGGAGCCGGTGCTGCCCGCCGGCAGCGAGCATGAAGATGACTTCTTCGGCAAGACCCAGGTCTATTACCGGGAGGTGCAGATCCCCGTCACCCTGACCGAGGCCGGCCAGCAGGCCAGCCTCAAGATCAGTTATCAGGGCTGTACCGACGGCCTCTGCTATCCCCCCACCGACAAGCTGATCAGCATCCAGCCGCTCACCGCCCAGCAGAGCGAGCAACCTGACCAGCCCACACCGGCCAGCAGCCAGCAGGATCAGCTGGCGGCTGCCCTCGGCAGCCAGGGCTTCTGGCTCAGCGTCGCCGCCTTTTTCGCACTCGGGCTCGGCCTCGCCTTCACCCCCTGCGTCTTCCCCATGTATCCCATCCTGACCGGGATCATCGCCGGGGCCGGCCATCACCTCTCCACCCGCCGCGCCTTCCTGCTCTCCTTCGTCTACGTGCAGGGGATGGCGGTCACCTACACTCTGCTCGGGCTGGTGGTGGCCTCGGCAGGCTTGAAATTCCAGGCCGCGCTGCAGCATCCCTACGTGCTGATCGGCCTCTCGGTGATGTTCGTGCTGCTGGCCCTCTCCATGTTCGGGCTCTACACCCTGCAACTGCCGAGCAGCCTGCAGACCCGGCTGTCCGGCCTCTCCAACCGCCAGCAGGGCGGCTCCGTGCTCGGGGTAGGCATCATGGGGATGATCTCCGGCCTGGTCTGCTCCCCTTGCACCACGGCGCCGCTCTCGGGAGCGCTGATCTACGTGGCCCAGAGCGGCGATCTCTGGCTCGGCGGCGCGGCTCTCTATGCCCTGTCGCTCGGCATGGGGCTGCCACTGCTGCTGCTCGGCACCTCGGGTGGCAAGCTGCTGCCCAAGGCGGGCGCCTGGATGGACGTGATCAAGCAGCTGTTCGGGTTTGCACTGCTGGCGGTACCCATCCTGCTGCTCTCGAGGCTGTGGAGCGATCAGGTCACCACTCTGGCCTGGCTCGGCTGGGGGCTGCTGCTGTGCGGCTACCTCTATCATCACAACCAGCATCAGGGCCATTCGGTGGGTCGCAGCCTGCGCGGCTTCGTGCTGCTGCTGGCCATGATCAGCGCCGTGGTGGTGGGCAAGGATCTGCTGTTGCCACCCCAGGGTGCCAGCGCAGCCGCTCAGGCCGAGGCACCAGCCTTCATTCGCATCAAGACGCTGGACGATCTCAAGACCCAGCTGGCCGCCGCCCGCGGCAAGCCGGTGCTGCTCGATCTCTATGCCGACTGGTGCGTGGCCTGCAAGGAGTTCGAACACAAGACCTTCAGCGACCCCGCCGTGCGCGAGCGGTTCGGCCAGATGGTGCTGCTGCAGGCGGACGTCACCGCCAACGACGATGCCGATGTGGAACTGCTCAACGGCCTCAACGTGCTGGGGCTGCCGACCCTGATCTTCTTCGACCGCGCCGGCAACGAGGTGGGTGGCCAGCGGGTCACCGGCTTTATGGGGCCTGCCGAATTTCTCGGCCAGCTGGACAAGCTGCGCTGAGGCCGGGTGGCCCGTGCAACCGTGCGGGCCTCCGGTTTGACCGCCATTTTTCCGGCAATCCCTTGTATATGATCGACAGCGTGGCAATATTTGCGCTTTCCCGTCTCGTTCGTCCGGAGTTTTGATGAAAAAGTGGTTCATCCCCCTGCTAGCCCTCTGGCTGTATGGCTGTTACGCAGGTCCAGGTGAAGAGGCAATCCGGACCCAGGTCACCGCCAAACTGCAGGCAGACACCGACGCCAATCTGTTCGAGATCAGTGACTTTGCCATCCTGGACAAGGAAGAGCGCATGGAAGGAGTCTATCTGGTCAAGGTGAGCTACCAGCTCCACTTCAAGCAGGGGATGGAACAGCTGCAGGTGCTGCACGACGAGGATCTGGTCTATGACAGGGTCGGCCCCTTCCAGCAGGAGATGGGGCTGATGGAGCTGGAACGCAAATACGGCGAGTTCGAGGCAGGCCAAGTGCTGCCGCAGCAGGCCGAAGTGTGGATGATGAAAACCGAGCAGGGCTGGCGTCTGGCCGAGCCCGCCCACTGACACGCAACCGGCCAGAATACCCAGGCTGACTCAGGCCTGGGTATCCGCCCTATCCCCCTCGCTAGCCGGCGCGCAGCCCCGTTCAGTACACGGGATGGGCGGACGCTGATTGTTGGACAGCTCCAGCTAAATAGCAGTATCAATCCGGCCAACCACCACGCCGTGGCGCACCAGATTCAGCCTCCCTTAGAACAGATCCTTGAAGCGGTACCAGAGCATGCCGAGCGCCAGCAGGGGCGAGCGCAGCGCCGGGCCGCCGGGGAAGGTCATGTGGGGCACGCTGCCAAACAGATCGAAACCCCGGCTCTCCCCCTTGATCGCCTCCGCCACCAGCTTGCCCGCCATGTGGGTGGCATTGAGACCGTGGCCGGAATAGGCCTGAGCATAGAAGACATTGGGCTGCTCCGGCAAGCGGCCGATCTGGGGCAGCCGGTTGGCCCCGATGCCTATCATGCCGCCCCACTGGAATTCGATGGCGGTATCCGCCAGCTCGGGAAACACCCGCAGCAGCTTGGGCAGCATGAAGGCCTTGATGTCGCGAGGATCCCGGCCCGAATAGTTGCAGGCACCGCCAAACAGCAGCCGACCGTCGGCGGAGAGACGGTAGTAGTCGAGCGCCACGTTCTGATCGCACACCGCCATGTTCTGCGGCAGCAGGCGCTGGCGCAGCCGCTTCTCCAGCACCTCGGTGGCGAGGATGTAGGAGCCCGCCGGCAGCACCTTACCCCCCAGCTCGGAGTTGAGGTCGTTGAGATAGGCGTTGCAGCCGATCACCAGGTAGTCGGCGCTGACCCGGCCGTGGGCGGTGGTGACCTGCAGCCGATCGCCATAGTCGATGTGCACCACTCTGGACTGCTCAAACAGGGCCACACCCAGGCTGGCCGCCGCGCGCGCCTCACCCAGCGCCAGGTTGAGAGGGTGCAGATGGCCGGAGCCCATGTCGATCATGCCGCCGATGTAGCGATCCGAGCCCACCACACTGTGAATATCCTCCCGTGCCACCAGCTTCACCTCATGCCGGTAGCCGAGGCTCGCCAGGTGCGCCGCCTCCTCTGCAAACCCGGCCAGATGGCGCTGACGGGTGGCGAGATCGCAGTAGCCCCAGCGCAGGTCGCAGTCGATGTTGAAGCGCTCGATCCGCTCGCGTACCAGCTCGACCGCCTCCAGCCCCATCAGATCCAGCTCGCGCACGCCCTCTTCACCAATCCAGCGGGCGAACTGACTGGTGTCGTGACCGATACCGCGAATGAGCTGACCACCGTTGCGCCCGGAGGCGCCCCAGCCGATGCGGTTGGCCTCCAGCAACACCACCTTGTAGCCGGCTTCGGCCAGATTGATGGCGGTGTTGAGACCGGTGAAACCGCCGCCAATGATGCAGACCTCGGCATTCAGTTCGCCACTGAGCTCAGGCCACTGCTGATTGTCGTTGCGGGTGGCCGCGTAATAGGAGGCCACGTGCTCCTGATGGGGGTAGTGCTTTCCTGCCTGCATGCTCAGCATCCTGCCTTGATAGCGTTGCGTTTACTAAAATAAACGGCCTGTCATCGATAATACTCAGCCACTCGCCGCCAATCCAGCCCGCAGGGATCACAGAAATGCAAAAGGTGCCTCGAAAGGCACCTTGTTCACGTCCACTGGCGACCCCGCCATGCTGCAATGCAAAAGGCGCCCCGCAGGGCGCCTTTTCATGCAATCAAACTACCGTAACGAATTACAGTACGTCGATGGCGTTCAGGTCGGAGAACGCCTTCTCCAGACGAGCGATCATGGTAGTCTGGCCGGCACGCAGCCATACACGCGGATCGTAGAACTTCTTGTTCGGCTTGTCGGCGCCTTCCGGGTTGCCCAGCTGACCTTGCAGGTAGGCTTCGTTCTTCTTGTAGAAGCCCAGAATGCCTTCCCAGGTCGCCCACTGGGTGTCGGTGTCGATGTTCATCTTCACCACGCCGTAGGAGATGGATTCGCGGATCTCTTCCAGAGTGGAACCTGAACCACCGTGGAATACGAAGTCCAGAGACTTGGCAGGGATGCCGAACTTCTCGGAAACGTACTTCTGGGAAGCGTCCAGGATGGACGGAGTCAGCTTGACGTTACCCGGCTTGTAAACACCGTGTACGTTGCCGAAGGAGGCAGCGATGGTGAAACGCGGGCTGATCTTGGACAGACGCTCGTAGGCGTAGGCCACGTCTTCCGGCTGGGTGTACAGGGCGGACTGGTCCATGTGGCTGTTGTCGACACCATCTTCTTCGCCACCGGTGCAACCCAGTTCCAGCTCCAGAGTCATGTTCATCTTGGCCATGCGGGTCAGGTACTCGCAGCAGATGTCGATGTTCTCTTCCAGAGACTCTTCGGACAGATCCAGCATGTGGGAGGAGAACAGCGGCTTGCCGGTTTCGGCAAAGTGCTTCTCGCCCGCGTCCAGCAGACCGTCGATCCACGGCAGCAGCTTCTTGGCGGCGTGGTCGGTGTGCAGGATGACCGGTACACCGTAGGCTTCGGCAACGGCGTGAACGTGCTTGGCACCGGAGATGGCACCGATGATGGCAGCTTGCTGGCCTTCCAGTTTCAGACCCTTACCGGCGGTGAACACGGCACCACCGTTGGAGAACTGAACGATAACCGGTGCTTTCACCTTGGCGGCAGCTTCCAGTACGGCGTTGACGGAGTCGGTACCGACGCAGTTGACGGCCGGCAGAGCGAAGCCGTTCTCTTTCGCGATGGCGAACACTTTCTGAACGTCATCACCAGTGATCACGCCGGGTTTTACGAAGTCGAAAATTTTCTTAGACATGTTTAATCGTCCTGTTCTCGTATGCCGTTAATAAAAAATGGGGGGTTCATCATGAACCGGCACAGCGGGCACATGATAAACGAAACGGGAGGCTTTTGCCCCCCGTCTCGGGTCAATTAGGCTTTGGCGCGCTGTTCCAGAATCGCAACAGCCGGCAGTACCTTGCCTTCCACGAACTCCAGGAAGGCGCCGCCGCCGGTGGAGATGTAGGAGACCTTGTCGGCGATGCCGAACTTGTCGATGGCAGCCAGGGTGTCACCACCGCCAGCGATGGAGAAGGCCGGAGAAGCAGCGATGGCTTCGGCGATCACCTTGGTGCCTTCAGCGAACTGGTCGAACTCGAACACGCCGACCGGGCCGTTCCACAGGATGGTCTTGGCGTTCATGATGATGTCGGCCAAGGCCTTGGCGGAATCCGGGCCGATGTCGAAGATCATGTCGCCGTCGGTCACGTCAGCGACGGACTTGATGGTGGCCGGGGTGGACTCGGAGAACTCGGCACCGACAACTACGTCGGTGGTCACCGGGATGTTGGTTTCGGCAGCCAGTTTCTTGGCGGTGTCGATCAGGTCGTGCTCGCACAGGGATTTGCCGACGTTGTGACCGGCAGCAGCGATGAAGGTGTTGGCGATACCACCACCGACCACCAGCTGGTCAGCGATCTTGGAGAGGGATTCCAGTACGGTCAGCTTGGTGGAGACCTTGGAGCCGCCCACGATGGCAACCATCGGGCGCTCGGGCTTCAGCATGGCTTTGCCCAGGGCTTCCAGTTCACCCGCCAGCAGCGGGCCGGCACAGGCGACCGGTGCGAACTGGGCCACACCGTAGGTGGAACCTTCGGCGCGGTGAGCAGTACCGAACGCATCCATTACAAAGACGTCACACAGGGCGGCGTATTTTTTGGCCAGCTCTTCGGTGTTCTTCTTCTCGCCTTTGTTGAAGCGGCAGTTTTCCAGCACAACCAGCTCACCGGCGGCGACTTCTACGCCATCCAGGTAGTCTTTGGCCAGACGAACCGGGCAGGACAGTGCGTCTTTCAGATAGTTGACAACCGGAGCCAGGGAGAATTCTTCGTTGTATTCACCCTCGGTCGGACGACCCAGGTGGGAGGTGATCATCAGCTTGGCGCCCTTTTCTAGAGCCAGCTTGATGGTCGGCAGAGTCGCCACGATACGTGCATCGGAGGTGACCTTGCCGTCTTTTACCGGCACGTTCAGGTCAGCACGGATCAGAACGCGTTTGCCCGCCAGATCCAGGTCAGTCATCTTGATAACAGACATATTCAGTCCTCTATATTTTCAGGTAATGTTAAAAACAGTAACCTTGCGCCCGGTGCAGGCTCTCAGCCTGCGGCCATCATGGCCCGGGTGGTATCCAGCATGCGGTTGGCGAAGCCCCATTCGTTATCACACCACATCAACATCTTGACGAGGTTGGCATCGCTGACCCGGGTCTGGGTACCATCAATGATGCAGGAGTGAGCATCATGATTAAAGTCTACGGAGACCAGTGGCTCTTCCGTGTAATCCAGAATACCGCTTAATGTACCTCTGGATGCCCGTTGCAGGGCTTGATTTACGTCAGTAACCGTCACTTTTTTACGAACAGTAATACTGAGATCCATTGCCGTTACATTGATGGTCGGTACCCGCACCGCGATCGCCTCGAACTTGCCGGCGAAGTGGGGGAGGATCCGCTCCAACCCCTTGGCCAGCTTGGTATCCACCGGGATGATGGACTGGCTGGCAGCGCGGGTTCGACGCAAGTCGCTGTGGTAGGCATCGATGACTTGCTGATCATGCATGGCCGAATGAATTGTCGTAATAGTACCACAATTTATCTCGAATTCTCGATGCAATGTTTCGATGACAGGGACCACGCAGTTGGTGGTACAGGAGGCGTTGGAGACGATCCGCTCGCGCCCGGTCAGCACCTGATGGTTGACCCCGTAGACGATGGTGGCGTCCACGTCCGCCTCGGCCGGATGGGAGAACAACACCTTGCCCGCCCCCGCCGCCAGATGCAGCTCGGCATCGGCCCGCGAGCCGAACACCCCGGTACAGTCCAGCACCACGTCCACCCCCAGCGCCCGCCACGGCAAGCGCGACGGATCCCGCTCGGCAAACAGGGAGATGAGATCCTCCCCCACCAGCATGCTGTTGCCGGCCAGCTGCACCGGATGGTGGAAGCGACCGTGGCTGGTGTCGAAGCGGGTCAGGTGCACCATGGCTTCGGGGGCGGCCAGCTCGTTGATGGCCACTATCTTGATGTTCTTGTCGCGGCCGCTCTCGTAGAGGGCCCGCAGCACGTTGCGGCCGATCCGCCCGTACCCGTTGATGGCAATCTTGATCATGAAAATTCCGGGTCCTCAGCATGGACAAAGGGACAAGCGGATGGCTGACTCACGACAGCAGGGCATCCTGAAATTCACCGCGGGCCAGCAGTGCCGCCCCGAATACCCCGGCGCTGTCCCCCAGGGCTGGAGCAATAATGGGGGTGGCGAAGCGGGGATTAAAGAGGAAGGGCAAAATAGTCTCCCGTCCCACGCTGTACAGGCTCTGCACGTTGCCGACCCCGCCGCCGATGACGATCACATCCGGATCCAGGATGTTGACCACGTTGGCGAGCGCCTGGCCAAACAGCAGATGCAGCCGGTCGATGGTGAGCTTGGCCACGTGATCGTGAGCCGTCGCCGCCACTATCTTGGCCAGTGGGAGGTGACGCTTGGCCTTGGCCTCGTACCAGGCCTCCAGCGCCGGGCCGCTGATGAAGGTCTCGACGCAGCCGCGCTTGCCGCAGTAGCACTCGGGGCCGTCGGGCGAGAGCACGTTGTGGCCCCACTCGCCAGCGATGCCGTGGTGACCGTTGAGGATGCGACCGTTGATGACGATGCCGGAGCCCACTCCGGTGCCCATGATGATGCCGAACACTACCTTGGCATCAGGGTGGTGCTGGCGCACCGCCCCCAGATGGGTTTCCGCCAGCGCGAAGCAGTTAGCGTCGTTGGCGATCAGCACCGGCACGCCGAGCCGGCGCTCCAGATCTTCCTTGAACGGCTTGCCGTTGAGCTCGGTGGTGTTGCAGTTCTTCATCAGGCCGGTTTGCGGATCCCGCGCCCCCGGCGTCCCCATGCCGATAAGCGTCGGCCGCTGACCGATCTTGTCGGCGCACTCTGCCACCAGTTTGGCGATCTGGCCGATCATGTGGTCATAACCGCCGGCACGCTCGGTGGGAATGCGATGGCGCAGCAGCACCTCGTCCCCTTCCAGTACCACGCATTCGCACTTGGTACCGCCAAGGTCGATACCCCAATCCAACAACCTGTTGCTCATCCTGCCTCCAGCCATGACCTTGGGGCGTCAGGCCCGGGTGCACCTTGCCGTGCCCGCCTGCCGTCGACCGCCCGCTACCGGGTTGCAGTGTAACCCGAGCGGTGGTCAGGATGCAGCCCCCGCCGCAGACAGCAAAACGGGGCCCGCAGGCCCCGTTGGTCACTGTGCTGTCGGCGGCGCTCAGCGGCCGTGGTACTGGGCGGACAGCTCGTGTACCGCGTTGACGAACACGCCGGCATGTTCCGGGTTCACATCCTGATGGATGCCGTGCCCCAGGTTGAAGACGTGGCCGTTGCCGTGGCCGAAACCGGCCAGGATGGAGGCGACCTCTTCACGGATGCGAGCCGGGCTGGCGTAGAGCATGGAGGGGTCCATGTTGCCCTGCAGCGCCACCTTGTCGCCGACCCGGCGCTTGGCGTCGGCGATGTCAGTGGTCCAGTCCAGACCCAGTGCATCGCAACCGGTGGCGGCGATCTGCTCCAGCCACTGGCCGCCGTTCTTGGTGAACAGGGTGACCGGCACGCGGCGACCATCGTGCTCGCGGATCAGGCCATCGACAATCTTGTGCATGTACTGCAGGGAGAAGTCGCGGTAATCGCGCGGGGTGAGCACGCCGCCCCAGGTGTCGAACACCATGACCGCCTGGGCACCCGCCTTGATCTGGGCGTTCAGATAAGCAATCACGCTGTCGGCCAGCTTGTCGAGCAGCAGGTGCAGGGTCATGGGCTCTGCATACATCATCTGCTTGATCTTGGTGAACGCCTTGGAGCTGCCCCCCTCCACCATGTAGGTGGCCAGGGTCCAGGGGCTGCCGGAGAAGCCGATGAGCGGCACTTCGCCCTTGAGCTCGCGGCGGATGGTGCGCACCGCATTCATCACGTAGCCGAGTTCATCTTCCGGATCCGGCACCGGCAGCGCCTGCACGTCGGCCATGGAGGTGATCGGACGCTCGAAGCGCGGGCCTTCACCCTGCTCGAAGTAGAGACCCAGCCCCATGGCATCGGGCACGGTGAGGATGTCGGAGAAGAGGATGGCGGCATCGAGTGGATAGCGGCGCAGCGGCTGCAGGGTGACTTCACAAGCCAGCTCGGCGTTGCGGCACAGGGACATGAAATCCCCCGCCTGGGCGCGCGTGGCCTTGTATTCCGGCAGATAGCGGCCAGCCTGGCGCATCATCCATACCGGGGTCATGTCCACTTCCTGGCGCAGCAGGGCACGCAGGTAACGATCGTTCTTCAGCTCTTTCATCCCAGTTCCTGAGTCATATCCAGCATAAAATGGCGGATATGATACCACTTTGTGCGCGGCGGGGGGCGGCTCAAACGCCTGCCGCCGCCGTTGGAGTGCAAAGATGTGAAGGGGCGCAAACAAGCGCCCCTCTTTGCATCCCTCAGGCCTGCTCGCCGAGGCTGAGCTCGATCAGCCGCCGCGCTATGGTGCCGTGGGGCGGCAGCCTTGGCAGCCCGTCGGCCTCGAAGAAATCGGCGGCCACCAGCTCTTCGTCCTGCACCCGGATCTCGCCACTCTCATAATCGGCGGTGAAGCCCATCATCAGGCTGTGGGGAAACGGCCAGGGCTGGCTCGCCACATAACGCACGTTGGTCACCCGGATGCCGCTCTCCTCGAACACCTCCCGCGCCACGCACTGCTCGAGGTTCTCCCCCGCCTCCACGAAGCCGGCCAGCACGGTATACATGGGATCCTCGGCCTGATAGTGACGGCGGTGGGCCGCCAGCAAGATGGCGGCCCCCTTGCGCACCGCCACTATGATGCAGGGGGAGATGCGCGGATAGACCAGGTGGCCATGGCGGCACCCTTGCGCCCACTCCCCCGCCTTCGGGCTCATGGGGGCGCCGCACTCGCCGCAGAAGCGGTGGGTGCGGCGAAAGGTGGCGAGTTGCCAGGCGCGGCCGGCCAGCTGAAAGCCCGTTTCATCCCCGGCCACCATCAGCTGGCGCAGGGGAGTCAGGGTCGCGGTGTCGGCCGCCTCCCCCAGATCCAGCAGCAGGCAGGGCAGCCCGTCCCACTCGTCAAAGCGCTCAAAGGCGGCATGCTGCAAATGGCTGGGCAGACAGGCACGGGGGCCTTGTGGAATGCGCCCCTGGTCATCCAGCAGGACGAGGTGATCGCCCCCCAGCACGAACCAGCGGGCCTGTTCGGTTAATGGCATAAATGCAGCACTCTTTGTTGTGACGTCGGTCGGAATGCGCGCCCGGGGCTGGGCGGCGGTGACGGATGAAAGCGACAACCAGCCACCATATTAAGACGCGGCAAGCCGGGTGGCGACCCCAAGATGGCGGCTTTTCAATGCTCATGAGAACGCCCATGAAAAAGGCCGCCCGCAGGCGGCCTGATGTTGGTCACGGTCGATCAGGCGTCGCCCATCGCCAGCAGGGAGGCGTTGCCGCCCACCGCCGTGGTGTTGATGGTGCGGGTCTTCTCGGTAATGAAACGGCTAAGGTAATGAGGGCCGCCCGCCTTGGGACCGGTGCCGGAGAGGCCCTGTCCGCCGAACGGCTGCACCCCGACCATGGCGCCGATCTGGTTGCGGTTGATGTAGACGTTGCCCACGTTGATGCGGCTCGCCAGCTCCTCGGCATGGGATTCGTTGCGGCTGTGGATCCCCAGCGTCAGGCCGTAACCGGTGCCGTTGATGTCGCTGATCACCTTGTCCAGATCCCGGGCGGCGTAGCGCACCACGTGCAGGATGGGGCCGAACTGCTCGCGGGTCAGCTCGCGGATGGAGCCGATCTCCAGCGCGGTCGGCTGCACGAAGTGGCCCCCCAGGGTCACGGCCGGCATCGGCGCCTGGGCGATCAGGCGGGCACGCGGGATCATGTGCACCAGGTGCGCATCCAGCCCGGCCTTGGCCTCGGCGTCGATGACCGGGCCGACGTCTGTGTTGTGCTCGGCCGGGTTGCCCACTTTGAGCTCCTGCAGGGCACCGGTCAGGATCTCCAGCACCCGCGGCGCGATCTCTTCCTGCAGGTAGAGCACCCGCAGGGCGGAGCAGCGCTGGCCGGCGCTCTGGAAGGCGGCGCTCACCACGTCGCGCACCACCTGCTCCGGCAGGGCGGTGGAGTCGACGATCATGGCATTCTGACCGCCGGTCTCGGCGATGAGCGGCAGGATGGCGCCATCGCGCTGGGCCAGAGTCATGTTGATGAGCTTGGCGGTCTCGGTGGAGCCGGTGAAGCAGACGCCGCCGATGCGGGCATCCGCCGTCAACTTGGCACCGACGGTGGCGCCGTCACCGGGCAGCAGTTGCAGCACGTCGCCGGGAATGCCGGCCTGATGGGCCAGAGTCACCGCCAGATGGGCGATGAGACCGGTCTGCTCCGCCGGTTTGGCGATGACGGTGTTGCCGGTGGCCAGCGCCGCGGCGATTTGGCCGAGGAAAATCGCCAACGGGAAGTTCCACGGGCTGATGCAGACAAAGACGCCGCGCCCCTGCAGGAACAGCTCGTTCATCTCGCCGGTGTAACCGGGCAGCAGGGTCGCCTGCCCCATCAGGCCGCGGGCCTGCACCGCGTAGTAGCGGCAGAAGTCCACCGCCTCGCGCACCTCGTCGATGCCGTCCTGCAGCAGCTTGCCCGCCTCGCGGGTACAGAGGGAGATGAACTGCTCGCGGTTCGCTTCCAGCAGATCCGCCAGTTTCTCAAGGGCGGCGGCACGCTCGCTCACCGGGGTCTCGCGCCAGCGCGGGAAGGCGGCATGGGCCGAGGCCAGCGCCTGCTCCACCGCCTGCTCGTCGGCCCAGTGGATCTTGCCCACTAGCTGGCTCACATCCTGCGGGCTCAGCACCACGCGGGCCTCATTGCGCTTGAGGGTCTCGCCATCGACGATGGGGCCCGCCAGCCACTGCTTGCTCTCCAGCTCCTTCAGCTTGGCGAAGAAGGGGCGCTGGATGGAGACAATGTTCATGTTGACGCCGCTGGAGTTCTTGCGGTCGCTGAACAGGTTCACCGGCTGCGGAATGCGATCGTTGGCCAGGCTGGAGTAACGCTTGAGGGTGCGCAGCGGGTGCTCGGCCAGGGAGTCGACCGGGGTGTTGGGATCCACCAGCTTGTGGACGAAGGAGGTGTTGGCCCCGTTTTCCAGCAGACGGCGCACCAGGTAGGGCAGCAGATCCTTGTGGGCACCCACCGGCGCATAGATGCGGCAGTGCAGGCCGGGATGTTCGTTCAGTACGGCGTTGTGCAGCTCCTCCCCCATGCCGTGCAGGCGCTGAAACTCGAACTGGCGATCGCCGGCCATCTCCAGAATGCTGACCACGGTGTTGGCGTTGTGGGTGGCAAACTGGGGCGAGATGAAGCCGCGGGTCGGCTCGCTCAGCAGGTAGCGGGCGCAGGCGAGGTAGGAGATGTCGGTGCCCGCCTTGCGGGTAAACAGCGGGTAGCCGGGCAGGCCGGCCTGCTGGGCGTATTTCAGCTCGCTGTCCCAGTAGGCGCCCTTCACCAGCCGCACCGGGATCAGGTCCCCCTGCTCGCGAGCCAGCCCGGTCAGCCAGCAGAGCACCGGCAGAGCGCGCTTGGAGTAGGCCTGCACCACCATGCCGAGCTTGCCCCAGCCGCGGTTGGCGTCGGAGCGATAGAGCTGCTCGAACAGATCGAGGGAGAGCTCGAGGCGGTCCATCTCTTCGGCGTCGATGCTGATGGCCACGTCCTTGTCGCGGGCGAGGCGCACCAGTCCCACCAGCCGCTCGCACATCTCGCCGAGCACCCGCTCGCGGTTGGCCACGTCATAGCGCGGATGCAGCGCCGACAGCTTGATGGAGATGGAGGGGGCCGGGCCGCCGTCGCTGATGCGCTCGTTGCCCACCGCCTCGATGGCGCGCTGGTAGTCACCGAAATACTTGTCGGCATCGGCCAGGGTCAGGGCGGACTCCCCCAGCATGTCGTAGGTATGGGTGTAACCCTTCTCGCGGGACTTGCGGCTCGCCTTGAGGGCTTCCTTCATGTCGCGCCCCAGCACGAACTGCTTGCCCATGATCTTCATGGCGGCGTACATGGCGGAGCGCACCACCGGCTCCCCCAGCTTGTTGACCATGCGGCCCAGCAGGTTGGCCGGGTTGCCGTCCAGCTTCTTGTCCAGCTTGATGATCTTGCCGGTCAGCATCAGCCCCCAGGTGGAGGCGTTCACCAGGGTGGAGTCGCTCTTGCGAAAATGGGACGACCAGTTGGCGCCGGAGAGCTTGTCCTTGATCAGGGCATCGGCAGTCTCGGCATCGGGAATGCGCAGCAGCGCCTCCGCCAGGCACATCAGAATGATCCCCTCCTGGGTATCCAGGCTGTACTCCTGCAAGAAGGCGTCGATGCCGTCGCCAGAGCCGCTCTCCTTGCGCACCTTGGTCACCAGGGTGCGGGCACGCTGGGTCACCCGCTCCAGCGAGGCGCCGTCCCCCGGCAGCATGGCCGACAGCTCGGCCAGATAGGCATTTTCATCCACCACGTAGTTCTGGGTGATGGCTTCGCGCAGGGCGGCCAGATCGGAGGGAACATAGTCAGCGGCAAGCACTTGGGTAGCTTTGAACATATGGGGTCTTCCTGTACGCCCTAGGGCTGATATCGACGAAGGCGGCCGTGCCGCCGAAACGCCGATAATGTATACAATATCGACCCATAGATGAAATGAAATTGTTGCCTGTTATTAACAAAGATCGCTGATTGGCTCATATGGCGCACTATATCGGTGCCATATGCTAACTAGGTAAAATTCATCGCCTTATTTTGTATACAATTTTTATCAAGGCAAAAAAGAAGGGTCGCCATGGCGACCCTTCACTCTGCTTCCGACAGCCGTTGTCAGTTCATCCAGCGATCGCCGCGGCTGCGACGACGGGGCAGCATGGGCAACAGGATGCCGAGCAGGATGCCGCCACCCACCATGGCACCACCGCGGATGAACCAGTCCATCTGCATGTCGTGCTCCTGGTTGTCGTAGCTCTGGGTCAGGGCGTCGTTCTGCTCTTTGAGGTTGCCCATCTCCTCGCTCTGGCTGGCCAGCTGAGCCTTCAGGCTGGCGATCTCCTTGCTCTGCTCGGCGATCTTGCCATCCTTCTCGGTGAAGCGTTTCTCGTTGTCACCGTTGAGGTTCAGCAGGCGGGCCTTGGCCTCTTCCAGCTCTTTTTGCACCTGGGGCAGCCGTTCGCGCAGGCTGATCTCGCCCTGCAGCTCGCTGCTTTTGATCCAGCCTTCACGGCCACGACCATCCACCACCTGGGTGAAACCGGCTTCGTTGTTCACTGCCTTGACGTCCAGCGGCTCACCCGCCTTGACGCTGCCAAGGATCCGGTACTGGGTACCCGGACCATTGTGAATAAAGGTAAAGATGTTGTCTGAAACATAACGGGTATCGGCCAGTGCCTGTTGGGCACACAAGCAGATCAGGATCCCGAGAAGGGCGCGCATGGTCGATCGGTTCTCTTCGTTTGGTTAGGTGACTGGCGAATGTTAAGCCGCCTGCGGGTCAAAGGACAAGCAAAGAAAAGTGGCGCCCCCCGAGCTGAGAGCTGGCTCGCAACTTGTCTGCGCCGCGACGCGACCATTCCGGACGCCGCTGCCTATTTCTGTTTCAGTGCCTTCACCTCATCCCGCAGGGCACGCAGCTCCTGCAACAACAGATCCTGCTGCGCACTCTGGTGATGGCGCCACTTCTCCAGCTCGCCGTCCCCCCGCCCCGGCTGCAGAAACAGGCTGGCCATGAAACCGCTGATGGCGCCGAACAGGCCGACCCCGAACAGGATCAGCAGGCTGGCGACGAAACGCCCTTGCTCCGTCTTGGGCACCAGATCGCCGTACCCCACGGTCGACAGGGTCACCAGCGTCCACCAGAACGCATCGTAGGGGGTCTGGATCTGGCTGCCGGGCTGGCCCGATTCGATCAGATACATGACCCCGGAACCGACCCCCAGCAGCAGGAAGAACAGGAACAGAATGCCGGAGAGGGTGGTCTCGTTGCGCTCGCGGCGAAACATGGCCAGCAGATCCGGTTGATCCCGCAGTAGCCGGTAGACCCGCCACAGCTGAATGAGCCGTGCCCAGCGCAGCTGCTCCACCATCGGCAGGCTGCCCGGCAGATAGAACCAGTTGGCCTTGAAGAAGGCCATCCGGTCGGAGGCCCGGGCCCAGCCATAGGCGAAGTGGGCGAGGAAGAAGTAGCAGATCAGGCTGTCGACGTCATAGAACAGCTGCAGGGTCTGGGGGGTGAGCTGGGCATGTCCCCACCAGCGGGCCGTGACCAGCAAAACCGAGATCACCGACAGAAACGCCATCAGCAGATCCATGGCGCGCAGATGAGTTAAGTGATGTCGCATACATTTTCCCACTTTAGGCACGGTGCGAATTAATAAAAAGGAAGATAATGCCGATAGTCCTGAGGACAAAGGAAAACCGGTCATTAAAAGGAGAAATATTATGCAGTTAAACCCGCTGGAGAGGCGAATGAGCAATATCCGGCTGGTACCCAAAGTGGTACTGCTCATGGTGTTCAGTACTGTGCTGCTGCTGGTCAAGCTCTGGTTCGACGCCAGCAATCTGGAAACCACCCTGCTCAACGAAGGCATCGCGCCCGACAAGGCGGACACTATCGCCAACAGCCTGCTCTGGACCGGGTTGATGGAGACCGCCATCATGGGGCTGCTGTTCGTGGTGCTGCTGCTGACCGGCTCGCGCCTGATGGTCAAGCAGGTGCACTATCTGGTGGGCCTGCTGGAGCGCTTCGCCCGCAAGGATCTGAGCCACCGGGTACTGCTCAAGTCCCGTGACGAGTTCGGTGACATCGCCAAGGCGGTGGCCCACTCCCAGGAGAATCTCAAGGAGGTGTTTGGCACCCAGCGCGTCGCCTGCAAGGAGCTCAACGACATCGCCTCCCAGGTCACCCTTTGCATGGAAGAGGCCAACGAGGCCATCAGCGAGGAGTTCACCCAGATTGAACAGCTGGCCAGCGCCATGAGCCAGATGGTGGGCGCCATTCGCGAGGTGGCCGCCCATGCCGAGCAGGCCTCCCACGCCACCGCCGAAACCAGCCTGCTGGCCGAGGAGGGCAGCCGCTGCGTGGCCGCCACCGTCAACACCATAGATACCCTCTCCGGCAACATTCAGCGCTCCTCCACCGTGGTCAATCAGGTGGAACAGGGGGTCGAGCAGATCGGCTCCGTCGTGGATACCATTCGCGGCATCTCGGAGCAGACCAACCTGCTGGCGCTGAACGCCGCCATCGAAGCCGCCCGCGCCGGCGAGGCCGGCCGCGGCTTCGCGGTGGTCGCCTCCGAGGTGCGCGAACTGGCCAACCGGGCCCAGGCCGCCACCGTCGAGATCCAGAAGATGATCGAGCAGCTGCAGGGCAACGCCCGCCAGGCCGCCGAACTGATGGCCCAGAGCGTGCAGCAGGCCGACAAGGGGGTGGAGCAGGTGACCCAGGCCGGTGACCAGCTCGCCACCATAGTGCAGCGGGTGCAGGGGGTGGCCGACATGAACCGCCAGATCGCCGCCGCCTCCGAGCAGCAGAGCTCGGTGGCCGAGGAGATGAGCGGCAACCTGGAGCAGGTCAAGCAGGTGGTGGAGGGCTCCGTCGTGGTGCTGCGGGAGCTGCAGGAGGCCTCCGAACTGGTGGAGCGCCACAGCCAGACCCTGGATACTCATATCCAGGCCTTCAAGCTGGCCTGACACAGGGCCGCTGTTGTTGAACGTCGCAATACGGTTAGACTGGAAGGCCCCACGAGGGGCCTTTCTTTTTTTATCGCGGCAAGGAGCCAGGATGCAGACCACAGAACTTGCGCTTGAAATCAGCGCCGACAAGGGACGGCTCGACGTGCCGCTGATCCACCGCTTCTTGTCTGAAGAGGCCTACTGGTGTCGCGGCATTCCCCTTGCCACCCTGCAGCGGGCCATCAACCATTCGCTCTGCTTTGGCGGCTACCTCGGCGCTCAGCAGGTCGCCTTCGCCCGGGTCATCACAGACAAGGCCACCTTCGGCTATCTGGCCGACGTATTTGTCCTGCCTGAGCATCGCGGCCGCGGCTACAGCAAGGCGTTGGTGGCGGCCATGCTCGACCATCCAGAGTTGCAGGGATTGCGTCGCCTCTCCCTCGCCACCTCCGACGCCCACGGCCTCTACGCCGGTTTCGGCTTCGTGCCGCCCGCCAGCCCCGGCAGCCTGATGGAGATCTACCACCCCGATATCTACCAGCGCACCTGAATCACTGGCTGCCGATAATTCCCGCCGGATCATGCTTCTCGCCCCTGCGCTGTGACGCGGGGGCCCGACAGTGCTAGATTGGCAGCCAGCTTTTTATCCGGCAGTTTCGTTAATCACAAGGACGGCAACCGTGGCCCAGCACTCTCCCTCTTTCTCCGCCTTCTCCCCCCTGCTGCAGGAGCTGGCCCAGCGCCACTGGCAACGGCTGATTGAACTGGCCCCCGACTATGGCAACCAGCCCGAGTCGGTGCGCCAGACCCTGCTGACCCTGCTCGGCCTCTCCGATTTTGTCGCCGATTCCCTCTTCAAACAGCCGGAGTTGCTGGGGCAACTGCTGGCCTCCGGAGATCTGGAGCAGGCCGAGCGCTGGCCCGCCTACCAGAGCGATCTGACCGCCCTGCTGGCCGAGGTGGACGACGAGGAGGCGCTCAAGCGCATCCTGCGCCAGTTCCGTCGCAGCCGCATGCTGGTGATCGCCTGGCGCGAGCTGCTGGGCCACGCGGCGGTAGAAGAGAGCTTTGTCCATCTCACCAGACTGGCGGATGCGCTGATCTGCGCGGCCCGCGACTGGCTCTACGCCAAACAGTGCGGCGAGCTGGGCACCCCGATGGATGGCAACGGCAACCCGCAACCGCTGCTGATCCTCGGCATGGGCAAGCTGGGGGGCGGCGAGCTCAACTTCTCCTCGGACATCGACCTTATCTTCACCTTCCCCGAGAACGGCTACACGGTCGGTGGGCGGCGCGAGCTCGCCAACCAGCAATTCTTCATCAAGCTGGGCCAGCGCATCATCAACGCCCTGCACCAGAGCACGGTCGACGGCCAGGTGTTTCGGGTCGATATGCGCTTACGCCCCTTTGGCGACGCGGGGCCGCTCGCCATCTCGTTTGCCGCCATGGAGGATTACTACCAGCACCACGGCCGCAACTGGGAGCGCTACGCCATGGTCAAGGCGCGGGTGCTGGGGCCCCAATGCGAGCACGCGGTCGGGCTGGCCGAGATGCTGCGCCCCTTCGTGTTTCGCCGCTATATCGACTTCGGCGTCATCGACGGTCTGCGCCAGATGAAGGCGATGATCGCCGCCGAGGTGCGCCGCAAGGGGCTGGAGGGCAACATCAAGCTGGGGGCCGGCGGCATTCGCGAGGTGGAGTTCATCGCCCAGGCGCTGCAGCTTATTCGCGGCGGGCGTGAGCCGGCGCTGCGGGTGCGCCATCTGCCGGAGGCGCTGGCCGCCATCGCCCAGTGCGGCGCCCTCGAATCCGCCCATTGCGAGCGCCTGCTGACGGCCTATCGCTTCCTGCGCCGGGTCGAGAACATTCTGCAGGAGATCGGCGATCAGCAGACCCAGACCCTGCCCACCGAGGAGCGGGATCGCCAGCGGCTGATCGCTGCTCTGGGTTTTGCCGACTGGGACGCCTTTATGGCTCATCTCGACGAGGAGATGGCCGCCGTCCATCAGGAGTTCGCCGCCGTGGTGGGGGAAGAGAAGGAGGCCCCCGCCCATCTGGAGCAACTCTGGCTCGATCTGTGGCGCACCGAGCTCGACGCCGCCGAGCTGGAGCAACTGCTGACTGCGCAGGGGGTGGCCGAGCCCGCCTCGCTCTGCACCGCCCTGCTGCGCTTCAAGGAGGAGTACAAACGCCGTCAGGTCGGCCCGCAGGGGCGCATCGCGCTGGACTGGCTGATGCCGGAACTGCTGCGACTGGTGGTGGCCAGCGAGCAACCCGCCCGCCTGTTCGAGCGGGTGTGCGAGCTGCTGACCCGCATCTTCACCCGCAGCGCCTATCTGCAGCTGCTGGCGGAAAACCCGGGCGCCCTGCGCCAGCTGGTGCGGCTGTGTGACGCCAGCCATCTGGTGAGCGAGCAGCTGGCCCGCTACCCCATCCTGCTGGACGAGCTGCTCGATCCCCAGCACCTCTACCACCCCACCCCGCTCGATCAGTACAAGCCCCAGCTGCGCCAGTTCCTGCTGCGCATCCCCGAAGAGGACGTGGAGCAGCAGATGGAGGCGCTGCGTCAGTTCAAACAGGTGCAGCTGCTGCGCATCGTGGCGGCCGACATCGCCGGCGCCCTGCCGCTGATGAAGGTGAGCGACCACCTCACCTGGCTGGCGGAGGCGATCACCGAGGAGGTTGTCAATCAGGCCTGGGCCCAGATGAGCGAGCGCTACGGGGTGCCGCCCGAGGTGGCAACCAGCGGCCAGCGCGGCTTTGCGGTAGTGGCCTACGGCAAGCTGGGCGGCATCGAGCTCGGCTACGGCTCGGATCTGGATCTGGTGTTCCTGCACGGCGGCGACCCCAACAGCTACACCGACGGGCGCAAGCCCATCGACAGCCGCCAGTTCTACCTGCGTCTCGCCCAGCGGATCCTGCACCTGTTCAGCACCCGCACCCCCTCCGGCATTCTCTACGAGATCGATATGCGGCTGCGTCCCTCCGGCGACTCCGGCCTGCTGGTGTCGTCGCTGTCGGCCTACGAGCTGTATCAGCAAAACGAGGCCTGGACCTGGGAGCATCAGGCACTGGTGCGGGCCCGTCCGATTTATGGCGATGAGGCGGTGATCGCCGAGTTTGCCCGCATCCGCCGCGCCGTGCTGGCCAAGGAGCGCGAGCTGCCGACCCTGGCCCGCGAGGTGCGCGAGATGCGCCACAAGATGCGGGATCACCTGCTCAAAGCGGGCGCCGGCGAGTTCGACCTCAAGCAGTCCCCCGGCGGCATGGTGGACATCGAGTTCATCGCTCAATACCTGGTGCTGGCCCATGCCTGCGGCGAACCCGAGGCGCTCACTCGCTGGTCCGATAACGTGCGCATCTTCGATGAGTGCGTGCTGGCGGGGGTGCTGACCCTGGAGCAGGCGGAGGGGCTCAAGCATGCCTATCTGGAGATCCGCAACCTCGGCCATCGCCTCAACCTCTCCGAGGTCTCCCGCAAGGTGGGCGACGACAGGCTGCTGCCGGAGCGCGGCCATGTGCTGGCAGTCTGGCAACAGCTGCTGGGGGAATAAACAGCAGGGGCGCCGAGGCGCCCCTTGTTGTATCTATCATCGGGTCGGGGTCAGCGCCCGCCGGCCACGTCGATGAAGGTGCCGGTGACGTAGGAAGCCTCGTCAGACAGCAGCCAGGCGATGGCGGCAGCCACCTCGGCCGGCTGACCGCCCCGTTGCAGCGGGATCTGCCCCTTCACCCGGTCGACCCGACCTGGCTCGCCGCCGTCGGCATGCATGTCGGTGTAGATAAAACCCGGACGTACCCCGTTGACCCGGATCCCCTGGGCCGCCACCTCCAGCGACAACCCCCTGGTCAGCACGTCGACGGCCCCCTTGGCGGCGGCATAGTCCACGTACTCCCCCGCCGAACCCAGCCGGGCGGCGGCCGAGGAGACATTGACGATGGCGCCCCCCGCCCTCATCCGGCGCACCGCCTCGCGGCAGCAGAGAAAGCAGCTGGTGACATTGGTGGTCAGGGTCTGGTTGATGCGCTCGGCGCTCATCTCCAGCACCCGCATCTGCGGCTGCAACCTGCCGGCGTTGTTGACCAGATGAGTGACGGGGCCAAGCCGCGCGTCCATCTCCTCGAACAGACGCACCACCTCGGCCTCCACCCCGACATCGGCCTGCACCGCGATGCAGCGGACCGGATGATGGGCCAGGATCTCGGCCACCAGCGCCTCGGCACTGGCCTGGTCATGGCGATAGTTGAGGCACAGATGATAACCCTGCCCCGCCAGATGGCGGGCGGTGGCGGCGCCAATGCCTCTGCCACCGCCGGTGATCAGCACCCGTTTGTTCATGAACCCTCCTGGTCGTGTGGCGCATGGTGGCACTGCGAGATGGATGGCAGCCGTATCAGACCGGGCCGTGATCCATCACAGTCTCCACCAGCACCTTGTTGAAACGCTTATAGCCCTGCTCATCGAGCGGGGCCGGATAGCTCAGCACCCGCAGCGCATGTCCTCGATAATCCGGCTGATAGGGCGGGTGCACATGGTCATGCTCGCTCAGACAAAAGCCCAGCCCCTGATAGAAGCGCAGCCGGCGAAGGGAAATCTCGTCCTCTGGCGGGTCTATCTCCAGGATGACCGGGCGCCCCGCCGTCTCACAGAAGGCGGCAAGCAGGCGTGAGCCGTGGTTCTGGCCGCGCAGGGCCGGGTTGATGGCCAGGTGTTCGATATAGATCTGCTCACCGCAGTCCCACCAGAAGATAAAGCCGAGCAGCTGCTCGCCCTGATAAAAGAGCTGACAGTGAAAGCGGGAGTCTCCCATCTTGAGCTCTTGATGCTGCGGCTGGCGCTGCTCGTAGCGGGGAAAGCTGCTGCCGTAGATCTGCCAGGCCAGCGGCCAGTCCGGATGGGATGTCTCTCTTGCGATTTCACTTCGACTCATTCATCTACTCCTTGGTAAAACTACAGTGATACCATCTTTGTCCGGCCCAAACACCCCTCTCTTTCGCTACCGATGCCGGCAGCATCGAGTTTCCATGCCTTGCCCAAGCGCAGCCAAAAATGCACAGAGCCCGCACGGGGCGGGCTCTGCATGGCGATAAAGCGAGAGGCTGTGGCTATTTGAACAAGCCCTTGAGCAGCTGATCGGCCACCCCCTTCACCCCTTCATTGTCGGCCTTGTCACCCAGCAGCTTCTTGAGACCGCGCTCGGCCTCCTTGCGAGCCTTCTCCTCCAGCAGCTTGTTGTTGCTGAGCAATTCCTTCACGTCGAGCCGGTAGCTCGGCGCCTGCCAGTGGCCGCCGATGCGCACCGGTATGGTGATGTCCTTGAGCTCGTCCACGCTCTTGCCCCCCTGCCCCTTGCTGCTCTCCACCACGGAGGTGAGGAACAAAAAGTCGAGGGTCTCCGGCACCAGGGCGGTCTGGCCCTGCCCCTTCACCCGCAGGGCGGGAGCAAACAGCTGGATGTCGTCGCTCCTGGCAACCCCGTCGGCAATCCGGAAGCTGGCGGTGAGGGCGCTGAAATCGGTCTTGCGCACCTCCTTCACCTGATCCGCCCCCTTGCCGGTCAGGGTGGCTCGCGCCTCGCGGATCATCTCCGCCAGGTTGATGCCGTGCAGGGCACCGTCGCTCAGCCTGAGGCTCACCTTGCCCTGCATCCGGCTGCGCAGCGCCTGCTCGGAGAGTCCTGAGCCCTGCGCCTCGACCTCCAGATCCCCCTTGCCTTCCAGCAGGTCGGTCTGGGCCAGGGTCTGCAGCAGTGGCCGCACATCGACCCCCTGCACCCGCTTGTGCACCTGATAGCGGGCCGGCTGCTGACGGGCATCGAGCACGCCGCTGGCGGTCACCTGACCACCGGCCACCCCAGCGCTGAACTGCTTGAGGGTGAGCTGGCCACCGGCCAGGGCCAGTTGCAGATCGACGGCGCTCAGATCCAGCCCCTTCAATCGCAAGCTGCCCAGTTGCAGCCGGCCCGCCAGGTCCACCGACTTGAGGGCGGTAAGATCCGGTTCAGCCGTGGAGAGCGCCTTGGCGGCGGGCGCAGCGGTCTGCGCCTGTGCTCCGGCCGGCGCTGCGGCGCCCGAGGTGGCGGCCACAGGGGCAGCCTTGGCCGGCTGACCGAGCCAACTGTCGAGATCCAGCTTCTCTCCCTTGAGGTCGAACCCCACCTTGGGCACGGCACCCAGCTGCACGCTGCCGTTGCCGCTCAGCAGGGCCTCATCCACCCCCATCACCAGGTTGCTGAGGGTGACGGCCTGTTTGCCCAGCTCGGCGCGGGCAAAGCCCGCCAGCTTCACCTGCATCTGCGGGCGCGGCAGGGCATCGCCGCTCAGCTTGGCGGCCAGCACGGCATCCGATATCTCCAGCAGTTGCCGGTTGTCATCGAGCCGCGCCTTGAGGGTTCCCTCCAGCGTACCGGCCAGGGCCGGCTTGTCCGCCGCCCCCTGTGCCCCCTGCAGACTGAGGGTGAGGCTGCTCCACTGTCCCAGTGCCAGCCGGTCGGCCTTGAGGGAGAAGGCATCCAGCCGCTGGGTCGGTTCGCTCAGGCTCCCCGCCAGTGCGACATCTTTCAACTCACTGCGGCTGGCATCGGACGCCAGCTTGAGCTGGGCCGACCCCTTGAGATCAAACGCCAGCTCACCCTGGGCCCCCTTGGCGGCCAGGGTCACCGGCACCCACTGATCCACGGCCAGCTGGCCCAGGTTCAGGTCCAGCTGTTCGAGGCGGGAGACGGTGCCGTTGCGATCGTCCTGCAGCAGGGCGCTGGCCTGTTGCAGCTCCACCCCTTGCAGGCTGATCTGCCAGGGCTGCTTGTCATTGGCGGGCGGGGGCGTCGTTGCGGAGGTCGTCGCCTCCCCCTTGGGCTCGGCGGAGGCCTTGAGCAGATCGCTCAGGTTGGAGCTGCCGTCAGCCTTGGTCTGGATAAACAGATGGGCGCCGCTCAGGGTCACCTTGCCGATCTCAAGCTTGTGGGAGAGCAGCGGCAGCAGGCCCACCGAGGCCTCCCCGCGCGTGAAGCGCACCAGATCGGGCTCGGCAAAGCCGGCGGGGTTGCGCAGCGCCACCTGCTCGAGGGAGAGGCCGAGGCTTGGCCAGAAACGCCAGCCGATCGCCCCCTCCATCACCAGCTCGCGGCCGGTGCTCTTGCGTACCTGTTCCACCAGCTGGGGCTTGAATTGATTGGGATCGATGAGGGACACCAGGGCGGCGATGGCCACCACGGCCGCCAGCGCCAACCCCAGCAGGATGTAGATGATCTTCTTCACGATGGACTCCTTGAATGCGGATCTTGTTGCTGACTATACCACCGGGGGGATGACAGATGGGGCCCGTCTGCCAAAACGGGCCAGCGGCGAGACAGGGATGGTCGCAGCGAGTGCTGCCAGCGCAGCCCTGCCAACGCGCGGCAATGAAAAGGGCCCCGCAGGGCCCTGATGATAGTGGATGGCTGGCGCCCGTCTCGCCCGGATCAAGGCTGACGCGGCAACTGCTGATAGCCCATCTCGTACAGGGTGAAGGCATAGATGTCCGCACTCTGCTCGATAAGCTTCGCCACCGGCGTGCCCGCCCCGTGCCCGGCATTGGTCTCGATGCGGATGAGCTGGGGATGGGGGCCGGCATTGTCGGCCTGCAGGGTGGCGGCAAACTTGAAGGAGTGGGCCGGCACCACCCGATCGTCGTGATCCGCCGTGGTCACCAGGGTCGAGGGGTAGCTGACCCCGGCCCGAACGTTGTGCAGCGGCGAGTAGCCCTTCAGGTAGTCGAACATCGCCTCGCTGTCGGCGCTGGTGCCGTAGTCATAGGCCCAGCCTGCCCCGGCGGTGAAGCTGTGGTAGCGCAACATGTCGAGCACCCCCACCGCCGGCAGGGCGACCCGCATCAGATCCGGCCGCTGGGTCATCACAGCCCCCACCAGCAGACCGCCGTTGGAGCCACCGCGGATCGCCAGCCGATCGGTGCGGGTGTAGCCCTCGGCCTTGAGGTACTCGGCCGCCGCGATGAAGTCGTCGAACACGTTCTGCTTGTTCATCCTGGTGCCTGCCAGGTGCCAGGCCTGGCCGTACTCGCCGCCCCCGCGCAGGTTGGCCACCGCATAGACGCCCCCCAGATCCAGCCAGTTGGCCACCGACACGCTGAAGCTCGGGGTCAGGCTCACATCGAAACCGCCATAGCCGTAGAGGATGGTCGGGTTGCTGCCATCGAGTTTCAGCCCCTTGCGGTAGCTGATGATGAGCGGCACCCGGGTGCCGTCCTTGCTCTGGTAGAAGCGCTGCTCGGAAACATAATCCTCTGGCTTGAACGGCGCCGC
Source organism: Aeromonas sp. QDB03 (assembly GCF_027707985.1). Taxonomy (NCBI): domain Bacteria; kingdom Pseudomonadati; phylum Pseudomonadota; class Gammaproteobacteria; order Aeromonadales; family Aeromonadaceae; genus Aeromonas; species Aeromonas sp. QDB03. The sequence goes on along the minus strand of NZ_JAPCJG010000010.1, from coordinate 12,256 downwards.
CGAGGCGCGATAGAGGCTGATGGCGCCGCTCTTGGGCTCGAACCGGTAGAGAGTGGGCGGCTGGGCATAGTTCTCGAAGCCGAAGTAGAGGGCGGGATCATCGTGCTTGCCGTTGAAGCCGCTGACGCTGCCAAGGCCGGGCAGCGCCACCTCGCGCACCCGCTTGCCCTCATAGTCGAACTGCTCGACCCGGGCGGTGGCATCCACCATGTACTCGGCGAACAGATAGCCGCTGCCGCTGTGCACCGTCAGCACCTGCTGGCGCTCGGGGATGAGATCCCGCCAGCGGGCCGGCCCCGGGTTGGCGACATCCACCGTCACCAGCCGGCGGTTGGGGGCGTCCCGGTTGGTCAGCAGGTAAAGGGTGCTGCCCTGGTTGTCCACCAGGCTCACATCCGCCTCCAGATCCCCCTGCACCGTCAGCAGCGGCGCGTTCTCCTGGCTCAGATCCTTGACATAGAGGCGGTTGCCGGAGGTGGAGTTCGCCGCCGAGATGAGCAGGAAGCGGTCATCTTCGGTGACGGTCGCCCCCACGTAGCGGTGGTGCTGGGCCGGGATGGCGCCGAACACCAGCCGGTCATCCTCCTGCGCCGTGCCGAGCCGGTGGAAATAGACCTTGTGCTGATCGGTCTTGGCCGACAGCTCGCTGCCATCCGGCTTGTCGTAGCTCGAGTAGAAGAAGCCCTCGTTGCCGAGCCAGCTGATGCCGCTGAACTTCACGTCCTTGAGGGGCGCCTCCAGCGGCTGCTTGCTCTGTACGTCCATCAGGTGGATCTCGCGCCAGTCGCTGCCGGCCAGCGACAAGGAGTAGGCCAGGATGCGGCCATCGCGGGAGAAACTCAGCTGATCCAGCGCCGTGGTGCCGTCGGGGCTAAGGGTATTGGGATCGAGGAACACCTCGGCCGGCTTGCCCTCCAGCTGGCGCCACAGCACGTTCTGGTTCTGCAGGCCGTCGTTCTTGAAGAAGTAGTGGTAGCGCCCCTCGCGAAACGGCGCCCCCTCCTTGGCGTAGTTCCAGGAAGAGGCGAGCTTCTCCTTGATGGCGGCGCGATACGGGATCTGTGCCAGGTAGTCCCGGGTCACGGCGTTCTGGGCCTTGACCCAGGCCTCGGTCTCGGGGCTGCGATCATCCTCCAGCCAGCGATAGGGGTCGGCCACGGCCTGGCCGAAGTAGTGATCCACCTGCTCACCCTGACGGGTGACGGGGTAGTGAAGGCGCGCTTTCCCTGACATGGCATCCTCTTTGGTTGACTGGCCACTGCATGCACACAGCAGTGACAGGGCCAGCAGGCTGACAATGGCTCGCATCGATGCGGCTCCCTGCGATTTCGGGTGAAGCGGGCAGGTTAGCAAAGAGTGCCGGACGGCCCAACCCCCCAGCGGGTGACCAGGCGACATGAGCGGGAAGCCGCCACAACCCTGACCAATCGGAGTCATATGAATTTTTTCGCTTAGGTTTGCCAGTTTATTTTGTTTGTTATCCGGCACTTGGGTCACAGGATGGAATAAGCGACTGACCATCTCGACTCATTCAGGATAAAGCATGCCGTACAGCTACCTATCACATCTGCGTTGCAGCAAGACCGGCGAGATTGTGGATGCCGATCAGCCCCAGCAGCTTAGCCCGGTCGGCGCCCCCTTGCTGGCCAGCTACGACCTCGAGGCCCTGAAGCAGGCCTGGCATCCGGCCGCCCTGCTGGGACGCCCCGCCAGCCTGTGGCGCTACCACGAGCTGCTGCCGGTGCGCGACCCCGCCCAGGTGGTCACCCTGGGGGAAGGCTTCACCCCGCTGTTGCCGCTGCCGCGCCTCGGCCAGCAGGTCGGCATCCCGGATCTCTGGATGAAGGATGAGAGCCTCACCCCCACCGGCTCCTTCAAGGCCCGCGGTGCCGCGGTCGGCGTCTCCCGCGCCCGCGAACTCGGCGTTACCCACTTCGCCATGCCCACCAACGGCAACGCCGGCGCGGCCTGGGCACTCTACGGTGCCCGCGCCGGCTTGCGCAGCACCATAGTCCAGCCGCAGGCGGCCCCCGCCATCACCCGGCTGGAGAGCGCCCTGGCCGGTGCCCGCCTCTATCTGGTGGACGGCCTCATCAGCGACGCCGGTCGCCAGGTGGCCGAGGCGGTGGCGCAGCAGGGGCTGTTTGATGCCTCCACCCTCAAGGAGCCCTATCGCATCGAGGGCAAGAAGACCATGGGGTTTGAAATCGCCGAGCAGCTCGGCTGGACTCTGCCGGACGTCATCCTCTACCCCACCGGCGGCGGAGTCGGCCTCATCGGCATCTACAAGGCGCTGCGGGAGTTGCAGGAGCTGGGCTGGGTGCAGGGGCCGCTGCCGCGCCTGGTGGCGGTGCAGGCGAGCGGCTGCGCCCCCATCGTCCAGGCCTGGCAGCAGGGGGAGCGCGAGTCGCGCTTCTGGCCCGACTCCCAGACCCTGGCGTTCGGCATCAACGTACCCAAGGCGCTGGGGGATTTTCTGGTGCTGGATGCCCTCTATCGCACCGAGGGCTGCGCCATCGCGGTGGAAGACGGCGCCATCCAGCGCGAGCTGCGTCAACTCGCCTCCCAGGAGGGCTGCTTCGTCTGCCCGGAAGGGGCGGCTGCCTTCGCCGCCGCCCGTCAGCTGCGCGAAGCGGGCTGGATCCAGGGGGGCGAGCGGGTGGTGGTGCTCAACACCGGTGCCGGCATCAAGTACCCGGACGCCATCACGGTCGTGCCCCAGCGGCTGCGCCGCGACGGGAGGATCCCGGCATGAGCTTCGACTGGTCTTTTGTTCTCACCACCCTGCCGGCGTTCGGCCAATCGGTCTGGGTCACCTTGCAGCTCGGCGCCATCGTGATCCTCACCTCGCTCGCCGTGGCGCTGCTCAATGTGACGCTGCAAAGCCTGCACAAGCCCTGGCTGAACGGAGTTATCCGCGCCTATGTGGAGCTGGCCCGCAACACGCCGCTCTTGATCCAGCTGTTCTTTCTCTACTTCGGGCTGCCGGCGCTCGGCATCTCGCTGTCGGGCTTTGCTACGGCGGTGATCGCCATGACCTTCCTCGGCGGCGGCTACCTGACCGAGGCGCTGCGGGCGGGCATTCAGGCGGTCCCCCCCAGCCAGCTGGAGGCGGGGCGAGCCATCGGTCTCTCCCGCTGGCAATTGCTGCGCCACGTGCAGCTGCCCCAGGCCTGGCTTGCCAGCCTGCCGGCGCTGTTTGCCAACTTCATCTTCCTGCTCAAAGAGACCACGGTGGCCTCGGCGGTGGCGGTGCCGGAGCTGCTCTACACCACCAAGAACTACATAGCCCTCTACTACAAGACCTACGAGATGCTGGCGGTGCTGACCTTGATGTGCGTGCTGATCTTTCTGCCGCTGTCCCTCACCCTGCGCGTCGTTGAAAGGAGGCTGCAACATGGTCAGTTCGGTCATTGAATCGCTGATGCAGTCGAGGATCCCGATGTGGGCACTTACCTTCCTGCTGCCACCGTTCGCCACCCATGCACCAGAAAGGAGGGATCGCTATGGCCAGTCCAGTCACTGAGCAGCTGACGCAGGCGCTGCCGCTGCTGGCGGTGGGCGCGGGTCAGACCCTCACCATCTCGCTGCTCGCCATCCTGTTCGCCACCCTGGGGGGGGTCGGTTACGGCGTGCTGGCCCAGCAGGGGGGAAGGCTGACGCGGGGAGTGTTGCGAGTCTATCTGGAGCTGTTTCGGGTGGTGCCCGTGCTGGTCTGGCTCTACCTCTTCTTCTTCGGGCTGCCGATCTTCTTTGGCGTAGACATCCCGGCCTTCTGGTGCGCCGTGCTGGTGCTGGCCCTGTGGGGAGCCAGCGAGGTGGGGGAAGTGGTGCGCGGCGGCCTGGGATCCCTCGCCCGCGGCCAGCAGGAGGCCGGCCTGGCGCTCGGGCTCTCCCGCTGGCAGCTCTATCGCCGCGTGCTGCTGCCCCAGGCGCTGCAACGGCTGACGCCGCCGACCATCAACATCTACACCCGCATCATCAAGACCAGCTCGCTGGCGGTGCTGATCGGGGTGGTGGAGGTGATCAAGGTGGGCCAGCAGATCATCGAGCGCACCTATGGCTCGCTGCTTATCTACGGTCTGCTGTTCCTGTTCTTTTTTCTGGTCTGCTATCCGCTCTCGCTCGCCTCGCGCCGGCTGGAGCAACAATGGGGTAATGCGGTATGACACCTCTGCTTGAGCTCAATGCTGTCAGCAAACAATTCGGCCAAAACCGGGTACTGGACGAGGTCAGCCTCACGGTGAACGCCGGAGAAGTGATCGTCATCCTGGGGCCGAGCGGCTGCGGCAAGAGCACCCTGCTGCGCACCCTCAACGGGCTCGAACCCATTCAGGGGGGCGACATTCGCTTCGATGGAGACAGGCTGGATGCCAGCACCGACTGGCAGCGGGTACGCCAGCGCATCGGCATGGTGTTCCAGAGCTATCACCTGTTCCCCAACCTGACGGTGCTGGAGAACGTGCTGCTCGGCCCTCTGCAGGTGCAGAAGCGGGAGCGGCAGGAGGCCCTGCTGCAGGCGGAACAACTGCTGACCCGCATCGGCCTGTGGGAGCGGCGCCACGACTATCCGCGCCAGCTCTCCGGCGGCCAGCAGCAGCGCATCGCCATCGTGCGGGCGCTGTGCATGAACCCGCAGGTGATGCTGTTTGACGAGGTGACCGCTGCGCTGGATCCCGAGATGGTGCAGGAAGTGCTGGAGGTGATCCGCGATCTCGCCGGCAGCGGCATGACCCTGCTCATCGTCACCCACGAGCTGGCGTTCGCCCAGGCGGTGGCGGATCGCATCGTCTTCATGGACGGCGGCCACATCCTGGAGCAGGCCGCGCCCCATCAATTTTTCGAGAACCCGCGCAGCCAGCGTGCCCGCCAGTTCCTCGCCAAGTTTTCTTATACAACTGTCATCAAACGAAAGGAGTCAGCATGAAAAAAATTACCTCGGTTCTGTTCAGTGCCTTGTTGGGACTGGGTCTCGCCAGCGGCGCCGTCCATGCGGCGGACGGTTCCCTCGACAAGATCAAGGCCCGCGACAAGCTCATCGTCGGCGTCTTCACCGACAAGCCCCCCTTCGGCTATGTGGACGAGAAGGGCAACTACGTCGGCTTTGACACCGACCTCGGTCGCCGTTTCGCCAAGGATCTGCTGGGGGACGAGAACAAGGTCGAGTTCGTGGCGGTGGAGCCCGCCAGCCGCATCCCCTTCCTGCAGAGCGACAAGGTGGATCTCATCCTCGCCAACATGACGGTGACCCCGGAGCGGCGGCAGGTGGTGGACTTCACCAACCCGAACCTGCGAGTGGCGGTACAGGTGCTGGTGCCACAAGGGAGCCCGGCCAAGAAACTGGATGATCTGGCCAGCAAGACCCTGATCGTCACCACCGGCACCACGGCCGACATCTGGCTGACCCGCAACCACCCGGACTGGAAGGTGCTCAAGTTCGAGAAGAACACCGAATCCCTGCAGGCACTGGCCCAGGGCCGTGGCGACGCCTATGCCCAGGACAACCTGGTGCTGTTCAGCTGGGCCAAGGAGAACCCGGGCTATCGGGTGCTGCCCGAGAAGCTGGGCTCGGAAGACCCCATCGCCCCGGCGGTGAAGAAGGGCAATATCGAGCTGCGTGACTGGGTCAACGACCGTCTCGCCAAGCTGGGGGAAGAGAAGTACCTGCTGAAACTCTACGACCAGTATGTGCGCGACAAACTGAGCGCCGATACCGATCCCAACGATGTGATAGTGGAAGGAGGCAAGTGGCAGGGCTGAGCCTGCCAGAAGTGCTGAGAGTGTGATGTGTGTGAAATCTTGGTTCCGTTGGTCCGCAAACCGCAAGGTTTGACCTTTCAGGCGTCCCCCTCGGGTGGCGCCTTTTTTTCGCATGAGAAAAAGAACCGGGCCAGGGGCCCGGTTGAAAACCCGCGCAGAGCAGGCTGTGTCACGTCGATGACACGGTTCAGGCTGCCGGACTGGCACAGGGTGCCGTCCGGCCAACTCGCCAGGCCCCCGAGGCGGGATGAGCCCTCGGCAACGCCGGCGAATGGGGTGGCGCAGCGGGCGCCGAAGAGGGTGCCTACTCCCGCTCCAGTGCGTGGATGGGGTCCATCCGCGCCGCCCGCCGCGCCGGAAAGAAGCCAAACAGCACGCCGATGAGGCTCGAGCAGAAGAAGGCCATCAGCACGGCGTCCAGGGAGTAGCTCAGGGTGAACTGGCTGCTGAAGTGCTCGAACAAGACGCCGACCAGCAGGGAGAGCAGCACCCCGGCCGCCCCGCCCAGCAGGCAGACCAGCACCGCCTCGATCAAGAACTGCTGCAGTATGTCGCCGGTTCTGGCACCCACCGCCATCCGCACGCCGATCTCGCGGGTGCGCTCGCTCACCGACACCAGCATGATGTTCATCACCCCGATGCCGCCCACCACCAGGGAGATGAGCGCAATCATGGCGATCAGCAGGGTCAGGGTGGCATTGGTGCTGGTGATCGCCTGACGGATGCTGTCGGTGTTGAGCACGAAGAAATCCTGAGCGCCGTGCCGTTCACGCAGCAAGCGGCTGATGCCATCCTCGGCGGCGGCCAGCGCCACCTCGTCCTGCACCCGCACGCTGATGCTGCGCAGGTGGCTCTGGCCCAGCATCCGCGTCATGGCCGTGGTATGGGGGATCCAGACGTTGAGGTTCTCGTCGCTGCCAAAGCCGCTCTGGTTGCGGGCCACCACCCCGATCACCCGGCACGGCAGGCTCCCCAGCAGGATCACCTGACCGAGCGGTGACTCCCCCGCGGCAAACAGGCGCGCCTGGCTGTTCTCGTCGATCACCACCTCCTGCGCCAGAGCGGTCACGCTGGCGGCATCGAACAGCATGCCCTGCAGCAGTCGGTAGCCACGCACCTGGAAGAACTGCTCCCCCACCCCGTTCACCGAACCCAGGACCGCCTGGCTACCCCGGCGCAGGGTGACGCTGGTGGCCAGACTGGGGGTGACGCTGTGCACATAGCCGAGCCCGGCGAGGGCCTCGGCATCCTCCACCCTGAGGGTCTGGACCGCCTCGGCCCGCCGATCGCCGAAGCCGCTGCCGGGGAAGATCTCCAGGGTGCTGGTGCCCATGGCATTGATATTGGCCAGCACCTGCTGCTGGGAGCCTCGCCCCAGCGCCACCACCGACACCACGGCGGCGATGCCGATGATGATGCCGAGCATGGTGAGGAAGGTGCGCATGCGCTGGGCCCGCATGGCCAGCAGCGCCATCTTGAAGGCGGCGCCGAACCGCCCGGCCAGAGCGCCGCGTCCCTCGGTGTCGGTACGGGGAGTGGTTGGCGCAGGGGACGGTGGTGTCGGCTCGCGACGACGGTCGGCTACCACCGCCCCGTCTTTGAGCTCGATGATCCGCTCGGCCTGTTCGGCGATCGCCATGTCGTGGGTCACCAACACCAGCGTGTGGCCCTGTCGATGGAGTGCGCCCAGGATGCCGAGTACCTCGGCCCCGCTCTGGCTGTCGAGGGCACCGGTCGGTTCGTCCGCCAGGATCACCTGACCGCCGTTGATGAGGGCGCGGGCAATGCTGACCCGCTGCTGCTGGCCGCCGGAGAGCTGGCTCGGCTTGTAGTCGAGCCGGCTGCCGAGCCCGAGCCGCTGCAGCAGGCTCTCGGCCCTCGCCTTGCGCGCGTTGCCGGCCAACCCGGCATAGAGGGCGGGCAGCGCCACGTTGTCGCGGGCACTGAGATCCCCCAGCAGGTGGTAGCGCTGAAAGATGAAGCCGAAGTGCTCGCGGCGCAGGGTCGCCAGCGCATCGGCCGTCAGCCGGCCCGTCTCCCGCCCGGCCACCCGATAGCTACCCTCGCTCGACTGATCGAGGCAGCCCAGAATATTGAGCAGGGTCGATTTGCCGGAGCCGGAGGCGCCGACGATGGCCACCATCTCGCCCCGCGCTATGATCAGATCGATCCCCTTGAGCACCTCGACGCGCCGCTCCCCGTCACCAAAATGGCGGCGGATCCCGCTCAGTTGCAGCAATGGTTCCCTCATGATCACATCCCCATCGGCGGGCCCATTCGCCCGCTCTGCTGGTTCTGAGCCGTCAACTGACTCACCACCACGGCCTCCCCGGCGGTCAACCCCGCTAGGATCTGGGCATCCACCTTGTTGTTGAGGCCTACCTTCACCGGCCGCCATTGTGGGCGGCCGGCCTCATCCACCACCTGCACCCGCCCCTCGCTCAGGGCGATGGCCGGGATCACCAGGGCGTTGCGCTCGGTCGCCAGCACTATGTGCACCTGGGCCGTCATGCCGATACGCAGGGCCCCTTCAGGGTTCTCCACCTCAAACAGACCGTGGTAGTAGACGGCCGTGCTGGTCGAACTGCTGCTGGTCGTGTCGTCGTTGATGGTGTCGGGGGCGGGCTCTATGGCGCGCAGACGGGCCTGGTAGCGCTGCTCGGGCGCCCCCAGCACGGTGAAATAGCTGGGCAGGCCGGCCTTCACCTTGATCACGTCCGCCTCCGAGATCTGCGCCTCCACCGTCATGGTGTCGAGTCGCGCCACCTTGACCATGGTCGGGGTGCTCTGCACCGCGTTGACCGTCTGCCCCTGCTCCACCGGGATCGCCACTATGGTGCCCGCCATGGGGGAGACGATGCGGGTATAACCCAGATTCACTCTGGCGGTGTCCACCGCGATGCGGGCCTGCACCGCCTGTGCCGTCAGCGCCCGGATGTCGGCGCGGGTCGCCGTCAGGGTCGCCTCCGCGCTGTCGTAGTCGGCCTGACTGCCCAATCCCCGGGCCAGCACCTTGCGCTGGCGCTCGAAGGCCAGCTGGTTGTTGCGCAGAGTTGCCCTGCGCGAGGCCAGCTGGGCCTGCACGTTGTCGAGGGCGGCTTCGGCATCCTTGAGGGCGTTCTGCTGGGTGAGATCGTCGATCTCGACCAGCAGATCGCCCTGCTTCACCTCATCCCCCAGCGCCACGTGCAGCGCCTTGATCTGCCCCGACACCTGCGCCCCCACGCTCACCAGCTTCTGGGCCTGCAGGGTGCCGTCGGCCAGCACGCTCTGCTCCAGATCCCGCCGCTCGACCGGTGTGGTGATATAAGAGGTGGTTGGTGCCGCAGTGGAAGGCAGCAGCAGCCAGCCGGCACCGACCAGCACCAGGGCGGGCAGCAGCAGGCGAACAACGAGGAGACGGACACGGGCCATCGCGGATATCCTTGGCTGAAACAAAGGGTGAAACAGACCCGGGCAATCTACTCCAATGTCCGGTTAAGCCTCTTGCAGGGCAGTGTAAGGATTGCGTAAAAGCAGCTGTCAGGCGGAGACGGACACGGGAAAATGGCGCCAACCCGAGACGGAGAAGAGCGATGAAGATCCTGCTGGTGGACGATGATCTGGAACTTGGCACCATGCTGAGCGAATACCTGGGCGGCGAAGGCTTTGCCACCACCCATGTGCTGACCGGCAAGAGCGGCGTGCAGCACGCCCTCTCCGGCAACTATGCCGCCGTGGTGCTCGACATCATGCTGCCCGATCTGAATGGCAGCGAGGTGCTGCGCCAGATCCGCCGCGACAGCCGGATCCCCGTCATCATGCTCACCGCCAAGGGGGACAACATCGATCGGGTGATCGGGCTGGAGATGGGGGCCGATGACTATGTGCCCAAGCCCTGCTACCCGCGGGAACTGGTGGCCAGGCTGAGGGCCGTGCTGCGCCGGGTCGAGCCTGCCCCCGTCCATCCGGGCAAAGAGCAGGGCCTGCGCCTTGGCGAGCTGGTGCTCTCCCCCGCCAGCCGTCAGTGTCGCTGGCAGGCGCAGCCGCTGGAGTTGACCGCCACCGAGTTCAACCTGCTGGAACTGCTGCTGCGATCCCCAGAGCGGGTAGTCAGCAAGGATGAGCTCTCCCTGCACGGGCTCGGCCGCCCGCGCGAGCCCTATGATCGCAGCGTCGACGTGCACATCTGCAATATCCGCCAGAAGCTGCAGGCCCTGGCGGGCGAAGCCGTCGGCATCGAGACGGTGCGCAGCATAGGATACCGGCTGGCATGATCCTCAAGGGGCGCCTGTTCTGGAAGATCCTGTTCGGCTTCTGGTTCACCATCATCATGATGAGCCAGCTGCTGTGGGTGGCCTTCAGCCTCTCTCGCCACGAAGGGCCGCCGGAGCAGCGGATGGCCAACCAGCTGGCCGAACGTCAGCTGGCAGCCGCCGCCAGTTTGTTGCAGCAGCAGGGACCGGCTGCGGTTGCGGCCCTGCAGGCCAGCTGGCCGGCCCGGGAGCGAAGGCTGCTGCAGCTTGAACCGGTCGCAGCAAAGCCATCCACAACGCAGAGCGGCCGTATCCTGCTGGGAGCCGATGGCCAGCACTACCGGCTCGACTACGACAGTGCCGGCCTGCAGCAGTTGCTGGCACCGCCCCAGCCCCGCCGCAACTGGCTCAACATGCCACCGCCCATGTGGTGGATCGGCGGACTTGGCGGCCTCTTCTTCAGCGCCCTGCTCGCCTGGCACCTGACCCGCCCCATGAACCGCTTCCGGCAGGGATTCGAGCGCCTCTCCCAGGGGGATCTGGCAGTGCGCCTCTCCCCCACCATGCGGCGGCGCCACGACGAGATCAGCGATGCGGCCCGCGACTTCGATGCCATGGCCGAGCGGCTGCAACTGCTGGTGGAGAGCCGCGAGCAACTGCTGCACGACGTCTCCCACGAGCTGCGCTCCCCCCTTGCCAGGCTGCAGCTGGCCATCGGCCTGGCCCAGCAGGATCCGGCCAGGATCGAGGGAGCCCTCGCGCGGATCCAGCTCGAAACCCAGCGCATGGACAAGATGATCGGCGAACTGCTGACCCTCACCCGCGCCGGCCATGGCGAACGGGACGGCGAGGAGTATTACGATCTGCAGGGGCTGATCGACGCCGTGGTGAGCGACGCCCGCTACGAGGCGCAGCACATGGGGGTCGAGATCAAAACCTGGGTGGATGAGACTCAGGAATACACGGTCTGCGGACAGGCGGAGCTGATCCGCCGGGCCCTCGACAACGTGCTGCGCAATGCCCTGCGCTTCTCCCAGACGGGACAGACCATCCGCCTGACCCTGATACGGCAGGGAGCAGAGTTTGTCATCGAGGTGGCGGATCAAGGAGTGGGAGTGGATGAGAGCAAGCTCTCCAGCATCTTCGATCCCTTCGTGCGGATCGGCTCCCCTGCAGCAGGCAAGGGTTATGGACTGGGGCTCGCCATCACCCGCAAGGCAATCCAGGCCCAGGGCGGGCGGGTCGACGCCAGAAACGGCGAAGAGGGCGGCCTGATCGTCACCCTCCACCTGCCGGGCTAGCTGCTCCGCCCTGTCATTACTGCTATCGGTTAGCCCCGCAGCCGCTGCAATTGACTGATGGCGGCGCCGGTAGAGCGGAAAGCAAACTCGGCAGGGGCAAGGCCGGCCAGCTTGCGCCACTCGCAGGCGGCCACATCGTCGGCCGCCACCACAGCAGGCTTGTCTGCCAACTCCAGCAGAAAGACGGTGTCGCAGGTGTGATAGGTCACCTCGTCATAGGGATAGACGTTGGCATAGGAGCCCAGGTAGCGCGGCGTCTCCCCCGTCAGATCCAGCCCCAGTTCCTCCTTGAGCTCCCTCATCAAGGCTTCCTCCAGCGATTCGCCTGGATCGACGAAGCCGCCCGGCAGATCCAGCAAGCCCCGGCCGGGATCCCGGGCCCGCACCGCGACCAGCAGCTCGTCCTGCCAGCACAGCGCCACCATCACGGCCGACGCCACATTCTGGAAATAGTGAAAACCACAGCCACAGGCAAACTCTTTCTCGCTGCGCTGTTGCAGCGATCCGGAACCACAACGCGGACAAAACATAGGGGACTCCCATCTGACACCAAAGGGGCATTGTATGCCGAACCCCATCCCCGATGGAAAGCCTTGAGGCACAACACCCATAGCGTGATAAATCTGCGGGATATAAAAGAGGGAGAAGGGGTAACACAGAGGGAATCGAACGAAAAGAAGCCCAGTCTTTCTACTGGGCTTCTTAAGTATTGGCGGAGCGGACGGGGAAACGGACAGAGTCCGGCTCAAGCACAAAGGACAACAGACAGGGACCGAGTTGCCTGTGGCAAGTCGCAGCCCTGTCTGTTGCCCTTTGCTTCCTTATTTTATTCGCCAAAACCAGATAGCAAAAAGGCCTTCCCATCTGGGAAGGCCTTTCAAATTAGTGGCGGAGCGGACGGGACTCGAACCCGCGACCCCCGGCGTGACAGGCCGGTATTCTAACCGACTGAACTACCGC
>NZ_JAPCJG010000009.1:0-129415 GCF_027707985.1 Aeromonas sp. QDB03 | reverse complement strand
TAAAATTGCAAAAAACTGCACTTTTTTAGTTATTCATATCCAAGCACAGCTTTTATACAAACTTATCCACAGAAACCACCAAATCCAGAGCTAAATTAGCCCTCCTCTGCGAGCAGCTCATACCACCGGCTGGCTTTTTCTGTACCAGGTGAATGGAAGATCATCATTCGATAATAAGGAATACCTACCTATATAAGGAACTACACGATCAAGAGTAAGCAGTCGAGGCAGTTGAGGCAGTTGAGGCAGTTGAGGCAGTTGAGGCAGTTGAGGCAGTTGAGGCAGTTGAGGCAGTTGAGGCAGTTGAGGCAGTTGAGGCAGTTGAGGCAGTTGAGGCAGTTGAGGCAGTTGAGGCAGTTGAGGCAGTTGAGGCAGTTGAGGCAGTATCAGAATCCATTAAAAGAAAAGCCGGGACAAGCCCGGCTTTTTCTTTATCACTCAGCAGCTGCTTCAGCAGCGGCCGGGCGGTCTACCAGCTCAATGTAAGCCATAGGGGCGTTGTCGCCTGCACGGAAACCGCATTTCAGAATGCGAGTATAACCGCCGGCGCGCTCCAGGTAGCGCGGGCCCAGTTCATTGAACAGCTTAGCCACGATCGCGTTATCGCGAGTACGGGCAAATGCCAGGCGACGATTAGCAACGCTATCAGTCTTGGCAAGGGTGATCAGCGGTTCAACTACACGACGCAGCTCTTTTGCCTTAGGCAGAGTCGTCTTGATGATCTCATGACGAACCAGGGAGCTGGCCATGTTGCGGAACATAGCCTGACGATGGCTGCTGTTCCGGTTCAGTTGACGACCACTCAAACGATGGCGCATGACCTTATCCTTCTAACTAAATCTGTGAAACCCGTAATCTGGATTACTCGTCAGCGATGCTGGCGGGCGGCCAATTCTCGAGGCGCATGCCAAGAGACAGACCACGGGAGGCCAACACGTCCTTGATCTCAGTCAGGGACTTCTTACCGAGGTTAGGAGTCTTAAGCAACTCAACTTCGGTACGCTGTACCAGATCACCAATATAGTGGATAGCTTCTGCCTTCAGACAGTTCGCAGAACGAACTGTCAGCTCCAAATCATCGACAGGACGCAGCAGAATCGGATCAAACTCGGGTTTCTCTTCTTTCTTCTCGGGCACGCTGACATCGCGCAGATCCACGAAGGCTTCCAGTTGCTCGGCCAGAATAGTGGCAGAACGACGGATGGCTTCTTCAGGATCCAGAGTACCATTGGTCTCCATGTCGATGACCAGCTTGTCCAAGTCGGTACGCTGCTCCACACGTGCTGCCTCAACGTTGTAGGCAATACGAACGATGGGGCTGAACGCAGAGTCCAACAGCAGGCGACCGATAGGACGCTCTTCATCATCGTTGTGAACACGAGCAGAAGCAGGCACATAACCACGACCGCGCTGAACTTTCAGGCGCATGCTGATTTCAGCATTGGCGCCAGTCAGGTGGCAGATTACGTGCTCCGGGTTTACGATCTCGACTTCATCACCGTGAGTGATATCACCAGCGGTAACGGGGCCTGTTCCAGACTTGGTCAGGGACAGAGTTACCTCGTCCTTGCCTTCCAGCTTCACAGCGATACCTTTCAGGTTGAGCAGGATTTCAAGAATGTCTTCCTGTACACCTTCTTTGCTGCTGTACTCATGCAGTACCCCGTCAATTTCGACTTCAGTAACTGCACAACCGGGCATAGAAGACAGCAAAATACGACGCAGGGCATTACCCAGCGTGTGACCAAAGCCACGCTCAAGTGGCTCGAGAGTCACTTTCGCATGAGTCGGGCTAACTTGCTCGATGTCAACTAGCCGCGGTTTAAGAAAATCTGTTACAGAACCCAGCATTGTGTCCTCTCTTTAGAAGCTAGCTTTACTTGGAGTAAAGCTCGACGATCAGCTGTTCGTTAATGTCGGCAGACAGGTCGGAACGCTCTGGCAGACGCTTGAAAGCACCTTCCATTTTAGCGGCATCAACCTCTACCCAAGTCGGCTTCTCGCGCTGACCAGCAACCTCGAGGGATGCTTTGATACGCGCTTGCTTCTTAGCCTTCTCACGAACGCAGATCACGTCCTCAGGGGAAACCTGGAAAGAAGGAATGTTCACAACGCGACCGTTGACCATGATGGCCTTGTGGCTCACCAGCTGACGAGATTCAGCACGGGTAGCACCGAAGCCCATACGGTAAACAACGTTGTCCAAACGACCTTCCAGCAGCTGCAACAGGTTTTCACCGGTGTTACCCTTTTGACGGGCAGCGTCGCGGTAGTAGTTGCGGAACTGTTTTTCCAATACGCCGTAGATACGACGAACTTTTTGTTTCTCGCGCAGCTGAACACCGTAGTCAGACAGACGCGCTTTACGCGCACCGTGTTGACCAGGAACGGTGTCAATCTTGCACTTAGAATCAATCGCACGAACACCAGACTTCAGGAAGAGGTCGGTGCCCTCACGACGGCTAAGCTTAAGCTTAGGACCGATATATCTTGCCATCTTCTTTCTCCAACAATCCTAGACCAAGTAGCTACAGCGTTACACGCGGCGCTTCTTGGGAGGACGACAACCGTTGTGCGGGATCGGAGTCACATCAGTAATGTTAGTGATGCGGAAACCAGCCGCGTTCAGAGCGCGGATGGAAGACTCACGACCGGGACCCGGACCTTTGACCATGACTTCCAGGTTCTTCACGCCGTATTCTTTGGCGATCTCACCAGCACGCTCAGCAGCTACCTGGGCAGCAAACGGAGTGGACTTACGGGAACCACGGAAACCTGAACCACCAGAGGTGGCCCATGACAGAGCATTGCCCTGACGGTCAGTAATGGTCACGATTGTGTTGTTGAAAGATGCATGAACGTGCGCAATACCGTCGCTCACTTGCTTTTTAACGCGCTTGCGAGCACGAGTCGGAGTTTTAGCCATTTTCTACCTTCCCGTTACTTCTTGATAGCCTTGCGCGGACCCTTACGGGTACGAGCGTTGGTCTTGGTACGTTGACCACGAACAGGCAGGCTACGACGGTGACGCAAACCACGGTAGCAACCCAGATCCATCAATCGCTTGATGTTCATGGAAATCTGACGACGCAGGTCACCTTCAACGGTGAATTTACCTACTTGTTCACGCAGACTCTCGATCTGAGCTTCGTCCAGGTCTTTAATTTTCACATTCTCAGCGATACCGGCTGCGGCACAGATGGCCTTGGAGCGGGTACGACCGACGCCATAAATAGCAGTCAAAGCGATGACTGCATGCTTATGGTCAGGAATGTTAATGCCAGCGATACGGGCCACTATTCACTCCTACATATAGTAGATTACGACCACCACAAAGCCCGTGAGCGGATACGTGGCGGTCAACCAATACACAACAAAAGTTGGCTGGCTATATTAGCCAGCACAACTATTTGTTGCAAGTACTAACCGTAAAAAATTAGCCTTGGCGCTGTTTATGCTTTGGCTCGCTGCAAATCACACGCACCACACCGTGACGCTTGATGATTTTGCAGTTACGGCAGATTGCCTTAACGGAAGCACGAACTTTCATTGCTTAACTCCGTAACTACGCCGACCTTTAGCGGCCGTAGCCCTTCAGGTTGGCCTTCCTCAGGACATCACCATATTGATGAGACATCATATGGGTCTGAACCTGAGCCATGAAGTCCATGATAACTACCACGATAATCAGCAGCGAAGTGCCACCGAAGTAGAACTGTACGTTCCAGGCAGTCATCAAGAACTGGGGTACCAGACAGATAAAGGTTATATAGAGCGCACCTGCCAATGTCAGGCGAGTCATAACCTTATCGATATAACGTGCTGTCTGCTCGCCCGGGCGGATCCCCGGGATAAAGGCTCCACTCTTCTTCAGGTTGTCTGCTGTCTCGCGGGGGTTGAACACCAGCGCGGTATAGAAGAAGCAGAAGAAGATAATGGCTGCTGCATAGAGCATCTCATACAAGGGCTGACCCGGCTGCAGGACCATAGAGACCTGTTGCAGGATGTCAGCGATCTTGCCCTCGCCCTGACCAAACCAAGAAGTAATGGTCCCTGGGAAGAGGATGATGCTGGATGCGAAAATCGCAGGAATCACACCGGCCATGTTCACTTTCAACGGCAGGTGTGTGCTTTGCGCGGCAAATACCTGGCGGCCTTGTTGACGCTTGGCATAGTTAACGACGATACGACGCTGACCACGCTCCACGAACACCACAAAGTAAGTCACTGCGAAAACAATCAAGCCCAGCAACAACAACAGCAGGATGTGCAATTCCCCTTGACGTGCCTGTTCGGCCGTAGCGCCAATGGCATGAGGCAGACCAGCAACGATACCTGTGAAGATAATCAACGAGATACCATTACCAATCCCACGCTCGGTAATCTGCTCACCCAACCACATCAAGAACATGGTACCGGTGACCAGACTCACAACGGCCGTGAAATAGAAGCCCAAACCCGGATGAGTCACGAGTCCTTGCATCATATTCGGCAGACCGGTTGCAATACCAATGGCCTGGAACGTTCCCAAAACCAGCGTGCCCCAACGGGTATATTGGCTAATCTTGCGACGGCCGGATTCACCTTCCTTCTTGAGTTCAGCAAGAGCGGGGTGAACCACAGTCAGCAGCTGGATAATGATCGACGCCGAAATGTACGGCATGATCCCCAGCGCAAGAATAGAAGCACGCGAGAGTGCACCACCACTGAACATGTTGAACATCTCAATGATGGTGCCCTTCTGTTGTTGGAACAACTCGGCCAGTACGGCGGCGTCAATACCAGGAATCGGCACATAAGAGCCTGCACGGAAAACGATAATCGCCCCGAGAACGAAGAGCAGACGGCTCTTCAGTTCACTCAGACCACCCTGTGCTTTAACATCCAATCCTGGTTTCTTAGCCATTGTACTGATTATTCCTCGATTTTACCGCCAGCGGCCTCGATGGCTGCACGTGCACCTTTGGTGACGGACAGACCACGAACGGTCACAGCACGGTCAATGTTGCCAGACAGAACAACTTTAGCGAACACGATGTTTTTAGTAATAACACCGGCTTGCTTCAGAGTGCTCACGTCGACCACATCACCTTCTACCAGGGCGATTTCGTTCAGGCGCACTTCGGCAGAAACCAAAGATTTGCGGGAGAAGAAACCGAACTTCGGCAGACGGATTTTCAAAGGCATCTGGCCGCCTTCGAAACCGTTGCGGACTTTGCCGCCACCGGAACGAGAGGTTTGACCTTTAACACCACGACCACCGGTCTTGCCCAGACCAGAACCGATACCACGGCCCGGACGGTGCTTAACGCGCTTGGAGCCAGCGGCCGGAGACAGAGTATTCAGACGCATGCTTAGCCCTCCACCTTAACCATGTAATAAACCTGGTTGATCATACCGCGTACGCAGGGAGTATCTTCCAGCTCAACGGTGTGACCAATGCGACGCAGACCCAGACCACGCAGAGTCGCCTTGTGCTTTGGCAGACGGCCGATAGAGCTGCGAGTTTGAGTTACTTTTACAGTGTTAGCCATGTCGCATTACCCCAGAATTTCGTCAACGCGCAGACCACGCTTGGCAGCGATCTGGGCCGGGGATTGACCCTGTACCAGAGCGTCGACAGTTGCGCGAACAACGTTGATTGGGTTGGTGGAACCGTAGGTCTTGGCCAGCACGTTGTGGATACCAGCAACTTCCAGAACAGCACGCATGGCGCCGCCTGCAATGATACCAGTACCTTGAGAGGCCGGCTTCATGAACACGGTGGAACCGGAGTGAACACCGCGCACCGGGTGGTGCAGAGTGCCGTTGTTCAGCTCAACCTTGTTCAGGTTACGCTTAGCCTGTTCCATCGCTTTTTGAATAGCGGCCGGAACTTCACGGGCTTTACCGTAACCGTAACCTACACGGCCGTTACCATCACCCACCACGGTCAACGCGGTGAAGGACATGATACGACCACCTTTAACAGTTTTCGAAACACGGTTTACTGCAATCAGCTTTTCTTGCAGTTCGCCGGCTTGAGATTCGACTTTAGCCATCTTCGACTCCTAGCTTAGAACTGAAGACCAGCGTCACGTGCAGCAGCTGCCAGAGCAGCGATGCGACCGTGATACTTGAAACCGGAACGATCGAAAGATACGTTCTGAACGCCTTTGGCAATAGCACGCTCAGCGATTGCTTTACCTACCGCGGTCGCTGCATCAGCGTTACCGGTGTATTTAATAGCTTCACTGATGGCTTTCTCTACTGTGGAAGCAGAGGCCAGAACTTCGGAACCGTTGGCTGCAATAACCTGCGCATAGATATGACGCGGGGTACGGTGAACAACCAGACGGGTAGCTCCCAGTTCCTGCATCTTTTTCCGAGCACGAGTAGCACGACGGAGACGAGCTGCTTTCTTGTCCATAGTGTTACCTTACTTCTTCTTAGCTTCTTTAGTACGCACTTGCTCGTTGGCATAGCGTACACCCTTGCCCTTGTAGGGCTCCGGAGCGCGGTAAGCACGGATATCGGCGGCGACTTGGCCAACCAGCTGCTTGTCGACACCACGCAGAACGATTTCTGTGGCAGTCGGGCACTCAGCGGTCACACCAGCCGGCAGCGCATGCTCTACCGGGTGAGAGAAGCCCAGAGCCAGCGCAACAGCATTGCCCTTGATGGAGGCTTTATAACCTACACCAACCAGCTGCAGCTTGCGCTCGAAGCCTTGGGTAACACCGATTACCATGTTGTTGACCAATGCACGGGCAGTACCGGCCTGAGCGTCAGCACCAGCGATGCCGTCGCGCGGGGCGAACTTCAGTACATTGTCTTCTTTGGTCACTTCTACACCGGCGTGAATAGAGCGAACCAGGGAACCTTTACCACCTTTGATGGACAGTTCCTGGCCGTTCAGAGTCACCTCTACGCCAGCAGGAATAGTGACGGGTGCCTTAGCAACACGAGACATTTCCTACCTCCTATTAAGCGACGTAGCAGATGATCTCACCGCCCATGCTTGCTTTGCGGGCAGCACGGTCAGTCATCACACCTTTAGACGTGGACACGATAGCAACACCGAGACCGCCCATAACTTTCGGCAGATCAGTAGTGCGCTTGTAAATACGCAGGCCGGGACGGCTCACGCGTTGGATCAGTTCTACAACTGGCTTGCCCTGGAAATATTTCAGTTCAATTTCCAGTTCCGGCTTCACGTCACCAGCTACGGAGTAGCCAGTGATGTAACCTTCTTCTTTCAGCACTTTGGCGATAGCCACTTTCAGCTTGGAAGAAGGCATGGAAACCGCAACTTTGCTCGCCGCCTGACCGTTACGGATGCGGGTCAGCATATCCGCGATCGGATCTTGCATGCTCATAAGTCTAACTCCCGAGATTCGTTACCAAGAAGCCTTCTTCAGGCCCGGAATTTCGCCCTTCATGGCATGCTCACGCACCTTGATGCGAGACAGGCCAAACTTGCGCAGGAAACCGTGCGGACGACCAGTAATATTGCAACGGTTACGCTGGCGGGACGGACTGGAATCACGGGGCAGCTGTTGCAGTTGCAGGACAGCATCCCAACGCGCTTCTTCAGAAGCGTTCATATCAACAATGATAGCTTTCAGCTCGGTTCGCTTGGAGGCGAACTTGGCTACCAGCTTCGCACGCTTTGCTTCACGTGCTTTCATGGAAGTTTTAGCCATAACCCTAACCTTACTTGCGGAATGGGAAGTTAAAGGCAGCCAGCAGAGCACGGCCTTCTTCATCGGTATTCGCGGAAGTGGTGATGGTGATATCCAGACCACGGACGCGATCGACCTTGTCATAGTCGATTTCCGGGAAGATGATTTGCTCACGCACGCCCATGGAGTAGTTACCACGACCGTCGAACGCTTTAGCGTTCAGGCCACGGAAGTCACGGATACGCGGTACGGAGATGCAAATCAGCCGTTCCAGGAACTCCCACATACGCTCGCCACGCAGGGTTACTTTACAACCTATCGGGTAGCCTTCACGAATCTTGAAGCCCGCAACAGATTTGCGAGCTTTGGTGATCAGCGGCTTCTGACCGGAAATGGCAGCCATATCGGCAGCAGCATTTTCCAGCAATTTCTTGTCAGAGATCGCTTCACCAACACCCATGTTCAGGGTGATTTTCTCGATCCGAGGGACTTGCATGATAGTCTTGTAACCGAACTGTTTGGACAGTTCATTTACTACATCGGATTTGTAGTAATCATGCAGTTTCGCCATCGTTAAACTCCAATTACTTCACAAGTTCGCCGGTGGATTTGAAGAAACGGACTTTTTTGCCGTCTTCAATCCGGAAACCAACGCGGTCAGCCTTGCCAGTGGCAGAGTTGAACAGCGCTACGTTAGATACATCGATGGGGGCTTCTTTGGTGACGATACCGCCAGCCTGACCCAGTGCGGGTACCGGCTTCTGGTGTTTCTTCACCTGGTTGATGCCTTCCACGATTACCTTACCTTTTGCAATCAGGACTTGAGTGACTTTGCCACGCTTGCCCTTGTCTTTGCCGGTAAGAACAATCACTTCGTCTTCGCGACGGATTTTAGCTGCCATCGTTCGACTCCTTACAGTACTTCGGGTGCCAGGGACACAATCTTCATGAACTTCTCATTACGCAGTTCACGAGTCACCGGGCCAAAAATACGAGTACCGATTGGCTGTTGGTTGTTGTTAAGCAACACAGCCGCATTGTTGTCGAAACGGATGACAGAGCCGTCCGGACGACGAACGCCTTTACGGGTGCGTACGACCACCGCGTTATACACATCACCTTTCTTCACTTTACCGCGAGGAATGGCTTCCTTGATGGAAACCTTGATGATGTCGCCGATGCCGGCGTAACGGCGGTGCGAACCACCCAGAACCTTAATACACATTACACTGCGAGCGCCGGAGTTGTCGGCAACACCCAGCATACTTTGCATCTGGATCATCTTAGTGCTCCGCTTTGTTTACTTCTTATCCCTCTCGGGATCTGGCTGCCTTCAAAAGGCGCGAAACTATAACACAGGATTTTTAGAAAAGGTAGCCTAAAAAACAAACGGCCCCGCTAAGGGGCCGTTTGGACTACAAAGTACCGATTAGGCCTTTTCTACAACGGCAACCAGGGTCCAGGACTTGGTCTTGGACAGCGGGCGGCATTCGCGGATTTCCACGAGGTCGCCAGCTTTGCATTCGTTGTTTTCATCATGTACGTGCAGCTTGGTAGTGCGCTTGATGATCTTACCGTAGATCGGGTGCTTTACCTTGCGCTCGATAGCAACAGTGATGGACTTGTCCATCTTGTCGCTGATTACACGACCTTGCAGAGTACGGATCTTGTCAGTCATTACGCACCTGCCTTCTCAGTCAGTACAGTCTTGATACGTGCGACGTCACGACGCACTTGTTTCAGAGTGTGAGTCTGAGCCAGCTGGCCGGTGGAAGCTTGCATGCGCATGTTGAATTGCTCACGCAGCAGACCCAGCAGCTCCTGGTTCAGTTCTTCGACGCTCTTTTGACGCAGATCTTGGGCTTTCATCACATCACCGTCTTAATTACGAAAGTGGTCTGAACGGACAGCTTAGCTGCGGCCAGGGCAAACGCTTCACGCGCCAGAGCCTCAGGTACACCATCCATCTCGTACAGAACCTTGCCAGGCTGGATCGGGCAAACCCAGTATTCCACGTTACCCTTACCTTTACCCATACGAACTTCGAGGGGCTTTTCGGTGATGGGCTTGTCCGGGAACACACGGATCCAGATCTTGCCTTGACGCTTAACGTGACGGGTCATGGCACGACGGGCTGCTTCGATTTGACGAGCAGTCAGTTGACCACGGGATGTCGCCTTCAGGCCAAAGGTACCGAAGGATACTTCGTTACCAGAGTTGGCCAGACCGCGGTTACGACCCTTGTGGGTCTTGCGGAATTTAGTACGCTTTGGTTGCAACATTTACCGAATCTCCTTACTTAGCAGCGCGGCGCTTGTTGTCACGCTTGGGCTTTGCAGGAGCTTGCTCTTGAGCAGCAGCGGCATTAACAGCAGCCAGACCGCCCAGAACTTCGCCCTTGAAGATCCAAACTTTAACGCCGATCACACCGTAAGTGGTGTGGGCTTCAGAAGTTGCGTAGTCGATGTCGGCACGCAGGGTGTGCAACGGCACACGACCTTCACGGTACCATTCGGTACGCGCGATTTCAGCGCCGCCCAGACGACCGGAAACTTCCACTTTGATGCCCTTGGCACCCAGGCGCATTGCGTTCTGTACGGCGCGCTTCATAGCACGACGGAACATTACACGACGCTCCAGCTGGGAAGTGATGCTGTCGGCAACCAGTTTGCCATCCAGCTCCGGCTTGCGGACTTCGGAAATGTTGATCTGAGCAGGCACGCCAGCAATTGCGGCTACAGCTTTGCGCAGTTTCTCAACGTCTTCGCCTTTCTTACCGATCACAACACCCGGACGAGCGGTGTGAATGGTCACACGGATGCTCTTGGCCGGACGCTCGATGGTGATCTTGGACAAGGACGCGTTTTTCAGTTCCTTGGTCAGGAACTGGCGTACTTGAAAATCGCTGTACAGGTTGTCAGCGAAGTCTTTGGTGTTCGCGAACCAGGTAGAATTCCAAGGCTTGGTAATACCCAGGCGAATGCCATTAGGATGTACTTTCTGACCCATTGCTTATCTCCCAGCCTTAGCGTCGGATACCACTACGGTGATGTGAGCGGTACGCTTGAGGATACGATCCGCACGACCTTTGGCACGCGGACGGATGCGCTTCATGGAGGGACCTTCGTCGACCATGATAGTAGCAACACGCAGCGCGTCGATATCGGCGCCTTCGTTGTGCTCAGCGTTTGCAATGGCAGATTCCAGCACTTTCTTCACCAGAGCTGCAGCCTTTTTCGGGCTGAAGGTCAGGATGTTCAGAGCCTTGTCTACGGACAGACCACGTACTTGATCGGCTACCAGACGAGCTTTCTGGGCAGAAGTACGGGCATAACGGTGTTTAGCGATAGCTTCCATCATTTATCCCTTAGCGCTTCTTAGCCTTCTTATCAGCAGCATGGCCGCGATAAGTACGAGTCGGTGCGAATTCACCCAGTTTGTGACCGATCATTTCTTCGGTAACGAAAACCGGAACGTGCTGACGACCATTATGGACAGCGATGGTCAAACCGATCATGTTCGGGATGATCATTGAACGACGGGACCAGGTCTTAACCGGCTTTTTATCCCCGCTTTCCACCGCTTTCTCTACCTTCTTCAGCAAGTGCAGGTCAATAAATGGACCCTTCTTGAGAGAACGTGGCATGGTGATTCCTCTATGTTAACAATTACTTGTTACGACGACGTACGATGTACTTGTCGGTACGCTTGTTCTTACGGGTCTTGAAGCCTTTAGCCTTCTGGCCCCATGGGGACACAGGCTGCATGCCCTTGTTGCGACCCTCACCACCACCGTGCGGGTGGTCGACCGGGTTCATCGCCATACCGCGAACGGTCGGACGAATACCACGCCAGCGGTTTGCACCGGCTTTACCCAGTTGACGCAGCATGTGCTCGGAGTTACCAACTTCACCGATGGTGGCGCGGCACTCGGCCAGAACTTTACGTACTTCGCCGGAACGCAGACGCAGAGTTACATAGTTACCTTCACGAGCCAGGATCTGGATGAAAGTACCAGCGGAACGAGCCAGCTGGGCACCTTTACCAGGCTTCATCTCAACAGCGTGAACGGTAGAACCGACCGGGATGTTGCGCATCGGCAGGGTGTTACCTACCTTGATTGCGGCATCAGCACCAGAAGCGATTGCATCACCAGCTTTCAGGCCTTTCGGAGCCAGGATGTAACGACGCTCACCGTCTGCATACAGCACCAGGGCGATGTTTGCGGTACGGTTAGGATCGTATTCCAGGCGCTCTACTTTGGCCGGGATACCGTCTTTGTCGCGCTTGAAGTCGACGATACGGTAGTGTTGCTTGTGACCACCGCCGATGTGACGGGTGGTGATGCGGCCGTTGTTGTTACGACCACCGGACTTGTCTTTCTTGTCCAGCAGAGCTGCAAAGGGCTTGCCCTTGTACAGGTCTTGGTTGACGATCTTGACGACGTGGCGGCGGCCCGGAGAAGTAGGCTTGCACTTAACGATTGCCATTTTTCAGAACTCCTCTTACTCGGCTGCGCCCATGAAGTCGATGTCCTGACCAGCTTTCAGGGTCACATAAGCCTTTTTCCAATCGGAACGACGGCCTACGCGTGCACCTGCGCGCTTGGTCTTACCCTTCATGTTCAGGGTACGGACGGTCTCAACTTCGACCTCGAACAGTTTCGCAACTGCAGCTTTGACTTCCGCCTTGGTGGCATCAACAGCAACTTTGAACACGATAGTGTTCTGCTTTTCTGCGACCATGGTGCTCTTTTCAGAGATGTGCGGAGCCTTCAGAACTTTCAGCAGACGCTCTTCACGGATCATGCCAGCATCTCCTCGATTTGCTTAACTGCGTCAGCAGTCATCAGAACCTTGTCGAAAGCGATCAGGCTGACCGGGTCGATACCGGCAACGTCACGCACGTCAACTTTGTACAGGTTACGAGCAGCCAGGAACAGGTTCTCATCGACTTCAGCAGTCACGATCAGAACGTCAGTCAGTTCCATTTCTTTCAGCTTGGCGATCAGTTCTTTGGTCTTCGGAGCTTCGATGCCGAACTTCTCAACAACGATCAGGCGCTCTTGACGTACCAGCTCGGACAGGATGCTACGGATAGCGCCGCGGTACATCTTCTTGTTTACTTTCTGGCTGTGATCTTGCGGCTTAGCTGCAAAAGTCACACCACCGGAACGCCAAATGGGCGAACGGATGGAGCCAGCACGGGCACGACCAGTACCCTTCTGACGCCACGGCTTTTTGCCGCCACCAGACACTTCAGAGCGAGTCAGCTGCGCACGAGTACCCTGACGGGCACCAGCGGCATAAGCAACGACAACCTGGTGAACCAGAGCTTCGTTGAATTCGCGCCCGAAGGTAGTCTCGGAAACTTCAAGAGCGCTCTTGGCGTCTTTCATTACCAATTCCATTACTATCTCCTCAGACGTTACGCTTTGACGGCAGGTTTAACGATCACGTTGCCGTTGGTTGCACCCGGTACTGCGCCTTTGATGAGCAGCAGGTTGCGTTCAGCGTCAACACGAACCAGTTCCAGGTTCTGAGTCGTTACACGCTCAGCACCCATGTGACCAGCCATCTTTTTGCCCTTGAATACACGGCCCGGGGTCTGGTTTTGACCGATGGAGCCAGGTACACGGTGGGACAGAGAGTTACCGTGGGTCATATCCTGGGTGCGGAAGTTCCAGCGCTTAACAGTACCGGCAAAACCTTTACCCTTGGATGTGCCGGTAACGTCTACCAGCTTAACGTCAGCGAGAAGATCTACTTTCAGCTCGCTACCAACAGTGAAAGTTTCACCGTTGTTCAGGCGGAATTCCCACAGACCGCGACCGGCTTCTACACCAGCTTTGGCGAAGTGGCCAGCTTCCGGCTTGGTTACACGGCTGGCTTTCTTGGCGCCAGTGGTAACCTGAATAGCGTTGTAGCCGTCGGTTTCTACAGATTTGACCTGAGTTACACGGTTAGCTTCAACTTCGATAACAGTCACCGGGATAGAAACGCCATCTTCAGTGAAGATGCGAGTCATACCCACTTTGCGACCTACAAGACCGATTGTCATTGTTATCAACCTCTTTCCGTAATTAACCCAGGCTGATCTGGACGTCTACACCAGCTGCCAGATCCAGACGCATCAGGGCGTCAACGGTCTTGTCAGTCGGCTCAACGATGTCTACCAGACGCTTGTGAGTGCGGATCTCGTACTGATCACGCGCATCTTTGTTGACGTGCGGGGAGATCAGGACGGTGAAGCGCTCTTTGCGAGTCGGCAGCGGAATAGGACCGCGAACCTGCGCGCCGGTGCGCTTTGCAGTTTCAACGATTTCCGCAGTGGATTGATCGATCAGGCGATGATCAAAAGCCTTCAGGCGGATACGGATTCTTTGGTTCTGCATTGACAGAGCTCCAATAGATAAAAGAACATAAATCAACACCGCCCGACCGAGATTACTCCCGCCAGAGGTGTGATTTTTCACGTTTCCTCCCATATCGGGAGGACTGTATGGCTGGCCCCCGCAAGCGGGAAACTCAGCAAGCAGACATATCGTCTGGCTTACCTCATGGGTAAGCGGAGGGGATTATACGGATTTTTTCAATTTGCGCAAGAGAAGGCGAACAGATTGTGCGCAATTTTATGTGACAGATGGATCTCGCCAACAGCTGGGCAAGCCCTTGCCTGGCAAGGGTAACGACAATGTTGCAAACAGGCTGGTAGACTGTGCGCCGGCCTTCGTCATCGGAACGACACCCCATGCTCAAAGATCAGAAAAAAGCCTATCAATATGGACTCTGCGCCGTCGCCCTCTGGTCGACGGTCGCCAGCGCCTTCAAGATCTCCCTCGCCTACTTTGAACCGGTACAGCTGCTGCTGGTCGCGGCCTGCACCTCGACCCTGACGCTGGGAGTGATCGTGGCCTGTCAGGGCAAACTGCCGCTGTTGCTCGACTACATCAAGAGTCGTCCCCTCTACTATCTGGCACTGGGAGTACTCAACCCCTTCCTCTATTACCTGTTGCTGTTCAAGGCGTATGACCTGCTGCCCGCCCAGCAGGCGCAGACCCTCAACTACACCTGGGCCATCACCCTCAGTCTGCTGGCGGTGCCCTTCCTCGGTCAGAAGCTGCGCCGCCGCGACGGGGTGGCCATCGTGCTCGGCTACTTCGGCGCGCTGGTGATCGCCACCAAGGGAGATGTATTCGGTCTGCAGTTCGACAGCCCCCTCGGCGTCACGCTGGCACTGGTGTCGACCCTGATCTGGGCCGGCTACTGGATCCTCAACACCCGCAACCAGGGTGACCCCATCGTCAGTCTGCTGCTCGGCTTCCTCATCAGCCTGCCCTTTATCGTCGCGGCAACCTGGCTGCTCTCGGACTTTGCCATGACCGCCTGGCAGGGCTGGGCCGGTGCCATCTACGTGGGGTTGTTTGAGATGGGCTTCGGCTTCGTGCTCTGGCTGATGGCCCTACGCCACGCCACCAACACGGCCCCCATCAGCAACCTCATCTTCATCTCGCCGTTTGCTTCGCTGGTGCTGCTCAACCTGCTGATCGGCGAGACCATCCACCCGGCCACCCCCATCGGGCTGGCGCTCATCGTCGCCGCCCTGCTGATCCAGCAGCTGAAATACGGCAGGCGCTACCGCAAGACCAGCGAGCCGCAAGCCTGACATGCGAAGGGCGTATCCACGGATACGCCCTTCGTTCAATCAATCCACTCCAGCGGCTGGTTCTTGGGCAGCCGGATCTCCACCAGCAAGCCCCCCAGCTCGGAGCGCCCCAACCTGATGGTGCCATGATGCTGGGACACGATCTTGGCGACGATGGCCAACCCCAGGCCGCTGCCGCTGCCGGTACGGGCCTCGTTGCCCTGAGTGAAGGGCTTGAGCACCCGGTAATAATCCTGCTCCGGAATGCCGGGGCCATCATCCGACAGACGCAGCCGCACCCAGTGGCCATCATCCTTGAGCTCGGCCTGCAGCCGGCTCGCACCGTAGCGCAGCGAATTGCCCGACAGGTTGTTGAGGATGCGGCGAATGCTGATGGGGTTGCAGGCCACCCGCACCGCCTCGGTCGGCAACTCGAGCTCCACCTCCAGTCCCTGATCGGTCTGCACCAGCAAGCTGTCGTGGATCAGCTGGGTCAGGTCGATCTGCTGGGTATCCAGCCCCTCGTCCGGCCGAATGTAGTCGATGAACTGATCGATGATGCCATTGGACTCGTCAATGTCCGCATTGATGCTCTCCTTGAGGTACTCATCGCCGGAGGACATCATCTCGGTCGCCAGCCGGATACGGGTCAAGGGGGTGCGCAGATCGTGGGAGACGCCCGCCATCATCAGATTGCGCTCCTCGATCAGGCCCTTGATGGAGCTCGACATGTGATTGAAGGTGCGAGTCAACCGACGCACCTCCCGTGAGCCCTGCTCCCCCAACGCATCGGGGAAATTGCCGCGCGCCACCGCCACGGCCCCCGCTTCCAGATCCTCCAGCGGCCGCACCAGCTGGCGGGCAAAGCGCCAGGCGGCGAACAGGGTCACCACCAGCAGCACGCTCATGTAGAGGATCAGCGGTTCAATATCGTCGTCCTCGATCTCGGTCAGCGGGATGCGCACCCACACCTTGTTGGCCTGGGGCGGCTGGATCCAGATGATGTAGTGATCCTGGATCTCGACCCTGACCTTGGTCTTGCCCCCCAGCTCGCGGCTGATGCTCTCCTCCAGATAGGTGTAGGGCTTGGACTCGTTGAGCCCGTGCTGCTCCGCCTCGGTCTGGGTATAGATATCGCTGCCGGTCGCCACATAGACCAGCGCCTCGGCGTCTTCACTCAGCGCCAGCTGGTTGCTCTCGACCGGGAAGATGAGCTTGACCTGGTTGGCCAGCAGGTGGCTGATCTGCTTGACGGTCGGCGCCAGCAGATAGTTGTAGAAGGTGGCATAGGAGACAAACTGATAGACCACCAGCACGGCGGCCAAAAACCAGAGCATGCGGGAGAACATGCTGCTCACTTTCTTCATTCGCCGTCACCGTCCGGCACGAACACATAGCCCAGACCCCAGACAGTCTGCAGATAACGGGGCTGCGCCGGGTCCTGCTCCAGCAGGCGACGCAGGCGGGAGACCTGCACGTCGATGCTGCGCTCGGTGGCGGTATATTCACGACCACGGGCCAGGTTCATCAGCTTGTCGCGGGAGAGAGGCTCGCGCGGATGGCTCACCAACACCTTGAGCACGGCGAATTCACCGCTGGTCAGCGCAACCGGGTCACCATCGCGGCTCAGCTCGCGGGTCGCCAGGTTGAGCTGGTAGCTGCCAAAGCTCACCACCTTCTCGGCGGTAGAGGGGGCCCCCGGCAACTCGACGGTGTGCCGACGCAGCACGGCGCGGATCCGGGCCAGCAGCTCACGGGGGTTGAACGGCTTGGGCAGGTAATCATCGGCCCCCATCTCGAGCCCGACGATGCGATCCACCTCATCCCCCTTGGCGGTCAGCATCAGCACCGGGATCTGGTTGCCAGCCTCGCGCAGGCGGCGGCAGATGGAGAGGCCGTCTTCCCCCGGCAGCATCAAATCCAGCACCATCAGGCTGAAGTTCTCACGGGTCAGCAGGCGGTCGGCCTGTTCGCCATTGGCGACGCCCCGAACCACGAACCCCTGTTCGGTCAGGTAGCGCTCCAGCAGGGAACGTAATTTCAAATCATCGTCGACGACCAGAACCTTGTATTGCTGACTCATTGCTTGCCTCTCCTCTCGATATGCTGCCAATACTAGAGCTCGGGCTCGTAACGGCCAAGCCTAAATATGTTACCGGTTATTGCCCATTCAGCCGATTTTACGCCCCTTCACCCCGCGTCTCATCACTCAGGCATCCCCTCAGACGCCCCAGTTTTTGCTCGACAGCAAGGCGACAACGGATAAGATCTGCCGAGCCATAAGAGGCTCATCAGCCCCACTGACACAGGTAACGACCGATGAAGACCAAGCTGATCACCCGTGAAGGCTACAACAAGCTCAAACAGGAGCTCGATTTCCTCTGGCGCGAGGAGCGCCCCGAGACCACCCGCAAAGTGGCCTGGGCGGCCAGCCTCGGTGATCGCAGCGAGAATGCCGACTACCAATACAACAAGAAACGGCTGCGAGAGATCGACCGGCGGGTCCGTTACCTGCGCAAGTGCCTCGAGGAGCTGGGGATCGTCGACTACTCCCCCGCCCAGGAGGGCAAGGTCTTTTTCGGTGCCTGGGTCGAGGTGGAAAACGAGGAGGGAGAGACCAAGCGCTTTCGCATCGTCGGCTATGACGAGATCTTCGAGCGCAAGGATTACATCTCCATCGACTCCCCCATGGCCCGCGCCCTGCTCAAGAAAGAGGTGGGGGACGAGGCCATAGTACGTACGCCAGTCGGTGACGCCTGCTGGTACATCAATGAGATCAGCTATCCCAAATAAGCCAGCGCCGGCCCAGACGGCCAAATCGGCTGACGAGGCCAGGATGGACCGAGCATGTCCGCCCACCGGGTATGACAAGCGTCGTTTTAGCCGGGGTGGCATCCCGCTGCCCGACCCCATATAGTGCTCACACCCGGCGCCTTGCGGCGCCAACCGGCCCGCGCGGCAGTGGTCCGGCTGGTACCTTGAGTACCGCCAGGACAGACCCCCTGCCCGGCGACATCGCCTCGCGCCTGCCCGTTGACCAGGACCCGACCAAGAGACCCTCGATGCAAAGCCACGTAATAGAACATCAGATTGCCGATGAGTTGAATGCCCGCCCGGAGCAGGTGCAGGCCGCCGTTCGCCTGCTGGACGAAGGCGCCACCGTCCCCTTCATCGCCCGTTACCGCAAAGAGGTGACCGGCGGTCTGGACGACAACCAGCTGCGTACCCTGGAGAGCCGCCTCGGCTACCTGCGTGAACTGGCGGATCGCCGCCAGGTGATCCTGCGCTCCATCGAAGAGCAGGGCAAACTGACCCCCGAGCTGGCCCGCGAGCTGAACGACGCCGACAGCAAGACCCGACTGGAAGACCTCTACCTCCCCTACAAGCCCAAGCGGCGCACCAAGGGGCAGATGGCCATCGAGGCGGGGTTGGAGCCTCTGGCCGGCCTGCTGCTGAGCGACCCGATGAAGGATCCCGAGCAGGAGGCGGTTCGCTTCCTCAATGCCGAGCAGGGGATCACCGACGGCAAGGCCGCCCTCGACGGTGCCCGCTACATCCTGATGGAGCGCTTCGCCGAGCAGGCCGACCTGCTGGAGAAGCTGCGCGACTACCTGTGGCACAACGCCACCCTGCGTGCTCGCGTGGTGGCCGGCAAGGAGCAGGAAGGGGCCAAGTTCAAGGATTACTTCGAACATGACGAACCGCTGCACAAGGCCCCCTCCCACCGGGTGCTGGCCATGCTGCGCGGTCGCAACGAGGGGATCCTCAACCTGGCGCTGGTCGCCGGCGACGATGAGGGTGCCAGCCCCTGCGAAGGGATCATCGCCCATCACCTCAGGCTCAACCTGCAACACCGTCCGGCCGACAAGTGGCTGCAGGGGGTGGTGAGCTGGACCTGGAAGATCAAGCTCTCCTTACAGATGGAGACCGAGCTGATCGGCCGCATCCGCGAGTCAGCAGAAGACGAGGCGATCAAGGTATTCGCCATGAACCTCAAGGATCTGCTGATGGCAGCGCCGGCCGGCATGCGCTGCACCATGGGGCTGGATCCGGGTATCCGCACCGGGGTCAAGGTGGCGGTGGTCGATGCCACCGGCAAGCTGGTCGATCACGCGACCATCTATCCGTTCGAACCCAAGCGCCAGGTTGACCAGAGTCTCAAGACCCTGAGCGAGCTGTGCCAGAAGCACAAGGTCGAGCTCATCAGCATCGGCAACGGTACCGCCTCGCGGGAAACCGACCGCCTGGTGAGCGATCTGTTCGAGCGCTACCCGGCGGCCAAGGCGCAGAAAATTGTAGTGAGCGAGGCGGGGGCCTCGGTCTATTCCGCCTCCGAGCTCGCCTCCCAGGAGTTCCCGGATCTCGATGTCTCCATTCGCGGCGCCGTCTCCATCGCCCGCCGGCTGCAGGATCCCCTGGCCGAGCTGGTCAAGATCGATCCCAAGAGCATAGGTGTCGGCCAGTACCAGCACGACGTCGGTCAGAGCCAGCTGGCCCGCCGACTCGATGCGGTGGTCGAGGATTGCGTGAACGCGGTCGGGGTGGATGTGAATACCGCCTCGGTCGCCCTGCTCAACCGGGTTTCCGGCCTCTCCCAGACCCTGGCCCAGAACATCGTCGCCTACCGGGACGAGAACGGCGCCTTCCAGCATCGTCAGCAGTTGCTGAAAGTGAGCCGACTCGGGCCCAAGGCATTCGAGCAGTGCGCCGGCTTCCTGCGCATTCGTGGCGGCAGCAATCCGCTGGACGGCTCGGCGGTGCACCCGGAATCCTACCCAGTGGTGGAGCGGATCCTCGCCAAGCTGGAGCAGACCGTGGACAGCCTGCTCGGCAACAGCAGCCTGCTGCGCACTCTCAAGCCCGCCGACTACACCGATGAGCAGTTCGGGGTGCCCACCGTCACCGACATCATCGGCGAGCTGGACAAGCCAGGCCGCGACCCGCGCCCCGAGTTCAAGACCGCCACCTTCAAGGACGGGGTGGAGAAAATCAGCGATCTGGTGCCCGAGATGGTGCTGGAGGGGGTGGTCACCAACGTCACCAACTTTGGCGCCTTCGTCGACATCGGCGTCCATCAGGACGGCCTAGTGCACATCTCCTCCCTGACCGATCGCTTCGTCAAGGATCCCCGCGAGGTGGTCAAGGCCGGCGACATCGTCCGGGTCAAGGTGCTGGAGGTCGACGTACCGCGCAAACGCATCAGTCTGACCATGCGTCTGGATGAAAAAGCCGGCCAGCCAGCCCGCAAACCGGCCGAGCCGCGCCACACCGGCAACGCCAAGCCGAAGCAGGCACCGCGTCAGAGTCCCCCGGCCGATGGCGCCATGGGCAACGCCTTCGCGGCCGCCCTGTCGAAGCTGAAGAAATAAGTCCCCAGAATGCAAAAAGCCCCGCGAGGGGCTTTTTTGTCGCTGTTGCTCGGCCTCATTGGGCCAGCGCAGCCAGAATGGCGTCAGCCTCCCGATGGGCTGCCAGCACTTCCCGCAGCCGGTTGAATGCCTTGCAGGCCTCTTGTGGATACTTGCCATAGGAAACCACGCCGGTATGGCTCCAGCCTGCCGCCAGCATCACTTTCTTCTTGAAATGGGTGCCTTCGGTGCCGCCCCCGCCAAGCTGCATCAAGAACTGCTCCATCTGGAGGTGCGGCGGCGGTACACGGGAGAAGGTGGCAAAATCTTCCGGTTTGACTTCATCAAAGTGCATGACAACTCCTGTGAGCGTGGATGGGATTACCCCTCAGATTAGTTGCAAATGCCTGCTCGCGAGGGAAAAAACCGGGCTGAAATACGCTGGAAACCTCAGACACTCAGGCTCAGGTTCTGCTGGGCCGCAGGCTTGACTGCCTGCTGATAACGCTGGGCGATGACCTGGTTGCGCTGCTCCATGTAGCCGTTCAGCACGCCCGTCTTGGCGCTGCCATCGGCAGCCAGGGCGGTATCAGGGTCGGATGAGAGCAGCGCCTTGCGGGCCTGTGCCTCCTTGGCCGCAGCACTTCTGGCTACGCTCAGATCCTGAGCGGAGGGCTCGGCAGGCGCCAGTGCGGCGGCCCGCACCTGTTGCATCTTGGCGATGGTGGCTCTGGGATCGCCGGGGATGGTCCCGATGTCGATGGAGACGCCACCGCCGGTCGCGTAACGCTTGCCATCCGGCCCCATGGCGAATTCATAGGTAGGGCTGCCGGCATACTGACCACCGGTGCTCTGGTGCGCCTGCTCGTGAGTGCGCACCTCCTGATCCCTGTCGGCCAGCTCCTTGACCTGCAACTCCTGCTTCTGCTGTTGCTCCTGCTGCTTGGGATCCTGCTGCTTGTTGCGCTGACCGTCCTCACCGGCGGCCTCGACGAAGCGATTGTCGATCGCCGCCTGCGGGTTGCCGGTCTGGGCACCGTCTCGCGCCTGCTGGGAAGTCTGATTGGGATTGGCCTGGCTGGCTCTGGACTTCTCTTTCTGGGAACCGACTTCGGACTCGGCGTTGAAAGCCTCGCTCTGACGGCTCTGGGGGATGAGTGCCGCGCGACGATTGTCAGTACGTGCCGATTCCGTCTGCGGTTGCAGCTGGTTGGGAATGATGGTCGGCAGACTGACATTGATGTTCATGTCACACCCGGATGTCGATCAGGGTTCCCACCATGTCGCTGGCGGTCTGGATCACCTTGGCAGAGGCGCCGGCCTGCACCTCGGCCACCTTGAGATTGACCAGCTCGTCGGGCAGCTGAACCTTGTCACCGCTCGGGGTGTTGAGCCTGGCGATCTGGCTGGACGCCTTGTCGGCGATCTGCTCCGCACGCTGAAAGCCTTGCACACCGCTGTTCAATGCTGAATCTATACGCATGACAACTCTCCTCTGACACTGGATTAATTATCCGTCACGCCAGAGGATTAATGAAGCAAATTGGCTATTTTTCAACCTACAAAATGTTCAATGATTTCAATGAACTGTTGTGGATGGGAAATAAAGGGTGCATGTGAGGCCTTTTCCAGCACCACACTGCAGCTGCTTGGGTAACGCTCGTCCAGCAGAGGGATGGACGCCTTGGGCACCAGCGAATCCAGCCGACCGTAGACTCGCAGCCAAGGCAGGCTCAATGGTGTCAGTTCATCGCGCAGATCGACCTCGGCCAGCAAACCGAGTCCGGCCTCCAGCGCG
This sequence comes from Aeromonas sp. QDB03, assembly GCF_027707985.1. Classification (NCBI taxonomy): domain Bacteria; kingdom Pseudomonadati; phylum Pseudomonadota; class Gammaproteobacteria; order Aeromonadales; family Aeromonadaceae; genus Aeromonas; species Aeromonas sp. QDB03. The sequence goes on along the minus strand of NZ_JAPCJG010000009.1, from coordinate 106,961 downwards.
GCCAGCTGGGGAGCGGGCCGCTCCGCCAGCCAGTGGCGCAACTGACGGATGTCGTCCCTGGCATGTTCGCTACCCATAGCCTGGATCGCCAGGAAGCGTTCGATGGTCTGCTTGAAGTCCCCTGCCAGCATCTGGTTGAAACCGGTCAGCACCTTGGGGACGATCCCCGGCCATTCGTCACGGGCCATGAAACAGGGGGAGCTGGCCACCGTAATGAGGGAGAGCAGTCGCTCGGGATGGCTCAAGGCCAACTGGCTTGCCACCAGGCCACCGAGGGACCAGCCCAGCAAATGGCACCGCTCCGGCAGGATGGCTGCCACCTGTTCAGCCAGCCAGGGCAGACTGTACTCTACCTCGCCCGCCAGCGGACTGTTGCCAAAGCCGGGCAGATCCACCAGATGGACGCGATAGCGAGACGCCAGGGCCGGCACAATGCCATGCCAGACCGCGCCATTCATTCCCCATCCGTGCAACAGCACCAGATCGGGCCCCTGACCAAACCGCTCAACCGACACGCTCATCTAGACTCAGATCCTGTTCACTCTGTTGGGGTCAGCATGTTAAAGCGGCTGCTCGCCAAAGCAAGTCCGATCCTCGGCCGCCACGCCGACTGGCAGGGCAACTGCCTGCTCTGCCAGCAGCCTTGCGATGTTGACCCCTTGCTGTGCAGCTGGTGCCGGCAGGCCCTGCAGCAGGCTGACCACACCTGCAGCTTGTGTGCGGCCCCCTTGCCGACATTGCATGAAGAACGTCTGCCGATCTGCGGTCGCTGCCAGCGCAGGCCGCCGCCATGGGAGCGGCTGCAGGTCATCGGTGACTACCGGCCACCCTACCCCATGCTGCTCCCCCGGCTGAAGTATTCCGGCCAGATCCTGCTGGCCCCGCTGCTCGCCCGGCTGCTGGCCGATCATCTGGATCTCAGCGAGCCGCCAGAGACCATCATTCCGGTGCCCTTGCACTGGTGGCGCCAGTGGTGGCGCGGCTTCAATCAGGCGGAAGAGATAGCCCTCGCTCTCAGCGAGCTGACCGGCATTCCTTGTGACAACCGCCTGCTGCGCCGGCTCAGGGCAACCCCGCAGCAGGCCAAGCTCAGTGCCGGCCAGCGGCGGCGCAATCTGCGCGGCGCCTTCCAGATCAGGCCCCACGCCTACCAGCATGTGGCGCTGCTTGATGATGTGGTCACCACGGGCGCGACCGCCGGCCATCTCACCCGTTTGCTCCATGAGAGCGGAGTCACAAAGGTGGAAGTGTGGGCCGTCTGTCGTACCCTCAAGCATCTCAAGTAACCATCGGCATGCTACCCAAGCCTTGCCAAGAGAGTTATCATGAATACCCTAGTCGTACACTCAGGTTTATGAGGATAGTGATGATCAGCATTTCCGACACCGCCCAGGCCCATTTCCGTAAACTGCTGGAAAAACAGCCTGATGGCACCAATATCCGGGTGTTTGTGGTCAATCCGGGAACCCAGAATGCCGAGTGCGGCGTATCATATTGCCCACCCGACGCGGTCGATCCGGAAGATCAACACCTGCCCTTCAGCGGCTTCGACTGTCTGGTCGATCCCCTGAGCGCACCCTTCCTGGTGGATGCCACCATCGATTTCGTCACCGATCAGATGGGCTCCCAGCTCACCCTGAAAGCCCCGAACGCCAAGATGCGCAAAGTGGCTGACGACGCTCCGCTGATCGACCGTATCGAGTACGTGTTGATGTCCGAGGTGAACCCCATGCTGGCCGGTCACGGCGGCAAGGTCACCCTGGTCGAGCTGACCGAGGACAAGCTGGCCATCCTGCAGTTCGGCGGCGGTTGCAACGGTTGCTCCATGGTCGACTACACCCTGAAAGAGGGGATCGAGAAGCAGCTGCTGGAGAAATTCCCGGGCGAGCTCAACGGCGTCAAGGATGCCACCGAGCACCAGCGCGGCGATCACTCCTACTACTGATTTGCTGCCCTTGTCGCAAAGACATGCGGCAAAGAAAAGGCCCCGCCAGTTGGCGGGGCCTTTTGCATTCTGCGGCGAGCGGATCACTCGTCCTTCTTGTCTCGCGACAGCAGGGCGATGGCCGCCTCTTTCGGATTCTTGCCTTCGTACAGCACCTTGAAGATCTGCTCGCAGATGGGCATCTCGACGCCACAGCGGGCCGCCAGCAGATGCACCTCCTTGGTGTTGCGATAGCCTTCCACTACCTGACCGATCTCGGTCATGGCGGTGTTCACATCCTTGCCGGCCCCGAGGGCCAGCCCGAAGCGCCGGTTGCGCGACTGGTTGTCGGTACAGGTCAGCACCAGATCCCCGAGCCCCGCCATCCCCATGAAGGTCTTGGCGTCGGCCCCGAGCGCGGCGCCCAGGCGCTGCATCTCTACCAGGCCCCGGGTGATGAGCGCGGTCCTGGCATTGGCGCCAAAACCCAGCCCGTCGGAGAGACCCGCACCGATGGCGATGACGTTCTTGACCGCCCCGCCCAGTTGCAGACCGATGAAATCCGGATTGGTATAGACCCGGAACGAACGGCCACAGTGCAGCAGCAGGGAGAGATCGTCGGCGAAGTCGTCGTGGGTCGACGCCACCGAGATGGCGGTCGGCAGACCGGCGGCCAGCTCCTTGGCGAAGGTAGGGCCGGAGATGACCGCCAGCGGCATCTCGTCACCCAGCACCTCGCGCGCCACGTCTTGCAGCAGGCGGCCGCTGTCCGGCTCCAGCCCCTTGGTGGCCCAGGCGATACGGGTATCCGGGCGCAGGAAGGGTTTGACCTGGGCCAGCACCTGGCCGAACACATGGCTCGGCACCACCAGCAGCAGCACCGGGGCAGCTTGTACCGCCTGTTGCAGATCGGCGGTCAGCTGCAGATCGGCAGGGAAAGGGACATCAGGCAGAAAAGCCTTGTTGCAGCGGTCTTGTTCCAGCTCGGCGACATGGGCAGGGTCGTGACCCCACAGCAGGGTCGGATGACCGTTGCGCGCCAGAGAAATGGCAAGAGCGGAGCCATAAGACCCCGCCCCCAAGACCGAGATAGCGATCTGGTCGGCCATTATCAGGCTTCCGCAGTCGCCTGCTGGGCCTGTGCCTGCGCCATGTGCTGGGCAAACAGGGCATCGAAGTTGACCGGTGCCAGGTTCAGCTGCGGGAAGGAACCCTTGCTCACCAGGTTGGACACCGCTTCGCGAGCATACGGGAACAGGATGTTCGGGCAGAAGGCAGCCAGGCAGTGAGCCAGTTGCGGCTCCGGCAGGTTGCCGATGGTGAAGATACCGGCTTGCTGAACTTCACACAGGAAGGCAGTTTCGGTTTCCAGCTTGCAGGTCACGGTCAGGGTCAGCACCACTTCATAGACGCTGTCGGCCAGGATGTTGGTCTTGGTATCCATGTCCAGCTTGACGTCCGGCTGCCATTCTTTCTGGAAAATGTGCGGGGTATTCGGCGCTTCGAAGGAGACATCCTTGGTGTAGACGCGCTGGATGTGGAATTCCGGTTGTACTTCCTGGTTGTTGATCTCTTCAGCCATTTTGTTTGATTCCTTTTTATGAAAATAGGTGGGCGCAGGCCCTTAAATCAGCGTTTTTTGGTCACCGGCAGATTCTCTGCACGCCACTGGGCCATGCCACCGCTGAGCACATACACCTGCTTGAAGCCGGCTTTGCTCAATTGGCGACCCGCGCCACCAGCGGTCATCCCCGACTCGCACACCACTATGATGGGGGCATCTTTATGCTTTTCAACCGGGCCCAGATTATTGCTCTGGATCTGGCTGAGCGGCAGGTGCTGGGCACCGGCCAGATGGCCCTTGGCAAACTCTTCCTGACTGCGAATATCCACCACGGTGGCGTTTTCACGGTTGATCAGCAGGGTTGCGGTGTGGTTGTTCACCGACTTCACCGGAGAAAAACGAGCACGCACCGTGGTGTAAACCAGGGTGCCTGCCAGGCCGAACCAGGCTGCGGTCAGCAGCGGGTTGCGGGCCGCAAAATCCAAATACTCTTGCATCTTCTACTATCCAGGGACCAAGACAAGTGCCCGAGTATACATGGGGACCCAGCCAAGATCAGCCATCTTGGCGGCAAAGCGGGAGCGGGCTCCCACCAGACGGGGACGGGGGAAAGTGGCGGCATAAAAAGTGGCATTCGGCCCGCCAGGGGGAGGATTCGTCGAGTGGTGCGACAAGCCGGCGACAAAGAAGAAACAGCTCGGCAACAGCGTGTGGCCCCCGCCGGACGGGGCTTGGCTATCAGGTGACTATTTCGGCAGATGTAGTAATATTACGCTAGTTTCACTTCCCGCAATTCATTCCTATCCGAGAGGACATAGCCTTATGTCAACAGCTAAGAAACCTTTGGTTCTGGTCATCATGGACGGTTGGGGCTACAGCACCAAGCAAGAGCACAACGCCGTCGCTGCCGCCAAGACTCCCAACCTCGACCGTCTCGCCCGTGACTACACCAGCACCCTGATCTCCGGCTCCGGCCTGGACGTGGGTCTGCCTGATGGTCAGATGGGGAACTCCGAAGTGGGCCACGTCAACATCGGCGCCGGTCGCATCGTCTATCAGGAACTGACCCGCATCTCCAAAGACATCCAGGACGGCGACTTCTTCCAGAACGTCGAGCTGGCCAAGGCTGTCGATGCTGCCGTGACCAAGGGCAAGGCCGTACACATCATGGGTCTGATGTCTCCGGGTGGCGTGCACAGCCACGAAGAGCACATCATGGGCATGATCGAAATGGCCGCCAAGCGTGGCGCCGAGCAGATCTACTTCCACGCCTTCCTGGATGGCCGTGACGTGCCGCCGCGCTCCGCCCAGTCCTCCATCGAGCAGTTCGATGCCCTGTTCGCCCGTCTGGGCAAGGGTCGCTTCGCCTCCATGATCGGCCGTTACTACGCCATGGACCGCGACAACCGCTGGGATCGCGTGCAGCAAGCCTATGACCTGATGACCCAGGGCAAGGGTGAGTTCACCGCCGACAGCGCCAGCGAAGCCCTGGCCGCCGCCTACGCTCGCGACGAGAACGACGAATTCGTCAAAGCCACCCGCATCGGTGCCGCCGCTCCCATGCAGGATGGCGATGCATTGATCTTCATGAACTTCCGTGCCGACCGTGCCCGCGAGATCACCCGCGCCTTCGTCGACAGCGACTTCACCGGCTTCGCCCGCACCGCCACCCCGGCGCTGAACTTCGTGATGCTGACCGAGTACGCGGCCGACATCAAAACCGCCTGTGCCTACCCGCCGACCGCGCTGGTCAACACCCTGGGTGAATGGCTGGCCAAGCAGGGCAAGACCCAGCTGCGCATCTCCGAAACCGAGAAGTACGCCCACGTCACCTTCTTCTTCAACGGCGGCGAAGAGGCCTGCTTCACTGGTGAAGATCGCGAGATCGTCGCCAGCCCGAAAGTGGCCACCTATGACCTGCAACCGGAGATGAGCTCCGAAGAGCTGACCGACAAGCTGGTCGGCGCCATCAAGAGCGGCAAGTACGACGTCATCATCTGCAACTACCCGAACGGCGACATGGTCGGCCACACCGGCGTGTTCGACGCCGCGGTCAAGGCCTGTGAAGCGGTCGACCACTGCATCGGTCGCGTCACCGAGGCGCTGGCCGAAGTGGGTGGCGAGTGCCTGATCACCGCCGACCACGGCAACGCCGAGAAGATGATGGACGAAGAGACCGGTCAGGCCCACACCGCCCACACCAATCTGCCGGTTCCGCTCATCTATTTCGGTCGCAAGGCCGAAGTGGCTGAAGGCGGCAAATTGTCCGATCTGGCCCCCACCATGCTGACCCTGATGGGTCTGCCGGTACCGCCGGAAATGACTGGCAAGCCCCTGATGATTCTGAAATAATCCTTCCCCATGCGGGGATGCGAAGTTATTTCAACCAAAACCAGTCGCGTCGGCCTGTTGGCCGGCGCGCTGTTTTTTTGCCTGTCGTTCGGGCCGGCCACGGCCCGGGCTGCCAACCAGCAGCTCGGTGCCATGCAGTCCCAGATCAAGGAACAGCAGCAGACCATCAAGCTCAGCAAGCAGGAGCTTGCCAAGCTCAACACCCAGCTCAAGGCTGATGAGCAGGCCATCTCGGCCGCCGCCGCCAAGCTCGAGCAGACCAAGCAGCAGCTCAGAGAGAACCAGCAGAAACTGGTGGGGCTGCAGCAGGACAAGCTGGATCTGGAACAGCAGGCCAGCCATCAGAAGCAGTTGCTGGCCAAGCAGGCCGAGAGCGCCTTCACCGCCGGCAACCACGATTACCTCAAACTGCTGCTCAATCAGCAGGATCCGGCCAAACTGAGCCGCTCCCTCGACTACTACGACTACCTCAACAAGGCTCGCATCGAAGCCATCGAGGCGCTGCGTGCCACCCGCACCAAGCTGGCCAAAAACCAGCAGGCCACCAAAGAGACCGAAAGCCGGCTGCAAAGCCTGCTGAGCGAACAGCAGCAACATCACCAGAGCCTGCTGGCCAGCCAGCAGAGCCGCGCCAAGGTGCGCAACCAGCTGCAGCAATCGGTACAGGATGACGAGCAGAAGCTGAGCAAACTGGTCAAGGCGGAAAAAACCTTGAAGGCCCGGCTGGAAGAGCTGCGCCGCCAGCGGGAAGAGCAGGAACGGCGCGAACGGGCCGAGCGGGAACGCCTCGCCAAGCTGAAGGCGGAGCAGGAGCGGCAGCGCAAGCTGGCAGAGCAGCGCCGTGCTGAACAACAGCGGCTCGCCGCCCAACAGAACAAGGCGGCCCAGCAACAGCAACCGACCGAGGAAGTGGCCAGCAGCAAACCCGAGCGAGGCTCTGGGATCAGCAGCGCCGGCTATTACAGCGGACTCAAGACCAATGGCAGCCTGCGCTGGCCGGTGCAGGGCCCCATCCTCATCGCCTACGGCTCGCCGCGCACCGCCGAACTGAAGTGGAAAGGCACCCTGATAGGCGCCAGTGAAGGTACCCAGGTCAAGGCGGTGGCACCGGGCCAGGTGGTCTACGCCGACTGGCTCGACGGCTTCGGCATGCTGCTGGTGATCGATCACGGCCGCGGCTACATGAGCCTCTACGGTCACAACCAGTCGCTGCTGCGCCAGGTGGGCCAGAACGTGGAACAGGGTGAACCGGTGGCGCTGGTCGGCGACAGTGGCGGCCAGGACAGACCCGGCCTCTACTTCGAGATCCGCTATCAGGGCGAGGCGATCAACCCCACCAAGTGGCTGGCCAAGCGCTGATCACTGCCACCCGACCACCAACCTGTCATCCAGAAAAGCCTGCATCATGCAGGCTTTTTTGAGCGCCGCCGGCAGCGGGCAAGACGGCGGATGACGAAAACTTACCTCTTTTCCTGCCGGCTTAGGGGAAGACGATCAGCCCGATCTGCTCCAGCAAGGCCTGCTGCTGATCTTCGTTGATCTGTACCCCGTCCAGATTGACCCGCCGCAGATCCAGCCCCGGCAGATCGCACTGGCGCAGGTCACAACCCTGCAGGTTGACGCTGGCCCAGTCTATTTGGCCAAACTCGGATCCGCTGAGATCGGAGCCCGCCAGCGAGGCACCGAACAGGTTGGCCCCCTGCCAGCGATTGCCGCTCAATTCACATTGCTCCAGCAGGCACCCTTCGAAATTGGCGTAACTGAAGTTGTTGCCGGTCAGGTGCGCCTCGCAGAAGTAGCTCTTGACGGTGATCTGGTTGGCAAAGCTGGCGCGGGAGAAGTTGATCCCCAGCGCCTGACAGTCGCGCAGCTCCAGCCCCAGACATTGGCTTTGGCTGCAGTCGGCCATGGTGAGATCGCAGCGCAGAAAGCTGGCCTCGCGCAGATCGCAGCCCTGCAGCAGGCAGCTCTGCTCGCTCTCCCGGTCATAGAAGCTGCAGTCGACGAAGCGGCATTCGGCCAGATCGAGCCAGGAGAAGTTGCAGCCGATGAAACGGCAACCCTGGAACTGCTCCCCCTCCAGGTCTTGCTGCTCGAAGCGCACGCCCTCGAAGCACTTGTCCTTGATCATCCCGCGACTCCCCCTGTTGATGGCGTCATATGCTGACTTTGTTAAACAAAAACGGTAATGTTACGTGTAACATTTATGCCGGACCCCGAGATGAACGACACCCGCAAGCGCCGCCCCACCCTACAGGACATAGCCGACCTGACCGGGGTCACCAAGATGACCGTCAGCCGCTACCTGCGCGACCCGCAAGCCGTGGCCGAGGGCACCCGCGAGCGGATCGCCGCCGCGGTGGAGGAGCTCGGCTACATCCCCAACCGGGCGCCGGATATTCTCTCCAACGCCACCAGCAAGGCGATCGGCATCCTGATCCCCTCCCTCTCCAACCAGGTCTTCTCCGCCGTGGTGCACGGCATCGAATCGGTGACCCGGCCCGCCGGCTACCAGACCCTGCTGGCCCACTACGGCTACAGCCCGGAGCGGGAAGAGGAGCAGGTCGCCTCCCTGCTCTCCTATCACGTGGATGGGCTGATCCTCTCCGACAGCCAGCACACCGAACGCACCCGCAAGATGATTGCCACCGCCGGCATCCCGGTGGTGGAGACCATGGATCTGCCGCAGAGCCCCATCGACATGGTGGTCGGCATGGATCACCGGGCAGCCGCCCGGGCCATGGTAACAGAGATGCTGCGCCGGGGCCGACGCAAGCTGGTCTATCTCGGCGCGCGGCTCGACGTGCGCACCCAGCTGCGGATGGAAGGCTACTACCAGGCGATGCAGGATTTCGGCCTGAGCGGCCAGCACCTGCTGACCGAGCAATCCTCCAGCTTCACCCTCGGCGGCCAGCTGCTGGAGCAGGCGCTGGTGCGCTATCCCGACCTGGACGGCCTGTTCTGTACCAACGATGACCTGGCGGTGGGCGCCCTGCTGCAGTGTCAGGCCAAGTGGATACCCGTGCCCCAGCAGATCGCCATCGCTGGCAGCAACGCCCTCGACATCGGCCACGCCATGACCCCCAAGCTGGCCAGTATCGTCACGCCGCGCAAGGAGATCGGCCGCGCGGCCGCCACCATGCTGCTGGCCCGCCTCAACAGCCAGCCGCTGGCCGACACCCGGCTCGACATGGGCTTCTCCCTGTACGAGGGGGACAGTCTGGGCTGAGGGCCAGATCCCCGCCATTCAACCAAAACAGAGCAGGCCACCCGAGGGTGGCCTGCTTGCTTGGCAAACGGAAGGTCCGGCTCACGCCGGCGTCAAATCAGGATGCGACCAGAGCGACGGCTTCGCGGGAGAGGCGGGTCACCTCTTCCCAGTTACCGTTCTTGACGGCCTCGGCCGGCAGCATCCAGGAGCCGCCGACGGTGGCCACGCACTTGAGCGCCAGGTAATCGGCCACGTTTTTCGGGCCGATACCGCCGGTGGGGCAGAACTTCACCTGGGGCAGCGGCGCGGCGATGGCGGAGAGCGCCTTGGTGCCGCCGTTCGCCTCGGCCGGGAAGAATTTGAGGTGGTCGTAGCCCGCTTCCAGCGCCTGCATCACCTCGGACGGGGTGGCCACGCCCGGGATCAGCGGCGCCGTGCTGTTGGCCGCGTGGGCCAGCAGGGCCGGGGTCATCCCCGGGGAGATGACGAAGCGGGCACCGGCGGCCACGGCGGCATCAAACTGCGCGCAGTTGAGCACGGTACCGGCACCGACCATGGCATCCGGCATCGCCTTGGTGATGAGGGCGATGGCCTCCAGCGCCACCGGGGTGCGCAGGGTGATCTCGAACACCGAGATGCCGCCGTCCAGCAGCGCCTTGGCCATCGGCAGGGCCTGCTCCAGCTCGTTGATGACCATCACGGGTACCAGCGGGGAGGCGGCAAACACCTCGGCCGGAGTCACTTTCCAGTTCTGCATAGCTCTTCCTTAGTCAGCTCTTAATCAAAGATGGTGGCGCCGCACTCGGCGCTCGATACCGCGCGACGCATCACGCTGAACAGTTCACGGCCCCACCCCTCTTGTTCCAGAGTGAGGTCGATCTCGGCCTGGGTACGGCCACTCAAATCGGTCAGGCAGTCGAGGCTGCCGTTTACCGCGTCCACCCGCAGCAGGTCGCCATCGGCAAGCAGGCCGATGGCCCCGCCGTGCAGCGCTTCCGGGGTGACGTGGATGGCGGCCGGGATCTTGCCGGAGGCACCGGAGAGACGGCCATCGGTGACCAGCGCCACCTTGTAACCCGCCTTCTGCAGGTTACCGAGCACCGGCATCAGCTTGTGCAGCTCCGGCATGCCGTTGGCGGCCGGGCCATTGTGGCGCACCACGATCACGGCGTCCTGATTGAGATCGCCCGCCTTGTAGGCCGCCTCCACCGCATGCTGGGAGGAGAAGACCCGCGCCGGCGCCTCGATGACGCGATACTCGGGGGCCACGGCAGAGACCTTGACCACGGCGCGGCCCAGATTGCCGGCCAACAGCTTGGTGCCGCCAGTGGCCTGGAACCGGCTACCGGAAGGCGACAGCACGCTCGCATCGCCGCTCTCGCCCACCGGCTGCCATACCAGCCGGCCATCCACCAGTGCCGGACGGCTGAGATAATCCTGCATCTCGCCAAACACCGGGGTGGCATCCAGGTGGATCAGCCCTTCTTGCGCCAGCCGGCGCATCAGGCCGGGCACACCACCCGCCTGTTCGAAGGCGTTGACGTCGGCCGGGCCGTTCGGGTACATGCGCACCAACAGCGGCACCACGTCGGAGAGATCGCTGATGTCGTCCCAGGTCAGGTGCAGGCCGGCGGCGCGGGCCAGCGCCACCATGTGGATACTGTGGTTGGTGCTGCCGCCGGAGGCGAGCAGGGCCACCAGCCCGTTGACCAGCGAGCGCTCGTCGATCACCACACTCAGGGGGCGATAGGCCGGAGAACCCGGGATCATGGCGCTGATGCGGCGGGCGGCCTCCTCGGTGAGGGCGCGGCGCAGCTCGCTGTGCGGGTGAACGAAGGCGGAGCCCGGCAGCATCAGACCCATGGCCTCGAACACCAGCTGGTTGGTGTTGGCAGTGCCGTAGAAGGTACAGGTGCCTGCCGCGTGGTAGGCACCGCACTCCATCTGCAGCAGGGCGTCACGGCCCACTTCGCCGGCGGCGTACTGCTGGCGCACCTTCACCTTCTCGTCGTTGCTGATGCCGCTCGCCATCGGGCCGGCGGGCACGAAGGCGGTGGGCAGGTGAGCGTGGGAGAGCGCCCCCATGATCTGGCCCGGCGCTATCTTGTCGCAGATGCCGAGCAGCAGGGTGGCATCGAAGGTGTTGTGGGAGAGCGACAGCGCGGTCGCCTGGGCGATCAGATCGCGGGAGAACAGGGACATGTCCATCCCCGGCTGCCCCTGGGTCACGCCGTCGCACATGGCGGGCACGCCGCCGGCCACCTGGGCGCTGTGGCCCAGCTCGGCCAGCGCGGCCTTGATGATGTCCGGATAGCCCTGATAGGGCTGATGGGCGCTCAGCATGTCGTTGTAGGCGGTGACGATGCCGACGTTGGCGCGGGTCATGTCGAGGATACGCCCCTTCTCGTCACAGCTGGAGGCGGCCACGGCGTGGGCCAGGTTGCCGCAGGCCAGCGCGGCACGGGTCTTGCCCTGATCGGCCTGACGCTGGATGCGGGCCAGGAAGGCCTGGCGACGGGCGGCACTGCGCTCGCGAATGCGGGCGGTGACGCTGGAAATGACCTGATGGATCATTGGGATTGCTCCAATGCTGTGACGGCGCGATCAACCACCTGTTCGAAGGTGCCGTCGATATCGATGTGGAATACACCGGCTTCGCCGTCCGGGCGCTCCAGGGTATCGAACTGACTTTGTACCATGCTTTCGCGCATGAAGTGGCCCTTGCGGGCCCGCATCCGCTCGAGGATCAGCGGCTGGCTGCCGTCGAGGAAGAGGAAGCTGACAGACTCGTTACCTTCACGGATCTGGTCGCGGTACTGCTTCTTGAGGGCCGAGCAGACGATGACGCCCACCTCGTTTTTCTGCTCCAGGCTGTAGGCCGCGTCGCGGATCCGCTCCAGCCAGGGGGCGCGGTCCTCGTCGTTGAGCGGGTTGCCGCCGGCCATCTTCTGGATGTTGGCCCTGGGGTGCAGATCATCACCGTCGATGAACTTGGCGCCCAGCACGCTGGCCACCTTGAGGCCCACGCTGGACTTGCCGCTACCACATACACCCATCACGATAATGCTCTTACCCGCCATTGTTTGACCTCTATCTCATTTTTCAAAAAACGTGCTGCTGATGGGTTCTAACTTAGCACGTTACCGGTAACATGTTACCGGTAACAACAAGAATTGTGAAGTCTGCCACAGACTGAGCGCACTCATAGTCACCTGGGCAATCGAGTTTGAGCCCTGGCCATAAATCTAAATAAATCATAAAGATATGGTCTGCCGACGGATCGGCAGGGTGTCGACACTGAACTTGGAACAAGGAATGCACAACAATGTCTGACCTCTCCCTGATCATGACGGCCGCCGGCTCCATCGTGCTGCTGCTCTTTCTGGTGATGAAGGCCCGCCTGCACGCGGTCGTCTCCCTCATCCTGGTCTCCATGGTGGCGGGGCTCGCCGCCGGCATGAACCCGGCCGACATCGCCGCCACCATCCAGAAAGGGATGGGCGGCACCCTCGGCTTCGTCGCCGTGGTGGTGGCACTGGGCGCCATGTTCGGCAAGGTGATGGAAGTCACCGGCGCCCTCGACCGGGTGGCCCATACCCTGCTCGGCAAGTTCGGCGTCAAGCGCGCCAACTGGGCCATGGCGCTGACCGGCTTCGTCTGCGCACTGCCGCTGTTCTTCGACGTGGCCGTTGTGCTGCTGATCGGCGTCGCCTTCGCCATCGTCCGCCGTGGTGGCGGCAGCGTGGTGAAGATCGGCATCGCCCTGCTGGCGGGCATCGCCACCTGCCAGGCCTTCCTGATCCCGGCGCCGGGCCCCATCCTGGTGGCGTCCCAGCTGGGCGCCGACTTCGGCTACATGATCCTGTTCGGCCTGATCGCCGCCGTTCCGGCCCTGATCCTGGCCGGCCCGCTGTTTGGCGAGCTGATCAGCAAGGTGGTCGACGTGCCGCTGCCGGCCGACGCCCAGAGCAGCGCCCACGACGACGGCAAGAACCTGCCATCCTTCGGGCTGGCCATGGGCCTCATCGGTCTGCCGCTGCTGCTGATCGGTCTCAAGACCATCGTTGGCCGCTTCGTCGAGGCCGGCACACCCCTGCACGGCTGGCTGGAGTTCATCGGCCACCCCTTCACTGCCATCATGGTCGCCTGCCTGGCCGCCTTCTACCTGCTGGGGATCCGTCGCGGCATGTCCCGTGACGAAGTGATGAACGTCTGCAACAGCGCCATCCAGCCGGCCGGCGTCATCATCCTAGTGACCGGTGCCGGTGGCGTGTTCAAGCAGATCCTGGTGGATTCCGGCGTCGGTGCCGCCCTTGGCAACATGCTGGCTGACTCCGGCCTGCCCATCGTCGCGCTGGCCTTCATTCTGGCGGCCGCGGTGCGGGTCATTCAGGGTTCCGCCACCGTCGCCATGCTGACCGCCTGCGGTCTGGTGCTGCCGATGCTGGAGCCGCTCGGCCTGAACGGCGCCCAGCTGGCGGCGGTCACCATCGCCATCGGCGGCGGGGCCATCGTGCTCTCCCACGTCAATGACTCCGGCTTCTGGCTGGCCAACCGCTACCTCGGTCTCACCGAGAAGCAGACTCTGCAGACCTGGACCGTGATGGAGACCATCATCGGCACCACCGGCGGCGTGATGGCGATGATCATCTACAGCTTCCTCTGATCGCAACCGTGCGGAAAAAGGCCTCCAATGTGAGGCCTTTTTCATCTTTATGACGATTCTTTCTTTGGCTAACAGGGCGAGATTGCTAGAATCGCCTATCCATCGCTCCGAGTGGAACGCTTAACGCAGTGATTTCAGGTTTCTCTATGCATTCATCGGCACATTATCGACAGCTGCTGGCGCGCCTGCCCCAGATCGCCGTCGCCGCAGACCAGTTTGAAGTGCTCAACAGCGCCAAGGACTTCAAGAGCCGGATCCTTTCGCTCATCGCCAGCGCGCGTCAGCGTATCTATCTGGTGGCGCTCTATCTGCAGGATGACGAGGCGGGACGGGAGATCCTCTCCGCCCTCTACGCCGCCAAGCAGCGCAACCCGGCCCTCGACGTCAAGGTGTTCGTCGACTTCCACCGCGCCCAGCGCGGCCTGATCGGCAAGGGCAAGCAAGGCGGCAACCACCTGATGTATCAGGAGATGGCCGCCCGCCACGAGCACCAGATCGCCATCTACGGCGTGCCGGTGAAGGGGCGTGAGCTGCTCGGGGTACTGCACCTCAAGGGCTTCATCTTCGATGACACCCTGCTCTACTCCGGTGCCAGTCTCAACGACATCTACCTGCACCAGCAGGATCGCTACCGTTTCGACCGCTATCACCAGATCACCAGCCCGGAGCTGACCCGCAGCATGGTCAACTACGTGGATGACCTGTTCCTGCGCAGCGAGGCGGTGCAGCGGCTGGATCGCACCGACATCCCCAGCGCCAAGCAGCTGAAGGGGCCGATCCGCCGCTTCAAGCACAACCTGCGCCTCGGCCAGTACCGCTTCGACACCATGCCGGTCAATAGCCAGGAGGTGGCCATCACCCCGATGAGCGGCCTGGGCAAGCGCGGCAACCAGCTCAACAAGATGATCCGTACCCTGGTGCGGGCCACCGAGCGGGAGATCTTCATCTGCACCCCTTACTTCAACCCGCCCAAGGAGTTGAACAAGGATATCGAGGCCCTGCTCAAGCGCGGCTGCAAGGTAACGATCGTGGTGGGCGACAAGACCGCCAACGACTTCTTCATTCCGCCGGAGGAGAAATTCTCCACCATCGGCGGTCTGCCCTATCTGTACGAGACCAACCTGCGCAAGTTCGCCGAGCGCAACCAGCATCACATCGATGCCGGCCGTCTCAACCTGATGCTCTGGTGCTGCGAGCGCAACTCCTACCACCTCAAGGGGATCTTCGTGGATGACGAGTGGGCCCTGCTCACCGGCAACAACCTCAATCCCCGCGCCTGGGCGCTGGATCTGGAGAACGGCCTGCTGGTCTACGATCGCCGTCACCTGCTGCGCCCCCAGTTCAACGCCGAACGCGAAAACATCCTGGCCAACACCAAGCGCATCAGCCACTTCGATCAGATCGAGCAGATCCAGGACTACCCTGATCAGGTGCGCAAGCTGCTGGCCCGGATCCACAGGGTCAAGGCCCATATCCTGCTCAAGCGCATCATCTGACCGGCGCGCCTCACGCCATCGAGGATCCTCACAAGGGCCTGCCGTACATCGGCAGGCCCTTGTCATTGGGGGCCCCGCCCCCCACCAGCCGAGCCCCAACCGCACGACGCGGCTTGCGTCGAGACAGCAATAAACCCTATCATCTGGACATATTTACAGTGTTTTCGGGCATCTAATTGATGAAATTGGATAAAATCTCCCTCGACAGCCTCAAGGGCGTCGGCAGCAAGATGCAGGAAAAGCTCGAGCGGCTGGGGCTGGCCACGGTGCAGGATCTGCTGTTCCACCTCCCCCTGCGCTACGAGGACCGCACCCAGGTGTGGCCCATCGGCGATCTGCCGCCCGGCCTGCACGGCGCCGTCGAGGGGGAGATCCAGGACACTCAGCTGGTGATGAGGCGCCGTCGCATGCTGGTCTGCCGCATCAGCGACGGCACCGGCACCCTCACCCTGCGCTTCTTCAACTTCACCGCAGCCCAGAAGAACAGCCTGAGCCCGGGCCGGCTGATGCGCTGCTTCGGCGAGGTGCGTCCCGGCAAATACGGGCTGGAGATGGCCCACCCCGAGTACAAGCTGCTCGGTGAGGAGCAGGCCGGCCAGACCGAAGAGGCGCTCACCCCCGTCTACCCGACCACCGAAGGGCTGCGCCAGCTCACCCTGCGCAGCCTCACCGATCAGGCGCTGACCCAGCTCGACCTCTACGGGGTGGAGGAGCTGCTGCCCGCCGGTCTCTACCCCCAGCAGATCGATCTGGCCGCGGCCCTGAAGCTGCTGCATCGTCCGCCCCCCTCGGTGGCGCTGGTCCTGCTCGAGAGCGGCCAGCACCCGGCCCAGCAGCGGCTGGTGCTGGAGGAGCTGCTGGCCCACAACCTCTCGGTCTTGAAGGTACGGGCCCAGGCACAAACCCAACTGGCCCGCGCCCTCAAGCCGGCCCCGGCGCTGGTAGAACAGCTGCTCAGCGCCCTGCCGTTCACCCCCACCGGCGCCCAGAACCGGGTGGTGGCGGAGATCGGCCGGGATTTGCAACAGAGCCACCCCATGATGCGGCTGGTGCAGGGGGACGT
Organism: Aeromonas sp. QDB03; assembly: GCF_027707985.1. Classification (NCBI taxonomy): domain Bacteria; kingdom Pseudomonadati; phylum Pseudomonadota; class Gammaproteobacteria; order Aeromonadales; family Aeromonadaceae; genus Aeromonas; species Aeromonas sp. QDB03. The sequence continues at coordinate 90,685 of NZ_JAPCJG010000009.1, read as the reverse complement.
GGGCTCAGGTAAAACGCTGGTCGCGGCGCTGGCCGCCCTGCAGGCCATCGGCAACGGCTGTCAGGTGGGGCTGATGGCGCCGACCGAACTGCTGGCCGAACAGCACGCCATCAACTTCGCCAAGTGGCTGGAACCGCTCGGCATCGGGGTCGGCTGGCTGGCGGGCAAGCAGAAGGGCAAGGCACGAGAAGAAGCGCTGGCCGCCATCGCCGACGGCAGCGTCAAGATGGTGGTGGGCACCCACGCCATCTTCCAGGAGCAGGTGGTGTTCCAGCGCCTCGCCCTGGTCATCATCGACGAACAACACAGATTCGGCGTGCATCAGCGCCTCGCCCTGCGGGAAAAAGGGGAGCGGGAAGGGGTACATCCCCATCAGCTGATCATGACCGCCACCCCCATTCCCCGCACCCTGGCGATGACCGCCTATGCCGACCTCGATACCTCCATCATCGACGAGCTGCCGCCGGGCCGCACCCCTATCACCACGGTGGCGCTGCCCGACAGCCGCCGCCAGGACGTGATCGAACGGGTCAGACTGGCCTGCGAGGAGGGCAAGCAGGCCTACTGGGTCTGCACCCTGATCGAGGAGTCGGAGGTGCTGGAGTGCCAGGCCGCCGAGGACACCGCCGCCGAGCTGCAGAACCTGCTGCCCGGCCTGCACATCGGGCTGGTGCACGGCCGGATGCGGCCGGTCGAGAAACAGCGGGTGATGGAAGAGTTCAAGGCGGGCATACTGCAACTGCTGGTCGCCACCACCGTCATCGAGGTGGGGGTGGACGTGCCCAACGCCAGCCTGATGATCATCGAAAACCCGGAGCGACTGGGGCTGGCGCAGCTGCACCAGCTGCGCGGCCGGGTCGGGCGTGGCTCGGTGGCCTCCCACTGCGTGCTGCTCTATCATGCCCCCTTGTCCAAGACGGCCCAGAGCCGGCTCGGGGTGCTGCGGGAGACCAACGACGGCTTCCTCATCGCCCAGCGGGATCTGGAGCTGCGCGGCCCGGGCGAGCTGCTCGGCACCCGCCAGACCGGCCTGGCCGATCTCAAGATCGCCGATCTGGTTCGAGATCAGCCGCTCATCCCGCAGGTGCAGAAGATGGCGCGCTTCCTGATGGACCGCCACCCAAACCATGTCGAACCCTTGATACGGCGCTGGCTCGGCCTACGGGATCACTATTCCAATGCTTGACCAAGGCAGATGCAGAAGATGGTCACCTTGCCTGATGGATAGGCACCCGAGCCATGTCGAACCCTTGATACGACGCTGGCTCGGCCTGCGGGATCACTACTCCAATGCCTGACCAAGCAACAGAAACAGGAGGAAAGCACTGATGAATTCCTGGCTGCGCGGCCTGCTCTACACCCTTGCCTTCCTGTTGCTCTTTGTCTGGGTCGGGCTCGGCCTGTTCGACGCCGAGCGGGCCAAGGGGCCCATCGCCGGCTGGCTCAGCCAGCAAACCGGTGTGCCCGTCACCATAGGCCGACTGGTATTCAACCCGCTTCACCCCTACACCCTGCTGGCAGAACAGGTGAGTTACGGCAACGCCGTGACCCTCGACAAGATTTATCTCGAGATAGAGAGCATCGACTGGCTGAACCGGGACGTGCGCATCGCCCATCTCGATCTCATCCGCCCGGCCATCAAGCTGCCGCTGCCCAACCAGCTGCCGAGCCTGCCGGTGCACTCCCTCACCATCGCCGACAGCACCATAGACCGGCTCAGCCTGGAGAGCGACGGGCTGACCCTGCGCGGCCTCAACGCCACCCTGAGCGACTGGCAGCTGCTCAATCCGGTGCGCCCGCCCCGAGCCAACCTGACCCTCAACATCAATGAGCTGGCGACCCCGGCCTGGGCACTCTCCCGCCTCAACCTGGCCGGCCGGCTGGAGGGGCAGGTGCTGAGCACCGACAAGCTGACCGCCAACCTGTTCGACGGTCTGCTCGAAACCGGCATGGTGCTCGACTGGCCCGCCCGCAGCCTGCGGCTGAACAACCTCAAGACCCAGGGCATGCGCATCGAGTGGGGCACCCTTGCCAAAGCCGAATCCCCCCTGCGCCAGGTCAGCCTGGATCTCGGCCAGATCAGAGATCTCAGCTTCAACGACATCGAGCAGGAGCTGGCCCTCAACAACCTCAACGGCCAGCTGACCGCCTTCAACTGGCAGGCCGGCAGCACGCCCAGCGGCTACTTCTCGGGAACCCTCGGCGATCTCGGCCGTGGCCTGTTCCAGCTGGAATCCATCCAGGGCAAGGTCGCCTTCTCGCCCCAGCAGCTGGATGCCGAGCTGCAGGGCAAGGCCTATGAAGGGGTGTTCAACCTGGAGCTCTCCCTCGATCCCCTACAGCAGAAGCTGACCCTCAAGGACATGGCGCTGAGCGGCATGGACATCAGCCTGCCGGAAGGGTGGTGGCAGGATTGGCAGCGCTGGCGCCCGCAGCAGATCGACATCCGCAAGCTGGCCTTCGACAAGCTCAAGGTGCTCTCCTTCGACGATACCCTGCCCCTGTCGCTGACCGGCTGGCAGTTCTATCTCACCGATCTCAGCCTGCGCGGCAACCAGCCGGGGCCGCTGCTGGGCCGGGCCCGCCTCGAGAGCGCCTGGTTCGAACTGGTGTGGGACGGCCTCAGCGCCCGCAACGGCGAGCTGGATGGCGAGCTGACGGCCGGCTCCTGGCAGCTCAACAAGCTCACCAGCTCGCTGCCGGATGAGGGCAGCCTCAGCCTGAGCGGCCAGTGGGGACGCGAGCCGGGCCAGACCAGCCGGTTGCAGCTCAAGGGCGAGAAACTGGATCTGGTGCAGTGGGGCAAGATCCTCCACTCCCCCGTCTCCTTCGCCGGCAAGATGGATCTGAGCGCCGATCTGCAGGCGCTGCACGGCGGCACCCCGGGCGCCTGGCGCAGCTCCCTGCAGGGGAACATTGCGCTCGATGCCACCGAGCCGTTCTGGGACAAGGTGAAGATAGATCCGCTGCTGGATCAGTGGTTCAAGCAGGCAGCGGCGCCAACCCTCAGCCCGGCCGAGCTCTGGCAGGCGATGCAGGAGGGCGACACCCCCTTCTATCGCATCAAGCTGCAAGGCAAGGTGGCGCAGGGCCAGCTGAAGATCGAGCAGGCCGGCGCCTCCACCATCACCCACCTGCTGGGGGTGCAGGGCAGCGTCGATCTGGTCAATGAGCAGTGGCAGCTGGATCTGGGCGTCCTCAACGGCCAGCACTGCGCCGAGCTGCTCGGCCAGTGGCGCGGGCCGCTCGCCGAGCCGACCCTCAGCTGGGGCTTCCAGCAAAAACCGGACGGCTGCGGCTGGGAGACCGGCGTGCGCTACCCGCCCCAGGGCAACAGCAGCCCGCTCTGGCGACCGGCGCCGAAGGCCCAGGCCGCACAGGCGGCCAACGGCTAGCCGACAGAAAACAACAAGGCCTCGTGATGAGGCCTTGTTGTTTGATGGGAACCAGCGCGGGGCTACTGGCCCGGCCGTTTCACCGGCTGCACCACGTAGTGCCCGAGGAACTCGGCCGCCAGCTTGTCTCCGCTGAACAGCTTGATCTTGAGGCTGAACTTGGCAGATTCACCGGCCTTGAGCGGTTCGAGCACGGCGGGCATGCCTTCGCGCGCCACCCGCGCTTCCGGCTCCTCTTTGACCGGCCGGTAGTACTTGATGTTGCCCTCCGCCAGCACCGTATCCCCTACCAACCCCGCCTCCTTGAGCTGCAGCCAGATCAGGCCCCAGCCCGCCAGCACGCACTGGCTGTAGATGCTGCCGGCGAACATGGTGTCGTGCACGTTGAGATTGGCCGCCAGATTGGCCTTGAGGTGGAAGGTCTGGCCGTCGTAGTGGGTGATGTGCACCCCCATCTTCTCGCTGATGGGAATGCCGCGCGACCAGCGGGTAGTGAGATCCTGGCACCACTCCGGCCGGTACTGGATGGTCTGCAGCGGGCTCAGGGACTTGATCATCTGGCGGTGCGGGATGCGGCCGAAGGAGACGGGGCCTTCCCCCACCTCCAGAAAGCCGCACTTGCGGTAGAACTCCACCGCCTCCTGGCGGGCATTCATCACCAGCCGTTTCACCTTCTCGCTGCGGGCCAGCTGTTCGAGATCTTCCACCATGCGGGCACCCAGCCCCTGACCACGAAATTCGGGGCGCAGCGCCATGAAGCGGATCTGGGCCTCGTCACCGCCGACAAACAGCCGCCCCACCGCAATGGGCGTGCCGTCGGGGGCCAGCATCAGCCGGTGAATGGCGACGGTATCGTATTCATCCCGCTCGGAACCGACGGGCAGATTGAAGGGTTTACGCAGTAGTTCCCAGCGCAACTGGTAGTAAGCGTCCAGCTCGGCGGCCGTTTGAGGAGTGACTACCCGGTACATAAAGCGATCCTTGAGTTAGCGCCGACGGGCACATTGAAGGGCTTGCGCACTCATGCCTCCCAACTCAGCTGGTAGTAAGAGTCCAACTCGGCAGCTGTTCGAGGAGTGGCTACCCGGTACATAAAGCGATCCTTGAGTTAGCGCCGACGGACAGACGGAAGGGCTTGCGTTCCCATGCCTCCCAGCTCAACTGATAATGGGCATCCGGTTCGGCTGCCGTCTGGGGGGTGACCACCCGGTACATAGTTCCATCCTTGAGTTACACTGGTCGAAAACCATCTTGCCGTGCAAATTCATGGACTTCAATCTGCAAGCGTACCAAGCCGACCACTTATTGCACCTCAGCGCCAAGCCCCAGCGCCGGCTCACCGTACAGGAAAATGCCCATCATCGCTGGCTGGAGATCGACGGCGTGGTGCAGTCGGCCATGTCCCTGGCCGAACCAGCCACCCTCTGCCTGCCGCACCAGCAGGTGATCGCCTGTCTGCTGCCCGAACAGGCCGGCAGCATCCTCGAACTGGGGCTGGGGGGCGGCGATCTCACCCGCCATCTGCACCGGCGCTGGCCCGATGCCCGTCACGAGTGCGTCGACCTCGACGAAGAGGTGATCACCCTCTATAAGCTGTTCTTTCAGCCCGACCACCATCCGCAGCGACCGCCAACCCTGCACCAGGCCGATGCCCTCGCCTTTCTGGAACAGAGCGAGGCGCAGTACGACCTCATCCTGCTCGACTTGTTCAGCCAGGACGGCAACCCGCCGCTGCTGTTTCAGGAGCGGATCTATCAGGCGCTAGCCCCCCGCCTGAACGGTGAGCTCATCATCAACCTGCTGCCGCGCACCCGCCTCGAGCTGACCCGGGTGCTGATGCTGCTGGAGCAGTGGGTCGGCCCCACCACCCCCTACCCGGTGCCGGGGCTGCGCAACGTCCTGCTGCACACGGCCCCCCGCTACGAGCTGGCGTCAGACCTGTAGCCAGAAGGTGACCGGACCGTCATTGACCAGCGCCACCTTCATGTCGGCGGCGAAGCGGCCGGTGGCGGTCGGGATGCCGCTGGCAGCGGCCTGCGCCACGAAGTAGTCGTACAGCCGCTCGGCCTCGACCGGATGGGCGCCGCCGGAGAAGCTGGGCCTCATCCCCTTGTTGGTATCCGCCGCCAAGGTGAACTGGGAGACCACCAGCAGGCTGCCGCCAGCCTGGCTCACGTTGAGGTTCATCTTGCCATTCTCGTCACAGAAGATGCGGTAACCGCTCACCTTGTGCAGCAGCTTGTCGGCCTTGGCCTCGTCATCTCCCTGCTCCACCCCGAGCAGCACCAGCAGACCCTGACCGATGGCCCCGGTCACCTCACCCTCTACCGTTACGCTGGCCTCGCTGACCCGCTGAATCAGTGCAATCACATCCCTCTCCTCTCAAAACGGAACGACCGCCCCCATCTGCTGATGGGGGCGGTCGTCGATGCTAACAGCAAGGGACCGGCTCAGGCCAACTCATCGGCACCCGGTCGCTCATATTCGCCGAGACAGGCGGTGGTCTCGGCCCCCAGCAGCACTACCAGCCAGCTCAGGCAGTTCACATAGGCCCAGACAAACAGCATGGTCGCCAATGCCAACAACAAGGTTCAAGCCAGCTCTTCTGAGGCAGGCCGCTCATATTCACCGAGGCAGGCAGTGGTCTCGGCGCCAAGCAACACCACCAACCAGCTCAGGTAGACCCATACAAACAGGATGGGGATGGTCGCCAGCGCGCCATAGATGGCCTGATAGGAGGGGAAGTTGGTGATGTAAATGGCAAAGCCGCGCTTGGCCAGCTCGAACAGGGTCGCCGCCACCAAGGCCCCGATGAAGGCGTGCATCAGCCGCACCTTGCAGTTGGGCACCACGGTATAGACCAGCAGGAAGGTCAGTACCGAGAACAGGAACGGCAGGCCGCGCAGCAACAGATAGCCGATGCCGAACAGGCTCTCGGCCCCGAACAGCCGCAGCGAGAAAATGTAGGAGGAGATGGCGATACTGGCCCCGATAAGCACGGGCCCCAGCGTCAGGATCATCCAGTACATGGCGAATGCCTGGGCCAACGGCCTGCTCTGGGTGGAGCGCCAGATGTAGTTGAGGTTCTTGTCGATGGCCGAGATCAGCATCAGCGCCACCACGATCAGGGCGCCGATGCCGACTGCTGTGGTGTTGGTGGCGTTGGCCACGAAGCCGTCGATGTACTCCTTGAGCATCTCGCCAGCGGTGGGCACGAAGTTGTGATAGACGAACTGCTCCATCGCCTGCTTCAGGCTCTGAAACACCGGAAAGGCCGACATCATGCCGAATACCACGGCGATCATGGGCACCAGAGAGAGCAGGGTCACATAGGCCAGATAGCCGGCGGTGACCGTCAGCCTGTCCTGCTGGAAACGGCCCCAGACGAACTGGGCAAAGTGGCCGCCATCGTGGCGTAAAAAAGAGAGGGCATGGCCAAGACGGCCACCGAATTTCTGCTGCATTGTCGCTCCCAACGTCTTCATAGTGCAGGCATTGTGTCAGATAGCATGGTCATTTGACCACCCATGGGCCGGCCGGATGCGACTCGCACCGGCACCTGCAGCCGCCTGCCTGCGGCGAACAGGCATAAAAAAAGAGGCCCGAAGGCCTCTCTCTGTCTGTCGATGAACAGATATCAAGCACGACCGGCGCGCTTGCGATCCATCTCGGTCAGCAGTTTCTTGCGGATACGGATGCTCTTCGGAGTGACTTCGACCAGTTCATCGTTGTCGATGAACTCCAGAGCCTGTTCCAGCGACATGCGGATCGGCGGAGTCAGCACCTGGGCTTCGTCGGTACCGGAGGCACGCATGTTGGTCAGCTGCTTGCCCTTCAGGCAGTTCACGGTCAGGTCGTTGGAACGGGAGTGAATACCGATCACCTGGCCTTCGTACACTTCGGTCGCGTGACCGATGAACAGACGACCGCGGTCTTGCAGACCGAACAGGGCATAAGTCAGCGCCTTGCCGGTAGCGTTGGAGATCAGCACGCCGTTCTGACGCTCGCCGATGCTGCCACCCTTGTGCGGACCGTAGTGGTCGAAGGTGTGGTACAGCAGACCGGTACCTGAGGTCAGGGTCATGAACTCGGTCTGGAAGCCGATCAGGCCACGGCTCGGGATCATGAAGTCAAGGCGAACACGGCCCTTGCCATCCGGGGTCATGTTGGTCATCTCGCCCTTACGCAGGCCGAGTTGCTCCATCACGGAACCCTGGTGTGCTTCTTCCACGTCCACAGTTACGGTTTCGAACGGTTCTTGAAGAACGCCATCTACGGTGCGCAGGATAACTTCCGGACGGGATACCGCCAGCTCGTAACCTTCGCGACGCATGTTTTCGATCAGGATGGACAGGTGCAGTTCACCACGGCCAGAGACACGGAACTTGTCCGGATCATCGGTCTCTTCCACGCGCAGGGCCACGTTATGGACCAGCTCCTGGTTCAGACGCTCCAGGATGTTGCGGGAGGTCACGAACTTGCCCTCTTTACCGGCGAACGGTGAGGTGTTGACCTGGAAGGTCATGTTCACGGTCGGTTCGTCAACGGAGAGCGGCGGCAGCGCTTCAACGGCGCCGTTGTCACAGATGGTGTCGGAGATCTTCAGCTCGCCCAGACCGGTGATGGCGATGATGTCGCCAGCTTGCGCATCGGCCACTTCGGTACGGGACAGACCCAGATAACCCAGCACCTGACCGACCTTGCCGGTACGGGACTTGCCGTCGGCACCGACGATGGTGACCTGCTGGTTGGTCTTCACGCGACCACGGGTGATGCGGCCGATGCCGATGACGCCAACATAGGAGTTGTAGTCCAGCTGGGAGATCTGCATCTGGAAACCACCATCGGCATCAGCCTTGGGCGCTTCCACGTTGTCGACGATGGCCTGGAACAGCGGTTCCATATTATCGGACTCAACGTCCTGATCCATGGTGGCCCAACCGTTCAGTGCAGAGGCGTAAACAACTTTGAAGTCCAGCTGTTCGTCGGTGGCACCCAGGTTGTCGAACAGATCGAATACCTGATCCATTACCCAGTCAGGACGAGCACCCGGACGGTCGATCTTGTTGATGACCACGATCGGCTTCAGACCCTGGGCGAATGCCTTCTGGGTCACGAAACGGGTTTGTGGCATCGGGCCGTCAACGGCATCAACCAGCAGCAGCACGGAGTCAACCATGGACAGTACGCGCTCTACCTCACCACCGAAGTCGGCGTGACCCGGGGTATCAACGATGTTGATGCGGTAGTCGTTCCAGCGGATCGCAGTGTTCTTGGCGAGAATGGTGATGCCACGTTCCCGTTCCAGATCATTGGAGTCCATGATCCGTTCCTGGCCTTCCGTGGAGCGGTCCAGGGTGCCGGACTGCTGCAGCAGCTTATCAACCAGAGTCGTTTTGCCGTGGTCAACGTGCGCAATAATCGCAATATTGCGTAAATTCTCTAACATTCTCGCCTCAATCACCGGGTAAAATTGGGCGCTAATTGTACTCTCGCCTTTGTGATCTGCCTAGCAGAATTGCAGTACATTCGCGCACAACAGGGGATCAGGATCATAGACCTTCCGATCAAAGCCTGCTTAGATGGGGGCTGACCGTATAACGCGCACCATTTTAGTGCACCAAAACGATCCATGGATGCACTACTTTGATGCGTAACGCGCTGAGATGGCGGGTCTCAGGGCTGGCTTATAGCCCCAAATGCCCTGAAATCAAGCTGTCACAAACTTGGCACGATACTGGCTTATGTGAATGTGATGACGCATTCACCCTAAGAGTTTTAACACCGGAGGTTACTTAGCATGTCAGCCCAGAACGTTTTGGCCCTGATCCAGGAACACGAAGTCAAGTTTGTCGACCTGCGCTTTACCGACACCAAGGGTAAAGAGCAGCACGTATCCATCCCTTCCCATCAGGTTGACGAAGATTTCTTCGAAGACGGCAAGATGTTCGATGGCTCCTCCATCGGCGGCTGGAAGGGCATCAACGAATCAGACATGGTGCTGATGCCGGATGCGGCCTCCGCCAAACTAGATCCGTTCACCGAAGAGACCACCCTGAACATCGTCTGTGACGTGCTGGAACCGGCCACCATGCAGGGCTACGACCGCGATCCGCGCTCCATCGCCAAGCGTGCCGAAGACTTCCTGAAGTCCAGCGGCATCGCCGACACCGTGCTGTTCGGGCCGGAGCCGGAATTCTTCATGTTCGACAACATCACCTTCTCGAACACCATGGGCCACAGCTTCGTGAAGATCGAATCCGAAGAAGCAGCCTGGAACTCCGGTACCGATTACGAGCACGGCAACAAGGGTCACCGTCCTTTCGTCAAGGGTGGCTACTTCCCGGTCGCGCCGGTTGACTCCTCTCAGGACATCCGTGCCGCCATGTGTCTGGTGCTGGAAGAGATGGGCCAGGTCGTTGAAGCTCACCACCACGAAGTGGCGACTGCCGGTCAGAACGAGATCGCGACCCGTTTCAACACCCTCACCCTGAAAGCGGATGAAGTGCAGGTACTGAAGTACGTGATCCACAACGTGGCCCACGCCTACAACAAGACCGTCACCTTCATGCCGAAACCCATGTTCGGTGACAACGGCTCCGGCATGCACTGCCACCAATCCCTGGCCAAGAACGGCGTCAACCTGTTCGCCGGTGACCTGTACGGCGGTCTGTCCGAGATGGCGCTGCACTACATCGGCGGCATCATCAAGCACGCCAAAGCCATCAACGCCTTCGCCAACCCGACCACCAACTCCTACAAGCGTCTGGTACCGGGTTATGAAGCACCGGTCATGCTGGCCTACTCTGCCCGCAACCGCTCTGCCTCCATCCGTATCCCGGTCGTGCCGAGCCCGAAAGCTCGCCGCATCGAAGTCCGCTTCCCGGATCCGGCTGCCAACCCGTACCTGGCCTTCGCAGCCCAGCTGATGGCCGGTCTGGACGGCATCATCAACAAGATCCATCCGGGCGATGCCATGGATAAGAACCTGTATGACCTGCCGCCGGAAGAAGCTGCCGAAGTGCCGACCGTGGCCGGCTCTCTGGACGAAGCCCTGGCCGCGCTGGATGCGGATCGCGAGTTCCTGACCCGCGGTGGCGTGTTCAGCGACGACTTCATCAACTCCTACCTGGAGCTGAAGCAGCAGGACGTTGACCGCGTGCGCATGACCCCGCACCCGCTGGAGTTCGAACTGTACTACTCCGTTTAATCCGGAAGCCAGCTCAGAACTTGACCAAACCCGCCGACAGGCGGGTTTTTTCTCTGATAGGATTAAGCAAAATCCCGTCAAGGAGAGATGGATGAAAAACGCCAACCCAGTATGGATGCTGAGCCTGTTGCTGCTGACCGCCACCGGCGCCCAGGCTGCCAAGGTATACTCCTGGACCGACAGCCAGGGGGTCGTTCACTACACGGATGCCCCTCCCCCCGGCCAGAAAGCCAAGGAGGTCGATCTGCGCGTCGCCCCCTTCATCGGCAGTTCACCCCGCTCGGTGCAAGTTGACAACTTCAACAGCCTCACCGGCGTCGATGCCAAGAAAGAGAAGGAAGCGGCCAAGCTGGTGATCGAGCTGCTCTCCCCGGAACAGGGCAGCACCCTGCGCGACAACACCGGCAACGTGGTGTTTCAGGGTCAGATCAGCCCCCAACCGCCGACCCAGTACGATGTGCGCCTGACCCTAGACGGCAAGGCGGCCCCCATCGTTAAAAACTCGCTCGCCATCCGGGTCGAAAACCTCGATCGCGGTGCCCATGAGGCCCAGCTCGAGCTGCTCGCCAAAGACGGTACGATCCTTGCTAAATCCAAGCCAGTCACCTTCTACCTGCACCGGGCCAGCATCAATCCTGCACCCAAAGTGACCCCCCTCAACAACAAGGGGTGATCCTGTGCCTCGATACGGGTAGACTAAATGCACCACATTGGTGCATTGCTGGTGTATAGCACCGTTTTAGGGAGAAACCTGTGCCAACCCGCCCGGATCAAGCCAAGATACTGCTCGATAACTTGCTGACCGCCGTCATCCTGATGGATGAACGGCTCTGCATTCAGTTCGTCAACCCGGCCGCCGAGCAGTTGCTCTCCCTCAGTCAGCGCCGGCTGATCGGTATCGAACTGCCCCACCTGCTGGAGCATATTTCCCTCGATCTGCAGCGGCTCAAGCAGTGCCTCAGCTCGGGACAAGGCTTCACCGACAGCGAAGTCACCCTGGTGGTGGAAGGAGAGCCCAGACTGGTGGAGATGAGCGTCAGCCCGCTGGCCGATCATGAGCAGCGGCTGATGGTGGTGGAGCTGCGCAAGATCGACCAGCAGAAGAAGATCAGCCAGGAGCTGCAGCAGCATGCCCAGCAGCAGGCGGCCAAGGAGCTGGTACGCGGCCTGGCCCACGAGATCAAGAATCCCTTAGGTGGTTTGCGCGGCGCGGCCCAGCTGCTGCAAAAGGAGCTGCCCGATCCCGCCCTGCGCGAATACACCGGCATCATCATCGAACAGGCCGACCGGCTGCGGGTGCTGGTCGACCGGCTGCTCGGCCCCCAGCGCCCGGGTCGCCACCAGATGCACAACGTGCACTCGGTGCTGGAGCAGGTGCGCCGACTGGTAGAGCTGGAGCTGCCACCGACGGTGCGCATCGAGCGGGATTACGATCCCAGCATCCCGGAGTTCGAGATGGAGCCGGACCAGCTGCAGCAGGCCTTCCTCAACATGGTGCGCAACGCCGCCGAGGCCATCGGCGAGCAGACCGGCCTCATCCGCATCAAGACCCGCACCGCGTTCCAGATCACCATCCACGGCCAGCGCTACCGGCTGGCTGCCGAGATCAAGATCATCGACAACGGCCCCGGCATCCCGGACGCCATCCGCGACACCCTCTTCTATCCGATGATCACCGGCAAGGAGGGGGGCACCGGGCTCGGCCTCTCCATCGCCCAGAACCTGATCGACCAGCACAAGGGGCGGATCGATTGCATCAGCTGGCCCGGCCACACCGAATTCACCATCTTTCTACCGCTTCGCAAATAAGGGAACGTCATGACAGCAAAAGTGTGGATCGTCGATGACGACAGTTCTATCCGCTGGGTGCTGGAGCGCACCCTCGGCAGTGAAGGTTTCGAGTGCGAGAGCTTCGCCGATGGCGAGGCGCTGCTGAGCTCGCTGGAGATGCGCTCGCCAGACGTGATCCTCTCCGACATCCGCATGCCCGGCATCGACGGCCTCAGCCTGCTTGAGCAGATCCATCGCCGCCAGGCCGATCTGCCCATCATCATCATGACCGCCCACTCGGATCTCGACAGCGCGGTCAACGCCTACCAGCGCGGCGCCTTCGAATACCTGCCCAAGCCATTCGACATCGACGAGGCGGTCACTCTGGTGCGTCGCGCCGAGAATCACCTCAAGGAGCAACGCACCAAACGCAAGGCACGCCAGCAGGATCCGGCCAGCAGCCCGGAGATCATTGGCGAGGCACCGGCGATGCAGGAGGTGTTCCGGGCCATCGGCCGGCTGTCGCGCTCCAGCATCTCGGTACTGATCAACGGCCAGAGCGGTACCGGCAAGGAGCTGGTTGCCCACGCCCTGCACAAGCACAGCCCGCGCGCCCACAAGAACTTCATCGCCCTCAACATGGCCGCCATCCCGAAAGATCTCATCGAATCGGAACTGTTCGGCCATGAGAAAGGGGCCTTCACCGGCGCCAACAACATTCGCCACGGCCGCTTCGAACAGGCCGACGGCGGCACCCTGTTTCTCGACGAGATCGGCGACATGCCGCTGGATGTGCAGACCCGGCTGCTGCGGGTACTGGCCGACGGCCAGTTCTACCGGGTCGGCGGCCATCAGCCGGTGCAGGTGGATGTGCGGATCATCGCTGCCACCCACCAGAATCTGGAGAAGCGGGTGGCCGACGGCGAATTTCGGGAAGACCTGTTCCACCGCCTCAATGTCATCCGGATCCACATTCCCGCCCTCAAGGAGCGGCGTGAGGACATTCCCCAGCTGGCCCAGCACTTCCTGCTGCGGGCAGCCAAGGAGCTGAACGTGGAGGCCAAGAGCCTGCATCCGGATACCCAGGCCTACATCAGCCGCCTGCCCTGGCCGGGCAACGTGCGCCAGCTGGAGAACGTCTGCCGCTGGCTCACCGTGATGGCCTCGGGCCAGGAGGTGCTGGTGAGCGATCTGCCCACCGAACTGCTGACCCCCATCACCAGCACCGCCGAACCGGGTCAGCCGGCCCTGTCCGGCGGCTGGCAGCAGCAGTTGCAGGACTGGGTCGCCGCCAAACTGGCGCTGGGGGAGACCGACATCCTGGCCGATGCCCTGCCCCAGTTCGAACGGATCATGCTGGAAACCGCGCTGGACCATACCCATGGTCACAAGCAGGAGGCGGCACGGCTGCTCGGTTGGGGGCGCAACACCCTCACCCGCAAGCTGAAGGAGCTCGACCTCTCCTGAGTCCTTGGGAAAAACGATTCCCATCACGCCTTGGCAAAACACCGACCAATAAGACCCCGTTTGATTTCAAACGGGGTATCTTTTTTGAGATCCCTGCCTAGAATGGCAGGCTTTCACACCCGACTCGAAGAAGGCGCCATCATGATTGACAGATCTCTTCCCCTGACCGACCTGCACCGCCATCTGGACGGCAACATCCGCCCGCAGACCATCCTCGAGCTGGGCCGTCAGCACAACATTCAACTGCCCGCCTTCGAGCTGGAGGCGCTGCGCCCTCATGTGCAGATCGTCGAGAATGAACCGAGCCTGGTCGCCTTCCTCAAGAAGCTGGACTGGGGCGTGGCCGTGCTGGCTGACTACGACGCCTGCCGCCGGGTCGCCTACGAAAACGTGGAAGACTTGCTGCGCGCCGGCATCGACTATGCCGAGCTGCGTTTCAGCCCGGCCTACATAGCGATGGCCCACAAGCTGCACCCGCAGGGCGTGGTCGAAGCCATCATCGACGGCGTGGCGGCTGGCAGCCGCGACTTCGGCATCAAGACCAACCTGATCGGCATCATGAGCCGCACCTTCGGCACCGAGCAGTGCAAACAAGAGCTGGATGCCTGCCTGGCCCATCGTGAGCGGCTGGTCGCCATCGATCTGGCCGGCGACGAGCTGGGCTTCCCGGGCGAGCTGTTCACCGACCACTTCCGCCGGGTGCGTGATGCGGGCATGCGCGTCACCGTACACGCCGGTGAAGCCGCCGGCCCCGAGAGCATGTGGCAGGCCATTCGCGAGCTGGGTGCCGAACGTATCGGCCACGGCGTCAAAGCCATTCAGGATCCGGCCCTGATGGCCTATCTGGCCGAGCACCGCATCGGCATCGAGTCCTGCCTCACCTCCAACGTTCAGACCACCACGGTGACGAGCCTGACCGAGCACCCGATCCGCCAGTTCCTGGCCGCCGGCGTGCTGGCTTGCCTCAACACCGACGACCCGGCGGTGGAAGGCATCGACCTGCCCCACGAATACGAGGTGGCGGCCCCGGCTGCCGGCATGACGGTGAGCGAGATCCGCACCGCCCAGCAAAACGGCCTGACCCTGGCCTTCCTGAGCGAGGCCGAGAAGGCCGAGCTGAGCGCCCGCGCAGCCCGCCGCTGAGTGAAGCCAAGCCCAATAAAAAAACCGCCGAGAGGCGGTTTTTTTATTTCCCAACGACATCGACCGGCTTAGATCACCCGGGAGAACTGCTGCTGGCGCGCCTTGCTCCGCAGGTAGACATCGAAGCACATGCAGATGTTGCGGATCAGCAGCTGACCGGTGGAGACCACCTCCAGCCCCTCTTCGGTCATCCGCACCAGGCCGTCATCGATGAAGGTCTGCAACAGCTTGAGATCCTCCGCGAAGTACTCCTTGAACACCAGGCCATGGGCCTGCTCGACGGCGGCAAAGTTCAGGCGAAAATCGCAGATGAGGCGCTTGATCACCTCCCGGCGGATCAGGTCGTCCTGATTGAGAGAGCACCCCTTCCACTGGGCATGCCCCAGCGTTTCCACCTGACCATAGTAGGCCTTGAGCTCTTTCTGGTTCTGGGAATAGGCATCACCGATCATGCTGATGGAGGAGACTCCCAGCCCCAGCAGATCGCAATCCCCCTGGGTGGTATAGCCCTGGAAGTTGCGGTGCAGCTTGCCCTCACGCTGGGCCACTGCCAGCTCGTCGTCCGGCTTGGCGAAGTGATCCATGCCGATGAACTGATAACCACGGCCGGTCAGGAAGGCGATGGTGTCCTGCAGCATGGCCAGTTTTTCCTGCGGCACCGGCATGTCCGCCTCTTTTAGCTTGTGCTGGGCGGCAAAACGGCTCGGCAGGTGGGCATAGTTGAAGATGGAGAGGCGGGCCGGGTCGGTCTTGAGCACCTCTTCCAGAGTGTGATGGAAGCTCTCCCGGTTCTGGTGCGGCAGACCGTAGATGAGATCCAGGTTGGTGGAACGAAAGCCCAGTTCGCGGGCCCGCTCCAGCATGGCGCGGATGAAGTCGTTGTCCTGCTCGCGGTTGACCGCGACCTGGACCTCCTTGTTGAAGTCCTGCACGCCGAGGCTGATACGGTTGAAGCCGATTTCCCGCAGCACATCCAGCATGGAGAGCTCGATCTCCCGCGGATCCACCTCGATGCTGATTTCGCCCTCTTCGGCGAAGTGAAAATGCTCCCGCAACATGGCCATCAGCCGGCGAGTCTGGGGTTCATCCAGATAGGTGGGCGTGCCGCCGCCCCAGTGCAGCTGGGTCACCAGCCGCTGCTTGAACAGCGGGGCCTGCGCCTTGATCTCCTGCTCGAGGAAATCGAGGTACTGATCGGCCTTGTGACGGTGACGGGTGATCACCTTGTTGCAGCCGCAGTAGTAGCAGAGCTTGTGACAGAAGGGGATATGCACGTAGAGCGACAGGTTGCGCGCCGGATACTGGCTCGCGGCCTGGACGAAGTCCGGATAACCGAAACGCTCGTTGAACTCCAGCGCGGTGGGATAGGAGGTATAACGCGGACCGCTGTAGTTATATTTCTCGATCAGGGCCTGATCCCACACAATCTGTTCTGCTTGCACGCTTGCTTCCTCTTTTTGTTATCGGCTCACCGGCTTAACTGAAAATCCTTCAGTCTGGCCACATCCTCGAGGATCTGCGCCTCCAGCTCGGCCTCATAGCCACTGCGTTCGAGATCCATCTTCATGACTTCATTGCGTTTGAGGGCCCGTCTCGCCTCATGAGTCGGCATCTCCTTCACCTTCTCGTAGAGACCGTACAAACCCGGAAACTCGCCGGCAAAGGCGCGACCGCCCTTGATCTGCAACGCATCCAGCAGATTGGTCAACCGGATGGCGCCCTCGGAGTAGTCGCACTGACCATCCCGTACCGCATGGGCAATCACCCTGACACTCTCGAGGATCCGCTCATTGCGGGCCGCGATAGCCTGCTGCTGGCTGTCGTGCTGGCGCTTGAGACGCGCCAGCAGGGTACCGGCATACCAGGCCAGTCCCAACAAAATCAGGCCGCCCAACAAGGCGGCCAGCATCCATCCACTCATCACTTTTTCTTCGGCTCAGGCTTGGGCTCTGGCTGATAGTCGACCTGGGTGAAACGATCCCACAGCTCCTCTTCGGAGGCTGGCTGGCTCGGCTCGTCAAAGTCGGCCTCATCAAAATCAGCCTCGTCTTCGTCATCATCGGTGTCGATGATGCCAAGCTCGTCCATCAGCTCCTGATAGCGGTCAACCCGCTGATCGACCCAGGCCTGCTCGGTTGCTTCCAGGGTCTCACCGGCATCGAGCCGATCCAGCAGGTCATTCAGGCGATCATCATTCTCGATGGAGGCCAGTTCCTGCTCCGGCGTCATCACCAGCTTCTTCTCTTTGATCTGCTTGGGTGCGACCGGCTTGCTGCTCTTCTCTTCCACGATCAGGGCAACCGGCTTGCGGGAGCCGATGCGCGGATCCTTGGCCTGTTTGGTTCCACTATTCTTGCCGGCCTGCTCGACCTGCTGGCGGGATCCTGCCTTCAAGCCCTTGCGCTTGGCGGCGCGTTTGCGCTCACGGCCTTCCTGGGCACTGGCATCTGATTCTTTGCGCTTACCGGCAGGTTTGCGATTGGGTTGTTTAGCCGACATGAATGAATGACTCCGACAAATAACTGGATTGAAACCCGTTTCCGGTTCGAAAAGGTCCGGAAGAGGATGCTGACACGGGGGACGATGGATTAGAAACAGAGCGGGATCCCGCACCAATCCGGCCATAAATGGCCTTCGAATACCGCAGGATCGGCATCCTCTGGGCATGTTGCTGGTATTTTGACACAGAATGACCAAGCGGGTTAATGACCCAAAAGAAAAAAGGCAGCCGAAGCTGCCTTGATATGTTTATGCGAGTCCCATCCCTGGCTGCAAATCACCCTGTCCGTGGTGATACTTCTGCGCATCATATCTTGTGTATGGTCATCCTGACCTTAATTGGTCGATCCTGAATGTGCGTGTGCTTGCCTGACCCATGCAGACGACGTCCGGTCATCTTCTGGGGTGGTTGCTTCCCGCAGCCCCGCTCTTCCTGAACGGTCACCATCCTGGTCTTTCAATCCATTGCCTGCCACTCGCGTGGCCCTTGGCATCCAGCCTCATCGACATCCTGTCTTCACGACATCCCGGTCGTGAACCGCCGCGTGGGTCATTCCATGCATCCACTGTATCAATTTAATAATGTGACTCAATCCATCAGGAACGTTTTCAAACGGAGATAAACGACTTATTGTCATTTAACATATTGAAATTAATGAATTACTAAGCATTTTTCTAAAAATGTTTAAGCCCTGGCCAGGCTGATGAATGGGAGATCTCTTACAACAATGCGAGAAAAAATTGGCCAAATGGTGTTAAAGGCCGAAAAGAAACGAGGAGCCGGCGGCTCCTCGTCAATATCAATGAGATAATATCATCGGCTTGATCAGTGCAGACCTGCCACATATTTGGACAGTACTTCGATATCCTGATCGGTCAGCTTCTTGGCAACGTCCCGCATCATGCTGTTCGGGTCGTTGTCACGGGCAGCGGCCCTGAAAGCCGTGAGCTGGGCCTTGATGTAGGCAGGATGCTGGCCGGACAGGCTCGGATACTTGGCCTGCTCGACGCCCGAGCCGCGCGGACCATGGCAGGCAGTACAAGCAGCCAGACCACGGCTCATGTCCCCTCCCATGTAAAGCGCCTTGCCTGCAGCGACGGCGTCATCGGGTACTGCGAGCGGCGTCACCTTCTGACTGGAGAAGTAGGCTGCCAGGTCTTCCATGTCCTGTTCAGACAGAGGAAGCGCCATCGGCCCCATGATGGGTGCAACCCGGCCAGTTTGACCAGAAGCTGCAGCCTTCAGTTCAACTAACTGCTTTTTGATATATGATGCGTGCTGACCAGCAATCTTGGGATACATATCGACTAGGCTGTTGCCGTCCGGTCCATGACAAGCCGCGCAAACGGCAGCCTTGGTTTGTCCCGCAGCGGCATCGCCCTTGGCTTGTGCCATCCCCGTTACGCCAACCATCAGAGCAAGAGTAATGACTAGGTTCTTCATGGCGTTCCAACTTCTCGTTATTAGGCTTCCAGATCCCATGCCGCTGAAGGCATGTTAAAATAAACGCGTTTAAGCGACGCCATTTTACACGATTTCACAAAAAAGTAACTCTATAACCCTCTATCTCTATGGGGAATTTACGTTGGATACACAAACTCTGAATTTCAATAAGGTGCATTTTGTGACCAGCGCACCCGACATCCGTCACCTGCCAAATGATGGGGGTGTCGAGATTGCGTTTGCCGGCCGTTCCAATGCCGGTAAGTCATCTGCATTGAATACCTTGACCAAGCACAAGAACCTGGCTCGCACCAGTAAGACGCCGGGACGCACCCAGCTGATCAACCTGTTTGAGCTGGAACCGGGCAAGCGTCTGGTCGACCTGCCGGGCTACGGTTATGCGCAGGTTCCGCTGGAAATGAAGCTCAAGTGGCAAAAGTCGCTGGCGGAATATCTGCAGCGTCGTGAGTCATTGAAAGGTCTGGTGATCCTGATGGACATCCGCCATCCGCTCAAAGATACCGATATGAATATGCTGGAGTGGAGCTCTCACCGCAAACTGCCGGTCATGCTGCTGCTGACCAAGGCCGACAAGCTGAGCCCAGGTCCGCGCAACAATCAGGTCATCAAGGTACGCCAGGCCGTAGCCGAGCTGGGTCCGCAGATCCAGGTGGAAGCCTTCTCTTCCCTGACCCAGATCGGGGTCGAAAAACTGGCACAGACGCTGACTGGCTGGTATCTCGCAGGCGCCGATGAAATGGCTGACGATGAGCAAGCACCGCTCGAGGAGTAAGCTACGTCCTGTATACACCACAACCAAACCCTGCAATTGGCGGAGCAGCTCCTCCGCTGATTGAAAGGCTTTCAGTCTGCTTGCCATAACCCCCTCTCGCCAGTGACATCGCCCACTCCCTACGATGAGCTCTTGAAACACTATTTTTATCAATGGGATAAACAGTTAATTCTATATAACAATTAACTTTTCATCCCATTGGCAACGTTTTCAAAAATAGACGCCGGCGGAGGCGTTCCATCACCAAATAAGTACCAAAGTGAAATTTTATTACAAAGCAGTCAATGGAAAGGATAAAAATGAGGCCGGTTCTGCAAGCGCAGTACCGGCCTTAAACAATCAGTTCAAAAATTGGGAAGAAGCTAAATCTTGAGAACAAAGACGACTGGTTTTCCTCAAGAAGCCCCTTCATTCTAACAAACATTCGCCAACATTAAAGCATTTACTCTAAACGCAACCCATAAAAAAACACCCCGATGATGACTCACCGGGGCCGCTATTCAGCCACATTCAATTACGTGAAATAAAAGGTCTGAAAGATAGAACATCTTACCTCTGTACCCTACGTTGCTAACTGTATAGCAAAGCAGCAGAAAGTGAAAGTAATTTATGTAATTAAGTTTCACGAAAAATGAATTACATAAATTATGTTATTTTTCATATAGATAAAAAAATCCCCAGTACGAATACCGGGGAGTTATAAAGGTGACTAGCTAGCACTTCCTCAACTATCTAGTTAGTCAGCACAACTTGGCGCAAGTTCCGCTGCTTTGAGAAAAAACTTGAAAAAATCAGAGATAGATGGCGCCATCCTCTGCAAACTCTTGTTCCTCAATGAGTTTTTCAGCAATCTCTTCGATGTCAAAACGCACGCTTTCGAAAGCTCGCAGGATGTCTTCCTCTCTGGCGAGGGAGAGCCCGGTCATTTTCTCTAAACGCCTGCGACTGATGTAGCAATCCACCAGCGCCCCCATCTGCTGGGCAGGGAAGTGGATCCGCTGTTCATGCGCTTGCCAGTCGGCCAGCTCGGGAAACAAGATGCCTTGATTCATAAGGTCCCCAGATTTCGTTTCAGTTCTCTCAATACCTGTTTAGTCCCTGGCCGGATTCCGCGCCACACGGTAAAGGCTTCTGCCGCCTGTTCCACCAGCATACCGAGGCCATCTACGGTCTGGCGAGCCCCTTGCCCTTTGGCCCAGGCGATAAAGGGGGTATCGGTCGCGCCATACATCATGTCGTAGATGGCGATATCGGCGTGGATCAGCACCGGAGGGAGCGGCGGCAACTCTCCCTGCAGGCTGGCGGAGGTGGAGTTGATGATCAGATCGAAATGGCCGCCCAGCTGCTCATAGGTCTGGGCACTTACCGCCCCCAGATCACGAAACTCGGCAGCCAGCTGTTCTGCCCTGGCGTGAGTACGGTTGGCGATAACCAATGCCTCGGGTTGCTCGGCCAGCAGCGGTGCCAGCGCACCGCGCGCCGCGCCACCCGCCCCCAGCAGCAGAATCCTGCTGCCAGCAAGTGCCACACCATGCGCCTTGAGATCGGCCACCAACCCGGCACCATCTGTGTTGTCACCCAGCAGTACGCCATCATCGGTCAGCTTGATGGTGTTGACGGCCCCCGCCCGCCGGGCACGAGGACTCAGTCGATCGACCAGGGCGAATGCCTGCTCCTTGAAGGGGACGGTGACATTGCATCCCTTGCCACCTTGGGCAAAGAAGTCTCTCAGACTGGTGGCGAACTCTTCGACGGCCGGCTCGGCCAGACCATATTCCAGCTCCTGCTGGGTTTGCCTGGCAAACAGGGTATGAATAAAGGGAGATTTGCTGTGGCGCACCGGGTGGCCAAAAACCAGATAACGATCCATCAAAGAGTTCCTTCAGAGGGCAATCTCCCGATTTAACGGGTTTTCGCACTCAGGAACAAGCCGAATATCGGCCAATAAGAAGGGGCCATCATGGCCCCTCTCCTCTGGTCACAACCACTCGCGCGGTTTTAGGTAGTCACTGTAGAGCAATGCTTCCGGGCTGCCCGCTGACGGCTGCCAGTCATATTCCCAGCGCGCCAGCGGCGGCATCGACATCAGGATCGACTCGGTGCGCCCGCCAGTCTGCAAACCGAACAGGGTGCCACGGTCATACACCAGATTGAACTCCACATAGCGGCCACGACGATAGAGCTGGAATTCCCGCTCCCGTTCGCCATAAGCCAGCGCCTTGCGGCGCTCGACAATCGGTAGATAGGCATCGAGATAGCCCTTGCCAACCGCCTGCATAAAGGCGAAACAGTCGGCAAACGGCCAGCGATTAAGATCATCGAAGAAGAGGCCGCCAACGCCACGTGTCTCGTCCCGGTGCTTGAGGAAGAAGTAGCGATCACACCAGGATTTGAACTCGGGATAAATATCGGTGCCGAACGGCTGACAAAGATCGCGGGAGACCTGATGCCAATGCCGCACGTCCTCTTCGAACGGATAAAACGGGGTGAGATCGAAGCCGCCACCAAACCACCAGATCGGCTCCTCCCCCTCTTTCTCGGCGATGAAGAAGCGCACATTGGCGTGGCTGGTCGGCACATACGGATTGTGTGGGTGGATCACCAGCGACACCCCCATGGCCTCAAACCGGCGGCCCGCCAGTTCCGGCCGATGGGCCGTTGCCGAGGCCGGCATGGCATCGCCATGAACGTGGGAGAAGTTGACCCCTCCCTGCTCGATCACCGCACCGTGACGCAGCACGCGAGTGCGGCCACCGCCACCTCCTTCACGACGCCAGGCATCTTCCACAAAGTGTCCGACGCCATCGGCCAGTTCCAGACCACGGCAGATCTCGTCCTGCAACTGCAGCAGGAAGGCCTTGACCTGGGCCACATCCGGTTTGCTCATCTTGTCTCCAGTCAGCCAGGATCGTCGCCTGACCCTATTATTGTGATGTCGCCGGATGGGCTAAGCCGATCCGCATTGCTGCTCTCCGAGCGGTTCAAGAGGGGCGGATGATGGCGCCGGTTCTGGCATCCTTGATCTCGGACGGATTGGCCTGCCCCCCCACTTCGCCGGGCAGGATATAGGCCAGCTGACTCGCCAGCAATTCGCCGATATCCGCCACCCTGCGGGCAGGCTCTTCACCGGTCAGGTTGGCGCTGGTAGAGACCAGTGGCTTGCCAAAGGCACGACACAGCCCTTGTACCTGCGGATGGGCCGTCACACGCACCGCCAGGGTAGTGAACTGACCGGTCAGCCAGGCCGGGGTATTGCTGCGCGCCGGCATGATCCAGGTGAAGGGACCAGGCCAGCTCGCTTCCACCCAGGCCAGCTGCTCGCTGGTGAGCTGGTCCAGATCGATGTAATCCTGCAACTGAGCCAGATCGGCGGCGATCAGGATCAGTCCCTTCTCCACCGGGCGTTGCTTGATCGCCAGCAGACGGTGTACCGCCGACTCGGAGTCAGGATCACAACCCAGGCCAAATACCGCCTCGGTCGCATAGGCAATCACCCCATCGCGCTGGAGGGCGGCAACTGCAAGTTCAAATTCATTGGGCATAAAAAATGCGACAGCCGGGCTGTCGCCTCATCATTGATTAACATTGAGCCTACGAAACGGCGACCCTGGCGCCCCTCCCTTCATCGACCAGCGAGAGGCCGGTGGCGAACGGGGGGGGGGGTTGCCGTCTCGGAGCTTACTTGAGCAGGGCCTGCAAGGCGGCGTCCTTGGCCAGTACCTCGTCGGCATTTTTCTGGCGTTCGGCCTGCACCTTGGCCGCCAGTTCATCATCCGCCACTGCCAGCATCTGCGCTGCCAGATAGCCTGCATTCTTGGCACCGGCCTTGCCGATCGCCACGGTCGCCACCGGCACCCCGCCCGGCATCTGCACGGTGGAAAGCAGCGCATCCAGCCCCTTGAGCGGGCCGCCATCGATGGGCACACCGATCACAGGACGAGTCGTGATACCCGCCACGGCACCTGCCAGGTGAGCGGCGAGACCGGCGGCACAGATAAAGACCTTGCAGCCACGGGTTTCGGCGTCGGTCACGTACTGATGAGTCGCAGCCGGGGTACGGTGTGCGGAGGTCACTTTCACTTCTACCGCGATATCGAATGACTTGAGCACCTCGAGGGTGGTCTGCATCACCGGAAAATCAGAATCAGAGCCCATCAATACGGCAACAAAGGGTTTATTCATGGTGGGAATTTCCTTACTCCAAGTGGGGGGTTGAAGTTAGCCGAAAACGTTTCAATTCGCTTGTGGCGGCCGGATTATACCTGCTCGCTCTGGTGGCCGCATTTCTTTTGCGGACAGATCCAGCGCAGTGCTCCCCTCACCTTTTTCTCGACCATGATACCCCAGCCACATTGCGGGCAAGGCATGGGGACCGGCTTGTCATTCACCACATATTTGCAATGGGGGTAACCGTCGCAAGAGTAGAACTGCTTGCCATAGCGAGAGGTTCGGCTGATGAGGTGTCCCTTGCCACACTCCGGGCAGAGGATCTGGGTATCGTCGCTCTCCTGCAGGGATTCGATGTGCTGGCAGGCCGGGTACTGGGTGCAGCCGACAAACAGGCCATAACGCCCCTTCTTGATCGCCAGCGGCTGGCCGCAGTCCGGGCAGGCCGAGCCCTCAAGCACCTTCTCGATGTCACGACCGGACGGGGTCAGGGAGCGGATGTAATCACAGGCAGGATAGGCAGAACAACCGAGGAAGGGACCATGCTTGCCCTGGCGGATCACCAGCTCGGCCCCACACTGCGGGCACGGTTCGCGCTCGAAGGCATGTTCGTGGGCTGAAAAGAGGTGATGATCGATTTTTGACATGGGCCGCGCCTTGAAATCCAGATGACCTGAATTCTACCAGCGCGGCACCGGGCTGTCAGTGGATGACACCGTCTGACTCGTCAAACACCAGCTCTTCCATCTGCTGGTAGGCATTTTCACTGCCCGGTACGTTGAACAGCACCATCATGACGACCCACTTCAGATCGTCCAGCTCGATATCCGGTTTATCAAGCTCGAGCAGGCGCTCGATGCAGATTTCGCGGGTTTCGGCATTGAGTACCTGGGCTTGTTCCAGAAACAGCAGGAAACCACGGCACTCGGTACTGAGGCGTGCCAGTTCTTGTGGAGCATAAATACGCATAGAGCCTTGCGCGCTGGCGGCCACGTAGACCTCCCGCTCGCTGTCATGCAGGTTGGCCAGTCGCTCCAGCCAGTTGAGCGCCTTCTCGATCTCGTCTTTGTCGAAACCTGCCCGGCTCAGTTCGTCGGTGAGTTCATTCTGCTCGACCATCACATCTGCATCGCTGTGGATGTAGGTCTCGAAAAGGTACATCAATACATCAAACATGATTCGCCCTCCTCGCTCTGACGTATCCACCGGCTACCGCCATCACTGCACCGGCCAGCTCCAGCTCTACCAACCTGCCCAATACCACTTCGACAGGAAGCTGGGACCGTTCGGCAACGGTATCCACGCTCGTGGTCTCATAATCTACGTTATCCAACAAATCGGCATAAGGCAATTCGCTATTATTCGAATGCTCAGACAAGTCAGACACTTGCTGCAGCAGACCGACAAATCCGGGCAGCTCTTCCACTATATCGGCCGCGCTCAATACAAGTTTGGCCCCCTGCTGGATTAATTTGTTGCAACCTAGTGCCTGCACATTTTGCGGGGCACCAGGGACGGCAAAGACCTCTCGCCCCTGTTCCAATGCATAACGGGCCGTGATGAGCGAACCGCTCTGCTCGGCCGCCTCTACCACCAGGGTACCCAGCGACAAGCCACTGATGATGCGATTGCGCCGTGGAAAGTGCTCGGCCAGCGGTCCCTTGTCGGGGGCCAGCTCGGAGATAAGCAAGCCGCCTTGCGCCAGGATTTCCATGGCCAACCCCTGATGGCGCTTCGGATAGAGGCAGTCGAGCCCTGAGCCCAGCACGGCCAGGGTAGTCCCCCCTGTCGCCAACGCCTGCTGATGACAGACTCCATCGATGCCAATAGCCAGTCCGGAGGTGATGGCCAGCCCACAGGCGACCAGCTCAGCGCAGAGGCGGACAGCATTGTCCTTGCCGGCATAGGTGGGATGGCGCGTGCCGACCATCGCCAGCTGAGGAGCAGACAGGGCAGCCAGGTTGCCACGACAGTAGAGCAACAGCGGGGCGGCGGGGATCTCTTTGAGCAAAGTGGGATAGGCGGGGTCATCCGGACACAGGAGGTGATTGCCGGGCTCGGCGGCCCAGCTCAGCGCCTGCTCGACAACCGGCTGGGGCCACCTCATCTGCTGGATTTGAGCGCTCTGCAGACCAAGAGCTCGCAGGGTGCCGTCATCGGCGTCGAACAGGGTGACGATGTCACCGCCAAAATGGGCCAGCAGGCGAGCAGCGGTGACCGGACCGATACCAGTGACGGCATCCAGCGTCAACCACAGCGCGAGTCGCCCGGATGGAAGAGGCACGTCAGAAATTGCTGACCTGATAACCGGTGCTGACCATGTCCTGACTCTGCAGGATCAGGCCATAACTCAGCTTGTCGTACACCTTGAACAACATGACTCGAGCCACGGCCTCCGACGGCAGGGGTGGCTTGCCGGCCGAATAGAAGGCCTTGTCATAGACGGAGGAGTACTCCCGATAGGCGACCTTGCCATTCTTGCTCACCAGCCGGGCGCCGGGCCGCAGTATCTCCAGCACATCACCGGGTGCCACCTGATCACGTATGCCCTTGTTGATGAGCACGACGTCGAACTTGCCACCGCCGCGGGCCTTGCTCGGCAAATCGACGATATAGCCGGGCGAGATGACGGGGGCAGCCTTGGGAGTGAACACGGCGGAGAGGCTCTCCTGCGGCGGGAACGGCATCAGCTTGTCGCCCTGATACACCTCGCGCTGGTTGTGGCTGAGGGTTACCCGGGTGCGGCCGTCCGGCAGCAGGGCTTCCGCTCTGGCCGTGCCGACGAAGACCGCCTCTTGCCCCAGCTGTTCGCCACTCTTCTTGTCTTTGTAGATGGTCCCCGGATGATAGATGCCATAGTCCTGACCCGGGATCAGCGAGCCCTGTACGTAAAGGGTATCCCCCTCCAGCATGCCGATGTGTGCCTCATCATTGCCCAGCACATAAGGCAGCTGCTTTGCCTGCTGGCTGTCAGCCAGAATATGGTCGGTTTGCAGGAAAGGGCCGATCTCGCTGAGCGGCAGGGTTGGAATGGGGTTGGCCTTGTTCTCGTAACGACTCTTGGGAGAGAGGTGAACAACCTGCTTGCCGCCCTGCATCGCCTTGCCAAGCCGCGGCTCGCCGTTGACCCAACTCAGGTGCAGCACATCGCCTGGGTAGATCCAGTGTGGATTGGCGATCTGCGGGTTAATATTCCAGAGCCTTGGCCATAGCCAAGGCTCCGCCAGATACTGGCCGGAAATATCCCAGAGGGTATCGCCTTTTTGCACCACATAGGTCTCGGGATAACCCGCTTTCAGTTTCAGCTGGTCGGCCAGCACGCCCTGGCTCAGGGTGGCCAACAGACAGGCGAGGATGGTTTGCTTCAGATACATAACACTCCCTGTTACTTCTGCGCGCAAAGTGTTGCTGTTTTTTGTCGGCGTAAATGACTAGAATTACGCCAATATTGACTGCATTTATACGAAACTAAAGAAAAAACTATGGCCATTCTAGATGTATTGCGTTTCCCCGATGAGCGTCTGCGTACCGTCGCAGCCCCTGTCGAGACCTTTACACCCGAGTTACAACACATTGTAGATGATATGTTCGAAACCATGTACGCGGAGGAAGGCATCGGCCTCGCCGCCACTCAGGTCGACATTCATCAGCGCATCATAGTGATCGATGTCTCTGAAAACCGTGAAGATCCTCTGGTATTGATCAACCCCGAGATCATCGAACAGGCCGGCAGCACCGGCATCGAGGAAGGGTGCCTCTCCGTGCCCGGCAGCCGTGCCCTGGTACCCCGCGCCGAGTGGGTCAAGGTGCGCGCCCTGGATCGCCACGGCAAGGCATTCGAGCTGGAAGCAGACGATCTGCTCGCCATCTGCATCCAGCATGAGATGGACCATCTGGTCGGCAAGCTGTTTGTGGATTACCTGTCCCCGCTCAAGCGCCAGCGCATTCGCCAGAAGCTGGAAAAGATGGCCCGTGAAGATCGTAAAGTCCTCTGAGGATCTGCCCCATTGAATAAGCTGAAACTGATTTTTGCCGGTACTCCCGACTTCGCCGCCCGTCACCTGGCGGCGTTGTTGTCTTCCGACCACGAGGTCGTCGCCGTTTATACCCAGCCCGACAAACCTGCCGGCCGCGGCCAGAAGCTCACCGCCAGCCCGGTCAAGGAGCTGGCGTTGGCCCACGATCTGCCGGTCTATCAACCCGCCTCCCTGCGCAAGGAAGAGGCCCAGGCCGAACTGGCCGCCCTTGGCGCCGACCTGATGGTAGTGGTCGCCTACGGCCTGATCCTGCCCAAGGCCGTGCTCGACACTCCGCGTCTGGGCTGTATCAACGTGCACGGCTCCCTGCTGCCGCGCTGGCGCGGTGCCGCGCCGATCCAGCGCTCCATCTGGGCGGGCGATGCCGAAACCGGTGTCACCATCATGCAGATGGATGTGGGGCTGGATACCGGTGCCATGATCCGCAAGGTGAGCTGCCCCATCGTCGCCGACGAAACCTCCGCCAGCCTGTACGACAAGCTGGCCGGACTGGGCCCGCAGGCGTTGGTCGACACCGTCAATGCCATGGCTGCCGGCAACACCGCCGCCGAAGCGCAGGACGATGCGCTCGCCAACTACGCCGAGAAGCTCTCCAAGGAGGAGGCCCGCATCGACTGGTCGATGGAAGCCATCGCCATCGAGCGCTGCATCCGCGCTTTCAACCCCTGGCCCATCAGCTGGTTTGAAGTCGCCGGCCAGACCGTCAAGGTATGGCAGGCCGAGGTCGTCGCACAGGATCACGGCCAGGCGGCCGGTACCCTGCTCAAGGCTGACAAACAGGGGATCGACATCGCCACCGGCAAGGGTGTGCTGCGCCTGCTGACCCTGCAGCCGCCCGGCAAGAAGGCCATGTCCGTGACGGACCTGCTCAACTCTCGCCGCGACTGGTTTGAACCCGGCACGCAATTGAATTGAACTGAATTGACACAAGGCGGGGCCCAGGCCCCGACTTGCGCATCTAAGGTAACACTATGAAAACACGCGCACAGGCTGCTCTCGTCATTCAACAGGTGCTGGATCAGGGCCAGTCCCTCTCCGCCGTTCTGCCTGCTGCCCAGGAGAAGGTTGCGCCCCGCGATCGCGCCCTCCTGCAAGAACTCTGCTACGGCACCCTGCGCTGGCTGCCCCGCCTCGATGCGGCGGTCGGCGAGATGATGGACAAGCCGCTCAAGAACAAGAGCCGCATCTTCCACTACCTGATCCTGGTCGGTCTCTATCAGCTCATCTACACCCGCATTCCGGCTCACGCCGCGGTGGCCGAGACCGTCAACGCCGTCAAGCTGCTCAAGGGCACCTCCTTGCGCGGCCTCATCAACGGTGTGCTGCGCAACTTCCAGCGCAGCGCCGAAGTCATTCTGCTGCGCATCGACCGTGTCCCCAGCATCCGTCTCGGCCACCCGGAGTGGCTCACCAAGCGGCTGCGCCAGGCCTATCCGGATGAGTGGGAATTCATCATGGAGGCCAACAACCAGCGCCCGCCCATGTGGATCCGCAACAACAGCCAGCGCCAGAGCCGCGAGCAGATGCTGGCCCGCATGGCCGAGGCCGGCATCAATGCGATGGCCGGTGAAGAGGGTGAAGATTGCATCCTGCTGGAACGTCCCTGCGACGTGACCAAGCTGCCCGGCTTCGAGGTCGGCGACTGCTCGGTACAGGATGGCGCAGCACAACAAGCCGCCGCGTTGCTCGACCCGCAACCGGGCGAGTGGGTGTTGGATGCCTGCGCCGCCCCCGGTGGCAAGACCGCCCACCTGCTGGAGCGCCAGCCCGCGCTGGCCGGCGTGGTGGCGGTCGATGCCGACGACAACCGCCTCAAGCGGGTGCAGGAGAACCTGGATCGCATCGGCCTCACCGCCAAGGTGATCCACGGCGATGCCAGCACCCCGGATCTGTGGTGGCCGGAGGGTCAGTTCGACCGCATCCTGCTGGATGCCCCCTGCTCCGCCACCGGCGTCATCCGCCGTCACCCCGACATCAAGTGGCTGCGTCGGGATCAGGACATCCGCGAGCTGGCCGAGCTGCAACACCGCATCCTCGGCGCCCTCTGGTCGAAACTGAAAAGCGGCGGTACTCTGCTGTATGCCACCTGCTCCGTGCTGCCGGAAGAGAACCGCGACCAGATCCGCGCCTTCCTCGCGGCCACCCCGGACGCCATCCTGGTACCGCTGCATGCGCAGGACACCCCGGAGTGCCCGGGTCGCCAGTTTCTGCCGGGCGAGGCCGAGATGGACGGCTTCTACTATGCCAAGCTGATCAAGCGGTAAGCAGGGCCATCATCACGGCGGGTGCCGCTTGCGGCACCCATTACTGCCCAACATCGAGCGCGCTTTCCCTATGAGATTCATCCTGTTGATGACCGTCCCCACGCACCCTGGCCGCCGTTGCAACGGCGACGCTCATGAGGCCGTCCTATGAAGATCATCATTCTGGGCGCCGGCCAGGTCGGCGGCACCCTGGCCGAGAACCTGGCCGGCGAGAACAACGACATCACCATCGTCGACACCGACAGCGACCGGCTGCGCGAGCTGCAGGACAAGTTCGACCTGCGGGTGGTGAACGGCCACGGCGCCCATCCCAAGGTGCTGCGTGAAGCGGGTGCCCAGGATGCCGACATGCTGGTCGCGGTCACCAACAGCGACGAGACCAACATGGTCGCCTGCCAGGTGGCCTACTCCCTGTTCAACACCCCCAACAAGGTGGCGCGGATCCGCTCGCCGGCCTATCTGGTGGAGCGTGATCGGCTGTTCCTGCCCGAATCCGTGCCGGTGGATCACCTGATCGCCCCCGAGCAGCTGGTGACCGACTACGTGCGCCGCCTGATCGAGTACCCGGGTGCCCTGCAGGTGGTGGACTTCGCCGGCGGCAAGGTGGGACTGGTGGCGGTCAAGGCCTACTACGGCGGCCCGCTGGTGGGCAACGCCCTCTCCACCCTGCGGGATCACATGCCCAACATCGAGACCCGGGTAGCGGCGATCTTCCGTCAGGGCCGCTCCATCCGCCCGCAGGGCACCACCATCATCGAGGCCGATGACGAGGTGTTCTTCGTGGCGGCGGCGGGCCATATCCGCGCCGTGATGTCGGAGCTGCAGCGGCTCGAGAGCCCCTACCGGCGCATCATGATCGTCGGCGGCGGCAACATCGGTGCCGGCCTCGCCCGCCAGCTGGAGAAGCGCTACAGCGTGAAGCTGATCGAGCGCAACCAGAAGCGGGCGGAGCAGCTCTCCGAGGTGCTGGAAAACACCATCGTCTTCTGCGGCGACGCGGCGGATCAGGAGCTGCTGGCGGAGGAGCACATCGACCAGATCGACGTCTTCATCGCGGTGACCAACGAGGACGAGGCCAACATCATGTCGGCCCTGCTCGCCAAGAAGATGGGCGCCAAGAAGACCATGGTGCTGATCCAGCGCAGCGCCTACGTGGATCTGGTGCAGGGCGGTTCCATCGACATCGCCATCTCGCCGCAGCAGGCCACCATCTCGGCCCTGCTGACCCACGTGCGCCGGGCCGACATCGCCAACGTCTACAGCCTGCGCCGCGGTGCGGCCGAGGCCATCGAGGCGATCGCCCACGGGGACGAGAACACCTCCAAGGTGGTCGGCAAGACGGTAGGCGAGCTCAAGCTGCCGCCCGGCACCACCATCGGCGCCATCGTGCGCGGTGACGAGGTGCTGATCGCCCACGACCGGACCCAGATCCAGCAGGATGACCACGTGGTGATGTTCCTGGTGGACAAGAAGTACATTCCGGAAGTGGAACGTCTGTTCCAGCCAAGTCCCTTCTTCCTGTAATCTGCCCATGCACCCAGGCAGCACAACCCAGACCCGGCACAGCCTCTACCAGGGATTGTCCGGGTCTTTTGTCAATCAACGACCAGGTTATCTTGCATGATCAAGCTGCGTCCCATCATCTTCACCCTCGGGCTGGTGCTCTCCAAGCTGGCCCTGTTCATGTGGCTGCCCACCCTGCTGGCCCTGCTGACCGGCTCCGAGGGGTTCGTCGAGTTTCTCAAGTCGGTGCTGATCACCCACGGCGCGGCTCTGCTCTGCCTGCATTACGGCCGCAAGGCGGTGTTCCATCTCGGCGTGCGGGAGATGTTCCTGCTCACCACCTCGGTCTGGGTGGTGGCCTGCATCTTCGGCGCCCTGCCCTTCTTCTTCATCAATCACATCGACTTCACCGACGCCTACTTCGAGACCATGTCGGGGGTCACCACCACCGGCTCCACCGTGCTGTCGGGGCTCGACGGCATGGCCCACAGCATACTGCTGTGGCGCTCCATCCTGCAGTGGCTGGGCGGGGTGGGCTTCATCGTGATGGCGGTGGCGGTGCTGCCCTACCTCAACGTAGGCGGCATGAAGCTGTTCCAGACCGAGAGCTCGGATTGGTCCGACAAGAGTGCGCCGCGCGCCAAGACAGTGGCCAACAACATAGTGCTGGTCTACCTGGTGCTCTCCATGCTCTGCTTCCTCGCCTACTGGGTGAGCGGCATGACCCTGTTCGAGGCGGTCAACCACTCGATGACCACCCTCAGCACCGGCGGCTACTCCACCTCCGATCAATCCATGTCCCACTTCTCCAACTCGGCGCACTGGATCGGTACCGTCTTCATGTTCCTCGGCGGCCTGCCCTTCCTGCTCTATGTGCAGAGCCTGAGCCGGCGTGACAACAGCCTGCTCAAGGATGCCCAGGTACAGGGTTTCTTCTGGCTGGTGGTCTGGGTCACCGTGGTGGTCACCTTCTACCTGTGGCTAAGGGACATCTACGGCTTCATGGATGCCCTGCGCATCAGCTGCTTCAACATCGTCTCCGTGCTCACCACCACCGGCTTCGGGCTCGGTGACTTCGGCACCTGGGGCCCGCTCACCAGCATCATCTTCATCATTTTGCTGGCCCTCGGCGCCTGCTCCGGCTCCACCGCTGGCGGCCTCAAGATCTTCCGGGTGCAGGTGGCGTTCGCCCTGTTCAAGAAGCAGATGCGCCAGCTGATGCACCCCTCCGGCGTCTTCCCGCAGAAGTACAACGGCCGCCCGGTCAACGACGCCATCATCCGCTCGATGATCTCGTTCGTGCTGGCCTACTTCGCTGTCATCCTGCTGATCGCCGCTCTGCTCGCCGCTATAGGGCTGGATCCCCTGACCGCCATCTCGGGCTCCATCACCGCCGTCGCCAACGTGGGTCCGGGCATGGGGCCGATCATCGGCCCCAGCACCAACTTCGCCACCCTGCCGGACTCGGCCAAGTGGATCCTGTCGTTCGGCATGCTGCTGGGACGGCTCGAGATCCTGACCGTGGCGGTGCTCTTCTTCCCCTCCTTCTGGAAGCAATGACGGGAAGATGGCATGACCGCGAACGTCTGATTACGCCGTTGCGCGGCTAATCAAACCTACGGCCTTGGCTGCAATCGACAAGCCTGTGGATCCGTAGGTTCGAATAGCGAAGCGTATTCGGACGCGGCAACGGGGTTGGTAACGATGTGTATTCGGACACGCAAATGCAGAAGGGCAGCCACTGGCTGCCCTTCTTGTTGCATGAAGCTCCGTCTCACTCGGCCGGGTCTTCCCGTTCCAGTGCCCGGTTGACCAGCGGCTCGGGCAGGGTCTTGGTCACCTCCACCCCCAGCTCGCGAAAGCGTTCCACCTGGGCGATCAGGTTGCCGCGCCCGTTCACCAGCCGCCCCATCGCCTTGTCGTAGCTCTCCTGTGCCCGGTGCAGGCTGCCACCCAGCTGCTGCATCTCCTCCACGAACAGCCGCAGCTTCTCGTAGAGGCGGCCGGCCCGCTCGGCGATCTGGCGGGCATTCTGGTTCTGCCGCTCGTAGCGCCACAGGTTCTCTATGGTGCGCAGCGCCACCATCAGGTTGGTAGGGCTCACCAGCAGAATGTTGTTGTCGAGCCCGAATCGCACCAGCGAGGGATCGGCCTCCACCGCGGTGAGGAAGGCGGGCTCCACCGCCACGAACATCAGCACGTAATCGAGGGTGCGCACCCCGGGCAGCTGCTGGTAATCCTTGCGGCCCAGCTCGCGGATGTGGTTGCGCACCGAGGTGACGTGCTCTTTCAGCGCCACCGCCTTCTCCAGCTCGTCATCGCTGTTGTACCAGCGCTCGTAGGCGGTCAGCGACACCTTGGCGTCGATGATGATGTCCTTGTCCTGCGGCAGGTGAACGATGACGTCAGGCTGATAGCGCTTGCCCTTGTCCACCTCGATGTTGACCTGGGTGTGGTACTCGTGGCCTTCGCGCAGGCCGCATTCGCTGAGGATCCGCGCCAGCACCACCTCGCCCCAGTTGCCCTGCTGCTTGCTGTCGCCCTTGAGGGCGCGGGTCAGCGCCGCCGCCTCCTCGGTCATGCGGGCGTTGAGCTCGGCCAGGCGCTCCAGCTCGAACTTGAGGCTGTGGCGCTGGGCCGTCTCCTGGGCGTGGGTTTCCCCCACCTGGCGGCGAAAGCCCTCGAGCTGCTCTTTCAGCGGCGTCAGCAGCAGATCCAGGCTGTTCTGGTTCAGTTCGCGGAAGTTGCCCGAGTTTTGCTCGAAGATCCGGTTGGCGAGGTTCTCAAACTGCTGGCTGAGGCGCTGTTCCGCCTCCTGTTGCAGTTGCAGCTTCTCGGCGGCGGCCAGCCGCTCGCTGCGCAGGGTGGCTTCGGCATCCTTGAGACGAGCGGTGAGCTTGATCAGCAGGGTCTGCTGTTGCTCCAGCTTCTGCTGGCTCTGCAACCTTTCATCCTGCAGCTCGTCACAGCGATCCTGCAACGCCTGCTGGCGTTCCTCGCTCAGCAGCACCTGCTGGGCCAGCTGGGCCGCACCACGCCGGCCCACCAGCCAGCCGAGACCGACCGCCAGCACGACGCCAGCCAGCAGCAGGCTCCAGAGCCCGGGCTCGATCATTTGCGGCTCCGTTGACGCAGAAAGAGTTCGAGATAGCGGTTGAGCAGCAGCCAGAGCAGCACGTAGAGCAGATAGGCGGCCAGCACCACCCACTTGTGACTGTTAACTCCGGTGTCGAGCTCGACGAATTCGATCCCCTTGATGCGGCAGTAGCCCCACATCAGCAAGGGGAAGACATAGAGCAGAGAAGCACGCCACAGAAATAACCACATGAGTTCATTCAATCCTGCAAAAAGACCCGCCTAGCTTACACAAGGGCAACCCGGCTTGCGATCCTGGCCGGCGCTATTCTCTGGCTTGCGAAGGGAAACTTGGATAAAATTAACCCCTAATAGGTATCAGGGGTGAGCATGACTCATTTTTTCTGTCGCTGGCTGACGCAAGCATTGGGGGGCTCTCGCAAACCGGAGGTGGTTTGTCACGAAGCGCGTCCCCCCTGGGCCATCGAAGAGTCCCAGTTTCTCTCCCTCTGCTCCCGCTGCGGTGAATGCTTCAAGGCCTGTCCCAACGGCCTGCTCAAACCGGCCAACCAGCCCGAATATGACGACACCCCCATCGCCGGCACGCCCGTGCTGGATCTCGCCTGCGGCCAGTGCAGCTACTGCGGCAGCTGCGCCAGAGCCTGTCCGACCGGCGCCCTCGACCTGCAGCTGGGCCGCCAGGTGCAGACCCGGGTACGGATCGAGGCCAGCTGCCAGGCCCGGCAGGGCTTCTACTGCCTGCTGTGCGAAGATGCCTGCCCCCAGCAAGCGATCAAGGCCACCGCCGACGGTGTCAGCATCAACATGGCGGCCTGCGACGGCTGCGGCGCCTGCGGTCTCGCCTGCCTGCACGGCGCCATCACCCTGATCCCCCAGCTCTGAACTCAAATCCCGGACATGACAAAGGGGCCCGTGGGCCCCTTTGTCATGCTTGCCTGGCTTATGCCATGGCCAGAATCGAATCCTGTTCGATGCCGAGCAGGTGGCAGAGCCGGGTCGGATCGCGCACCGCATCGGCCAGGGTGTACTCCCCCAGCACCTCGAGGAAGGCGTTCATGGCGCGGCGCAGAATACCCTGGATGCGGCAGCCACCGGAGAGGCGGCAGTTCTCGCGCTTGCAGTCCACCGGGCAGAGCACGTGCTCCATGTCCATCACCACGTCGCGCAGGTTGATGGAGACGGCGGAACGGCCGAGCCGGATGCCGCCATGCTTGCCACGCACCGTCTCTATGTACCCCTTGATGCCAAGCTGATGCACTATCTTGACCACGTGGTTGCGGGAGATGGCAAAGGTATCGGCCACCTCGGTGATGGTCGACAGGCGATCTCCCGGCTGGACCGCCAGAAAAGTCAGGGTACGCAGGGCATAGTCGGTAAATCGTGTCAGTTGCATGGTCGCACTTGCCTCTTACTACAAGTCAGAAATCAGGACGACAACCTAAAGCTAAGAGGCGGGGAAGCGCTTGCGCCCGCGCAAGGTCCGCATCTTAATCTGAGTCGTGGAATGACAAGGTTAAGAGCAGCTCAGGCGGGTGTCGATGAAGATGCACATAAATCGACACTTTCTTTGATTGATCGCAAACTTGCAGGGTTAGTCCAAGGTTTTGGGGGGTTATGGCGGTTAAATTCGCCGGTTTTCCCCTCCGCCTCGGCCCGCGCAAGGAGACCTCATCGGTAACGATTCATGGCGGCTCAGTGCGGCTGCCTGAGCCAGTTTTTCAGGGCGCTGGAGGGGATGGAACTCTCGGAAGCGACCGCGAAGGCGCCCCAGTCCACCGCGCACTGCAGTGCATCCCGGATCGCCATGCCCCGAGCCAGCCCGTGGATCAGGCCGCCGGCGAAGGCATCCCCCGCCCCCGTGGTGTCCACCACCGACACCGGCCGCGCCGCCACCCGGATCTGCTCCTCGCCGTGAATGGCCACCGCTCCCGCCTTGCCTTCGGTCAGCACCAGCCAGGCCAGCTGCTCGCCGGCGATCTGGCGGGCGTGCTGCCAGGGGTCGCCCACCTCGCCGAGATCGGAGCGGGAGGCAACCAGCACGTGGCAGGGTCGACGCGCCTGGCCGCCCTTGGGATACTGGGCCACCACGAAGCTCTTGCCGAGCATCTGGCGCATGTAGCCGATGATGGCGGTGCCCGGGTAGTTCACGTAGAGGCAGTCCACCCCCTCGCTCGGCAGATCCCCCGGCAGATCCGGGCGCCGTGGCCGCCGAAGGATGGTGCGTTCGCCGGTGGAGTCCACCAGGATCAACAGCTCGCCGGTCTCGCCGCCAAAGCGCTCCACATGGCTGCAGTCCAGGCCGTAGCCCGCCGCCTGCTCCAGCAGCCAGTCGCCGGTTTCGTCCAGCCCGATGCGCGATGCGATGGTCACCTCGTGGCCGGCCCATACCAGCCCGATGCCGGTGTTGGCGGCGCCACCGCCGAGCCGGCGGCCCTGATCCAGGTATTGCAGGCGGGCACCGGCCACCAGGGGTTCGGAGAGGGAGAGCACGTGATCACAGTTGAGATTGGCGAGCAGCAGAATGCGGGACATGAAGAGACCTCACTGACAGGGGAACTCAGTATATGAGAAAGGGCCGTGACGGCCCTCCCTGAAATCGCGGGGTTTGTGAGCCCGCTCGACGTTTGCCGAGCGAGCGCGCGACGGCTGCGTCAGCCCAGTACCGACTCGGCGCTGACGTACTCGTAGCCGAGCGCCTGCGCCACCGCCGCCTGGGTGATCTTGCCCTTGAACACGTTCAGACCGGCTCGCAGGTGGCGATCGTCCTGCAGCGCCCGGGCGTAACCCTTGTCCGCCAGCGCCAGCACGAACGGCAGGGTGGCGTTGGTCAGCGCGAAGGTGGAGGTGCGCGCCACCCCGCCCGGCATGTTGGCCACGCAGTAGTGGATGATGCCGTCCACCACGTAGGTGGGCTCCTCGTGGGTGGTCGGGTGGGAGGTCTCGAAACAGCCGCCCTGATCGATGGCCACGTCCACCAGCACCGAGCCCTTGCGCATCAGCTTGAGCATGTCGCGGGTCAGCAGCTTGGGCGCCGCCGCCCCCGGGATCAGTACGGCACCGATCACCAGGTCAGCCTGGGCGATGCACGCCTCTATGTTGGTGCGGGTGGAGTAGAGGGTCTTGAGGGCCGGGCCGTACAGGCTGTCCAGCTCCCGCAGTCGCGGCAGGGAGCGATCCAGGATGGTGACGTCGGCCCCCAGTCCCAGCGCCATGCGCGCCGAGTTGACGCCGACCACGCCGCCGCCCAGCACCACCACCTTGGCGGGCGCCACCGCGGGCACCCCGCCCAGCAGGGTGCCGTTGCCCCCCTGCGCCTTCTCCAGGCTGTGGGCGCCGGCCTGGATCGCCATCCGCCCCGCCACCTCGGACATGGGCGCCAGCAGCGGCAGGCCGCCGCGATCGTCGGTCACCGTCTCGTAGGCGATGGCCACCGCCCCCGAGTGCACCAGCAGCTGGGTCTGCACCGGATCCGGCGCCAGGTGCAGGTAGGTGAACAGCAGCTGACCCGGCCTGAGCAGTTCACACTCCTCCGGCTGGGGCTCCTTCACCTTCACTATCATCTCGGCCCGGGTGAAGATCTCCGCCGCGCTGGCCACCAGTTCGGCACCGGCTGCCTGGTACTCGGCGTCGGACAGCCCGATCGCCTCGCCTCCCTGCTGCTGCACCAGCACCTTGTGTCCCCGGGCCGTCAGCTCCTGCACTCCGGCGGGAGTCATGCCGACCCGGTATTCATGGTTTTTGATTTCCTTGGGTACGCCAATAATCATGCTCGCTCTCCTGCTGTGATCCCGCCGGCAGCCTTGTCGGCGCCGGGCAGGATGCCCAAAAATTGCAACAACCACTGCATCATGGTGGCCGAATCCACCTCTCCCTCCAGCGAGGAGAGGCTGCGCTGGTAACGATCGTCCGGCAGCAGATCCCGCCGCCGCTCGATCAGCGCCCGGTTGTATTCCACCGAGAATTCCGGATGTCCCTGGATGGCCACTATGTGGTCACCCTGCAAAAACATGAAATTGGGACAAAAATCATTGCCCGCCAGCCGGGTGGCCCCCGGTGGCAGCTGCTCCACCTGATCCTGGTGGCTGGCCAGGATCCGGATGGTCTCGAGCCCAGGCTCCATCCAGGGTTGCCGCGCCAGCATGGGATGGACCGATACCCCCAGCCCCCAGCCTTTGGTGGACTTCATCACCTCGCCCCCCAGCGCCTGGGCGATCACCTGGTGGCCGAAGCAGACCCCGGCCAGCTTGACGTCGGCATCGTGGGCACGCCGGATCCAGTCGCGCAGCGCCCGGATCCAGGGGATGTCGCTGTAGGCATCGTGGCGCGAGCCGGTGATGAGCCAGGCATCGCACTCGTGCAGATCGGCCGGCAGCTCGCCATCGAGCGCCGACCAGACCCGAAACTCCAGCCCGGGGGCCAGCGCCCGGAAGCCCTTGATAAACATCTCGGAGTAAACGGGGCCGAAATCCCCCACCAAGTCGGGGTCCAGCCGGTCACAATCGAGAATTCCCAGTCGCATCTGTTACTCCTTCACAGTGATAGCGGCGAACGAAGGTGGATTCCTGCCACCGGGCCATGTCCGGGCTAGCTGCTGCATGGTTGATTACTTCATGGTCGGCATGGAGAACTCCGCGCCCGCCCGCAGGCTCTGGGGCCAGCGGGCAGTCACCGTCTTCATCCGGGTATAGAAGCGCACCCCATCCGGCCCGTGCATGTTGAGCGGCCCGAAGATGGACCGCTTCCAGCCACCAAAGCTGTGAAACGCCATGGGCACCGGGATGGGAACGTTCACCCCTACCATACCGACCTGCACGCGGGCGGTGAAGTCCCGCGCAGTGTCGCCGTCACAGGTGAAGATGGCGGTGCCGTTGCCGTACTCGTGTTCGTTGATGAGCCTGAGCGCCGTCTCGTAGTCCGGCGCCCGCACGATGGCCAGCACCGGGCCGAAGATCTCCTCCCGGTAGATGCGCATCTCGGGGCCGACCCGGTCGAACAGGCTGCCGCCGATGAAGTAACCCTCACCGTGGCTCAGGCCCCGACCGTCCACCACCAGCTCGGCCCCCTCGGCCTCCCCCTGATCCACATAGCCGCGCACCTTGGCCAGGTGCTCGCGGCTGATGAGCGGCCCCATCTCGTTCTCCGGGCTCTGGCCCAGCCCCGGGCCCACCCGCAGCGCCGCCACCAGCGGCGACAGCCTGGCCACCAGCGCATCGGCCGTCTCATCCCCCACCACCACGGCCACCGAAATGGCCATGCAGCGCTCGCCGGCCGCACCGTAGGCCGCCCCCATCAGGGCGGAGACC
The DNA here is from genome assembly GCF_027707985.1 of Aeromonas sp. QDB03. Lineage (NCBI taxonomy): Bacteria > Pseudomonadati > Pseudomonadota > Gammaproteobacteria > Aeromonadales > Aeromonadaceae > Aeromonas > Aeromonas sp. QDB03. Next base: position 50,594 of record NZ_JAPCJG010000009.1, on the reverse strand, counting down.
GCCAGCTCGAGATCCGCATCCGGCATCACCAGCATGTGGTTCTTGGCGCCGCCCAGCGCCTGTACCCGCTTGCCGTGGGCCGAGGCGGTGGCATAGATGTACTGGGCGATGGGGGTGGAGCCGACGAACGACACGGCCCCGACCCGCGGGTCGGTCAGCAGCACGTCCACCACCTCCTTGTCGCCGTTGACCACGTTGAGCACCCCGTCCGGCAGGCCGGCCTGCTTGAGCAGCTCGGCCATGCGCAGGGAGAGGGACGGATCCTTCTCGGAGGGCTTGAGAATGAAGGTGTTGCCGCAGGCGATGGCCACCGGGAACATCCACAGCGGCACCATGGCCGGGAAGTTGAACGGAGTGATGCCGGCGCAGACCCCCACCGGCTGCATCATGGAGTGGCTGTCGACCCCGCGGCCCACGTTGAGGGAGTGCTCCCCCTTGAGCAGATGGGGAATGCCGCAGGCAAACTCCACCACCTCGAGACCACGGGTCAGCTCGCCCTGAGCGTCGGAGAACACCTTGCCGTGCTCGCGACTGATCAGCCGCGCCAGATCGTCCCTGTGCTGCTCCATCAACTCCTTGAAGCGAAACAGCACCCGGGCCCGCACCAGCGGCGGGGTCTGCGCCCAGTCGGCCAGGGCGCGCTCGGCGCTGGCGATGGCATCCTTGCACTCGGCGGCGGTGCTGAGCACCACCTGGCCCTGCTGCTGGCCGGTGGCCGGGTTGAAGATGGCTCCGAAGCGCTCGCTGCGGCTCTCGGTCATCTCGCCGTCGATGAAGTTGCTGACCCTGTATGTCATAAATCCTCCGTGATGGGTAATGCGTGCCTGTCCGCGCCGCCCCGGGGAGCAGGCACGGGCAAGTGGCGCCGCGACGGGCGCCATCAACCGGTTAAAAGTCAGTCCTGGGCCTGCAGGGCGTCCTGCAGCAGGGTGAAGAGATCGTCGATCTGGCTGCGCTCGATGATGAGGGGCGGCGACAGGGCGATGATGTCGCCGGTGACCCGGATAAGCGCCCCCTTCTCGAAGCAGCGCACGAACACCTCATAGGCGCGCTTGCCCGGCGCATCCGGCATGGATTCGAGCTCGATGCCCGCCACCAGCCCGTAGTTGCGCACATCCTTCACGTGCTTGCAGCCCTTGAGCGAATGGGCCGCCTCCTCCCAGTAGCCCGCCAGATCGGCGGCGCGGCTCAGCAGGTTCTCGTTGCGATAGATTTCGAGGGTCGCCAGGCCCGCAGCGGCGGCCACTGGATGACCGGAGTAGGTGTAGCCGTGGAACAGCTCGATGGCCCCCTTGCCGGCCGCCATCATGTCGTCATAGATGGCGTTGCTCACCAGCACGGCCCCCATGGGGATGGCGCCGTTGGTCAGCCCCTTGGCACAGGTGATCATGTCGGGGATGACGTCGAACTCCTGGGCGGCGAAGGGGGCACCGAGGCGGCCGAAACCGGTGATCACTTCGTCGAAGATCAGCAGGATGCCGTGTTTGGTGCAGATCTCCCGCAGCCGCTTGAGGTAGCCTTTGGGGGGCATCAGCACGCCGGTACTGCCGGCGATGGGCTCGACGATCACCGCCGCTATGTTGCTGGCATCGTGCAGGAAGACAATCTTCTCCAGCTCGTCGGCCAGCGCCACATCCTCCTCGGGCAGCCCCTTGGTGAAGGCATTCTTGGCGATGTTGAGGGTGTGGGGCAGGTGATCCACCCCGCCCAGCAGGGAGCCGAACCACTTGCGGTTGCCGGGGATGCCGCCTACCGAGATGCCGCCGAAGCCGACCCCGTGGTAACCGCGCTCACGGCCGATCAGCCGGGTACGGGTGCCCTGGCCGCGCGCCCGCTGCCAGGCCAGCGCGATCTTGAGCGCGGTATCCACCGATTCCGAACCGGAGTTGGTATAGAAGACGTGGCCGAGCCCCTTGGGGGCGATCTCCACCAGCCGGTTGGCCAGCTCGAACGGCAGGGGGTGTCCCATCTGGAACGTAGGGGCAAAATCAAGGTGGGAAATCTGCTGGGAAACTGCCTCGGCAATCTCGCGCCGACCATGACCCGCGTTGCAACACCAGAGCCCGGCAGTGCCATCCAGTATCTTGCGGCCATCCTCTGAGTGATAATACATCCCCTCTGCCGACTTCAGGATGCGCGGCGCCGCCTTGAACTGCTGGTTGGCGGTGAACGGCATCCAGAAAGCGGACATGTCGGAGGGAGTATTGATGTCGCTGATCGGTTTCATGGTCACCTCATCCTTAAGGTGTTTAGTAACTATCGGCCAATGCCTATTAAATTAAACACCTGAAATCTTAAAAAAGGGCTCAAACTTGCCCCATATGGTATCACCCGGCTAGCTGCTCTGAGCGGGGTGGTATAAGATATTTAACACAAATTTAATAATAGTAAACAGTCAAGGAGTGTCTATCGATGGATATCGGTCACCGCCTCAAGGCGGTTCGCACCAAGGCGGCCCTCTCCCAGCGCGAGCTGGCGAAACGCTCCGGTGTGACCAACGGCTTTATCTCCCAGATCGAGAAAAATCAGGTGAGCCCCTCGGTCGCTTCTCTGCGCAAGGTGCTGGAAGGCATTCCCATGTCGCTGGCCACCTTCTTCACCGATGAGACGGAGATGGACTCCGAGGTGATCTTCCGCGCCGCCGACATGCCGGATCTCGGTACCCACCCCATCAGCTACCGCCTGGTGGGCCACAGCCGCGCCAACCGTGCCATCGGCATGATGCAGGAGATACTGCCACCGGGCGCCGACACGGGTGACGACATGCTGAGCCACGAAGGCGAAGAGTGCGGCATCGTCATCCAGGGCCAGGTGGAGGTCACCGTCGGCGAGCAGGTCTACCTGCTGACGCCAGGGGATGGCTACTACTTCGACAGCCGCACCCCGCACCGTTTTCGCAATGTGGATGAGCACGAATGCGTGCTGATCTCGGCCAACACCCCCGCCAGCTTCTAAGCCATGAGAGGAGAGATCCCGCCCCTTGGCGGACCCGGCACAGCGAGCAGCCCCTTCGCGCCGGCCACAGGTTTGCAGGCGCCGACGGCCCGCGCTTGCGGTGCGGTTTGCCCCGCCGAGCGCCCTCACCGGCATGGATTCCGGATGAGGCCAAACCGGCGAAGTGTTTAACGAATTGTTACAGGATGGATTTACAAGCGGCAGGATGTTTAGCATATTGATACGCGGAAACTGACTTTTTGCCGGTTCAAGGAGTGAACATGAGTGACCTGACCCTGGCCCAGTGGCAACACAAGGCCTCCCACCTGACCCTGCCCTCGCAAGCCTTCATCGACGGCAGCTACCGGGACGCCATCAACGGCGCCACCTTCGACTGCATCAACCCGGCCAACGGCAAGCTGCTGACCAAGGTCGCCGCCTGCGACGCCGCCGATGCCGAACTGGCGGTGCAGGCTGCCCGCGCCGCCTTCGACGACAAACGCTGGAGCGGTCTGCCGCCCAAGCAGCGCAAGCAGATCCTGCAGCGCTTCGCCGAACTGATGCGGCTCAACAAGGTGGAGCTGGCGCTGCTGGAGTCGCTCGACATGGGCAAGCCCATCGGCGACGCCATGGGCTATGACGCCCCCGCCGCCGCCAACTGCATCGCCTGGAACGCCGAAGCCATCGACAAGATTTACGATCAGGTCGCGCCGGTCGAGGAGTCCGCCCTGGCACTGGTAACCCGCGAACCGCTGGGAGTGGTCGCCGCCATCGTGCCGTGGAACTTCCCGCTGGTGATGGCCTGCTGGAAGCTGGGGCCGGCGCTCGCCACCGGCAACTCGGTGATCCTGAAACCCTCCGAGAAATCCCCGCTCACCGCCCTGCGCATCGCCGGTCTGGCCAAGGAGGCAGGCATCCCCGACGGCGTGTTCAACGTGCTGCCGGGCTTTGGCCATACCGTGGGCGAGGCGCTGGCCATGCACATGGACGTGGACTGCATCACCTTCACCGGCTCCACCAAGATCGGCAAGCATCTGGTGCAGTGCTCCGGCAAGTCGAACCTCAAGCGCGCCTTTATGGAGTGCGGCGGCAAGAGCCCCAACATCATACTGGCGGACGCACCTGACCTGGACGCCGCCGCCAAAAGCGCCGCTGGCGCCATCTTCTACAACCAGGGCGAGGTGTGCACCGCCGCCTCCCGCCTGCTGGTACAAAACAGCATCAAACCGCAGTTCATGGACCGGCTGCTGGCCCATGCCCGCGAATGGATCTCGGCCAACCCGCTCGACCCTGCCACCCGCATCGGCGCCATGGTGGACCACATCCAGATGGAGCAGGTGCTCAACTACATCGCCATCGGCCAGCAGGAGGGCGCCAAGCTGCTGCTGGGGGGCAGGCGCACCAATACCGAGAGCGGCGGCTTCTACATCGAGCCCACCATCTTCGACGAGGTGACCCCCGAAATGCGCATCTTCCGCGAGGAGATCTTCGGCCCGGTGCTGGCGGTGACCGGCTTCGACACGCTGGAAGAGGCCATCGAGCTCGGCAACGACACCGACTACGGCCTGGCGGCCGCGATCTGGACGGCGGATCTCAACAAGGCGGTGAAAGGCTCCCGCGCCCTGCGTGCCGGCACCGTGTTCGTCAACAACTGGGATGGCGGCGACATGACCATGCCGTTCGGTGGCTTCAAGCAGTCCGGCAACGGGCGCGACAAGTCACTGCATGCGCTGGAAAAGTACACCGAGCTGAAAAGCACCTGGATCCAGCTCGAATAGCATCAGAAATGACGCTTATCTACGAATTGGGGGGAGAAATCCCCCTTTTTCATTTTTACCCTTTCATCGCCGGCCTCAATCGATATAATCATCAAATAGACAAGCCCTTAAATATAAAGATAAAAATGTTATTTTTTCTGGGAAGTGTACTGTTTCTGGTAATAGGACTGCCGCTGCTGTTCTACATGCTGGGACACGGCGAGGCCTACGTGACCTGGGGTCCGTGGATCTCCGCCATCGCGCTCATGCTGTGGCTGTTGCTGGATGTGGACAAGATCCGCCGTGGCGGTGGCCGCTGAGCCGGGCACTACGCCGTTAAAATCCGCTGATCATCATTTATTAACTTCTTTCCCCGCAAAAGGATCGCTACACTGATTTTTTGCGATGTTTTCCCGCATCCAACTCTCCAGTGAAGGTTATCCGCATGCAGCAACACGTTCAGCGCCAGGGCGTCATCTACGCCTTGTGCGCCTATACCCTTTGGGGGTTGGCCCCCATCTACTTCAAGACCATTGCCGCCGTGCCGGCCGCCGAAATCCTGACCCACCGGATGATCTGGTCGTGCGCCCTGCTGATGGTGCTGACCCTGATCGGCCGCCAGTGGCACAAGGTACAGGCGGTGCTGCGCCAGCCGAAAGTGCTGCTCACCCTGGCCTTTACCTCCATCACGGTCGGCGGCAACTGGCTGCTGTTCATCTGGGCCATCAACAACGGCCACATGCTGGATGCCAGCCTCGGCTACTACATCAACCCGCTGTTCAACGTGCTGCTCGGCATGCTGTTCCTGAGCGAGAAGCTGCGCCGGTTGCAGTGGTGGGCGGTCGGGCTGGCGGCGATCGGTGTCGCCATCCAGATCATCGCCTTCGGCTCCCTGCCCTGGATCGCCCTAGTGCTGGCCTCGAGCTTCGCCATCTATGGCCTGATCCGCAAGAAGCTGGCCCTCGATGCGCTGACCGGCCTCTTGATCGAGACCCTGATCATGCTGCCGCCGGCCGCCATCTATCTGTGGGGCTTTGCCGACAGCCCCACCAGCCATCTCACCCAGAATGACTGGCACCTCAACCTGCTACTGATCGCCGCCGGTGCCGTCACCACGGCGCCCCTGCTCTGCTTCACCGCCGCCGCCACCCGGCTCAAGCTCTCCACCCTGGGCTTCTTCCAGTACATAGGGCCGAGCCTGATGTTCATCCTGGCGGTCACCCTCTATGGCGAGGCGCTGGCGCTGGACAAGCTGATCACCTTCGCCTTCATCTGGAGCGCGCTGGTACTGTTCAGTCTGGACGGGCTGCGCAGCGGCAAGCGCCGGCAGGCTGCGGAGCAGGCTTGACGGGACGCTCACCTGACGCTGCAATAATCTACAAGCCCACCCATGGGTTTCAGGTTATCAATAGCCGATGAGCACATCCCACTCCCGCATCCACTACTGGCAATCCCGGCTGCTGCCGGGGGTTGAACTCTCCCACTCCCACCACAGGGAGTTCAGCTATGGCCGCCATGTTCACCTGGACTACCACATAGGTCTGGTACAGCAGGGCGGCCAGAAATTCATCCACAAGGGCAACAGCCACCACCTGGTGCGCGGCGAGCTCTCCACCGTCAACCCGGACGAGATGCACGACGGCCTCAGCCTGCGGCCGGAAGGGTACGAGGTGCGGGTGTTCGCCATCGCCCCCGAACAGCTGGCCCGCTGGCTGCCAGACAGCCCGGAGCCCTTCTTCGACAAGGGATTGCAGAGCCGCCCCGACCTCTATCAGGGTTTTGCCCGGCTGCACATGTATCTGGACAACCCCAGCCCCGACGGCCTGCTGGCGGAGAGCCAACTGCTGGCCCTGCTCGGCGAGCTGCTGCACATCGCACCCGAGCGCCACGCCCTGGCCGACCCTCAGCTCAGGTTCCTGCGCGACTACCTGATGGCCCGGCTGGATGAGCGCCACAGTCTGGAGGATCTGGCCGCCCTGTTTGGGCTGGATCGCTTCGCCTTCCTACGCCAGTTCAAGAAGAAGACCGGCATGACCCCCTACGCCTGGCTCAAGCGGTTGCGGCTCGAGCAGAGCAAGCGCCTGCTCGGCAGCGGCCTGCCGGTGAGCGAGGTGGCGCTGGCGGTCGGTTTCTTCGATCAGAGCCACTTCCACCACGGCTTTCGCCAGGCGTTCGGCCTCACTCCTGCCGATTTTCGCCAGCAGATGCTGGCCGCCAGCGGGCGCACCGACTAACTCCGCACTGCAATCTTTTACAATCCGGCGACCCCGCAATCCGCCATGCTGTGAACTCGATACTGTCCCAGAGGTTTCCATGTTCACCAGCCTGTTTCTGACCATAGGTCTCATCCATCTCATCGCTCTGGCGAGCCCGGGCCCGGACTTCGCGCTGATCCTGCGCACCAGCCTGCACAGGCCCACCGCCCTCGGGGCTGCGCTGGGCATCGCCTTGGCGATTGTGGTGCACGCCACCCTCAGTCTCACCGGCATCAGCCTGCTGATTGCCGAACACCCCTGGCTGTTCATGACGGTGAAGGTGGTAGGCGCCCTCTATCTGGGCTGGCTCGGCTGGGGGGCACTCAAGGCGGCCTGGCGCAGCTCGGCCGAGCTCGCCCTGCACGCCGGCGGCGAGGCGCAGGGTTGGCGCAAGGGGGTGCAGCGCGGCATTGCCACCAACCTGCTTAACCCCAAGGCTCTGCTGTTCTTCATGGGGCTGCTGGCCGCCATGGTGACACCCCAGGTGGACGGCCTGACCCGCGGCCTGCTGGTACTGGAGCTGTTCCTGCTCTCCCTGGTCTGGTTCGGGGTGCTGGCCTGGAGCCTCTCCACCGTACGGGCCCAGCGCCTGCTCGGCCGCGTGCAGCGTCCGCTCAATCTGGTCACCGGCCTGCTGTTTGGCGCCGTCAGCCTCTCCATCCTGACCGGCATGGCCGGCGAGGCCTATGCCCTGGTCCTGCACTGATCCCTGTCTTGCCCCTATGAAAAAGAGGGATGGCCTAGGCCATCCCTCTTTGCGTTCATTGTTCCTGGCCGGGTAACCAGCCCTCTCACTCGCCCTTCATCAGAACCACTGGCCGTGGCGCTTGATGTAGATGCTCTTGACGGTCTGGGTCAGCCCCATGTAGGCCAGCATGGTGATCACCAGCCACATGAAGTACTTGGGCCCATCCAGGGTGATAAAGCCGAAGTGCTCGGCCAGCGGCGAGAACGGCAGGTAGCAGCCGATGGCGATGGCGATCGAGGTGGAGAGCAGCACCGGCAGGGTGGCGGTACTCTGCAGGAACGGGATCTTGCGGGTACGCAGCATGTGCACCACCAGGGTCTGCGACACCAGCCCCTCGATGAACCAGCCGGAGTTCATGATGGCCTGACCGTTGACCAGCGGATCCATGCTGCCGTTGGCGGTGGCATAGAGGGCGCCGGCGCCGAACACGAACCACATCAGGCAGTAGGTGCTGATATCGAACACCGACGAGGTCGGGCCGAGCCACAGCATGAAGCGCTTGATGTTGCTCGCCTCCCACTTGCGCGGCCGCTTGAGGAACTCGGGGTCCATCTTGTCCCACGGCAGCAGCATCTGGGAGACGTCGTACACCAGGTTCTGGATCAGCATCTGCATCGCCAGCATGGGCGCCCAGGGCAGCCAGGCGGAGGCCACCAGCACCGAGAAGACATTGCCGAAGTTGGAGCTGGCGGTCATGTTGAGGTACTTCAGGATGTTGCCAAAGGTCTCGCGCCCCTTGATCACCCCCTCCTCCAGCACCATCAGGCTCTTCTCCAGCAGTATGATGTCGGCGGTCTCCTTGGCGATGTCGGCACCGCTATCCACCGAGATCCCCACGTCCGCATCCCGCAGCGCCGGTGCATCGTTGATGCCGTCGCCAAGGAAACCGACGGTGTTGCCGTTGGCCTGCAGCGCCTTCACCACCCGCGACTTCTGCAGCGGGGTGAGCTTGGCAAAGATGGTGGTGTGCTTGACCACGGTACACAGCGCCACGTCGTCCATCACCTCGATATCCTTGCCAAGCAGCGGCACGCCGGGCTCCAGCCCCACATCGCGACACACCTTGCTGGTGATGATGGGGTTGTCGCCGGTCAGCACCTTGACCGCCACCCCGTACTCATTGAGGGCACGGATGGCCGGCGCGGCCGAGTCCTTGGGCGGATCGAAGAAGGTGAGGAAGCCGTGCACCACCAGCTTGACCTCGTCGCTGGTGCGATAGCTCTGCTTGCACTCGGTAGCCGGGATCTCGCGGGTCGCCACGATCAGCACCCGATAGCCCTCGGCGTTGAACTCCTCGCTCTGGCGCAGCAGGGCGCGGCGATCCGCGTCGGTCAGCTCCCGCACCTCCTGGCCATCGGCAATCTGGCTGGAGACGGCCAGCATCTCTTCCACCGCCCCCTTGGAGACCATCAGCTGCTGGCCCAGATCGTCCTGCACGATCACCGACAGGCGCCGGCGCACGAAGTCGAACGGCAGCTCGTCCACCTTGCGGTAGTTGGCTGGCTTGCAGCTCTCTCCCAGCGCATCGGCGTGCTCGACCACCGCGATGTCCATCAGGTTCTTCATGCCGCTCTGGTGAAAGCTGTTGAGCCAGGCCAGCTGCAGGATCCGGTCGTCCCGCTTGCCGCGCACGTCGTAGTGGTGCTCGAGGATGATCTTGTCCTGGGTCAGGGTGCCGGTCTTGTCGGTGCAGAGCACGTCCATGGCACCGAAGTTCTGCACCGAGTTGAGCCGCTTCACCACCACCTTGCGTTTGGCCATGGCCACCGCGCCGCGCGCCAGGTTGGCGGAGACGATCATCGGCAGCATCTCGGGGGTGAGCCCCACCGCCACCGCCAGCGCGAAGGTGAGCGCCGACATCCAGTCACCGCTGCTGACCCCGCTCAGCATGAAGACGATGGGCACCATCACCAACATGAAGCGGATCAGCAGCTTGGTAACGCTGTTCACGCCGCGATCGAAACTGGTCTCGATACGCTTGTGGCTCACCACGTTGCGGGCCAGCGAACCGAAATAGGTGTCGCTGCCGGTAGCCACCACCACGGCGCGGGCGGTACCGCTCACCACGTTGGTCCCCATGAAGCAGATGTTGGGCAGATCGAGCAGTCCCGCCTCCCCTGCGCCGGTGCCGTCCGCCGACTTGCCGGCCACGGCGCCCAGGGTGTCGTACTTCTCCACCGGCAGCGCTTCGCCGGTCAGCACCGCCTGGCTGATGAAGAGATCGCGGGACTCGATCAGCTTGATGTCGGCCGGGATCATGTCCCCCGCCTGCAGGTGCACTATGTCACCGGCCACCAGCTCGGTCATCGCCACCTCCTTGCGCTGGGGGGCGACCCCAGGCGAGGGACGGCGCTGCACGGTGGCAGTGTTGCGCACCAGCGACTTGAGCGCTTCGGCCGCCTTGGCGGAGCGGTACTCCTGCCAGAAGCGCAGCAGACCGCTCAGGCCCACCATGACGCCGAGGATGATCACCTTGACCCAGTCCTCGTCGCCCGGCTCGGCCATCAGCACGTCCATCACGTAGCTGACCAGTCCGAGCACGATCAGCACCATCACGAAGGGGTTCTTGAACGCCTGCAACAGCTGGATCAGCGCATGGGGCGGCTTGTCGTGGGTCACCTCGTTGGGACCAAACTGGATCAGACGGTTGGCGGCCTCGGTCGCGGTGAGACCGTCGATGTTGCCGCGCACGGCGGTGAGGGTGTACTCGAGGGACTTGTCGGCCTCATCGAGTACCCGGGAGGAGAGCTTCTCCCGGGCACTGGCCGGGGCAACGAACCCCTGCTGCTTGTGCCGGCTGGCGGTATGTTGTTGTTTCATGACTCGTTATCCTGATTTCTACGCGCAAGCGGGCCCTGTCGCGGGCCGGGCCTGGCGTCAGTACTGATGTGAAAAGGCAATGGACCCGGCAGCGAACAGGCAGCCGCCGCACACTGGGCGGCCCGCAGACAGCAGTCTGCGCGACCACACCGGCATGCTCGGGTCGGATCAGGGGTCAGGACACCGCATCCCGTTCCCCGCAGGGGATCAGGAGTGGGTAGGCATGGACCCCGAGGGTCTAGGTTTGGGCTCTTCGGTCATGACGGTTCCTCCGAGTTGAGCGGCAGCAAGCCGGCCCCGGCATATCGAGGGCACGGCAGGTCATCGCCGGCGGGCAGATCCGCGCGGCGGCGTTATCGGCAGGAGGCAAGGGCCGCAACGGGGCGGCCAGGACCGATAAAGGAGATCAGGATAACCACAGGCAACAATAACGGCATGATGGCCGAATAATAATGAGGAGGGTTCATGGTCCGGTCACATGAGCAATCGACCGCACCCCATGAATATATTGAGAAATAGCCAGCGCATATTTCCAAATATATAAAGAAGAGACCTTCATTATTTAAACTCGCAACACAGCCTATCGAAAACCACATTGTTTTCAATACGAGCTGTCCATCCTGTTATTTCACGCCGGCCTGTTTGTCCCTGTTCGCCAAAGATCCGGTGAACGGGCGCAACGGGCAGCCCCGGGCCCATGACAAAGGGCGTGCGTGGCAAGGCGTGCAATTGCTGGGGCGCGAGGCGGCATGGCTCGCAGAGGGAGTGGAACAATCCGGGGAGCAACGCAGATCCCGGCGGGACTGGGTTGCAAGAGTCGGGATGACTCGCTAGATGCCACACTCTGAGCGATCAGAGTGAGGGAGAAGAAGGAATATCAACCTCAGTTCTGATTAGCCCACATCGCGCTGTGCAATCGGCTACAACTGTCGCTTTCCATAATATCCTTCCATCTGTTGATAACACGCCAAGATTCTACCCAGAAATATTTGGCGGCGCAAAATATAAATTCATCTTTTGCTATTTAATTCCAGCAAGGAGCTGCCGCTACATTATTTCCCGCACGAAAACGGATTCATCCTCATTTCGCTTCCCCTGCCATCATGAATTGATCTGGATGGGGTTTTGCCCGGATTTTCCGGCCATCCACCCGATCCGGGCTGGAATCGGACTCAATGTGGGAATAGGATGCACGGCTTCCATCCATGACGCACAGGAAACAACAGGCATGAATCGAAAATGGTCGCTCCCCATCGTGGCAATCGCGGGGGGAGCGTTACTCTGGCTCGGCAACACCTTTGGTATGAAATGGGCTCTGATGGCCCTGATCGGATTCGGCTTCGGCTTCACCCTCTCCTTCAGCCGCTTCGGCATCGTGTTCGGTTGGCGCGAGATGCTGACCAAGCGCAACAGCTACTACGTGCGGGTTCACCTGCTCACCATCGCCATCGAAATTCTGCTGTTCACCTGCTTCCTCTCCTTTAGCCACGCCCTGTTTGGCGATGCCATGGTGGGCAACGTGATGGCCATCGGCATTCCCTTCATCGTCGGCGCCTTCCTGTTCGGCATCGGCATGCAGCTGGCGGGCGTCTGTGCCACCGGCACCCTTTACTGCTGCGGCGAGGGGCAACCCCGCTTCTGGCTGGTGCTGCTCTGCTACGGCATCGGCACCCTGATCAGCAACCAGTTCCGCCCCGAACTGGAGGCCACCTTCTCCAGCCATGTGGTACTGGCAAAAGACCTGACCGGCAATCTCTGGAGCGGCATGCTGCTCAATCTGGCGTTGGTCGCCGCGCTGTTCCTGCTGTTTCGCAAGAGCGAGCTCAAACGCACCGGCGAGCTCAAGCCCCTCTTCAGCGGCGGCAACCTGTTTTGGCGCGACGGCCGCTTCACCGTGTTGACCGGCGGCATCATCATAGCTCTGCTCAACTCCAGCGTCGTCGCCCTGCACGGCTCGGCCTGGACCATCACCGGCGCCGTCTATGACATGGCGCTGCGCGGTGCCTCCCTGTTCGGCTTGTTCGAGGGGAACCCCAAGCTGGCCCAGCCGCTGTTCATCAACCCCATGGTCGGCATGTTCTGGCTGGGGATCCTGGGGGCCATGCTGGCGCGCTGCATCAGCGGTGGCGGCACCTTTGCCCCGATGCGGCTCGGCAACAGCCTGGCCTCCATCCTCGGCGGCCTGCTGATGGGGATGGGTGCCATGTACAGCGCCTGCAACCTCGGCGGCTTCTTCGACGGCACCGCCTCCGGCAGCCTGCACGGCTGGGTCTGGATGCTGATGGCCCTCGCCGGCAGCCTGATCGGCATCCGTCTGCGCCCGCTGTTCAAGCTCTGATAAAACAACGGGATGGCGCGGTTAAACGCCATCCCGTCACGATTCCCCTTCCAAGCCGGTGCGCAGATCCCAAGCAGCACCCCAGCCCCCATTCTTCTCTACCTCAACCCCTTGAACAGCAGCAACAGGGCGAAGCCGCTGAACATCACCGCCGACAGCCGGTTGATCCCCCTGGCGAAGCGTTCGCCATAGCCTTGCGCCCCCACCCAGTGGAACACCAGGCAGTAGCCGCCATGCACCACCAGCACCACGGCGCTGAAGGTGACCGCCAGCAGCATGCACTGGCCCAGCGCCCCATGACGAAAGTCGATGAACTGGGGAAACAGGCTGGTGAAGAAGATGATCGCCTTGGGGTTGAGCAGGCTGATGAGCGCCCCCTTGATGAAGCTGCGACAGCAATCCCGATCCGGCCCGGCCCCCGGCACCGGGCTCACCGCCCGTTGACGCCAGGAGTTGAGCCCCAGATAGAGCAGATAGAGCGCACCGCCCAGGGTGAGGATCTGCTGGCCCGCGGCCAGCCAGCGGGTGAACCAGAGCACCGCCAGCGAGGCCAGGCTCGCCACCAGCAGGATGCCCACCGCCACCCCGCAAAAGCCGGCAATGGCGTGGCGGGTGCCCCGGGTCAGGGTATTGCCTATGGTGTAGATCACGGCGGGCCCCGGGCTCAGCACGGTGCCGATGGCGAGCAGCAGATAGAGGGCGTAATAGTCGAGTGTCATCGGGAGAGATTCCAGCGTGGATTGGCTGCCGCCCAGTATATTGACAGCCGCGACGCCAGCCAGACATAGTGGCGCTCGGCTTTATAAACCAGGAGTTTAGAGTGGATCGCTTGACGGCCATCGAGATCTTCGTCGAGGTTGCCCGTGCGGGCAGTTTCGCCGCCGTGGCGGATCGTTTCGCGATGACGCCGGCCATGATCGGCAAGTACATCAAGTGGTTGGAGGCCAGGGTCGGTTCCCGTCTGCTCAATCGCAACACCCGTTGCCAGAGCCTGACCGAGGCGGGCCAGGAGTACCTCGCCGGCTGCCAGAACCTGTTGCAACACTACCGGGAGCTGGAGCAGAACACCCTGGCCAATACCGGCCAGGCGGCGGGCAGGATCCGCATCAATGCCCCCGTCACCTTCGGCAGCTACCGGCTGACGCCGCTGCTGTGCCGCTTCATGGAGCGCTACCCGCAGATCCGCATCGAGCTGGATCTGTCGGATCGCTTGGTGGACGTCATCGGCGACGGCTTCGATCTCATCTTCCGGGTCGGTCAGCCCAAGGACGCCGGCTACATCGCCCGGCCGCTGGCCAGCTCCGATTCGGTGTTCTGCGCATCCCCGCACTACCTGCAACGCCACGGCATTCCCCTCACGCTGGCGGATCTGGCCCGCCACCACTGCCTGGGATTCAGCCCCTGGCTCGGCCAGTCGAGCCTGGCCGAGGCCTTTCCGCTCGAACAACTGCACCTGTGGGACAGCCCCTTCATCAGCAACCACGGCAGCGCCCTCAAGGTGGCCGCCCTCAACCATGCCGGCATCCTGCTGCAGCCGCGCGCCCTGCTGAGCGAGGAGCTCGAGTGCGGCACCCTGCAGGAGATCCTGGCGGATGCCCTGCCCGCCCCGCGCCCGGTCAACCTGCTCTACCCGGCCAGGGAACCCCTGCCACTGCGCCTGCGGCTGCTCATCGACTATCTGAGCGAGCAGCGCCACCAGCTGTAGGGCGCAGCCCTACTCGCCGCGCTGTTTCACCCGGCGCAGATAGACATAGCCCTCCCCCGGGCTGCCCCAGCGCTGATGGGCCTCGGTGTCGTAGGCCCGATCCAGCAATCTCACGCTGTGGGGGCCGATCCAGAGGTACTGCACCAGGGTACTGGCGCCGCCAAAATTGGTGGAGCAGCTGCCCACCTTGCTGTGGCCAGCGTACTCCCCCGACGGCTGGCGGGTCAGCCAGATCTCGCAGCCCTGACGCAAAGAGAGCTGCTGTGGCGTGAGAGTGTCGAGCAGCTCGGGCTGGCGCCAGGCGCCGGCAAAGTCGATGGCCCGCGGCATGGTCAGCTCGGCCATCAGGATGCGGCCGTCGGGTACCAGCGAGAAGCGGTAGATGCGCTGGCGAAACGGGCGTACCGCCCGCTCGGTCAGGAACTGCTCGGCATAGACCCAGCGAAAGCCCTTGTAGCCGGGCCAGATCTCCACCAGCCGCAGCTCGGCGCTGGTGAAGCGGTTGTCGTAGCTGGCCTGCTCGCGGCTGGAGAACTCGCCGGTAAACCAGGAGAGCAGCGGCTCCATGCTGGCGGAGGGTGCCGTGGTGGTGCTGTCAGGGGGCGTGGTGACGAAGGGGGTGGGTGCCGCCCAGGCCAGGCAGGAGAGCAGCAGCCCGCACAGGGCCGCCATCAGGCTGGTCATCGAATCCTTCCGAATCAGTTTCATGGCGGCGATTATATGAGCGAACGGCGCCAATATCCGCAACCTTGATCAAATGATTGCCGATCCGAAGCAAAATCATCGTATTAGCGTCATGTCCCGGCCAACGGGTGGCTGCCGCCTGCGGGCTGGATCCCGCCTGAACGCCGCTGCACTCTTCGCTTGTGGGCGCTCTTTGAATCGGTTATTTCTCTTGCAATGCCCTGCGCAGCGGATGCCAGGGTCGGGCAAGCGCCGCAATCAGGAGCAAAAGATGAAAAGAGCCGTAATCGCGGGCATGGTGGCCATTCTGCTGGGTGGCTGCGCGGTGAAGAATCAGGTCTCCCACAGCCTGCAGGCGATTCCGCTGACCGCCTTCCAGCAGAGCGAAAGCAACCCCAACCAGCGCATCTACAAGGAGCCCGGCGTGGATCTGCGCCAGTACCATCAGGTGCTGCTCGATCCCTTGCAGTTCATCCGCCAGGAGAACGGCCAGTGGTACCTGCTGACCGCCAACGAACAGAACGAAATCGGCCGCTACTACCACGCCACCTTCCAGCGCGAGCTGATGAGCCACGGCGTCAAGATTGCCACCGCCCCCGGCCCCGGCGTGATGCGGGTGCAGGCCGCCATCACCAACTTCGATCTGACCCGGCCCGACCCCAAGCTGCGGGATCTGCTGCCCGCCAAGATCGCCATCAACGTCACCCGCGAGGTGATCGGCAAGGAGCCCTATCTGCTCAAGGTGGGCAGCATGGCCCAACTGCTCGACTCCCAGAACGGCAAACTGCTGGTGCGGGTGATGGATGCGCGCGAGAGCCCGGACACCACCCACAAGGACAGCCCCATCACCGCCAGCGAGATGGAGAAGATGATCGACCAGTGGGCCGCCGGCCGCGCCAAGCAACTGGCCGACAACCTGGGCCGCTAGTCCGGCTCGCCATCTCCCGGGCGCAAGGCGCCCACCACCGGCCCCGTGCGCCCGCACGGGGCCGCTTGTTTCCCCTTTCATTCGACAAGGAGCCGTCATGAACCGTCATCCCAGCATCAAACACTGGCGCG
This sequence comes from Aeromonas sp. QDB03, assembly GCF_027707985.1. Classification (NCBI taxonomy): domain Bacteria; kingdom Pseudomonadati; phylum Pseudomonadota; class Gammaproteobacteria; order Aeromonadales; family Aeromonadaceae; genus Aeromonas; species Aeromonas sp. QDB03. Next base: position 34,294 of record NZ_JAPCJG010000009.1, on the reverse strand, counting down.
AGCTGCAGGAGCCCGAGCCCGGCCGCTACTCCGGCAGCGAGGAGCCGCTCTCCCTGGGCAGCGCCCTCGGCAGGCACTACGGCTTTGCCCGCCTCGGCATTCACCACGAGTTGCTGCCGCCGGGCCGGCGCACCAGCTGGCCCCACGCCGAGGAGACCGAGGACGAGTTCGTCCACGTGCTGGAAGGCACCCCGGACGTCTGGCTCGATGGCGTGCTGCATCGGCTGCAGCCCGGTGACTCGGTCGGCTTCAAGGCCGTCGACGGGCTGGCCCACACCTTCATCAACAACACAACTCAGCCGGTGCGACTGCTCTGCGTGGGCGACACGGATCGGGCGGGCAACCACATCCACTACGCCGTGCACCCCGAGCGCAACCGCTTCATCGGCGCGCGGCACTGGAATGCGGTACCCGAGCACGAGCTGGGGGATCACGACGGCCTGCCCGACCAGCTGCGCGAGCGCAACGGCCCCTGCTAGGGCTCGCAGCCGGCCAGTCATCGGCAAACGGACGCAACCGACTATCCTTGATGGACCCAAGGCAACGAGGAACAGAGAGATGAGGACAGGAACAGTGCGGCTGCACCGGGTGCTCAAGGCACCGCCGATGCGGATCTACCGGGCCTTTATCGAGGCCGATGCGCTGGCCAAGTGGCTGCCGCCCTATGGCTTCACCTGCCGGGTGGAACAGCTGGAGGCCCAGGTCGGCGGCCACTTCCGGATGGCGTTCACCCATTTCGGCAATGGCAACAGCCACGCCTTTGGCGGCGAATACCTGGAGCTCGAACCGGGCAAGCGCATCCGCTACACCGACCGGTTCGACGATCCCAACCTGCCGGGAGTGATGCACGTGACCGTGATCCTGACCGGGGTGGTGTGCGGCACCGAGCTCGCCATCGTGCAGGAGGGGATCCCCGAGGTCATCCCGGTGGAGATGTGCTATCTCGGCTGGCAGGAGTCGCTGGCCCAGCTGGCCGCCCTGGTGGAGCCGGAGATCCCGGCGCAGTAACCGGCGCGCTGGTGACCCCGAAAACGACAGAGCCTGCCACAGTGGCAGGCTCTTTTTATGCTGGGCAAAACCCGGATGACGGGATGAGCTTATTGCAGGTTGATGGCGCCCAGGTAATCCCCCTTGCCAAGCTCGACCCCGGCCTTGCGCAGCAGGGCATAGGTCATGGTGAGGTGGAAGTAGAAGTTGGGGATGCCGTACTCATGCACGCAGGTGTAGCCGTCCATCCCCTTGCCACCGGCCCAGTAGGGGTAGTAGTGGCCGCTCGCATACTGGCTGAAATCGGCATCCAGCTTGCTCTGCAGATAGGTGAGGGTCTTGGCCAGGTGGGCGCGCAGATCCGCCATGGTCTTGGGGTCATCCCCCAGTACCGGCGGCTCGCTCAGGCTGGCGGTGGCCACCACGGCGCGGGCGCTGTCGCAGCAGATCAGCACCTGCTTGCTGAATGGCAGCATGTCGACGATCAGCCGATCGCCGAAGAAGTTCTCCACGTTGAATTTCTTGGCGGCGGCGTGGGCTTCGGCCTTGGCCAGGCACTGGTCGAGGTTGGTCAGCATCTTGATAAACTGGGCGACGATATCACGATTCATAATGCGCTCTCGGTTGGTTGAAGGCAGTTGTACGAGCGGCATCCACTATAGCGGATCCCCCCGTTTGTTCGAGCCCGCCCCCGTAAAAAGCAGCACCGACCTGCCTTCCCAGCGACAGGATTGGACGACCCCACGCGGCAGGTCCGCTCGCCCTTGCCGACGCACTGAGTCCCTCTTTGGCTCTTTTTTGATCTGTGACATACATCACGCTTTGGCAGGGGCGTAGGCTGATCCGCGCAGCCTGGGCATAGCGCCGGGCCCCACAAAAGGAGAGTGCCATGAAAATCTATGACCGAAACCGCAATGCGCTCACAGCAGGTCAGCGCGTGATGATCGCCGCCAGCGGCGCCGTCGACTTTCTAAAAGAGGCCCACACCGACAACCTGACCCCCTATCAGGCCGAGCATGAGAAGTGCGTGCTGCTGGCCAACTCCCGGGAGCAGTACGCCCCCATCGAGTTGATTAGACTAGGCTGATACCCCGCGTTCTCTGTCACCCTACTCTTTACAATTCACCCGGCCGCCGCGCCCCGTCAGTGGCCGGGTTTCTGATTTCTCCTCTCTGTTTTACCCACCTTCCCATTGCACTGATTCGATTAGCCCAGCGTCATCAAGCGTTAGCAGGCTCGAACATATGGGAAGCAAGGTGGGTACCTGCATCTGAAGATCTGCCATTCGTTGGCACCTACTTGGGTGACTGTTGGTCAAATAGCTTCACCCGAGACTTAACCCTGCGTTATAAAGGCACAATTGAGACCAACTCAAACAACGTCACCTTGACCACCCCTCTGTGCTGACAAGCCAAGAGGCTAGGGCCAAAAACAGGCGCCGCACATGATATGGGTCGCAAAACACTCATCAGAGCTTTACGAGGGCACAGGGCCTCAAGGTTGTCACCGGGCAGGAGTCTCCAAGTGCTTGCAGCGCCCTCTCCTTGACGAGACACACACGGGATAATGGGGAGAAAACATGAAGGATCAGGCTGCAACCGTTCTCTGCTTTGAGCATGTCACCATAGCGAGAGACTGCATGGACACGCTCCAGGCGCTGGGGTTTAACGTGATTCGCATCGCCTATTCTGCCGAGGTGTTTACCAAGCTGCCATTTCTCAATTTTGATTACCTCTTCAGCATCAACTTCAATCCCCTCCTCTCTCAAGCGGCCGAAGCATTGCGCAAGCCCTACATTGCGTGGGTGGTCGATACGCCTTGCTATGGCATGCATCATGACGCCATCTCCAACCCCTTTTCCTTCACGTTTGTCTACGACCTTGTCGTAGCAAGCAGGCTCAAGGAGCAGAGCAATGGCTCCGTCTACTACCTGCCGGTCGCCGTCAACGAGCAGCGCCAACTGCCAGCCGAGCCGGGCTATGACCACGATATCTCCTTCATCGCCAACCTGACCCCGCCGGAATACCAGACCCATATCAAGCCACGGCTGGCCCCCGGACCACTGCAAACGCTGGAAGCGTTGATTGGACACATCGATCTGCACCTGGAGGGGCAGCCCCTGACCGCACAACTCACGGAGTCTCATATACGGCTGGTCAAAGAGGTGTATCCGCTAAGCGGGCTAGCCTACCTGAGTGAAGATGAAAAACTGGCGTATCTGCTGGGGCGCGAACACTCCTATCGGGAAAGGGTGTCCTGCATCCAGGCTCTGGCGGCCCGGTTTGAACGGGTAGCCGTGTATGGAAACCCGGAATGGGCGACACACACAGATACCTATTGCGGATACGCAGAACATTACCAAGCAATGCCACGCCTGTTTCAACGCAGCAGGATCAACCTGAATCTGGTGCGCAGTTTCGTCGAGTCGGGGCTCCCCATGCGGGTGTTTGATATTCTTGGCGCCGGTGGATTCATGGTGACCAATGACAAGGAGGATCTGCATCATCTCTTCACCCCGGGCAAGGATCTGGTGATCTTCCGCGATAAGCAGGACCTGCTGGAGATCTGTCGCTATTACCTGAGCCACGAGGAGGAGCGCGCCGCCATCGCCGCCCATGGGCAACAGACGGTGCTGACCCACCACACCTATCGAGCGCGCCTGATCAGCTTGTTCCAGACCGTCCAGAGTGAGCTGGCAAGCATGCAACACCCTGACGTAAAAGCGCATTCAAATAACTGACGGCCATGTTTGATATCAGACGGTGAGTGACCATTCCCCCTGTCAGCCCGTGCAGGTTCGATTAGCGGAGTGTCATCGAGCGCTCCCGTTGGTCACGGCTTGCCTGCAAGGCGGCTCATTTCTGACTGGGTGGCTGGTGCTGCCGCAAATAGCCGCTTGCCGAGATGGCGGATCAGCAGCAGCGGCGCCAGCAGGGTGAGCAGCAGCCAATGGGTGTGAGGCAGGATAAAGGTCCAGATGATCTCGTGGGGCAGCCAGGTCGAGGCGGTTGCCGTCATAAAGGCGATGTCATAGGTTTGCCACAACCAGAGCCCGGCAAAGAGCGGCAGCAACAGCGGGCGGGGCGTCAGCAAAAACAGGGGCAAGAAAGCAGAGGCGAGCACGGCGCTGAACTCCAGCATGGCCGGGGCCAGCTCGGCAAAGGTCCGCCCTTGGGAGAAGCCACTCCATTCGAGAGACGTATCCTCGGCCAGTGCAGGCCCCCAGGATGCGTATTGAAACAGGGTAAACGAGATCATAAACAACAAACTGGTCAGCAGCGCCAGCGCAACCTTTCGCAAAAACCAGCTCCTCACCCGGCGCAGTGTCGGCATCCACTTAGACATCAATGACTCCCATCTGGTGACGAGGCAGTATGCCGCGATTCGCCACACCGTCAAAGTGCCGCACCATGCCGGTTAATTGTTGGAATATTGAATCCCGTCACATCGGCACCAGTCTGAGCGGTTGCGTACCAACAAGGCCCCATACGAACCTTCACCTGCCTTTCTCCCAACCAAAACAGAGGGTGCCGGACCGCCGCATCTCTTACATGTCGGAGAACGATGCCACCCTGACCCTGAGCACCGAGGCGGGTAACAACTACTACGTCTGGCAGGAGGTCAGATGGGCCTGCTGATAGCCCGTTCCAAGCTGAGTCAGGTCAGTGAAGAGCAGGACAAGCAAGGAGTAATGGAGAGCAAGTTGGTCAAGTGATAAATAGGAAAGAAAAGGCGTAGCCATATCATCTATGGCTAAGTCTCATTGGTTGGTTGCTAGGATTTTGTCATCATAAACGTAGTGTGAATGGTGACTCGAAAGAGGACTTACATCAAAAAATCAGAGCATTAATATTTCTTGAAAAAAGAAAATAGGTTACTCTTAAAGTTAATATATATTTTGGTAGAGTTAAAATGCAATTTTTGTTAAAAGAGGCGTCAAGATTATTTACTAGCAAGGGGCTTTCCCAGCTTGCTGATGGTGATATGTCGCTTATTCAAAAGATCTCTACTGAATTACTCGGGGGTGATGTTTGTAGCTCCCTTTATGAAACATACAATAAGATATATTGCATTATTGATAAAAAATATAAAACTGAGTATTTTTTTAAAAATGCAATAGTGAACCGGCATCTTTTGGGAAAGCACTCTTTAAATACGGCAACCATGCTGTCAGAATTTAGGGTTGGCTCAAGTAAAGCCGACTGCGTTATTATAAATGGTTCGTCTGTATGCTATGAAATAAAAACAGAATATGACAGCTTATATAGGCTTGATGAGCAATTAAAGGATTACTGTGCTTTCTTTGATGAAGTGTATGTAGTTTGTGCTCCGCTTAATTTTAAATCTGTATATAAGGCCACCCCTGACAGTGTTGGCATTATGGTGCTAACCTCTGATAATTATCTAAGTGTAAAGAAATTGGCGAAAAAAAGAAGTACGCCTCTTTGTCCTGTCACTGTGATAAAGTCCTTGCGAAAGGATGAGTATATTCTTTTGGCAGAATTAATTTCTGGTGAAAAGATCACATGCTCCAATAGTGATGTGTTCTCGGTATGTCTTGATAAATTTTATCAAGCTGAACCTGATACACTTGCTGAACAGTTAAGAATGATTTTAAAGCTTAGTAGGAAAAACAACAAAGAGTTTATTTGTTCATTACCTTACTCGCTTAAAAACGCGGCTATCAGCTATAGTTTCAAAAAAAAACAAATAGATAGTCTAATTATAAGATTCAATAGTTAATGATGAGGGATAAATCATGTACCTACCCTACTTACGAGGGAAGCAATTTGAATTAGCAGCATTAAGAGAGTGTGCGGATATTTCCTCGGCAAGGTATCTAAAACCGATTATAGAGCCTGTCAGAGAGAATATGAATGCATTAGTTAATACGATAGAGCATTTAAATAAAAGCAATATAATTCCTATCGTTGTGATCAACCCATCTGTTGGCGAGTTAAGTGGTCAACCTAGTGATCGGATCACTAGGATACTTGATGAGTACAATTATATTCCGTGTATATTGCTTGCAGGTTCTTCTGATAAGCTTGCTATTAATCTTGCGGAAAACATGACGCGCGAGTTTGTTATATATTTAACTGAGGGTGTCGATAATACAATTATTAAACTCTGTAACACAGCAGCATTTACTATTATAAATCCTAAAATATCCCCAACACTGCTCACTAAGTTTTCTAAAGTAGCATTCATCGATGATAATTTTAAAAAGAAACCAAGAAACGCGGATTATGGTTCAGAGTCTGCATTTTCACATTGGCATGTAACATTTCGAGATACACCAAACGCAGTGGGATTTGGTGATTATACGATTATGGGGACTGATTTTTCCGAGAGTGGTGGTCCTGCATATGTAGTTACAATACATTTGTCTTATATCAATAAAGAACAGTATGATGAAATGTATGTAAAGCATTATTCATCATATGATGATAACACTCCCACCAACCCTGGTGGTAAGTTCATAGATGCACTTGGTTCAGCTGTTAAAGATATAATTAAGAACCCTTCTATATTCTATGAAACTCTAGCCACTAGAGAATTTATAAGTCTCTATGAAAATCGTCATTACCCTGGTTTAGGTCAGATTAAAAAACTATCTATTATGCATCATATAGAAACATTGTGTGATTATTTGGAAGGATAATTAAAAATGTCCAAATGTTGCATAAATTGCTTCAATGATAGTGCGCTAAAAGAGAAAATACAGCGGATGGGGAAAATATCTCGCTGTTCATTTTGCTCTAGCAAAGATGTATTATGCGTTGAGCCGTCCATTTTAAGTGAAGTCTCTGACGGTATTGAATTTTGTATTGATGAAGATATTCATGGTAAGGAGTTGTACGAAGTCCTTACCCATGACCTAAATATATTAAGCTCCACCGTCAACAAGCCTGCCGAGCTTGTAAAAGAATTGGCTTTGGGGGTTGATGAATCAAAAAAATGGAAGGTTAAATATAGCCCTCAAAAAAAATTCATTGTTATGGTTGGAATTCAAAAAAGAATTGATCCATAAAAATCGATTTTTCCCCACGGGAAATATTTACGGAAAAATGTTTTCCTCGTTTCAGAATGAGAAAAATAGCATTGAAAAGAACACATTCATTCAGTTGATAGATGAGTTATGTGAGGTCAGAGAGCAGACGGATTGTTTTTATCGAGCTAGGATTTCGGACTCGGCATTGTTAAAAGAGCATATGGGTTCACCTCCGCCAGAAAAAGCATCTGCTGGACGTGCGAATCCGGCTGGCATTGTATATCTATATGTGGCTGAAAATGAAGAAACATGTATTAGAGAAGTTCGCCCAAGCATTGGGTCAACGGTTTACATTTCTACCTGTGTTGCAAAAAGAAGCTTAAAGTTAATTAATTTGACAAATCCCAAAAAACGAATTTCTTTACTGAAATATGCAGGGGATGAAATGGATCTTATAATTGACCACTTAGCTTTGATCGAGTTGTTTTCAAAAGAATTAGCTCAGCCAGTAATCCCTGAAAGGGCAACGTTAGATTATATACCAACACAATTCCTTTGTGAGTTCATTAAAAGTATCAGCGACTACGATGGAATTACCTTTACAAGCTCTTTTGGCACAGGGGAAAACATAGTTCTTTTCTATCCTGATACAGTGGAAATAAATAATCCAATTACTAAAAATGTCACGTCTGTATCAGTGTGTGCAGAATGATCTTCTAAAAAATATAGCTTATCTCCGTCAGTTCTTACTAGAGATATAAAAACCAACCCGGCCTAAGCCGGGTTGATTGCATCAAGAGCGGGAAAAATCAAAGCGCCTCCAATCTGGCATAGGCCGTCACCAGCCACTTGGCGCCGACGTCGTCGAACTGGATCTGCACCCGGCTCTGCTGGCCGACCCCTTCGAAGTTGAGCACGATTCCTTCCCCAAATTTCGGATGGAGCACCCGCTGGCCGAGCTTGATGCCGCTGGCGTCGAAGCTTTGCTGCACCTCGTTCTGGCTGAAGCGGCCGTACTGGGTGGGGCGGCTGACCTGAGTGCGCAGCCGGATCTCTTCCAGACACTCGGCGGGCATCTCGCGGATAAAGCGGCTCGGCTTGTGGAACATCTCGCGGCCGTAGATGCGGCGGCTCTCCGCATAACAGATGTAGAGCTTCTCCATGGCGCGGGTCATGCCGACGTAACAGAGGCGCCGCTCCTCCTCCAGCCGGCCCGACTCCTCGGTGGATTGCTGGCTGGGGAACATGCCTTCTTCCACGCCGACCAGCAGCACCAGCGGGAACTCCAGCCCCTTGGCGCTGTGCAAGGTCATCAGTTGCACCGCGTCGGCATATTCGTCCGCCTGATTCTCGCCGGATTCCAGCGCCGCATGAGCGAGGAAGGCGGAGAGATCACTCATGTCTTCCAGCTCGTCCGGGCGCTGGTACTGGCGGCAGGCGGTGACCAGTTCGTCCAGGTTCTCTACCCGCGCCTGGGATTTCTCGCCTTTTTCCGCCAGATACATCGCCTTGAGGCCGGAGTTCTGGATGGCGATATCCGCCTGCTGGTGCAGCGGCAGCATGCCGACCTGCTCCTCCAGCGCATCGATCAGATCCACAAAGCCGCGCACCGCGTTGCCGGCGCGACCGGTCAGCACCTTGTCATTGAGCAACGCCTTGGCCGATTGCCACAGATTCTGGCCCTGATCCCGGGCGTTGCTCCGCAAGATTTCGAGGGTGCGATCGCCGATGCCGCGGGTCGGGGTGTTGACGACCCGCTCGAAGCTGGCGTCGTCGCCGCGGTTGTTGATAAGGCGCAGGTAGGCCATGGCGTCCTTGATTTCCTGGCGCTCGAAGAAGCGCAGGCCGCCGTAGATGCGATACGGCATGGCGTCCTGCATCAGCGCCTCTTCCAGCACCCGTGACTGGGCGTTGGAGCGATAGAGGATGGCGCAGTCTGCGAGCAAGCCGCCTTTCTCTTTCCAATCCTTGAGGCGACCGACCACGAAACGGGCCTCGTCCACCTCGTTGAAGGCGGCATAAAGCGAAATCGGCTCGCCCTCGGCCCCCTCGGTCCACAGCTCCTTGCCAAGGCGCTCGGCGTTGTTGGCGATAACGCAGTTGGCCGCTTTCAGGATGTTGGCGGTGGAGCGGTAGTTCTGCTCGAGGCGGATGGTCTCGGCGCCCTGATAGTCGGTCAGAAAGCGCTGGATGTTCTCGATCTTGGCGCCGCGCCAGCCGTAGATGGACTGGTCATCGTCGCCGACGATCATCACCTTGCCGCTGTCGCCTGCCAGCATCCGCAGCCAGGCGTACTGGATGCCGTTGGTATCCTGGAATTCGTCCACCAGGATGTTCTGGAAGCGGTCGCGGTAGTGCTCGAGGATGTGCGGCTTGTTCAGCCACAGCTCGTGGGCCCGCAGCAGGAGTTCTGCGAAGTCCACCAGACCGGAGCGATCGCAGGTCTCCTGATAGGTCTTGTAGATCTGCTGATAGGTGCGGGTGACGGGGTCGCCGTAAAGATCGATGTCGCCAGGGCGCAAGCCCTCGTCCTTCTTGCCGTTGATGTAGCCCATCACGGCGCGCGGAGCCCAGTGCTTCTCGTCGAGATTGAGCGCCTTCAGCACCCGGCGGATGAGGCGGTACTGGTCGTCGGAGTCTAGGATCTGGAAATCCTGCGGCAACCCCGCATCCAGATGGTGGGCCCGCAGCAAGCGGTGAGCGATGCCGTGGAAGGTACCGATCCACATGCCGCGCACGCCGTCGCCGATCACCTTCTCGACCCGGCCGCGCATCTCGGCCGCAGCCTTGTTGGTAAAGGTCACCGCGATGATGGAGAAGGGTGAACAGCGTTCCACCTGCATCAGCCAGGCGATACGGTGCACCAGCACCCGGGTCTTGCCCGAACCGGCACCGGCCAGCACCAGCAGGTTGCTGCGGGGGGCCGCAACGGCATCTCTTTGCTTGTCGTTGAGCCCGTCGAGCAGGGTTGAAACGTCCATCACCACTCCTGTTTATTTATACAGGCGGGGATTATACGACCTGAGTGGCCAGAGACCAACCAGCAGGATCAACGAAGGGGGCGGTGATAGTTCCGATATTGGCCCAACACATCACCAGAAAAGCTCAATAACATGGCGCGTGGTGCATCCAGCACCTGATGAACAGGATCAAAACGAAGGGAGGCGGCTCGCAAACGGCCTTCAGGCAGCGTCACTTCCGTGCTACCCATCATGAGCATGCCGTCCTGATAATACCCATGCTGGAAGTGCACTATGACGGCATCCACCATCAAGGTGCCTTGTTTCAACTCCAGTGACTCCCGTTGTATTTCGCGCAACGCAAAGAGACTGGACAATGACGGACGCCCGCTGGGCATCCGCTGCAAGTATTCACGGGTGTTCAATTGATATTGCAACTGGCCCTGACTATCGAAGACACGCTCCCGATAGTCGTTGTAGCGTGCCAACATGCCGGCAGCTTGCGCCGCCGGCATCAGCAAAAAGAGCGCTCCCAACAGGAGCGCTCTGCATTGTTTACAGCTGATCAGCACAGCTGACCTTGTTGCCATCCAGATCGGTACAAGATACGAAGACCTTGTCGAAGGTCGACCCGGCCACCGGTGTCATTTGGGTTGACCAATCATAGCCCACTCCCTTGGCATAGATACTAGTGTGGCTGTATTGATCTTCCTGTATCCAGCCGATGTACTTGAGTGCATCGTAATCGTTTTGGGCAAGAAGCGCCTTGAACTCGTCACTCGAGATCAGGCACATGGGTTCTCCCATTGCCTTGGAGAGTTCGGCATCCCGAATACCCACAGCACAGTTGCCAGATACCTTGATGGTCATATCGCTGCGATCCAGCATCTCGTCAAAGAACGGGATGACGTTGATGTTGAACTTGACGCCCACCTCTTTGGGCTCCCAATTCATGCCGGTATTGACGTACTTGATCTTGCGATTTGTCCACTCGACAGTAGGCTCCTTGCCCAAGAAATGGTTCGCCAGCTGGGTCAGGAATTTGGTGTTGGCGGCGATATCCTCTTCGGTCAAAGAGTCGTCCAGCTTGCTCTGATCGATGGTCAGCGCAATGTCTACCGCTTGCTTCAGCTGAGCTTTGGCCTTGCCCAAGTGCATCTTGGCCTCGTCAGTCAGGCGGAAGAAATCGGGGTGACTCATCAGGCTATCCGGCTCGATATCCACCGGGCTGAACTGGGTCTTGAAGGTGCTGGCATTCTCACCATAGATGGTGTTTTGCTGTTGCCCATCCCAAGAGTAAGTGATGAGCATGCGAGGCAAGGTCACCTCTTCTTCCTGGACAGAATAGGCTTTGTCCGGGCCATATTGGTATGATGCGGCAATATTGAGTGCCGATGCCATCGCGATGGCTGAGGCGCGCAGTGCCTTGGCGCCGTCGAAGTTGAGAGTGACAGACTTGTCATCACCATAGGTAGCGCTGTAACCCGGGTCCTGAATATCGGCCAGGGTGGCGGCGACCTTGTCCATGCTATCGGCATAGGTCCCCATTAGCTTGGCTACGTCGCGGGTATACCCCTTGTCACCCTTGAGGATAACGGAGGCGGAATAGGGGGTGTGGATGATGACATCGATCACTTTGGCCAGGTTGGTGCTGTAATTCACGCCCATTTCAGAGGAGGTAAAGCCCAGGCGTTCTGCAACAATGGGGTCGTTGGTTACTTCGAGCATGGCCAGCGTGGCCAGCACGATCTGGCGGTCAATCTTGCCATTATCTGTGGTTTCAGCCAGCAGAGTGTCTTTGTACTCCTTGAGTTTCTCTTCAACGTTAAGGGTTTTCAGATCGGTCAGCGCTTGTAAATCCGATAGCACCTTGTCGACCGCGACAGAGCGGCCATTGACACCCGCCAGAGTGGCAGAGAGATGGTCTTTCGCTGCGGCCAGGGAGACGACATCCTTGGTCAGGCCTGCCGTTTTCAGGGCCTCGACCAGTGAGGTGTTAAAGGCGTCATCGCTACCTAATTCGATGATCCCCAGTTGTGCGACCTGTGCCTTGTCGAGGGTAATGCCATTTTCCGGGTTGTTATCACTGTCGAGAGTTTGCAACAGGGCTGCGATGCGGATCGCCTTGTTCTTGTCATCACCCGCCAAGGTATAGGGAGTGACCAAAGAGCTACCAGCCTTGAGCGTCACCGAACCCAACAGTTGGTTGCCCAGAGTGAAGGAACAGCTGTCGCCATCATTGAACAGAAACTCACCATTGGCGTTGGTGATGCTGCTGTAATTGGCGCACCGGTAGTTGAGGCCAGCAACGGCGGCATCGAGGAAAATTGCTGTGTGCAGGGGCTTGCTGCCGGTGTCGGTGCCACCACCGCTGTTGCCACCGTTGCCACCTTCGTCGCCGCCACCTCCACAAGCGGTCAACATGACACCTGACAATACGCAAGCCACTGCTGCACTCAGCACATTTTTTTTCATTTTTTATCGCTCGAATAAGTGAAAAAACACGCCCCCATCCAGGAGGGCAGTCGAGTCGCATAATACACAAGAGTACTCATATGAAAAGCGGTAATGTGCAGCTATATGAGCTCGTTCACTCTCGCCGGCAAATCCACTATCTGGGGTACTCTCCAACTAGTGCTAATAACGAAAGATACTGATACCAAACCATCAAATGGCGCCAATGGAATCTCAAATATTGGTCATCATGTGAAAACGCTTGCTTATAACCTTATGAATACAAACAGAAATGTCATTTGGAGCTAATTATTCACAGAATTTAAATCTGAAAACAGGCATCAAAACAACCACTTATAAAGCGATTTGCTTATATTTCAAACCGTTAACGCAAACGTTTTTCCTTTATGATCTCCTTGACCCACACCGTGGCTCACTTACAGTTAGCCAGCGTGCTTTATGGCCTGCCCCGGCAGGTTGTGGACCCTCACATAACAATCAAGGATACGATCGTGACTAAAGTGCTCAAGCTGGCCACCGTTGCCGCCCTCACTCTCGCTGCCCTGTCTGCCCAGGCAGCCTCCCAGCCCGCCGTCATCTACGACACCGCAGGCAAATTCGACAAATCGTTCAACGAAGCCGTGTTCCGCAATGGCGTCGAAGTCTACAACAAAGACAAAGGCGTCAAGGTCAAGGAGTTCGAACCCCAGAACGAAGCCCAGCGTGAGCAGGGCCTGCGTCGTCTGGCCAGCCGTGGCAACGGCCCGATCGTTGCCGTCGGCTTCAACATGGGTTCCGCGGTAGAGAAAGTAGCGACCGAGTTCCCGAAAACCCAGTTCACCATCATCGACATGGTGGTCGACAAGCCGAACGTCCAGTCCGTCATCTTCAAGGAGCATGAAGGTTCCTTCCTGGTGGGCGCGCTGGCTGCCATCGCCTCCAAGACCGGCAAGGTCGGCTTCGTGGGCGGCATGGACATCCCGCTGATCCGCAAGTTCGAGTGCGGCTACGAGCAGGGTGCCAAGTACGTCAATCCGAAGATCGAAGTGTTCCAGAACATGACCGGCTCCACCCCGGCGGCGTTTGCTGACCCGGCCAAGGGTGCTGAACTGGCCAAGTCCCAGTTCGCCAAGGGCGCCGACGTAGTCTATGCCGCCGCCGGCGGTACCGGCATCGGTGTTTACCAGGCCGCCAAGGACGAAGGCAAGCTGGCCATCGGCGTAGATTCCAACCAGAACCACCTGCAACCGGGCACCATGCTGACCTCCATGGTCAAGTCGGTTGGCCTGGCCGCCTACCAGACCTGGGATGACGCCGCCAAGGGCACCTGGAAACCGGGTATCAAGAACCTGGGCCTGGCCGAGGGTGGTGTGGATTGGGCACTCGACAAAGACAACGAGAAGCTGATCACCCCCGAGATGAAAGCCAAGGTGGACGCCATCAAGGCCGAAATCATCTCCGGCAAGGTCAAGGTGCACGACTACATGAGCGACAGCACCTGCAAATACTGAGTAACCGCTACTACTCTCAACCCAACGACCGGCCCGCACGGGCCGGTTTTTAGTCTCTTTTCATGACCCGCAAGGACTGCATCATGGACCAGACAGATCGCTATGCCATCGAATTAAGGGGTATCGATAAGCGGTTTGGCGAAGTGTACGCCAACAAGCAGATCGACCTTAAGGTTCGTAAAGGCAGCATTCACGGTATCGTCGGCGAAAATGGCGCCGGCAAGTCGACCCTGATGAGCATCATCTACGGTTTCTACCACGCCGACAAAGGCGAGATGTTCATCGACGGCAACCCGTTCAAACCCCATGGCTCACAAGATGCGATTGCCGCAGGCGTGGGCATGGTGCACCAGCACTTTATGCTGGTTAACAATTTTACAGTGTTAGAAAACGTGATTCTCGGCGCGGAAAACGGCTGGCACCTGGGCAAGAGCCTGGCGGCGGCCGAAAAACTGCTGGGCGAGCTGGCACGGGACTATGGTCTCGAAGTGCCGCTGCACGAGAAGGTCGAGGATCTGCCGGTAGGCCTGCAACAGCGGGTCGAGATCCTCAAGGCGCTCTATCGCGGCGCCCGCATCCTGATCCTGGACGAGCCGACCGGGGTACTGACCCCGCAAGAGGCGGATCACCTGTTCGAGGTGCTCAAGAAGCTGCGCGATCAGGGCGCCACCATCATCCTCATCACCCACAAGCTGCGCGAGATCCTGGCCATCACCGATCAGGTCTCCATCATGCGCCGGGGTGAAATGGTGGCCCACGTCGCCACCAAGGATACCGACAAGGAGCAGCTGGCCGAACTGATGGTGGGCCGCAAGGTGCGCCTCAAGGTCGACAAGGGGCCGACCCAGCCGGGCGACGCCAAGCTCAAGGTCGATGGCCTCAGCTATGTGGACGACGCCAGGGTGGAGCGGGTCAAATCCGTCAGCTTCGAGGTGCGGGCCGGTGAAGTGGTCGGCATCGCCGGCGTCTCCGGCAACGGCCAGTCCGAGCTGCTCAGCCTGCTCGGCGGCATCCTCAAGCCGAGCAAGGGCAGCTTCACCATCACCGGTGGCGGTCAGGCCCACGAAGTGAGTGTGAGCCACCCGGCCGACCCGGAGCGGGTACGCAACTTCGGTCTCGGCCACGTGCCGGAAGACAGACACAAGATGGGTCTCATCAACCGCTTCGAGGCGAAAGAGGCCTTCATCCTCGGCTATCACCGCCGTCCCCAGTACAACAAGGGCTGGTTGCAGAACAAAGAGGCGATCCTGCAGGATTGCCAGGCCAAGATGGACAAGTGGGACGTGCGCCCGCCCCATCCCGAGCACAAGACCGCCAACTTCTCCGGCGGCAACCAGCAGAAGCTGGTGATCGCCCGGGAAGTGGAGCAGGACCCGGACGTGCTGCTGATCGGCCAGCCGACCCGCGGGGTCGACATCGGCGCCATCGAGTACATCCACCAGCAGATTATTGCCATGCGCGACAAGGGCAAAGCCGTGCTGCTGGTATCGGTGGAACTGGACGAGATCATGAGCCTCTCTGACCGCATTCTGGTCATCGCCGACGGTCGCATCGTCGGTGAGCTGGATGCCGCCAAGGCGGATGAGCGCACTATCGGTCTGATGATGGCAAACATAGTTCCTGACGAGGTGGCGGCAAGCCAATCACAAGGAGCCACATCATGAAGCTCACAGCCACTTGTAACGGATTCGGCCTGCTGATGGTCAATACCCCCGTCACCGGCCAGATTGCCAAGGAGGCTCGCCCATGAGCCAAGCACGTATCCCTGCCTGGATCTCCGTGGGCGTACTGCCCGCGGTCAACATCCTGCTGGCCTTCCTGGTGTCGGCCATCCTGTTCTACTACCTCGACATCAACCCGGTCGATGCCGCCGAGATCATGTGGTACGGCGCCTTCGGCACCGGTGAAGGGGTCGGTTTCACCCTCTACTACGCGACCGGCTTCATCTTTACCGGTCTGTCGGTGGCGGTGGCCTTCCACGCCGGTCTGTTCAACATCGGTGGCGAGGGGCAGGCCTATATCGGCGGCCTCGGCGTCGGTCTGGTCTGTCTGCTGCTGGGTGATTCCCTGCCGTTCGCCCTGCTGCTGCCGCTGGCCATCATCGCCGGCGGCCTGTTCGGCGCGGCCTGGGCCTTCATCCCTGCCTGGCTGCAAGCCAAGCGCGGCAGCCACATCGTCATCACCACCATCATGTTCAACTTCATCGCCGCCTCCCTGATGGCCTACCTGCTGGTCGAGGTGTTCAAGCCGGCGGGCTCCATGGCCACCGAGAGCAAGGTGTTTGCCGAGGCGAGCTGGCTGCCGAAGATGAGCGAACTGGCGGGGGCATTCGGCATGGAGATGTCGAACAGCCCGCTCAACATCAGCTTCTTCTGGGCACTGCTCTGCGCGGCCCTGGTGTGGGTCTTCATCTGGCATACCCGCTGGGGCTACGAGATCCGCTCGGTCGGCGCCAGCCAGAGTGCGTCCGCCTATGCCGGCATCTCCTATCCCAAGGTGGTGATCCTGGCCATGGTCATCTCCGGCATGCTGTCGGGCTTCTTCGCCCTCAACGTGCTGCAGGGTGAACTGCACCAGATCAAGCTCAACTTCGTGGAAGGCTTTGGCTTCACCGGCATCGCGGTGGCGCTGATGGGGCGCAACCACCCGGTCGGCGTCATCATCGCCAGCCTGCTGTTCGGCTTCCTCTATCAGGGCGGCGCCGAGCTGAGCTTCGAGTTCGGGGTGGACCGCAACATAGTGGTGGTGTTGCAGGGTCTGGTGATCCTGTTCTGTGGCGCCCTTGAGCACATGATGCGTCCGCGCATCGAGCAGCTCTATCTGGCGTTTGCCAACCGCTCTGCGCAAGTCAAGGGGGCCTGATCATGTTCGAAATTCTGATCCTGATGCTGGATGCCACCATCCGCACCGCGCCACCGCTGATCCTGGCGGCCATGGCCGGCATGTTCTGCGAGCGCTCCGGCGTGGTCAACATCGCCCTGGAGGGCAAGCTGCTGGCGGCGGCGTTCGCCAGCGCGGCGGCGGCAGCCGTCTCCGGCTCTGCCTGGATTGGGCTGGGTGCCGGGGTGGGTGTCTCCATCCTGTTCGCCCTGATGCACGGCTTTGCCACCATCACCCACCGCGGCGATCAGGTGGTGAGCGGCATGGCCATCAACATCCTGGCGGCCGGCCTGACCGTCACCCTGGGCCGTTACTGGTTCGATCAGGGCGGTCAGACCCCGGCGCTGTCCGGCGCGGCCCGCTTCGCCCCCATCGACCTGCCCTATGCCAAGGAGCTGTATGACGTGCCGGTCATCGGCCAGCTCTACAGCGAGCTGCTGAGCGGCCACTCCCTGCTGGAGTACGTGGCGTTCGCCGCCGTGCCGCTGGCCTGGTGGGTGCTGTTCCGTACCCGCTTCGGCCTGCGCCTGCGGGCGGTGGGCGAGGCACCGGCAGCGGTCGATACCGCCGGTATCTCGGTGGTGCGCATGCGCTACACCGCGCTCATCATCGGCGGCCTGCTGGCCGGCATCGGCGGCACCTACCTGGCGGTGGCCCAGACCGCCCAGTTCATCCCCAACATGAGCGCGGGCAAGGGCTTCATGGCGCTGGCGGCGCTGGTGTTCGGCAAGTGGCGCCCCTGGAACGCCATGGCGGCCTGCCTGCTGTTCGGCTTCCTCGATGCGGTCGCCATCCGGCTGCAAGGGGTCAGCATCGGCGGTTTCCCGATCCCGGTGCAGGCCATCGAGGCACTGCCCTACATCCTGACCGTGTTCCTGCTGGCCGGCTTCATCGGCAAGGCGGTGGCCCCCAAGGCGCTCGGCACCCCCTACGTCAAGGAGCGGGAATAGCCCCGCCCTTCATGCCATGCAAAAGGCCCGCACATGCGGGCCTTTTTTATTGAGCGAGGTCAGCCGACGGGGCGCACCAGCGCGGGCTGATGGGGATCGCTCAGCCGCTCCGCCAGATAGTCCACCAGCAGCCGCACCTTGGGGGAAAGGTGGCGGTTGTGGGGATAGAGGGCCCAGATCCCCTCCGCCGGCGCCCGCAGCTCCGGCAGCAGCTCGATAAGCTCGCCTTGGGCCAGGTGGTCGCTCACGTAGTAGTCCGGCAGCTGGATGATGCCGATCCCTTTGAGCGCCGCATCCAGCAGGGCATGGCCGCTGTTGCAGTGCAGCAGACCGTGCACCCGCACGCTGTGGGGGCGGCCATCCAGGGTGAAGTGCCACTCGTCGCTGTTGCCCACCAGGCAGGTGTGGCGGGTGAGCTCGGAGAGGCTGTTGGGCATGCCGTGGCGGGCGGTGTAGGCGGGCGAGGCGCACACATAGGGCACCCGCTGCGCCAGCTTGCGCGCCACCAGGCTGGAGTCCTTGAGGTGGCCGAGCCGCAGCGCCAGATCGTAGCCTTCGTGTACCAGATCCAGCAGCTGGTTGGTGAGGTTGAGAGTCACCTCCAGCTGGGGAAAGCGCACCATGAAGTCGTTCACCAGCGGGGCGATGCGGCTCTCGCCGTAGGAGACCGGGGCCGTGATGCGCAGGGTGCCCTGCGGCACCGCCTGATGGCGCCCCACCGCCAGCTCCGCCTCGTAGAGGTTGTCCAGCAGCTGGCGGCAGTGGCGATAGTAGATCTCGCCGAGCTCGGTGAGCCGCACCTGACGGGTGGTGCGCAGCAGCAGCTTGGCCTGCAGCCGATCCTCCAGCTGTGCCACCTGCCGGCTGACTTGCGCCACCGACACCCCCAGCTTGCGCGCCGCCGGGGTAAACCCCCCCTGCTCCGCCACGCTGACAAATTCACAGATCCCTTCCCAGCCGAACATTATTACCTGTCTGTAAAAGTGATTTCAGATTTCGCCTTATTATCACCAAATAGGCGGGAAACTACACTGGATGTCCGAACCCATTCTCCTCACCCTACTCAACAATAAGGACATCCGTCATGGCACAGGTTCAAAGCATCAAGTGTAAGGCCGCCATCGCCTGGGGCCCGGGCCAGCCCCTCTCCATCGAAGAAGTCGACGTCATGCCGCCCCAGGCAGGCGAAGTGCGGGTGCGCATCGTCGCCACCGGCGTCTGTCACACCGATGCCTTCACCCTCTCCGGTGAAGATCCGGAAGGGGTCTTCCCCTGCATTCTCGGTCACGAGGGGGGCGGCATCGTCGAATCCGTCGGCGAGGGCGTCACCAGCGTCAAGGTGGGCGATCACGTGATCCCGCTCTACACCCCCGAGTGCGGCGAGTGCAAGTTCTGCAAATCCGGCAAGACCAACCTGTGCCAGAAGATCCGCGCCACCCAGGGCAAGGGGCTGATGCCGGACGGCACCACCCGCTTCTCCAAGGATGGCCAGCCCATCTATCACTACATGGGCACCTCCACCTTCAGCGAATACACTGTGCTGCCCGAGATCTCCATCGCCAAGGTGGACCCGGCCGCCCCGCTGGAAGAGGTCTGCCTGCTCGGCTGCGGCGTCACCACCGGCATCGGCGCCGTGATGAACACCGCCAAGGTGAAAGAGGGTGAGAGCGTCGCCATCTTCGGGCTGGGTGGCATCGGCCTCTCCGCGGTGATCGGGGCTCGCCTGGCCAAGGCCGGCCGCATCATCGCCATCGACATCAACGAGAGCAAGTTCGAGCTGGCACGCAAGCTGGGCGCCACCGACTGCATCAACCCGAACGACTACGACAAGCCCATCCAGGAGGTGATCGTCGAGCTCACCGACGGCGGCGTCGACTTCTCGTTCGAGTGCATCGGCAACGTCAAGGTGATGCGCGCGGCGCTGGAGTGCTGCCACAAGGGTTGGGGCGAGTCGGTCATCATCGGTGTGGCCGGTGCCGGCCAGGAGATCAGCACCCGTCCGTTCCAGCTGGTCACCGGCCGGGTCTGGCGCGGCAGCGCCTTCGGCGGCGTGCGCGGTCGCAGCGAGCTGCCGAGCTACGTGCAGCGCTACATGCAGGGCGAGTTCAAGCTGGACGACTTCATCACCCACACCATGGGGCTTGAGCAGATCAACGAGGCGTTCGATCTGATGCACGAAGGCAAGAGCATCCGCAGCGTCATCCACTACTGAGCATGATCACCCCGCCCGCCACCGTGGGCGGGGTGCAGGAGTTCCCCCGATGAATCTGGACATAATCAGCAGCAACAAGAGCTTCGGCGGCTGGCACAAGCGCTACAGCCACGCCTCCGAGGTGCTGGGTTGCGAGATGCGCTTCGCCATCTACCTTCCGCCCCAGGCCCTCACCGGCCAGAAGGTGCCCGTGCTCTACTGGCTCTCCGGCCTCACCTGCACCGATGAAAACTTCATGCAGAAGGCGGGCGCCCAGCGCATCGCCGCCGAGCTCGGCATCGCCCTGGTGGCGCCGGACACCAGCCCGCGCGGTGAAGACGTAGCGGACGACCCCGGTTACGATCTCGGCATGGGCGCCGGCTTCTACGTCAACGCCACCCAGCATCCCTGGCGCGATCACTACCAGATGTACGACTACGTCACCCGCGAGCTGCCCGAGCTCATCGAGACCCACTTCCCGGTCTCGACGAAGCGCGCCATCAGCGGCCACTCCATGGGCGGCCACGGGGCGCTCATCGCCGCCCTGCGCGAACCCGGTCGCTACCGCTCGGTGTCGGCCTTCAGCCCCATCAGCCACCCGAGCCGCTGTCCCTGGGGCCAGAAGGCACTCGGCGCCTACCTCGGCAACAACCCCTTGCTGTGGCAGGAGTGGGACGCCTGCCAGCTGCTGCGCCACCACCCGGTGACGCCGCTGCCGACCCTGGTGGACGTGGGGCTGGACGATCCCTTCCTGGCCGAACAGCTGCACATCGACGCCCTGGCCGATGCGGCTGCCGGCAAGGAGTGGCCGCTGGAGCTCAACCGCCACGCCGGGTACGACCACAGCTACTACTTCGTGGCGAGCTTCATCGAGGCGCACCTGCGCTTTCACGCCCGCCACCTCTGATCGAAACAGGCCCGTGACGGGCCTGTTTTTTTCTGCTCGGTGGACAAAACCATCAGCTGCCCTGCCGGCTCACCTCGCCGGAGCCGGCGATCTCGCTCTGCAGCACGGGATCTCCCCAGTAGCTGACCGAGCCCGAGCCGGCGATGCCGACCTTGAGCAGCTCGCTGGCGCGCACCTCCACGTCGCCGCTGCCCGCGATATTGACCTCGACCTTCTCCCCCTGCAGTCCGGCCCCCAGCACGCCGCCGGCACCGGCGATATTCAGCTCTATCTCCATGGCCGAGCCTTCCCCCAGATCCAGGTTGCCCGCGCCGGCGATGTTGCCCTCCAGGCGGTCCAGCTCCAGCTGGCTGGCGACGATATCCCCCAGACCTGCCACCGACAGCACCAGTTCATCCCCCTTGAAGCCGCCCAGATCGCCACGGGCCAGACCCGCCAGCGCCAGCTCATTTAGCCTTGGCAGGGTGATGGTGATATCGATGGGCTCGGAGAGATCGAGCCGGTAGCCGTCCTTCACCTCGATCTCCAGCTTGTCGCCCCGCTCGCTCAGCACCAGGTAGGGCAACAGGTTCTCCTGCCCACGGATGCGCAGCCCGCGCGGCTCGCCGGCCACCAGATGGACGCTGGCAGGCACCCCGGCCAGCACCCGCGTCACCTGCCGGCCCACCCCGTGCTGCTGCTCGATCACGGCCCCCGCCCCGCTCACCCGGGTATCATCCAGCCAGCTGCACCCGCTGAGCCCGACCGCCAGCACCACGCCCATCATCCATTTCATTGCCACTCTCCTCATTGTGTATTGGCCAGTCGTGGCCCCTTGGTCAGCATCCATCGCAAAGCCTGTGCCAGTTAATCAACCGCATGATTTACAAGAAAATATCCATTTTTACGCCACATGAGCACAACAAGTGGAGAGTCATTCAGACCATAATCTGGCGAATCTGACCATCCCCGAACGGGCAGGTGGACGACCGATTGGCGAGCCGTTCGCGGGGTCGCTATGCTGACAAGCCGTGGAAGTTTTTGGTTGCCGAGCCGGTCTGTTGAGCCAATAGTGGTACCTTGTGCGTACAAAGCTCTCCATTGCGGTAATGCCATTACCACTGTCTTGTCAGTCTTCACTGCCAACAAGGAGTCAGAGCGTGACCCAAGCCACTCTTCTCTATTCCACCGCCACCGGCCTGCCGGAACCGACCCGTACCCCGCTGCTGACCGGCAGCGATCCCGAACACAAGCGCCGCGAGCTGCTCGCCTACTTCTGCCAGACCTTCGATCTCTACGACTCACTGTTCGACTGCCTGGCCGACGAACGCGCCTGGTTTGACAAGGCGATCCCCCTGCGCCACCCGCTCATCTTCTACTACGGCCACACCGCCGCCTTCTTCATCAACAAGCTGCTGGCGGCCCGTTTCATCGAGGGCCGCCTCGACGCCCGCATCGAGGCAATGGTCGCCATCGGGGTGGACGAGATGAGCTGGGACGATCTGGACGAGACCCACTACGACTGGCCCTCCGTCAGCGAGCTGCGCGACTACCGTGGCCGGGTGCGCGCCCTGGTGTGTGATTTCATCGAGCGGATGCCGCTGACCCTGCCCATCGACTGGCAGAGTCCGGCCTGGGTCATCCTGATGGGGATAGAGCACGAGCGCATCCACCTCGAGACCTCCAGCGTGCTGATCCGCCAGCTGCCGCTGGCCTGGGTGCGCAGCCAGCCCCAGTGGCCAGTCTGCCCCGAGGCGCGCCATCGCCGTGACGAGGTGCCCGCTAACAGCCTGCTGCCGGTGGCCGGTGGCCGGGTGCGGCTCGGCAAACAGGACGCCACCTACGGCTGGGACAACGAATACGGCGAGCGCCACATCGAACTGGCCCCCTTCCAGGCCAGCCGCATGCTGGTGAGCAACGCAGAATTTTTCGACTTCGTGCAGGCGGGTGGCTACGAGAACCGCGCCTGGTGGGATGACGAAGGCTGGGGCTGGCGCCAGTATGCCAGGGCCCGCATGCCCACCTTCTGGGTCGGCGATCCCCTCGAACCCGAGCAACTGCAACTGCGGCTGATGACCGAGCAGGTCCCTATGCCCTGGGACTGGCCGGCCGAGGTGAACCAGCTGGAGGCCGCCGCCTTCTGTCGCTGGCAGGCAGCCCAGACCGGCCTGCCCGTCCAGCTGCCGAGCGAGGCGGAGTGGATGCTGCTGCGCGAACAGCTGACCGGCGATCAGCCGGACTGGATCGAGGCGCCCGGCAACCTCAACCTGGCCCGCTTCGCGTCGTCCTGTCCGGTGGATGCCTGCCCGCAGGGCAGCTTCTTCGATCTGGTGGGCAACGTCTGGCAATGGACCAGCACCGCCATCGACGGCTTCGAGGGGTTCAAGGTGCATCCCCTCTACGACGACTTCTCCACACCCACCTTCGACGGCAAACACACCCTGATCAAGGGGGGCAGCTGGATCAGCACCGGCAACGAGGCGCTCAAGTCCTCCCGCTACGCCTTCCGCCGTCACTTCTTCCAGCATGCGGGTTTCCGCTATCTGGTCTCCCGCCATCAGGAACCCGTTATCGTAAATCCCTATGAAACCGACACGCTCGTCGCTCAGTATCTCGACTTCCAGTACGGGCCGACCCACTTCGGGGTAGCCAACTACGCCCAGACCCTGGCCAGCCTTGCCAGCGAGCTGTGCGGTCGCCATGAACGGGCGCTCGACATCGGCTGCGCCACCGGCCGTGCCAGCTTCGAACTGGCCCGTCACTTCGCCCATGTGGACGGGGTAGACTACTCGGCCCGCTTCATCGACGTGGCGCTGGCCCTCGCCAGCCAGGACAGCTTCCGCTACGCGGTACCGGTGGAAGGGGAGCTGGTGGAATATTGCGAGGCGCGGCTCTCCCGCCACGAGCTCGGCCGCCAGCAGAGCGAGCGGGTCCATTTCAGCCAGGGGGATGCCTGCAACCTCAAGCCCAAATACGGCGACTACGACCTGGTGCTCGCCTCCAACCTGATCGACCGGCTGCGGGAGCCCGCCCGCTTCCTGCGGGACATTGCGCCCAGACTGCGCAGCGGCGGCCTGCTGGTGCTCACCAGCCCCTACACCTGGCTGACCGACTACACCCCCAAGGCCAACTGGCTCGGCGGTGTGCGCGAGAACGGCGAGGCCCTCGGCACCTATCAGGCGCTGCAACGGCTGCTGGCGGCGGAGTTTGAGGAACAGATGCCCCCGCGGGACGTCCCCTTCGTCATCCGCGAGACCGCCCGCAAGTACCAGCACACGGTGGCCCAGCTCACCGTCTGGCGCAAACGCTGACGAGGCGGTAAACGAAAAAGGGAGACCCATGACCTCCCTTTTTTTATCCAGACGGCTTACCCCTGCTGAACCTGGGGCACGGCCTCCTGCTCGCGGTAGCGACGGGCCAGCACGGCGCACACCATCAGCTGGATCTGGTGGAAGATCATCAGCGGCAGCACCATGACGCCGACGCTGGCGGCCGGGAACATGACGTTGGCCATGGGCACCCCGTTGGCCAGGCTCTTCTTCGAGCCGCAGAAGACAATGGTGATCTCGTCCGCCCTGTTGAAGCCGAGGCGACGGCTGATCCAGACGTTCCAGCCCAGCACCAGTGCCAGCAGCACGCAGCTCAGCAGCACGATACTGGCCAGATCATACCAGCCGACCTGATGCCAGATCCCCTGCACCACCGCCTCGCTGAAGGCCACATAGACCACCAGCAGGATGGAGCTCTGGTCCAGCTTGCCAATGAGCGGCCGGTGGCTGTCGACCCAGCGACCGATGAGCGGGCGCGACAGGTGGCCCACCACGAACGGCAGCATCAGCTGCACCATGATGGCCTGAATGGAGTGCCAGGTATCGACCCCCTCCCCCTGCACATTGATCATCAGCCCCACCAGCACCGGCGAGAGGAAGATACCGAGGATACTGGAAGCCGAGGCGCTGCACACCGCCGCCGACACATTGCCGCCGGCCATGGAGGTGAAGGCGATGGCCGACTGCACGGTGGCGGGCAGGGCACAGAGGTAGAGGAAACCGAGGTAGATGGCCGGGCTCAGCCAGTGGGGCACCAGCGGTGTGAGCAGCAGCCCCAGCAGCGGAAACAGCACGAAGGTGCTGGCCATCACCACCAGGTGCAGCCGCCAGTGGCCGAGGCCCGCCAGCAGGTTCTGGCGCGACAGCTTGGCGCCATGCATGAAGAACAGCAGCGCCACCGCCAGCTTGGTCAGCAGACCGAACCAGATGGCCACCTGCCCCTCGCAGGGGAAGAAGGAGGCCAGGGCGACCACCACAATCAGTACAGAGGTAAAGGGATCCAGACGCACGAGCGGTCTCCGGTGAAAGCAGATCCCGTCCCCTCGCGGGGCCGGTGATCGGGGACGACAGGAAACACAACAGGAGCTGTGGCACAGCTCCTGTTGAAACGAATCCCCAGCTTACCCCGATAAGCGGGAGGCGCAAAGTTGAGCGACCCCCCTTTATCTGCCGGAAATTAAGCAAGCCCGGCTGGCCACCGGATCCGGCCAGCCTTGTGCTTCAACTCTGCTTGGCCAGCTTGCCGCCGGCTGTGCCGGTGGCCTGCTTGCGGGCCTGGCGCTTCTCGAAGCGGGAGATCCACCAGTAGGCCAGCGCCGAGAAGAGCGCGGTCATGAAGACATTGATGAAGAAGGCGCGCACCAGATCCACCCCGCTCGGGAAGGCGGAGGCACTCATGCTCACCACGAAGATGGCGATCAGCACAGACACCACCCCCATACCGAACTTGCGCGACCCCATACGGAACTCGCGGGGGGTGTCGTCATGTTTCCAGCGGAACACGAAGTAGGCCACCATGATGAAGATCGGCGGCAGCATGGCAGTCCCTGCAGTGAGGTTGATGGCGGTGTTCATCATCTGCTGCACCGACTCGGAGCCGAAGCCGTTGACCACTAGCATCACGAACACGAAGGCAAACTGCCACCAGGCGGCGCGCACCGGCACGCCGTGCTCGTTGAGCTGGGTGGTCTTCTCGCCGTAAACCCCCTGCGGGATCTCGGAGAAGTGGATCTTCACCGGCGCCGAGGTCCACATCATCATGGAGCCGAACATGGCGATGAACAGCACCACGCCGACGAAACGGCCCACCAGCGCCTCCGACAGCTGGAAGTACTGGGCCATGCCGGTGAAGATCTCCACCATGCCGCCGGCATAGGTGAGGCTCTCGCGCGGTACGAACACGTTCACCAGCAGGGAACCGACCGCATACATGGCGCCGATGACGATACCGGCGCTGATGATCACCTTGATGAAGGACTTCTGGCCGCCCTTCACGTCATTGAGGTAGGCCGCCGCCGTCTCGGCACCGCCCGCCGCCTGGAAGATCCAGCACATGATGCCGAGCGTCGCCCAGTTGATGGTGGGAGTCATCGCCTCCAGGGTGATGGGCTGGGCCGGCACATGGTCGCCACTCAGCGCCATCAGGGCGCCCAGCACATAGATGGCGAACAGGGCAAACACCCCGTAGGCCACGATCTCGGCAATCTTGCCGAGCCAGCTCGCCCCCTTGGTGGAGATGTGGGTCGCCGCCGCAAACAGCACGATGGAGATGACCGAGGTGACCATGGGCGAGAAGCTGTACTCATAGCCCAGCATGGCGTAGGAGGCGTAGGCGATGACGTTGGGCAGCAGGGAGACGAACCAGAACAGGTTCACAAACCAGTAGAGAAACGAGCCCAGATAGGCCATCCGGGTACCGAGCGGTTTTTTAAGCCAGTCGTACATGCCCGACTCGGAGTTTTTGTTGGCCGAGACGAACTCGGCGATGATGAAGACGAACGGGATGAAGTAGACCAGGGTCGCCAGCAGGAAGATGGGGGCGGAACTGAGCCCCAGCTCGATGTTGTTGTTGACGATGTTGCGCACGTTGAACACGGCAGCAAAGGTCATCGACAACAGGGCAAACTTGCCTATGGTGCCGCGTACGGATTCAGACATGGTGTCCTCCAATGGACTCGCGCTCCCTGCGGGTAACGCTGTGACTCTGTGATGTGTTTGGCAAGGGTCTGTCGGCCCCGCGCTTTACTCTCTTGTTATGAACGGGCCGTTTGGACGGCCTCGTTGCTGAACCGGTGCAGTCTCCCGCACCGGCTCGCAATACCAGTCAGACGATCGGGGTGCTCGGCGCCATCGGCACCCGCGGCTGCAGCAGCACGCTCTGGCTCTCGTCCGGGGTCTCGGCGCACAGCAACATGCATTCGGATCGCTCGCCGCGCATCCTGGTGGGCTTGAGGTTGGTCAGCACCACCACTTCACTGCCTATCAGCTCCTCTTCGCGGTAGTGGGGCACCAGGCTGGTGACGGTCTGCAGCGGCCGCTCACCGCCCACGTCGACCTGAACGATGTAGAGTTTGTCGGCACCGGGGTGGCGCACCACCTCCAGCACCTTGCCCACCTTCATCTCGACCCGCTTGAATTCGGCAAACTCGATCGTCTCGCTCATTCTCTTTTCCTTTTCTGGTTCAACGGTTTGCGGGTGGCCAACGGCCACCCGGTTTGATTGGGAGTCAATGCAGTGGCTATGGCGTCTGCATGGCGACCTGCGCTGCCGGCTCGGCCTCTTTGGCACGCGCTTCAGCACTGAGGGAGGCCTCGTATCTGTTGTATTTCCACCAGGCGAAGCCGAGGAAGATCAGGATCCCGCCGACGTTGTAGAAGATGATGGTCATGATGTCGGCGCCGGTCGGGAAGGTGGAGGCGAGGAAGCCCACCGAGAAGATGGCGATCAGCACCGAGACCACGGCGATGCCGGTGGTACGTGAGCCCATCTTGAACTCCCGCGGCAAGTGGTCGAGCTTCAGCCGCAGATTGAGGTAGGCCAGCATGATGAACAGCGGCGGCAGCATGGAGGCGGCAGCGGTCATGTTGATGACGGTGTTCATCAGATCCTGCGCGGTGTTGGAGCCCAGGGTCGGGATCACCATCAGCGGCAGCACGATGAGGTACTGGATCCAGGCTGCACGGGCGGGCACGCCGTTCTCGTTCAACTCGACGGTTTTCTTGCCAAAGATGCCGGCCGGGATCTCGGAGAAGAAGATCTTCACCGGAGTCGCCGTCCACATCAGCAGGGAGCCGAACATGGCGGTGAAGGAGACCAGCCCGACGAAGCGGTTCATCAGGATCTCCGGCAAACCGAAGTAAGCCGCCAGCCCCTCGAACACCTGTACCGAGCCGCCGGTATATTTCAGGGTGTCGCTGTGGACGAACACGTTGATCAGCAGAGACGCGATGGAGTAGAGCACGCCGATAAAGATCCCGGCGACGATGATCACCTTCACGAATGACTTGGAGCCGCCCTTCACGTCATTGACGTAGACCGCCACCGACTCGGCGCCCCCGGCCGCCATAAAGATCCAGGTAGTGATGCCGAGGAAGGCCCAGCTGAAATCGGGGACCATGGCCTCGACCGTGATGGGGTCGGCGGGCTGCACGCCGCCCACCAGAGCCGTGCCCGCCAGCAGGATGTAGGAGAGGGTCAGCAGCAGCATCAGGGACGAGGTCACCGAGATGATAGGGCCGAGCATCTTGGCGCCGTTGGTGGAGACGTAAGTGGCAAAGGCAAACAGCACCATGCTCAATGCCGTGGTCGCCACCGGGGTGAGAATGTACTCATAGCCGAGGAAGGCGTAGGAGGCGTAGGCGATGACCCGCGGCAGCAAGGAGGTGAAGAAGAAAAGGTTCACGAACCAGTAGGTGTAGGCGGAGATAAAGGCCCAGCGACCGCCGAGGGAGCTCTTCACCCAGGCATACACCCCCGCTTCGGAGTTTTTGTTCAGTGATACGAACTCCGCAATGATCAGACAGAACGGAATGAAGTAAAAAATGGTGGCCAGAAAGAACATCGGGGCCGAGGCCAGACCGATCTCGATGTTGTTGTTGATGACGTTGTTGAAGCTGAATACCGCCGCGAAGGTGAGCGACAGCAGACCAAACTTGCCTATCGTATTGCGTTTGGAATCAGACATGGTGCATCTCCAGACCTGTAGTTATCTCGCGAAAGGGCGGGGCATGATTTGTAGGGTGAGCCCCGCCCTTCCGGCTTTTATCAGTGCAGAACCGGCGGCTTGTTATTTGTTCTTGAAGTAGCCGCCTTCGACGGTGACCTTGATGATCAGCTTGCGCACCGGCCCGTCGCCGACAAACCTGTAAGCCTCGTCGTTCTCGAAGATCACCACCTGACCGTTGCCGACTTTCTGGCGCTCGTGCACCTCGCCGGCCAGCCACTCGCGGTCGGTGGTGTCGTCATAGCCCTGCTCGACCGCCAGCTCGCTCTTGGCAGCCCACTCCACCGTCTCTGCCCCTTCCAGGTAGTAGTGAACGTCGAAGTAGCGGCGCTGCCCCTCGAACAGGGAGGTGGCCGGGCTGGCCCCCTCCTGCAAGCGATAGGTGAGTGAGTCACCGATGGAGTGGCAGATACCGGGCTTGAGGTTCGGCAGGTTGTTGATGGCCTCCACGCAGCGGCCCCACTTCTTGCCCTCCCGGTAGATGTTTTTGAACAGGGTCAGGTTGTCCAGGGTGATCATGCGAGGTTCCTCCCGCCGTTGATGGTGAGATCGAGCCCGGCCAGCGCAGCCGGATTGAGGTTGCCACGGGCGATGGGCAGCAGGGTCAGGCCGAAGCTGAATGGCTCGAAGCGCACCCGCCAGGAGTCCAGCACCTCGGAGCCCCAGGAGTTGGAGCCGAGCCCCAGCACCTTGTGATCCAGATTGAGGGTGAGATAGCCACAGGGTTCCAGCTCGTTGATGTGCTGCGCCGCGTGGATATGCTCCCAGCTGTAGGGCCAGACGCTCAGGTTGATGGGGGCATCGGGCCGCACGTAGAGACCGGCGCCGTGACGGTTGGTCAGGGTCGCCCAGCGCACCTGCTGGCGGTTGCCGTTGTCCTGCGGGAAGGGGTAGTGCTCCCACATCTCGCTCACCGTGCTCTGGAAGCTGTCGATCCAGTTGCTCTGGCGGCTGTCCTGATAGTTCTCACCCGGCCCCATGCCGTAGTAGTGCACCCGGTCGAGATCCTGACGAATGCCCAGCTCGAAGCCGACCTTGGGAATGATGTCGTCATAACCGCCGTAGGGCTGGCCACAGAGCGCCACGTGCAGCTGGCCGTTCGGGCTCAGGGTGTAGACGTAGCGGCAATGCATGCCGAAGTCGAACACCGGCGGCGCGATCAGGCTCTCGACCGTCACCTCGACCGCCTCGCCCAGCTGACGCCAGCTCAGAGTGCGGAAGTGCTCCTGCATGATCTGCAGGTGGTTCGGGTGCCACAGGCTCTCGTACTCCTGCTTGTGGTTGTCGATCATCGGCTTGAAGAAGGTGAGGCGCGGCGAGCGCTCAATCAGCTCGATACCATCCTGCTGCCAGCTCACCAGCTTGCCGTCGAGGCGCGAGAAGCGCAGGGCAAAGCCGCTACCGCTCAAGGTCAGCGCGAGGCGCTCATCAGCGATATCCAACGGAGTAGCGTTGGGATTGGCAAAGGGCTGCAGCTGGCGAGTCGACTCTTTCAGCCGGAACTGGTACTGGCCCAGCTCGTGCTCCGCCGCGCTGTAGCGGGTAGCTGTGGCCTTGATGACCCGCAGCTGGACGAAGGTTTCCCGCCCATCGAGGGATGGCAGTTCGAGCTGCAGCTCAGTGGTGGCACCGGGAGCAATCCCTTCCAACCGGATTTGCTGGCTGGCCAGCAGTTCGCCTTCGGCCTTCACCTCGACCAGCAGGCGGATGTCGTCGAGAGTGGAGAACCAGTAGCGGTTTTCCACCGCCAGCTTGCCGCTCGCCAGATCCAGCGCGCGCACCTTGACCGGGCAGATCACCTGCTTGTATTCGCGCAGGCCCGGCCCCGGGGTCTGATCCGGATAGATGAGGCCATCCATGCAGAAGTTGTAGTTGTTGGGATAGTCGCCGTAGTCGCCGCCGTACTTGTAAACGGGGCGGCCCTGCTCGTCCTGATCCAGAATGCCGTGATCGCACCACTCCCAGATGTAGTGGCCCTGAATGTGGGGATGGCGGTCAAACACCTGCTGATATTCGCTGAGGCCACCCGGGCCGTTGCCCATGGCGTGGGCGTATTCGCAGAGGATGCGCGGCTTCTCCATCGGGAACTCGCCGAAGCAGTTCATCTGGGAGACGCGCGAATACATGGTGCTCACCACATCCACCACCTCGGCATCGCGATCCTCTTCGTAGTGCACCAACCGGGTCGAGTCGATCGCCTTGCAGCGCTGGTACATGGCTCTGATGTTGCAGCCGTAGCCGGACTCGTTGCCGAGCGACCAGATGATGATGGAGGGGTGGTTCTTCTGGGCGTGCACGTGGCGCTCGATGCGATCCACGAACACCGGCTCCCAGAAGGGGTCGTCGGTGATGCGGCTGAGATCGCCCACGTTGGCAAAACCGTGGGTCTCCACGTCGGTCTCCGCCATCACGAACAGGCCGTACTGGTCGCACAGCTCGTAGAAACGCGGGTCGTTCGGGTAGTGGGCGGTACGTACCGAGTTGAGGTTGTGCTGCTTCATCAGCACGATATCGCGTTCCACCCGATCCATGCCGACCGCACGGCTCTTGAGGTGGTCGTTGTCGTGACGGTTCACCCCGTGCAGCTTGAGGTAGTGGCCGTTGACGTAGAAGAGCCCATCCTTGACCTTGATTTCACGCACCCCGACTCGCTGCGGGATCACTTCCAGCAGCTCGCCCTGACCGTTGTAGAGGGAGAGTTGCAGCTGATAGAGATAAGGATCTTCGGCGCTCCAGAGATGGGGGTGGGCCAGATCCAGCGTGAAGCGGCAATCACACTTGCCATCGATGGCGAGATGGTCGAGCGAGCCACTGGCGATCTCGCTGCCCTGATCCAGCAGCGACCAGGCCAGACGGTGATCACGGGCGGGCGCCCCCAGATTTTCCAGCTGAATGTCGCAGCTCAGGCTAGCGCTTTGATTGTCATCGGCCAGCGCGGTGCGGATGAAGAAGTCCTGCACATGGGCGGCCGGTTTGCCCATCAAATAGACGTCGCGGAAGATCCCCGCCATCCACCACATGTCCTGATCTTCGATATAGGTGGAGTCGGCCCACTGCATCACCCGCACTGACAGTAGGTTCTCGCCAACCTTGGCGTAGGCGCTGATATCGAACTCGGCGGTGAGGCGGCTGCCCTTGCTGAAGCCGACATAGTGGCCATTCACATAGACCTCGAAGTAGGTCTCCACCCCGTCAAACTTGATGATCACCTGCTCGCCGTCCCAGGCCGGGCTCAGCGTGAAGCTGCGCTGATAGGCGCCGGTGGGGTTGCTGGTCGGCACGAAGGGTACGTCGATGGGGAAGGGAAAACCTTCGTCGGTGTACTGCAGCTGGCCGTGCCCTTCCATCTGCCACATGTTGGGCACGGTGATCTGGCCCCACTCGCTCATGGGGCTGTGATAGAAGGCCTCCGGCACCTGCAGGGGGTGGTCGAAGTAGTGGAACTGCCACTGGCCGCTAAGGCTCAGAAAACGGCGGCTCAGCTCGCGCTGCATGGTGGCCGCCAGCGCGTGGTCGGCATAAGAGAAGAAGTAGGCGCGCGGAGCCAGCCTGTTTTCACCAACGAATTGGACGTTTTCCCAGTTATTCACATGTCCTCCCGGAACAAGGCAACGTTAACTGGGTAAACTCTAGATAAATATTTACTAAATATCAGCTTTGAATTGGTAAAGTTTTAACCTGATCACAATGAACAGATGGTTTTGTGAGCAAGATCAGAAGCGGGAGATAAAGGAAGGCAAGATATGGATGAATGGCATGGATGTTGATAGTAGCTGGCTGAGCTGCAATAAAATCAACTATAAAACAATATGATATGACGTCATTGGATGACATGGGAAAGAGGTTTGCTTGGGAGAGGTGTCGCACCACCGCAAGATGGTGCGACTAAAAGATGGAATATTTTACTAAAACTACTGAGTGGTACCGCGCAGGGTCAGCTTGCTCGGTACCAGCACCCGCAGCGGGATATCCCGCTCGTCCCGCAGCCGTTCAACCAGCAGATTGACCCCCTGGGAGCCCATCAACTCGGAGTGGATCCGCACCGTGGAGAGCGGCGGGAAGGTGAACTTGGCGGTCGGGATATCGTTGACGCTGATAAGCTCGATCTGTTGGGGAATCGCCAGTCCCTTCTCATGGATGGCACGCAGCACACCGATGGCGATGGAGTCGGAGGCAACGAACAGCGCCCTGGGCCAATCTCCCGCCAGCATTTCTTTGGCCAGCTTGTAGCCGGAGGCGCTGGAGAAATCCCCGCGATAGAGGTCGCTCTCCTGCACCACACCAAGGCGCTGACCATAGTCGAGGAAAGCCAGCTCGCGCAGATCCGGGCCATCATCCTGACCGCCGATATAGCCGATGCGCTGGTGTCCCTGGGCGATGAAGAAGTCCACTACCTGCTGGCTGATCAGCGCCAGATCCACGTCAATCGAATCAAAGTCCCCCTGAGAACGGCAATCCACGAACACCAGCTGGGCAGAGAGAGAGTGGAGCGCGGCGAGACGCTCTGCAGGCAGATGGCCGATGACCAGGATACCGTCGACGGCGGAGAGATCGCGCCCCTCGGCACCGTTGTAGAAGTGGGTCAGCTCGATGTTGAGACGGGCGCACTGGGTCTCGATGCCATAGCGGATGGCCAGATAATAGGGGTCGTTGACCTCGGTGCTCTGCGGGTAGGCATAAACCGCCAGGAAGTGCAGTTTGCTCTTGTGAACCCCCTTGCGGGCACCACTGGTCTTGTACTCCAGCCGCTCGGCGATCTCGAAGATCTTCTGCTTGGTCTCTTCCTTGACGCTCAGCGTCGGATCTTCATTGAGCACCCGTGACACGGTGGCCTGGGAAACCCCTGCCTCCAGTGCAATTTCCTTCAACGTGGCCATGCATACTCCTCTGGCGATGACTCCCGACAATACCAGACCAAGAGTAACGGGCAACGTGCTGACATCCCAGCATTTTTACTAAAAGAAACCCGTCAGGATGGCAAAATGCCAATGCAAAAAGGCCTCCCGAATGGGAGGCCTCTTCTAAATAGGTGCCTGACAGTGTCCTACTCTCGCATGGCGAATGCCACACTACCATCGGCGCTACCGCGTTTCACTTCTGAGTTCGGCATGGGATCAGGTGGTTCCACGGCGCTATTGCCGTCAGGCAAAAGCTTTACTACTTCAATAATGGTGCTGATACCCAGAGTCGAACTGGGGACCTCATCCTTACCAAGGATGCGCTCTACCAACTGAGCCATATCAGCACACTAACCGGTAAAGACCGCACTATGTGCGCTATCTAAATCTTCTGTCCAATACAACCTGACGTTGTATCGCGACCAACCACATCGCTGTGATTGCTTAATTGATGCCTGGCAGTGTCCTACTCTCGCATGGCGAATGCCACACTACCATCGGCGCTACCGCGTTTCACTTCTGAGTTCGG
>NZ_JAPCJG010000008.1:0-132535 GCF_027707985.1 Aeromonas sp. QDB03 | reverse complement strand
TCAGAAGTGAAACGCGGTAGCGCCGATGGTAGTGTGGCATTCGCCATGCGAGAGTAGGACACTGCCAGGCACCCAATACAAGAAACCCCGCTCATCTGAGCGGGGTTTTTTATTGCCTGAAATTCGCCTTATCTCACCCCTGATATATCCCTTCGGATGGAGAGTCTGCACTGCTTTCCACTCTGTTGTTCACTCGGCTCTCTCGTGCCGAAACCCGGCGTCAGCCCTGCAATTAGGGTTGTATCTGCCTCATAACTCGGTAGAGTAAAGGCATCTTGGGTTGGCCCGTACTCTCTCATGTTGGTTTCTTTAGTACGGATGCAACTTGGCCTGCTTTTATCAACCTTACGTCAGTGGTATCGATATGGAACAAGTAAACAAGTCCACCTTCAGCGATGTACTGGAATATGTGCGTATGTCCCGTCGTCAGAACAAACTCAAGCGTGAAATTGCGGACAACGAGAAGAAGGTCCGTGACAACCAGAAGCGGGTGCTGCTGCTCGACAACCTGAGCGACTACATCAAACCGGGTATGAGCATCGATGAGGTGCAAGCCATCATCGCCAACATGCGGGCTGATTATGAAGAGCGTGTGGACGACCACATCATCAAGAATGCCGAGCTGTCCAAAGAGCGTAAAGAGCTGAGCACCAAGCTCAAGGCGATGAGTTCCAGCAAATAAGCCTGCTCACTGTCTTCTCAAAACACCGGCCATAGGCCGGTGTTTTGCTTTCTGTCATCAGCTCGGATCTCTCACTGCACTGCAACAATCGGCTCCCCTTTTTATGATCGCCCTGTTACCATCACTACAAAGCGGTCAATAGTTTTCAAGCCATTGACTTGAAACGACTAAGCTTGAGTGAAACACAATAAATTGCGCAACCATGGTGGGGCTGATATGGGCGCATCAGAACAGACGGATTTGAACAAAGTGGCATCTCAGGATTCATCTGTCCCAAGCGTGGACGGCAAGTACAAGCGCAAGCGTCGTTCCTGGTGGCGCTGGTTGTTCTGCTTTTTCTTTTTGCTGTGCCTGGCTGCGGTGATTGCTCTGGTCGGTTATGAGATGCAGACTTCCCGCCTGCAATCGCAGGAGATCTCCCGCTATGCGGCCAAGCTGACCTATCAGGTCGAACCGGGCCCCAGCAAGCAGATTGCCTTCCCCGAAGACGGTCCCTTCGACAAGCGGCTCGGTTATGTACTGTTGCCCATGATGCAGGAGCGCTTGCTGCAACGGGGTTATCAGGTCAGCGAGCAGGTACATTTCTCCGACGCCTTGTATGACTATGCCAGTCGCGGCTTTTTCGTGCCTTATACCGAGAAGGTGCAAGCCGGCCTGACTCTGCACGACTGTCGGGCGGAACCCTTCTATCAATTCAAGTATCCGACCCACTATTACCCGGATTTTGCCTCCATCCCGCCGCTGGTGATCCAGTCGCTCTTGTTCATCGAGAACCGCGACCTGCTCAGCAATGAGCAACCGCTGGCCAACCCGGCCGTGGATTGGCCCCGTTTTGCCAAGGCAGCCATGTCGCAGGTCGGCAAGGCGCTCGATATGCAGGATCAATCGGCCGGCGGCAGTACGCTGGCGACTCAGGTTGAGAAGTATCGCCACTCGCCGGATGGCCTGACGCTGTCACCCACCGAGAAGATCCGCCAGATGGCCTCCGCCAGTGTACGGGCCTACCGGTTGGGGCCCAAGACGCTGGAGGCGCGCAAACTGGTTGCCTGGGCCTATCTCAACTCGGTACCGCTCTCTGCGGCTCCCGGCTATGGGGAGGTGCACGGCCTGGGGGATGGTCTCTGGGTATGGTTTGGCGCCAATGTGGACGAGGTAAACCGGCTGCTGGATCCTGCGCGCAACCAGGATGCTTCGCTGGCGGAGCAGGGCCTAGCGCTGCGCCAGGTGGTCTCGCTGATGATTGCCCATCGCCGCCCCTCCTACTATCTGGCGCAGGGGCGCGATGCACTGGCGACCCTGACCGACAGCTATCTGCGGCTGTTCGTACAGGAGGGGATGATCACGCCGCCGCTGATGGAAGCTGCGCTGAAAGCCAAGATCTCGTTCCGCGATTTCCTGCAGTCCCCGGCGGTGACCAAGGTCAACAACAACAAGGGCCTGCAAGTTGCCCGTACCCGTCTGAGCCGTCAGCTCGGGGTGCAGCTCTATGATCTGGACCGACTCGATCTGACGGCTGATACCAGCCTCAACATGCCGTTGCAAAACGAGGTCTCTCGCTACCTGCAGCAGCTGGCCGATCCAACGTTTGCTGCTCAGGTAGGGCTGTTTGGTGAGCGCCTGCTCTCGCCGGAGAAGACGGGAGACGTGAAGTACAGCTTCACGCTGTTCGAAAAATCCCCGCAGGGCTTCAAGGTGCGGGTGCAGACCGACAACACGGATCAGCCGTTCGACATCAACGAGGGCAGCAAGCTGGAGCTGGGGTCAACCGCCAAGCTGCGGGTGTTGACTACCTACCTGGAGATCGTCTCCGAGCTGCACGACAACTACGCGGACATGTCGGCCGAGAGCCTGCGCAAGATCGAGGTATCGGAGCAGGACAACATCAGCCGCTGGGCCGTCTCCTACCTGATGAGCGCCAAGGACAAGAGCCTGCCACCCATGCTGGAGGCGGCGCTGGATCGCAAATACTCCGCCAGCCCGAACGAGGGATTCTTCACCGGCGGTGGCATGCACACCTTCAACAACTTCCGGCGCGAGGACAATGGCCGCATCCCGGCCATTCGCGACGCGCTGCGTGAATCCATCAACCTGCCCTTCGTGCGTCTGATGCGTGACATCGTCCGCTACAGCCTCTACCGGGAGGGCAACCGTGCCCAGTTGCTCAAGGATGACAAGGATCCGCGCCGTACCGAGTATCTGGCCAAGTTTGCGGATAAAGAGGGGCAGACCTATCTGCTGCGCTTCTGGCGCAAATACCGTGGCAAGACTGCGGATGAACAGCTCGATACCTTCCTGGATGGTCTCAAGCCCAGCGCCGTGCGCCTGGCTGCCGTACATCGCTACCTGATGCCGGATGCGTCGCAGGAGACGTTCGCTGCCTTCCTGGCGAAGCGCCTGCCGCGGGAGAAGCTGAGCGATCGTCGTATCGAGCAGCTCTATACCAGCTATGGTCCCGGCAAGTATTCACTGCCGGATCAAGGCTATATCGCCCGGGTGCACCCGCTGGAGCTGTGGCTGCTCTCCTATCTCAAGGAGTTCGACAAGGCAACCTTCGCCGATGCCGTCGAGGCGAGCCGGGACGAGCGGCAGGAGGTCTACAGTTGGCTGTTCAAGACCCGCCACCGTAGCGCCCGCGACAGCCGGATCCGCACCATGCTGGAGGTCGAGGCCTTCCTCGACATCCATCAACGTTGGGCCAGACTGGGCTATCCGTTCGATCATCTGGTGCCGTCGCTGGCAACGGCCCTGGGCAGTTCGGGCGACCGCCCTGCTGCGTTGGCCGAGTTGATGGGGATCATCCAGAACGGCGGCATTCGTGCGCCGACCCTGCGCATCGAGCATCTGTCGTTTGCCAAGGGCACGCCGTTCGAAACCGAGTTCCAGCCAGCGCAGACCGAGGGGACCCGGGTGCTGCCGGTCGAGGTGGCCACCGCGCTGCGCAACGCGCTGTCGAAGGTGGTGGAAGGGGGCACTGCCAGACGCATTGCCGGTGCCTTCGCCCTGCCGGACGGTACCGTGCTGCAGATGGGGGGCAAGACGGGGACGGGCGACAACCGGATTGAAACGGTCGGTCGCTACGGCAACGTGACCAGCTCGCTGGCTCGCAACCGGACCGCCACCTTCGTCTTCTATCTGGGAGAGGATCACTTCGGTACCCTGACGGCCTATGTGCCGGGCAGCCAGTCCGACAAGTTCCGCTTCACCTCGGCCCTGCCGGTGCAGGTGCTCAAGGGGATGGCCCCGCTGCTGATGCCGTATCTGCAGCCTGGTACTCATACCCAGTGCATGGCGGGCAGCTGACAGTTGCAGCGACACGAAAACGGGGCCATATCGGCCCCGTTTTATTTGTACTACTCATCGCCGGTCGGCGACGGTGAGTCATCACTTACAGCAGATCTTCGATCTCGCCGCGCAGATACTGGTACATCTCGCGATAGGCCACCGGCGGCTTGTTCAGCTCCCGCTCCTTGTTGGCGGTGCGGATCAGCTGGCGCAGCTTCTGGCGGTCCAGTTCGTGGAACTGGGACATCAGCTCGTTGAGGGCGCTGTCGCCTTCATTGATCAGCCGCTCACGCCACTGTTCCAGCCGGTGCAGGCGGGCGTTTACGGTGGAGTGGCGATTCTTGATGATGGAGAGCGCCTCGACGATGGGCTCCACATCGCGGCTGCGCATCAACCGGCCGATGAACTGCAGGTGGCGACGGAAAGACTCGTCCTTCTTCGGCTTGAGCTTGCGGCCCAGCTCGACCGCTTCGGCCAGCTCTTCATCCAGCGGGATCTTTTCCAGCTCGCTGTGGCTGAGGGAGACGATCTCTTCCCCCATCTTCTGCAAGGCTTCGGCATCGCGCTTGAGCTGGCTTTTGCTGGGGCCCC
The DNA here is from genome assembly GCF_027707985.1 of Aeromonas sp. QDB03. Classification (NCBI taxonomy): domain Bacteria; kingdom Pseudomonadati; phylum Pseudomonadota; class Gammaproteobacteria; order Aeromonadales; family Aeromonadaceae; genus Aeromonas; species Aeromonas sp. QDB03. The sequence goes on along the minus strand of NZ_JAPCJG010000008.1, from coordinate 127,980 downwards.
AGTCTTCCCACTCGTTGTCGTCTTGATATTGACTCATCGGTCTCTTGATTCCTGTCATTCACGTTTGGTGGATATGTTACCAGCTTCTCCCGCTGGGCGCAGGGGTCTGATATGCTTAGCCCCTTTCCTTCCTTCATACAGATGTGAGTTATGGATCAGCAAGACCAAATCCGCCAGGATCAAGCCCATCTTGAAGCCGTAGTTGCCGAGGCCCTGGAGATTGCCAAGGGACTGGGCGCCGGGCTTGCCGAAGTCTCCATCAGCAAGCAGACCGGGTTGTCGGTGAACACCCGGGGTTGTGAACTGGAAAGCATCGAATTCAACAAGGACGGTGCGCTCGGCATCGCCGTCTATCGCGATGGCTGCAAGGGTTCCTCCTCCACCACGGATCTGAGCCCGTCGGCCATTCGTGCCGCCGTCGAAGCGGCCATGGAGATTGCCCGGCATACCTCGCCGGATGCCTGTGCCGGTCTGGCGGACGCCGAGCTGCTGGCCTGGGATGCCCCGGATCTGCAACTGTGTCATCCGATCGAGCTGGATCCGCAGCGCGGCATCGAACTGGCCATCGAGTGTGAGCGACTGGCGCTGGGCCGCGATACCCGCATCAAGCACTCCGACGGCGCCGGTTTCTCCAGTCACCTCGGCATCAAGGTGTACGGCAACAGCCATGGCTTCGTCAAAGGCTACGCGGCATCGCGCAACTCCCTGAGCTGCGTGCTGATCGGCGAGCAGGACGGCGACATGCAGCGCGATTACGGCTACTCCTCCAGCCGTACCCTGGACGGGCTCTGGAGCCCGCAGCGCATCGCTGACGAGGCGGTGGAGCGCACCCTCTCTCGCCTGGGTGCCCGCAAGATCAGCACTCGCCACGCTCCCGTGCTGTTCCATCCCGATACGGCGGCCGGTCTGTGGGGTCATCTGGTGATGGCCATCAGCGGTGGCAATCTCTACCGCAAGTCGAGCTTTCTGCTGGACAAGCTGGGCAAGCAGATCCTGCCCGAGTGGCTCACCATCCAGGAGTTCCCCCATCTGCTGGGGGGGCTCGCCAGCACCCCGTTCGATGGCGAAGGCGTGCTGACCCGCGACATGGACATAGTGCGCAATGGCGAGCTGATGAGCTGGCTGCTTACCTCCTACTCCGCCCGCAAGCTGGGGCTCACCACCACGGGCCACGCCGGCGGCATCCACAACTGGCAGGTTTCCAGCACCGGTCAGGATTTCAATGGCATGCTCAAGGAGATGGGCACCGGCCTGCTGGTGACCGAACTGATGGGGCAGGGGGTCAACATCGTCAATGGCGACTACTCCCGCGGCGCTGCCGGTTTCTGGGTGGAGAATGGCGAGATAGCCTATCCGGTCGAAGAGATCACCATCGCCGGCAATCTGGCCGAGATGTTCAGCCATATCGTGGCGGTGGGCAGCGACGAAGATGAGCGCTCCAGTCTCAAGACTGGCTCGGTGCTGGTCGAGAGCATGAAGCTGGCCGGTCACTGATCCCGGCATCAGCGGATTACCGCCATGAAAAAGGCCCCTCGCACAGCGAGGGGCCTTTTTGTATCGGCGTGCTCAGGGGCGGCAATCAGCCCTTGATGCGCTCGATACGGCCGCCAAGGCCTTGCAGCTTGTGCTCGATGTCTTCGTAGCCACGGTCGATGTGGTAGATGCGATCGACGATGGTGGAGCCTTCGGCGACGAAGCCGGCCAGCACCAGACTGGCGGAGGCGCGCAGATCGGTTGCCATCACCTGGGCACCCTTGAGCTGCTGGGTGTCGCGGCAGATGGCCACATTGCCCTGCAGTTCGATGTCGGCGCCCATCCGTACCAGCTCGGGGACGTGCATGAAGCGGTTCTCGAAGATGGTCTCGGTGACCATGCCGGTGCCCTTGGCCACCGCGTTCAACACGGTGAACTGGGCCTGCATGTCGGTCGGGAAGGCCGGGTAGGGGGCAGTCTTGATGGTGACCGGCTTGAGGGTACGGCCAGTCATGTCGAGGGTGATCCAGTCTTCACCCTTCTCAATCAGGGCGCCAGCCTCTTCCAGCTTGACCAGTACCGCTTCCAGCAGGGTCGGGTCTGTCTTGCGGCAGGTAATCTTGCCGCCGGTGACCGCTGCGCCCACCAGGAAGGTACCGGTTTCGATACGGTCGGGCTGGACGCTGTAGCTGCCGCCATGCAGACGCTCGACACCGTCGATGGTCAGGGTGTCGGTGCCCGCGCCCTGGATCTTGGCGCCCAGCGCGTTGAGGAAGTTGGCCAGATCGACCACTTCCGGCTCGCGGGCGGCGTTTTCGATCACGGTGCGGCCGTCAGCCAGGGTGGCGGCCATCATCAGGTTCTCGGTACCGGTGACGGAGACCATGTCCATCAGGATGTGGGCACCCTTCAGGCGGCCGTCGACACGAGCCTTGATGTAACCATCCTCGATGGCAATCTTGGCTCCCATCAGCTCCAGGCCGTGCACGTGCAGGTTGACCGGACGGGCACCGATGGCGCAGCCACCGGGCAGGGAGACGTCAGCCGCGCCAAAGCGGGCGGCCAGCGGGCCCAGTGCCAGGATGGAGGCGCGCATGGTCTTCACCAGCTCGTAGGGGGCGACATGGTTGTTCACCGCGCCGGTCAGCACGGTGACGTTGCCGTTCACCTTGGTGGTGGCGCCCAGCATCTCCAGCAGCTTGATGGTGGTGCCCACGTCTTTCAGGCGCGGCACGTTGGAGAGGTGGATCTCCTCATCACACAGCAGGGTGGCGAACAGGATCGGCAGAGCGGCGTTCTTGGCGCCAGAGATGGTCACTTCGCCGTTGAGAGTACAACGACCATCGATCTTGAATTTGTCCATTTACGTTTGATACCAAATCAGGAGGGCAGTAGGAATTTACGTTCGCGTTTCCACTCGGCATCGGTAAAAGCCTTGATGGAGAGTGCGTGAATGGCGTTGCTGGCGATCTTGTCCATCAGCGGGGCATAGATGGCCTGTTGCTTCTTGACCCGGCTCATGCCGTCAAACATGTCGCCGACGGCGATCACTTGGTAGTGACTGCCGTCCCCTTTGACATGGACTTCGGACAATGGCAGAGCCTCGAGGAGTATCGCTTCAATTTCAGAGACTTGCATTATGCGTCCTCAGTTGTGAGCGGGGTTGACTGAAACAATCCGGCCACCCCGTAGAGGTTGGCCAGGGTATAAAAATCAGTGGAGGCGCCCACCAGTTGCGGTGTGGCGCCTCGTGCCAGAGCGGCTTTGGCCCATTTGACCAGCAGGGCAAGCCCTGCCGAATCCAGGGTGGTGACGTCGCCGAGCTCGATCTGGTCTTCCTGCCACCAGTCGGCCCGCCGTTGCCACAACTCAACGACCTGGGCCGCCTGCAGCTCGCCGCTCAGTCTCATTTCTTGAGCACCAGCGGCTTGGCATTGTGGGCGCGCAGCTGGGCGATCACCGCATCGATGCCGTTCTGGCGAATGAGGCCGCCCAGCTCGTTCTGCTTGGCAGAGAGCAGGCTGATCCCTTCGGCGACCATGTCGAAGGCTTTCCACTCGCCGGTCTTGTTGTTCTTGCGCAGCTTGAACTCGAGGAAGATGTCCGGCTTGCCGGCCTCTTTCACGCTGACGTTGACGGCGGTGATGTTGCTGTCACCGGCGGCCTTGCCCGGCTCGACCTTGACGGTCTGCTTGTCGAAATGGGCCAGGGCGTCGGCGTAGGAACTCACCATGTACTCGGTGAACACCTCGACGAAGGCGTCACGCTGGGCCGGAGTGGTCTGCTTGATCTGGTTGCCGAGCACCTTGTAGGCGGCGAAGCGGTTGTCCACGTAGGGCAGCAGCTCTTCGCGGATGATCACTCGCAGGTGATCCGGATTGCTCTTCACCTGGGCCTGATCGGCCTTCAGGCGGGCGAAGGTCTGCTTGGCCGCCTGATCCACCAGGGCATAGGGGTCGGTGGCATCGGTGGCTTGTGCGGTCAGGGAAAACAGCATGCTGGTCATCAGGCCCAGCAGCAGGGCGATCTTCTTGAACATGGTTACTCCTTACTTGCTGTCTGATTTGGTGTCGGAAGACTGGCTGTAGAGGAACTTGCCAATCAGGTCTTCCAGCACAATGGCGGATTTGGTGTCTTCAATCATGTCGCCATCCTTGAGCATGCTGGTGCCCATCTCCTCATCGGTAAAGCCGGGCATCAGGCCTATGTACTGCTCGCCGAGCAGCCCCGAAGTCAGGATGGAGAGGGTACTGGTCTCGGAGAACTCACCGGCGCTCTTCTGCATCTGCAAAGAGACGATCGGCACCTGGCTCTTGGCGTCCAGAGTGATGTCGCTGACCCGACCGACGACCACACCGCCCACCTTGACCGGTGAGCGCACTTTCAGGCCGCCGATATTATCGAAATGGGCGCGCAGGGTATAGGTTTCTCCTTCCGGTTTGAAACTCAAACCTGCCACTTGCAGTGCCAACGCCAGAATGGCACCGATGCCGGCCAGCATGAAAGCGCCAACCAGGAATTCTACTTTGCTGAACTTCATCTTTACCTTATCCAAACATGACTGCGGTGAGTATAAAATCCAGGCCGAGCACGGCCAGGGAGGAGTGGACCACGGTACGGGTCGTGGCCTGACTGATCCCGGCCGAGGTCGGCTTGGCATCATAACCGTTAAAGAGCGCAATCCAGGTGACCACCAGAGCAAAGATCAGACTCTTGATAGCCCCCTGCATGATGTCATCCTGCCAGTCGACGGAGGCTTGCATGGCGGACCAGAAGCTGCCTTCGTCCACCCCCAGCCAGTCGACACCGACCAGCTTGCCGCCGAAGATGCCGATCAGGCTGAACATGAAGGCCAGCAGCGGCATGCTGATGACCCCGGCCCAGAAGCGCGGCGCGACGACCCGGCGCAGTGGGTCCACCGCCATCATCTCCAGGCTGGAGAGCTGTTCGGTGGCCTTCATCAGGCCGATCTCGGCGGTGAGGGCCGAGCCGGCGCGGCCGGCAAACAGCAGCGCGGTCACCACGGGGCCCAGCTCCCGTAGCAAGGAGAGGGAGACCAGCGGCCCCAGACTCTGCTCGGCACCGAAGTCTTTCAGTACGTTGTAGCCCTGCAACGAGAGCACCATGCCGATGAACAGGCCCGACACCAGAATGATGGCGACCGACTGCACCCCGACCACATACAACTGCTGCACCAGCAGCGGGAAGTGCTTGCGCGGTGCGGGTTTACCCGCCAACGCGTGAAACAACATGATGGTGGCGCGGCCGATGGCGCTGATGAATCGCACCCCACTTCGCCCCAGTTTGCTTACCTGGCTTGTCAACATCAGAGATCCTGTAGCAGGTCGCCTGCCGGAAAATGAAACGGAACAGGACCGTCGGGCAATCCTTTCAGGAACTGCTCGACCTCGGGATTGTGCTCCTCGCGCAGCTGGGCCGGCGTGCCGTGCGCCACCACCTTGCGGTTGGCGATGATATAGGCGTAGTCGGCAATGCTCAGCACCTCTTTCACGTCGTGGGTGACGATGACGGAGGTGATGCCGAGGGCATCGTTCATATCCTTGATGAGCTTCACCAGCACCGCCATGGTGATGGGATCCTGGCCGACGAACGGCTCGTCATACATGATGAGGTCCGGATCCAGCGCGATGGAGCGGGCCAGCGCCGCGCGCCGGGCCATGCCGCCGGAGAGCTCGGACGGCATCAGTCTTGCCGCGCCGCGCAGGCCGACCGCCTGCAGCTTCATCATGACGATGGTGTGGATCAGCTCCTCGGGCAGGCCGGAGTGCTCGCGTAGCGGGAAGGCCACGTTGTCGTACACCGTCATGCCGGTAAACAGGGCGCCGCTCTGGAACAGCATGCTCATCCGCTTGCGCACCTCGTACAGGCGCGAACGGGAGAGGGTGGGGATATCTTCCCCGTCAAACAGGATATGACCGGATTCGGGCTTGAGCTGGCCGCCGATCAACCGCAGCAAGGTGGTCTTGCCGATGCCGCTGGGGCCCATGACCGCAGTGACCTTGCCACGGGGAATGGTCAGGTTTATCCCGTCGTATAACAGCCGATCTCCGTGACTGAAGGTCAGGTCGGAGATGGTGATCAGGTCATCGTTCAAACAATTGTCCATCCGGTGTAAATGAAGAGCGAATTTTATGGGCTAGTCTAGGTCTAAGCAACAGCAAGGAACAACTATTGAACAGCCTGCCTGTCCAGACGCGCGACAGTTTTTTGTAACCAATTGTCTCTCTTTTCAGGTCGGGAAGTATCCGATTCGCTTATCTCGACAGACTTTTTTATAATCCCGCAGCAAATTTCAGCCCGGAGCTGTGCTTTTATGTCTGTAAAGTCTGAAAAAGTGTCTGAACTGTTCGATTTTCGTCGCAGCGCCCGTACCGTGCTGGACATCGAGAAACAAGCGATTGATGGACTCTACCAGTACCTGAACGATGCCTTCGATCAGGCGTGCGAGATGATACTGCGCTGCAGTGGCAAGATAGTGGTTACCGGCATGGGCAAGTCAGGTCATGTCGGAAGCAAGATTGCGGCCACCCTGGCCAGCACCGGCACTCCCGCCTTCTTCCTCCATCCGGGTGAAGCCAGCCACGGTGATCTGGGGATGATCTCCGGCGGCGATCTCATCATCGCCATCTCCAACTCCGGCGAAAGCGACGAGATCCTGGCCCTGTTGCCAGTGCTCAAGCGCCGCGGCATCCCGCTCATCTGCATGACCGGCAACCCGGTCTCCACCATGGCGAAAGAGGCCAACGTGCACCTGTGCATCAAGGTAGAGAAAGAAGCCTGCCCGCTGGGGCTGGCACCCACGTCCAGCACCACTGCGACTTTGGTGATGGGCGATGCGCTGGCGGTGGCCCTGCTGGAAGCCCGCGGCTTTACCGCCGACGATTTTGCCCTCTCTCACCCGGGCGGTTCCCTTGGCAAGCGACTGCTGCTGCGGGTCGGCGATCTGATGCACAGCGGTGAGCTGTTGCCCCAGGTGGGGATAGATGCCACCATCAGCCAGGCACTGCTGGAAGTGAGCCGCAAGGGGCTCGGCATGACGGCCGTGGCCGATGCCGATGGCCGTCTGGCTGGCCTGTTCACCGACGGCGACTTGCGCCGCATTTTGGACCTGCAGGTGGATATCCACCACACCCCGATCAGCCGCGTGATGACGGTCAACTGTGTTACCGTGGGACCGGAGATGATGGCAGCCGAGGCCGTCAAACTGATGGAAACCAGAAAGATCAACGGATTACTGGTTGTGGATGGCGACAAGCGCCCGCTGGGTGCCTTCAACATGCACGACCTGCTGAAAGCCGGAGTAATTTGATGCAAAACGTACCGACCCTCTATGGTCCGGTGACGCGCAGCCAGTTTGAGAAGGCGGCGCAGATCCGCCTGCTGGTGTGCGATGTGGACGGGGTGCTCTCCAACGGCCTCATCTACATGGGAAATGACGGCGAAGAGCTGAAGACCTTTTGTACCCGCGACGGTGCCGGTATGCGCGCGCTGCTCAACGCCGGGATCGAGATTGCCATCATCACCGGGCGCAACTCCCGTATCGTCAGCGATCGGATGAAGAGCCTGGGGGTGCAGCACCTGGTACAGGGGGCGGATCAGAAGCTGCCCCACTTCGAGGCGCTGTTGACCAAACTGGCACTGACCCCGGAGCAGGCAGCCTACATTGGCGATGACACCATCGATCTGCCGGTGATGCAGGCCTGTAGTCTCGGCATCGCCGTGGCCGATGCCCATCCGCTGGTGCTGGCGCGGGCCGACATGGTGACCCGGCTGGCCGGTGGTGTGGGCGCGGTGCGCGAGGTGTGCGATCTCATTTTGCAGGCCCAGGGGCTGGGTGACTATCAGCCAGAGGCCTCGGTATGAGCAGACAGACCCTGTTGTTCGCCCTGCTGTTCCTGGTTGCGCTGGCCGCCTGGCAGCTCGGCGACATCGAGCTGGCGCCGGAGCCGACCACCAAGGTGGAGAATTATCAGCCGGACTTCACCGCCAAGAATCTGGTGACGACCCGCTTCGATGTCGAGGGGCGTCGCACCGAGCGGCTGGAGTCCCGCTATGCGGAGTACTACCAGATCCTCGAGCAGGCCACTTTTGACAAGCCGGTGGTCTACATGTTCGACAAGCAGGGCGAGCCCGAGTGGAAGGTCACTGCCGATACCGGCGTGCTCAACACCGATGACAACGTGATCCTGCGGGACAAGGTACATCTGGACGGCTTGTTGCCCACCTCTTTCATCTCCACGCTGGATACCCCCTATCTGGAGCTGGATCTGGTGACCCAGAACGTAAGAAGCAATCAGCAGGTCAGCATAGTGGGTAAGGATTTCCAGACCGAGGGCGTCGGCCTGAAGGGTCATCTGGAACGCAAATATTTTGAATTACTGGATCAGGGCCATGCCATCTATTTCAATGAAAAACGCTAATCTGGCCCTCGCGGCCCTGCTGCTGTGCGGCACCGTGAGCGCCAAAGAGTCCGACTTTGCCGAGAAGGTCTATGTGGATGCGGTCAAGCAGGTGGCCGAGATGCAGGACAACCGCATCACCTTCGAGCAGGATGTGACCATCACTCAGGGCACCATCAAGATCAAGGCGGACAAGGTGGTGGTGATCCGCTCCGGCGAGAAGGGTGCCGAGGTGATGACGGCCTATGGCAAGCCTGCCACCTTCTTCCAGATCCTGGACAACGGCAAGCCGGTCAATGCCCATGGCAACAGCATCCGCTATGAGCTGAAGAACCGCTTGGTGACCATCACCGGCAACGGTCAGCTCAAGCAGGAAGACAGCCAGGTCAATGGCGACCTGATCCGTTACGACATCGTCAAACAGAAGATGATTGCCGAGAGCAAGACCCCGAACCAGCGGGTCAAGACGGTGTTCCTGCCGGATCAGGTAGAGAATTTCGACAAGCCGGCCGATCAGAAGAAGCAGGGAAAATAAACCATGGCAGTGTTGAAAGCAGCCGGCCTGCAAAAAAGTTACAAGCGCCGCATGGTAGTGAGCGATGTGAGCCTGGAAGTGGGTACCGGCCAGATCGTCGGGCTGTTAGGGCCGAACGGCGCCGGCAAAACCACCTCCTTCTACATGATCGTGGGGCTGGTACAAAGCGATGCCGGCCTCATCACCATCGATGATCAGGACATCAGCCTGCAACCCATGCATATCCGTGCCCGCAACGGCATCGGCTATCTGCCGCAGGAAGCCTCCATCTTCCGTCGCCTGTCGGTGTTCGACAACCTGATGGGGGTGATGCAGACCCGCAAGGGGCTGAGCCGCGAAGAGCGGGAGGACAAGGTCCAGCAACTGCTGGAAGAGTTCAACATCACCCATATCCGTGACAGCCTGGGGCAGAGCCTGTCGGGCGGGGAGCGGCGCCGGGTCGAGATCGCCCGGGCACTGGCTGCCGAGCCGCGTTTTATCCTGCTGGATGAGCCGTTTGCCGGGGTAGACCCCATTTCTGTGATAGACATCAAGAAGATCATCCAGCATCTCAAAGATAGGGGCCTGGGCGTCTTGATCACCGACCACAACGTCAGAGAGACTCTGGACGTATGTGAGAAGGCCTATATCGTCAGCCACGGCAAGATGATTGCCGAAGGTGCACCGGCCGACATACTGGCCGACGAACAGGTCAAGCGCGTCTATTTGGGCGATCAATTCAGTCTATAGTAAGGGGGCATCTCTTCATTTCCTGTGACGACTGCCTCGCTGAACATAAGGATATCCCGACGTAGATGAAGCCGACATTACAGTTGCGTCTCGGCCAGTCCCTGACCATGACGCCGCAATTACAACAAGCGATTCGTCTGCTCCAGCTCTCCACTCTGGAACTCCAGCAGGAAATTCAGCAAGCGCTCGACAACAACCCCTTGCTGGAGCAAGAGGAAAATGATGTGCAGGAGACCAGCCCGGAAGAGCCGGTCGATGCCAGCCAACTCGACTCCAGCGATGCTATGTCCCAGGACAACATGCCGGACGAACTGCCGGTAGATACCACCTGGGAAGAGGTCTACTCGGCTGGCACGGCCCAGAGCGCGGGCCCGATCCACGACGGCGAAGACAGCATCTATCAGGGCGAAACCACCGAAAACCTGCAGGATTATCTGCTGTGGCAGATGCGCCTGACGCCGTTCAGCGACGTGGATGCCGCCATCGCTCTCGCCATCATCGACGCCATCGACGAATCCGGTTATCTGACGGTGTCGCTGGAGGATATCCAGACTGCGGTAAGCAGCGAGGATGTCGAGGTGGAGCTCGATGAAGTGGAGGCCGTGCTCAAGCGAGTGCAGCATTTCGATCCTGTCGGCATCGCCGCTCGCTCGGTGCAGGAGTGCCTGCTGATCCAGCTGGGCCAATACTCCCCGGACCTGCCTTGGCTCAACGAGGCCAAGGAGGTGATCCTCGAGCACATGGACTTGCTCGGCAATCGCGACTACCGCACCCTGGCGCGCAAGACCCGGCTCAAGGAGAGCGACCTCAAGGAGGTGCTGGATTTGATCCAGCAGCTGGAGCCGAGACCCGGCAACGGCGTCATCCAGAGTGAATCCCAGTACGTGATTCCGGATGTTTCCGTGGTCAAGAAGGGCAACAAGTGGGTGGTCGAGCTCAATCCGGACTCGGCCCCGCGCATCCGGGTCAACGAGACCTATGCCGCCATGGCCCGTCAGGCTCGCACCAGCCAGGATACCCAGTTCATCCGCTCCCACCTGCAGGAAGCCAAGTGGTTCATCAAGAGCCTGGAGAGCCGCAACGACACCCTGCTCAAGGTGGCCAGCTGCATCGTCGAGCAGCAGCAGGGCTTTTTCGAATACGGTGAAGAGGCCATGAAACCCATGGTGCTCAACGACATCGCCGAAGCGGTGGAGATGCACGAGTCGACCATCTCGCGGGTCACGACCCAGAAGTACATGCATACACCGCGCGGCATCTTCGAACTGAAGTTTTTTTTCTCCAGTCATGTCAACACGGAGGGAGGAGGAGAGTGCTCATCGACCGCAATTCGCGCGCTCATCAAGAAGCTGGTCACGGCGGAGAATCCCGCCAAGCCGCTAAGTGATAGCAAGATCGCGGATTTGCTGGCCGAACAGGGTATTATGGTGGCGAGACGCACGATCGCAAAGTACCGTGAATCCTTGTTGATCCCGCCATCCAATCAGCGCAAACGCCTGGTTTAGGCAAAACAAAAGGAAGACGTTATGCAAATTAACCTGACCGGACACCATGTCGAGATCACCGAAGCTCTGCGTGATTATGTGAACAACAAATTTGCCAAACTCGAGCGTCACTTTGACCACATCAACAATGTTCATGTGGTGTTGAGCGTAGAAAAACTGAACCAGATCGCCGAAGCCAAGCTGCATGTCAGCGGGGGTGAGGTGTTCGCCAATTCGCAGCATGCCGACATGTACGCTGCGATTGATACCCTGCTGGACAAGCTGGATCGGCAGATCATCAAGCACAAAGATAAGTTAAATCAAAAATAACCATGCAACTTGAACACATACTGAGTCGGGACTGCACCAAAAGTGCGGTCCCTTGTACCAGCAAGAAACGCGCCCTGGAGATCATCAGCGAGTTAGCCGCTGAGCGTCTGGGGACCTCTCGTCAGGTACTCTTCGAGTGCCTGCTGGCGCGAGAAAAAATGGGCAGTACCGGGATCGGTGCCGGTATCGCCATTCCCCACGGCCGGATCGGCGACGAGTTTCCGCCGACCGCCATCCTGATGACCTTCGCAGAGCCGATCCCCTTCGATTCCATCGACAATCAACCGGTTGACCTGCTGTTCGCCCTGCTGGTGCCGGAAAGCGAGTGCAAGCAGCACCTCAAGACCCTTTCCCTGATGGCATCCAAACTGGGCGACAAGGCGGTATGCCGCCAGTTGCGCCAGGCAACCAGTGACGAAGAACTCTATCAGATCATGACATCGGCCTGAGATGCAGGCCCTTGCAATGACGCCAAGCGGTGAGGGAACAAGATGCAATTAATAGTGGTGAGTGGGCGCTCCGGCTCGGGCAAGACAGTTGCCCTGCGTGTGCTGGAGGATCTCGGTTATTACTGCGTGGATAACCTGCCGGTCAACCTGCTGCCCCAGCTGATCGTCTCGGTCGAGAGCCAGTATGACAAGCTGGCGGTCAGCATCGACGTGCGCAACCTGCCGGCGAGCCCGGACAAGCTGGAAACCCTGCTGGCCCAGGTTCGCAACGAGGGGCGGGTGGAGTTCTCGAGCTTCTTCTTCGATGCGGAAAACTCCACCCTGCTCAAGCGCTACGGCGAGAGCCGCCGGCTGCATCCCTTGTCACGCAATCAGTTGTCGCTGGACGAGGCGATTCGGGAGGAGACCCACCTGCTGGCGCCGCTCTCCTCGACGGCCGACCTGCGCATCGATACCACCAACCTCAGCATTCACGACCTGAGCGAGCTCATCAAGACCCGGGTGCTCGGCAAGAAGGAGAACGAGCTGGTGCTGGTGTTCGAGTCGTTCGGCTTCAAGTACGGCATTCCCAAGGATGCCGACTTCGTGTTCGATGCCCGCTTCCTGCCCAATCCGCACTGGATCCCCGAGCTCAAACCCTTCACCGGCAAGGATGAGCCGGTGGCCCGCTACCTCTCCAGTCAGCCCGACGTGATGCAGTTCATCCTGCAGATCGAGAACATGCTGGCGACCTGGTTGCCTCACCTGGAGCGCAACAATCGCAGCTATGTGACGGTCGGCATCGGTTGCACCGGTGGCCAGCACAGATCGGTGTTCATTGCCGAGCAGCTGGCCGGCGCCTTCCGTCTGCTGGGCAAGAACGTCCAGATCCGCCACCGCACCCTCGACAAGAGTGCGCCGCAATTTTGATGGACCAATAGGAAGATCAGATGACCGTCTCAGCCTCGGTGGAAGTGAAAAACAAACTGGGCATGCATGCCAGACCGGCCATGATGCTGTTCGAGCTGGTGCAGGGGTTCGATGCCCACGTGTTGCTGCGCAATGAAGAGGGGGTCGAAGCCGACGCGGACAGCGTGATCGGCCTGTTGATGCTGGACTCCGCCCAGGGCAAGCAGGTGGAAGTTCAGGTGGAGGGGCCCGAGGAAGTGGAGGCCCTGGCCGCCGTGGTGGCGCTGTTCACCTCGGGCTTCAACGAGGAGTAACGCACCTCGGCATGCTCAAGGTGCGCTGCGTGCCAGCGCCTTGAAGGCTGCAAAATCCCGACAAGCCAGCAGACTCCTGCTGGCTTTTTCGTTCATCAGTGCCAGGAACAGGTCATAGAGCCCCATGGCCTCTTCGTAGTCGGCCTTGGCGATGGCCAGCACGAAGACGAGGGTAGCGCTCTCGCCGTTGCCCCAGTCGATCCCCTGCGGGGCCAGCACGGTATAGACCAGGGTGCGGCGCGCCAACAGGCCGAGGGAGTGGGGCAGGGCGATGCCGTCCCCCAGCATGGTGGAGACGATCCGCTCCCGCTCCTGCAACGATCCCCGAAAGCCGCTCTCCACCAGATCCTCCGCCTCCAGCTGGCTGCAGATGCGATCAAACAGCGCCGCCTGGCTAAGCGGCTCAGCGACCACCATGAAGTGGTCGGCATCGAAGTACTTGTCGAGTAGGTAGGGGCGGGTGCGATCGACCAGCACCAGTTTGCCGAGCTGCTCCAGCTGGTACTGGGTCGGGAAAGGGGCGACCTGCACCACAGGCACGTTCTTCTCGCCGGCCTTGACGGTGCTGATGACGAAGTCCTGCTCGATCCGCGCCAGCCCTTCGTAATCCCGTACCGACTCCAGCGTGGTCAGCTGCAACTGGGGATACTCCCGCTTGATGCGGGCCTCCAGCACCCGAAAAGTGGCGTTGCCCGCATCGCATAGCAGCAGCGCCTGGGGGCGGCGGGTGTAACCGATGTCGTAGTGACGCTCCAGTCCGACCCCGATGTGGATCACCAGATAGCCTATCTCGTGGTGGGTTAGCCGATAGGGAGTCTGCCTGATCCACTCCGAGATGGCTGCCAGCGTGATGTCGTAGGCGAGGGGGTAGTACTGCTTGATGTGGTCCGCCAGCGGATTGTGGCTGCCGATCTGGTATTTGACCCGCAGCAGCATGGCGCTGATATGGGTCTGCAGGTCGGCCCGCAGTTGCAGATCGCCGCGCAGGTCATAGGGGTAGTGCTGGTGGATGTAGGCCAGCAGATGCTCCACCAGCTGTTCGCTCTCGGCCGCCATGGCCGGGCTGAGCTGGGGGGCATCGGCGGTGAGGCGGGCCTGGATCTGGATGGCGAGGCAGGCTATCTCCTCCTCCTCCGGCGGGGTCAGGGTCGGCAGCTCGTCATAGATGTCGCGGGCAACCGCCAGCAGAGGCGCCGTGAGATCTTCGCTGGTGAATTGGCGCAGCTCGTGGCCGGCCGCCTGGCGCAGCAGGGCGACGGCGCAGTAGATGGCGAGCTGCTGCAGACTCTCATCGGCCAGGCGCAGCTGATGACGGCCGAGCTGCTCGTGGATGTGATTGCCCACTACCTCCAGCGTCTTGCTGGGGCAGAGGTTGGGCAGCAGGCTCTGCAGCGGGTTGCTGTGCAGCAGCTCCTGGTAAAGCAACTGGGTGAGGCAGGCGCGGATGGCCGTCTCGCCCCCCTGGATCCGCATCCCCTGCCTGGGTTTGCTGTCGATGGCGAGTCCGAAGTGGGCGAGCCGCTCCCGCACCTCCGCCATGTCCCCCTGTAGTGCCGCCCGGCTCAGATACCAGGTGTCCGCCAGCTCGTCGAGCTTGATGCCCTGCTCCGCCGTCAACAGCAGGATCTGCAGGTGCAGCACTCGCTCGCGGCTGGTGCGGGGCAAGCCGCTCTCCTGCTCCTGGGCCGCCAGCAGCGCCGCGAACAGTTCCTGATTGTAGATCTTGAGCTGGTAGCCGCTGCCGCGCTGGTGGATCAGGTGGGCGCCCCGGGTGGCGATGATCTCGTTCAGGGTCGCCACGTCGGTGCGCACTGTGCGGGTGGAGACATTGAGGCGGCGGGCCAGCTCCTCCTGCGGCAGCGGTTCGGCGTGGAGCAGAGTGAGCAGTTGATGGAGTCTGGGGTGGGGCAGCTTGATCATGAGGGGGGAACGGACTCCTGTCGCGGAATGAAAAATCGATGTTAACAAGCGGGTCATTAACAAGCCAGGCACCAGTCAGTGATCGGACCGGTGCCTGAGGGCTGTCAGGCCAGCAGCCGCTTCACCGTGGTCAGCAGGGTACGCACGTCCTCGGGACGGGTCTGACCGCTCGCGCTGTCGATGATGGAGCTGTAGATGTGGGGGATCACCTTCTCGACCCCGGCATCCAGCGCAATCCGCACTATCTCTTCGAAGTTGTCGAGATCGATGCCGCCGGTGGGCTCCAGCCAGAAACCGTGGCGAGCGCAGGCCTCGGCCACCGCCTGATACTCGGCGCGGCAGGCCAGTCCGCCCATGGGGAAGAACTTGACCGAGCTGCCGCCCATGTCCTTGAGCAGGGCGATGGCGGTGTCGATGGGGACGATGCCGTCGGGCTGCTGGCTACTCAGGGGGCCGGTGGAGATCTTCACCATCCCCGGGGTGCCGGTGGGAGAGACAAGGCCATTGACGAGGGTGTCAGACTGGCCGAGCAGCGCCCGGCTGGCGCCGACGCCGGTGAATACCTGGTTGACGTGCTGGGGCTGCAGCTGGCGAGCCAGCTCGGCCACCATGGCGGACTGGCGCGGATCGCCGGCCCCCAGCCCGATGGAGAGGGCGTTGTCGATAAGCTTGGCGTAGGCCTGCATGTCAGCGACGGCGGAGGGCACATCCGGGTAGTTTTTGGAGAGCACGCCGACCAGCACATGGCCCTCGGCGGCCTCATAAATGTCGACGGCATTCTGTCGGGAGCCGGCCAGCACGTTGAGGCAGACCCGATCGCGGTAGTAATTGGGAGTAAGAGACATCAGTTGTTCTCCTGAACGAGGTGGGCAATGGCGGTATGGATCTGGTCGAGCTGGGGCAGGGTGACGCTGCGCACGTCTATCTCGATGTGCCCCTCGTTGGCCTTGTAGCCACGGCAGTAGATGGCAGGTGTGCCCTGTTGCAGACGGCTGACGACCTGCACTGTGGTCATGCCGATCTGCTGGTGGTCGAAGGCGATGTCGGTGCGGGCGATGTCGCGCCCCGCGCTGTCCCACACCACCTTGGCACTGACGCCGGGCAACTGGTTGAGGCGCTCGATAAAGGGGGTCATCTTGGTGACCATGGCGGCGCCGCTCTCCTTCTCTTTGGCCAGGTAGCGCTCGATGGCGTGGGTGAGGCCGAGGATCCCCTCCTTGCCCACCTTCATGGCGCGACCGATGCCGTTGGCCTGCTGCTTGACCCACTCCACATACTGGCGCTTGCCGAGCACCAGCCCGCTGGTGGGCCCTTCGATGGCCTTGGCGCCGCTGTAGATGACCAGATCGGCCCCCTGGTTGTAGTAGAGACGCAGATCTTCCTCGGCTGCGGCATCGACGATGAGCGGGAGCCCGTGGGCCTTGGCCACCTCGGCTGCCTCGGCCACCGACAGAATGCTCTTCTGCACGCAGTGGTGGGATTTGATATAGAGGATGGCAGCTGTGTTGGCATTGATGGCGGCGGCCAGCTGGGCGGCAGAGCACTCGTTGGCATAGCCGGCCTCCACCACCTTGCCGCCACCCAGGTTGACCATGGTGCCGACCGGGGCGCCGAAGTTGACGTTGTGTCCCTTGGGCAGCACGATTTCGCTCGGCACACCGTGGGCATGGGCGTGCAACTGCTCGAGGCGGTAGGGGTCGCCGCGCACTATCACTGCGGCCACCGACTGGGCGATGCCGGCGCTGGCGCAGGAGACCACCACCGCATCTTCCACGTCCAGCAAGCCTGCCAGGTAGGCGCCGGTCTTGTTGACCAGATCCTTCACCTCGAAGTAGTGGCCGAGGCCGAAGTTGACCGCGTCGACCACCTCCTGCTCAGGGGTGGAGACGCCGAGAATGGTCATGCGTCCGGAGGCATTGATCACCGGTTTGAGCTGATATTTCTCATACACAGAAGGCATGGTGTGATTTCCCATAGTGAGTCAGAACCAGTTCGCCACCGACCAGGGCGGCGAGGGGTAGCAACTGCCGATCGCCATTGCGGGCGCCGGCTTCGGTATCGGTAAAGAGGGTGGGGCCGCTGCTCACCTCGAACAGGGTCAGGTCGGCATCGGCGCCCACCTCGAGTCGCCCCTTGCCGGGCAGACGCAGGGCATCGGCGGCATGGTGGGTGACGCAGGCGATCACCTGCTCCAGGGTCATGCCGATGGCGAGAAATTTCGACATCACGTGGGCCAGGCTGTAGACCGGTCCCTTGATGCGGTTCTTGCAGTAAATGTCGGAGCTGATGGTGCGGGGCAGGATCCCTTGGGCAATGGCCAGCTCCGCCACCTCGAAGCTGAAGCTGGCGCCGCCGTGGCCGATGTCGAGCAAGAGGCCCCGCTGCATCGCCTCACGCACCGCCTGGCGCAGTTCGCCGGCCGGGGTCAGGATGCGGTTGGGCTTGCCGTTGAAGCAGTGGGTCAGCAGATCGCCATCGCCCAGCAGGGCGACGATCTCGTCCAGATCCGGCGGCGTGTTGCCCACGTGTACCATCAGCGGCAGCCGGCCGTGGGCCTGTTGCAGTGCCTTGGCCATGCGTAGCGGCTGCAGGCCGTTCTCACCCACTACGCTGCCGCTCATCCGCGCCTTGATGCCGACGATGAAGCCGGGGTGGCGGCGGATGGCCGCCGAGGCGAGATCCATGTCGAGGTCCCGGCTGTCGGCCAGCTCGTTCTGGCGCAACAGGCCGATGCGGGAGATGTTGAGCAGGGCGTGCACTCGGGTCTTGCAGCCGGCGGCGAGACGCTGGAAGTCATCCACGTCGTCGGCCCCGGTGCTGCCGGCGTCGATGACGGTGGTGACACCGGACTCCACGCCCACCTTGTCCGGCTCATCGTGATAGATGGGGGAAGCGGGATAGCAGTGGGTGTGGCCGTCGATCCAGCCGGCGCTCACATGCACCCGGCCGCCGAGATCCAGGATCTGCTGCGCCGCGGTCGTCTCCGGCAGGGTGCCGATGGCGGCTATCTTGCCCTGCTGGATGGCGATATCGACGAGCTGGCCATCTCCCTGGCGTCCCGCTCTGATGATGATGTCGTACATGCTAGATGGCCTCTCGAGCGCCGCCCCGCAGGGCGGCGGATGGTTATGCAAGTGCAACCGGGAAGAAGGTGCCGAGCAGCATGGCCCCCAGGATGGCGCCGCCGGTGATGGGCTTGCCCCACACGTAGAACAGCAGAGCACCCAGCAGGGAACCGATACCGATCGGGATCGAGGCGCCCATGGCGGAGAGGATGATGAGGGGGCCGAGGAAGCGGCCCGAGCTGTTGCCAGCCCCCATCATGACGTCTGCGCCGTAGGTGGAGTTGCTCTGGTTGATGGTGAACTTGCGCGCCAGGATGATCACGTAGCCGATGGCCAGACCAATCCCCATGCCGGTCGCCAGCGAGGCACCGAAGTTCTCCACCGGATAGACGATGCCGGCCCCCAGCAGCAGGGCAGGCACGCCGAGGCCTACCCCGGTCTGGATGGCGCCGCCGATATCCAGGATCCCCACCAGGGAGCCCTCGATGATGCGGGCAAACAGGAAGCTGGCGCCGAAGGCCGCCACCGCGCCATAGGCACCGGTATCCATGCCTGCCTTGAGCATGGCGACGAAGGCCACCTCGTTGAAGGCGCCGACCCCGTACAGGTAGAACATGTGGGTACCGGCAAAGACCCCGGCCGAGAGCAGGCCGACAAAGATGGGGAAGGACCAGTCGGCGTACCAGAAGTTGTTTTTCAGTTTCTCATCCACGGTGTGACCCCTTATTTGCCGCTGAGCAGGTTATGGACGTTTTCCAGCCACAGGGGAACCCCCAGATGGAAGGACTCGATGAGTTTCATGTCGAAGCCGCGGAAGAAACCGCTCAGCACGAACAGCAGGACGATGGCCGCCATCATCACCTTGGTGACATGGTTCCAGCCGCTCTCTTCCACGCCCTTGCCGATCAGGATGCCGAGCACCAGGCCCGGTACCGCGTTGCCCATGATGAGCTGGGCCAGACCGCCGAAGATGGTGGCCCAGAAACCGGACTTCTTGCCCGCCTCGATGGCGGCCAGCCAGAAGATCACCGGCATGACGGTGTTGACCAGCAGGTTGGCGGCCGGTACCAGCACCTTGACCGCGGTGACCTGCAGGGCGGCCGGTACGGCGGCGGCCGTGCTGTTGAGGAAGGCGACCACGATGGCACCTATGATGCCGCCGGCAATGGCCATCTTCTTCGGGTCGTGCAGGGTGGTGACGAGATCCCGGTTCTTGAACAGCAGTGCCGCCGTGGCCCAGTGCGGAATGATGCGGTGATCCACATCCTGGGTGAAGGCGCCGGCCGCCACGGTGGAAGCCCAGGCGTTGAAGAAGAAGCCGAGACCAAACGAGAAGTGGGAGGCGGGGTCCCCTTCACAGGAGTTGAGCTCACCCAGGGTACGGAAGGCTCCCATGCCCTGTACGGTCGGCGCGTGGAACATCCGTGCCGCGCCGGCCCCCACCCCGACGCCTACCAGGCCGCCGATGATGAGTGACTTGATAAATATGATTAGAAACATCCAACGTATCCTTCTTGTGGGGTGGTACCCGCGGGCGGCGTCACACCAGGGTGAACCTTACTTGCTCGGCATCCAGGCTGGTGACCTTGACCGTGATTGCCAGCTGGACCCGGAATTCGCGGCGCTGGCGCGGCAGGAAGAAGAACAGGAACTTCTCCACCCGGACCGACTCTTCGGCCTTGAGCACCTGCACCTCGAGCGGCTCGATGCGCAGCATCACCCGCGGGTTGTCCTTGAGCAGCGTTGGCTGCACCTGGCTGAGGGCGGCGGCGAACGCCTGCTGGCGAGTCGGTCCCTTGCCGTTGACCATGACCTGGGTGGTGAAGTCCTCTTTCATCAGGCGCGTCCGTGTTTCTTGGCGAAGGCTTCGATCAGCTTCTGACCCAGCTCTTCCTTGTCCATGAAGCCGAAGCCCAGCACCACGCAGCCTTCGTTGATGGCGGTCACGCCCTCTTCGATGGAGCGCATGCCGTAGCGGCACTTGTAGCCGTACTTGGTCTGCGCCGTGATGGCACCGGCGCCGCCGCTGCCGCAGAAGGAGATGCCGAGATCCGCCTGCTCCTTGTTCATCACGTCACCGAGCTTCATGTCGGCGGCCATGCCGGGGATGATGGTCACGCTGGCACCGGCGGTTTCCGCGCCTGCCCCCACTTTCTGGCCCTTGCCGAGTCGATCACCGATCACGAGTTTGATGGCTGTCATTTAGCTTTCTCCTTTCACTGAGCTGAGTTCGTTTTCTTTGGCAACTTCGAAATGGACGGACAGCAGATGGGCCTCTTCATAGGCCAGCTTGTCCAGCCAGGCGACGACCTGTTCGGCCAGGCGCAGGGAGAGGGGGGAGATCTCCTCGAACAGGCTGAGATCCACCTCCGGCAGCGATTCACCGCTGTAGGAGCGCCACACCATGGCTTTGACATGGGAGGCCAGCATCTGCCGCTGTACCTCGTTGGGGCGGATGCCCTGCTCGCCGAGCAGGGTGTGGATGCGCGCCAGCGTGTGGTCGGTCTGGCGCAGCAACGCCGGGCTGTCCGGGGTCAGGTTCTGGTCATGGGTCTCTGTGTGCAAGGTCTGCTCTCCAAGGCTGGCAGAAGGGATAGCGCTACCCTAAGCCGGCAGTAGAGGAGAGAGGAGGCACTGTTTTTCCGATTCGAAGCGGAAATTCCCGCACGCTTGGGCCGAAAGCGGTGATTTTTGTGGGGTGGAGGGGCAAAGGGTTGCTATCGGGGCCGACTTTGTGTGATCGAGGGCGCACTTGGCCCGTCGAGCCGGGCCGACAAGGCTTGCTGGAAACTGTGAGTCGCCTCACGGATGGGGGAGAGCGGGAAAAGCAAACAGGGGCGGTTGACCGCCCCTGTCGAAGAGAATTGGCGGGATCAGCTGGCGGTGGCGGCGCTTGCGCTGGCCCGGTTCTGGTAGCGCAGATCCTCTTCGATGGTGACCTCCACCTCCAGCGGCTTGCCGTCACGGATCACCGAGATGGTGAGCTTGGTGCCCGGCCGGCTCTCGACGATCTTGTCCATGGCGGTACGCACACCACTGATGGCCTCGCCGTTGATCTTGAGCAGCACGTCGCCCCGCTTCAGCCCGCCTCTGGTGGCCGGGCCGTTGGGATCCAGGCTCTCCACCACCAGGCCGCGCAGGTCGCCCAGATTCATCATGCGGGCGACGATGGGGTTGATCTCGACGCTGGAGATGCCGAGGTAGCCGCGGATCACCCGACCGTTGGCGATCAGCTCATCCATGATGCGCTTGGCCAGCTTGTAGGGGATGGCGAAGCTGATGCCGTAGCTCTCCTGATTGCCGTTGAGGTGGTAGGCGGCGGTGTTGATGCCTACCAGATCGCCGCGGGCATTGACCAGGGCGCCCCCCGAGTTGCCCTCGTTGATGGCGGCGTCGGTCTGCAGCAGATCCTGCCGGCCGTTGCTGTCCGGGCCCATGCTGGAGAGGCCGATGCGGCCGGTAGCGCTGATGATACCCTGAGTGATGGTCTGGCCGACGTTGTAGGGGTTGCCGATGGCGAGCACCACGTCGCCCACGTCGGGCAGGCGCTCCGGATCCTGCGGGATCACCGGCAGATTGTCCGACTCGATGTAGAGCACCGCCAGATCGGTCAGCTGATCGGAGCCGACCAGCTCGGCGCTGAATACCCGCCCATCCTGCAGCGCGACGATGATCTGGTCCGCATCGGCGATGACGTGATAGTTGGTCAGCACGTGGCCACGCTGGCTCATGATGACGCCGGAGCCGAGCCCTTGCGGCCTGAGTTCGGCCTGATTGCCCTGGTTGCGGGCGAAGCTGCGGGTATAGATGTTGACGACCGCCGGCCCGGCGCGGTGGGCGGCGTAGGAAAAACTCAGTTCACGGGCATTGGTGATGAGGCCGGGCAGCTGGGCCCCGCCACGGAAATTGGGAAACAGCAGCAACAGAAGAGCCGCCACGGTGAGACCGAAGCCGACAGACTTGCCCAAGTAACTGACTAGAGGGGGGATTTTCATGTCATTCTCATCCGTACATACAGCGCGCAGAGAATAACACTATCGGTGGATAAAAATCACCCGCGGCGAGGGCCGCGGGTGAGAGGCAGTTAACGGATCACCAGATAGAGGGAGGATTCCCCGCGCTGGATGTTCAGCGCCAGCACATCCGGCTTGTTCTTCAACGCCTTGCTCAGCTCTTCCAGCGAGTTGATGCGCAGGCGGTTGACCCCGATGATGATGTCACCCTTCTGCAGGCCGGAGGCGGCGGCAGGTGAGCGCGGATCGATGTCGGCCACGGCCACGCCGGTCACCGGCTCGGCGGTGGTGCTCAGCTTGGCCCCTTCCAGTGCCGGGTGCAGGGCGCTGGCCAGGATCTCGCTGTCATCCGCCTTCTTCAGCGTGACCTTGACGGTCTGCTCCTTGCCATCGCGGATGAGGCCCAGAGCGACCTGCTTGTCAGCCCCCATGGTGGCGATCTTGGCGCGCAGCTCACCAAACGAGCGGATGGCCTTGCCATCGATGCTGATGATGATATCGCCGGCCTTGATGCCCGCCTTGGCGGCGGCGGAGTCAGGCATGACCTGGTTGACGAAGGCACCATCCTTCTTGTTGTAGCCGAAGGTCTTGGCGATTTCGGAGGTGAGCTCGGTGCCGGTGATACCCAGCTGGCCGCGGCGCACTTCCCCGTATTTCACGATCTGCTCGGACAGGTCGCGCACCATGTTGGACGGAATGGCGAAGCCGATGCCGATGTTGCCGCCGTTCGGGCCCAGGATGGCGGTGTTGATGCCGATCAGCTCGCCGCGCAGGTTGAGCAGGGCGCCACCTGAGTTGCCGGAGTTGATGGCCGCATCGGTCTGGATGAAGTTTTCCAGATTTTCGATGTTGAGGCCGCTGCGGCCAAGCGCACTGACGATGCCGGAGGTAACGGTCTGGCCAAGGCCGAACGGGTTGCCGATGGCCAGCGCATAGTCACCGACTCGCAGCTCGTCGGAGTCGGCAAACTTGATCTGCACCAGATCCTCGGCCTTGATTTGCAGCAGCGCGATGTCGGACTGCTTGTCCTCGCCGATCTTCTTGGCGGCGTATTCACGGCCATCCTTCAAGTTGACCTTGATCTCGTCCGCCTCGTGCACCACGTGGGCGTTGGTGATCACGTAGCCCTTCTTGGCATCGATGATGACGCCGGAGCCGAGCGCCTGGAAGGGCTGCTCGCTCACCTGCTCGTCGGGCATGTTGGGGCCGAAGAAGAAACGGAACTGTTCCGGCAGACGCTGGCGGGTGATCTTCTTGCCGGAGACTGAAATGTTGACCACGGCAGGCGTGACCTGCTCGAGCACCGGCGCCAGGCTCGGCATCTCCTGATTGTTCGCCAGCAGAGAGGGCAGTGCAGCCTGTACAGGGGCCGCAGACATGGCGATACCGACACTGAGGGCTAACACACTGAGCACAGAAAGAGGTTTACGCATATGAAAAACAGCTCCCAGAAAAAGTTGCAATGCAATCGTCAAGGTCTGACCACGCTACCGCGCAATTAGTTCCGCAGGGAACTAACTGGACTGCTTGAGCAGACCGGAGGCCCCTGCATAGTCACGGGGTGGTACGCCCGGTTCTTCATTGGCCGGGACATCGCTGCTCTCGTCGAGCAGGGTTTCACGGAACAGCGGCTCCTGAGCCTTGGCCAGGAACTTGCTCTGCTCCGCCATATGGCGATAAAGGGTCTGGTACTGCTCGGCCAGCTGCTCCATCAGGGCGGCGCTGTCGGCGAAGTGGGTATTGATCTGGCCCTGGTAGCTTTCCAGTTCCTTGTGAGCCTTCTTTAGTTCTTGTTCCAGACGGCCGGCATCCCGGCTGCGCACTGTGAAGCGGCCGATGATGACACCGATAATCAAGGCGGCGACAGCCAGCAGGATCCCGTTTAACAGACTCATAGATGCTCCTTGTTACAGCTAAATCAATGTGGGTTGATGCGGCCAAAGCGGCCGCTACGCCTTGATGGCACTATACCGTGCACCCCGAGAGCGTGATACCATTTTGTCCTTCATTCAGGGACTTGAAGGCAATCGACAGGATGACCCCGCAGCAAAAGTATCAGCAGGATTTGCAGCGCCCCGGCTTCGTGGCCGACCCCGCCCAGGCGATGGCAGTGGCCCGTCTGGAGCGACTCTATCAGGATTTGTGCCAAACCCCGACTCCGACCAGATCCCGCGGCCTGCTGGGCTGGCTGCAAAAGCCGAAACCCCGCACGCCCATCCTGGGTCTATATATGTGGGGCGGAGTGGGCAGAGGCAAGACCTGGCTGATGGATACTTTTTTCGACAGCCTGCCGGGAGAGCGCAAGCTGCGCATTCACTTCCACCGTTTCATGCACCGGGTGCACGATGAGCTCAAGGGGCTGACCGGTCAGGCCGATCCGCTCAAGCTGATCGCCAGCAAGCTGGCCGGCGAGACCGACGTCATCTGCTTCGACGAGTTTTTCGTCTCCGACATCACCGACGCCATGCTGTTGGGGACTCTGTTCCAGGAGTTGTTCGGCCATGGAGTGGTACTGGTGGCGACCTCGAACATACCACCGCAGGATTTGTATCGAAATGGTCTGCAGCGGGCCCGTTTTCTACCGGCGATCGCGCTCATCGAGCGCCATTGCGAGATACTTAACGTGGACGGCGGCACCGACTATCGCCTGCGCACGCTGGAGCAGGCGGAGATTTATCACTTCCCGCTGGATCAGCAGGCAAAATCCAATCTGGATCGTTATTTTCGGCAGTTAACCGGGCTGGAAGAGGCCCGGGCGGGCAGTGTCGAGATCAATCACCGTCAACTGATGTCGCTGGGGATGGGAGAAGGTGTGCTCTATATGGAGTTTGAGCAACTTTGCTGTACTCCCCGCTCACAGGGCGATTACATCGAACTGGCCCGGCTGTTTCACACCGTCCTGCTGGCCAATGTGCAGCCAATGGGGGCGGGCACGGATGACGCGGCGCGGCGCTTCATCGCCATGGTGGACGAGTTCTATGAGAGGCACGTCAAGCTGATCATATCGGCGGCGGTACCCATGCAGGAACTCTATGGCAACGGGCTGCTGAATTTCGAGTTCAAACGTTGTCTTTCACGGCTTCAGGAAATGCAATCGCACGAATACCTTGCCAGAGTGCACCTTCCTTAGTCACAATACCGCGCCTGCCAGTCGGATGGGCATCTGCGGCAGGTAGGGCCGGGCGACATTTGCTAGCTTCATGGCAGTGAAATTAGCAGGTGATATTTAAGGCAACTTCACTTATAATCGCCCGGCCCACGTTACAGCTGTCGATAAGACAGCAACACTTTAAGCTTTACTTGTATTCGAAGGGGTACAGGTAGGCCATCGTTTGTTGTTTGTGGGAGAGCCCCCATAAGCAATTGGGTCTGTAACAGGTAATTGGGTTTAACTTAATGAAAACTTTCGTTGCCAAGCCAGAAACCGTAAAACGTGACTGGTACATTGTGGACGCAGAAGGTAAAACTCTGGGTCGTATCGCAACCGAGATCGCTGCTCGTCTGCGTGGTAAGCACAAAGCTGAGTACACTCCGCACGTTGACACCGGTGATTACATCATCGTTGTAAACGCTGAGAAGGTACACGTAACCGGTAAGAAATTTACCGACAAAATGTACCATGCTCACTCCGGTTTCCCGGGTGGTATCAAGTCCATCAGCTTCGACAAGCTGATTCAGCGTAAACCGGAAATGGTAATCGAAGCTGCCGTCAAAGGCATGCTGCCGAAGGGTCCGCTGGGCCGTGCCATGTTCCGTAAGCTGAAAGTTTACGCAGGCGCCGAGCACGCTCATGCTGCTCAGCAACCTCAAGTACTGGATATCTAACGGGAACTGGCAACAATGGCAGAAAATCAATACTACGGTACCGGCCGTCGCAAAAGCTCCACTGCTCGCGTATTTATCAAAGCGGGTAGCGGTAAAATCGTAATCAACCAGCGCTCCCTGGAGCAGTACTTCGGCCGTCCGACTGCCCGCATGGTAGTTCGTCAGCCGCTGGAACTGGTTGAGATGACCGAGAAACTGGACCTGTACATCACCGTTAACGGTGGTGGCATCTCCGGTCAAGCTGGTGCGATCCGCCACGGTATCACTCGTGCTCTGATGCAGTACGATGAAACCCTGCGTTCCGAACTGCGTAAAGCAGGCTTTGTTACTCGCGATGCCCGTAAGGTTGAGCGTAAGAAAGTCGGTCTGCACAAAGCTCGTAAGCGTCCGCAGTACTCCAAGCGTTAATTCGCTTTTTGTACGCGCTCTCGCGAGTGTCAAAAAAGCCTGGCCATGTGCCAGGCTTTTTTTATTGGTAATATTACCAACGACATTGCTAACACCACGTCACAAAAGACAAAAAATTGTGTATTTATTGTTTTTGACCTTCGCTTCTCTTTCTTGTCAAGTTGTTATCTTTTCTTTAAAATTCCCTCGGTTTTTCTGTGACAATTGTAACTCCGCTTCCGCCGCTGTTGTCACGGAAGAAAGGGGAACAGGGACACAATAAGAATGTGCGGAGTCCACATGGGAGAGTTTTTGGATGAGCAATGCGCCAGTTGATACCGGTCGCCGCAGATTTCTTACCTGGTCAACGGTCGCCGTTGGTGGGGTAGGAGCTGCTTTTACCGCAGTGCCGTTTATTAAGTCATGGAACCCGAGTGCCAAAGCCAAAGCGGCGGGTGCTCCGGTAGAAGTGGATATCAGTAAGTTGGAACCAGGCCAGCTCATCCGTGTTGAGTGGCGAGGCAAGCCGGTCTGGGTGGTGAAACGCACCAAGCAGACGCTGGATGCCCTGGCCGCGCACGACGACAAGTTGCGCGATCCGGCTTCCGACGAGCCCCAGCAACCCGACTATGCCCACAACGGTTACAGATCCATCAAGCCGGAGATCTTCGTGGCCGTCGGTATCTGCACTCACCTGGGCTGCTCCCCCTCCTATCTGCCGGACAGCTTTGGCGAGCAGGTGCAAGGCGTGACCTCAGGCTTCTTCTGCCCCTGTCATGGCTCCAAGTTCGACATGGCTGGTCGAGTGTTCCAGGGGGTGCCAGCACCCTTGAACCTGGTCATTCCGCCGTACAAATATCTTAGCGACACCACCATCCTGGTCGGTGCCGATGGCAAGGAGGCCTGACCATGTTTGCCAAACTGATGGGCTGGATTGACTACCGCTTTCCGCTCACTGCCATGTACAACGACCACATGGCCAAGTACCCGGCGCCCAAGAACCTGAACTTCTGGTACTTCTTTGGCTCGCTCGCCATGCTGGTGCTGGTCAACCAGATCATCACGGGTATCTGGCTGACCATGAACTACAACCCCTCCGCCGAAGGTGCCTTCGCCTCCGTCGAGTACATCATGCGGGATGTGGACTACGGCTGGTTGCTGCGCTACATGCACTCCACCGGTGCATCCGCCTTCTTTATCGTGGTCTATCTGCACATGTTCCGCGGCATGATCTACGGCTCCTACCAGAAGCCGCGCGAGCTGCTGTGGATCTTCGGCATGCTGATCTTCCTCTGCCTGATGGCGGAAGCCTTCATGGGCTATCTGCTGCCGTGGGGCCAGATGTCGTTCTGGGGTGCCCAGGTCATCATCTCGCTGTTTGGCGCCATTCCGGTCATCGGTGACGATCTGACCCTGTGGATCCGCGGTGACTACGTCATCTCCGGCGCTACCCTGAACCGCTTCTTCGCGTTGCACGTCATCGCCCTGCCGCTGGTACTGGTGATGCTGGTTGCCATGCACATCCTGGCGTTGCACGAAGTGGGTTCCAACAACCCGGACGGCATCGACATCAAGAAGCACAAGGACGAGAACGGCTGGCCGCTGGATGCTGTGGCATTCCACCCCTACTTCACCGTCAAGGACATGATCGGGGTTGCAGGCTTCCTGTTCCTGTTCTGCGCCATCATCTTCTTCAAACCGGACATGTGGGGTTATTTCCTCGAGAAGCCGAACTTTGAAGTGGCCAACGGTCTGAAGACCCCGGCACACATTGCCCCTGTCTGGTATTTCACCCCCTTCTACGCCATCTTGCGGGCGGTGCCTGACAAGCTGCTGGGCGTCATCATGATGGGGCTTTCCATCGTGGTGCTGTTCCTGCTGCCCTGGCTGGATCGCTGCAAGGTACGTTCGGTGCGCTATCGCAGTACCCTGCACAAGCTGAACATCGCCCAGTTCGTGGTCTGCTTCATCATTCTCGGGGTGCTCGGCGTCTTGCCATCGACTCCGACCCTGACGCTGATCGCCCAGATCTGTACCCTGGGTTATTTCGGTTTCTTCGTCCTGTTGTTCTTCTACAGCAAGAATGAAAGCACCAAGCCGCTGCCGGAGAGGGTGACATTTAAATGAAAAGAATAATTTTTGCAGTGCTGACCCTGCTGCCGTCGCTGGTGTTTGCCAACACCGGGGTTGTGCACCTGGACAAGGCCAACTACGACCTGAACGACAAGGCGTCGTTGCAGCGTGGTGCGGCAACCTTCATGAACTATTGCTTTGGCTGTCACAGCACCCAGTACCAGCGTTACAACCGGGTGGCGGCAGACATCGGTATTCCGGAAGATCTGATGGCGGCCAACCTGATCGTCAATGGTGCCAAGATCGGCGATCTGATGGAAAACTCGGTGCCGGACAAGGATGCGGCCAAATGGTTTGGCGCCCCCCCCCCCGATCTGACCCTGGTTGCCCGGGTACGTGGTGCCGACTGGATTTACACCTACCTGCGTTCTTTCTACGTGGATGAGACCCGTCCGTTTGGCGTGAACAACGTGGTATTCCCGTCCGTGGGCATGCCCCATGTGCTGGAGCCGCTGCAAGGCACGCCCCGCGCCGAGTTCGCGACCCACACCGTCGACGGAGTGGAAGTACAGCAGGTTGTCAGTGTCAAATCTGACGGCAACGGTGAAATGAATAACGAAGAGTATGATCAGACGGTACTGGATCTGGTAAACTTCTTGGTCTACTCGGCTGAACCGGTACAACAGGAGCGCGAACGCATGGGCTTCTGGGTACTTGGCTTCATCGTGATCTTCTTCATCTTCACTGTGCTGTTGAAGAAGGAATTCTGGCGCGACGTTCACTAAGCGACCAGATCCGGGTAATATAATGCACGGCAATGAAGACCAAGAGGCTTCATTGCCGTTTCTGTTTTTTAATGACGGGAGGGTTCAATGGCTGTAGCTGCCAATAAGCGTTCGGTAATGACGCTGTTTTCCGGTGCCAACGATATGTTCAGCCATCAGGTGCGCATTGTCCTGGCGGAGAAGGGTGTTAGCGTAGATATCTGCCAGGTTGACCCAAGCAACCTGCCGGATGAGCTGGCCGAGCTGAACCCCTACAACACCGTACCGACCCTGGTCGATCGCGAGCTGGCGTTGTACACCTCACGCATCATCATGGAGTATCTGGACGAGCGCTTCCCGCACCCGCCCCTGATGCCGGTCTACCCTGTGGCCCGCGGCAACAGCCGTCTGATGATGCATCGTATCGAGCTGGACTGGTATTCTCTGGCCGACAAGATCATGGCGGGTACTGACGTGGATGCGGCGCGTGCCGAACTGCGGGACAACCTGCTGGCCATCGCGCCGATCTTCGGTGAAATGCCCTATTTCATGAGCGAAGAGTTTGGCCTGGTCGACTGCTACATGGCCCCGCTGCTGTGGCGTCTGCCGAGCCTCGGTATCGACTTCACCGGTCGTGGCGCCAAAGAGCTGAAGGCCTACATGGTTCGTCTGTTCGAGCGCGAGTCTTTCCAGGCTTCCCTGACTGAAGCCGAGCGCGAGATCCGTGCCGGCGTATGAGCATGGAACCGACAATGACACCCAGTCGCCCGTACCTGCTGCGGGCGTTCTTCGACTGGTTGCTGGACAATGACCTGACCCCGCATCTGGTGGTCAACGTCAACATCCCTCATGTGATGGTGCCGATGCAGTTTGTCCAGGATGGACAGATAGTGCTGAACATCGCCCCCCGTGCGGTAGGGCAGTTCCACATGGACAATGAAGCCATCAGCTTCAGCGCCCGTTTTGGTGGTGTCTCCCAGCAGGTTTACATCCCGATGGCGGCCGTATTGGCCATCCATGCCCGGGAAAACGGCGTGGGAACCCTGTTCCCGCCTGAGCCGGGTTATGACCTCTGGCTGGAGCAAGCCGAAGCACCGGTGGAACCCGAGCCGGAACCGCCGCGTCCGAGCGGTCGTCCGACCCTGAAGGTCATCAAATAAAAAACGCAGCCAGCTGGCTGCGTTTTTTTATGCCGAGAGTCGGCGGTCAGTGCTAGTTCTGGGCGAACTCGAAGGCCTTGATCACGCGCTTCACGCCGCTGACGTGGCGGGCGATCTCGACGGCGTGATCCCCTTCCTGGCGGGTCACCAGGCCAATCAGGAATACCTCGCCGTTCTCGGTGACCACCTTGACCTTGGCACTGTCAAAATTCTTGGCGCCCAGCATGTCTGCCCGCACCTTGGAGGTGATCCAGGAGTCGTTGCTGCGAACCCCTATGCTGACCGGCTGGCCGAGGCGCAATTCGTTGTAGACGTGGCGCACCCCCTCGATGCGGGCCACTATCTTGCCAGCTTCGAGCTTGTAAGCGTCAGAAGGTGTCTGGCCGACCAGCAGCACGCGGCCGTTGTTGCTGTAGACGCTGATCTTGCTGGCCGCGCTCAGCGGCTTGTTGTCAGCCAGCAGGTTGGCCGCTTTCAGCTCGATGGCCTGATCATCCCACTGGGCGCCCAGGGTGCGGCGATCGCCGGAGGCTTTGGCGGTGCCAGCGGCACCGCCTACCACTACGGCCGCGCAGCCTTGCAGCAGCAGGGTGCCGGCCAGCAGGCCGAGCAGGAGCATTTGCTTGTTCATGGTTTCAATCTTCCTGTTGCGGGAAAAGAGTCTGGTCGATGAGATCACACAGGCAGTGCAGGGTCAACAGGTTCACTTCCAGAATGCGGGGTCGACGAGCCGACGGTACCCGGATCTCCACGTCGTTGGGGCCGAGCAGGCCGGCGATCTCGCCGCCGTCACCACCACCCAGCACCACTATGGTCATGTCGCGGGAGAGGGCGGCCTCGGCGGCCTTGATCAGGCTGCGGCTGTTGCCGGTGGTGGTGATGACCACCAGGATATCGCCGGGCTGACCGAGCGCCCGGATCTGCTTGGCATACACCTCTTCAAAACCGTGATCGGTGGCGATGGCACTGATGGTGGCCATGTCAGGGGTCAGCGCCATGCCGGGCAGGGAAGGGCGCTCGGTTTCGTAGCAGTTGACCAATTCCGAGATGAACAGCTGGGCCAGCGCTGCGGAAGGACCGTTGCCGCATGCCATCACCTTGTGGCCATTGAGCAGGCAGATGGTCAGCATCTGGGCTGCGGTATGGATGGCATCCGACAGCGCCTCGGCGGCGGCTATCTTGGTCTGGATGCTCTCGGTGTAGTTCTCTTTGATGCGGTCAGTCATGGGGTCCTCTTAAAATGCGTTCTGGATCCAGTCTGGCTGGTCGCCCTCGAACGCGATCACATCGAATCGGCAGGCCTGGCTGGCCTCGTTGATGGCATGTTGCTTGAAATAGTGGCGCGCTGCCAGCACGATCTTGTGCTGCTTGCGCCGGGTGACCGAGGCGGCGGCGCCGCCATGGCTGGTCTGGGCGCGGTAGCGGACCTCAACAAACACCAGGGTCTCCCCCTGGCGCATGATGAGATCGATCTCGCCGCCCCGGCAGCGGTAGTTGCGGGTCACGGGTTGCAGGCCGCGGGCCTGCAACCAGCGTTCCGCTAGCTGCTCAAAGTGCTGTCCCTTGCTCGGTGCTGACGGGAACAGGTTCTGCCACTGCTGGTGCATCCGTGCCAATAGACCCTTCATGGGGGGCTCCCTCGAGCTGAGGCATGGCACTGTCGCTGACCAGCTTGCCATTCTGGTAGGTGGCCCAGTCCAGTACCCGCACTATGTTACCGCTGGCATCCACGCTCAGCTGGCCGCTCATGCCAGGCTGCTGCATGGCATTGACCTTGCGCATTTGCTGCAGGTTTTCCGCCAGCGCCACGGCATCGTAGCCCAGGGCGAACAGGCGCAGCAGATCACCCTGGGTTTGCGGCCAGAGCAGGGCGATCTGTTCGCGCTGCTTCTCGTAACCGCCCAGCAGCAGCGGCATGTCGGAGATATGCATGCCGTTGAGCTCGGAGGCCACTTCGGTGGTGGCGCTGTCATAGCTGCGCGAGCTGCTGTAGATCGGCAGGCTGCCCATCGGATTGACCGAGATGTCCACATACGGCTTGATCATCCGGGTCTCCAGGCTGTTGGCGACCACATAGACCACGTCGATGCTGCGTGGCGCCGTGTCAGCCAGCTGCACCACTTCGCCGGCCCGGGCGGTGGAGCGACCGCTCAGGGCGTTCTTGACCATGCCCTGCACTTCGTTGCGAGCGCCGAAGGTGGCGACGACCGGCTTGTCCTGGCTCACGGTAGCCCAGGCCTGTTCAAACGCCTTGATGCTGCCATAACCGATCCGCCCCTGGGCGGCGATCAGCAGGGGTTTGCGATAGCCCTGGCCATAGAGGTACTGGGCAGCCTGCGCTGCATCGGCGGCGGCGGAGAGGGAGAAGTAGAAGGTGTTGTCATTGACGATCGGCTTGTCCAGCTCGTTGAGTGCCAGCACCGGTACGGTCGGATTGGACTTGAGCAGCTCCTCGACCCGGTCTTTGAGCAGCGGGCCGATGATCATGTTGGCCCCTTCCTGAATCGCCTGTTTGTAGAGCTCGCCCATCGCCTTGGTCTGGGTGTCGTAGAAGTTCAGGGTGAACTGGCCCTGATTCTCCTTGTAAGACATCAGCATGCCGTTGCGGATGGCGGCGCCCTGAGGCTCCAGATTGCCGGAGAGCGGCAGGAACACGGCGATCTGCTGCAGGGTGTTGATGTTGCTGGTCGTCAGATCGCCCAGACCCGCTGGCATGTCTTTCTGGGCAGGGTGGTTCGGGAAGGCCTGCTTCCAGCCAGCGAGCTGGCGTGCCAGCTGATTGGGCTGGGCGCCGAACTCGTTCACCAGCGCCGCCAGTCGCAGCCAGCCGGTAGTCACGTCGGGAGCCGGCGCCTCTTCCAGTGCCTGCAGGGTGGAGGGGGTCATGCTTTTGAGCAGTGACCAGATTTGCTGGTGATTGGTCGCCAGCTCATTCTGGGCCAGATAGGGCTCCAGCAGGATCAGCGACTTGGCGGCACCGAACTTGTTGTTGATGTCCAGTTGCAGCACCACCCGCTGGCGATACCAGTCTTTCTGGGTATCGGCATCCAGCGCCACCTCGGGTTTGCCCTCCAGCAGGATCAGCGCCTGGTTGGCGTTGCCCTGGGCGAGCAGCAGGTGAGCCTGCAACAGTTGCAGCTGGGCTTTTTGCTCGGCGCTCTGGCCCTGCTTCTGCAGTTGCTGGAACAGGGCCGCGGCCGGCTTGGCCTGACCGAGCGCCAGATAGCTGCGCGCCGCCATCACCTGCCAGGTGAAGGCTTCGGCCGGTTTGGCCGGATCCACCTGCGCCAGATACCACTGGGCATTCTTGGTCAGATCCGAGAAGGCCGACGGCATGCCGGATTGTCCGGTTGATTGATTGGGCTCCGACGCACAGGCGGCAAGCAGTACTGCCGCGAGTAGGATGCCGAAGAGTCGTGATACACTTAGCTGCTTTGTAACCCGGTTCAAGTTCATTCCCCGACCAGTGTTGAAATTCTCCATAGTGTAAACGGGCCAATATGGCGACACAATTGTCGGGACACTCGGAGCTCCCATGAGTGACATCCCAACCCTGTACATAGTCCCCACCCCGATCGGCAATCTGGCTGACATTACCCAGCGTGCATTGGACATTTTACGCAGTGTCGATCTGGTGGCTGCCGAGGATACCCGCCATACCGGCATCCTGCTCAGCCACTATCAAATCTCGGTGTCCACCTTCGCGCTGCACGATCACAACGAACAGCAGAAGGCGGACGTGCTGATCGGCCGGATAAAAGATGGCAAGAGCGTGGCCCTGGTCTCCGATGCCGGTACGCCACTCATCAGCGACCCCGGTTATCACCTGGTCACCCGTTGTCGCGAAGCCGGGGTCAAGGTAGTTCCGCTGCCCGGCCCCTGCGCTGCCATCACGGCACTTTCTGCGGCCGGGCTGCCCACCGACCGGTTTGCCTTCGAAGGTTTTTTGCCTGCCAAGAGCAAGGGACGTGACGACCGTTTGCAGGCGGTGATCGAAGACACCCGCTCACTGGTGTTCTACGAATCCCCGCGTCGGGTGCAGGACACGGTGGAAGCGATCGCCCGCATTCTCGGCGAACGCCAGGTGGTGGTGTGTCGCGAGCTGACCAAGACCTTCGAGTCGATCCACGGTCTGCCTGCTTCCGAGATGCTGGTCTGGCTGGGCGAAGACGAAAATCGCTGCCGCGGCGAGATCGTGCTGGTGGTCGCGGGCGCCAATAAAACGGAAGAGGAACTGCCGGCCGAGGCGATCCGTACCCTGGGGCTGCTAGTGGCCGAACTACCGCTCAAAAAAGCGGCGGCGCTCACCGCCGAGATCCACGGGGTGAAGAAGAACGCGCTCTACAAGTACGGCCTCGAACATTACTGAGGCGGGCAGATACAGGCCGGAGGCCAGCCTTGGCGTTCTCTCGAGTACGATTAACTCGGTCAAAACTCAATTGCAGGTTTACCCGAGGTGCCGGACAAGGCTATAATCCGCGCCCGGAGTTGGCTGGGCAATCGCTGCTTCGTCGTTGTGTCCCTCGGGACAGACGGGCGGAGGGGAGGAAAGTCCGGGCTTCATAGGGCAGGGTGCCAGGTAACGCCTGGGGAGCGTGAGCCTACGACCAGTGCAACAGAGAGCAAACCGCCGATGGCCCGCAAGGGATCAGGTAAGGGTGAAAGGGTGCGGTAAGAGCGCACCGCGCGACTGGTAACAGTTCGTGGCACGGTAAACTCCACCCGAAGCAAGACCAAATAGGCCCCTATTGGCGCGGCCCGCGTTGGGGGCGGGTAGGTTGCTTGAGCCAGCGAGCGATTGCTGGCCTAGAGGAATGATTGCTACCCGGGGCAACCCGGTACAGAACCCGGCTTACAGGCCGACTCCGACCTATTCCTGAAGAGCCTTGCGATTTATCGCGAGGCTCTTTTTTATTGGCGAGAAAATAGCAGCTTGTACCGAGAGATATATGTGTTGGCGGATCGTGAGATGGTCGACTCTATGCATATAGATCAGTTGGTTATGGTTTTTTCATACAAAATGCCTGAGTTATGTGGGTACCTGTGAATCTGAGCGGATCATCCCGCTGCTTATTGGTTCACCCTGCTGATCTTTTAATTCTTCGCAATTAATCGGATTGCCGTAAACACAAATAACTTGTGGAAAATCAACTCATTTAATCCTCGCTGCTGAAACGCTGCGTCAATATGTTCCCCATGCCCGAGATCCTCGCTTGAAAAGCCCTCAGCACGTCCTTAAACTTCAAGGTGGGGAAAAGTGGATCAAAGTGGTTTTTATAGGGCGGTTTGCCCCCTTTAACTCATTTTCAGGGACTGCAATTTGTTGCGTGGTGCGCATGCCATCAGCCTCGACAGCAAGGGGCGATTGGCGATTCCGACCAAGTACCGTGATTGGCTGCGCGACGAAAGCGAGGGCCAGCTGGTCTGCACCATCGATATTGCCCATCCCTGCCTGCTGCTTTACCCCCTAAACGAATGGGAAGAGATCGAGCGCAAGCTCAAGACGCTCTCCAGCATGAATCCCCTTGAGCGCCGCCTGCAGCGGCTGTTGCTCGGGCATGCGACCGAATGCGAGCTGGACGGCAATGGCCGTCTGCTGCTCAGCCAGCCACTGCGCAGCCATGCAGGGCTGGACAAGAAGATCATGCTGGTGGGCCAGCTCAACAAGTTTGAGCTGTGGGATGAAGCCCGCTGGCAACAACAGGTCAATGACGACATTCAGGGCCTGCCCGAGGACGATTGGGCAAGCTCGCCACGACTACAGGATTTCTCTTTATAAATGACCCAAGCCGCTGAACACATCACAGTGCTGCTGCACGAAGCCGTTGAAGGGCTGGCCATCAAGCCGGGCGGCATCTACGTCGACGGTACGTTTGGCCGGGGTGGTCACTCTCGTCTCATTCTCCAGCAGCTTGGCCCCAACGGCCGGCTGATCGCCATCGACCGGGATCCCCAGGCCATTGCAGAAGCGGCCAAGATCCAGGATCCGCGCTTCGAAATCGTGCACGGCCCCTTCTCCGGCATTGCCTCCTATCTGGATGAACGCGGCCTGCTGGGCAAGGTAGACGGTTTCCTGCTGGATCTGGGGGTCTCTTCTCCCCAGCTGGACGATGCCGAGCGTGGTTTCAGCTTCATGAAGGACGGTCCGCTCGACATGCGGATGGACCCCACCTCCGGTCAGAGCGCCGCCGAATGGCTGGCTCGCGCCGATGTGGACGACATTGCCTGGGTGCTGAAGACCTTTGGCGAGGAGCGTTTCGCCAAGAAGATCGCTCGTGCCATCGTGCACGATCGGGTGACCGAGCCCTATGTCCGCACCCGTCAACTGGCGGAGATGATTGCCCGCGTCAATCCGAGCAAGGAGAAGGGCAAGCACGCCGCCACCCGCAGCTTCCAGGCCATCCGCATCTACATCAACAGCGAGCTGGACGAGATCGAGACAGCGCTCAACGGTGCCCTGCAGGTGCTGGCACCGGAAGGTCGTCTCTCCGTCATCAGCTTCCACTCGCTGGAAGATCGGCTGGTGAAGCATTTCATTCGCAAGCATGAGAAAGGGCCGGAAGTGCCGCACGGCATTCCGTTGACCGAGGCCCAGCTGGCCGGCGGTCGCAAATTGAAGTCGGTCGGCAAGGCGCTCAAGCCTTCCGAGCACGAGGTCAATGAAAACAGTCGGTCCCGCAGCTCGGTGCTGCGGGTCGCCCAGCGGTTGGCGGAGTAAGCCATGAGCGAGGTGCGCGTTCATCTGGCCAGGGAGATCCTCGGAGATCTCTGGCGGCACAAGCTGCAGGTGGTGCTGGCCATCGCCGTGCTGATCACCGCCTTTGCGGTGATCCTGGTGACCAACATGACCCGTGGTCTGACGGCCAAGCAGAACGACCTGATGGCGGAGGAGGATCGGCTCAACATCGAATGGCGGCACCTGTTGCTGGAGCAGGGCACGCTGGCCGAGCACTCCCGGGTGGCGAGTCTGGCCATGGACAAGTTGCAGATGGCTCGCCCGCTGGTGACCACCGAGAAGGTAATTACACAACCATGAAACGCAAGGCTTCCGCCAAGGCTCAACCCAAGGTCAAAGCTCCGTCACTCTATCCGTGGCGCTTTCGCACGCTGGTGTTCTTCATCGGCATTGCGTTTGCCGGCTTGATCCTGCGACTGGCCTGGATCCAGGTGATCGACCCGGATCGGCTGCGTCAGGAAGGGGACATGCGTTCGCTGCGTACCACCGCCACTCAGGCGGTGCGCGGCATGATCACCGATCGCAACGGCGAGCAGCTGGCGGTGTCGGTGCCTGTGGAAGCCGTCTGGGCCGATCCCAAGACGGTGCACGAATCTGGCGCCATCCATAACGAGCGGGCCTGGCTGGCCCTGTCCGCCGTACTCAAGCTCGACATCAATACTCTCAAGCACCGCATCTCCAACCCGAGCAAGCGCTTCGTCTACCTGCAGCGTCAGGTGACGCCGGCGGTGGCGGAATACATCAAGGGCCTCAAGCTGGGTGGCATCTATCTGCGCCCCGAGGCGCGCCGTTTCTACCCGACCGGCGAGATCAGCGCCCACCTGGTGGGGGTGACCAACATCGACGGTAGCGGCATCGAGGGGATTGAGCGCAGCTACAACGAGTGGCTGACGGCAACCCCTGGCGAGATGCGGGTGCGCAAGGACAGGCAGGGCCGGGTCATCGAGCGGCTTGGTCTGGTCAAAGAGGGCAAGAACGCCAACGACCTGCAACTGAGCATCGACCAACGGGTGCAGGCGCTGGCCTACCGGGCGCTCAAGCGCGCCACCGACGAGAACAAGGCAACCTCCGGCTCCATGGTGATGCTGGACGTCAAGACCGGCGAAGTGCTCGCCATGGTCAACACCCCCTCCTACAACCCCAACAACCGCGGTCAGTACCAGAGTTTCCGGGTGCGCAACCGGGTGGTGACCGATACCTACGAGCCGGGCTCCACCGTCAAGCCGTTGATCCTGTTCAGCGCGCTGCAGGCCGGTGTTACCAGCTGGAAGGACACCATTCCGGGTGGCCCTCTGTTTATCGGGGCCAAGCAGATCCGCGACGTGAGTATCCACAAGGCGACCAACCTGTACGACATCCTGCGCTACTCCTCCAACATCGGCATGTCGCGCATCGCGCTGCGGATGCCGGCGCAGGAGATGATCAACACCCTCAGCATGGTGGGCTTCGGGATGGACACCGGCAGCGGCCTGATGGGTGAGAGCAGCGGCATGCTGCCCCAGCGCCGGCGCTGGTCCGACATCGAACGGGCCACCCTGTCGTTCGGTTATGGCCTGCGGGTCACCCCGCTGCAGTTGGCCTCCGCTTATGCCACTTTGGCCAACAAGGGCAAGCGGGTACCGCTCTCCATCGTCAAGGTGACCGAGCCGCCCAAGGGGGAGCAGGTCATCGACCACAACAATGCTACCGCCATGTTGCAGGCGCTGGAGTACGTGGTCAGCAATGCCATTCCGAAAGCGCAGATCCCCGGTTACCGGGTCGGCGGCAAGAGTGGTACCGCCAAGGTCGCGGTCGCAGGTGGCTACGGCAAGGATTACATGGCCTGGTTCGCCGGTTTCGCCCCGGCCAGCAATCCCCGTTTCGTCATGGTAGTGGTGATCAACGAGCCCAAGGGCGACGCCTACTACGGTGGTGCCGTTGCGACGCCGCCGTTTGCCGAAGCCATGGGCGGGGTACTGCAGCTCTTCAATATTCGTCCCGACGCGGTACCGCCTGCGGTGCCCACCAAACTTGCCCGTACGGAGGCTTCCAATGTTGTCCCGCGCACTTGATCAACTGATGCGCCCCTTTGGCATTACTGCCCCGGCGCTCGCGCTTACCGACATCCAGCTGGACAGTCGGCGGGTTGGGCCCGGTTGTCTCTTCGTGGCGATTCGCGGGCATCAGGTGGATGGCAGACGGTTTATTGAACAGGCGGTGGCTCAGGGAGCGACCGCCGTACTGTTTGAAGAGGATGGTGAATTCGTGGCACCGGCGCTGAGCGTGCCTTGTCTCGGGATCCCGGATCTGCCAGCCAGGCTCTCCGAGCTGGCCGGCTATTTCTACGACCAGCCGGCCAGCAAGCTGGATCTGGTGGGCATCACCGGCACCAACGGCAAGAGCACCACGGCGCTGCTGGTGGCCAACTGGCGCACCCTGCTGGGGGGCAAGGCCGGGGTGATGGGCACCATTGGCAACGGTCTGTTCGGCGAGCTGGTGGAAGCGGAGAACACCACTGGCAGCGCGGTGCAGGTGCAGGCCAATCTGGCCGCTCTGCAAGCGCAGGGGGCGGATCTGGTGGCGATGGAGGTGTCCAGCCACGGCCTGGTACAGCATCGCGTCGCGGCCCTGCCGTTTGCTGCCGCCGTGTTCACCAACCTGAGCCGGGATCATCTGGACTATCACGGCACCATGGAGGCCTACGGCGCCGCCAAGGAAGAGCTGCTGAAACTGGTGGACGAACCCTGCGCCGTGCTCAATGCCGACGACCGGTTGGGCCGCCAGTGGCTGGCTGCCTATCCGGCCGCCGTGGCGTTCAGCGTGCACGGCCCGGTGGCCTGTCACCCGGGGCGACAGCTGACGGCGCAGGATCCCCATTTCCACCAGCAAGGTTTTCGCACGCAGATTAACTCCAGCTGGGGGAATGGTGTATTATCCGCCCCCTTGCTCGGGCGCTTCAACGTCAGCAACGTGCTGGCCGCTATGGGCGCCATGCTGGTGCTCGGTTATGACTTCGACGAGTTGCTGGCCAGCGCGCCGCAACTGCAGCCGGTAACCGGCCGCATGGAGTGCTTCGGTGGCGGCAAGGCGCCGCTCGCCGTGGTCGATTATGCCCACACGCCGGATGCGCTGGAGAAGGCCTTGCAGGCCCTGCGGGTGCACTGTGAAGGACGGCTCTGGTGTCTGGTGGGTTGTGGTGGCGATAGGGATCGCGGCAAGCGTCCCATGATGGCCGCCATGGCCGAGCTGCATGCGGATCGCGTGATCCTGACCGATGACAATCCCCGTACCGAGGAGCCGGCCCGGATCATGGCCGACATGGTGGCGGGTCTTCGCGATCCCGGCGCCGTGCAGATCGAGCACGACAGGACCAAAGCAATCCAGCTGGCACTGAGCCAGGCGAGCAAACAGGACATCATCCTGGTGGCCGGTAAGGGTCACGAGGATTATCAGATCATTGGAACCGACAAGCGGCACTACAGCGACCGGGAAACCGTTGCGGCCGCCTTGCACACATTATTGGAGTCATTCGCATGATGACCCTCAGGCTTGCCGAGCTGGCGCAGGTACTCGATGCCCGTCTGATTGGTGAAGATGGAGCGATCACGGCTGTCAGCACCGACACCCGTACCCTGGGCGCAGGCGCGTTGTTTGTTGCGCTGCGCGGCGAGCGTTTCGATGCCCACGATTTCTGCGAGCAGGCCGTGGCCGCCGGGGCATCGGCCCTGCTGGTCGAGCGTGAACTGCCGTTGGCGATCCCCCAGCTGGTGGTGACCGACAGTCTCAAGGGGCTGGGTCGCCTCGGCCGGCTGGTGCGCGAGCGGATCAACCCGAAAGTGCTGGCCATCACCGGCAGTTGCGGCAAGACCACGGTGAAGGAGATGGCGACCGCCATCCTGCGTCAGGAAGGGGACGTGCTGGCCACCGCCGGCAACTTCAACAACGAGGTGGGGGTGCCGCTGACCCTGCTGCGCCTCGAGCCGCAACACAGGTTTGCGGTGATGGAGCTGGGGGCCAACCACCCGGGCGAGATCGCCTGGACTACCTCGTTGGCCAAACCCGATGCCGCCATCATCAACAACGTGGCGGCCGCGCATCTGGAGGGCTTCGGCTCGCTGGAAGGGGTATTCCACGCCAAGAGCGAAATCTTCGAGGGGCTGGGCGAGGGCGGCACCGCCATCGTCAATGCCGACAACGAATTCTGGCCGAAGTGGCAGGCGCGCGGGATCCACTGCGCCTTCTCCATCGAGGATCAGCGTCAGCCGTTCCATGCCAGCAACGTGGTGATCAACCAGCAGGGCTGTGCCGAGTTCGTCATGGTGACCCCGCAGGGTGAAGTGAGCCTGACCCTGGCCATCCCGGGCCGCCATAACGTGGCGAACGCCCTGGCCGCTGCCGCCGGCACGCTGGCGCTCGGCGCCTCGCTCGCCTCGGTCAAGGCCGGACTCGAGCAGATGGCGCCGGTCAAGGGCCGTTTCTGCGTCCAGCGCTGGGGTGGTCTTACCCTGGTGGACGACACCTACAACGCCAGCGTGGAGTCCGTGCTGGCGGGCATTGATGCCCTGACCGCCATGAGTGGCTACAAGGTGCTGGTGTTCGGTGACATGAAGGAGTTGGGTGAGGAGTCCGCCGAGCAGCATGCCCGGGTCGGACGCCACGCCAGCGAGCGCGGCCTCGATGCCGTGCTGACTGTAGGGGAACAGAGTCGCCACACCGCAGATGCCGCGGCTGGCCGACATTTCGATAACAAGGCGTCGTTGTTTGAAGTGCTTGCGCAAATGATAAATACACATCAAGAAATCGCGATCCTGGTCAAAGGGGCCCGCGGCTCCCGCATGGAAGATATCGTCGAGATGGTCAAAGACCGTCAGGAGTCAGCCACATGCTAGTCTGGCTGGCGGAACTGCTCACCCCGCACTTCACCTTCTTCAACGTCTTCTCCTACCTGACGTTTCGCGCCATCCTGTCGATCATCACCGGCCTGGTGGTGGCGCTCTGGATGGGGCCGCGTCTCATCCGCCGCCTGCAGATCCTCAAATTCGGCCAGGTGATCCGCAATGACGGTCCGGAGTCGCACCTGAGCAAGAAAGGCACTCCGACCATGGGCGGTCTGATGATCATCGCCGCCATCTTCATCTCGGTGCTGCTCTGGTGCCGCCTCGACAACCCTTATGTCTGGCTGGTGCTGTTCGTGCTGGGTGCCTATGGCGCCATCGGCTTCGCCGATGACTACCTCAAGGTGGTGCGCAAGAACACCGACGGCCTGATCGCCCGCTGGAAGTACTTCTGGCAATCTGCCGTTGCGCTGGGGGTGGCCGTGTTCCTTTACGCCACCGCCACGCACGACGGTCAGACCCAGCTAGTGGTGCCCTTCCTCAAGGATGTGATGCCGCAACTCGGGCTGATGTTCATCGTACTGACCTACTTCGTCATCGTCGGCACCTCCAACGCGGTCAATCTCACGGATGGCCTGGATGGTCTGGCCATCATGCCGACCGTGATGGTGGCGGGGGGCTTCGCCTTCATCGCCTGGGCCACCGGCAACGTCAATTTCGCCAACTACCTGCATATTCCCTATGTACCCTATACCTCCGAGCTGGTGATCGTCTGTACCGCCATCGTCGGGGCGGGTCTGGGTTTCCTCTGGTTCAACACCTATCCGGCCCAGGTGTTCATGGGGGACGTGGGCTCCCTGGCGCTGGGCGGCGCACTCGGCACCATCGCCGTGCTGGTGCGTCAGGAGTTCCTGCTGGTGATCATGGGCGGCGTCTTCGTGATGGAGACCGTCTCGGTGATCCTGCAGGTGGGGTCCTACAAGCTGCGCGGCGTGCGCATCTTCCGCATGGCACCGATCCATCACCACTATGAGAAGAAGGGCTGGCCGGAGCCGCGCGTCATCGTGCGCTTCTGGATCATCACGCTCATGCTGGTGCTGCTCGGCCTCGCCACCCTGAAGGTGAGGTAAGCCATGGTCATCATCATCGGACTCGGCAAAACCGGACTCTCCTGCGTCGACTATTTCCTCGGCCGTGGCGTGACGCCGCTGGTGATGGACACCCGCGCCAACCCGCCCGGCAGGGATCAACTGCCTGCCGAGGTGGAACTCATCCACGGGCTGGATGGCGAGCTGCTCAAGCAGGCGCACATGATAGTGGCGAGTCCGGGCATTGCCCTGGCAACGCCCGAACTGCAAGCCGCAGCCGAGTTCGGGGTACGCATCGTCGGCGACATCGAGCTGTTCGTGCGCGAGACCCAGGTGCCGGTGATCGCCATCACCGGCTCCAACGGCAAGAGCACGGTCACCACCCTGGTGGGCGAGATGATCGCCGAGGCCGGCCTCAAGGTCGGGGTGGGTGGCAACATCGGCACGCCGGCGTTGGAGCTGCTCAAGCAGCCGATGGATCTGTGCGTGCTGGAGCTCTCCAGCTTCCAGCTGGAGACCACCCACAGCCTGCGCGCCGCCGCCTCCGTGGTATTGAACCTCAGTGAAGATCATATGGATCGCTATCAGGGCATGGCCGACTATCGCGCCGCCAAGATGGAGATCCATCAGCACTCCCAGCACATCCTGATCAATCGCGACGATGCCCAGACCCTGCCCGACGTGGGCCAGGTGTGGCAGAGCTTCGGCCTCGACTGCAACGGTTACGGTCGCTGCGAGCTGGATGGCCGTCACTGGCTGACCCTGCACGGCGAGCCGTTGCTGGCGGTGGACGAGATGAAGATCGTCGGCGCCCACAACCAGGCCAACGCGCTGGCGGCCATGGCCCTGTGCGATGCGGTCGGTATCCCGCGCGAGCCGCAGTTGCGAGTACTGCGCCGTTTCGAGGGGCTGCCTCACCGTGCCCGCTTCGTGCGGGAGGTGAACGGGGTGCGCTGGATCAACGACTCCAAGGCCACCAACGTGGGGGCGACCCTGGCTGCCGTGGCCGGGGTGCGCGAGTCGGTGAAGGGCCGTCTGCTGCTGCTGGCCGGTGGCCAGGGCAAGGGCCAGGATTTCGGCCCGGTGCAGGCGCTGCTCGGCAGCCAGATCGATCACATGTACTGTTTCGGCCAGGATGCCGAGGTGCTGCTGGCGCTGGGTGAGCAGACCGAGCGGGTGGCGGATCTGGATGCCGCGGTCGCCAAGGCGGCTGCCGACGCCAGACCCGGCGACTGGGTGCTGTTGGCGCCGGCCTGCGCCAGCCTGGACCAGTTCAAGTCTTTCGAAGCGCGCGGTGATCGTTTCACCGAGCTGGTACAGAAGTTATGAACG
This sequence comes from Aeromonas sp. QDB03, assembly GCF_027707985.1. Taxonomy (NCBI): domain Bacteria; kingdom Pseudomonadati; phylum Pseudomonadota; class Gammaproteobacteria; order Aeromonadales; family Aeromonadaceae; genus Aeromonas; species Aeromonas sp. QDB03. Next base: position 83,681 of record NZ_JAPCJG010000008.1, on the reverse strand, counting down.
CCCTTCGCGCAGTCGCAGGCTTCTTGCAGCGCTGGCTGTTGCCGGCGCGCCCTGCCGGTCTCTATGACCGGCAGCTGGTCGTGCTGGCGCTGGCGCTGATGGCGGTGGGTCTGGTGATCGTGGCTTCCGCCTCGATCCCGGAGGGGATCGCCATCAACAACGATCCCTTCATGTTCGTGAAGCGTCACGGCCTGTTTCTGCTGATGGCACTCGGCATCTCCTGGTTTGTGCTGCAGGTGCCGATGGCGCGCTGGCAGCACTACAACGGCCCCATGCTGCTGCTGGCCATCGTCATGCTGGTGCTGGTGCTGCTGGTGGGCCGCAGCGTCAACGGCTCGGTGCGCTGGTTGCCGCTTGGCCCGTTCAACCTGCAGCCGGCCGAGTTCGGCAAGCTGGCACTGTTCGTCTATCTGGCGGGCTACCTGGTGCGCCGCCAGAGCGAGGTGCGCGAGCGTTTCATCGGTTTCATGAAGCCGATGGCGGTGCTGTTCGTGGTGGCCATCCTGCTGCTGGCCCAGCCCGATCTGGGCTCGGTGGTGGTGATGTTCGTCACCTCGCTCGGCATGCTGTTCTTGGCCGGTGCCCGCTTGGTGCAGTTCATCGGTCTCATCCTGGTGGGGGTGAGCGCCGTGGTGACCCTGATCATCGCCGAACCGTACCGGATGCGGCGGGTGACCTCCTTCCTCGATCCCTGGGCCGATCCGTTCGGCAGCGGTTACCAGCTGACCCAGTCGCTGATGGCCTTCGGCCGTGGCAGTTGGTTTGGCGAGGGGCTTGGCAACTCCATCCAGAAGATGGAGTACCTGCCGGAGGCGCACACCGACTTCGTGTTCGCCATCCTGGGGGAAGAGCTGGGCTATGTGGGCGTGCTGGGCGCGCTGTTTCTCATCTTTGCGCTGGCAATCAAGGCGCTCAAGCTGGGTCACCAGGCGCTGGTGGCCGAGCGACTGTATGAAGGCTATCTGGCCATCGGCATCGGCATTTGGTTCAGCTTCCAGACCTTCGTCAACGTGGGGGCAGCCAGCGGCATGATGCCGACCAAGGGGCTGACCCTGCCGCTGGTCAGTTATGGTGGTTCGAGCCTCATCATCATGATGGTGGCGGTGAGCATGTTGATTCGTATCGATTTCGAGTTGCGCCAGGCCAGTGCCCAGGCGCGCGTGCGGGAGGTTTAGTGAGCAAGACGCTGTTGGTGATGGCAGGCGGTACCGGGGGCCATGTGTTCCCCGGCTTGGCCGTGGCTGATCGCCTCAAGGCCCAGGGCTGGAGCATTCACTGGCTCGGCACCGCCGACCGGATGGAGGCCGAGCTGGTACCTGCCCATGGTTACCCCATCTCCTTCATCGATATTCAGGGGGTGCGTGGCAACGGCATCAAGCGTCTGCTGGTGGCGCCCTATCGCATCGTCAAATCCGTGCTGCAGGCGCGGCGGGTGCTCAAGACCATTCGCCCCGACGTGGTGCTCGGCATGGGCGGCTTTGCCTCCGGCCCGGGTGGCGTGGCGGCGTGGCTGTCCGGTATCCCGCTGCTGTTGCACGAGCAGAATGCTGCCGCCGGCCTGACCAACAAGCTGCTGGCTCGCCTCGCCAAGCGGGTGCTGATGGCATTTCCGGGCGCCTTCGCGCCGAGCCGTCGCACCGCCGTGGTGGGCAATCCGGTACGCCCCGAAGTGGTGGCGCTGCCGGATCCCCAGTTGCGCAGCGGGGCCGAGCCACTGCGGCTGCTGATCGTCGGTGGCAGCCTGGGGGCCCGGGTGCTCAACGAGCAGGTGCCGCCAGCGGTGGCGGCGGCCGGCGTGCCCATCGAGGTGCGTCACCAGTGCGGCAAGGGCAATCGGGATGCCGTGGCCGAAGCCTACGCCAAGCAGGGTGTTGCGGCCGAAGTGAGCGAATTTATCAAGGACATGGCCGATGCCTACGCCTGGGCCGATCTGGTGGTGTGCCGGGCGGGGGCGCTGACCGTCTCCGAAGTGGCTGCCGCCGGGGTCGCCGCCATTTTTGTACCGCTGCCTCACGCAGTGGATGATCACCAGACCCGCAACGCCCTGACCCTGGTCGATGGCGGTGCGGCTGAATTCCTGCCCCAATCCGAGCTGACGACGGCCTCGCTGGCCGCCCGTCTCTCCTGGCTTGCCGGGCGCAGGGAAACCCTATTGAACATGGCCCAGGCCGCCCGTCGCGTGGCCATTACCGATGCCGCCGAGCGGGTTGCCGATGAGTGCAAACGCCTGGCGACCGGGCAGATTGAGAGAGAACTATGACCAAGGTTGAACTGGCAAAACTGCGTACCGTTATCCCTGAAATGCGCCGCGTGCGTCGCATCCACTTCATCGGCATCGGTGGTGCCGGGATGGGCGGTATCGCCGAAGTGCTTGCCAACGAAGGGTATCAGGTAACCGGCTCGGATCTGGCCCGTAATGCGGTGACCGAGCGACTCGAGTCCCTTGGCGCCCACATCTTCGTCGGTCACAGTGCCGAGCACGTGAACGAGGCGAGCGTGGTGGTGGTCTCTACCGCCATCAAGCAGGACAACCCCGAGCTGCTGGCCGCCCGCGAGCTGCGCATTCCCGTGGTGCGCCGCGCCGAGATGCTGGCCGAGCTGATGCGCTTCCGCCACGGCATCGCCATCGCCGGCACTCACGGCAAGACCACCACCACCAGTCTGGTGGCGAGCATCTATGCCGAAGCGGACCGGGATCCGACCTTCGTCATCGGTGGCCTGCTCAACAGCGCCGGCACCAATGCCCGCCTGGGCAGCAGCCGCTACCTGATTGCCGAGGCGGACGAGAGCGACGCCTCCTTCCTGCATCTGCAGCCGATGGTCTCCATCGTGACCAACATCGAAGCGGATCACATGGACACCTATGGTGGCGATTTCTCCAAGCTGAAGGCCACCTTCATCGACTTCCTGCACAACCTGCCGTTCTACGGGCTGGCCGTGGTGTGCGTAGATGATCCTGTGATCCGCGGCATGCTGCCGGAGATCGCCCGTCCCACCATCACCTACGGCCTGAGTGATGATGCCGACGTGCAGGTGCTGGACTTCGTGCAGACCAGCAACCGCAGTCGCTTCCGGGTGCGCCGCAAAGATGCCGGCGAGCTGGAGGTGACCCTCAACCTGCCCGGCATCCACAACGCGCTCAATGCCGCCGCAGCGATTGCGGTCGCCACCGAGGACGGGATCGGCGATGATGCCATCATCCGGGCGCTGGCCAAGTTTGAAGGGGTGGGTCGCCGCTTCCAGCAATATGGCGAGTTCGAGACCGGTCGCGGCAAGGCCATGCTGGTGGACGACTACGGTCACCACCCGAGCGAGGTCAAGGTCACCATCAACGCAGCTCGCGCCGGCTGGCCCGAGAAGCGGTTGGTGATGGTGTTCCAGCCACACCGCTATACCCGTACCCGCGATCTTTACGAAGATTTCGCGGATGTGCTCTCCAAGGTGGACGTGCTGGTGATGCTGGAGGTTTATGCCGCCGGTGAAGAGCCGATTCCGGGCGCCGATGGCCGCGCCCTGTGCCGTTCCATCCGCTCCCGCGGCAGCCTGGAGCCCATCTTTGTCGCGACGCCGGACGATGTGCCGGCGGTGCTGGCCGGGCTGGTCGGCGAAGGCGATCTGGTGCTGACCCAGGGGGCAGGGAACGTCGGCGCACTGGCTCGCCGTCTCGGCGAGATGAAATTGAGCATCGAGAGCATGAAATCCGGCGCCTGAGGGCCCAATGAGTATTTTGACCGCCAAGCCGGGGCCTATATAATGGCGAACCGGTCTGCAAAGGGCCGGCATGGCGCGTTAAACGGGGATCGAGCGGGTGGAGGCAAGGGCACAAGGGCGCACCAAGGGGGGCTTCATCGCCGGGGTGGGATTTTTCATCCTGGTCATGTGGGGCCTCTACCAGACCGCGCTGGATGTTAAAGATTGGCTGACGGATGCCAATCGGTTGCCCATGAGCGAGCTGTTGCTGCAGGGGCAACACCAGTATTTGCAAACCGATGAACTGCGCAGCGCCGTGCTGGATGGTGCCGAGTTGCGCAACTTCTTCGAGTTGGATGTGAACGAATTGCAGGCGCGGTTGAACGCCTTGCCTTGGGTGGCCCAGGTCTCGGTACGCAAGAAGTGGCCCAACAAGATCAAGGTCTACCTCACCGAACAGGCGGTTGCGGCCCGCTGGAATGGCAACCGCTTCGTCAACACCAAGGGTGAGGTGTTCAGTGCGCCGGACAGGGTGAAGACTCCTCTGATGCAGCTGTCCGGGCCAGAAGATCAGGCCGTCAAGGTGCTGGAGGCCAGCCGTCAATACGAGGCGCAGCTGGCGGCCAGAGGGTACAAGCTGCTGGGGGTGAATCTGACCCCCCGCCATGCCTGGGAACTGACCCTGGATGGCAACATTCAGCTGTTTTTGGGGCGCTCGGATATCGCGCTCCGACTGCAGCGGTTTATCGATGCCTTTCCGGTCATCGAACCTCGTGAGCGGGTTGCTTACGTGGATCTTCGATACGACACCGGAATGGCAGTTGGCTGGAAGAAGAACGAAGAGAAAGTGAATGACCAAAACCGCAGATAGAAATCTGATTGTCGGGCTGGATATCGGCACAACCAAGGTGGCGGTTCTGGTTGGCGAAGTGCTGCCAGACGGTGAGCTCAATGTCATCGGCATGGGCAGTCACGCCTCTCGCGGCATGGACAAGGGCGGGGTCAACGATCTTGATTCCGTGGTCAAGTCCCTGCGTCGCGCGGTGGAAGAGGCTGAAATGATGGCCGACTGCCAGATCAGCTCCGTCTATCTGGGGTTGTCCGGCAAGCATATCGACTGTCGCAATGAAACCGGCATGGTGCCCATCTCCGATGAAGAGGTGACTCAGGAAGACGTGGACAACGTCATCCACACCGCCAAGTCGGTACGGTTGTCCGATGAGCTCCGGGTGCTGCACGTGCTGCCCCAGGAGTTCGCCATCGACTACCAGGAAGGGATCAAGAACCCGGTCGGCCTCTCCGGCGTGCGGATGGCGGCCAAGGTGCACCTGATCACCTGCCACAACGACATGGCTCGCAACATCGAGAAATGCGTGGAGAAGGTGGGTCTGCGGGTGGATCAGCTGATCTTCTCCGCACTGGCGTCCAGCTACGCCGTGCTGACCGAAGATGAGAAAGAGCTGGGTGTCTGCGTGGTGGACATCGGTGGCGGCACCATGGACATGTCGCTGTTTACCGGCGGCGCCCTGCGTCACACCAAGGTGATCCCGTACGCCGGCAGCACGGTGACCAGCGACATCGCCTATGCCTTCGGCACCCCGCCGCTGGATGCGGAGGCGATCAAGGTGCGCTATGGCTGCGCCCTCGGCCGGCTGGTCAGTAAGGAAGACAATATTGAAGTACCCAGTGTCGGCGGTCGTCCGGCGCGCAGCCTGCAGCGGCAGACACTGGCTGAAGTGATTGAGCCCCGTTACACCGAGTTGCTCTCCATGGTGAATGATGAGCTGGTGCGGGTACAAAGCGAATTGAAAGCGCAGGGGGTCAAGCATCAGCTTGCAGCCGGTGTGGTCTTGACCGGCGGCGCTGCCCAGATCGAAGGCATTGTGGAGTGCGCAGAGCAGATCTTCCAGAGCCAGGTCCGGGTAGGGGAGCCCATGAATATCCGGGGATTGAGTGATTATGTGCAGGCGCCTGTGTACTCGACCGCGGTCGGGTTGCTGCAGTATGGCCGCACCCATCAATCCACCGGCAGTAGCAAGGAATATGCCGCCAAGGCAAGCGTAGGTGGGCTGGTCAAACGGGTCAGCAACTGGTTGCGTGGCGAGTTCTAAAAGATTTTGCTGAGTCAGGCAAATAAAGCGGAGAGACAACATGTTTGAATTTATGGATAGCCACACTGACGAAGCCGTCATTAAAGTGATTGGTGTGGGTGGCGGCGGCGGCAACGCGGTCGAGCACATGGTTCGTCAAAACATCGAAGGCGTTGAATTCATTACCGTCAACACCGACGCCCAGGCTCTGCGTAACTCCAGCGCCAACACAACCCTGCAGATCGGCGGTGGCATCACCAAGGGTCTGGGTGCCGGAGCCAATCCGGAAGTGGGTCGTGATGCGGCCATGGAAGATCGGGAAGCGCTGCGCGAGCTGCTGACTGGCTCCGACATGGTGTTCATCGCTGCCGGCATGGGTGGTGGTACCGGTACCGGTGCTGCACCGATCGTGGCCGAAGTGGCTCGCGAGATGGGGATCCTGACAGTTGCTGTCGTAACCAAGCCGTTCTCCTTCGAAGGGAAGAAGCGGATGGGCTTTGCTGCTCACGGCATCGAAGAGCTGTCCAAGAACGTCGACTCCCTGATCACCATCCCCAACGACAAGTTGCTGAAAGTGCTGGGTCGCGGCATCTCCCTGCTGGACGCTTTCAAGGCTGCCAACGACGTACTGCTTGGCGCGGTACAGGGCATTGCCGAGCTGATCACCCGTCCGGGCTTGATCAACGTCGACTTCGCGGACGTGCGTACCGTGATGCGTGAAATGGGTACCGCCATGATGGGTACCGGTTCAGCCTCCGGTGATGACCGTGCCGAAGAAGCGGCCGAGAAAGCCATCTCCAGCCCGCTGCTGGAAGACGTGGACCTGGCCGGTGCCCGTGGCATCCTGGTCAACATCACCGCCGGCATGGACATGACCATCGAAGAGTTCGAAACCGTGGGTAACGCGGTCAAGGCCTTCGCCTCCGAGAACGCCACCGTGGTGGTGGGTACCGTAATCGACCCGGAAATGCACGACGAACTGCGTGTGACCGTGGTTGCCACCGGTATCGGTGCCGAGCGCAAGCCGGACATCACGCTGGTGAAGAACAACATGGTACAAGAGCGTCCGGCCCGTCAGCCCCTGATCAGCGAAGCCCTGCAGTCTCGCGTGATGGAAGAGGCCCCGGCCAAGGTGGTCAACGCCGAGCCGCAAGCTCGTCGCGAACCGGATTATCTCGATATTCCTGCGTTCCTGCGCAAGCAAGCCGACTAAGCCTCCAATGACGCTGGTTTGTTTGTTGCTTAAGGAATGTGCTAAGATGGCCCGGCAACGACCATCTGGTCAGGAATTTGAGCTGTTAAGCGGATACGCCCATGATTAGACAAAGAACCTTGAAAACGAGTGTCCAGGCCACCGGTGTCGGCCTGCATTCGGGTCGGAAAGTCACAATGACGTTCCGTCCGGCGCCTGTTAACACAGGGATCGTTTACTTGCGTACCGATCTGAATCCTGTGGTAGAGCTGCCAGCCAATGCCGATCAGGTGCGTGATACCGTGCTTTGTACCGCTCTGGTCAATGAAGCCGGTGTCCGAGTCTCTACCATTGAGCACCTCTCTGCCGCGCTGGCCGGGATGGGCATCGACAACCTCTATGTCGAGGTTGATGCGCCCGAGATCCCGGTGATGGACGGCAGTGCGCACCCCTTTATCTACCTGCTGCAAGAAGTCGGTATCCGTGAACAGAATGCGCCCAAGCAGTTTGTGCGGATCAAGCAGAGCATCCGGGTTGAAGACGGCGACAAGTGGGCGGAATTCCACCCCTATCGCAACGGCTTCAAAATGGATCTCGAGATCGACTTCCAGCATCCGGTATTTGAAGGACGCAATCAGCGTTGCGTGCTGGACTTCTCCGGTGCCTCTTTCGTGAAAGAGATCAGCCGTGCTCGTACGTTCGGTTTCATGCGTGACATCGAGTACCTGCGTTCCCAGAACCTGGCGCTGGGCGGTAGCCTGGAAAACGCCGTGGTGCTGGATGACTACCGGGTACTGAACGAAGATGGCCTGCGCTATGAAGATGAATTCGTCAAACACAAGATGTTGGATGCGATCGGTGACCTTTACATGTGTAACCGCAGCATCATCGGCGAATTCCGTGCCTACAAGACCGGCCATGCCCTGAACAACAAGCTGCTGCGTGCCTTGCTGGCCAAGCAGGAGGCCTGGGAACTGGTGACCTTCGAGGGTGAGGGCGACAAAGCGCCCATCGCTTACTACGATAACGGTCTGGTTCTGGCCTGATAGCTGTGCAACGGAACGTCGGTCCTCTCTCCGCACCGACGTTCCGTCATTTGTTTACTCCATTCTGTAATACCGATTATCTCCCGGTTTTATTTCCCGTGCGGGCCAATGGCCACACCTGACCGAGCAGACTGATTTCTATGAGCATTACCCTGATCCTCAATGGCAAGCAGCGACGCAAGTTGCACTTACCGAAACAACGTCTGGCCTGGGTCGGCGGTATCTTCTTCACTGTATTGGCCCTGAGTGGTGGCTGGCTCTGGCAGAGCTGGCATCAAAAAATGGAGGCGCTGGAAGTCGCGCTGGCCATGGCCGAACAGCAAAAATCCACGCAAGGGGCTGACGAAGCCCGCGAACAGCTTGCCATGCTGGCCGCCCAGGTGGGCACCATGCAGGGGCAGCTGGGCCGTCTCAACGCGCTCGGCGAGCGGCTGACCGAAAAGGCCGACCTCGATCCCGAAGAGTTCAATTTCAAGGAGCTGCCTCCCATGGGCGGCCCCTCCTATGATGCGGATCTGGAAGTCAGCCTCAACGAGCTGCAGGACTCCATGAAGCATCTCAGCCAGCAGCTCAGCAGTCGTGAAGAGCAGCTGTCGGTACTTGAATCTTTCATCATGAATCACCATATAACCGATGCCGGCTTTATTTCCGGAACACCGGTCAAGCAGGAGCGGGTTTGGGTCTCCTCTGGCTTTGGTGGCCGGGTCGATCCGTTCAACGGTCGCGCCAAGATGCACAAAGGGGTGGATTTCCGTGGCAAGCCCGGCACCCCCATTCTGGCGACGGGCCCAGGGGTTGTGAGCTGGGCGGGCCGTCATCCGGAATTTGGCAACATGGTGGAGATCAACCACGGCAATGGTTTGGTGACCCGCTATGCCCACAACTCCAAGTTGCTGGTCGAAGTGGGCACCCTGGTCGATGAGGGCCAGAAAATTGCCTTGATGGGACGCACCGGTCGCGCGACCGGGGTCCATTTGCATTACGAAGTGTTGAAAGATGGTCGTCAGGTGGACCCCGCGCGTTTTCTCAATGCCAGACGGGGTTAGGTTTTTTTCTCCAGGTTCCAGTGACGGAACACTTATATAACCAGAAATAGTTGGTACCCATGATTAGCACACTGCTTACCAAGATTATCGGCAGCCGGAACGACAGAACGCTCAAGGCTCTGCGCAAAATTGTAAAACAGATCAATGCGATGGAGCCTCAGTTCGAAGCTCTGTCCGATGCACAGTTGCAGGCCAAGACGGCCGAGTATCGTCAGCGTCTGGAGCAGGGTGAGACACTGGAGCAGTTGCTGCCGGAGGCCTTTGCCACCGTGCGTGAAGCCTCTCGCCGGGTGTTCGGCATGCGTCACTTCGACGTCCAGCTGATCGGTGGCATGGTGCTGAACTCCAACCGCATCGCCGAGATGAAGACAGGTGAAGGCAAGACCCTCACCGCGACCCTGCCGGCCTACCTGAACGCCCTGAGCGGTCGTGGTGTGCACGTGGTGACCGTGAACGACTATCTGGCCAAGCGTGACGCCGAGGCGAACCGCCCGCTGTTCGCCTTCCTCGGCATGACAGTCGACTGCAACGTGCCCGGCATGGACGCGTCCCAGAAGCGTGACGCCTACGCTGCCGACATCACCTACGGTACCAACAACGAATTCGGTTTCGACTACCTGCGCGACAACATGGCATTCTCGCCCGAGCAGCGCGTGCAGCGTCCGCTCAACTATGCGCTGGTGGATGAGGTGGACTCGGTGCTCATCGATGAAGCCCGTACCCCGCTCATCATCTCCGGCCCGGCAGAAGACAGCTCCGAGCTCTATATCCGCGTCAACAAGCTGATCCCGCTGCTGGTCAAGCAGGACAAGGAAGACTCCGAAGAGTACACTGGCGACGGCCACTACACGGTGGACGAGAAGAACCGCCAGGCATTGCTGACCGAGAACGGCCAGATCTTCGTGGAAGAGCTGCTCAAGAAAGAGGGGCTGCTGGCCGAGGACGACTCCCTGTTCTCCGCCACCAACATCAGCCTGCTGCACCACGTCAACGCCGGCCTGCGTGCTCACACCTTGTTTGAACGCAACGTCGACTACATCGTCCAGAAGGACGAGATCGTCATCGTCGACGAGCACACCGGCCGTACCATGCCGGGCCGTCGCTGGTCCGATGGTCTGCACCAGGCGGTCGAAGCGAAGGAAGGGGTCAAGATCCAGAACGAGAACCAGACCCTGGCCTCCATCACCTTCCAGAACTACTTCCGTCTGTACGACAAGCTGGCGGGCATGACGGGTACTGCTGATACCGAAGCCTTTGAATTCCAGCAGATTTATGGCCTGGATACCGTGGTTATCCCGACCAACAAGCCGATGGTGCGCAAGGACATGGGCGATCTGGTCTACCTGACCGCCAACGAGAAGTATGCCGCCATCATCGAAGACATTCGCGGTTGCGTCGAGCGCGGCCAGCCGGTGCTGGTCGGTACCGTCTCCATCGAGAACTCCGAGCTGCTCTCCGGCATCCTGACCAAGGAAAACATCCCGCACAAGGTGCTGAACGCCAAGTTCCACGCCATGGAAGCGGAGATCGTCGCCCAGGCAGGCCAGACCGGCGCCGTCACCATCGCCACCAACATGGCCGGTCGTGGTACCGACATCGTGCTCGGCGGTAACTGGCAAGCGGAAATCGCCCAGCTGGAGAACCCGACCGAGGCACAAATCGCCGAGCTGAAAGCGGCTTGGCAGGTGCGTCACGATGCGGTACTGGCCGCCGGTGGTCTGCACATCATAGGTACCGAGCGCCACGAATCCCGTCGTATCGACAACCAGCTGCGCGGCCGTTCCGGTCGTCAGGGCGACCCGGGTTCCTCCCGTTTCTACCTCTCCATGGAAGATACCCTGATGCGGATCTTCGCCTCCGATCGCGTCACCGGCATGATGAAGAAACTGGGGATGGAAGAGGGCGAGGCCATCGAGCACCCGTGGGTGACCAAGGCGATCGAAAATGCCCAGCGCAAGGTGGAAGGTCGCAACTTCGACATCCGCAAGAGCCTGCTGGAATTTGATGACGTGGCCAACGACCAGCGCAAGGTGGTCTATGAGCAGCGCAACGAGCTGCTGGACACCAGCGACATCTCCGAGACCATCCATGTCATCCGTGACGATGTCTATGGCGCCATCATCGACGAGTACATCCCGCCGCAGTCCCTGGAAGAGATGTGGGACGTGCCGGGTCTGGAAGCCCGCCTGAAGTCCGACTTCGCGCTGGATCTGCCGTTGCAGCAGTGGCTGGCGGAAGATGACAAGCTCTATGAAGAGAAGCTGCGCGAGCGCATCCTGGATGAAGCCACCAAACTCTATGCCCACAAGGAAGAGCTGGTCGGCAAGGAAGTGCTGCGCAACTTCGAAAAGGCGGTGATGCTGCAAACCCTGGACGGCCTGTGGAAAGAGCACCTGGCGGCCATGGATCACCTGCGTCAGGGCATCCATCTGCGCGGTTACGCCCAGAAGAACCCCAAGCAGGAGTACAAGCGCGAATCCTTCGATCTGTTCACCCAGATGCTGGAAACCCTCAAGCGCGACGTGGTCAGCATCCTGAGCCGAGTACAGGTTCAGGAGCGCGACGTGGAGGCGATGGAAGAGCAGCAGCGCCAGCAGGCCGAAGCCGCTCCCCGCACCTACACCCATGCCGCGGCCGACAACCAGCTGGCTGACGACGAGGCCCAGGCCGAAGCTGCGCCGGTTACCTTCGTGCGGGACGAGCAGAAGGTGGGACGCAATGACCCCTGCCCATGCGGCTCAGGCAAAAAATACAAGCACTGCCACGGTCAGTTGACCTGATAGCGCAATGACGATGATGCACCGCCTCCGGGCGGTGCATTCATTTCCGGCAGGCAAAGAAGGAGAGCCATGCGATGAGCAAGATGCCGACAGGATGGGATACTACTGCCCACAATAGCTGGCTGGCTGGCGGGCCAGCGCCAGGTTGCCATCCAGCAACTACTGGCCCGGCTCAACGGCAGCATGGCCAAGCCGATTGCCTTGCTGCTGCAGTTTGCCTATTACCTCTTCCTGTGCGACGACCCGGCTTCCGCGGCGCAGGTGCTGGAGATGGCCCACAAGGCCGAACCCGGCAATGACGAGGTGCTGCGCAACCTCTGCGCTTGCTTGTCGCGGGCCGGTCAGTACGAGCTGGCAGTGGCGCGTTTGCAGACCCTGCTGCAGCGCGTCTCCGACGATTTCCATGCGCTGGACGCCCTCTGCGCCTCGTTGGCCAAGCTGGATCGCTACGATGAGGCTGCCCAGGCGGGAACTCGCTCACTGACCCTGAAGGCCCGGTCGGCGGGAAAGGCGCCACCATCCTGGGCATTGCCTGCGGCAGAACCGGCCGTCTGGTTGGCCGATGGCAGTCGCAAGCCGGATGTCATCGCTTTTTCCCTGTGGGGTAGTGGTCCCCGTTATCTGCGGGGGGCCATCGACAACGTGCTGGCGGCGTCCTATCTCTACCCGGGTTGGCGGGTGCGTTTCTACGTGGATGAGAGCGTGCCTGCCGAGTTGCTCGCTGCGCTGCGCGAACTGGGGGCAGAGCTCTTGTTGCAACCTGCCGGTCAGTCTTTGCGTCAGCGTTTGTGCTGGCGTTTTCAGGTGGCCAATGATCCATTGGTGGGACGCTTTCTGGTACGGGATGTGGATTCGGTGCCGGGCGTGCGCGAGCGGCTGGCGGTACAGGAGTGGCTTGCATCGACGCGCTGGTTTCATATCATGCGCGACTGGTGGAGTCATACCGATCTGGTGCTGGCGGGGATGTGGGGTGGGATGGCCGGCGTATTGCCGCCGTTGGCGCCCCTGCTCGAAGGCTATCAGCCCGACGTGATGGAGACGCCGAACATCGACCAATGGTTTTTGCGCGACCGGCTCTGGGGTTATCTCTCGCAGAGCTGTCTGGTGCACGATCGCTGCTTCACGCCGCCAGGCGCCATACCCTGGCCGCAGCCCGCCCCTGGCGGGAGCGAGCATGTGGGGCAGGATATCTTTACGGCACAAAGGGAGCCGCAGGCCCGTCGGCTGGCGTCCTGGATTGCCCGTTTGCCGTGTTTACGTTGAGGACAATGATGGAACAGAAGAAACGGATCTGGGTGGCGGTCGGCGTCATCGAGAACGAACGGGGCGATATCTTTATCGCCAAGCGCTCCGCCGATCGCCATCAGGGGGATCGCTGGGAGTTTCCCGGTGGCAAGGTGGAAGCCGGAGAGGATCTGCTTACCGCGCTGGATCGCGAACTGTGGGAAGAGATCGGGATCCGGGTGCAGGATTGCGCCCCCTTCATGGAACTGCATCACGACTACCCGGACAAGCAGGTGCTGCTGGATATCTGGAAGGTGACCCGCTTCAGCGGCGAGCCGTTCGGCAAGGAGGGGCAGGAGTGTCGCTGGGTGCCGCTGGCCTCGCTGCACGAGTATCACTTCCCCGACGCCAATGGCCCGATCGTGACGCGCCTGCAGGCATCACTGGCCGCACAGGGCTGATGTGAGCCGCAGTGCATACCAAAACAAAAAGGGCCGTATCGGCCCTTTTTGCTTGCTGGCTTACTGCCACTGCTCCCCTTCTTCGGGGTAGGGCAGCAGCTCCGGGTCTATTTCCCCCGGGATCCGCTTCTCCTCGTCGGCCCACTCGCCGAGATCGATCAGCTGGCAGCGCTTGCTGCAGAACGGGCGAAACGGGCTTTGCGGGCCCCATTCCAGCTCGGTTTGGCAGGTCGGGCACTTTACTTTGGTCACCATGAATGCTCCTTAGCAGCAGGCAAGCTGGAAAGGGACATCACCGATCTGCTGCTCCGTGGTGGGCAGGAAACGCAGGGCGAACCGGTTCTTGTGGCCGCTCAGGGTGGGGTAGCACTGCTGGGTGCCGGTCAGACGGATGCGGATCAGCTCGGCGCTCTCGGCGGTATCCTGGAAGAAGCCGTTGACGGCAACCTGCTCGCTGAAGTTGCCGGACTCACGCCACAGCCGCAGCAGCAGGGAGATGGCGTTCATCAACAGGTTGATGTCGCTCAGCCACAGCTGCATCTGCTGATGACGGGCGATGGCCGGGGTAGCGAGCCAGTGGTGCAGTTGCGGCACGTCGAAGGCGCACAACCCGCCCGGAATGGAGAAGCGCTGGCGAATGGAGCCGAGCAGCCGATCCTCTTTGAGGCGGGCACCTGGACGCGGGGCACTCAGCAGGTTGCGGGAGAGTTGGGCGCTCTCCTGCTGCATCTGGCTGATCTGCTCCAGGTCGACATCGGGCAGGCTGGCCCAGTGGCTCAGGCGCTGGCCGAGGCGCTCCAGATCCTTGATCAGATCGGCGCGCAGGTCGCCGCGCTCCAGCAACTCCTGCAGGTCGAACAGACCCTTGAAAAAGGCGATATGTGCCCAGGACTGGTCGCTCTCCAGATTGTCGCGGATCTGGGAAAACAGGGACTCCAGACGAAGATAGGTCCGGCTTTTTTCATTGAGGGGAAAATCGTAAATCATGCCTAATCCTGGCCAGCCATAAACCGGCCTAGTGTACTCACAGTTGGCGGGCTTGTTGAGAGGCAAATGCCAGATATGTCTCGTGCAGCGCTAAAATTCGGCTCTTTATCGCCTCGGGCGTGCCATTCTGGTTGTCCAGCACATCGTCGGCTGCCGCCAGCCGTTCGGTCCGGCTCGCCTGGGCGGCCAGGATGGCTTGCGCCTGCTCGCGGCTCACACCGTCCCGGCGGCAGGTACGCTCAATCTGGGTCGCTTCGTCCACGTCGATCACCAGTACCCGATTGGCCAGGGCTGTGAGCCGGTTTTCCACCAGCAAGGGCACTACCAGCAAGCAATAGGGGGAGCGAGCGGCCGCACACTGGCGCTGCATCTCGGTGCGAATGAGGGGGTGGAGCAGAGCGTTGAGCCAGCCCTTGGCCTGCGGGTCAGTGAAAACCCGCTCACGCAGCCGACGGCGATCGAGCTGGCCAGCGGGGGTGATGACTGCTGAGCTAAAATGGGCGGCGATGGCGGCCAGGGCCGGGGTTCCGGGCTCGACTACCTCGCGGGCGATGACGTCCGCATCCACTACTTCGATGCCCAGTTCGGCAAACTGATTGGCAACCGTGGTCTTGCCGCTGCCAATTCCACCGGTGATTGCGACTACATACATGGGTCAGTGTTGCCTTTGATCAGAGAAACGTCGTGAGGTACCAGCGGGTGATGGTATCGCCCCACAACAGTGCGATCCAGCCGGCGATAGCCAGATAGGGGCCGAAGGGGATGGGTTTGTTCTGATGATGGTTGCGCAGCAAGATGAGACCAATCCCGATGAAAGCGCCAACCAGCGACGAGAGCAGCAACACGATGGGCAGTGCCTGCCAGCCGAGCCAGGCACCCAGCGCCGCCAGCAGCTTGAAGTCACCATAGCCCATCCCTTCCTTGCCGGTCAGCAGCTTGAAGGCCCAGTAGAGGTTCCAGAGCACCAGATAGCCGGCCATGGTGCCGATCACCGCATCGGCCAGTGGTACAAATCCCCCTGTCAGGTTGAACAGCAGGCCGCCCCACAGCAGTGGCAGGGTCAGCTGATCCGGCAGAAGCATTTTGTCCAGATCGATGAAAGTGAGTGCCACCAGTACCCAGGTGAGCAGCAGGGCGGCCAGTAAGCCCCAGCTTGGTGGGAATATCGCGGCGACGACCAGCGAGAGTAGGGCCGTCAGCAGCTCCACCAGAGGATAACGGGCCGAGATGGGGGCCTGGCATTCACGGCAGCGCCCCTTGAGCCAGAGCCAGCTGAGCAGGGGGATGTTCTCTATGGCCGTGATGGCGTGGCCGCAATGAGGGCAGGCAGAACGCGGCACCATCAGGTTGTAGCGTTCTTCCTGCTGCGGCTGTGTCTCTGGGTTGAAATAGCCGAGATATTCGGCTTGCCACTCCCGCTCCAGCATGATGGGCAGGCGATGGATGACCACGTTGAGAAAACTGCCGATCATCAGAGAAAAGAGGAATACCAGCGAGAAATAGAGCCAGGGCAGGCCATATTCCAGCTCGAGGAGAAGTGTCATAACCAACCGTCTGTCATGAATTGGGAGGAAGGGTATGTGTTGTTAGCACATACCCTCGTGAATCAGCCTACTACATCGCCTAGCTTGAAGATGGGCAAATACATGGCGACCACCATGCCGCCGACCAGAACCCCCAGCACTACCATGATGAGAGGCTCCAGCAGGCTGGTGAGGCCGTCGACCAGATCGTCCACCTCCTGCTCGAAGATGGTGGCGACCTTGGAGAGCATATCATCGATGGCGCCAGACTCCTCGCCGATCATCACCATCTGGATCACCATGTCCGGGAACAGATCGACGGTGCGCATGGCCACGTTGATCTGCATGCCGGCCACCACCTCGTTGCGAATGGCCATGACGGCAGTGCGATAGACATAGTTGCCAGAGGCGCCTGCCGCAGAGACCAAGGCATCCACCAGTGGAATACCGGCGGAGAAGGTAGTGGAGAGGGTGCGGGCGAAGCGGGCCATGGCGGCCTTGTGCAATATCATGCCGACCACGGGGATGGTCAGTATGAACTTGTCGGTGTTGTCCTTGACCTTCTGGGAGGCGCGCCAGGCGCGCACGTAGAGAAAGATGGCGAGCGCTATGCCGCCAAAGATCACATACCACCAGTTCTGCATGAAACGGGAGATACCGATGACGAACTGGGTGAAGATGGGCAGTTCGGCACCGAAGCTCTTGAAGATGTCCTCGAACTGGGGAATGACGAACAGCAGCAGGATGGAGGTAACGACAATGGCCACCAGGATGACCATGGTGGGGTAGAACATGGCTTTCTTGATCTTGGACTTGAGTGCTTCCGATTTCTCGCGATAGGTGGCGATGCGATCGTAGATGGTCTCCAGGGCGCCGGACTGTTCGCCAGCCTCCACCAGATCGCAGTAAAGATCGTCAAAGTGGCGGGGATGGCGGCGCAGCGCTTCGGACATGGGAGTACCGGTCTCCACATCGGCGGCAATCTGGCCCATGAGCTCGCGCATGGCGGCCTTCTCGTGGCTGCGAGCGATGATCTGCAGGCTTTGGACCAGAGGTACGCCGGCTGACAGCATGGTGGTGATCTGGCGGGAGACGACGGCGATGTCCATCGGCTTGATCTTGGCGCCGCCCTTGGAGAAGAGCCCCTGGCTCTTCTTGCTCACCTTGGTGACGTTGACACCCTGTTTGCGCAGCTCTGCCTTGACCGTGTTGATGCTGTCGGCCTGCAATTCGCCGGAGACCTTCTGGCCCTTGCGATTTACCCCGCTCCAGCGAAAGGCGAAGACTTTCTTGGGGGCATTCTGTTTCTGGGTTAGCGTTGCCATCACTGCGTCCTGCAATGGGGCCCGGGTTGCTCGTCATGAGGAGAAGCAGCCTCGGCCTGATGGAAATCGCCAGGGCCGGCGGCACCTGGATGAATCGGCTGAGCGATAGACTCTGTCAGTTGGTTGTTACCCGGTTTATCTCCGCCAGACTGGTCACCCCCAGGCGAGCCTTCTCAAGGCCAGAGGTACGCAAGGTGCGCATGCCCTCCTTCTGGGCGATGGCGGCAATTTGCAGAGAGTTGGCCCCCTGCATGATCAATTTTGCGATGTTTTCAGACATTAGCATGATTTCGTAGATGCCGACCCGGCCCTTGTAGCCACCCGAGCACTCTTTGCAGCCAACCGGTTTGAACAGCCGCAAGCCAGCGGCCAGCTGCTGCTGGGTAAAACCCAGCTCAAGCAGCTCAGCCTCGGGTACCACTTCGGGGGCTTTGCAGTGATCGCACAGTTTACGCGCCAGCCGCTGAGCCATGATCAGAGTGACCGAGGAGGCGATATTGAAGGCGGGTACCCCCATATTCATCATCCGGGTCAGCGTTTCCGCCGCCGAGTTGGTGTGCAGGGTGGATAGCACCAGGTGGCCGGTCTGGGCGGCCTTGATGGCAATTTCTGCTGTTTCCAGATCCCGGATTTCACCCACCATGACCACATCGGGGTCTTGGCGCAAGAAAGATCGCAGGGCGCTGGCGAAGGTCAGTCCTGCCTTGGGATTGACCTGCACCTGGTTGACGCCGGGCAGGTTGATCTCCACCGGATCTTCGGCGGTGGAGATATTGACCTCGGTGGTATTGAGAATATTGAGACCGGTATAGAGTGAAACCGTCTTGCCCGAACCGGTAGGGCCGGTCACCAGAATCATGCCCTGAGGCTTCGACAGGGCACGCAGGTATTGCGCCTTCTGGCGATCGTCAAAACCGAGCTGCTCGATATTGAGGCGTGCCGCGGAGGAGTCGAGCAGACGGATAACGATCTTTTCGCCCCACATGGTGGGCAGGGTATTGACCCGCATATCCATCGACTTGTTGCGCGACAGCTTCAGTTTGATGCGGCCATCCTGGGGCAGTCGCCGCTCAGCGATATCGAGCCGTGCCATCACTTTGAGGCGGGCGGAGAAGCGGTTGGCCAGGTTGACCGGTGGGGTCGCTATCTCATGCAGGATCCCGTCTATCCGAAAGCGGATGCGATATTTGGTCTCATAGGGTTCGAAGTGGAGGTCGGAGGCTCCGCGCTTGATGGCATCCATCATGATTTTGTTGATGTATTTGACGATGGGCGCGTCGTCGTCGGCCGTATTGACGCTCTCGTCGAGCCGCGATCCCTCGTCAGACACTTCCAGTTCGGAGATCTCGGATTCATCAATGTCCTCCATGCCGAGGGCATCTTGATCACTCTCCATCAGCTTGCCGATGGCTGTGGTGAGTTTGTTCTCCTCGACCAGCAGCGCCTCGGTATGCAACCCGAAGCTGAAGCCAAAATCCTCCAGTGCAGACACATTGGTCGGGTCTGACATGGCGATATAGAGGGTGTGGCCTTGGGTATAGATGGGCAGGACGTGATGTTTTTCAATCAGCTTTTGATTGAGGTATTTCTGCGGGATCTCGGCCAGGTCGAAGGCGGCAAGATCCAGCAGAGGTACCCCATACTCCAGCTCGCAGAAGTCCGCCAATGCTTTGCTGTCGAGGATTTCGTTTTCGATCAGAAAGGTCACAAAAGGTTTGCGCTGTGCCTTGGCTTGGCTCAGATAGCGTTGTGAGTCGGACTCACTGAGCAGGGAAGAGGCGGCCAGGCTTAACGCCAGGCCGCTATTGGGGCTAGAGGTCATGCTAAGTCAGCAAATTCCATCCGCAACACAGGTGCCAACAGAACCGCTTGGGTTTGACTCCCATTTAACTCTCCCACTTTCTTCAGTGCCTTGTAAGATATAGGTTTTATCAACCGGTGCATTTCCTTCAGCCTCGATCTTATATACAGCAGAGCCTTGGTTGCCTGAACTAGACACAGTTACGCTTTTTACTATGGCAGTTGCAACACTGCCACTCACCGCATTATTCCCGGTAGTAACGCATGTCGCTGGGGCATTACCTGCTTGGCTACAAATCTCTACTGCTGTTTTTGCTGCGCCAGTCGCGGTAACTACTTCTGTAAATTTCGCCTTTTTGGTATAGGTCTGATACGCCGGCAGCGCGATGGCGGCCAGGATGGCGACGATCGCGACCACGATCATCAATTCGATAAGGGTAAAGCCTGATTGTTTCTTCATTTCAAATATCCTTTTTGTCCTTGGTTCCTGGGAAGTGCCGGTGGAAAACTATCCACACGTCAGTATCTTATCCGAGCTGTTTGACTTGGCAACAGAGGCCGGGGTCTTTGTTAACAATCTTTCTGTCATTTGCGAAAATTTTGATATAAATCATGGATAAAGAGTCCCTATCGACTCTTTTTTACTGGCGGGGATGGGTCCATCTCACACTCCTTTGCCGAGGGATCCTGCCTTAAAGAAAAGGCGCCCGTGGCGCCTTTTGCAAGTCCTTCATCTTGTTATATGTCAGCGACAAGATGGGGGAGTGATGATGCCTCTGCGGCTAGATGAATCGCATCGAGAGGTCCAGGGCGCGGACATGCTTGGTCAGGGCGCCGACCGAGATAAAATCGACGCCGGTCGCGGCATAGTCAGCCAGGGTATCCAGCGTAACGTTGCCAGATACCTCCAGCTTGGCCCGGCTCTGATTGAGGGTAACCGCCTCGCGCATCATGGGAATGTCGAAGTTATCCAGCATCACTATGTCGGCGCTGGCAGCCAATGCCTGCTCCAGCTCGACCAGGGATTCGACTTCTACCTCTACCGGTTTACCCGGGTTGAGACGGCGCGCTTCACTGATTGCTTCAGCGATGCCGCCACAGGCGAGAATGTGATTTTCCTTGATGAGGTAAGCGTCGAACAGGCCGATCCTGTGGTTCTTGCCACCGCCACAGGTGACAGCGTACTTCTGGGCGCTGCGCAGTCCAGGCAGGGTCTTGCGGGTATCGAGCAGCCGACAATCGGTATCTGCCAGCTCGGCCACGTAGCGAGCGGTAAGAGTGGCCACTCCGGAGAGGGTCTGCACGAAGTTGAGGGCATTGCGCTCACCGGTCAGCAACACGCGGGCCGGGCCATGCAGGCGAAACAGTTCCTGATTGGGGGAGAGCACTTCACCATCTTGTACCAGCCATTCAACTCTGACTTCGCCACCAAGCTGGACAAACACCTCATCGACCCAGGGCTGGCCGCAAAATACGCCAGCCTCGCGGGTGATGACCCTGGCGCTGGCGAGGCGATCCGCCGGGATCAGCTGGGCCGTGATGTCGGCGCTGGCATCGGGTTGATCCAACGGGGTGAGGGCATCGCCCAAGTCTTCGAGTAGTGCGGCGCGCACGGCGCGGCGGATGTCCTGTTGTAGCATGCCTTTTATTCCTGCAAAGGTCTGAGCAGCAACTGCCGCTCCTTTTGAACCAGCTCCAGCCGGCCGAGGGCGTTCATGCCTACCAGCACCTCGTCGCCAGCCGCTGCCGGATTGATGAAGATGGCCAGATCGTACAAGGTCAGTGGTCCCATCGCCAGCGTTTCGATGGTGCCGTTGCCGACCCGGATAAAGCCGGCTGCCGTATTGACCTGACTGCTGCCGCGGGCGGTCAGGCCAAGCCGCTCGGCGACCTGTTGTGGCACGGTAATGCGGGTTGCTCCGGTATCGAGCAGCAGTTGCACCGGCTGACCGTTGATGGCACCCTCCAGACGATAGTGGCCGCTGGCATCGGCCTTGAGCAGCAGGTCGCCGCTGGCGGTGACTGATGGTTGTTCGCGGGCATGAAAATAGAGGGTCAGCAATCCCATCAGGGAGAGCCAGGCCAGCAA
Organism: Aeromonas sp. QDB03; assembly: GCF_027707985.1. Lineage (NCBI taxonomy): Bacteria > Pseudomonadati > Pseudomonadota > Gammaproteobacteria > Aeromonadales > Aeromonadaceae > Aeromonas > Aeromonas sp. QDB03. The sequence continues at coordinate 62,428 of NZ_JAPCJG010000008.1, read as the reverse complement.
CCAGAAGCGGCGTGCCATCGGGTGCATATCCTTTCCTGAGTCGAGCGGAAGATGGCTCAGCCTACCACAGTTGCCCGTTGTCATGAGGCGACTGCGATGAGCCTGAGAGGTGGATCGCCTTGTTGCCCGTCCAGTGTTGCCAGATGCGCCATCCCATTGCAGAGCGAGTAGACAATGACTCAGCCTAAAATAGTATTTTCCATTGGTTCAGACGGTTGGTGTGAGCAAGCCCGCAAGTTGCCGTCACCGCACTACAACGAGCGGGCCACCCCGAACGATATCTCCCTGCTGGTGGTGCATGGCATCAGCCTGCCGCCTGGCGAGTTTGGCGGTCCCTTCATCGATGACCTTTTCCTTGGGCGGCTCGATCCCGATGCCCACCCCTATTTTGCCGGTATCCATCAGCTGCGGGTCTCGGCACATTGCCTGATCCGGCGCGACGGTGAGCTGGTGCAATATGTGCCGTTTGGTGCCAGAGCCTGGCATGCGGGGGCATCGAGCTGGCAGGGGCGAGAGGCGTGCAACGACTTTTCCATCGGGATCGAGCTGGAAGGGACCGATGAGCAGCCCTACACGGATGCACAATACGAGGCATTGGTTGGGCTCAGTCGAACCTTATCCAGCCATTACCCCGCCATTACGGCGGATCGCATTGTCGGCCATTGCGATATAGCGCCGGGGCGCAAGACGGATCCGGGTGACAGTTTCGAATGGCCGCGTTACCGCCAGGCACTCAACTTTAAGTAATTATTCTAAAAATAAGTTTGTGTTTTTAAAACAATGGCTTGCCTTTATGGCAGGCCATTTTTGCTGGCTGTTGATCAAATGTTGCCTGTGAGCGATGTCAAAAATATTGGTCTGACCAATTTCTATGAGCTAAATCATAAATCCCTCTCTTTACCCCTTAAGTGGCAAGGTTGATTCTTGATTCAGATCATCTTTTGGGTGGACTTTTCCCATGCCCTCTGCTAATTTTCGCCCCATTCATGAAATTGGTAATACCAATTTAACAAAGCAGCCTCATGCCCTATCTCAAGATTACTCAACCCAAGTTGGCCGACGCCATTGTCGCCGAGCTGGAACAGATGATTCTGGAAGGCAGTTTACAGCCGGGCCAGAAGTTGCCGCCCGAGCGAGAACTGGCCATCCAGTTTCAGGTGTCGCGCCCCTCGCTGCGCGAAGCCATCCAGCGCCTCGAGGCAAGAGGACTCTTGTATCGTCGTCAGGGCGGCGGCACTTACGTACAAAACGCTTTGAGCAAAGGGATCGCCGATCCCCTGTTCGAGCTGCTCAGCACTCACCCGGAAGCCCAGTATGACCTGCTGGAGTTTCGCCACGCACTGGAAGGCATCTGCGCCTACTATGCTGCGTTACGGGGTACAGACGCCGATTTCGAGCGCATCCGTCAGGTGCAGTCCGCCATCGAGGAGGCCGGTCAGCAAGGCTCGCTGGTCAGCGAATCCGCTGCCGTCACCCAGTTCTATCTGGCGGTGGCCGAGGCGTCCCACAACGTGGTGCTGCTGCATCTGCTGCGGGCCATGGGCCCCATGCTTGAGCAGAACATTTTACGCAATAACGAAATTCTGAATCGCCGTCCGGGAGTGGTCGCCAAGATCCGTCGCCATCGCGCGCATCTGATCGAGGCTATCCTGTCGGGGGCTCCGGAGCGGGCCAGGGCAGCTTGTCATGAGCACCTGGCCTTTATCGAGGACACCTTGTTGGATATGCAGAGGGAAGACAGCCGGATCCAGCGATCCATGCGTCGGATCCGTCAGCAGGAAAACTAATCCCACAAGGCTTTATTGTCGAATGCTTGCGCCCTTCGCCGTGCAATGCCGTGCAATCACAACAAAATAGGAACCAGCCATGTCTGATATCCTGAAGAACGATGTGGACCCGATAGAAACGCTGGAGTGGCTTGCCTCTCTGGAATCCCTGCTGCGTGAAGAGGGTCCCCAACGCGCTCAGTTCATCCTTGAACAGTTGGCCGAGAAAGCCCGCGCAAGCGGTGTGGACGTGGCTGCCAAGGCAAACCGCGATTACATCAACACCATCCCGTCCAGCGAAGAGCCGGACTACCCGGGCGACCTGGAGATGGAGCGCCGCATTCGCGCCATCATCCGCTGGAACGCCATGATGATCGTGCTGCGCGCTTCCAAGAAAGACCTGGACCTGGGTGGTCACATGTCTTCCTTCGCTTCTTCCGCGACCATCTACGAAGTCTGCTACAACCACTTCTTCCGCGCTCGCAGCGAGAAGGACGGTGGCGACCTGGTCTACTTCCAGGGTCACATCTCCCCGGGCATCTATGCCCGTGCCTTCGCCGAAGGTCGTCTGACCGAAGAGCAGCTGGACAACTTCCGTCAGGAAGTGGATGGCAAGGGTATCCCTTCCTACCCGCACCCGAAACTGATGCCGGACTTCTGGCAGTTCCCGACCGTTTCCATGGGTCTGGGCCCCATCGCCGCCATCTATCAGGCTCGCTTCCTGAAGTACCTGACCGACCGTGGCATCAAGGATTGCTCCGAGCAGACCGTTTACGCCTTCCTGGGTGACGGCGAGATGGACGAGCCGGAAGCCAAGGGCGCCCTGACCGTTGCCGTGCGTGAAAAGCTCGACAATCTGGTATTCGTGGTCAACTGCAACCTGCAGCGTCTGGATGGCCCGGTTGTCGGCAACGGCAAGGTCATCAACGAGCTGGAAGGCCTGTTCTCCGGCGCTGGCTGGGATGTCACCAAGGTGATCTGGGGTCGCAAGTGGGATGAGCTGCTGAAGAAAGACACTTCCGGCAAGCTGATCCAGCTGATGAACGAGACCGTGGACGGTGATTACCAGACCATGAAGTCCCGTGATGGCGGCTACGTGCGCGAGCACTTCTTCAACCGTTACCCGGAAACCGCCGCGCTGGTCAAAGACATGACCGACGAGGAGATCTTCGCCCTGAACCGCGGTGGTCACGATCCTCGCAAACTGTTCGCCGCCTTCTCCAAGGCTGCAGCGACCAAGGGCAAGCCGACCGTGATCCTGGCCAAGACCATCAAGGGTTACGGCATGGGTGAAGCGGCCGAAGGCAAGAACATCGCTCACCAGGTCAAGAAGATGGATCTGGGCTCCGTGCGTCACCTGCGCGATCGTTTCAACCTGCCGGTCACCGACGAGCAGCTGGAAACCCTGCCGTACCTGAAGATCGAAGAAGGTACCGAAGAGCACAAATACCTGCACGCCCGCCGTGCCGCGCTGAAGGGCTATGTACCGACCCGTCTGCGCGAGAGCACCACCAAGCTGGAAATCCCGGCGCTGGATGCTTTCGGTCCGCTGCTGGGTGAACAGGCGCGCGAAATCTCCACCACCATGGCGTTCGTGCGTTCCCTGAACGTGATGCTGAAAGACAAGTCCATCGGCAAGCGCATCGTCCCGATCCTGGCTGACGAAGCCCGTACCTTCGGTATGGAAGGTCTGTTCCGCCAGATCGGTATCTACAGCCCGCACGGTCAGCAGTACACCCCGCAAGACCGCGACATCGTCTCCTACTACAAGGAAGACAAGCAGGGTCAGGTTCTGCAAGACGGCATCAACGAGCTGGGCGCCATGTCCTCCTGGCTGGCTGCTGCGACCTCTTACAGCACCAACGATTGCCCGATGATCCCGTTCTACATCTACTACTCCATGTTCGGCTTCCAGCGGATCGGCGACATGGCGTGGGCAGCCGGTGACCAGCAAGCCCGTGGCTTCCTGCTGGGTGCGACCTCCGGTCGTACTACCCTGAACGGCGAAGGTCTGCAGCACGAAGATGGTCACAGCCACATCCTGGCCAACACCATCCCGAACTGCGTCTCCTACGACCCGTCCTACGCCTATGAAGTAGCGGTGATCGTACAGGATGGTCTGCGTCGCATGTACGGTGAGAAGCCGGAGAACGTCTTCTACTACATCACCACCCTGAACGAGAACTACGCCATGCCGGCCATGCCGGAAGGCGCCGAGGAAGGCATCCGCAAGGGTATCTACAAGCTGGAAACCGTGGCCGGCACCAAGGCCAAGGTACAGCTGCTGGGTTGTGGCTCCATCCTGGGTCACGTGCGCACCGCCGCCCAGATCCTGGCCAGCGAGTACGGCATCGGCTCCGATGTGTTCAGCGTCACCTCCTTCAACGAGCTGGCTCGTGACGGTCAGGACGCGGATCGCTGGAACATGCTGCACCCGAACGCCGATGCTCGCGTACCGTACATCGCTCAGGTACTGGGTTCTGAAGCCACCATCGCCGCGACCGACTACATGAAGTCCTTCGCCGATCAGGTGCGTGCTTTCGTACCGACCGAGAACTACCGCGTGCTGGGTACCGACGGTTACGGCCGTTCCGACAGCCGTGCCAACCTGCGTCGTCACTTCGAAGTGAACGAATTCTACGTGGTGGTTGCTGCCCTGACCGAACTGGCCAAGCGCGGCGAGGTAGACAAGCAGGTTGTGGCTGACGCCATCGCCAAGTACGGCATCGATGCCGACAAGGTCAACCCGCTGTACGCGTAAGAGGATCAAGTGTCGTGCCGGGACTCGCTGCCCGGCACGACCTTGCAAAGGTTAACGCGAGAGACGCGTGACAGCAGTCGGTCACGCGGATGCACGCAAGAGGATAAAGCACAATGTCCAAACAGATTATGGTGCCGGATATCGGCGCCGATGAAGTTGAAGTCACCGAGATCATGGTGGCCGTGGGTGACAAGGTCGAACTCGATCAGTCCATCATCGCGGTAGAAGGCGACAAGGCCTCCATGGAAGTACCGGCCCCGTCCGCCGGTATCGTCAAAGAGATCCTGATCAAGGTGGGTGACAAGGTTGCCACCGGTTCCCAGATCATGATCTTCGAAGCCGAAGGTGCTGCCGCACCTGCGCCGGTTCAGGCCGCTGCACCGGTTGCAGCCGCACCGGCCGCAGCTCCTGCTGCTGCCGCTCGCAAAGACGTGCACGTGCCGGACATCGGTGACGACGAAGTGGACGTGACCGAGATCATGGTTGCCGTGGGCGACATGGTTGAAGCCGACCAGTCCATCATAGCCGTGGAAGGTGACAAGGCCTCCATGGAAGTGCCGGCACCGTTCGCGGGCCGCGTGGTCGAGATCAAGGTTGCCGCTGGCGCCAAGGTCTCTACCGGTTCCCTGGTGATGGTCTTTGAAGTGGCTGGCGCCGCTCCTGCCGTTGCTGCTGTACCGGCCCAGGCTGCCGCTCCCGTGGCTGCTGCCCCGGTTGCCGCCGCTGCCAAAGAGGTCAATGTACCGGATATCGGTGGCGACGAAGTCGAAGTCACCGAGATCATGGTCGCCGTGGGTGACAAGGTTGAAGCCGACCAGTCCCTGATCGCCGTGGAAGGTGACAAGGCCTCCATGGAAGTGCCTGCGCCGTTCGCCGGTGTGGTCAAAGAGATCAAGGTGAAGGCGGGTGACAAGGTCTCCACCGGTTCCCTGATCATGGTATTCGAAGTGGCTGGTGCTGCTCCGGCCGCCGCCGCTGCCCCGGTTGCTCAGGCTGCCGCCTCGGTCGCTGCTGCCCCTGTTGCCGCTGCTCCGGCTCCGGTTGCCCAGGCTTCTGCCGCCTCCGACTTCGTTGCCAACGATGCCTACGTACACGCCTCTCCGGCCGTGCGCCGTCTGGCGCGCGAGTTCGGCGTCAACCTGGCCAAGGTGAAAGCCTCCGGTCGCAAGGGCCGCATCGTCAAAGAAGACGTGCAAGCCTACGTGAAGGATGCGGTCAAGCGCGCCGAGTCCGCTCCGGCTGCAGGTCAAGGCACTGGCAACGGTAGCGGCATGAGTGTGCTGGCGTGGCCGAAGGTCGATTTCAGCAAGTTCGGTGATGTGGAAGAGGTCGATCTGACCCGGATCCAGAAGATCTCCGGTCCGAACCTGCACCGTAACTGGGTCATGATCCCCCATGTCACCCAGTTCGACGAAGCCGATACCACCGAGCTGGAAGCGTTCCGCAAAGAGCAGAACGCGATGCTCGAGAAGCAGAAGGCTGACGTGAAGATCACCCCGCTGGTGTTCATCCTGAAAGCCGCCGCCAAGGCGCTGGAAGCCCATCCACGCTTCTGCAGCTCCCTGTCCGAAGATGGCAGCAAGCTGATCATGAAGAAGTACATCCACATCGGTGTGGCGGTGGATACCCCCAACGGTCTGGTTGTGCCCGTGGTGCGCGACGTCAACAAGAAGGGCATCATGGAGCTGTCTCGCGATCTGGCCGAGATCTCCAAGAAGGCCCGTGCCGGCAAGCTGACCGCTGCCGACATGCAGGGCGGTTGCTTCACCATCTCCAGCCTGGGTGGCATCGGCGGTACCAGCTTTACCCCGATCGTCAACGCGCCGGAAGTGGCCATCCTCGGTGTCTCCAAGTCCGAGATGAAGCCGAAGTGGAACGGCAAAGAGTTCGCGCCGCGCCTGATGCTGCCGCTGGCCCTGAGCTACGACCACCGCGTCATCGATGGTGCCGATGGAGCCCGCTTCATCACCACCATGAACGGCGTACTGTCCGACATTCGTCGACTGGTCCTGTAAGTGAGAGGGCGGGCCCAGAGCCTGCCCTTTTTACTTCTCATTTCGTTAACAGGATTGTAAACTTGCCCCGTTTTTTTCACGGCTGCAGCCGCCTCGTTCTGGTTTAAGACTGCGCTGTCCGGGGATATAAGAACGACAAAGAGGTCATGATGAGTAAAGAAATCAAAACCCAGGTCGTAGTACTGGGTGCTGGCCCTGCCGGTTATTCCGCTGCCTTCCGTGCGGCTGATTTGGGTCTGGATACCATTATCGTCGAGCGTTACTCCACCCTGGGTGGCGTCTGCCTGAACGTGGGTTGCATCCCGTCCAAGGCGCTGCTGCACGTCGCCAAAGTCATTGAAGAAGCCAAGGCGCTGGCCGAGCACGGCATCGTCTTCGGTGCCCCGCAGACCGACATCGACAAGATCCGTCTGTGGAAAGAGAAAGTCATCAACCAGCTGACCGGCGGTCTGGCTGGCATGGCCAAGATGCGTAAAGTACAGGTTGTTAACGGCTTCGGTAAGTTTACCGGCCCGAACACGCTCGAAGTGACCGGGGAAGACGGTAAGACCACCGTTACCTTCGACAACGCCATCATCGCTGCCGGTTCCCGTCCGGTGAAGCTGCCGTTCATCCCGCATGACGACCCGCGCGTATGGGACTCTACCGATGCGCTGGAGCTGACTACCGTTCCTGGCAAACTGCTGGTTATCGGTGGCGGCATCATCGGCCTGGAGATGGGTACCGTGTACTCCTCCCTGGGTTCCGAGATCGATGTGGTTGAATTTGCCGACCAGCTGGTACCGGCTGCCGACAAAGACATCGTCAAGATCTACACCAAGCGCGTGGCCAAGAAGTTCAACATCATGCTGGAGACCAAGGTCACCGCAGTTGAAGCCCGTGAAGACGGCCTGTACGTCTCCTACGAAGGCAAGCACGCCCCGGCCGAGCCGGTGCGTTACGACAACGTGCTGGTTGCCGTAGGTCGTGTGCCGAACGGCAAGATGCTGGATGCCGAGAAGGCCGGCGTTGCCGTGACCGAGCGCGGTTTCATCGAGGTGGACAAGCAGCTGCGTACCAACGTGGCTCACATCCACGCCATCGGTGACATCGTTGGTCAGCCGATGCTGGCTCACAAGGGTGTGCACGAAGGCCACGTGGCTGCCGAAGTCATCGCCGGCAAGAAGCACTACTTCGACCCGAAAGTGATCCCGTCCATCGCCTACACCGAGCCAGAGATGGCCTGGGTTGGTCTGACCGAGAAGGAAGCCAAGCAACAAGGGCTGAACTTCGAAGTGGCCACCTTCCCGTGGGCGGCTTCCGGTCGCGCCATCGCGTCCGACTGCTCCGACGGCATGACCAAGCTGATCTTCGACAAGGAGAGCGGCCGCGTCATCGGTGGTGCCATTGTGGGTACCAACGGTGGTGAACTGCTGGGTGAAATCGGTCTGGCCATCGAGATGGGTGCCGACGCCGAAGACATCGCGCTGACCATCCACGCTCACCCGACTCTGCACGAGTCTGTGGGTCTGGCTGCCGAAGTGTTCGAAGGCTCCATCACCGACCTGCCGAACGCCAAGGCCAAGAAGAAGAAGTAATTCGCTTCTGCCTGTAAAAAAGCCGCTCAATCGAGCGGCTTTTTTGTTTTTGTATATAGCTGAGATTTGTTCGGGGCTGATTGCTATGCTAATGACTTCCATATCACTTGCTGGAGTCAGCCATGCAAACACCGGCTATCCCTGACAATGAAAGATTGCGCCTCGACGCATTGCGCCAGATCTCCATTCTCGACAGTTCCGCCGAAGAGCGTTTCGATCGGATCACCAGGATGGCGCGCAGCATGTTTGATGTGCCCATCTCGTTGGTGTCGCTGGTGGATGAAAACCGGCAGTGGTTCAAATCCTGTTGTGGTTTGCCGGTGCAGGAGACACCGCGCGACGTCTCTTTCTGTGGGCATGCCATTCTCGGTGATGGTCTGTTCGTGGTGGAGGATACCAGGCAGGATCTGCGCTTTGCCGATAATCCACTGGTATCCGGTGAACCCCATATCCGCTTCTATGCCGGCTGCCCGTTACAGATTGGCGAAGGCTACAAGCTGGGTACTCTGTGCATCATTGATCGCAAGCCGCGACTGCTGGATTCCCGCCAACAGGACTTGCTGACGGATCTGGCCGGCATGGTGGAGCGCGAGCTGGCCGCGATCCAGCTGGCTACGCTCGATGAACTGACCGGTATTACCAATCGACGCGGCTTCATGCTGCTGGCGCAAAAATGTCTGCAACTGGCTCACCGGCAGGAGCGGGAGGCTACCCTGCTGTTCATCGATCTCAACCGTTTCAAGGAGATCAACGACCGGCTTGGGCACGATGTGGGTGATGATGCCTTGCAACAGATGGCCGGTCTGATGTGCCGGGTTTTTCGGGAGGCGGATATTTTTGCCCGGCTGGGAGGTGATGAATTTGCGGTGCTGCTGCTGGGTTCAGGCCCTCTTGAGATAACAAGGGTATTGGCCCGTTTTGCCGAGGCTCTGGCCGTCTTCAATCAGGAGGGTGGCAAACCCTATCAGCTGACCTGCTCGATCGGCGTGGGACATTATGACGGACGCTCGCCGCCTGCGCTGGAACAGCTGCTGCAGCAGGCGGACCAGAAGATGTATGACTGTAAAAAAGGGCGCTAGCAGCGCCCTTTCTTGGCCTGCCCCGGCGGACAGAAGGTACCATAACCCCCCCGATCCCCGTCGCTGACCCGTATCCGGGTATCGTCCACGCTCACGTCGGCGCCGTGTACCCGTACCGGCCCGCTGCTGCAGGCGCTGAGCAGACCGCTCAACAAGATCATCACTACCAGCTTGCCCATAACTCCTCCTCTCATTTTCCTGATTATGGGGCATTTTCAGAGGCGGGTGGAGGCGGCGCAAAGCCCCTGCGTCACGGCCTGCCGTGGTGGCGACAGAGGGCGCCGCAGCGCCCTCTGGCAAGTCGTGCCGAGGCAGCCAAAAGCTACAGACGGAAGTTGCCGACCAGCTTGTCCAGCTCGCCGGAGAGCTGCTGCAGGCCGCGACTGGCATCGGTCAGCTGGTGGGCAATGTCGGCGGTTTCCATGGTGAGCTGGTTGATGTCCTCCACGTTGCGGTTGAGTTCGCCGACCACGCTCGACTGCTCTTCGGTGGCGGTGGCGACCTGGATGTTCATGTCGTTTATCTGGGTGATGTGGGCGGTGATCTGGCCGAGCGCGCCGTTGGCCTCGTCAGCCTGGGTCACGACGGCCAGGCTCTGGCTGCGGCCCTGGGTCATGGCGCTGACGGCGCGGGCACTCTGCTCCTGCAGCCGGTTGATCATGCCCTGGATCTCGGCGGTGGAGGCGGCGGAGCGGTTGGCAAGGTTGCGCACCTCATCCGCCACCACGGCGAAACCACGACCCTGCTCCCCGGCGCGGGCGGCCTCGATGGCGGCGTTCAGTGCCAGCAGGTTGGTCTGCTCCGAGATGCTGCGGATGGTTTCCAGAATGCTGCCGATGGAGTCGGTCTGGGTCGCCAGCGACTCGATCACCCCGGCGACCTGTGCAATCTCGTCGGAGAGACCGACGATGCCGTGGCGCGCCTGGGCGACCACGCCGGCACCCGCATCCGCCTGCTCGTTGGCCTGTCTCGCCACTTCTGCGGCGAGGGAGGCGTTGCCGGCGATCTCGGTGACGGTGGCGCCCATCTGGTGGATGGCGGTAGCCACCTGCACGGTGCGATCGCGCTGGGCGGTACAGTTCTGCTGGGTCAGCTGGGCCTTGGCGGCCACCTCGTCGGCCGTGGCGGCCAGTTGGTGGGAGTTACGGGCCACCTGCTCGATGGCGCTGTGGATCTTGCTGACGAAGTGATTGAAGCTCACCGTGATCTCCGCCAGCTCGTCATTGCCGTTCAGCTGGGCACGGGAATCCAGCGCCAGGTGTTCGGCGGCATAGCCGATGTACTGCTGCAGGAAGCCGACCCGGCGCTTGAGGTTCATCAGGATGAGTACCGAGACCAGCAGCGAGATGAGGATGGCGCCGGTGATGATGCTGATCATCTGCAGCCGCCCGCTGGCATAGCTCTGTTCACCGAGCTGATGACGCTGCTGGGCCTGCTGGATCAGGCCGTCGAGCAGGGCGTTGGCATCCTTGCGCATGGTGCCGTAGGTGACGGTATAGCGATCCCGATAGATGCCCCTTGCCGCTTCCATGTCGCCCTGTTCCAGCGCCTGCAGCATGGGAGCCAGCTCGTTGCTCGCCATTCCCTCGAACTGGCTGAGCAACTGCTGGGCATTGGCTTTGGCGGCGGGGTCGGTCTGGGCGGTGACGGCCTGTTGCATGGCCTGACGCATCTCGGGAATGTCCTCCTCCCGGCTCTCCTTGACCCGGGTGATCACCCCCTTCGCATCCTTGAGAGAGGTATCCTGCAGCAGCATCATGTCGATGCCGACCCGCATGCGGGGAATGCGCGACACCACCTCCGCCATGGCGCGCATGGGGGTGGCGGTGTTCTGGTAAAGCTCGGTGGATTGCTGCTGGATGGTGCCCATGCTCTTGAGGCTGGCACCGCCCACCAGCAGCAGGGCGAGACAGGGCACGGTGACAGCCAGGATCAGCTGCAATTTGAGCGTCAGTTTACCTTCTAGCATGGGTTTTCCTCGCTGATCATGACGATGTGAATTGTCAGAGTATAAATCGACGGATTTGGCGCCAACTTGAGTTGTTGTTAACAAACAACCAACAAAAAGGGGCGCCATAGCGCCCCTCATGATGCCAGAAGTCTTAAAGCCGGAAGTTGCCGACCAGCTTGTCCAGCTCGCCGGAGAGGTGCTGCAGGCTGCGGCTCGACTCGGTCAGCTGGTGGGCGATGTCGGCGGTCTCCATGGTGAGCTGGTTAATGTCTTCCACGTTGCGGTTGATCTCGCCCACCACGCTGGACTGCTCTTCGGTGGCGGTGGCGACCTGGATGTTCATGTCGCTGATCTGGGTGATGTGGGCGGTGATCTGGCCGAGGGCGCCGTTGGCCTCATCAGCCTGGGTCACCACGTCCAGGCTCTGGTTGCGGCCCTGGGCCATGGCGCTGACGGCGCGGGCGCTCTGCTCCTGCAGCCGGTTGATCATGCCCTGGATCTCGGCGGTGGAGGCGGCGGATCGGCTGGCGAGGTTGCGCACCTCGTCGGCCACCACCGCGAAGCCGCGGCCCTGTTCCCCGGCGCGGGCGGCCTCGATGGCGGCGTTGAGCGCCAGCAGGTTGGTCTGCTCCGAGATGCTGCGGATGGTGTCGAGGATGCTGCCGATGGAGTCGGTCTGGCTGGCCAGCGACTCGATCACCCCGGCCACCTGCTCAATCTCGCCGGAGAGGCCGACGATGCCGTGACGGGCCTGGGCTACCACCAGGGCGCCGGCGTCGGCCTGTTCGTTGGCCTGCTTGGCCACATCGGCCGCCAGCGAGGCATTGCCGGCGATTTCACTCACGGTGGCGCCCATCTCGTGGATGGCGGTGGCCACCTGCACGGTGCGATCGCGCTGGGCGGTACAGTTGTGCTGAGTCAGCTGGGCCTTGGCGGCCACTTCGTTGGCGGTGGCGGCGAGCTGGCGGGAGTTGCTCGCCACCTGCTCGATGGAGCCGTGGATCTTGGCGACGAAGTTGTTGAAGCCGGTGGCCACCTGGGCCAGTTCATCCCGCCCCTCCACCTTGAGGCGCTGGGTCAGATCGCCGTCGCCGCTGCCGAGTTCGCGGAACAGACGGGCCAGCTGGTTGAGCGGGCGGCTCACCGAGCCGGCCAGCAGCATGCCGAGCAGCCCCATGCCGGCGGCGATGGCCAGGCTCACCAGCAGGATGTGCAGGCGGGCACGGTCCAGTTCGGCATAGATCTCCGCTTCCGGCACCTGGGCCACCAGATACCAGTCGAGCAGCGGAATGTAGCTGCTGGCCAGCACCACCGGCTGGCCGTCGATCTCGGCGTGGGTGGCGGCAAAGGGCTGCTTGTTCAGCAGGTTGCCGCTGCCGCTTGCCAGCTGGGCCAGGCTGTCACGGTCGATGCGGCTGGCGTCTGGGTGCAGTTTCACCTTGCCGCTGCCGTCGGTCATGAACACGAAGCCGCTGTCGCCGATGCGGAAGTTGGCGAGCATGCTGACCATGCTGTCGAGGGACTTGGCGAGGCCAGCGAGGCCGCGGCCATTGAGCTGCTGGAAGTTGACGAACAGCTTCACCTCGCCGTTGCTCTCGCGAAAGATGCTGAGCATTAGGTCTTGCTGGCTCTTGGTGTAGCCATAGAACCAAGCATCCTGCTCCGGGGTGAGGTTGCGCAGGAAGCCATCCTGGTTGTAGTAGGCGGCGCTCTGGCGATCGGCGAATGAGGCGGTGACCAGCCCGTACTGGGCTGCCATGTCCTTGAGCTGGTCGATCAGGATCGACTCCTGCTCCTTGGGCATGCCGCGGGCCACCCAGTCCAGCACGAAGCGATCGTTGGCCAGCTGTCTGGCGGCGCCGGCGACCGAGGTGAGATCCTTCTCGATCTCCTTGCCGATGCGCTGGGTCAGGTTGGGCAGCTCCTGCTCGAACATACGGCTTTCGATCAGCTGCTGCGCCGAGCGCTGGCTGAAGTAGCCAACCAGCAGGCAGGAGAGCACCACGGCCAGGGTGACCGTGGCCAGAATTTTCTGTTTGAGTGTCAGGCTTGCAAGCATAGGAGTGACTCGGGTGTGTGAACACGGGATTGAGGACATATTAGCGGCAGCCCGGCGTCACCCTTGATAGGCCGACCCACTTTATTGACGGATTACGTTTGCGCTCACATCGCCGCATGGGCGGCCAGCATCGCAATGCGTGCCGATATCCCCTGCCAACTGTTGCGGTTCGCCGGCCGCCCCTTATAGTAGGCTTCACTGCCTAGCTGGCTCGCCCTGGATTCAATGGAAAATCATATGCGCATCTTTCGTCGAGGATGGAACCCCCTGTTCCTGATATTGCTGGCCTGTCTGCCGCTGATGGCGGCGGCCCAGTCCGAGCGGCCCAAAATTGCCCTGGTGCTCAGCGGCGGTGGTGCCAAGGGGGCAGCCCACATCGGCATCCTCAAGGTGCTGGAAGAGAAGCGCATCCCGGTCGACATCATAGTGGGCACCAGCATGGGCTCCTACGTGGCGGGCATGTACGCCATGGGGCTCAGCGCCGAAGAGGTGGAGCGCACCACCCTGGCCATCGACTGGAACAAGGGCTATCAGGACAAGGTGGGGCGTGACGAGCTCTCCCTGCGCAAGAAGCAGCAGAGCGAGCAGTATCAGCTGCGCACTGACATCGGCGTCAATGGCGACTCGGTCCAGTTCCCCGACGGCTTCTTCCAGGGCCAGTCCATGGCCAGCCTGCTGCGCCACGCCACCTCCAACCTGCCGGTGCAGAAGAGCTTCGACGATCTGCCCATTCCCTATCGCGCCATGGCCACCGACATGGAGACGGTGACCCCCTTCGTGCTGGACCACGGCAGCCTCGCCAAGGCGATGCAGGCGTCCATGTCCATTCCCGGCGCTCTCAAGCCGGTGGAGTGGGAGGGCCACATCCTGGCCGATGGCGGCACCGTCAACAACATGCCGGTGGACGTGGCCAAGGCGATGGGGGCCGACGTGGTGATCGCGGTGGACATCAGCGCCAAGCTGCGCACCCGCGAGTCCTTGAAGTCGGGGCTGGCCATGATCGATCAGCTCACCACCTACATGACCCAGGTCGGCACCGAGAAACAGAAGGCGCTGATGGGGCCCAGAGACGTATTGCTGACGCCTGAGTTCGGCAACATGGGTATCGCCGACTTCGCCCTGATGCCGGAGGGGATCAAGCTCGGGGAGCAGGTGGCCAACCGTGCCTCGGCCCAGCTGGATGCGCTCTCTCTGTCGCCCGCCGCCTATGCCGCCTATCGCAACCAGAAGCTGAGCCGGCGCGCCGAGCGCAGCGGCCAGCCCGCCTACTACATCGACAAGGTGGAGATCATCAACAAGTCCCGTCTCTCCGACGAGACGGTGCATGCCATGCTGAAGGTGCGGCCTGACAAGATCCAGACCAACGAGAGCCTGGAGGCGGGCATTCGCCGGCTCTATGCGCTGGAGTCGTTCGATCGCATCACCTACGAGGTGGAGGAGCGGGGCGGCGAGAACGTGCTGGTGGTGGACGCCAGCGAGAAGAACTGGGGGCCGGGCTACCTCAACTTCCAGTTCGGCTTCTCCGATGACTTCGAGAGCAGCTCCAACTACAACGTGGGCATGTCCTACACCCTCACCAACGTCAACGACTGGGGGGCCGAGTGGCTGACCGAGGCATCGCTCGGCACCGCCAAGCACTTCAAGACTGACTTCTACACCCCGCTGGAGCCCTCCCAGACCTTTTTTGGCGAGGCGAGCCTGGCCTATGACAAGACCCAGCGTCGTATCTTCATCCCCGAGGAGACGCGGGCGGCGAATGAGGTGAGCTATGTCGACGCCGAGTACAACTTCACCAACGTCGATCTGGCGGTGGGCTGGAATCGCCAGCCCTGGAGCCGCCTCTCGCTCGGGTTGGAGGGGAAGGTGGGCGACATCGATGTGCGCAACGTGGCGGATGCCAAGGTGGATGCCTCCTCCTGGGGCCCCTATGTCCGCTTCGAGCACGATACCCTCGACAGCCGCTACTTCCCCTATCAGGGCGCCTACTGGGACATCAAGGGGGGGTACTCCGCCGTCCGGCTGGATAATAACAGTGACATAGATGATCGCTATGAGGGGGTCAACTATCACCTGGCGATGGTCAAGCCCTGGTCCTGGGACAGACACAGCCTGAACCTGTTGCTGGAGGGTGGGGGCTCTACCTCCCAGGAAGAGCTGCCGCTGTTCGTGCAGGATCTGGGCGGGTTGTTCCGCATGTCCGGCTTCCAGCGCTATCAGCTGAGCGGCCGTTACAGCCTGTTTGGCGGGCTGCGCTACATCTACCGGGTGGCGGACAACGACTTCGGCGCGCTGCGGGCGCCGCTCTATCTGGGCGGCTCCCTCGAGCAGGGCGGGGTGTGGGACAAGGGCGAAGACATCAGCATGGAGAGCTCCTTCACCGCCGGCTCCGTCTACGTGGGGGTGGAGAGCTTCCTCGGCCCCATCTTCCTCGGCTACGGCATGGCGGAGGGGGGCAACGACATGTTCTATCTGCAATTGGGCAGCACATTCGAATAGCGGTCAAATGCTGCCTTTTTGTTAACTTATTTCTGGTGTGCCATTTATCTGTTTGTAAAACACCAGCAACTTTAGATGGTTATGTTGTTTTGATGAATATCTGTACAGGCTTTGGATTTTAATTAGTCGTTAAAACTTATATAGTGGGGGGCACCCTACGGGTGTCCCGCAAGGACGATCGCCGCGAGCGTGGGCGAACCCCAAAAAAAGACCAAAGAGGAATTAGTCGTGCTTGAAACATACCGTAAACACGTCGCAGAACGTGCCGCCGAAGGCGTGGTTGCCAAACCTCTGGACGCAGAGCAGGTCGCCGCCCTGGTCGAGCTGCTGAAGAACCCGCCCGCCGGCGAACAAGACTTTCTGAAAGAGCTGTTGTCCTCCCGTATTCCCCCTGGTGTTGATGAAGCGGCCTATGTCAAAGCCGGCTTCCTCACCGCCGTCGCCAAGGGCGAAGCCCACTCTCCCATCCTGAGCGCTGCCGAGGCCGTCGAGCTGCTGGGCACCATGCAGGGTGGTTACAACATTCAGCCGCTGATCGACCTGCTGGACCACGGGACCCTGGCTCCTCTTGCCGCCAAGGGCCTCTCCCACACCCTGCTGATGTTCGATTCCTTCCACGACGTGGAAGAGAAGGCCAAGGCGGGCAATGCCCACGCCAAGCAGGTGATGCAATCCTGGGCCGACGCCGAGTGGTTCCTCTCCCGCCCTGAACTGGCCGAGAAGATCACCGTCACCGTGTTCAAGGTGACCGGCGAAACCAACACCGACGACCTGTCGCCGGCGCCGGACGCCTGGTCCCGCCCGGACATTCCGCTGCACGCGCTGGCCATGCTGAAGAACGCCCGTCCCGGCATCACCCCGGACAAGGATGGCGTCATTGGCCCCATCAAGACCATCGATGCCCTGAAAGAGAAAGGTTTCCCGCTGGCTTACGTGGGTGACGTGGTCGGTACCGGTTCTTCCCGTAAATCCGCCACCAACTCGGTGCTCTGGTTCATGGGCGACGACATTCCGCACGTGCCGAACAAGCGCGCCGGCGGTGTCTGCCTCGGTGGCAAGATTGCCCCGATCTTCTTCAACACCATGGAAGATGCCGGCGCTCTGCCCATCGAGGTGGATGTCTCCAAACTGGAGATGGGCGATGTCATCGACATCTACCCGTTTGCCGGCAAGATCTGCAAGCACGGCACCGACCAGGTGCTGGCGCAGTTTGAACTGAAAACCGACGTGCTGATCGACGAAGTGCGCGCCGGTGGCCGTATCCCGCTGATCATCGGCCGCGGCCTGACCGACAAGGCCCGCGAAGCGCTGGGTCTGCCGTTCTCCACCGTGTTCCGTCGTCCGCAGCCTGTCGCCGACACCGGCAAGGGCTTCACCCTGGCCCAGAAGATGGTGGGCAAGGCGTGCGGCGTGAAGGGCATCCGCCCGGGCACCTACTGCGAACCCAAGATGACCACGGTCGGTTCCCAGGACACCACGGGCCCGATGACCCGCGACGAGCTCAAAGATCTGGCCTGCCTCGGCTTCTCCGCCGATCTGACCATGCAGTCCTTCTGCCACACCGCGGCCTATCCCAAGCCCATCGACGTACAGACCCACCACACCCTGCCGGACTTCATCATGAACCGTGGCGGCGTGAGCTTGCGTCCGGGTGACGGCGTCATCCACTCCTGGCTGAACCGCATGCTGCTGCCGGATACCGTGGGTACCGGTGGTGACTCCCACACCCGTTTCCCCATCGGCATCTCCTTCCCGGCGGGCTCCGGTCTGGTGGCCTTCGCCGCCGCCACCGGCGTGATGCCGCTGGATATGCCGGAATCCGTGCTGGTGCGCTTCAAGGGCGAGTTGCAGCCGGGCATCACCTTGCGTGACCTGGTCCATGCCATCCCCTACGCCGCCATCCAGAAAGGGCTGCTGACCGTCGAGAAAGCGGGTAAGAAGAACATCTTCTCCGGCCGCATCCTCGAGATCGAAGGTCTGCCGACCCTGAAGGTGGAGCAGGCGTTCGAACTGGCCGACGCCAGCGCCGAGCGTTCCGCCGCCGGTTGCACCATCAAGCTGGATAAAGAGCCGATCATCGAGTATCTGAAGTCCAACATCGTGATGCTGAAGTGGATGCTGTCCGAAGGCTACGGCGATGTACGCACCATCACTCGCCGCATCAAGGGGATGGAAGAGTGGTTGGCCAACCCGGTGCTGATGGAAGCGGACAAGGATGCCGAGTACGCCGAAATCATCGAGATCGATCTGGCCACCATCAAGGAGCCGATCCTGTGCGCGCCGAACGATCCGGACGATGCCCGTCTGCTGAGCGACGTGGCTGGCGACCAGATCGACGAGGTGTTCATCGGTTCCTGCATGACCAACATCGGTCACTTCCGCGCCGCCGGCAAACTGCTCGAGAAGTATCAGGGCGAGCTGCCGACCCGCATGTGGATCGCCCCGCCCACCAAGATGGACAAGGATCAGCTGACCGAAGAGGGCTACTACGGCATCTTCGGCCGGGTCGGTGCCCGCATCGAGATCCCGGGCTGCTCCCTCTGCATGGGCAACCAGGCGCGGGTAGCGGAAGGGGCCTCCGTGGTTTCCACCTCCACCCGCAACTTCCCGAACCGTCTGGGCAAGGGTGCCAACGTCTATCTGGCCTCTGCCGAGCTGGCTGCGGTTGCCGCCATCATCGGCAAGATCCCGACCGTGGCCGAGTACCTGCAGTACGCCAAGACCCTGGACGCCACTGCGGCCGACACCTATCGCTACCTCAACTTCAACGAGATCGCCTCCTACACCAAGAAGGCCGATGCGGTGATCCTGCAGCAAGCGGTGTAAGGGTCGGCGCCGTCATGGCGCTCCCGTGCTGATGCAAAGCCCCGGTCCGTGCCGGGGCTTTTGTTTTTGTTCTGGGCATGCTTGGTTGTTTTTTGCACACATTAGGGCTGGGTTCAGCATCGGCTGTTAAGGTGGGCTGCCATGTTTGCTGTCTGGTCCCGCTATGTCGATGTCGCTGCCCAATCTGGATTTCTCCCGTCCCTGGCTCCGTCTTGGCTGCACCCTGTTGCTGTTCAGCCTGCCTTTCTCGCTCGGCGGCTGGGCCATCTACAACAGTCATATGCACGCTCTGGATCGTCAGTCCGAGCACTCCGCCAGACAGGCGGTGACCCTGATGGAAACCATGCTGGCCCACGCCGAGAGTGCGAACCGCTCGCTCTTTCCCTTCATCGATCAGCCGTGCGAGCAGGCCCTGTTCACCCTGCGCCAGCAGGTGGCGTTGGTGCCCTTCGTGCGCACCGTCAACCTGGTGGGGGAGAACGGGATCTACTGCAACTCGCTGTTCGGTGCCATCCAGTGGCCGGATCGGCTCGAGCGCTACAGCGGTGGACGGCTGCTGCTGTTGGCGGGCAACCAGGTGCGGGCCCACCACCCCCTGCTGGCCCTGCGCGACAGCCATGGCAAGGGGGCCGCTTTCAGCACCATAGACGGCGAGTACCTGCGCTTCATGCTGGTGCTGAGCGGACGGCCCTGCACCCTGCTGCTGCACGTGGGGCAGCAGTGGCTGGATGAGCGGGGCGTGCTGAGCGAAGGGGGACAGCCGCAGCCGATGCTGGCCAGCCATGAGATCCACTCCAGCCGCTATCCGCTCTCGATCTATGCCGGGCACGAGGTGCCCTCGTTCTGGAACTCCCTGTGGCAGGCCAGGCGCTGGGCCATTTTGCTGTTGCTGGGGATCTCCCTCGGCTTCGCCCTGCTCATCTGGTGGCTGCTGGGACGGCCCCGTTCACCGGAGGTCGAGCTGGCGCGAGCCCTGCGCAATCGGGAGTTTGTGCCCTATTTGCAACCGCTGGTGGCGGCGGGGAGCGAGCGGGTGATCGGGGCCGAGGTGTTGATGCGCTGGCAGCACCCGACGGCCGGGCTGATCCGCCCGGATTTCTTCATCCCCCAGGCGGAGGCGAGCGGTCTGATCGTGCCGATGACCAGCCTGCTGATGGAGGAGGTGGCCCGCGAGCTGAGCATGGAGCGCGACCTGGTGCCCGACGGGTTTCACATCAGCTTCAACATCAGTGCCGCCCACTGTCGCGACATGGCGCTGCTTGCCGAGTGCCGGCGCTTCCTCGATCACTTCGCGCCGGGCCAGGTAGTACTGGTGCTGGAGCTGACCGAGCGGGAGCTTCTGGTGGCGGATCCCCAGACCCTGATGCTGTTTCGCCAGCTCGACCAGATGGGGGTCAGGCTGGCCATGGACGATTTTGGCACTGGCCACTCCAGCCTGCACTACCTGCAGCAGTTCCATGTGGACTATCTCAAGATAGATCAGTCATTTATCGGCAGGATCGGCACCGAATCCCTGTCCGAGCACATAGTCGACAACGTGATCGATCTGGGGACCCGGCTCGGCCTCGCGCTGGTTGCCGAGGGGGTGGAGACGCGCCAGCAGGCCGACTACCTGAAACGCAAAGGCGTCGACTACCTGCAGGGCTATCTGTTTGGCCGTCCGCTGCCGCTGCGCGACTTTCAGGCTGCATTGGCCCAGCCTCAGGTCGACCGCACGGCGCAGCTGGCTTCTGCCTGAGCCATCAGGTGAGGGATTGCAGCCACTCCGCCAGCCTGGCGTGGGCGCTGCCGGGAGCGGGCGGGGCGGGGGCGAGCAGGTGGTAGCCGGTGCCGTCGGGACAAAAGCCGAGCGGCGCCACCAGCAGGCCGGCCTCGATGTCGTCGCACACCTGCCGGTAGGGGCCGATGGCGACCCCCAACCCGGCGACGGCCGCCTGCAGGCTGAAGTAGAAATGCTCGAAGGTCTGCCCCGGCGCCTCCTCGCCGGCGGACTGGCCGGCGTGCTGCAACCACTCCTGCCAGGCTCCCGGCCGGGTCTTGGTGTGCAGGCGGGGGGCTGCAGGGCGCAGGGCCGGGCCGTTGGCCCCCGTCTCGAAGAACTGTGCCACCTTGCCCGGCTGGCAGACCGGCCCGGTCAGCTCCTCGAACAGCGGCTGGCTGTAGAGCTCGGCCGGCCACTGGAAGTCGTTGCGCCGGATGGCGAGATCGATGCCGCTGCCGAAGCTGAGGGCACCGCCACCGGCCATCAGGTGCACGTCCAGCTCGGGATGCAGGGCCTGGAAGGCGGGCCAGCGCGGGATCAGCCAGCGCATCAGCAGGGTTGGCTCGCAGGAGATGACCAGCGACGTCGGCCGCCCCTGCCGGCGCAGCGCCTGCGCCGTCTGGCGGATGCCGCCCAGCCCCTCCCTGACCGCCTGATAGAGCCGATCCCCCGCCTCGGTCAGAAAGACCCGGCGCTGGCGCCGCTCGAACAGCATGACCCCGAGATCCTCTTCCAGCAGGCGTACCGCCCGGCTGACCGCGCCGTGGGTGAGGTGCAGCTCGTCGGCGGCGCGGCTGAAGTGTTCGGTACGGGCCGCCACCTCGAAACAGCGCAGCGCGGTCAGGGCCGGCAGCGACAGGCTTTTCTGTGAATCATTCTCACCGTTCATGTCAGAAGTTATCGTTCGTTATTGGTGCTATGGCCAAATAAAATAGCCGATATTCCATGTGATCAGGACTATTTTCATGACCGAATTGTTAGCCGTAGTAGCCATTACCTTCTTTGCCGTCATCAGCCCGGGGCCCGACTTCGCCATGGTGTCGCGCAACAGCCTGCTGCTCTCGCGTCGCAGCGGGGTGCTGACGGCGCTCGGCATCGGCGCCGGGGTCTGCGTGCACGTCACCTACACCCTGCTCGGGGTGGGGCTGCTGATCCAGCAGTCGCTCTGGCTGTTCAGTCTCATCAAGCTGGCGGGGGCTGCCTACCTCATCTTCCTTGGCATCAAGATGCTGCGGGCCAAACCGGTGACCGCCGAGGTGCTGGCCGAGCAGCCCGCCCTCTCCAGCCTAGGGGCGCTGCGCACCGGTTTTCTGACCAATGTGCTCAACCCCAAGACCACCATCTTCATCGTCAGTCTGTTCATGCAGGTGGTGCAGCCGCAGACGCCGCTGGCGGTCCAGCTCGGTTACGGCGCCTTCATCGTGCTGGCCCACGCCGTCTGGTTCAGTGCGGTGGCGATCTTCTTCTCCACCGACTCGGTGCGGGGTCGGCTGCTGGCGGTGCGCCACTGGATTGATCGGGTGTTTGGCGGGCTGCTGGTGGGATTCGGCATGCTGCTGGCACTGACTCAGCAGACGCGCTGAGGCGAGGGGAGAGGCGCTCTCCCCTATCCACCCCCGACTGTAGGGGCTTGTTTTTCATGCCTTGCGCCCCGCTTTTCGGTAGAATTGGCGCTCATTTTGACGTCAATAAAGATGAGGGGCGGTATGACGGTCAGGTTCCAGGCATTTCACAGCATCAAGGCGATAGGTCAGCGGGAGGTGCTGTTCAACTGGTCCAGGACCAATCCGCTCGGCGCACTGGAGCAGGTGTGGCGTCCGAAGAATCGCGACGAACTGCAGCAACTGCTGCGGGAAAACCCCGAGCGCAAGCTGCGCCTCATCGGCTCCGGCCTCTCCTTCGAACCCATCCACAGCGTCTATGCCGAGGGCAGCCAGGCGCTGCTGGTGGACTTGCACCACCTGCGTGGCCAGCTAGGGCAGACCGCCGACACCGTCATCTATCAGGCGGGCACCCCGCTCGACACCGTCTACGCCGATCTCATCGCCATGGAGCGGATGCTGCCCGCATCCCCCGGCGTCATCGGCATCCAGACCCTGGGCGGCGCCCTCAGCACCGGCACTCACGGCCAGGGGCTGCACCAGTCCGCACTGTGCGATGCGGTAGAGGCGATGACGGTGATGCTGGCGAGTGGCGACATCATCCGGGTGGACCGCAGCGATCCACGCTTCGGCGCCTTCGTGATGGGCATGGGCATGCTCGGCATTTTGCTCGACGTCACCCTGCAGACCGTGCCCAACCGCATCATGCGCTGCACCAAGTTCACCACCGACTATCCCTTCCTGCTGGCGCACAACGAGCGGCTCAACCGCGAGCACGCCTTCGTGAAGAGCTGGTGGTTCGCCTGGACCGGCGAGAGCCACATCTGGCTGGTGGATCCCGCCTCCGAGGAAGAGGTGGCCCGCTACCGCGCCGGTGGCAGCGAGCCGCTGTTGCTGGAGGGCGACATCGACGCCCGCATGAATGCCACCATAGATGCGACTCTGCAGAAGATGGCCAAGGACACCAAGGATGAGGCGCTGGCCGGCGAGCACTTCGAGACGGTGCGCCGCTTCAAGGATGCCTCCGATCTGGTGGGCAACGTCTACCAGATCCTCTGCAAGGGGATCCCGGCGCCCCAGATCAACTGCGAGGTGGCGGTGCCGCTGCATCGCATGAACGAGGCGCTGGAGGCCCTGCAGGCGTGGCAGCAGGCCAACCCCGGCGTACTGCATTATCCCTTTATCCTGCGCTGCACCGGCCCCTCCAAGGCCTGGCTCAGCGCCGCCTATGATCAGTCGGTCTGCTGGATCGGGTTCCTGGTCTATCTGGCGGCGGACGGCACCTTCGTCAACGGCTCCATGGAGCAGATGCGCGAGCTGCAGCAACTGCTGGTGCCGCTCGGCGGCATCCCGCACTTCGGCAAGCACCTGGCGATGGATCTCTACGACTTCCCGGCGCTGCTGCCGCGCTGGCACGACTTCCTGGCCCTCAAGGGCGAGCTCGACCCCCACGGCCGCTTCGAAAACCGCTGGCTCGCCGACCTGTTTGCCAACCGGTAAGGATCTGACATGACCGATATGCAAGACACTCGCTTACTCATCACCCTGCCGACCAGAGGGGAGTCATCCCTATGACGGACATGCAAGATACGCGTATCCCTGTGACCCTGCTGACCGGCTTTCTCGGCAGCGGTAAGACCACCTTGCTCAACCACTGGGTCAAGCAGCCCGAGCTTGGTGAGTGCGCGGTGCTGATCAACGAGTTCGGCTCGGTAGGGCTGGATCACCACCTGGTGCAGCAGGTGGACGAGCAGGTGGTGCTGCTCGATTCCGGCTGTATCTGCTGCTCGGTGCAGGGCTCCCTGGTGGAGGCGCTGCAGGGGCTGTTTATGAAGGCCATTCAGCGCAAGATCAAACCGTTCAAACGGCTCATCATCGAGACCACTGGCCTCGCCGATCCGGCCCCCGTGCTGTTCACGTTGAGGGAGGAGGGCTTTATCGCCCAGCGTTACCGTTTCGACGGCACCGTCACCGTGGTGGATGCCGGCCATATCGAGCAACAGCTGGCGGCTCAGTATGAAGCGGTGAAACAGGTGGCGCTGGCGGATCTGCTGGTAGTGAGCAAGGGCGACCTGGTGGATGGCGAGCAGCTGGAGCGGGTCGAAGCCCAGCTAGCGGCCCTCAATCCGGCGGCCCCGATCGAGCGGGTCAGCAACGGGGTGCTCTCGCCCGCCGTGCTGGAGAAGCTGGGGGCCTACAACGAGGCGGCCGGGCGCGACGTGCGCCAGCTGCTGGCCTGGCTGCGCACCGAATCCCCGAAACAGGGGCTGGCCTCGCCGATGCAGCCGAAGATGAAGCCGTTCGCCGCCAAGGTGGGCACGGCCGCGCCGACCCACTTCGAGCACGGCAATATCGAGAGTTTCGCCCTGCGTATCGGCGAGCCGCTCAAGCCGTCCCGCCTGCTGGCCGCCATCGATGCGGTGCAGGCGCAATACGGCGATGCGCTGCTGCGGCTCAAGGGCATCTTGCAGCTGGAGGGAGAGAGCCAGCCGGTGGTGATCCACGGCGTGCATGGTCAGCTCTATCCGCTGCAGGCGCTGGGAGAGTGGCCGGAAGGCAAGGCCCAGTCCCGGCTGGTGTTCATCGTGAAAAGTCAGGACAAGGCGGGCATAGAGCGGTTGTTCCTTGATACGCTCAAGGCGCCCGAGCCCAGCCTGGAAGAGCAGCTCAGAGCCATGCTCGGCCAGCCTGATGCCTGATGTAATGAGATGACCCGCGCTTGTGCGGGTCTTTTTTTGTCTGAAGAGGAGGTGGCTGCAGATGCCCGATAGCACACACATGGTGACCCCTGCCCAGCGCAAATGGCTGCCGCCGCTCACGGCGGTCGGTTTCTTCATGCAGACGCTGGATGGCACCATCCTCAACACCGCCCTGCCGAGCATGGCCGAGACTCTGGGCGAGAGCCCGCTGCAGATGCAGTCGGTGATCATCGCCTACATGCTGACGGTGGCGCTGCTCATTCCCGCCTCCGGCTGGCTGGCGGACAGATTTGGCACCCGCCGCATCTATCTGGCCGCCATCCTGCTGTTTACCTTGGGGTCTTTGGCCTGCGCGGCCGCCAACTCCCTGCCGCTGCTGGTGGCGGCGCGGGTGCTGCAAGGGATCGGTGGCGCCTTGCTGATGCCGGTGGGCAGGCTGGCGGTACTGCGGGTTTACAGCAAGCACGAGTTGCTCCGGGTGATGTCGTTCGTCACCATCCCCGGCCTGGTGGGGCCGCTGATCGGCCCGGCACTGGGGGGCTGGCTGGTGGAAGTGGCGAGCTGGCACTGGGTGTTTCTCATCAACCTGCCGGTGGGGTTGCTCGGCTTTATCGCGAGCTGGTACTTCATGCCGGATCTGCGCCAGAGCACGGCCAAGTTCGACTGGCAGGGATTCGTGATGTTCAGCGCCGGCATGGTGCTGGTGTCGGTGGGCCTGCAGGGGCTGGGAGAGCACAGCATCTCCACCGGCTGGGCGCTGTTTGCCCTGCTGTTCGGGCTGGCCGCCATGGCGAGCTACTGGCTCTACGCCGCCAATGCCGAGGAGCCGCTGTTCGGGCTGGGGCTGTTCAAGACCAGCACCTTCGCCATCGGTATCTGGGGCAACCTGTTTGCCCGGCTCGGCAGCGGCGCCATGCCGTTTCTCACCCCGCTGTTTCTGCAACTGGGGCTCGGCTTCTCGCCTAGCAAGGCGGGGATGACCATGATCCCCACCGTGCTGGGGGCCATGTTGACCAAGACGCTGGTGAACAAGCTCATTCCGCGCATCGGGTATCGCCGCATCCTGATCGGCAACACCCTGGCGCTCGGGGTGATGATCGCCAGCTTCTCCCTCATCGACAACCAGCTCCCCTACGGGGTGCTGCTGGGCTGGCTGATGGTGTTCGGCGCCATCAACTCGCTGCAGTTCTCCGCCATGAACACCCTGACCCTGCAGGATCTCAGCCCAGAGTTTGCCAGCAGCGGTAACGGCCTGCTGTCGGTGGTGATGCAGCTCTCCATGAGCCTGGGGGTGGCCATCGCCGCCAGCCTGCTGGGGCTCTTCTCTGCCGGCTCGTCGGCGGCGGATGGTCAGTGGCTGGGAGGCTTTCACCTCACCTACCTCTGCATCGGCCTGATGTCGATGCTGGCGGCGCTGATCTTCGCCCAGCTGGCGCGGGACAAGCGCTGAGCCGTGGGCTCAGGGGGCTGGCAGGTAGCTCACCTGGCAGGGCAGCTGGGTCAGCAGCCCGGCCAGGTGGGCGGTTTCCAGCAGGAAGGTCTGCTCGGGGTGGCCCGGCGTCCAGGTAAAGGCGTGGTGGGCCATGAGAGTGGGATCCACCAGCAACGGAATGTCGGCGCGGGGCAGGAAGGGGCAGACCGCGCCCGGCAGGCAACCGATCTGGGCCTGCATCTCGTCGGCGGTGCAGATGGAGGGCTTGGCGCCGAGCGCCGCCTTGACCGCCTTGTTGTCGAGTCGGCCGTCCCTGTGGGTCAGCAGCAGGGCGAAGCGACCATCCTTGAACTTGAGAAACAGGGTTTTGCTGAACTCGGCCTGCCAGCCAAGGCGGGCTCTCACCTTTTCATCGGTGGCGTAATCGAGGATGGGTTCGTGCTCGAAGCGCTGATGGGGCAGCCCGGCCAGCAGCCGGCAGTTGAAGTCGTGAATGGTATCGAGTGGCATGGGGTTCTCCTGTGATGGCGGCCATCCTGCCACTTGCACCGGCGCAGGCCCAATCACGGTTTCTTATCCGTTATCAGCTCCGTCCATCAACAACAAGGGCACCCGTGGGTGCCCTTGTTGTTCAGTGGTGCTGCAATTCGCCCGCAGCCCAGTGAAAGGGGATGGGGCAGAGCCGCTGGGAGGCCTTGTCATAACCCTCCCACAGCTCACCGAGAGTGCGGCCATCCAGCGGATGGCGCAGGGCAGGTGCCAGTTCGGCCAGCGGCCAGAGCACGAAGGCGTTGCTGAGGATCTCGCCGCGCGGCAGCACCAGCGGCGTCTCGCAGACCAGCTCGCCATAGAGCAGCAGATCGAGATCCAGGGTGCGCGGGGCGAACTTCTTGGCGTCCGGCTCGCGGCCGTGGGCAAACTCCATGGCTCGCAGTCGCTGGCACAGGGTCGCCAGCGGCAGCTCGGTATCGGCGCCCACCACCAGGTTGTAGAAGGGGCGGCCGTTGAAGCCCACCGCCTCGCTCTCGAACACCCGGGAGACCTGCAGCTCGCCAAACTCGGCCTGCAGCGCATCGAGGCCGGCGCGGATATGACGCTCCCGCTCGATGTTGGATCCCAGGCTGATATAGACACGAGTCATGCGGTGCTCCCTGTCATCTGGTTGGAACCCAGGCTGATGTAGATACAGGTCATGCAGCACTCCCTGTCATCTGGCTGGAACCCAGGCTGATATAGATGCGGGTCATCAGTTGGCGCTCGCGGCCGGGGTGCGGTGACGCAGGATCTCGACACCGACGCCGGCGGCGTTGGGGACGGCGCCCGGTTTGGTCAGGGTGACTTTGACCCACTGCACTCGTTCGTCGGCCAGCACCAGCATGGCGACCTGTTCGGCCATGGTTTCGACCAGCTCCACTACCTTGCTGGAGGCGTGATCACAGATCTTGCGAGAGAGGGTGGCGTAATCCAGTGCCAGCTTGATATCGTCGGTTGCGGCGGCGGGGCGGTTGTCGAACCCCATCTCGAGGTCGAAACAGAGCTTCTGGCGAATGCCTTTCTCCCACTCGTATACACCGATAGTGGTCAAAACCTCGAGTCCGCGAATAAACACCTTGTCCATGACAGTACTTCTTCTTTACTCTTGATGGGCTGTGATGACAGCGCAGGGATGCAGGCCTGGCCAGCGGATGAGTGCCGGCGGCCGGTTTGGGCGACACGCGTTGGGCAACCCCACGTCGGCGCCAGAGAATGTGGCCCGCATCATACCCCATTCATATCGTGGTAAAAACGACCAAGATGACGGCCCTGACGATTTTGATGATTATTCTGGCCTACCTGGGCGGCTCGCTGTCCAGTGCGGTGCTGGTTTCCCGCATCACGGGTCTGCCGGATCCCCGTGATCACGGCTCCCACAACCCGGGGGCCACCAATGTGCTGCGCCTCGGTGGCCGGCTGGCGGCCGTGGTGGTGTTGCTGCTCGATGTGCTCAAGGGCACGGCTCCCGTCTACCTCGCCTGGTATCTGCAGATCAAACCCGTCTACCTCGGCTTTATCGGGGTGGCTGCCTGTCTCGGCCACATGTACCCCATCTTCTTCCACTTTCGTGGCGGCAAGGGAGTGGCCACGGCGCTCGGCACCATGATGCCCATCGGTTTCACCATGGGGGGCGCGGTGATCGGCACCTGGTTGCTGGTGCTGCTGGTGAGCGGCTATTCGTCGTTGGCCTCCATCATTACCGTATTGCTGACCCCGCTCTTTACCTACCTGCTCAAACCGGAATACACGTTGCCGGTGTCGCTGCTCTCCTGCCTCATTCTGATCCGCCATCACGAGAACATTGCCCGCCTGCTGAAGGGGGAGGAACCCAGAGTCTGGGGCCGCCAGAACCGTGCCGAGCAGGAAGAAGTGCTGGAAATGGATGATCCTGAGCAAAAAAGAGACGAACGAGACAAAAAGTGAAATTTCCCGTTGACCACCTGCCTTAAAATCCGTTTAATAGCGCCCACGCCCAGATAGCTCAGTCGGTAGAGCAGGGGATTGAAAATCCCCGTGTCGGCGGTTCGATTCCGTCTCTGGGCACCAAATTTTGGTGCCATGAAATAAAAACTTGTTCATGCACAATGGTTTAAAGTGTGCCGGCTTAGCTCAGTAGGTAGAGCAACTGACTTGTAATCAGTAGGTCACCAGTTCGATTCCGGTAGCCGGCACCATTTGCCCAGATAGCTCAGTCGGTAGAGCAGGGGATTGAAAATCCCCGTGTCGGCGGTTCGATTCCGTCTCTGGGCACCACAATAAAGGCGACGAGATAGCGATATCTGGTCTCCGATAGTTAATTCCTCCTTAGTTCAGTCGGTAGAACGGCGGACTGTTAATCCGTATGTCACTGGTTCAAGTCCAGTAGGAGGAGCCAATTCAAAAGCCCAGCAGCAATGCTGGGCTTTTTCTTTGCCTGTTTGCCGCTATTTGGCACTCACTGCGGACAATAAATGGGCCAACCGGCGCCAAGTTGTCGCATGGCTCACCCTGTCCCCTCCCCATCAGTGACTTCGTCGGCTCGGCTAGTATGATGGCTTGCTGAGTCCGTCTCCTGCCCGGTTCGGGTCATGCAGGCTTATCGGGTACCAGGCCCGGAGCAGGTAAACGGAACCGTTTTTTGAGCGAGGTCATCCATGAATGCTACAGAGCTTTGGCAGCTTTCCCCCGAACAGTTCAACGAGTGGCGCCGGGCCAACGACTATCCCCTGATCTGGGATCTGCTGGTGGCGTCGCTGCCCCATTTCGACGACTGGATGACGGAGCAGAAGATCGACAAGCAGGTGATCTTCCAGATCGGCATTGCCCGCTTCATCAGCTCCCGCTGCGTGCTGAGCCTGTGTCTCTACATGAGCGACGACAAGATCAGGCTCTATGAGACAGCCTCGAGCGCGCTGGAGTCCCTGCGCAAGAGCGGGTTGATCCGCGCCGAGACGCGCTTTGAACCCTACTGCATGTGGCTGGCCGGCAAGCACGGCAAGGACGAGGTGAAGCGGGTGCAGAGCCTGCTCTCGGTCTCCGAGAACAACAAGGGGGAGGCCCAGGTGCTGGGCAAGCACCGCCTGCTCAACATCGGCGGCGTCGAGCTGAAAAGCCCCATCATCTCCGGCCGGTTGCTCGACTTCACCTGCCTGGACGAGCTCTCGCTGGATGGCGCCGTCAACAACTCCAAGGTCTATCTGTGGCACTGCTCGGCCAAGGGGGTGAGGGTCAACGGCGGGGTGATCGGGCTCGATCTGTTCGACTCCCTGCTGTGGGACCACAGGGCCTGGGCCAAGAAGCGGGAGCTGGCGCTGGAGGACGGGGTGTTTCAGGACTTCACCATCGAGTGCGAGGAGATCCGTTTTCACTCCTCCCGGGCGGTGCTGAAAAACTTCAACGTGCGGGCCAAGAACTTCGACGCCACCATGGAGCACACCAACCTGGACAAGGTGCAGGTGGCCTACAACGAGAATGGCCGGGTCGATCACAGCGAAGCCAGCAAGCTCTACCGCAACGCCAAGCGGCTCTTCTCCAGCGTGGGCGATACCGTCGATGCCGGCGAGTGTTACTACAAGGAGAAGCTGCACGAGATGAAGTCGCTGGCGAGCCCCAGAGAGCTGTTCAAGGAGTGCTGGCTGCGCAGCGGCTGGCTCAAGAAAGGCTGGCTCACCCTGCTGTGCTACCTGAAGTGCGCCGCCAAGTTCATCAGCTTCATCACCTGGGGTTTTGGTGAGCGGCCGATCCGCAGCCTGTTGCTGTCGATGGGGGTGATCCTGCTGGCGACCCTGACCTATTTTCTGGCGCCGGCCTCGGTTACCTACCACCATCTGGGCCGCTCGCTCTACTTCAGCATCGTCACCTTCGTGACCCTGGGCTATGGCGACATCTCCCAGACCTCCTCCCCGCTCCAGCTGTTGTCGGCCATCGAGGCCTTCTGCGGCATGTTCCTGACCGGGCTGTTCCTGGCGGGGTTTGCCTCCAAGACCAAGCAGTATTGATGGGGAGTTGGTTACCGGTAGAGCGGGTCAGCCGGCTGGCGTGATCTGCTGCATCTTGAGCCAGAAGGCCTCCTGGCAGGGGTTGTGGAACAACTTGCGCGCAGGTGTGATGGGAATGGGGCTGGTGACCACCCAGTAGCTGATCCAGCACTCCGGGCAGATCTGCGGAGAGGGCTCTTCGTCCAGCTCCAGCTGGTGGCAGATGACCACGTCGTTGGCAAACCAGTAATGGGTCTGCCGGTGATGAGTCAGGGTGCCGCTCTCGTCCTGCTCGCTGTACTGTTCACTCTGCTGGCGGACGATGATCGCCGGCCCGGCCTGGCGATGGATGGCCCTGATGTAGGTCACGAGGTCGTTCATGGTGCTGCTGGATGAGTAGATGGATGGCCGATGGGGCGAGCTTACCCGCGCCGGCCGTGGACGGCAATCTCGCCCGCCGCTTGTCGGGTGGCGGGCATTCAGGAGAAAAGTGATGGGGATCCCTGCTGACAAGGCCGAGCTGCTGCTCGCCATCGAGATGAACTTCGGCAAGCTGCTCAAGGCCTTGCAGGCCGTCCCCGAGGGCCTGACACGGCAGCCGGTGATGGAGGGGCACAGCAAGGGCACCCGCATGAGCGTGGCCAATCTGGTGGCCTACCTCATCGGCTGGAATGAGCTGCTGATCAAGTGGATCGAGCGGGATGCGGCGGGTCTGCCGGTGGATTTTCCCGAGACCGGTTTTAAATGGAACGAGCTGGGCGGGTTGGCGCACAAATTCTATCGGGACTATGAGGGGCTGACCTACCCGCAGCTGCTGACCCGGCTGGTGGCGGCCAGGGCCCGCATCGTCGAGCTGATCGGGCAGCGCAGCAACGATGAGCTGTACGGTCGCCCCTGGTATGAGCGCTGGCCGCTGGGGCGGATGATCCAGTTCAATACCGCCTCGCCCTATCACAATGCCAACGGCCGGCTGCGCAAGTGGTTGAAGAGCGAAGGGGTGAAGCCGTAGAGCTCGTTGGCGGCCAGCACAGGCGAGGGGGTGGCAAGGCGCAGGTCTCCCCCCTTGTTTCGCTGGCAGGCCCCAGTTGTTATACTGCCGCCCCGTTTCGTCGCCGGGCTGGCCGTGGGCCGGCGCGCTGGCGCGAGACGGACAGACTGGACAGGATCGTCCGGCCACCCGTGTTTCTTCCCTGGTTCAGCCGCTGGCGCGGCGAAGCGTCAATCCGTATGGCACGGGTTCGCGGCCAGCAGGAAGAGTCATTCAAGGAGCCCTTGTCGCAAGACAAGGGCTCCTGCTTTATGGGTGCCATAACAACAATACTCACCACACAGCGACAGATTTCAGGATTGGTATGGAAAATCAAGTAGTTAAAGATTCTCACCAGGGAGCGGCCTCCCTTCGCCGCTGGCTGGAGCCGGTATTGGTGCTGGTTATCCTCGGCAGCCTGTTTGGCTACCTCGGCAGCCAGATGGGCCTCTCCGCCCTGGTCAACACCCTGTTCAACACCGCCCACCAGCTGTTGCTCAACACTGTGCTCTTCATCATGGGCATTACCGTGCTGTCTGGCGCGCTCAGCCAGCTGCTCAGCGAGTTCGGGGTGATCCGCCTGCTGGAGGTGCTGCTGGCTCCGCTGATGAAGCCGGTGTTCCGGCTGCCGGGGCGCACCGCATTGGCGGCCCTGATGACCTTCTTCTCTGACAACCCGGCGGTGATCAGCCTCGCCAAGGACAGCCGCTTTCGCAAGGGCTTCACCCCCTGGCAGCTGGTGTCGCTCACCAACTTCGGCACCGCCTTCGGCATGGGGCTGATCGTGGTGACCTTCATGGCGACCTTGCAACTGCCGGGCGGCGAGTCCACCGCCAGCGCGGCGCTGATCGGTCTGCTCGGCGCCCTCATCGGCTCCGTGGTGTCGACCCGGCTGATGCAGCGGATGATCCGCCCGCTGGTGGGGGAGGTTCCGATCACCGACGAGGTGGCGAGTGTGGGGGCCAAACCGGGTCTGAGCCAGGAAGTCGCCCCTACCTGGCTGCGGGTGCTCAACGCCCTGCTGGACGGTGGCAAGTCCGGGGTGGAGCTGGGGATGGCGGTGATCCCGGGGGTGCTCATCATCAGCACCTTCGTGATGCTGCTGACCTTCGGCCCGGGCGAGCAGGGCTACAGCGGTGAGGCTTTTCAGGGGGTAGCGCTGCTGCCGGTGCTGGCGGCCAAGGTGGGCTGGCTGTTCGAGCTGCTGTTCGGCTTCACCCATGCCGAGCTGGTGGCCTTCCCGGTCACCTCGCTGGGGGCGGTCGGGGCCGCCATGTCGCTGGTGCCCCCCTTCATCGGCAAGGGCTGGATCACTGGCAACGAGGTGGCGGTGTTCACCGCCATGGGCATGTGCTGGAGCGGCTTCTTGAGCACCCACACCGCCATGCTGGATGCGCTCGGCTATCGCCATCTCACCTCTCGCGCCATCGTGGCCCACACCATCGGCGGCCTGTGCGCCGGGGTGGCGGCTCACCAGCTCTATCTCTGGCTGGGCTGAGCCATCAAGCAGCAAAAGGGCGCCTCGGCGCCCTTTTGCTTGCGTGGCCGTCCGGCGGCCTCACAGGTTGCCGGGTCTGGGGATGGGGATACCGAGCAGGAAGTTGTCCATCATGCCGACCATTCGGCCCAGCTCCGGTTTGGTGATGGTGTCGTTGGCGCCCAGCTGCAGCGCCTTGTGGCGGTTGTCATCGCTCATCAGCGACGAGAACATGACGATGGGGGTGGTCTTGAAGGCGGGGGTATCGCGCAGCCGCTTGAGCAGGTGCATGCCGTCCATGCGGGGCATCTCCACGTCGGTGATGATGCCGCTGACGAACTCGGCCACCGGGATCTTCTCCTCCTGCGACAGGCGATCGAACTCCATCAGCATCTCCAGCCCGTCACCCCCGTCCTTGGCGGTCACCACGTTGTAGCCCGCGGTGCGCAGGGTGGTCTCGATCATCTTGCGGATGAAGGCGGAGTCGTCCACCACCAAAATGGTTTTGGCCTGGCGCATGGCCATCATGCGATCGTCGATGATGACCTTGCGATCCTGGGTCACATCGTACTTCTCCATGCTCAGCTCTGGGTTGATGTCGGCGATGATCTTCTCGAAGTCGAGGATCATGATGAGGTTGCCGTCGCGCCTGACCACGGCCACCACGCAGTCATTCTCGCCCGCCTCCAGGAACTGGCTGGGGGACTCCACATCCTCCCAGGAGACCCGGTGGATTCTGCTGACGCTGTCGATGAGGAAGCCGTTTGCCATCTTGTTGAAGTCGGTGACGATGACCACCTTGTTGCTGTTGTCCGGGTTGGTGCGGATGCCGAGCCAGCCGGCCAGATCCACCAGCGGGATCAGCCGCTCGCGCAGGGAGAAGACCCCCACCATGTGGCGCTGGGCATTGGGGTAGTCGGTGGTCTCCGGCACCCGGATCACCTCGCGCACCTTGGCGACGTTGATGCCGTAATAGGCTATTTTCTCGCGGCCATCGGGCAGCTGCTTCTTGAGGTGGAATTCGATGATCTCGAGCTCGTTGGTGCCGCTCTCGGTCAGGATGGATTTACGCTCTTCCCCGTCTTTGGACATCATGGTCACTCTCGTGCTTCTGGTTGCGCTGGCAGCACCCGCTGCGGTTTTCCCTCAGTATAGGAATGGATCCGCCGACGACGGCGGGATCCACACAAGATCGCCTCCATAACCGCTTGATCCCGCAGGCTGGAAGGCGCGTATCAGCCTATCAGGAAAAGCGCGGGGCGATGGAGAAGGCCATCACACTCGCCACAAGGGGGCTCGTCATGGAAGAGAGTGTCGTGGTGATCGGCGCCGGCGGTGGGCTGGGAAGCGCCCTGGTCGAACACTGGCTGGCGGCGGGCGCCGCGCCCGTCATCGCCGTGAGTCGCCAGCCGCAACCGGCGGAGCTCAACAGCAGCAAGCTGCACTGGCTGCGCTGCGATTACAGTGATGAACAGCTGGCGCAGGTGGTGGCCCGCATCGGCGAGCTGGCACCGAGGCTGCGCTGGCTGGTGATCTGCAACGGCCTGCTGCAACAGGGCGGCATCCGGCCTGAGAAGCGGTTCGAGGCGCTCAACCTCGAGGCCATGACCGAGCTCTACCAGACCAACGCCCTGCTGCCGCTGCGCTGGATCAGCCAGCTGCTGCCCCTGCTGGGGTCGAGCCCCTGTACCCTGGCGGTGCTCAGTGCCCGGGTCGGCAGCATCGGCGACAACCGCGCCGGGGGCTGGTATGGCTATCGCGCCGCCAAGGCGGCCCTCAACATGCTGCTCAAGTGTGCCGCCATCGAGCTCGCCAGACGAGCGCCCGGCGTCAAGTTGCTGGCGTTTCATCCGGGCACAGTGGATACCGCGTTATCTCGTCCATTTCACGGCAACCTGGCCGCCGGCAGTCTGCACAGCCCGCAACAGGCTGCCGCGCATCTGGTCACGCTGATGGCGCGGCTGACGCCGGATGGCGAGCTGAGCTACCTCGACTGGCGTGGTGAGCCTATCGAGTGGTAGCGGGCGGCAGCAGCCGGGCCAGCAGGCTGCGCAGCGCCTTGATGACTGCCGGCTTGCCTGCCAGTTGCAGCCTGGCCGCCAGCGATCCCCAGTCGGCATATTGCCAGATGGTGGCGATCAGCAGTTGCCGCTCGGCGGGGTCAAGCTCTGCCAGTGTTGTCAGGTTGCCCGCCAGCCAGCGCTGCAGGCTGGGCTGGCACAGCTCGAACGGTTTGTGGTGGTGGGCAAAGCAGACCAGCTCATTCTGATCAAACTCATCGAGCCCGCTCGAGGTGGCCTCACCATCCTGCAGGCACTGCCACACCAGCTCGGATTCAAGATTTTTCAGCTCGCCCGCCAGCAGGGTCGGCAGTTGGCGCACGAAGCGTTGGTGCCAGTCGGCCAGCTCGGCGGCCCGTGTTGGTTGCAGCGCCTTGAGCAGCAGGGCGGCGTGGCTGCCGCTGGCGGCATCCCGCTGCAGGCCGATGCGCAGCACTTTGAGCCCGGCCTTGCACCAGAATGGCAGCAGATCGGCGCTGGCCGAGAAGGCCGAGCCCAGATAGTCGAGCCCTGCCGCCTGATAATGCTGTTCGAGGTGGGCCAGCAGGAGCGACCCCAGCCCGTGGCGATGCAGCGCCGGGTGGATGGCGATGCGCATCACCCGGGCGTAGCTGCGTGCGCCTGCGGTTTTGAAGCCGGCGTGCGCCAGCAGCGACTGGGGCAGCAGATGGCCGCGCGGGCGCCGTCGCCCGGCCCAGATCGCCTCGGCCAGCTCGTCTGCTATCTCTCCTTCCCGGGCCACCAGCGCCACCCCGAGCAGATGTGTGCCCTGCTCCAGCAGGTGGATGTCGAGGGCCGGGCTCTCCAGCAGGTAGCGCAGATCGCTCGGCGTGGTCTGGTAGTGGGCCAGCACCAGCAGGCCGAACACCCGATGGAGCAGTCCCTCGTCGGCAGCCAGTGCATCCTGTTCGAGCAGGCGCCAGCCAGGGTGGGTGGGTGCTGGCGGCGTCTCGACCTCGGCATTGAGGCCGAGCAGCCGGAACACCAGCGGCTCCAGCGGATCCCGGCTACTCCAGCGGATCGGCTCGGCCAGGTGGATCTCCTGCCAGCCGGGCGTCTCGCGATCGAGCACCCGCTTGAAGCGCAGGTGAAAACCGCGCCCGGTGCCCTCGTAGCCGTGTTCTGTGGTGGCGAAGACGATGCGGCCGTGCCGGGCCAGCATGGCTTCCAGCAGCGGGGTCGGAATGGCGGCCGCTTCGTCCACCAGCAGCAGGTCGGGTTGCAGCGGTTCGTGTACCAGCCGATCGGGCGAGCAGTAGCTGAGTCCTGTCAGCAGCTGCGGCGCGTCTTCAAGGGCGCGGGCGGCGTGAGCAAACAGGGTGGCGACCGTGGCCTGGGAGGGCGCCGTCACCACGATCTGCAGATCGGGTTGCTGGCGCAGCAGCTCGGCGGCGGCCAGCCCCAGCAGGCTGCTCTTGCCGCGGCCCCGATCCGCGCTCAACACCAGCGGGCGGCGGCGGTGACCGTGCAACACCTTGTGGATGGCGGGCAGGGCGCGCGCCTGATCACAGCTCAATGGCCGCGCTGGCCCAACCGGCTGCCACGGGGTCGTTGTGGCAGGGGGCGTCAGCTCGAGGGCGGGGTCACCCACCAGCAGCCGCACCAGCCTAGCGAGAAAGCCGTGACCCGCCAGCACCATGTCTTCCGGTTGTGCCACCAGCCGTACCCGGTCTGGATCCGGCCAGGCTGGCCATTGGGTCCGCGGCGGGGTCAGCAGCAGCAGCAGACCGCCTGCCCGCAAGGTGCCTGCCAATGCCCCGAATGCGTCGGGGTGAAAACCGCTGAACGTATTAAATACAAGCGTGTCGCATTCCTGACCGAGCCGCTGCAACGCCTTGGCCGCCGGTTGCGGGTGGTGCTCGCTCGGGCCATTCCCCAGCCAGTAGCTGACGCCGCTCAGCAGCGCCTCGGCTCGGGCGATGCAATCGGCCTCATCACCTTCCAGCCAGATCAGCCGCCGTTCGCCGGTGCGGGCCAGCACCTGGCGCAACTCGTCGAGCGCAGCCGGCATCATGAGGCGGTGCTGTCGGCCGGTTTGCGGGGCTCGAACATGCGATCTCCCATCTGGTCGATGAAGGTGTGTGCCTTCTGCACCATGAAGCGCTCTGCATCGGCGGGGTTGGCAAACAGATCGGAGCGGATGAAGCGGTGGGTCTGCAGCACGCCATCCAGCTCCTTGGTGATGCGGCCAGCCAGTCGATACTGACCCCCTTCGGCCATGGGCTCGGGATAGATGAGGTAGCCGGCGTATTCGGTGGGCGTGACTTCGGCGACCGCAGCGGGCTGGCCGCCAAACAGGGCAGTGAACAGTTTCTTGAGCATGATGTTTCCCTCAGTGACAGGGCATTGTCACCAAGGGGTTGATGGCTGGCAAGCGGGGGATCTTATTACCAATCGTTATTTGCACTACGAACCATTCTCATTTAGATTTCATGGCAATCCAGCATGAGGTAAACACTATGTACGTCTGTTTGTGCCGCGGCATCACAGATTCCCAGATCCGCAAGGCGGTACAGGCAGGCAAGACCGAGTTTCGCCAGCTCAAGCAGTCGCTCGAAGTGGGTGCCCAGTGTGGCAAATGCGTGCGCATGACCATGGAGATCATCGCCGCCGAACTCGACAAGGCCGAGCTGGAACAGGCGCCGCTCTACTACGAGGTGGCCTGAGCAGGGCCTGTCGCCGGTAAAACCGGCCCGTCTTTTCAATTTCTCCCCGCAGGCGAGCTGGCTCGCCGGACCTCTTGTTGTCACTTTTCTGGACTAAGCTCTAAGGATCTCAGCCTCAGGCACGAACCAAGGAGCACTGTCGATGAAAGGAGATCCCAAGATCATTGTCCACCTCAACAAGGTGCTGGCCAATGAGCTGATAGCCATCAACCAATATTTTCTGCATGCCCGCATCTACGATGACTGGGGCCTCAAGGCGCTTGGGCACAAGGAGTATCACGAGTCCATCGACGAGATGAAACACGCCGACGAGCTGGTCAAGCGGGTGCTGTTTCTGGAAGGGCTGCCCAACTTGCAGGATCTGGGCAAGCTGCGCATCGGCGAGACGGTGGAGGAGATGCTGCGCTGCGACCTGTCGCTGGAGATGGACGCCATCCCGGACCTGAAGGTGGCCATCGCCTACGCCGAGTCGGTGCAGGACTACATCAGCCGCGACCTGTTCCAGGAGATCCTGGAAGACGAGGAGGAGCACGTGGACTGGCTGGAGACCCAGCTCGATCTCATCGATCGCATCGGGCTGGAGAACTATCAGCAGTCCCAGCTGCATCACGGCGGCTCCTGAATAGTTATGGCATGAAAAAACGATTAAAAAACCCGCTGCGGCGGGTTTTTTAATGTCTGGCTGCATAGCTTTTCATGAGGCTTATCATCATGAAAAGTAAGCTTATTTTTGTTAATCAGGTCGCAAAAAAGTACGCGGGAGAGATGCACTATTGGAACCCCTTATTGGGGACAAACAATAACAACGGTTAAAGGACTACACCATGCACTTCTTGCCCAACAAGCTGGCGCTGGCTTGCGCCATCGCACTCTCGCTCGCTGCCTGCAATGACAACAGCTCCAACGCCCCGGCGGATCCCGCCGCCACCAAGGCCTCTCTGATGCAGACCATGGACGAGGCCCTGCGCGAGGGCCAGGCGCTCGACCCCTACGGCTTTGCCATCGATGCCGCCAGCATCGCCAAGCGCAAGGCCCTCGACAGTTCCCTGCTCAAACGGCTGGATGCCCTGGACTCGAGCGTGCTGAGCGAACGGGACCGGTTGTTCTACGACATGATCCGCTGGGATCTGCAGATTAACCTGGCGGGTTACGATCTGCCCCAATCCCAGATCCCGATCCATCACTTCCGCAACCGGGTGGTAGATCTGGCCGATGAGGTGGGGGCCGCCCCGGCCAGTGGCAGGGCCGCCCGCACCGTCGAGCGCGGCTTCGATTACTTCGAGCAGAGTTCGGCCGAGCGGGTCGCACCGGGGGATACCGCCTGGCGGCGCGACCTCGATCGCCCGGCTGCGGCACCGGTGCTGGCGAGCAAGGCGAGGGCCGCCACCGCGCCACTGGCCTGGTATCAGGAGCACCTCACCTGGCTCAAGGCCTATGACGGCTACCTTGCCGAGGTGAAGCACCAGTTCGAACTGGGCAGCGCCCAGGGCAACACCCTGCCGGACGAGCTGGTGGACCGGCTGCTGGCCCAGCTCAACAGCAAGCTGGATGGGGAGGCGATCGCCGGTTCCTACCTTGGCTGGCAGCAACTGCCGGGAGAGACGGACGAGGCGCTGCGCAGCGAGTACAAGGGGGTGCTGGACAGCATCAACGGCCGCTATCTGGCGCTGCGCGACTACCTGGATTACCAGCACGGCGGCGCCTATGCGGTGCGCCTTGGCAGCGGCGAGTGCGACGACGGTTTCTGCGGCATGACCAACGGGCGCGACTGGTATCGCTGGCTGCTGAAGAAGCACACCACCACCGACATGACGCCGGAGCAGGTGCATGCGCTGGGGCTGAGCGAGGTGGAGCGGATCTTCGGCGCCATGGTCAAGGTGTGCCATACCGTCGGCAAGTGTGACAGCGACGACGTAGTCCAGAGCAAGCAGAGCGGCCAGATCTACGCCTTCTTCCGCTATCTGAACGAGCCGGCCTTCTTCTATCAGAATCCGCTGGCTGTCTGGTCGGCCGGCCTCAACCCGGACAATGCAGCCGGGGCGACCCTGAGCGGGCCGCAGCAACAGGCGCTGGCCGAACACGAGCGTGCACTGCAGGAGTACAACGCCTTCAAGAGCAAGGCGGCGCTGGTGCTGCCGGACTTCTTCGATGCCGAGCGTACCATTCCCAAGCTGGATTACGAGGTGGTGCCCGTCTCCTATGAAGATGCGCCATACGGCGGGGTGGCCTGGTATCAGGACGGCAACCCGCAGACCGGTCGCAAGGGGCAGTTCTTCCTCAACACCTACTACCCCTATGGTCTGCAGAGCTGGAACATCAGCACCCTGCTGGCCCACGAGGCGGCGCCGGGTCACCACTTCCAGATCACCATAGCCCAGGAGCTGGCCGCCAAGGATCCCGACTTCCCGCAGTACGTGGCGAACGCCTCCTACACCGCCTATGCGGAGGGCTGGGCGCTCTACACCGAATACCTGGCGGATCACGACATGGGGCTCTATCAGGGGCGCGGTCTCTATGATCCGGCGGTGGGGGACGTGAAGGTCGAGGGCTCGTCCGCTTTCAACAACCAGCTGCAGTATTTCGGCCGCCTCAACGAGGAGATGCTGAGGGCCATGCGGCTGGTGGTGGATACCGGCATTCACTGGTATGGCTGGAGCCACGGCCAGGCCGTCAACTACATGAAGGAGAACTCGGCACTGGGGGCGGGGGACATCAGCTCCGAAGTGCCGCGCTACATGGCCTACACCGGCCAGGCGACCTCCTACAAAGCGGGCCAGCTGGCGCTGATCCGGATGCGGGAGTCGGCCGAGCAGGCGCTGGGCACAGGCTTTGACCTCAAGGCGTTCCACCACCATGTGCTGGAATACGGCATGCTGCCCATCTCGGTGCTGGAGCAGAAGAACAAGCTGTGGATTGAACAGTCGAAGTGATCACAGTTACGGCGCCCGGCAAGGCAACGGGCGCCGCTTTCGATTAGGATACGGCTCTATTCAAACAACACTGCTACGGATGATGTCCATGGAACAGATCGCCCGTGAGATGGCGGCCCACAAGCGAGTGGCGCTGGTGGCTCACGACAACATGAAGACCCCCCTGCTGAACTGGGTGATGCGGCGCAAGGAGGAGCTCAAGCTCCACCACCTCTACGCCACCGGTACCACCGGCACCATGCTCGGCAAGCAGGCACAACTGCCCATCACCTGTCTTTTCTCCGGCCCCATGGGGGGCGACCAGCAGCTTGGCGCCCTGATCGCCGAGGGCAAGATCGACGTGCTGATCTTCTTCTGGGATCCCCTCAATGCGGTGCCCCACGATCCGGACGTGAAGGCCTTGCTGCGCCTCGCGGCAGTCTGGAACATCCCGGTCGCCACCAACGAGGCGACCGCCGATTTCATCATGGACAGCCCTCACATGCGCCAGGCGTTCAGCGTGCAGATCCCGGACTACGCCGGATATCTCAAGGCGAGAACCCAGTAACGGGGCAGAAACGACAGAGCCGGCCACAAGGCCGGCTCTTTTTATTGGCGGGAACGAAGATCAGCGCTGGAAGCTTTTCTGCGCGAACTTGGGTCTGGCATTCATGATCTGCTCCACCTGCTCGTCGCTCATCTTGCCGCGCGACAACCCCAATACCTTGTAGGTGAGCAGCGGCCGGGCCGGTAGGGCGATCATCAGGGCGCGGATCTGGTTCTCGTCCTCTTTCTCGCGCACCGGCTTGCCATAGGCATAGGTCAGTACGCCGGCATCCATCAGGTTTTTGACGGCAGGCTCGGTGATCGGCAAGTTTATGACGCTTTTGCGTTGCAGCACGAACTCGCGCAGCACTGCCTTCTCGTTGAAGTCGAGAAAGGAGATCATCTGGGCCAGCTGATCCTGCTGGCGGCGGGACTGCCACTCGTCGCAGGCCCACTCCCAGGCGATCAGGAAGCCCTGACTGCAGAAGTAGGAGATGGCGATCAGCATGCCGACGCCGAGCCAGGCGGCGTGTGTGGCGGCCCACTGGCTGACGGCCCCCTTCATCAAACCGGCCGGAAACAGCAGGATGATGCTGCAGCAGAGCAGCAGCCAGACCATCAGCCAGTTGAGGCGGTTCAGTTGATAGAAATGTTGGATCCACCGTTTCATCGTTCACCCTTCCCAAATCAGTGTGGACAGTAGTCATCTCATAGCAAACGGTGTGCCAAGGCGAAGCGTTCAGCGGCAGGGGAGTGGGTCCGGACGGCAGAACCGGTGGAGGGCACGGTTACATTCCCTTACAACTTGTTGAGCGAATGATCATTAGTTTGCCTTGTGAGGCGGCACTCAACTTGGTAAAAAGCCCGCACTGTCATAGGGGAGTAGCAACCCGCCCGTGATCCGGGCAGGGCTCATGTCAACATTCTTGGATCCTCAGGTCCATGGCATGGGCGGCGATGGCATCCATCGCTCTGCAAGACCTTTGGCCTCGATATGCAAGCCAGCCGGGCGAGCCGTATCGGGTCCATTGGTTGTTCTGCTCGCCTGGCGGTTACTCATCATGCTGATCACCCTGCTATTATTTCTGCTCTCTGCCGTCACCATCTATCTGGCCTGCGAATATTTCGTCAACGGCATCGAATGGACCGGCCACCACTTCAAGTTTTCCCAGAGCGCCACCGGCTCCCTGCTGGCGGCCCTCGGCACGGCTTTGCCTGAATGCATCGTCACCCTGACCGCATTGCTGATGGGGAATGCCCCCGCTCAGCA
Organism: Aeromonas sp. QDB03; assembly: GCF_027707985.1. Classification (NCBI taxonomy): domain Bacteria; kingdom Pseudomonadati; phylum Pseudomonadota; class Gammaproteobacteria; order Aeromonadales; family Aeromonadaceae; genus Aeromonas; species Aeromonas sp. QDB03. Next base: position 19,959 of record NZ_JAPCJG010000008.1, on the reverse strand, counting down.
GCAGATCGGGATAGGCGCCGCCCTCGGTGGTCCGCTGGTACTTTCCACCATTGGTTATGCCGCCGTCGGCGTGACCCTGCTGCTGTGCCTGAGCCGCGAGCACAGGGCCATCGATGGCGAGGTACAGCGCGAGATAGGCCGCGATCAGGCCTGGTTCGTCGGCATCTTCCTGGTGGCGGTGGCCCTCGGCATGGTGGCCTTCACCGGTAAAACCTGGCTGGCCCCGCTGTTCGTGCTGGTGTATCTGGTCTATGTGCGGCGCGAGCTGAAACAGACCGACAGCCACGAGGTCGAGTTGCCAGAGCCCCTCAAGCTGGATCCGGGCGCCGAGATCCCGGCGCTCGGCAAGGTGCTGCTGCAAACCCTGGTGGCGCTGGTGGTGGTGGCGCTGGCGGCCCAGCTGTTCGTTCACCAGCTGGAGAGCATGGGCGAGCTGTTCGGCCTCTCGCCGGTGCTGGCGGCCCTGTTGCTGAGCCCGGTGGCGACCGAGATGCCCGAGCTGATGAACGTGCTGATCTGGGTGCGACAGGGCAAGCACCGGCTGGCGCTGGCCAATATCTCGGGGGCCATGATGATCCAGGGCACCATTCCCAAGGCGTTCTGCCTGTTGTTCACCCCCTGGCTGCTGGACAGCACCATGATGGTCTCCTCGCTGGTGACGCTGCTGGCTGTTGTGCTGTTGTGGTGGGGGTTCAGTCGGGAGCGGATGACGGCGGGCAGGCTCGCCTGGGTGGGGCTGATCTATCTTGGCTTCTGCGGCTGGCTGATGGCGAGCTGAGGCACCAGCCACACCAGATGCAAAAGGGCGGGACCTGGTCCCGCCCTTTTTGTTGTCATCACCCCGTGCCGGCCGATGTCGGCAAGGAGGTCAGAACTGCTGGAACCAGCGCTGGATCTGGGCCGGATCCTTGCTCTGGGTGAGCGAGAGCATCAACAGGATGCGCGCCTTCTGCGGGTTGAGGGTCTCGGCGGCGACGAAGCCGTACTTGGCGTCATCGATCTCGGCATCCAGGGTGGTGGAACCGGTCGGTACGCGGGCGGAGCGCACTACCCGGATACCGTCCTTGCTCGCCTTGGCCAGGGTGTCGAACAGGGTGTGGTAGAGGTTGCCGTTGCCCACCCCGGCGCTGACGATGCCGTCGAACTTGGCATCCACCATCGCCTTGGCCGGCAGATCGGTGGCGTTGGCGTAGCTGTAGACGATGCCGACCTGCGGCAGCTTGTCGAGCTTGCTCACGTCAAACGGGGTCTTGCTGGTGTGCAGACGGGCCGGGCTGCGCTGATAGTCGATCTTGCCGTTGTGGATGTAGCCCAGCGGGCCGAAGTTGGGGGAGGCGAAGGTCTGCACCCCTGTGGTGTTGGTCTTGGTGACGTCGCGGGCATCGAGCACGGTGTCGTTCATCGCCACCATGACACCCCGTCCCTTGGAGGCGGGGTCAGAGGCGGTCACCACGGCGTTGTAGAGGTTCATCGGACCGTCGGCGCTCATGGCGGTGGAGGGGCGCATGGCGCCGACCAGCACCACCGGCTTGTCGCTCTTGACGGTCAGGTTGAGGAAGTAGGCGGTCTCTTCCATGGTGTCGGTGCCGTGGGTGATGACGATGCCGTCCACGTCATCCTTGGCCAGCAGCTCGTTGACCCGTTTGGCCAGCTTGAGCCACACCTCGTCGTTCATGTCCTGGGAGCCGATCTTGACCACCTGCTCACCCTGCACGTCGGCCACGTTCTTCATCTCGGGCACGGCGGCGATCAGCGTCTCGATGGCCACCTTGCCGGCCTCGTAGTTGGACTGGGTGGCGGACTGTCCCGCCCCGGCAATGGTACCGCCGGTGGCCAGGATATGGACGTTGGGCAGGGCCATGGCCATCGGGGAGAGGGTCAGGCCGAGGACGGCGGCGAGCAGGGTCTTGCGGATCGGGAGAGTCATGCAGCAAATCCTTCTGAGGTGAGAAAAATTGCAGCAAGTTTGCGCTTTCTGTTGCCGGGGTTTGTGATGACTCTCACCAAAAAACAGCTGGGTACAGAATTTTAACCTGTTTTATACCTATATAGAGATAATTTAACTCGCCGAGAAGCCCTTGGCTTCGATCAGGGCGATCAGCTCGGCCTTGCTCAGTTCGCTCTCGATGACGGCCTTGCTGCTGGCAAAGTCGACGCTGGCGCTGCTGACGGCAGGCTGGGCCAGCAGAGCTTTTTGCAGGCTGGCGGCGCAGCCACCGCAGGACATGCCGGAGACGGTGAGTTCGATGGTCATGGGATATCTCCTCTGTTGGTAGGCAGTCAGCGTAAAGCTGCCGCCCGCGGCAAGGTCAAGTCATCCGTCGCGTCGTCGTTGCTGCTGGCTAGCCCATCAGCCCCAGGTAGTTCATCAGGGCGGCGCCCAGGCTGGTGCTGACCAGCGAACCCAGCGTGGTGGTGGCGATGATTGCATGGAGGGCCAGCATGTTTGCTGCTGGCTAGCCCATCAGCCCCAGGTAGTTCATCAGGGCGGCGCCCAGACTGGTGCTGACCAGAGAACCCAGCGTGGTGGTGGCGATGATGTTGGCTGCCAGCACGCTATCGCCCCCCATGGCGCGGGTCATCACATAGCTGGCGGCAGCGGTGGGGGTGGAGCTGATGAGAAACAAGATGCCGAGTGCCTGCGGGCTGAAGCCCAGCGCCCAGGCCCCCATCACCAGCAGCACCGGGATGCAGAACAGCCGGTTGACGGTGGCCCAGCCGGTCAGCAGGGCGCCCCCGCGCAGGGCCTTGAGGTTGAGGCTGGCACCGGTGCAGAGCAGGGCCAGCGGCAGGGTCATGTTGGCGAAGTAGTTGCCGGTGGTGATCACCAGCTGGGGCAGCTCGATGCCGAGCAGGCCGAAGGGCAGGGCGGACAGAATGGCGATGATCAGCGGATTTTTGGCGATCCCCTTGAGGATCGGCTTGAGCCCCTTGCTGCCCCCCAGGCTGCGGGTCAGGGTGATCACCGCGAGCACGTTGTAGAGCACGGTGACCGAGCCCACCAGCAGGGCGGCGGCGCCGATCCCCTCGGCGCCGTAGGCGTTCTGTACATAGGCCAGCCCCATGATCCCCATGTTGCCGCGAAAGCTGCCCTGCACGAAGATGCCGCGCTGGCGCCGTTCGGGGATGAAGCGGGCCGCCAGCAGCTCCAGCACCAGAAAGCCGGTGAGGGTACCGAGCAGGCCGTAGAGGATGAGCCAGGGGCTCGGCATGGTTGAAAAGTCGGTGCGCACCATGCTGAGGAACAGCAGGGCGGGCAGGGTGACCTGGAACACCAGGCGGGAGGCGGACTCGACGAAGCTGTCGGGCAACAGACCCAGCTGCTTGAGCCAGATGCCGAGCAGCAGCACCACGCAGATGGGGCCTGTGATGGAGAGGGAGAAGTGCAGACTGGCCAGCAGAGTCATGATGGATCTCCTGTGCGATAGACGGGGCCCGTGACGGAGAGAGATGGAAGCAGACTGGCGAATAGACCCATGATGCGCGTCCTGTGCGATGGCGAATGGCACGGCGTTCGCCGGGGCCAAAGGGGCATTCTAACGCCATGGGCTTGTATTCACAGGGGTTAATCACAACAATGTGGGCAATTCCACCGCCGAGCCCCTGTGAGCCACTTCATGGACAAAAAACTGACCATCCTCGATATCGCCCGACTCAGTGGTGTCGGCAAGTCGACCGTCTCCCGGGTGCTCAATCAGGATCCCAAGGTGAAGCAGGCGACCCGTGACCGGGTGGAGCAGATCATCGCCGAACACGGCTTCGTGCCGAGCAAGTCGGCGCGGGCCATGCGCAGCCAGAGCCAGCAGGTGGTGGGGATCATCGTCTCGCGGCTCGACTCCAGCTCGGAAAACCAGGCGGTGCGCGGCATGCTGGAGACCCTCTACCAGCGCGGTTACGACGCCGTGCTGATGGAGAGCAAGTTCTCCCCCGCCAAGGTGCAGGAGCATCTGGCGGTGCTGGAACGGCGCGGGGTGGATGGCATTATTTTGTTCGCTTTCAACGACCTGGACTATGCCGCCATGGCGCCGCTCAGGGATAAGCTGGTGCTGGTGGCCCGCGATCATCCCGGCTTCTCCTCGGTCTGTTTCGACGATGCCGGTGCGGTGCACACCATGCTGGACCAGCTCGCCGCCCGCGGCATTCGCGACATCGCCTACCTGGGGGTGGATACCAGCGACCTCACCACCGGTCAGCGCCGGCTCGACGCCTACCTCGGCTACTGTGCCGAGCAGGGGCTGGCGGCGCACAGCGCCCTCGGCGATCTCAGCCTGCAGAGCGGCTACCGGCTGGCGGGGGAGCTGCTCACCCCGACTACCGGCGCCCTGGTCTGCGCCAGCGACACCCTCGCCATCGGCGCGGCGAAATACCTGCAGGAGCAGGGGCGCAGCGAGGTGCTGGTGACCGGCCTTGGCAACAACCCCATGCTCAGCTTTCTCTTCCCCAACGCCCTCAGCCTGGATCTCGGCTACAAGGGGGCGGGCGAGCAGGCGGCCCGTCAGCTGCTCGGCCAGATCGAGCAGGATCTGCCCCCGCTGGCGACCATAGCCCCCAGCCACCCTCTGTGATTACCATCACCTAGTCCTGCACAAAAACTGTGCTTTTTGTGAGCTCGGCCACGAAATGGGAACGTTCCCATTTTGATCTGGCCAGATTGTCGGCATGCTAAATGGGAACGATACCAAAAACGCTCGGGCCCACTGACTGGCCCAAAAGGGCGACGCAGACCAATATCAATGGAGTCACAGAGGGAAGACTCATGTCCAAGATCAACGCACAACACCTGGCCACGCTCATCGACAAGATCGGTGGCAAGGAGAACATCGCCACCGTCAGCCACTGCCTGACCCGGCTGCGCTTCGTCCTGAACGATCCTGCTAAGGCCGACAGCAAGGCCATCGAAACCATCCCGGCGGTGAAGGGGAGCTTTACCCAGGGTGGCCAGTTCCAGGTGGTCATCGGCAACGAGGTAGAGCAGTGGTACAAGGCGCTGACCGAAGAGATCGGCGTCAGCGGCGGCAGCAAGGAGGCCGCCAAGCAGGCGGCGCGCCAGAACATGAATCCGCTGGAGCGGGGCATCTCCCATCTGGCGGAGATTTTCGTGCCGCTGCTGCCCGCCATCATCACAGGCGGTCTGATCCTGGGCTTTCGCAACGTCATCGGCGACATCAAGATGTTCGACGATGGCACCCATTCCCTCACCGAGATAAGCCAGTTCTGGGCGCAGGTGCATGCCTTCCTCTGGCTGCTGGGTGAGGCGATCTTCCACTTCCTGCCGGTGGGCGTCTGCTGGTCTGCGGTCAAGAAGATGGGCGGCTCCGAGATCCTGGGTATCGTGCTCGGTATCACCCTGGTCTCCCCGCAACTGATGAACGCCTACGGCATCGGCCAGCAGACCCCCGAGGTATGGGACTTCGGTCTGTTCGTCATCCAGAAGGTGGGTTATCAGGCCCAGGTCATTCCGGCCCTGCTGGCGGGGGTATTCCTGGCCTGGGTGGAAACCAACCTCAAGCGCATCATTCCGGCCTATCTCTATCTGGTGATCGTCCCCTTCATCTCCCTGCTGCTGGCGGTGATCGTGGCCCACGCCTTTATCGGCCCGTTCGGTCGCTGGTTGGGTGACGGCGTCGGCTTTGCTGCCAAGGCGGCCATGACAGGTTCGTTTGCCCCCATCGGTGCCGCCCTGTTCGGTTTCCTCTACGCGCCGCTGGTCATCACCGGCATCCACCACACCACCAACGCGGTGGATCTGCAGCTGATGCAGAGCATGGGTGGCACCCCGATCTGGCCGCTGATCGCCCTCTCCAACATCGCTCAGGCGTCTGCGGTCGTCGGCATCATTCTGATCAGCCGCAAGGAGAACGAACGGGAGATCTCGGTGCCTGCCGCCATCTCCGCCTACCTCGGGGTGACCGAGCCGGCCATGTACGGCATCAACCTCAAGTACAAGTTCCCCATGCTGTGCGCCATGGTGGGCTCCAGCCTTGCGGCCCTCATCTGCGGTTTCGCCGGGGTGATGGCCAACGGTATCGGGGTAGGGGGCCTGCCGGGCATCCTCTCCATCCAGCCGCAATACTGGGCCGTTTATTCCCTCGCCATGCTGGTGGCCATCGTGGTGCCTGTGGTGCTGACCCTGCTGGTCTACAAGCGCCAGCAGGCGGCCGGCAAGCTGGCCCAGGCCAGCGCCTGATCCCACGCATCAGGGCGACCCGCAGGGTCGCCCTCTCCCTTTTTCATTCGAGACAAGAGCAAGACCCATGAGCCAAACACCCTGGTGGCAGAGCGCCGTGATTTACCAGATTTACCCCAAGAGCTTTCAGGATTCCGCTGCCCGTGGCACCGGCGATCTCAAGGGGATCATGGCCCGCCTCGACTATCTCAAGACTCTCGGTGTCGATGCCCTCTGGCTGACTCCGGTGTACGTCTCCCCGCAGGTGGACAACGGCTACGACATCGCTGACTACCTTGCCATCGACCCCGCCTACGGCACCATGGCCGACTTCGAGGCGCTGCTGGCTGCCGCCCACGCGCGCGACATCCGCATCGTGATGGATATCGTGGTGAACCACACCTCCACCGAGCACACCTGGTTCAAGTCGGCGCTGGGGGACAAGAACAGCCCCTACCGCGACTACTACATCTGGCGCGATCCGGTGGATGGCGGTGTGCCCAACAACTGGCAATCCAAGTTTGGCGGCAGTGCCTGGGAGCTAGATGACCTCACCGGTCAGTACTACCTGCACCTGTTTGCCCGCGAGCAGGCGGATCTCAATTGGGAGAACCCGGCGGTACGTGCCGAGGTGAAAAACATCATCCACTTCTGGGCCAAGAAGGGGGTGGACGGTTTCCGGCTCGACGTCATCAACCTCATCTCCAAGGATCAGGCGTTCCCGAACGACGAGGTGGGTGATGGCCGCCGCTTCTACACCGACGGGCCGCGTATCCACGAATTTTTGCAGGACGTGAGCCGCGACGTCTTTGCTCCGGTCGGTGCCATGACGGTGGGGGAGATGTCCTCTACTTCGCTGGAGCACTGCCAGCGCTACGGCGCGCTGGATGGCTCCGAGCTCTCCATGGTGTTCAACTTCCACCACCTCAAGGTGGATTACCCCAATGGCGACAAGTGGACCAAGGCGCCGTTCGATTTCCTCGAGCTCAAGCGCATCTTCAACCACTGGCAGAGCGGCATGCACGGCAAGGGGTGGTCGGCGCTGTTCTGGTGCAACCACGATCAGCCGCGCATCGTCTCCCGCTTCGGTGACGAGGGCGAGCATAGGGTGGTGGCCGCCAAGATGCTGGCCAGCACACTGCACGGCCTGCAAGGCACCCCCTACATCTATCAGGGGGAGGAGATCGGCATGACCAACCCCGGCTATCAGCGCATCGATGACTATCAGGATGTGGAGAGCCGCAACATCTTCGCCATCAAGCAGGCCGAAGGGATGAGCGAGGCCGAGATCCTCACCATTCTCGGCGCCAAGTCCCGCGACAACTCGCGTACCCCGATGCAGTGGAGCGCCGCGGCCAACGCCGGCTTCACCAGCGGATCGCCCTGGCTCAAGCCTGCCGCCAACTACCCGCTGATCAACGCCGAGGCAGCGCTGGCCGACCAGAGCTCGGTGTTCTGGCACTACCGGGATCTGATCCGCCTGCGCAAGACTCATCCCATCTTCACCCAGGGGGATTATCAGGAGCTGCTGGCGGGGCACCCGCAGATCTGGGCCTATGCCCGCTGCGCCAACGGCCAGACATTGCTGGTGGTGAGCAACTTCTACGGCGAGCCGGCCACCTTCGCCCTGCCGGACGAGCTGGCCACCGGCAAGGGGCGCCTGCTGCTTGGCAACTACCCGGATAGCCCGGCCCGGCCGCAGTCCTGTATGCTGCGCCCTTATGAATCCCTGATCTGGCTGGTGGAGTAGGCGATGAACGAGGTGATGACAAAGGCGGTAGTGCGTGGCGCCGAGTGGCAGAAGATGGTAGCGGGGGAGCCTTATGATGCAGGCGACCCCGAGCTCAAGGCGGCGCGCGAGCGTTGCCGCAGGCTCTATCACACCTTCAACACCAGCTGGCAGGAGAAACCGGCGCGGGATGCCCTGCTCCATGAACTGCTGGGCGGCCGTGGCAAAGCGTGCGCCATCAACCCGCCGTTCTTTTGCGACTATGGCGCCAACATCTTCGTGGGGGAGAACTTCTACGCCAATGTGGGCTGCACCATCCTCGACGTGTGCGAGGTGCACATCGGCGACAACGTGCTGCTGGCGCCGGGGGTGCAGATCTACACCGCCGCTCATCCGGTGGCGGTGGCGCCGCGCATCAAGGGGGTGGAGTTCGGCAAGCCGGTGCGGATCGGCCACAACGTCTGGATCGGTGGCAGCGTCGTCATCTGCCCCGGCGTCACCATAGGGGACAACAGCATCATTGGCGCGGGTTCGGTGGTGACCAAGGATGTGCCAGCGGGCGTGGTGGCGGCTGGCAACCCCTGCAAGGTATTGCGGCCGATGACGGCGGAGGAGCTGGCAGCGGTCTGACCCAGCCGGGGCGGGCAATCCCACCCCGGTTGAGATCTGGCGCCGCGTTCAAGGCGCCATCCTTTATCTCATTTCTTCCCAAGGACGTGCTGCGTTCTCACCTCAGGCAGGCAGCAAGGCTCCGCAGCGTTTGTGCTGTTTCATGACCACCAGGGTCTTGAAGCTGCGCACCTGCTCCCTGGCATGCAGCACCCGCCGGGTAAACAGGTCGTAGCTCTGCATGTCCCGTGCGGCGACCTGCAGCACGAAGTCCTGCTCCCCCGTGACGTACCAGAGGTCCATGACCTCCGGCTCCCCTTGCAGGCTGGCGATCATCCCATCGATGATGCGGCCGTGATCCCGCTCCAGCGTCACGAGCACCAGCATGGTGATGGGCCAGCCCATGGTGGCGGGTGCCACCAGCGCCACCTCCCGCTCGATGAGTTCAGCCTCCCGCAGCGCCCGCACGCGGCGGTAACAGGCCGGTGCCGAGAGGCCGACCCGGTGGGCCAGCTCGGGGGTCGGCAGGCGGGCATCCTGCTGCAGTTCGGCGAGGATGAGCAGATCGAATTTGTCGGTCATGGGGAGAGAGATAAAAATTATCGAATAGGGCCAGTTTTAGACCGAAATTACGGCCATCGCCAGATATATTTTACTTCTGATTGTCTGCTCAGGTTTGAACAAGATGCCGCCGAACACCACTGCTTTCTCCTCCCTGCTGGCGGTCATCCTTGCCATGCTGTCGATTACCCTCGGTGCCTCGCTGGCCAAGTCCCTGTTTCCCCTGATCGGGGCTGCCGGTACCACCTTGTTCCGACTGGGATGCGCCGCCCTGCTCCTCTCGCTGGTGTTTCGCATCTGGCGAATTCCCTTCGATCGACGCACCCTGCTGGGGGCCATCCCCTATGGGCTGTCGCTCGGGGCCATGAACCTGCTCTTCTATCTGGCGATCGAGCGGATCCCCCTCGGCGTGGCGCTGGCCATCGAGTTCATCGGCCCCTTGACGGTGGCGCTGCTCGGCTCGCGCCATCGGGCAGACTTCCTCTGGCTGGCGCTGGCCATCGTCGGCCTGCTGTTGTTGCTGCCGTTGCGGGCGGCCGAACAGACCCTCGATCCGTTGGGGGCGGCGTTGGCGTTCGGGGCCGGGGTGTTCTGGGGGCTCTATATGCTGACCGGCAAGCGTGCCGGTGCCCTGCTGGGGGCGCAGGCGCCGGCGCTGGGCATGTGGGTGGGAGCCTTGCTGGTGCTGCCCTTCGGCCTCGGTGGTGCGAGCGAGGCCACCTTCACCCTGCCCGTGGTGCTGACCATCGTGGGGGTAGGGCTGCTCTCCAGCGCGATCCCTTACTCCCTCGAGATGTTTGCCCTGCGCCGGCTGCCGCTCAAGAGCTACGGCATTCTGACCAGCGGTGAACCCGCCATGGGGGCCCTGATGGGGTTGCTGTTGCTGGGGGAACAATTGCCCCCGGCCCAGTGGCTGGGGATCGCGGCGATCATCGTCGCCTCCATGGGCACCACCTGGCAAGGCGGGCGCCGGCGCACCGAGCCGGCGTGATCTGCCGGGCCCGTACGGCAGCCGGATTACGCGCATGACCTCGCCGGTGGGGGTCTGCCGTTCGCTGAACCCGGGATGTACAGCCACTTCAGATTTTTTGAACATCTAGGCCAGTTTATCTCGCTAACAATGGCGGGCCTGGATGTTTAATATTCACTCAACGCTTAGGCAGGAACGCCAAGCGGCCAAATAACTGGTCGTTCAAGGCTGTGGCACTCTCAAACAGGGTGCCGGATGTCGGTGAAAGAACAACACACTATTTGAATAACCTCTTGCAAGGATGCATTGATTCGGGCCCGTCGGCCCAGGCAATGACATAAAAACCAAGAGAGTGAATGAACATGAAAAACGTAATCAAGATGCTGGCCGTTGCAGGCCTGATGACCGCAGGTTTCGCCCAGGCTTCCGTTCCGGCTGACTTCAACGCCGCCCCGGGCGTGCTGTTTGTGAACTGGCACGCGACTGCCGCCGTCGAAGGCAAGGCCAACCCCATGCTGGAAGTGCGTGACGAGTCTGGTGACGTGGTTGCCTCCGTCCATGCCAACCTGATGGGCACCCAGCAAGTGCAGATCCCGAGCCGCACCCAGGGCAACCTGACCGTGAGCCTGGGTGATCAGAGCAGCGACTACCGCATCCCGTTCGGTATCGGCAGCGGCAAGCAGCGCTAAGCCGACAACGCCCTGGCGTGATGGCCGCAGACCGCGCCGGTTCGACCGGTACCGTCCCCGGCCATGATCGCCAGCGTGGCGTGCAGATGCAGAGTGCTCAGAGAGAAGGCCCCGCCATGCGGGGCCTTCTGCTTTTCGTGTCCGGTTGGCCGGGCCTCACAGCTTGAGCATGATGTGGCGCGGCACCGTGTAGTCTTCGAGGGCGTAGAGGGAGAGATCCTTGCCGTAGCCGGACATCTTCATGCCGCCGTGGGGCATCTCGGAGGTGAGCATGAAGTGGGTGTTGATCCAGGTGCAGCCGTACTGCAGGTGGCTGGCCACCTTGCTGGCAAGGCTCAGATCCTTGGTCCAGACCGAGCTGGCGAGGCCGTAGTCCGAGTCGTTGGCCCACTGCACCACCTGCTCGGCGTCGCTGAAGCGGGTCACCGACACCACCGGGCCGAACACCTCGCGGCGCACGATTTCATCCTCCTGACGGGCATGGGCGATCAGGGTCGGCTCGAAGAAGAAGCCGTTGCCGGGGCGGATCTTGCCCCCCGCCGTCACCTCCACGTGGCCGCTGCTCTGGGCCCGCTCCACGAAGCTGGCCACCCGGTTGCGCTGCCGGTCAGAGATGAGCGGCCCCATCTCCACCCCCTCCTCGCGTGGGCCGCCCACCTTGATGGAGGCGACCGCCTCGGTCATGGCGGCGACGAACTTGTCGTAGATCTTGCCCTGGGCGTAGATGCGGCAGGCGGCGGTGCAATCCTGGCCGGCGTTGTAGAAGCCGAAGGTGCGAATGCCCGCCACCACGGCCTCCAGGTCTGCATCGTCGAAGATGATGACCGGCGCCTTGCCACCCAGCTCCAGATGGGTGCGTTTCATGGTGCGGGCGGCGCTCTGCAGGATCTTCTGGCCGGTGGCGATGTCACCGGTCAGCGACACCATGCGTACCAGCGGGTGCTCCACCAGCGGCGCCCCCACGCTCTCGCCTCGGCCGCAGACGATGTTGATGACGCCGCGCGGGAAGAGCTCGCTGGCGAGCTCCGCCAGGCGCAGGGCGGTGAGCGGGGTCTGCTCGGAGGGCTTGAGCACCACCGTATTGCCGGCGGCGAGCACGGGGGCCATCTTCCAGGCCGCCATCATCAGCGGATAGTTCCAGGGGGCGATACTGCCCACCACCCCGATGGGATCGCGGCGGATCATGCTGGTGTGCCCCTCGATGTACTCCCCCGCCAGCGGCCCCTGCAGGCAGCGGGCCGCGCCGGCGAAGAAACGGAAACAGTCCACCACCGCCGGCAGCTCGTCATTGAGCACCGCCAGATAGGGTTTGCCGCAGTTGAGGGATTCGAGCGCCGCGAACTCCTCGGCGTGGCGCTCGATGGCATCAGCCAGGCGCAGCAGCAGGTTGCTGCGCTGGGCCGGGGTGGTGCGGCTCCACTGGGCGAAGGCGCGCTGGGCACCGTTTACCGCCCGGTTGACCTGCTCGAACGAGGCTTCCGGCACCGAGGCGAGCAGCTCGCCGGTGGCCGGGTTGAGGATGGGCTCGGCCTGGCCGTCACCGGTGACGAACTGACCGTCGATCAAGAGTTGGGTAGAGAGTTTCATGGTTGCATCCTTGCGCACGCGTTGAGTCGTTATTTGCCACTGCCGGCGACGTCCTGGCCGTCGCGGGTGAGGTAGTAGGCAAGCAGAATGGGAATGGTGGTGAAGGCCACTATGATGAGCGCCACCACGTTGGTGACCGGCCTGTCCCGTGGCCGGATCAGCTCCTGATACATCCAGATCGGCAGCGTGGTCTGCTGGCCGGCGGTGAAGGTGGTGACGATCACCTCGTCAAAGCTGAGGGCGAACGCCAGCATGCCCCCCGCCAGCAGCGCCGTGGCGAGGTTGGGTAGGATCACGTAGCGCAGGGTCTGGAAGCCGTCGGCCCCGAGATCCATCGACGCCTCGATGAGGCTCTGGTTGGTGCGGCGAAAGCGCGCCAGGGCGTTGTTGTAGACCACCACCACGCAGAAGGTGGCGTGACCGATGACGATGGTCCAGAAGCTGAAGGGGATCTCCATCACCCCGTAGGCGGAGCGCAGCGCGATGCCGGTGACGATACCGGGCAGGGCGATGGGCAGCACCAGCAAGAGCGATACCACCTCCTGGCCGAAGAAGCGGCTGCGGGCGATGGCCCCCGCCGCCAGAGTGCCGAGCACCATGGCGGCCAGCGTCGCCAGCCCCGCTACCTCCAGCGACAGCTGGATGGCGCGCCACACGTCGGGGCGGTTGAGGGTCACCTCGAACCACTTGAGGGTGAGCCCGGGGGGTGGGAACTGGTAGCTCTTGCTCTCGCTGGTGAAGGCGTAGAGGAAGATGAACAGGATCGGAAAGTGCAGGAACAAGAGACCGCCGATGGCCGCGTACTTGAGCAGGCCGGAAGGCTGGTTGCCATGGTCCCGTTTCATGGGCTGATTAGAGCGCATCGAAGGCCCCCAAGCGTTTCGCGATGGTGAGGTATATGGCGATGATGAGGATCGGCACCAGCGAGAAGGCGGCGGCGAAGGGCAGGTTGCCCGCCGTGCCCTGCTGCATGTAGACCACCTGACCTATGTACATGGTGGAGTTGCCTATGATGCCGGGGATGATGTAGTCCCCCAGCGTCAGGGAGAAGGTGAAGATGGAGCCCGCCACCACGCCGGGCAGGGCCAGCGGCAGGATCAGGGTGCGAAAGGTCTGGGCCGGAGTGGCACCGAGATCGCCGCTCGCCTCAAGCAAGGAGCGCGGGATCCGCTCCACCGCCGCCTGGATGGGCAGGATCATGAAGGGCAGCCAGACGTAGACGAACACGATGAAGGTGCCGATGCGCGAGAACGACAGCGACGCTCCCCCGATCACCGGCAGCGAGAGGATGGCGTCCAGTAGCCAGTCCAGTCCCAGAGTATCAGCCAGCCAGCTGATGACCCCCTCCTTGGCCAGGATCAGCTTCCAGGCGTAGACCCGCACCAGATAGCTGGACCAGAGCGGCAGCATGATGCCGACGTAGAACAGGGCCCGGGTCTTGCCGCTGGTGTAGCGCGCCATGTAGTAGGCCACCGGAAAGCCGAGCAGGGCGCAGGCCAGGGTCACCAGCAGCGACATGCCGACGGTGCGCAGGATCACGTCCAGATTCTCCGCTCGCAGCAGGGCGACGAAGTTCTGCAGCCCCAGCTCGTGGCGGATCTGGCCGCTGAACTCGTCCAGCCCGAAGAAGGCGTTGGAGAGCAGCATCAGCAGGGAGCCGACATAGATGATACCGAGCCACAGCAGCGGCGGCCCGAGCAGGATGGCCAGCAACAGACCTGGCCGCCCGTAGAGCAGGGTGGAGAGGCGCCGCAGCGGCCGATAGGAGAGAGGGGCAGTGGGTTGGCTCATGGCAAGGCTCGCACTGTGGGGGGCGCTCATGGTTGAGCTCCCAGAGGGGCGGTGTGCAGGCGATGGATCGCCTGCTCCGGCCAGCTGAGGCTGACCCGGGCGCCACGGGGCAGGCGGGCCTGGCCCTCGTTGGGGTGGTTGACGATGAGCTCGAGCTGCTCGCCGAGATTGACTCGGTAGCGCACGAAGGGGCCGAGGTACTCCACCTCGCGCACCTCCCCGGACCAGCCCGGTGTGCCGGCCTCGGCGAGCCGGATCCGCTCCGGGCGCACCATCATCTGGCGAGCATCGCCGCACAGGCGGCGGGCCTGCTCCCCCTCGAACAGGTTGACGGTGCCGACGAAGCGGGCGACGAAGGGGGTGGCGGGGGCGTCGTAGATGGTATCCGGTGCGGCAATCTGCTCGATCTTGCCCTGATTGAAGATGCAGATCCGGTCGCTCATGGAGAGCGCCTCCTGCTGATCGTGGGTGACGAAGATGAAGGTGATGCCGAGCTGGCGTTGCAAAGCCTTGAGTTCGAGCTGCATCTGCTCGCGCAGCTTGAGGTCGAGCGCCCCGAGCGGTTCGTCCAGCAGCAGGATGCGCGGCTGGTTGATCAGCGCCCGGGCGATGGCGATGCGCTGGCGCTGGCCGCCGGAGAGCTGGCCCGGCTTGCGGTTGCCGACGCCGGGCAGGCGCACCAGCTCCAGCATCTCGTCCACCTTGCGGTAACGCTCCGCCTTGGCGACGCCCTTGAGCATCAGGCCATAACCGATGTTGTCGCGCACATCCATGTTGGGAAACAGGGCGTAATCCTGAAACACGGTATTGAGGTTGCGATCGTAGGGGGGCACGGTGGAGCAGGGCTCGCCGAACAGCCGGATCTCCCCCTCGCTCGGGTATTCGAAGCCCGCGATCATCCGCAGGCAGGTGGTCTTGCCGGAACCGCTCGGCCCCAGCAGGGTGAAAAACTCGCCGGCCGGGATCTGAAAGGAGATGTCGTCGACCGCCTTCACCTCGCCATAGTGGCGGCTGACCCGGTCAAATTGTACGGCATTCATGGGGCGTCCTTGTCTGTGTGGGAAGCGGGCCGGACTCCTGTCCGGCCCCATATCGGCATTTACTGAGGCACCTCAGCGACCACCCAGGATGGCGATATAGTCCGAGACCCAGCGGTAGTAAGGCACGCAGGTTCCCTGGCTCTTGCACTGGGTGACAGGGGTGCGCCAGAAGCGCACTCGATCGAAGTTGTCGATGCCGTTGGTCTTGCACCCCTCTTTCCCGAGCAGAGCATTGCCTTCGCAGGCGGCTGGCACTACGGGTACGGAGCCGAACCAGGAGGCGAGATCCCCCTGCAGCTTGTTGTTGAGGGAGTGCTCCAGCCACTTATAGGCACAGGTGAGGTTCTTCGCCTCGCTGTGCACCATGCTGGTGTCGGCCCAACCGGTGACGCCCTCCTTGGGCACCGTCGTGGCGATGGGCTGCTTGTCGGCGATCAGGGTGTTGGCCTGGAACGGCCAGGAGCCGGAGGCGACTACCCCCTCGTTCTTGAAGTCGTCGATCTGGACGAAGGCGTCGTGCCAGTAGCGCCCCACCAGCTGGCGCTGCTGGCGCAAGAGGTCGAGGGCGGCCTTGTACTGATCCTCGTTCAGCTCGTAAGGATCCTTGATGCCGAGCGCCGGCTGGTGGCTCATCAGATAGAGGGCGGCATCGGCGATGTGGATGGGGCCGTCAAACGCCTGCACCCGCCCCTTGTTGGACTTGCCGTCCGGCAGGGTCTGCTCCTCGAACACCACGCTCCAGGAGTCAGGCGCCTTGGGGAACACCTTGGTGTTGTACATCAATATGTTGCCGCCCCACTGGTAGGGCACGCCGTAGTGCTTGCCGTCCACCGTGTGCCAGGGAGCATTCTGCAGGCGGGGGTCTATCTTGCCGTAGCTCGGGATGAGCGCCAGGTTCAGTGCCTGCACCTTGCCGCCGGCGATGAGGCGCAGGCTGGCGTCGCCGGAGGCGGTCACCAGATCGAAGCCTCCCTCGTTCATCAGCGCCACCATCTCGTCCGAGGTGGCGGCCGTCTTGACGTTGACCTTGCAGCCGGTCTCTTTCTCGAAGCCGGTGACCCAGTCGTAGTTCTTGTCGGTCTCGCCGCGCTCCACGTAGCCGGCCCAGGCCACGATGTTGAGCTGGCCTTCACCCTTGCCGAGGGTGGTGGGGGCAGCCTGGGTCTGGCCTGCCAGCAGGGCGGGGATCAGGGCCAGGGTGAGGGGGGTCAGTTTCATCTTGCTCTCCTTGCTGGGGCGGGCACGGTTGTGATGCCACGCTGACAATTAACATCCTGTTAACCAGTCATGAGCGTAGGAGAAGCCGTGAGCAATGAGAATTTCAATTTTTAACGCCGGAGGTATCTGCTAAATCGATATCGAGTGCAGATGAATCTGAATTTCTGCGGCAGATACCACGACAGTTGCAGGGCAGGATCAGCGGGCGAGGGGTTGACGGGCCCGCAGCCGGCTCTGATCCCGCACTATGTCGATGAACTCGCGGGCGGTCCACTCCAGCCGCGAGCCGCGCCGCCACACCAGGCCGATGTCGATGGCGGGGATGGGCTCCTTGATGGCGCGGGCCTCGACCCGCTCCTGCTCCAGCGACCAGGGGCGGTAGGCAAAGTCCGGCAGCAGGGCGAGCCCGAGCTGGCTCGCCACCAGGCTGCGCACCGCTTCCACCGAGGCGGTACGCAGCACGATGCGCGGCGCTATGCCGTAGCGGCGCAGGCCACCGCCGATGATCTGGTCCAGCTGGTCGGCGGTCAGCGAGATCATCGGCTCCTCACCGAGCGCCTTGAGGGAGAGGGTCGACTCGGCGCAGAGCGGGTGGTTGGCGGCGAGCCAGACCCGCAGCGGTGAGCGGGTCAGCAGCTCGGTATCGAACGCCTCCTGGCGGATGGTGCGGTTGGTCATCAGGATCCCCACATCCACCTCGCCGTTGACGATCTGGTGTTCGAGGTAGGGCTGTTCATCCTCCTTCACCTCGATCTGCACCGCCGGGAAGGCGCGGCGAAAGCGGCCGAGCGCCTCCGACAGGTAGTAGCCGGCCACCAGCGTGGTCACGCCTATGGTGAGCCGCCCCTGATCCTGCTGGGCCACCGCCTTGAGGGACTGGCCGGCTTCGGTCATGGCGCCGAGGATGCGCCGGGCGTGCAGCAGAAACTGGTGACCCTGGGTGGTGAGGCTGACGCCGCGCGGATTGCGCTCGAACAGGGCGGCGCCGAGCTCGGTCTCCAGCTCGCGGATGGCACTGGTGACCGCCGACTGGGAGATGTGCAGCTCGGCGGCGGCGCGGCTGACCGAGAAGCTGTCGGCCACCGCCACGAAATAGCGGATCTGGCGAAAGGTGAAATTCATCTGGGCGTCCTGCCGCGTGTGATCAAGATGACAGTCAGCTTAACCTCGAATTGCGGCCAGACAAAAGGCGCCGTGCTGGCGCCTTTTGTCATGATTTTTCCGGCGGTTAGCGGGAGCTGGCCGCCTCGATCACCGGGATCCGGTTCACCGCCTTGCCGAGATAGGCGAGGGTGATGGTCACGATGATGCAGGTGAAGCTGAGCCACATGTAGGGCAGGTAGTCGAGGGTTGCCACCCCCAGAACCCCGGCCATGAAGATGCCGTTGTCGCTCCAGGGCACCATGCCGCAGGTGAGGGTGCCGCCGAACTCGGCGTTGCGGGAGAGGTTCTTGCGTGCCAGCCCCAGCCGGTCGTAGTTCTTGGCCATGATCTTGGGGGTCAGGATCAGCGACACATACATGGCGGAACCGAACACGTTGGCCAGGAAGGCGGTACCTATGGTGTGGGTGGTCAGGCTGCCGGCACCGTTGATGCGCTTCTCGAAGGCGCTGGCGATCACTTCCAGAATGCCGACCTTCTCCAGCAGACCGCCAAACCCCAAACCGAAGATGATGACGGCCACCGAGCCCAGCATGGACTCCATGCCGCCGCGGCCCAGGATGTTGTCGATGAAGTCGACGCCGGAGGTGATGGCAAACGGGCTGTAGGCGGAATGCATCGCCTTGACCGGATCCATGTCCTGGAACAGGATGGCCCAGATAAGACCCAGCAGGGCGCCGAAGCTGATCACCGGGAAGGCGGGCTTGCGGTTGGCCAACAGGCCCAGCACCAGCACCACCGGGACTATGGCCAGCGGGGTGATGTTGAACTGCTTGTCGAGCGCCTCCATCACCAGATTGACCTGCTCCAGGCTGACGTTGCCGGAGTACTGCATGCCGACCACGGTGAACAGGGCGGCGGTGATGACATAGGAGAACAGGCTGATGGGCAGCATCCCCTTGATGTGTTCCATCACGTCGACGTTGGACATGGTCGAGGCCAGCACCACGGAGTCGGAGAGCGGGGAGAGCTTGTCACCGAAGTAGACGCCGGAGAGCACGGCCCCCGCCACCAGCGGGGCGGGCACGCCGAGGCTGTGGCCGATCCCCATCATGGCGATGCCGGCAGTGGCGGCGGAGCCCCAGGAGGTGCCGGTGGCCAGCGAGGTCAGCGAACAGATAATCAGGGTCGCCAGCAGGAAGATGGACGGGTGAATCACCTTGAGGCCGAAGTAGATGATGCTGGGGACGATGCCGCCGGCAATCCAGGTGCCCACCAGCGCCCCGACGGAGACCAGGATCAGGATGGCCCCCATCCCCTTGGCGACGCCATCGACGGCGGCTTGTTCCAGGGATTTGTAATCATGGCCGAGCTTGATGCCGAGTCCCATGATGACGAACCAGGCGATGAACAGTGCCAACTGGATTGGCAGGTCGAGCACGCTGGTGAAGGAGAAGGCCAGGGCCAGGAAAATGGCCAGGCAGGCAAACACCTGTGACATGCCCGGCAATCGGATGTGGTTTTGTTGGTTTTGCATAGATACTTCCTAAACTCTTGCTCGCCAAGGTCAGTCCCTCTCGTCCTGTGGATACACGTATCCCGAGGGGCCCACCCAAAAAGAGGCCGCAATCTACCACAAACCTGGGGGGGCAAATCCCAACTGATTTAGCAAAAATGCAGTTTTGATTGAAAAACTTACAAATTAGTTGATCTCATAACCCGTTTTTGAGTGCTCTGTTTGCCCCGATGGGACATTCGACTCCGATAGAAAAGTCCGATTGCATACTCCAAAAATACAAATGATAATTGTTATCAATTGTTGAGAGGGAGTGTGTCATGAGATGGATAGTGAGAGCCATGCTGCTGATCGGGCTGCTGGCGATCCTGATCTGGGGTCAGGACAAGGCATACGGTATGTGGAGCCTGGGCTTCTTGCTGGCCGCCTGGGTCATGCTGGAACCCAGGCTGAGGCCTGCGCTGATCCTGCTGCCGGTGGCCGGTATGACGGGAGTCGCGGCCCTGATCTGGCAACAGCCCTGGTTATGACGAGGTGGCCGGGGCGCTTTGCACCTTCTCTTGCGCCAGCTTGAGCGACTCGATGACGTTTTTCTCCATCTCGGTACGCTTGGCATCGGTCAGGAAGTAGATCATGTCGACGTCGTGACGAATGTAGTGGGAGGGCAGCTGGTTCAGGGTCAGGCAGCAGAGATCGGCCATCTGGTTGGCGCTCAGCTTCTGGTTGAGCCCCTGTCTCTCAATCTCCTTGAGCACCAGATGCTCGTAGAAGTTGTGAATGTCGGTATCCAGTATCATATGCGTTCCTTGGCATGACGATGGGCGGTGAGTCGTCAAAAGCATAGTCATAACAAGGGCTAAAAACAAAAGGCCCATCACTTTCGTGATGGGCCTTTTGCATAATGAATGGTGCGAAGAGAGGGACTCGAACCCTCACATCCGTGGGACACTAACACCTGAAGCTAGCGCGTCTACCAATTCCG
>NZ_JAPCJG010000007.1:0-223174 GCF_027707985.1 Aeromonas sp. QDB03 | reverse complement strand
GGGGTCGCGGGTTCGAGTCCCGTCCGCTCCGCCACTACTTAAGAAGCCCAGTCTAACGACTGGGCTTTTTTTCGTTTGCGGCACCGCACTCATTTTCCCTCACATCAACACCGCCATCATCCGATCATCGCCCCTGAGAGAGGTTGCCGCTATAATGGCGCCCTCAAGCAAGGTGGTGGTATGAAAGCAGAGTATCTACAGCGATTCGGGGGCATTGCCCGTCTTTATGGTCAGAGTGCGCTGCGCTCCTTCAGCCAGGCGAAAGTCTGTGTGGTGGGGATCGGTGGCGTCGGTTCCTGGGCGGCCGAGGCGCTGGCTCGGGCCGGCATCAACCAGATCACCCTGATCGACATGGACGACATCTGCATCACCAACACCAATCGTCAGATCCACGCCATGCAGGGCACGGTCGGTCGTCTCAAGACGGAGGTGATGGCCGAGCGCATCCGTGCCATCAATCCGGATTGCGAGGTGATCGAGGTGGATGACTTCGTCACCGCCGACAACCTGGACGAGCATATCAAGCGGGAGTTTGACTATGTGGTGGATGCCATCGACTCGGTCAAGGCCAAGGTGGCGCTGATTGCCTTCTGCAAGCGCAACAAGATCCCGGTGATCGTGGCGGGTGGCGCGGGCGGGCAGATGGACCCGACCCAGATCACCGTGGCCGATCTGGCCAAGACCATTCAGGATCCGCTGGCCGCGAAGGTGCGCTCCGACCTGCGTCGGCTGCACAACTTCAGCAAGAATCCGGCGCGCAAGTTCGGGGTGGAGTGTGTCTTCTCAACCGAGCAGCTGAGTTATCCGGATGGCAATGGCGGCACCTGCCAGGCGAAGGCGGCCAGCGACGGCAATATGAAGATGGATTGTGCCTCTGGCTTTGGCGCCGTGACGCCGGTGACGGCTACCTTTGGCTTGGTTGCCGCGTCCCGGGTATTGAAGAAGATTGCCGAGCGGGGAGCCCGTGCCGAGAAAGAGGCCGGGAATGAAGAAGCAGGGTCGATTGGCAAAGCCTAATCGACCACTGAACAAGGCGGGTTAGACTGCCTGCTCCCGGATTGCCAACACGATAGCTCTGAGCCCGTTGCCCCGCGACGGGCTCAAGTGTTTCTCAAGCCCCAGTTCGGTGAAATAGCCTTCCATGTCGAAGGAATGGATCGTCGCTGCAGATTGGTGGTTGAGCGCCGCCAGCACGATGACGATAAGGCCGCGCACGATGCGGGCATCGGAATCGCAGGCAAAGTGCCAGCAACCATCCTCGCTCTTCTCCCCCTTCAGCCAGGCCTGGCTTTCACATCCCTTGAGGCGAAATTCCTCCTGCTGCCATTCGCCGGGCAGTGCAGGCAACTGCTTGCCGAGCTGGATGATGAGCCGGTACTGGTTTTCCCAACCGTTTGCTGCTGCAAACTGCTGACGAATGCTATTTGCGTCGGGCTCAACGCCTATCCGGGTATAGGTTGCGAGGCTGTTCATTGGATTGTCTGCCTTAGAAGAAGTCACTGAGTTTGTGCAGGGCGGCCAGCAGGGTGTCGACATCGTCCCGATTGTTGTAGCAGGCCAGCGAGGCGCGCAGGGTACCGCCAATACCGAGTGATTCCATCAGCGGCATGGCGCAGTGATGGCCGACCCGCAGCGCGATCCCCTGCATGTCGAGCAGGGTGGCGGCGTCCTGCGGGTGGATATCCTCCAGCAGGAAGGAGACGGCGCCGGCGCGTTGGCGAGGTTCGCCGACCAGATGCAGCCCCGGCACCTGTTGCAGTCCGGCAACCAGATAGTCGGTCAGCGCCGCTTCATGGCTGGCCAATGAATCCTTGTCCTGCGCCATCACAAAGTCGATGGCTGCGGCGAGGCCGATGGCGCCGGCAATATGAGGAGTACCAGCTTCAAACTTGAAGGGCAGGGTGTTGAAGGTGGTGCCGGCAAAGCTGACTCTGTCGATCATCTCGCCCCCCGCTTGCCAGGGCGGCATCCGCTCCAGCAGTTCGGTGCGGCCCCACAGCACGCCGATCCCGGTCGGGCCATAGAGCTTGTGGCCGGAGAAGGCGTAGAAGTCGCAGCCGATGGCCGGTATATCCACCTCTAGATGGGCCACCGCCTGGGCGCCGTCGATCAGGGTCAGGGCCCCGACCGCCTTGGCAGCGGCCACTATCTCTTTGACTGGATTGACGGTGCCAAGGGCATTGGAGACGTGGGCCACGCTCACCAGCCGGGTGCGTGGCCCCAGCATGGCGTGATAGGCCGCCAGATCGAGATCGCCCCGTTCATCGAGGGGGATGACCCGGATCACGGCGCCGGTACGCTGGGCAATCAGCTGCCAGGGGACGATGTTGGCGTGGTGCTCCAGGGTGCTGAGCACTATCTCGTCTCCCGCCTTGAGCTCGCTCATGCCCCAGCTCTGGGCCACCAGATTGATCGCCTCAGTAGTGCCACGGGTCCAGATCACCTCGCGACTGTGAGGCGCATTGATAAAGCGGGCAACCGTCTCGCGGGCGGCCTCGAAGGCACGGGTGGCGCGGCCGCTCAGGGCATGGGCGGCGCGGTGTACGTTGGCGTTGTCGGCGCTGTAGTAATGTGCGATGGCATCCAGTACCACCTGGGGCTTCTGGGTAGTGGCGGCGTTGTCCAGATAGATCAGAGTGTGGCCGTTGACCTCTTGCGCCAAGGCCGGAAACTGGCTGCGCAGCCGAGCGTGCTGTTGCTGGTTCATGCTCCCCTCATATCATCTGGAAAAGTCGGTCATGATCCGGAAAATGGCGGTCAAACACAAGGCGCAGTGGCGGGATATTGCCTGCGGTTTCGGCTGCCTGCGGGATCTCTGTTACAATGCCGCCCCTCATCATAAGCCAAGAGATCCGGCCCATGAAGCTCAACCCCAATCAGAACGAAGCGGTCAAGTTTGTCTCCGGCCCTTGCCTGGTGCTGGCGGGTGCCGGATCGGGCAAGACCCGCGTCATCACCAACAAGATTGCCTATCTGGTACAGCAGTGCGGCTACAACGCGCGCAACATCGCCGCCGTCACCTTCACCAACAAGGCCGCGCGGGAGATGAAAGAACGGGTCGGCCAGACCCTGGGTCGCAAGGAGGCACGGGGGCTGATGGTCTCCACCTTCCACACTCTGGGGCTCGAGATCATCCGCCGCGAGCACAAGAGCCTGAACCTCAAGGCCAATTTTTCCCTGTTTGACGATACAGATCAGCTGGCGCTGCTGAAAGAGCTGACCGAGGCGGAGCTCGATAACGACAAGGATAAGCTCTCGGCCCTCATCAGCCAGATCTCCAACTGGAAGAACGACCTTATCCTGCCGGCTCGCGCCATGCGCATCGCCCGCGGCCCGGAAGAAGTGTTGTTGGCCCAGCTCTATGAGCGCTATCACCGCCAGATGGTGGCCTACAACGCGCTGGATTTTGACGATCTCATCGTGATGCCGACCCTGCTGCTCAAGAGCAATGAGGAGGTACGCACCCGCTGGCAGAACAAGATCCGTTATCTGCTGGTCGACGAATATCAGGACACCAACACCAGCCAGTACGAGCTGGTGAAGCAGATTGTCGGCGAGCGGGCCCGTTTTACCGTGGTGGGGGACGACGATCAGTCCATCTACTCCTGGCGCGGTGCCAAGCCGCAGAACCTGGTGCTGCTGAACGAGGATTTTCCCAGCCTCAAGCTCATCAAGCTGGAGCAGAACTACCGTTCCAAGAAACGCATCCTCAAGTGCGCCAATATCCTGATCGCCAACAACCCCCACGTCTATGACAAGGCGCTCTTCTCCGAGCTCGATGAAGGGGTGAAGCTCAAGGTGCTGTTTGCCAAGAATGAGGAGCACGAGGCGGAGCGTATCGCCGCCGAGCTGATGGGCCACAAGTTCATGAACCGCACCCGGTTCAAGGACTACGCCATCCTCTATCGGGGCAACCATCAGTCGCGCATCTTCGAGAAGGCGCTGATGACCAACCGCATTCCCTACCGTATCTCGGGCGGCACCTCGTTTTTCTCCCGCACCGAGATCAAGGACATCATGGCCTACCTCAAGCTGCTGGTTAACCCGGACGAGGACACCGCCTTCCTGCGGGTGGTCAACCTGCCGCGCCGCGAGATAGGCCCCACTACCCTCGAAAAACTGGGCCAGTATGCCAACCAGCGCGGCAAGAGCCTGTTTGCCGCCAGCTTCGAGCTGGGGCTGGAACAACACCTCTCCGGGCGCGGTCTATCCGCTCTGCAGGCCTTCACCAACTGGCTGGTGCGGCTCGGCGATCAGGCGCTGCGCGGCAATCCGGTGGAGGCGGTGCGGGACATGATCAAGGAGATCCACTACGAGGAGTGGCTCTACGAGACCTCTCCCAGCCCGAAGGCGGCAGAGATGCGGATGCAGAATGTCTCCACCCTTTACCGCTGGATCACCGAGATGCTGGAGGGAGATGAGCTGGAGGAAGCGATGACCCTGGCTCAGGTGGTTACCCGGCTCACCCTGCGTGACATGATGGAGCGCAACGAGGGAGAGGACGAGGCAGATCAGGTGCAGCTGATGACCTTGCACGCCTCCAAGGGGCTGGAGTTTCCCTACGTCTACATGGTGGGCATGGAGGAGGGCTTGCTGCCCCACCAGACCAGCATTGACGAGGACAACGTGGAGGAGGAGCGGCGCCTAGCCTATGTGGGCATCACCCGGGCCCAGACCGAACTGACTTTTACCCTCTGCAAGGAGCGGCGCCAGTACGGCGAGTCGGTGCGGCCGGAGCCGAGTCGCTTCCTGCTGGAACTGCCTCAGGACGATCTGGAGTGGGAAAACCAGAAGAAGGTGACGGCCGAGGAGCGTCAGCAGAAGGGGCAGGTCGGGGTCGCCAACCTGAGAGCGCTGTTCAAGAAGGATTGAGTGGCGGTTAGCCGCGCTCGTTCTTGGTCTGGGTGAGCAGGGGGGTGATATCGGCTCCGGGCATGGGCGGCGAGATATAGCGCCCTTGGCCCATCAGACAACCAAGATCGATCAGTTTCTGTAGCTGTTGCTGGTTTTCGATGCCTTCCACCACCAGGGTGAAGTCCAGATCCTGGCAGATGTCGCGCATGGCACGGATGAGGGCGAGATCCTTGGGTGACTGCAGCATGCGATGAGTGAAGCTGTCATCCACCTTGATGTAGTCCACCGGGAAGTGGAACAGGGCGTTGAGGGAAGAAAACCCGGTCCCAAAGTCATCCAGACTGATCTGGATACCCTTGGCTCTCAGTTCGTGCAACGAGGTGAGGGCATCGGAGTCCTGCCGTGACAGCTCCCGCTCGTTGAACTCGAAGATCAGATAGCCGGGGGCTATCCCCTCGGATTCGATGATTTCAACCAACTTCATGATCTGTTCATGGCTGACCAGATGCTTGCCGGACAAGTTGATGGCCACCTTGAACTTGCTCTGGCCTGACAGCGGCAGCCACTCCTTCAATTGTTGGCAGGTGTGGCTCAGGATCTGGTAGTCCAGCTCCTGAATCAGGCCGCACTGCTCCGCCAGCGGGATAAAGTCGAACGCATCCTTGAGTACCCCCTCTTCGGTGATCCAGCGGGCCATCACCTCCAGCCCGGTCAGCCGACTGTCCTTGAGCCGGATCACCGGCTGGAAATAGGGGACGATGCGCCCTTCGCGCAGCGCTCTTGCCAGCATCTCTTCCGGCGAGGCCCAGGTCTGGACCGAGCACTCTTCTGAATAGCTGACGATGCGACTGCGACCGTTGCGTTTGGCCTGATACATGGCCAAGTCGGCCTGATGAAGCAGTTGGCTGATGTCGGAGGTCTGTTCCGATACACTGGCCACCCCCAGACTGACCGTGATGCCCAGCTCGTTGCCCATCAGTCGAAAAGGGTAGGAGAGGCGGCTGATGATGCGGTTGAGCACCGGGCTGATATCCTCCTCGGTCTTACTGTTGTCCAGATAGATGACGAATTCATCCCCACCTAGCCTGGCCACCATGTCGTTTTGCCTAATGCAGGTCTGCAGGCGGCGGCTCATCTCCTTGAGCAGCTGGTCACCGGCGCTGTGGCCCAGAGTGTCGTTGACCTGCTTGAAGTGGTCCACATCGATGAAGATCAGCGAAAATCCGGGCGACTTGTAGCGGTGAAAGTGGGTCATGGCATGATTGAGGTGATTCATCAGCAGGGCCCGGTTGGGCAGCTGGGTCAGCGGATCGTGCAGGGCGTCGAACTGCAGCCGGCGTTCCAGTTCCTGATGCTGCTTGAGCTGCTTTTGCAGCCTGAGGTTGGTCTGACGCAACTGCTGCAGGCGCTGGTTGATGGAATCTTCCGAGTTGATGTCGTGCAGCTGCTGGCGGATCCGCCTCAGCTCCAGCAGCAGGGTGAGCTGGCTGCGCAGGAAGTCGAGAAACAGCCGGTCATCGGTTTCCAGCGGGTGCTGCAGGCTGATGAGAAAGTGGGCGAAGTACTGCTGCTGCAGACGCAGCGGTTGGCTGTACCAGTAGAGCTGCTCCTTGTGTTGTTCCATGTTGTTGGTGCTGTGGCACAACCCGGTGATGAACTCGTCGCTGTGGGGAGGTTGCTCCGGATAGATCTTCTCGAGCCGGTGGCTGTCGATGCGCACCAGCAACATGTCCTGAATGGCCAGCATCTGGCGCAGGACTGCCTCGAGCTGGGAGAACAGCGCCTGACTGGGCAAGGTGTTGGCCAGCCGGATGATGCGGTTGATGCTCTCGATCTTCTTCTGCCAGTCAGGGTCTTTGCGGATCAGCGGCGAGGCCAGCTCCGACAGCTGGGAGCCTGCCTGGGTCTCGTTCAACCGTTTGGCCAGGCACTCCAGCAACAGGCGCAGGGTTGGCAGCTCCTTGGGCTGGCAGCAGGCCAGCAACCACTGGACCTGACCATGCTCGACCGGCAGCGAGCACCAGCCATCGGCTTCATCGAGCTGGGTCAGTTGATCGGTGATGCGCGACTCTTCCAGCCCCAGCTGCAACTTGAAGCTGTCGGATATCTGGTATTCGCATACCCACTGCAGGCCGGCTTCCGACAAGCCGAGCATGCCGAAATGCTGCAGCGGGCAGAGCTGGTTCAGCTGCTGGATCAGGGTGTCGTAATCTTTGGAAGTGGCGGCGGAGGGGGCGGGGAAATCCATAATAGCGGAGACCAACGCCAGCAAGGGAGTCGAGTAATGGGGTGCTATTGGTTGCGCTGACATGAGTAACTCCCGGTTTGCCTACCCTACAAAGAGTAGCCGGAAGTCATCAGATTGAAAGGGCCGCAAATGCGGCCCTTTCAATCACTTAGAGCTTGTCGATCATGTAGTGAATGGCGTTTTCGATCTCTTCATCGCTACAGGTGGCGCAAGTTCCTCGTGGCGGCATCACACCGGTCTTGCCTGCGAAGCCGGCAATGGCGTGTTTCTTAAGCGTTTCAATACCTTGGGCGATACGTGGTTCCCAGGCGGCCTTGTCGCCACGCTTGGGGGCACCGGCGATGCCGGCATCGTGGCAGGCGAAGCAGGCGCCCTTGAACACGGCTTCGCCGTCGCGCGGACCAGATGCCGCTGCCGCCGCAGGGGCTGCGCCTGCGGTCGCAATCCCTTCCAGATCCTTGGCGGTATAGACTTGACCGACAGGCTTGATCCGCTCGGCAATTGCCTCCGGTGACATATCATCGGCAGCAAGCACCACGCCGGACAAACTGGCGGCCGTCATCCCGACCGCCAGCAAATAGCTCAGTTTTTTCAACACGCTCATGTACTCCCAGCAGGCTTTTATTATCCCTAGAAAACGACTGGATTATAACCGAATAGTTACAGCCATTTAAACGCTTGTGTGTGAAGTGTTAAGCACTCTGCGTGCAAAGTTTCTTCGTCAGATCACAAACTGGCGAGGCAGGCCCGAAAAAAAGAAACCCGGTTTTCACCGGGTTTCATCTCACGGGAGGGCCGAAAGGCTTATTTGTCCCAGCTGAGGATCACCTTGCCGGACTGACCTGAGCGCATGGCATCGAACCCTTGCTGGAAGTCGTCGATGTGGAAGCGGTGGGTGATGATGGGGGAAAGATCCAACCCGGACTGGATCAGGCTGGCCATCTTGTACCAGGTCTCGAACATCTCACGACCGTAGATCCCTTTGATAAACAGTCCCTTGAAGATCACCTTGCCCCAGTCGATGGCCATGGTGGCGGGGGGGATGCCGAGCATGGCGATTTTGCCGCCGTGGTTCATCTTGTCGATCATGTCCTGGAAGGCACTGGGTACGCCGGACATCTCCAGCCCCACGTCGAACCCTTCGGTCATGCCGAGTTCGTTCATCACGTCGCTGAGCTGTTCCTTGACTACGTTGACGGCGCGAGTAGCGCCCATCTTGCGGGCCAGCTCGAGCCGGTACTCGTTGACGTCGGTGATCACCACGTGGCGGGCACCTACGTGGCGGCAGACGGCGGCGGCCATGATGCCGATGGGGCCGGCGCCGGTGATCAGCACGTCTTCACCGACCAGGTCGAAGGAGAGGGCGGTGTGCACCGCGTTGCCGAACGGATCGAAGATGGCGGCCAGTTCATCGGGGACGTTGTCCGGCAGCTTGAAGGCGTTGAAGGCCGGGATCACCAGATACTCGGCGAAGGCGCCGGGGCGGTTGACGCCGACGCCTATGGTGTTGCGGCACAGGTGGGTGCGGCCGGCACGGCAGTTGCGGCAGTGGCCACAGGTGATGTGGCCCTCACCGGATACCCGGTCTCCGACCGCGAAGCCGCGCACTTCCTGGCCGATGGCGACCACTTCCCCGACGTATTCGTGGCCGACCACCATGGGCACCGGGATGGTCTTCTGTGACCATTCGTCCCAGTTGTAGATATGGATATCGGTGCCACAGATGGCGGTCTTGCGGATCTTGATCAGCAGGTCGTTGTGGCCGAGTTCGGGGGCC
Source organism: Aeromonas sp. QDB03 (assembly GCF_027707985.1). Lineage (NCBI taxonomy): Bacteria > Pseudomonadati > Pseudomonadota > Gammaproteobacteria > Aeromonadales > Aeromonadaceae > Aeromonas > Aeromonas sp. QDB03. Next base: position 214,295 of record NZ_JAPCJG010000007.1, on the reverse strand, counting down.
GGTACGTCCGTCATCCAGATGCCGACCTCTTTGTGCAGTTTGGAGAGCGCTTTCATGGTTGTTCCTTCACGATGAATGCAGAAAGAAGGGGCGCCAGGCCCCTTGATTCAAATCAGATGATGTCGAGTTCGCGGCCGATGCGGATGAAGGCATCGATGGCCTTGTCCAGTTGCTCACGGGTGTGGGCGGCGGACATCTGGGTGCGGATGCGGGCCTGGCCCTTGGGCACCACCGGGAAGGAGAAGCCCACCACGTAGATGCCGGCGGCCAGCATGCGGCTTGCCATCTCGGCGGCCAGTTTGGCGTCACCCAGCATCACCGGAATGATGGCGTGATCGGCCCCGGCCAGGGTGAAGCCGGCGGCGCTCATCCGTTCGCGGAAGTATTGGCTGTTCTCCTTGAGGCTGGAGCGCAGCGCATGCCCGTCGGCCAGCATGTCGATCACCTTGATGGTGGCGGCGACGATGGAGGGGGCCAGCGAGTTGGAGAAGAGATAGGGGCGGGAGCGCTGGCGCAACCAGTCGATCACCTCCTTCTTGCCGGAGGTGTAGCCACCGGAGGCGCCGCCGAGCGCCTTGCCCAGGGTGCCGGTGATGATGTCGACCCTGTCCATCACGCCACAGTATTCGTGGGTGCCGCGGCCGTTCTCGCCGATGAAGCCGACGGCGTGGGAGTCGTCCACCATCACCAGGGCGTCGTACTTGTCGGCAAGATCGCAGATGGATTTGAGGTCGGCAATGACGCCGTCCATGGAGAAGACGCCGTCGGTGGCGATCAGCTTGAAGCGGGCGCCGTCGGCGTCAGCCTGCTTGAGCTGGGCTTCCAGCTCGGCCATGTCGTTGTTGGCGTAGCGATAACGCTTGGTCTTGCACAGCCGTACCCCGTCGATGATGGAGGCGTGGTTGAGAGCATCGGAGATGATGGCGTCTTCGGCACCGAACAGGGTTTCGAACAGACCGCCATTGGCATCGAAGCAGGAGGAGTAGAGGATGGTGTCTTCGGTGCCGAGGAAACCCGACAGTTTCTGCTCCAGCTCCTTGTGCTGATCCTGGGTGCCGCAGATGAAACGGACCGAGGCCATGCCGAAGCCGTGGCTGTCCAGCCCCTGATGAGCCGCTGCGATCAGGTCCGGGTGGTTGGCCAGTCCCAGATAGTTGTTGGCACAGAAGTTCAGCACCTGCTCGCCGCCCACCGCAATCCGGGCCTGCTGGGCCGAGGTGATGACGCGCTCCTGCTTGTACAACCCTTCAGCCTGCACCTGCTCAAGCTGCTCGGTCAGGTGACGATAGAATCCGTTAGACATCCTCGATCCTTATTGGCTATTTCAGCTGATTATCAACAATGGGCAGTATTTTACTGCAATCTGTTGCGGTGAATTCAAATGATTGTGCTGACATTCAACAATTGTGAAACAGATCTCACCCGGCTGGTTGGGCCAGTTGACGATAGTGCTGTTCCAGCTGGCGGATCTGGTCGGCCACCTGGGGCTGCACATAGGGGCGCAGCAGGAACAGTACCCGCAAGACGCCCTGATAGAGCAACGGCTTGGTGATGCGGGTGTTGGGGGCCTGGGCAATCTGGAACGGGATCCAGCAGGTGACCACCATCTTGATGGTCTGGCCCAGATCCGGCAGATCCTCGTCGCTGACATTTATGATGCCGCCCTCGCGCAGGCTTCTGAGCAGGGCCACCACGGCGGCGCGCAACTGCTCCTGGGCCTTGAGGTATTTCTGCTGCAGCGGCTCATCGCGGCTGAGGATGTCCGGCAGATTGGCGTAGAAGAAGCGGAACTGCCACATCAGATAGAAGATGGCATCCAGATAGCCCATCAGGTTTTCCAGCTTGATCTCGTCGCTGCGTGCCGGCGTGAAGCTCTCGCTCAGGTGGCGGGCGTACTGGTCGAAGATGGAGTGGATGATGTCTTCTTTATTGCGGAAGTGGTAATAGAGGTTGCCCGGGCTGATGCCCAGATGGGCGGCAATGTGGTTGGTGGTGATGTTGCGCTCACCCTGATCGTTGAACAGCTCGGTGGCGCTGTGAATGATCCTGTCTCTGGTTTTCATCGCTGTTCCCTCTGCCGGGCCCCTGGCCGGTGAAATCGTCAAGGTCGAATCCCCTTGCGGCCCGTGATAAACTTTTCGGCAATTTCAAATTGGCTCACTATACACAGCTTTAACAGGCAGTCACACGTGGCCATCAACGTACGCGAGGCAAACTCCATGATCGTAGTAACTGGCGGTGCTGGCTTTATCGGCAGCAATCTGGTCAAGCAGCTGAACGCTCAAGGACGGACCGATGTGGTGGTCATCGATGACCTGACCGACGGCACCAAGTTCGTCAATCTGGTCGATCTGACCATTGCCGATTACATGGATAAGGATGAGTTCCAGGCGCGGATCGTCTCCGGCGACGAATTTGAAGAGTGGGATGGCGGCATCGAGGTGATCTTCCACGAAGGCGCCTGCTCCGCCACTACCGAGTGGAACGGCAAGTTCATCATGGAGGTCAACTACGAGTACTCCAAGGATCTGTTCCACTACTGCATCGAACGCGAGATCCCGTTTATCTACGCCTCCTCTGCTGCAACCTATGGCGGGCGCAACGACAACTTCATCGAAGATCCGAAGTTCGAGCAGCCGCTCAACGTCTACGGCTACTCTAAGCAGCTGTTCGACCAGTACGTGCGTCGCTGGATGCCGGAGATCAACTCCCAGGTAGTCGGTCTCAAGTACTTCAACGTCTATGGCCCGCGCGAGCAGCACAAGGGCTCCATGGCCTCGGTTGCCTTCCACCTCAATACCCAGGTGAAGAAGGGCGAGAATCCCAAGCTGTTCGAAGGCTGCGACGGTTTCCCCAACGGCGGCCAGATGCGCGATTTCATCTATGTGGATGACGTCTGCAAGGTGAACCTCTGGTTCTGGCAGAATCCGCAGCACTCCGGCATCTTCAACTGCGGTACCGGCCGGGCCGAACCGTTCCAGAACGTGGCCGAAGCGGTGATCAAGCATCATCAGAAGGGTGCCATCGAGTACATTCCCTTCCCGGATCACCTCAAGGGCCGCTATCAGAGCTTCACCCAGGCGGACATGACCAAGCTGCGCGGCGTCGGTTATGACGCCGAGTTCAAAACCGTGGCCGAAGGGGTCGCGGATTATATGGCGTGGCTCAACCGCTAACGGGTGAGCTTTACACCGCCATATGCAGACAAGCCGGAAGCAGGCCATACCTGCTTCCGGCTCTGTTGTTTGTCACGGTTTTTCTCAGTTTCTACCGGGTAACCACGCAATGAACATATTGATGGCACTCTCCCAGCTCGAAGTGACGGGCGCTGAGGTCTATGCCACCACGGTCGGTAACGAACTGACCCGGCGTGGCCACCAGGTTTTCTATGTCTCGGACACCCTGACCAAGCCCACTCTGGGTGAGGTGTTCAAGCTGCGATTCAACAAGCGCAGCATTCTGCGCCGCTTCTGGCACGTCTTTTACCTCATCTATTTGATCAAGAAGCATCATATCCAGCTGATGCATGCCCACTCCCGTGCCTCCGGCTGGAGCAGCTATGTGGCCTGCAAGCTGACCGGCACCCCCATGATCACCACGGTGCACGGTCGCCAGCCGGTGCATGCCTCCCGCAAGGCCTTCCATGCCCTTGGGTTCAGGGCGGTTGCCGTTTGCGAGGATATCGCCCACCAGATCATCGACAACCTTGGCGTTGACCCGGCTATCGTGCAGGTGCTGCGCAACGGCATCGAAACCGACAAGTTCCAGCCTGTGCCTGCTCCGACCAATGCCAGGCCGGTGATCGCCATCATAGGCCGGCTGAGCGGCCCCAAAGGTGAGCTTTGCTATCGGTTGCTGGATGAGGTGCTGGATCTGGATGCCTACCAGGTGAAGGTGGTGAGCGGCAGCCAGCTGCCGGCGCGTTTCCAGCGTTTTCAGGAGCGGGTCGATTTCGTCGGCTACGTGGAGGATGTCCCTGCGCTGATGGCGCAATGCGATCTGGTGATCGGTGCCGGTCGGGTGGCGATGGAGGCCCTGCTCTGCGGTCGTCCCGCCTTTGCCATCGGTGAAGCCAAGGCCACCGGGCTGGTGACCGAGCAGAATCTGGATGAGGCGTTGGCCAGCAACTTCGGCGATATTGGCCCCCAGGATCTGGCGATCGATTTTGCCGCACTGAAGGCACAGATTGCCCCGGCGCTGGCCAGTGGCACCGTTTCAGCCACAATTCGTCAGCGCATTCAGGCCGAATATGGGTTGGCGGGAGTCGTCTCCGGCCTGGAATCCATCTATCAGGATGCGGTGGTCGAGACCCTGCGCCGCGAGATGCCGGTCATCATGTATCACCGCTTCATCGAGCATGACAGCGAGAAGGGGGTGCACGGCACCTGGATGCCGATCGTCATGTTCGAGAAGCACCTGCGCCTGCTGAAGTGGCTCGGCTATGAGACCCTGACGTTCCGCGATCTGGCGGACAAGGGCTTCATTCACCGGCTGCAGTACGGCAAGAAATACCTGATGATCACCGCCGACGACGGCTATCAGGACAACCTGACCCGCATGCTGCCTCTGCTGGAAAAGTATGGTTACAAAGCCGTGGTATACGTGGTCACGGGGGAAGGGTATAACCGCTGGGACGTGGAGCATGCGAGCAATCCGGACACCCGGGTGGACTTGATGAATGGCGAGCAGCTCAAGGCGCTGGCGGCCTCCGGTCATGTGGAGATCGGCGGGCATACCCTGACCCACCCCAGGTTGAGCAAGCTTGCACCCGAGCAGCAAGCTCATGAAATCCAAGAGAACAAACGACAGCTCGAAGCCCTGCTCGGCCACCCTCTGCTGTCGTTCGCCTACCCTTATGGGGATATGGATGAGAGTGCCAAGGCGCAGGCGATGGCGGCGGGCTACCGTTTTGCGGTTGCCACCAATAGCGGGCCCAGAGCCATGCACCAGGACCCTTTCCGGATCCGCCGCATTGCCATTTTCCCGCGTACCGATGTTTTTGGCCTGTGGCGCAAAATCCGGGGTAACTATGTCTTCAGGAAGTCTTGATTGATGCTCAGCAGAAGCCTTGCCTTGCTCGATAGAACAACCACAGCCCTGTTTGCGCTGACCATCCTGTTCTCCTTTTGCGGCCTGTTTCTGGCCCCTTTCGGCCAGAGCATTCAATCCAATCTGCTGGCCGTGACCGGCATATTCGGTTTGTTGAATTACTTTGTCGGCAAACAACGGGATGTGGGGCTCAAAGACCGTCGCATTCTCTGGGGGCTGCTGGTCTATGCCGCCATGATCTTCATCAACCGGTTGATCCACGGTGATCAATACGGAGTCATGCGCGGGCTGTTTTATGTCGTCGTCTTTGCGCTGATGATGCCGCGCAAACCCGTGCTGCTGATGCTGGGGTACCTGGCCATCGTGCTGGGCGGGATGGGATTGGGCATCCTCAGCATCTGGCAATACCAACACGGCATTGCCAGGGTGGAAGGGTTTACCAACGCGATCCTTTTCTCGCAGGCTGCGCTGACGCTGGCCATCCTCAACTGGTTTGTCTTCCAGCAAAAACAGTTGCCTGGATGGTTGAGGGGGGGGAGCCTGTTTGGCTTGATTGCTGCCCTGTTTGCGCTTTATCTCTCCCAGAGCCGGGGGGTCTGGCTCGCCTTCGGGATTATTCTTGCCTACGTCATCTGCTACAAGGCCTACTTCAAACCGTGGAAATACATTGCGGTAGCCATACTGTGTACGGCAACAACGGGCGCCATTTATCAGACCAACCAGCTGGTTCAGGTTCGGGTCGCAGAGGCAGTCTCGGATCTCAACTCGGCAGAAAAAGGTTCGTACGACTCATCGTGGGGCTTGCGCGTCATTGCCTGGCAGAGTGCCTGGTTGGGATTTTTGGATTCACCTGTGGCAGGGGTGGGCACGGATGGTTTCAATGCATTGAAACAGGCCCAGATCGATAATCATCAGATATCTCCCCTGATATTTCATCCGGCGCTGGTCCATTCACATAATCAATATATGCAGAATCTGGTCGTTCGCGGCAGCATAGGATTTATTGCACTGGTTATCTTTCTTGGTCTGCCGCTCTATCTGGCGGCGAACAATATAAGCAGAATTTCGGCGGGTGTGCTGGTTCCCCTCGCATTTGCCATTAACTCCCTAAGCGATGTGCCGTTTGAGCATCAAGGGGTGCTTTATCTGTACACGCTCAGCCTGGTTTTCATCTGGTTTGCCCATGAGTCTAAAAAGGATACCCGCACGTCATGATTCCGGTTTTTGTCATCAGTTTGGCTCGCAGCGTTGAGCGACGGGCGATGGTTGTCCAGCAGATGGCGCATCTGGGCATAGATTTCGAGTTTGTAGATGCAACCGACGGGAAGGCGTTGAGCAATGCCGAGCTGGCCAAGGTGGATTTGGAGCTGGCCAAAGAAGTGTGTGGCCATGAACTGAGTTTTGGCGAGATCGGTTGTGCCATGAGCCATATCCGAGTTTATGAGCGCATCGTCGCCGAGGGTATTGATCGCTGCGTGGTGCTCGAGGATGACATCTACCTGCACATGCACAGCAAGGCGATCATCGAGACGATAGTGCACTCCTGTCAGTCCGAGATCGTCTTCCTGCATCATGGCAAAGCCAAACGCTGGCCATTCCTGTCATCCCTGCCCGGCGGCTACCGGCTTGCCAGATACCTGACGCCCAGCCGCTCCTCCAAGCGAGGAGTGCTCTCTACCGCTGGGTATGTGCTGACCCTGGCTGGGGCGAAAAAATTATTGCAGTGCGCCTATCCGCTGCGGATGCCCTCCGACTATCTGACCGGTCGCTTGCAGCTCAACGGCCTGTCTGCCTCCGGGGTGGAGCCCTGCTGTCTGGATGTGGATCTGTTCACCACCACTATCGATGACAGAGCCTACGGTCACTATCTGAAATAGCACTGGGCGTGCCGGCGGCGGTTGTTGGTCGGCTGCCTCGCCAGCTTTGCCGACGCTGCTGGCCATACAAGCTGGATAACCCATGAATCTCAAGAAGTTGCTTACCCACTCCATTGCCAGATGGCTGATCGGCAGAGCGCCTGACGCCGCCCCATGCCCCGCCGGGGCGGAGGTGAAGCGGGTGCTGGTGGTAGGTTATGACGCCATCGGCGATTTCATTCTCACCCTGCCCGCCATTGCCCGGCTCAGGGAGATCTACCCCGCCGCGCGCCTCGAGCTGGTGTGCAGCCAGCGCAACCAGCTGCTGGCGGCGTCGGTCGCCGGGATCGATGAGTGTCACGTGCTCACCCTGAACGACACCCTGTGGCCGGCGAGCATGTGGTGCAAGCTGCGTGAACTCAGGCAACGGCAGTATGACCTGGTGATCAATCTGTTTGACGAGCCCGACGATATCGCCATGGCCAAGTTGCTGTTGCTGGCCAACGGGCGCTTGCAGTCGCTGCCCCTGCGCTTCAAGAGCGAAGGGCAGCAGAAGTTGCTGCCGCTGTTCAACCAGAAGGCCACCATAGTGTCGTCACTCCCAGTCAGGGCTCACTTCGTCTATCGCATGCTCAGCGTGGCTGGTGATGCAGCTGGCGTGCCGGCCACAGTACCATCGCCTTGCAACGAGCAGCTCGATACCGGCGCATATGGCCGCTATCTGCTGGTCAACCTGACGGGCAGCCAGGTCGGCAACTCGATGACGGAGGCACAGATCGACGGGATCCTGGCCCAGCTGCCGACCTACCAGGGGATCTCCTACCTGGTATTCTCCAGGCAGCCCGTGGCGTGCCCGCGGCAGGACATGAGAGTGCTGTTTCCTGACACCATTCTCGATGCCGCCAAGATCATCAAGGATGCGCGAGGGGTCATCTCGACCGATACCTCCATCATCCATATCTCCTCTTCCTTCGGGGTGCCCACCCTGGTGTTGATGAACAACGAGCGCTGGCGCGATGCCTTCATTCCGCTGGCGGGTCGCAATATCATCCTGCGCTCGACCACGGACAAGCTGGCGGCCCTGTCACCGGCGGAGATCAGCCGCCAGGTCGATGCCCTGATGGCGCTCTAGTCGCATCAGGCTGTTATCATCCTTTTTCCAACTCAACGGCCCTTCTGGTGGATTCATGTCATTAATCAACGATCTGCAACTCCAGCGTGACATTCTTCGCCGCAAGCTGGGACAACTGCTGTTCGATCGCAAGCGGCCGGCCCCGCAGCATGAGCGCAAGGGGAAGATAGTGTTGCTGCGCTGGGATGCCAAGCTGGGCGATGCCATCGTCTCATCCTGGGTGGCCCGCGAAATCAAGCGCGCCAGCCCGGAGCGGGAAGTGTGGATCGTCACGACTGCGGCCATGGCTCCCCTGTTTCGCGATCATTTCGGCATGGACAAGGTGATAGAGGTGCCCAAGCGGCCTGGCTATGGCCAGCTCAAGCGCCTGGCGCACTCGCTGGGGGAGGTGGAGTGTCTGGTGCACTTTGGCAAGATGCTGAAAATGAAGGACATCTACTTTATCAGTCAGGTGAGGGCGGATTGGGTTGCCGGCATGGACGACGCCTTGCAGGCGGTCAACCTCAAGCTGGGCAAGGCCTCCAGCGGCATGCACTTCTCCGACAAGTTCGCCCTGCTGTTGCAGCGACTTGGCGTGAGCAATCCGGACCAGCAATACATAGTCCCGACCATGAGCCCGCCCGATGCGCTGGCCAGCTGGTGGCCGGCAGAGCCGGTACTCTGTTTCAACCCTTACGGCAGCGGTAGCTCTCGCCGCCTGCGGCCCGAGCTTATCAGCCAGATGCTTGAGCAGATGCTGGCGGCTGGATCTTGCGCCATCTGCCTGCTCTATCCACCGGGTATGGAGGAGGAGGTGGCCGGGATCCGGGCCGGCTTGAGCCGACCGGAGCGCCTGCTGCTGTCACCGGATGCACCCTCGCTGGCCGGGTTGTTCGCCCAGTTGCGCCAGTGTCAGGGGCTGATCTCGGTGGACACGGCGACGGTGCACATCGCCGCCGGGTTGCACAAGCCCATTCTTGGCCTCTACAACCCGGACATAGGGGGTGGCAACGAGAACTTCCTGGAGTGGCACCCCAACTCCCCGTCAGCCACCGTGCTGTTCTCGACCAATACCTGGGAGCAGGATATCAACTCCCTCGATCTGGCCGAGTTCGAGCGTACCTTCAGGGCGTGGCTGCTTGCCAACCAGGCAGCGCTGTCAGCCGTTCAATCACCAGCTCGGGAGTGATGGCGCGCAGCAGGGCTTCGTCGATGAAGTCCTTTTCCGCGTTTTGCGGCAGCTGGAAATCGGGTCCCTTGGCATCGAACACATCGATGGCCTGATAACGGGGGTGGTTGACCGGGTTGGCGATGATCTTGTCGCCACCGGGAGCCACTATGGTCAGCAGGGGCAGGTCGATGGCCTGCGCCATGTGACGGGGGCCGGTGTCATTGCCGACAAACAGCCGGCAGTGGGCGAACAGCCCCACCAGTTCCCGTACCGAGCGGGTCTTGATGTGGTCGAAGACGCTGGCTTGCAGGGCGGCGGGCAGCAGCGGTTTCAGGCCGCGGTTGTACTCCTCTTCCCCCGGCCCGCAGTAGATCAGGATCTGGGCGTCGTGTTGCTCGATCAGCCACTGGGCGACCTTGGCGAAGCAGTCGATGGGCCAGCGCTTGTAGTGCCCGAGCGAGTTGACGCCCATGGCGATCAGCGGGCGGCTCAGGTCGACGCCGGCGGCCAGCAGGGCATCCTTGCCTTGTTGCTTCTCTTCTACACTCAGCCAGAGGTAGTAGTTGCGATCCTCGCTGGCCAGCTTGAGCGGCTTGAGCAGCGAGAAGCGGTCGTCAACCAGGGTGCTGTTGCCCTGGAATTCGGTGTCCTTGCGAAAACGCACGATACGGTTGTGGCCGAGCCGCCAGGGGAAGGAGTCAAAGCCGATGCGCAGGCGGGCACCGGAGAAGAGGCAGCTAAGCAGGCCGATCATCTGGCCCTGGCTGTTGACCACCACGTCGTAGCGCTCGCGGCGAATGGCCAGCAGCAGATCCTTCATGTAGCGCCACTGGTTGCGCCTGGCCTTCTCGATGATGATGAGCCGATCGATATTGGGATTGCCCTGCGCCATACCCGCGCAATAATCCATGACCAGATAGTGAACCTCGCCGCTTGGGTCATTCTGCTTGAGGTTGTTGCACAGCGCGGTGGAGATCAGTACATCCCCTATCTGTTTGGTTTGAACTACAAGGTATTTCATAAGGCAGGCCTCAACAGAGGTCATGGTTGATCGTCAGCGTGACAGCATACCGCACAAGTGAGTCAGATGCTGTCGGTGCAACGTGAAAATCCGATCTGGCGCAGGCCGCCAACCGGGCACGTCGTCAAATGAAAGAAGCCCGTCGTTGACGGGCTTCTTGTATCGATTACTCGATGTTCTGAATTTGCTCGCGCATCTGCTCGATGAGCACCTTCAACTCGACGGCAGACTGGGTCACCTCGGCGTTGATGGACTTGGAGCCCAGCGTGTTCGACTCGCGGTTGAACTCCTGCATCATGAAGTCGAGACGACGGCCACAGGCGCCACCCTTCTTCATGATCTTGTTGGTCTCGCTGATGTGCATCTCCAGGCGATCCAGCTCTTCGGCCACGTCGATCTTCTGGGCCAGCAGCACGATCTCCTGCTCGATGCGGGCCGGATCCAGCTCCACCTTGGCTTCGGCCAGCCGGTCGGTGAGCTTCTGGCGCTGCCACTCGATGATCTGCGGCAGGTGCACGCGCACCTTCTTCACTTCTACCTGAATGCCGGCCAGACGCTGTTCGATCAGGGCCTTGAGGTTGGCCCCTTCGCTGGCACGGGAGGCGAGAAAATCTTCCATGGTCAGGTCAAATCCGCCGAGCAGCTCGGTGGCGACCGCATCCATGTCCTGCTCGGCGGCAGCCATCACGCCCGGCCAGCGCAGCACGTCGACCGGGTTGAGCTGGCCCTGGCCCGCCTCTTTCATCACCCAGTTGGCGCTGTCGATGATGAGCCTAGCCAGCTCTTCATTGATGTGCAGCTGGCTGGCAGCGGCTTGCGCGGCCTCAAAGCGCAGGTTGCATTCCACCTTGCCGCGCTGCAGCTTGGCGCGGAAGCGCTCACGCAGAACCGGCTCCAGGCTGCGCAGTTGTTCCGGCAGGCGAATGTAGGTCTCCAGATAGCGCTGGTTGACCGAACGAATTTCCCAAACGGCTGTGCCCCAGTCGCCCTTGAGTTCCTTGCGGGCGTAGGCGGTCATGCTGTGAATCATTGATTGTTCCGGGCTTGATGAAGTGTGGTGCCAGTATACTCAGCCAGCCCTGCTCCGTCAGCCGACAGCGTGGTTTTAGCGGCTGATATTTGGGCTGGGATCACTTATACTCCTGCGCCAATTCAGCCAGCCCAGAGGTCCGTCTCATGTCACGTCCCAGCGATCGTACTGCCGCGCAGCTTCGTCCGGTCACCATTACCCGCCACTTCACCAAGCATGCTGAAGGGTCCGTGCTGGTGGAATTCGGCAACACCCGCGTGCTCTGCACCGCCAGCGTCGACACCAGTGTTCCGCGCTTCCTGAAAGGGAAGAATCAGGGCTGGGTCACTGCCGAGTACGGCATGCTGCCGCGCTCCACCCACTCCCGGATGAACCGCGAAGCGGCCTCCGGCAAGCAGAGTGGCCGCACCCTGGAGATCTCCCGGCTGATCGCCCGCTCCCTGCGCGCTGCGGTAGACCTGACCGCGCTGGGCGAGCACTCCATCACAGTTGACTGCGATGTGCTGCAGGCCGACGGTGGCACCCGCACCGCCGCCATTACCGGTGCCTGCGTGGCGCTGGTCGACGCGCTGAACTGGATGGTCGAGAAGGGCATGCTCAAGCAGAGCCCGCTCAAGCAGATGATCGCCGCCGTCTCCGTCGGTATGTATGAAGGGGAAGCCATCTGCGATCTGGAGTACATCGAAGACTCCGCCGCCGAGACCGACATGAACGTGGTGATGACCGAAGATGGTCGCATCATCGAGGTGCAGGGCACCGCGGAGGCCGAACCCTTCACCCACGAAGAGCTGCTGGAGATGCTGGCGCTCGCCAAGGGCGGCATCGCCGACATCATTGCGCTGCAGAAGCAGTCACTTGCATGATTTTAAAAACGCGGCATTGACCGCGTTTTTTTATACCCCACGAAAGTAAACGACAAGCCAAGCAAGGAGCCAGAATGAAAGCCTACCAGCGTCAATTTATCGAGTTCGCCCTGGAGAAGCAGGTCCTCAAATTCGGTGAATTTACCCTGAAATCCGGTCGTAAAAGCCCCTACTTCTTCAACGCCGGTCTGTTCAACAGTGGCCGCGATCTGGCCCGTCTCGGCCGCTTCTATGCCGCCGCGCTGATGGATGCCGGTATCGAGTTTGATGTGCTGTTTGGCCCGGCCTACAAGGGGATCCCCATCGCCTCCGCCACCGCAGTGCAACTGGTGGAGCAGCACGACGTGGACGTGCCCTGGTGCTTCAACCGCAAGGAGGCCAAGGATCACGGCGAGGGCGGCAATCTGGTGGGCAACCCGCTCAAGGGGCGCATCATGCTGGTGGACGACGTCATCACTGCCGGTACCGCCATCCGCGAATCCATGGATCTGATCCAGGCCAACGGCGCCTCGCTGGCCGGCGTGCTGATCGCGCTGGACCGTCAGGAGAAGGGCAAGGGCGAGCTCTCCGCCATTCAGGAAGTGGAGCGTGACTACGGCGCCCACATCATCGCCATCATTCAGATGAGTGACCTGATTGCCTATCTGGAAGAGAAGCAGGCCGAGCAGCCAGAGCTGGCGGCGCAACTGGCTGCCATGAAGGCCTATCGCGCCCAGTACGGTATCTGAGTCGCAGTTCACACCGCGCAATAGTTGAAGGCGGCGCCCGTTGGCTCTCTGGCAGCAAACGGGCGCCGTTTTTTCATCTGCAAAAAGTGAGTCAGGTGGCTTGAGCTTACCCTTACAGTAAAGGTTAGGGTTTGTTGGTCGGTGCTCATTCTGGCCGACTGGTTCCGGGGAGGAACAACATGACCACTCATCTTCAATCACCTATTCATCTGCAGTTGCCGCTCAGCGGCATGAGCTGCGCCAACTGCGCCGGCCGCATCACGACCGCCCTCAACAAGCTCGACGGGGTATCGGCCACCGTCAACTTCGCACTGGAGCAAGCCGCCATCGACCTGGCCAGCCCCGACCGTTTGCCAGCGGTGCTGGAGAGCATCAAGGCGCAGGGTTACGACTACGGCAGCGAGACCATACTGTTTCAGATCACCGGCATGACCTGTGCCGGTTGCTCGGCCCGCCTGAACAAGATGCTGGCGGCGCTGCCTGGCGTCATCTCCGCCGACGTCAACTTCTCCATCGAGCAGGCCCGTATCGTGCTGGTCCCCGGGATACAGACGCCCGCTGGCCTGCGCGAGCAGATCGAGGCGCTCGGCTTTGGCGCCCAGCTGGCGCAGGGCTCGGCCAGCGGTCGCCGTCAGCAGTTGCTGGAGCGGGAAGCGCAGGAGGCCGCCAGCGCCCGTCAGGCGCAAACCCGGGTCATCGTCTCGGCCCTGCTGACCCTGCCGCTGCTGGCGGGCATGCTGGCCATGGCCGGTCTGCTGCCCTGGCATCTGCCCGCCTGGCTGGAGCTGGTGCTCGCCACCCCGGTGCAGTTCTGGATCGGGGCCCGCTTCTATCGTGGTGCCTGGCTCGCCATCAAGAACCGCTCCGCCAACATGGATGTGCTGGTGGCAACCGGTACCAGTGCTGCCTACTTCTACAGCCTCTATCTGCTGCTCAACCTGGGGATGGCCGCCAGCGGCCAGCTCTATTTCGAGGCAAGCGCCATCATCATCACCCTGATTTCCCTCGGCAAGTTGCTGGAGGCTCGGGCCAGACGCAGCACCCAGTCCGCCATTCGCGAACTGATGGCGCTGCGGCCGGAAACCGCTACCGTCTGGCGTGGCGAGAGCTGGCAGAGCGTCGCCATCGACGAGGTGCTGCGCGGCGATCGGTTGCGGGTACTGGTGGGTGAGAGGGTGCCGGTGGATGGCAGAATCGTGAGCGGCGAGAGCGAGCTGGATGAGTCGATCCTCACCGGCGAGAGCCTGCCGGTACCGCGCGGCGAGGGTGACAAGGTGCTGGGCGGAGCCATCAACCGCTCCGGCGTGCTGGAGATTGAGGCCACCACGGTGGGGGAGGACTCCAGCCTCAGCAAGATCATCGCACTGGTGGAAAACGCCCAGATGGGCAAGGCGCCGCTGCAGCAGCTGGTGGACAAGGTCTCTGCCGTGTTCGTGCCGGTGGTGATGGCCATCGCCCTGTTCACCCTGCTGGTGTGGTACGCCATCAGCAACGACTTCGGTCAGGCGCTGCTGGCGGCGGTGGCCGTGCTGGTGATCGCCTGTCCCTGTGCGCTGGGGTTGGCGACGCCGGCGGCCATCGTCACCGGTACCGGGGTGGCGGCGCGCCACGGCATTCTGATCAAGGATGTCGATACCCTGCAGAAGGCCCACGCCATCAAGGCGCTGATCTTCGACAAGACCGGTACCCTGACCCAGGGCCGGCCGGTGCTGGCCAGCTGGAGCGGCGACGACGAGCAACTGCGCCTCGCCGCCGCCCTGCAGCAGGCGAGCGAACACCCGCTGGCGCTGGCCATGCGCGAGGCAGTCGGCAAGGAGGCCATGCTGCCCCAGCCGGAGGCGGTGGAAGTGCGGGTCGGTGCCGGTATTGTCGGTCAGGTCGCCGGCCACACGGTCGCCATCGGCAATGGTTCTTTGCTGGCCCAGCTCGGTATTGAACCGCCACAACAGGATGAACAAGCCGCCGACGGCGCGACCCGGGTCTGGGTGGCCATCGACGGCGTGGTGGCCGGCATAGCCGCGCTGGCCGATACCCTGCGCCCCGAGAGCCCGGATGCCATCGCCACCCTGCGCCAGCGCGGCATCGCCAGCTGGCTGGTGAGCGGTGATGCGCCGGCGCCGGTGGCCCATATCGCCGCCAAGCTGGGGCTGGATGGGGCCTTCGACTCCGTCCTGCCAGCCGGCAAGGTGGAAAAAGTGGAGGCGCTGCGGGCGCAAACCAGCGGGCTGGTCGCCATGGTGGGGGACGGGGTGAACGACGCCCCGGCACTGGCGGCGGCGGATGTGGGCATCG
This sequence comes from Aeromonas sp. QDB03, assembly GCF_027707985.1. Lineage (NCBI taxonomy): Bacteria > Pseudomonadati > Pseudomonadota > Gammaproteobacteria > Aeromonadales > Aeromonadaceae > Aeromonas > Aeromonas sp. QDB03. The sequence continues at coordinate 199,174 of NZ_JAPCJG010000007.1, read as the reverse complement.
CCATGGGCTCCGGCTCCGACGTGGCGATGGAGACCGCCTCCATCACCCTGATGCGATCTGACCCGCGGCTGGTGGCTGATGCCATCGACATCTCGGCGGCCACCTGGCGCACCATCCAGCAGAACCTGTTCTGGGCCTTTGTGTTCAACATCATCGGCATTCCGCTGGCGGCGCTGGGTTACCTCAGCCCCGAGTTGGCGGGGGCGGCCATGGCATTGAGCAGCATCACAGTCTTGAGCAATTCCCTGTTATTGAAGCGTTGGCAGCCGCGGGCACTTGCCCAGGTCAGCCACCATGTCAGCACAGAATCGAACCGTTAAGGAGTCATCCATGAACATCAGCAAGGTAGCCAAGGCGACGGGACTGACCGCCAAGACCATTCGCTACTACGAGAGCATCGGCCTCATCTCGGCGCCGGTCCGCAGCGACAACGGCTACCGCAGTTACACCGAGGGGGCGCTGCGCGAGCTGCGCTTCGTCAAGCGGGCGCGGGAGACCGGTTTCAATCTGGAGGAGTGCCAGGAGCTGCTGGCACTCTATCGGGACGAGCACAGAACCAGCGCCCAGGTGAAGAAGCTGGCGCAGGAGAAGATCGTCGATCTGCGCGCCCGCATCGCCGGCTTGCAGGCCATGCTCAGCTCCCTCGAGGGGCTGGTCGGCTGCTGCCACGGGGATGAAAACCCCGAGTGCCCGATCCTCGACGAGCTGGAGCGCGGCTGAACCGTCTCTGCCGGCAGGTTGGGCCTGGCATCATCGACTGACTAACCGCTTAATAACGGACGTTTTATTGTTGGCTCCGAAGGGGTAGTGGTAGACTGTGCGGCTCTTGTACAGGGAGTACGCAGTTGACCCAGAGTGTGACACGTCAGGTGAAGCAGGCCATCATGGCCCAGCTCTATACCCACGCCTCATTCAGCCTGCCTTGCCTGGGTCTGCTGGCGCTTGGCTGGAGCCTGCTGTTCCACGACTACCTGCCCGCCGCCGAAGCGCTCGGCTGGCTGGCCGGGGTGTTGCTGCTGCTGATCTGCCGAGGCTGGCACCTGCGCTGGCGTCAGCCCAGGCTGGCGCAGATCCCGCTGCCGGTGCTGGAGCGCGAGCTCTTCATCGGGGTGACCATCACCTCCATCATCTGGGCGCTGGGCGTGTTGCTCTACATGGACAAGCTGCCCGACACCTATCGCGCGGCCATGATGATGCTCTCCAGCCTCATTCTCACCGGCAGCGCCATCATGCTGTTCGGCAGCCGCCGCTCGCTTTACGGCGCCGTCTTGCCGCTCGGGCTGGCCATGCTGTTCGAGCTGGGGGCGGGCAACGAGCAGGAGCGGATCGTCTCCTGCATGCTGGCGGGCTACCTGTTCGTCTTCCTACCTACCCTGCTGCGCCGCCTGCGGCGGGATCAGGTGGCCTCGCTTTATCACCGTTTCTCCAACGCCGATCTGGTGGCCGAGCTGAAGGCGGTCTCCGAGCACCTCAAGCTCACCTCCCGGCTGGACGGACTGACCGGCATCGCCAACCGGGCCCACCTCGACTACTGCCTCGAGCGCGCCTGGCGTCGCTGTCACCGGGCCCGGGCGCCGCTGTCGCTGGTGCTGGTGGATGTGGACTACTTCAAGCAATTCAACGACCTGTACGGCCATCAGCTGGGGGACGAGTGCCTGCAGCAGGTGGCGGGTCTGCTGGCCGAAGTGCAGCGGCGCGAGGACGATCTCGCCGCTCGCTACGGCGGCGAGGAGTTCGCCCTGCTGCTGCCCTGTACCAGCATGCAGGGGGCGTTGCAGATCGCCGAGAACGTGCGGGTGGCGCTGAAGGATTTGAGCATTCCCCATCAGAAATCCCTGGTCTCTGGCCGGGTCAGTTGCAGCTTCGGGGTGGCGACCCTGGTGCCGGATCAGAGCCTCTCCATCAGCGAGCTGATTCAAAAAGCGGATGCGGCCCTCTACCAGGCCAAGCATAATGGGCGGGATCGTATCGAAGTAGCCTTGATGGGTAAGGTTGCCTGAGTTTCACAAGACAGATTAAAGAGGTCGTCTATGCAATGTCATCGTATCGAAGAGCTGCTGGAGTTGTTGCAGCCTGCCTGGATCAAGGAACAGGATCTCAGCCTGGTGCAGTTTGTTGCCAAACTGGCCGAGGAAGCGGGATTTGAAGGTCCTCTGTCCGAGCTGACCGACGACATGCTGATCTATCACCTCAAAATGCGAGAATCCGACAAGCAGGCGATGATCCCGGGCCTGGCCAAGGATCACGTGCCCGACTTCAAGGAAGCCCTGCTCAAGGCCCGCGGCATCAAGTAAAGATTGCTCCAGCTGGAGCCTTTGTTGGTGTTCAAAAGAATCTCACAAAAAGGCGTTTCGTCAACTGGCGATACGTCTTTTTTGTTGCTTGAAATTGCGACGCCACTCGAACATTAGATACATTTTACCCACACAATTAGCAGGCTGTTTAAGATATAATCCGCTCCATAACAATTAATGAGTGGAGCGAAGTGTTGCAATGGCCGACCAGGACAAGATCGATATCAAGGATGTCACCGGCGATGTAACGGGGACATACAACCCCAATACCTTCAAAGCGAGCGATGACAGGTTCAATCCCGGCAACCGCATCTACGTGAGGGCCCAGACCGGCTACTGGCAGCGGGTGCGCAAGGCCATGGGCTGGTTCTTCGTGGTGCTCTTCGTCGCCATTCCCTGGTTGCGCTATGACGGTCGCCAGGCCGTGCTGTTCGACATCGGTCACCAGCAGTTCCACATCTTCGGTGCCACCATCTGGCCACAGGACCTGACCCTGCTGGCCTGGATCTTCATGATCGCCGCCTTCGGGCTCTTCTTCGTGACCACCTTCCTCGGCCGGGTCTGGTGTGGCTATCTCTGCCCGCAGACGGTGTGGACCTTCATGTTCATCTGGTTCGAAGAGAAGCTGGAAGGGGCGGCCAACAAGCGCCGCAAGCTGGATGCCTCGCCCTGGAACGCCGAGAAGCTGGCCCGCAAGGGGGCCAAACATCTGGCCTGGATCCTGCTGTCGCTGGGTACCGGCCTCACCTTCGTCGCCTACTTCCAGGATGTGTTCCAGCTGGTGCCGGACTTCTTTACCCTGCAGGCCAGCGGCTGGGTCATCTTCTGGGTGGTGCTGTTCGCCGCCTGTACCTACGGCAACGCCGGCTGGATGCGCGCCATCATGTGCATTCACATGTGCCCGTATGCTCGCTTCCAGTCCGCCATGTTCGACAAGGACACCTTCATCGTCGGCTATGACGCCAAGCGCGGTGAGACCCGTGGCGCCCGTGCCCGCAAGGCCGATCCCAAGGCGCTGGGGCTGGGGGACTGCATCGACTGCGACCTCTGCGTGCAGGTCTGCCCGACCGGCATCGATATCCGCGACGGCCTGCAGTACGAGTGCATCAACTGCGGTGCCTGCGTCGATGCCTGCGATCAGACCATGGAGCGGATGGGCTATCCGAAGGGGCTCATCAGCTACACCACCGAGCACAAGCTGGCCAACGACTCCACCCACGTGGCGCGGCCCAAGCTGATTGGTTACGGCCTGGTGATGGCGGTGATGCTGGGGGTGTTCGTCTACAACGCCATGTCCATCATGCCGATGGGGCTCGATATCCTGCGGGATCGCAACCAGCTGTTCCGCGAGAACAGTGAGGGGCTCATCGAGAACACCTATACCCTCAAGATCCTCAACAAGACCCTGTATCCCCAGACCTATCAGCTGGATGTGGAGGGGTTGCCGGAGCACGAATGGTTCGGCCCGCGCGAGGTGACCTTGAAGGCGGGCGAGATCTTCACCCTGCCGGTGAGCGTGGCGGTCGACCCCTTCAATCTGAAGAAGCCGACCCTGGACATCCGCTTCGTGCTCAAACGCGAAGGGACGGCCGCAGACGACAGCAAGGGAATCCTGCGCCAGCCAAGCAAGTTCATCAGCCGGCTGTGACCGCCACCATGGCCGGTTTTAGCCGGTCATCGGGCGCGGCAATGATAAGCAGTAGTGATAGAATGGGGCGCAACGGCGCCCCTTTCTCATGGTGGATGACATGCGTTTCAACTATTCCGACCTCAATCCCGATCTCATCATGGATGCGCTGGACCTCAGCGGCCTGCGTATCGACTCCGGTCTCATCGAACTCAACAGCTACGAAAACCGGGTCTACCAGTTTCAGGATGAAGATCGTCGCCGCTACGTGGTGAAGTTCTATCGTCCCGGTCGCTGGAGCCGGGCCCAGATCCTCGAAGAGCACGACTTTGCCGCCCGCCTCAATGAGGCGGAGATCCCGGTTGCCGCCCCCATCGCCTTTGCCGGTGAGACCCTGCTGGAGCATCAGGGCTACCCCTTCGCCATCTGGCAGAGCGTGGGGGGCCGCCAGTTCGAGGTGGACAACCTCGACCAGCTGGAGTGGGTGGGGCGCTACCTCGGCCGCATCCACCAGATAGGTGCCAGCCGCCCCTTCCACCACAGAGTCCGGCTCGATGTGGAAAGCATGCTGCACGAGCCGCGTCAGCTGCTGGCGTCCGGCGAGTGGCTGCCGAGCGGGCTGGCCAAGTCCTTCTTCGGGGTGCTGGACGAGCTGATCAAGCATGTCAGTGACGCCATGACCCTGGACGTGGCCCGGATCTCCCTGCATGGCGACTGCCACCCGGGCAACATTCTCTGGCGCGATGGCCCGATGTTCGTCGATCTCGATGACTGTCGCAGCGGCCCCGCCATCCAGGATCTCTGGATGATGCTGAGCGGCGAGCGGCACGAGCAGCTGATCCAGCTCGATACCCTGCTGGCGGGCTATGAAGAATTCATGGAGTTCGACCCGCGCGAGCTGGCGCTGATCGAGCCGCTGCGGGCCATGCGCATCGTCCACTACATGGCCTGGCTGGCCCGGCGCTGGGAAGACCCCGCCTTCCCGCGCCACTTCCCCTGGTTCAACACCGATCACTACTGGCGCCAGCAGATAGCGACCCTGCACGACCAGCTGGAAGCGCTCAAGGCACCGCCCCTGACGCTGACGCCTGGCTGGTGATGAGGGAAAGAGAGCGGGCGGCGGACGGGACTCGCGTACCCTGCTTGACCATTGACTGCGCAGTGGTGACGCAATAGGCTTGGCACTGCTTCGGTTCGCCGGGCGTGCCTCACAGTGATCCCTTAACAGGAAACGTCATGAAAAAAGTACTATTTTTCCTTGCTGCCATGCTGATGATCCCCATGGTTCACGCCGCCCCCGAATTCAAGGAAGGCGTCAACTACGATGTGGTCAAACAGACCGGTAGCGCCCAACCGGAAGTGCTGGAGTTCTTCTCCTACTACTGCCCCCACTGCGCCAAGTTCGAGCCGATTGCCGAGGATCTGAAGAAGAACCTGCCGGAAGGCGTGCCGATGAAGAAAAACCCGGTGGCCTTCCTGGGCCGCGAGATGGGTCCGGAGATGCAGCGTGCCTACGCCGTTGCCAGCCTGCTGAACGTTGAAGGCAAGCTGACCCCGGCCATCTTCGACAAGATCCACACCCAGCGTCAGTACCCGCAGAGCCGTACCGACGTGAAGCAGATCTTCGTGGACAACGGCGTGCCGGCCGAGGAGTTCGACGGTGCCGTCGACAGCTTCGCCGTCTCCGGCATGGTCTCCCAGTTTGACCGCAACACCGAGAGCTACAATATCCGCGGTGTGCCGGCCTTCCTGGTCAACGGCAAGTACATGGTGAAGATCGAATCCATTACTTCCCAGGAACAGTTCAACCAGCTGGTGAAATTCCTGCTGGCCAAGAAAGACTGATCCCGTCAGACCCGATGAAAAAAGCCCGCCGGTGCAAACCGGCGGGCTTTTTGTTTGCCATCAGATTGGCCCAAGTCAGACCCCGACGTGGAACGCCTGCTTGAGGTTGCGGATGAAGTCTGCATCACGGCACAGGGTCTTGCCGGGGCTGTCGGAGATCTTGGCGACCGGGCCGCCGTTGCACTCCATCAGCTTGAACACGATGTTCATCGGGCTGACGCCGGGCAGATCGCAGGTGAGCTTGGTGCCGATGCCGAAGCTGGTGTTGATGCGACCGCGGAAGTGACGGAACAACTCGACCGCCTTGTCGAGGTTGAGGCCATCGGAGAACACCAGCGTCTTCTCGGTGGGGTCGATGCCGAGCCGCTGATAGTGGCTGATGGCCTTCTCGCCCCACACCACGGGATCGCCGGAGTCGTGGCGCAAGCCCTGGTAGCGGCTGGCCAGCTCGAAGTCGAAGTCGCGCAGGAAGGCATCCATGGTGATGCAGTCGGTGAGCGCGATGCCGAGGTGGTTGGTGAACTCATCGAGCCAGCTGGTGAGGGCGGCCCGCTGGCTGTGCTCGAGCGGGAAGCCGAGCTGCTGGTGGGCCTGGAACCACTCGTGGGCCTGGGTACCCACCGCCGGCAGGCCGTACTTCTGGGCCAGCAGGTAGTTGCTGGTGCCGCGAAACGCCGGCAGCCGCTCCTTGAGGCGACCCACCACCGTATCTTGCACCGCGAGGGAGAAACGGCGTCGGGTGCCGAAGTCGATGAGGTTGAACTCGCTCATCTCTTCCCGGCTCAGCTCCCGCTCCAGCTTGTCGATCTTCTGATCGAGCCGCTCCAGCGCCTGAGTGACGCCGAACTGGGGGTAGCGGAAGCGGTTGCGCATCTCGCTGATGATGGCGAGCACCGGGATCTCCCACAGGATCACGTCCTGCCAGGGGCCCTCGACCCGCACGTTGATGCGACCGTCTTGCTCGAACACCTTGAGCAGGGAGGCATCCAGCGGCTTGCGGCGCAGGTGGTCGAGGTAATCGGCGGTAAAGAAGGGACGCTCAGCCAGGAAGTTGAGCTCGGGCCTGGTCAGTCGCAGCGAGCCGGCGAGATGCAGCTGCTCCTCGATCTGGCCCATCATGGGCAGCAGATCCTCTTCGTTGCGGCTGTGGAACTCGGCCACCACCTCGGCATCCGGATAGCGATGAAACACCGCCTGCTGCATGTGCAGCTTGTAAGCATCGGTATCGAGCAGGCTGTTGAGTATGGGTGGCATATCAGACTCCCCGCAGGCGGGTGAACGCAAGAGCGCTCCCCTGCCGCTTTTGTAGATTGCAGACGCCGGTATTGGGCAGGCTGATGAGAATGAGGGGCATATCAGACGTCCAGCAGGCGTTGTACATCGATCAGGCTCTGGGCTAGTTCGGCGCCGGCCTCGATCATCTGGGTGTGGGCGCTGGCAACCGTCTCGGGAGCGATGCCACGACAGGCATCGAGATGGACGATCACCCGGAAGCCGGCGCGGCGCAGCTGCAGCACACTGGTCTTGACGCAGTAGTCGGTGGCGAGGCCGCCGGCCAGCACGGTAGTGACGCCGCGGGCTTGCAGAAACTCGATGAGTCCGGTGCTGCGGCGCTCGGCCAGATCGTGGAAGCAGGTGCCGTAGGGGTGCAGATCCGGCTCGACCCCCTTCCAGACGAAGAAGTCGTAATCGACCGGGGCAGGCAGGCCGTCGAGCAGTTCGAAGCCGCGGGTACCCGGCACGCAGTGCACCGGCCAGGTGAGGTCGGCGTTGGGCAGGTCCAGCGGCAGCAACATGCCGGCGGGATCGCTGACGGCCCAGGCGGCGTTGGCGGGATGCGAATCCTTGCTGCCGATCCGCAGGCTGGCGAGGGTGGCCTGAGCGTTGAGCGCAGCCACAATATCATCCCCGCCCGCGACGGGCAGTTCGTTCGGGCAGAGGGGGGTAAAGCCCTTCTGCGCATCAATATCCAGGCTGGCGACGGTTCCCATTGAGTGGCTCCTGCACATACTATTCGTGTGATATTATCTACCAAACATTAATCGAAGGCGAGCAGGGCGATCGGCATGTTGAGAATGAGTCTGGATATGGTGGTGCTGCGGTTGAACGAGGAGCGGCTCGAGCTGCTGCTTGAGACCCGCGATCGCCCACCCTTTGCCCACTGCTGGCAACTGCCGGCGCTGCGCATCGACGAGACCCGGGATCGGGATCTGGACGCGGCTCGCCATCGCCTGCTGACCGAGTGGGGGCTGGGCCACTGCTATAGCGAGCAGGTCTGCACCCTCGGTAATCTGGAGCGGGATCCCCGTGGCTGGTCCACCACCCTGGTCTATCTCTGCCTGGTGGACTCCGAGGTCGAAGCCGTGCACGGCTGCTGGCACCCGCTCTGTGACCTGCCGGGGCTCAGTCTCGCCTTCGACCACACCCAGCTGATTGCCCGGGGGCTGGAGCGGCTGCGGATCAAGAGCCGCTACAGCACCTTGCCGCTGCAACTGCTGGGGGCCGAGTTCACCCTCTCCGAGGTGCAACGGGCTTTCGAAATCATCCTGCAGACGCCGATGAACACGGCGGCATTTCGCAAGCGGATCCATCGCGCCGGCATCCTGCTGGATACCGGCCGCAAGCGTACCGGCAAGCAGCGCCCCGCCATCCTCTACCGGATGGAGAGCCCCTGCTGCGTGATGTTCGATCAGGTGATGAACGGAGCGGAAGCATGAGCGCATCCCCTGTTCGTGTGCTGGTAAGCGCCTGCCTGCTGGGTCCATGTTCGTTGCGCGACGAGGGCCCAGGTTTTAGCCAGCGGGGGAGCAAAGCATGAGTGAGACCCGCGTGCACAAGGTGCTGGTCAGCGCCTGTTTGCTGGGTCAGCCGGTGCGCTACGACGGTCAGAGCAAGGGCATTGTCAGCGACTGGCTGCGCGAGCTGGGGGCTGAAGGACGAGCGCTGGCGTTTTGCCCCGAGGTAGCGGGCGGCCTGCCGACCCCGCGCCCACCTGCCGAACGGCAGGGTGAGCGGGTGGTGACAGAGGGTGGACTGGATGTGACGGCAGAGTTCGATCACGGCGCTCGGCTGGCGCTGGCACTCTGCCAGGCTCAGGGCATTCGCTTCGCCCTGCTGAAGGAGGGGAGCCCCTCCTGCGGCAGCGGCCGCATCTACAACGGCCGCTTCGAGGGTGTCTCTGTGGCGGGCGAGGGCATGACCACGGCCCTATTGCGCCGCCACGGCATCCGGGTGTTCAGCGAGGATCAGCTGCCCGAGCTGGCCTCGGCGCTCGCCTTGGCTGCCTGCGGCTCGGCCTGAGCCGCCGCATCGGCTGCCTGCCACTGCGCCAGCACGGTGTCCTTCTCCTGCCAGCGCTGGTTCAGCCACTGTTGGAAGCCGCGTTTGAACTGCTTGTCGTTGAAGTAATCCCCCACCAGCTGCTCATCCACCGGCAGCTCCTCGATCCGTACCCGGATGCGCTTCATCCGCCCCATCAGGAAATCCTTGAAGGGGGTCTCGGGGTTGTCCGGGTAGCTGATGGTGACGTTGATCAGGCTGTCGAACTGCTCTCCCATGGCCGCCAGGGTGAAGGCCAGCCCGGCCGCCTTGGGCGACATCAGGTGCTGGTAACGAGAGCGGGAGGCGTCGCGCTTCGCCTCGGTGAAGCGGGTCCCCTCCACGAAGTTGATGACGGTGGTGGGGATGTGGCGAAACTTCTCGCAGGCGTTGCGGGTGGTCTCGATGTCCTTGCCCCGTAGATGCGGGTTCCTCAGCAAAAACTCCCGTGAGTAGCGACGCATAAAGGGCATGTCGAGCCCCCAGCAGGCCAGCCCCAGCAGCGGTATGTAGATGAGCTCGTGCTTCATGAAGAACTTGGGCACCGGCAGCCGGTCGCGAAACAGGTGGCCCAGCACCACGATATCGGTCCAGCTCATGTGGTTGCTGACGATCAGATACCAGCCATCCTTGCGCAGCCGGGTGTCATCCTCCACCTGCCAGTCGATGCGGGTAGTGAGGCGGATCACCAGGGCGTTGCAGGCCAGCCACAGGCGCATGAAACGGTTGTTGAGGCGACTGCAGGCACGGCCAAAGGCCGGGATCGGCAGCAGCAGCTTGGCCAGTGACACCAGCAGGATCAGGCTGGCGCACAGGGCGGTAAACAGTATGGTCAGACCGGCGCTGATGAGCAGCACCAGCGGACCCGGGAGCAGGGTTAGCATGGCGTCGTTGAGGGCGTCTTGTCCGCCAGCAGCTGATCCAGGGTCTGGTCTTTCTCGTGCCAGATCCCGTTCAGCCACTGTTGAAACTCTTGTTGGAACTCGGGGTCATTGAAGTAATCCCCCACCAGATTGCGTTCGATCGGCAAAAAGCGGACTCGAACCTTGATCTCCTTGACCCGACCGCACATGAAGTCCCAGTAACTGGGGATGCCGTCCGGATAGGCGATGGTCACATCCACCAGCTTGTGCAGCTGATCCCCCATGGCCGCCAGGGTGAAGGCGATGCCGCCAGCCCGCGGGTGCAGCAGGTGGCGATAGGGTGCTGCCTGTTTGTCGTGTTTGCGGGCGGTGAAGCGGGTGCCCTCCACGAAGTTCATCACACTGACCGGAATATGGCGGAACTTGGCACAGGCCTGGCGCGTGGTCTCTATGTCTTTTCCCTTCAGATGCGGCTTCTTTTCCAGCAACTTGCGCGAATATCGCCGCATGAAGGGGAAATCCAGCGCCCACCAGGCCAGGCCGAGAAAAGGTACCCAAATCAGTTCTTTCTTGAGGAAAAACTTCAGGAAGGGGATTTTTTGATTAAAAATCCGCTGCAGTACCAGTATGTCGACCCAGGATTGATGGTTGGCAATCACCATATACCACTCATTCCGGCGCCCTTTGTCCACTCCGACCACATCGAAAGGGGTTCTGATGATGGTTTTCTGGATCAGGTTGTTGAAACCAATCCAGCAGCCGGCACTGCCATCCAGCAGCGCGTTGCAGAGGGTGCGCCAGCCCTTGAGAGGCAGCAACAGCTTGAGCAGGCCCAGCGTGAGGATGGGGATAAACCAGAACAGGGTGTTGAGAAAATAGAGCAGGGTCGAGAGGCTGCCGCGCAGTCGCTCAATCAGCTTGTTGGGCATGAGTTGGGTCCGTCTTGCTGTCGATAAGGGGCCATCAAGTGGTCAGATCTGTGGCCATAATATCAGCCGATGGCCCGCGAGACCATGCGAGGGGCCATCGCGGTCGCTTCCTGCCCTGTATCAGCCGCTGCGCAGCCGTGACAACAGCCGATCCATGGCCCGGTAGCCGAGCGCCTCGATCAGGTGTTCCTTCTCGATGGCCTGCCGTCCTGCCAGATCGGCTATGGTGCGCGACACCCGCAGGATGCGGTGCCAGGCCCGGATGCTGAGCCCCAGCTTCTGGATGGCGTTCTCCAGAAACTCGGCATCCTGCGGCGATAGGCGGCAAATTTCTTCGATTTGACGGCTATCAAGCAGGTTGTTGAGCTTGCCGTTGCGGCTCAGCATGCGCTCCCGTGCCGCCAGCACCCGCTCGCGGATCTGCTGGCTCGACTCCCCCCGCTCCGCCTTGCCGGTCAGGCTGCCCTTGGGCAGCAGCGGTACCTCCACCGTCAGGTCGAAGCGGTCGAGAAAGGGGCCGGAGAGCTTGCCGAGGTAGCGCAGGATCTGATCCGGGCTGGAGCGGGTCTGGCCATCGCCATAGTGGCCGCAAGGGCTGGGGTTCATGGCGCCGACCAGCTGGAAGCGGGCGGGAAAATCCACCTGGCGGGCGGCCCGGCTGATGGTGATATGGCCGGTCTCCAGCGGCTCGCGCAGGGAGTCGAGCACCTTACGCTCGAACTCGGGCAGCTCGTCGAGAAACAGCACCCCGTTGTGGGCCAACGAAATTTCACCGGGCCGCGGGTGACTGCCACCCCCCACCAGCGCCACGGCCGAGGCGCTGTGGTGCGGCGTGCGATAGGGCCTGTGATGCCAGTGACCGGCGCGCGGGGTGAGGCCGCCGATGGAGTGGATGGCGGCGGTCTGCTGCGCCTCCTGTTCGCTCAGTGGCGGCAAGATGCCGGGCAGACGGCTCGCCAGCATGCTCTTGCCGGTGCCGGGCGGGCCGATGAACAGCAGGTTGTGGCTGCCGGCGGCGGCGATCTCCAGCGCCCGCTTGGCCTGAGACTGGCCGATCACATCCTGCAGGTCCGGCACATCGGGCAGGGCATCCGTGGTCTGGGGATCCGGCAGCGGCAGCTCGTACTGGCCCGCCAGCCAGGCGGTGACGGCCAGCAGCTGATGAGCGGTGCGCACTTCGGCGTCCTGAATGAGGGAGGCTTCCGGGCCGTTCTCTCGCGGTACCAGCAGGGTGCGACCCGCATCGCGGCAGGCGAGCACGGCGGGCAGCACCCCGAGCACGGGACGGATCTCGCCGGTCAGGGCCAATTCGCCTAAAAATTCGTGATCGAGCAGATATTTTGCCGGTATCTGCTTGGAAGCGGCGAGAATGCCGATGGCGATGGCCAGATCGAAGCGGCCCCCCTCCTTGGGCAGATCGGCGGGAGCCAGATTGACCGTGATGTGTTTGCTCGGGAACTCGAAATTGCCGTTGAGCAGGGCGCTGCGCACCCGATCCCGCGACTCCTTCACCGAGGTTTCCGGCAGGCCCACCATGTTGAAGGCGGGCAGCCCGTTGGATAAATGGACTTCCACCGTCACTTGCGGGGCCGCAACACCTAAGCTGGCACGGCTATAAACCACAGCTAATGACATAAATCCCGTCCTTGGTTTGATGTATGTGCTGGTTAACCGTTTTTTATTAGTTTTTTGTTCCAATCGACGCGTTCGGACTCAGTCAAAATCAGAGTCTTGTCAGGCAAAAAACGCTTGCCCAATAAAAATCACCGTGCTAGTTCTAATAGCCATTCGCGGTAAAAACCGCCCAACTTCACAGGATTTCCGGTTGTAACTATGAACATGGCCTCCCGTTTCGTCAGCATTATTGTGGTCCTAGTGGTGATTATTATCTCACCGCTCGGGGCTCGTTTAGCTGCACGGAACAAGGGATAGACCCACCACCGGACAGAACGAAACAAGCGACCCCCGAGCCTCACAGCTCGGGGGTTTTTTTTCGACCAAAGGACAGGATTTTGCAGATGAACGGCGCGCAGTTTTTGGTACAGGCTCTCAAACAACAGGGTGTGACTCAGGTGTTTGGTTACCCGGGCGGGGCCATCATGCCGGTCTACGATGCCCTGTATGACGGTGGCCTGGCCCATCAGCTCTGCCGCCATGAGCAGGGTGCCGCCATGGCGGCGGTAGGTTATGCCCGCGCTTCCGGTCAGGTGGGGGTCTGCATCGCCACCTCCGGCCCCGGCGCCACCAACCTGGTAACTGGCCTCGCGGAGGCGCTGCTCGATTCGGTGCCGCTGGTGGCCATCAGCGGTCAGGTGCCCTGTGCCGCCGTCGGGACCGATGCGTTTCAGGAGGTCGACGTGCTCGGCATGTCTCTCTCCTGCACCAAGCACTCCTTCATGGTGACCGATGTGGCCGATCTGCCGCGGGTCATCACCGAGGCCTTCGCCATCGCCAGTGAAGGGCGCCCAGGCCCGGTGCTGATCGACCTGCCCAAGGATGTGCAACTGGCCGCGGTGCCTGCCCAGAGCCCGCTGTTTGCGGTGGCAGAGCCCGAGCATCTGAGCCAGGCCGAACTGACGGCCGCCCGCACCCTGCTGGCCTCCGCCGAGCGCCCGGTGCTCTACGTCGGTGGCGGGGTGGGCATGGCCAATGCCGAGCAGCAGCTGCGCGATTTTGCCGCCGCCACCGGTATGCCTGCGGTCACCACCCTCAAGGGGATAGGAGCGCTCGACCCCGACAGCCCCGTTTATCTCGGCATGCTCGGCATGCACGGCACCAAGGCCGCCAACTACGCGGTGCAGCAGTGCGACCTGTTGCTGGTGGTGGGCGCCCGTTTCGACGATAGGGTGACCGGCAAGCTGGAGGAGTTCGCCCCCGAAGCCAAGGTGATCCACCTCGATGTGGATGCCGCCGAGTTCGGCAAGCGCCGCGCCGCCGAGGTGGGCATCACTCAGGATCTCAAACAGGTGCTGCCGCGCCTCGCCATGTCCCTCTCCATCGACCCATGGCGTGAGCATTGCGCGAACATGGCCCGCGAGTATGCCTTTCGCTACGACCACCCCGGTCAGCCCATCTATGCCCCGGCGCTGCTCAAGCAGCTCTCTGCCAGGTTGCCGGAGACCAGCGTGGTGGCCTGCGACGTGGGTCAGCACCAGATGTGGGTGGCCCAGCACATGCGCTTCACCAGTCCGCGCAACCACCTCTCCAGCGCCGGTCTCGGCACCATGGGCTTCGGCCTGCCGGCCGCCATCGGCGCCAAGATGTCGCGCCCCGAAGATGAAGTGGTGCTGGTGAGCGGTGATGGCTCCTTCATGATGAACGTGCAGGAGCTCGGCACCATCCGCCGGGCCCAGCTCAAGGTGAAGATGGTGCTGCTGGACAACCAGCGCCTCGGCATGGTGCGCCAGTGGCAGGAGCTGTTCTTCGACGGCCGCTACAGCGAGACCATCCTCTCCGACAACCCCGATTTCATCGCCCTGGCTGCCGCCTTCGGCATCCCCGGCGAAACCATCACATGCAAGGATCAGATAGCCGGCGCCCTCGATCGCCTGCTGGCCAGCGAGAGTGCCTACCTGCTGCATGTGGCCATTTCAGAGGAAGAAAACGTCTGGCCCCTGGTTCCGCCAGGAGTCGCCAACCACCAGATGATGGAGCAACGCCCATGAGTCAGTTCAATACCTTGCAAATCCATGCCCAGCCCAGACCCGAAGTGATGGAGCGGGTGCTGCGGGTGGTTCGTCACCGCGGTTTCAACCTCTGCGCCCTCAACATGGAGCAGGATTGCCAACAACTGCGGATCACGGTTACTGTCGAGTCGGTGCGTCCTATCCAGCAGTTGTGGAGCCAGTTGGTGAAGCTGGTGGACGTTTCCCGGGTCGATGCACTGGAACAGCAACCCCGGATCAGAGCTTAAGGAGCCAAGCCAATGTCACAGCCTTCCCAATCCACCACTCACCCGCAATACATCTGGTTCAACGGCAAACTGGTGCCCTGGCAGGATGCCCAGGTGCACGTGATGAGCCACGCCCTGCATTACGGCTCCTCGGTGTTCGAAGGGGTGCGCGCCTACGATACCCCCAAGGGCACCTGCATCTTCCGTCTGCAGGAGCACACCCGCCGCCTGTTCGACTCCGCCAAGATCTACTGGATGGACGTTCCCTACAGCGAGGCCGACGTGAATGAAGCCTGCCGCACCGTGGTGCGCGAGAACGGCCTGAAGAGCGGCTATCTGCGCCCGCTGGCCTTTGTCGGCAACGTGGGGCTGGGGCTGCATCCGCCGCTGGATGCCAAGGCCGACCTGATGGTAGCCGCTCTGCCCTGGGGCGCCTATCTGGGGGAGGAGGGGCTGAAAAACGGGGTGGATGTCTGTGTCACCTCCTGGAACCGGCTCGCTCCCAACACCATTCCCACCGGCGCCAAGGCCGGCGGCAACTATCTCTCCTCCCAGCTGATCAGCCGGGAGGCCAAGCGCAACGGCTTCGCCGAGGGGTTGGCTCTGGATGTGAACGGCTATCTGAGCGAAGGGGCGGGGGAGAACCTGTTCCTAGTGAAGAACGGTGTGCTGTTCACCCCGCCCGCTACCGCCGCCATCCTGCCCGGCATCACCCGCGACACCATCATGACGCTGGCCCGCGATCTGGGTTATGAGGTGCGCGAGCAGGCGCTGCCCCGCGAGGCGCTCTATGTGGCAGACGAAATCTTCATGACCGGCACGGCCGCCGAGGTGACCCCGGTGCGCTCCGTCGATCGGATGAAGGTGGGCGCTGGCTGCCGCGGCCCGGTGACCGAGCAGCTGCAAAACGCCTTCTTCGGCCTGTTCAACGGTCAGACCGAAGACAAGTGGGGCTGGCTGACGCCAGTCAACGACTGATGAGAGAGGGGAGGCGCTGTGCCTCCCCGAGTCGCTTCCGGTGAGGGCACTGCGCTGTGCCCTCACCAGGATCGATTCCCGATCCGAGAGTCACTTTTTCATTTCCAAAGATAATGAGCCCGCTGGGCATTCAGGGAGTAGAGACATGCCGAAGTTGAGATCCGCCACCACCACCCACGGACGTAACATGGCCGGGGCCCGCGCCCTGTGGCGTGCCACCGGAATGACCGATCAGGATTTCGGCAAGCCCATCATCGCCGTGGTCAACTCCTTCACCCAGTTCGTGCCGGGTCACGTCCACCTCAAGGATCTGGGTCAGCTGGTGGCGCGAGAGATTGAAGCCGCCGGCGGCGTCGCCAAGGAGTTCAACACCATCGCCGTGGATGACGGCATCGCCATGGGCCACGGCGGCATGCTCTACTCCCTGCCGTCCCGCGAGCTTATCGCCGACTCGGTGGAGTACATGGTCAACGCCCACTGCGCCGACGCCATGGTCTGCATCTCCAACTGCGACAAGATCACCCCGGGGATGCTGATGGCCGCCCTGCGCATCAACATCCCGGTGATCTTCGTCTCCGGCGGCCCGATGGAAGCGGGCAAGACCAAGCTCTCCGACCAGATCATCAAGCTGGATCTGGTGGACGCCATGATCCAGGGCGCCGACCCCAAGGTTTCCGACGCCCAGAGCGAACAGGTGGAACGCAGCGCCTGCCCCACCTGCGGCTCCTGCTCCGGCATGTTTACCGCCAACTCCATGAACTGTCTGACCGAGGCGCTGGGTCTCTCCCAGCCGGGCAACGGCTCGCTGCTGGCGACCCACAGCGACCGCGAGCAGCTGTTCAAGCTGGCGGGCCAGCGTATCGTGACCCTGGCCAAGCGCTGGTATGAGCAGGAGGATGCCTCGGCGCTGCCGCGCAACATCGCCACCAAGGCGGCGTTCGAGAATGCCATGGCGCTCGACATTGCCATGGGCGGCTCCACCAATACCGTGCTGCACCTGCTGGCGGCGGCCCAGGAGGCGGGCGTCGACTTCACCATGGCCGACATCGACCGCATGTCGCGCAAGGTACCGCAGCTGTGCAAGGTGGCGCCTTCTACCCAGAAATACCATATGGAAGATGTGCACCGCGCCGGCGGCGTGGTCGCCATCCTGGGCCAGCTGGAAAAAGCGGGCCTAGTGCACGGGGATACCCGCAACGTGCTGGGCACCTCGCTGGTGGAGCTGCTGGCCGAATACGACGTCAGCCGCCAGCCCAGCCAGGAGGTGGTGGACTTCTACCGCGCCGGGCCTGCCGGTATCCGCACCACCAAGGCGTTCAGTCAGGATTGCCGCTGGCCCGAGCTGGATCTGGACAGAGCCGAAGGCTGCATACGCTCGCTGGACAACGCCTACAGCCTGGAAGGGGGCCTGGCCGTGCTCGCCGGCAACCTGGCGCTGAACGGTGCCATCGTCAAGACCGCCGGGGTGGATGAGGAGAACCTCACCTTCCGTGGCCCGGCCCGGGTATTCGAGAGCCAGGACACGGCGGTCGCCGGCATTCTGGATGGCACCGTCAAGGCCGGCGAAGTGGTGGTGATCCGCTACGAAGGGCCGAAAGGGGGCCCCGGCATGCAGGAGATGCTCTATCCCACCACCTATCTGAAATCCATGGGACTCGGCAAGGCGTGCGCCCTCATCACCGACGGCCGCTTCTCCGGCGGCACCTCGGGCCTTTCCATCGGCCACGTCTCGCCGGAGGCGGCCTCCGGTGGCACTATCGGTCTGGTGGAGGATGGCGACATCATCAACATCGACATCCCGGCCCGCAGCATGGTGCTGGAGGTGGCCGACAGCGTGCTGGCTGCCCGCCGCGTTGCCGTGGAAGCCCGTGGCTGGAAGCCGCTCGATCGTCAGCGTCAGGTCTCCTTTGCCCTGCGCGCCTACGCCATGTTCGCCACCAGTGCCGACAAGGGTGCGGTGCGCGATCGTTCGATGCTGGGGGAATAAACCATGGTCTCTGCGGCGGATTATCTACGCAAGGTGTTGCTCTCTCCCGTCTATGAGGCGGCGCGAGTCACCCCCCTGCAAACCCTGAAGAAGCTCTCCGAGCGGCTCGGCAATCACGTCAGCCTGAAGCGGGAGGATCTGCAACCGGTCCACTCCTTCAAGCTGCGCGGCGCCTACCACAAGATCGCCACCCTGACCGAGGAGCAGAAGGAGCGCGGCGTCATCGCCGCCTCCGCCGGCAACCACGCCCAGGGGGTCGCCCTGTCGGCCGCCAAGCTCGGCATCAAGGCGATCATCGTGATGCCCAAGACCACGCCGGACATCAAGATCGACGCGGTGCGCCGGCAGGGCGGCAACGTCATGCTGTTTGGCAACAGCTTCGACGAGGCCTATGGCGAGAGTCGCCGCCTCGCCGAGTTGGAGGGCTACACCCTGATCCCGCCGTTTGACGACGTCGAGGTGATCGCCGGCCAGGGCACCATCGGCAAGGAGCTGCTGGAGCAGGATACCCACCTCACCCACGTCTTCGTACCGGTGGGCGGCGGCGGGTTGGCTGCCGGGGTGGCGGTCTACATCAAACAGCTGCTGCCGGATGTGAAGGTGATCGGGGTGGAAGCGGAGGGCTCCGCCTGCCTCAAGGCCGCGCTGGCGGCCGGTGAGCCGGTCAATCTGGAGCGGGTCTCGCTGTTTGCGGACGGGGTGGCGGTCAAGCGCATCGGCGAGGAGACCTTCCGGCTGTGCAATCAGTATCTGGACGAGGTGGTGACCGTCTCCAACGACCAGATCTGCGCCGCGCTGAAAGACATCTTCGACGACTGCCGCGCCATCGCCGAGCCATCGGGAGCCCTGTCGCTGGCCGGCCTCAAGGCCTACAGCGAGCGGGAGCAGGTGAAAGGGGGGCGGATGGCGGCCATTCTCTCCGGCGCCAACGTCAACTTCCACAGCCTGCGTTACGTGTCGGAGCGCTGCGAGATCGGCGAGAAGCGCGAGGGCATGTTGGCGGTGACCATCCCCGAGCGCAAGGGGGCCTTCCTCGACTTCTGCCGTCAGCTTGGGCCGCGCATGGTGACCGAGTTCAACTACCGCTATGCGGATGCCGAGCAGGCTTCCCTGTTCGTCTCGGTGCGCCTCACCGGCGGTGACGAGGAGCTGGGTCAGATCATCGATCAGCTCGGCGGCAATGGCTATCCGGTGGTCAACATGACCGAGAGCGAGCTGGCCAAGAACCACGTGCGCTACATGATTGGCGGCCGCCCGGCCCGGCCCCTTGGTGAACGTCTCTACAGCTTCAAGTTTCCGGAGCAGCCTGGCGCCCTGATGCGCTTTCTGGAGACCCTGGGTTGCCGCTGGAACATCAGCCTGTTCCACTACCGCAACCACGGTGCCGACTATGGCCGGGTGCTCTGCGCCTTCGAGCTGCCGGACGAGGACGTGGCCGCCTTCCACGACTACCTGCACGAGATTGGCTACGGCTGGAAAGAGGTGAGCGACGATCCCGCCTACCGGCTGTTTCTGGCCAGTTAGGTGCGTTGCAAGCAGTAAGAGGGAGGCCATTGGCCTCCCTTTTTCATGGCGCTGGCCGGCACATCCGCGGATACCCCCTGCATGGGGCGTTTTCCTGCCGGGAATGCCGGGTGCTTCACACTCTTGAGTCCCAAGTCATTTGAGGCTGGCAACAGATGGGATAACCTGATGGACGGGGCCGGGTTTGCCCCATCAGGGAAGAGAGGCGCAAGAGCGCCCATCACGACTCATTGCAGAGGCTTTCACCATGAACAAATCGATACTTGCCGTGCTGGTCAGCGGCCTGCTCGTCAGCGGGGCCGTGCAGGCTGCCGCTCAGGACAACACCTGGTACGTCGGCGGCAAGGCCGGCTGGTCCAAGTTCTTCGACGTGGATCAGAAGCAGGTCGTCTCCGACACCCTGGGGGCACTGCAGAACACCAGTACCAGCAAGGATACGCTCGGGCTGGGCGCCTTTGCCGGCTATCAGCTCAACCCCAACCTGGGCTTCGAATTCGGCTATGACTGGTTCGGCAAGTACACCTCGTCCGGCGAATTGAGCGGGGTGAGGGTAGAAGGAGAAGCCAAGAGCCAGATGATCCAGACCACCATGAAGATAGGGTTCCCGGTCAACGATGCGCTGGATCTCTACGGCCGGCTCGGCGGCGGCTACGCCTGGACCAACAGCGAATTGTCGGCCCAGACGGCCACCGACTTCATCAAGGATACCGGCAACAAGCATGGCGCCGTGTTCGTCGGGGCGCTGGGGACTGAATACGCCATCGACCGTGACTGGGCCGCCCGCCTCGAATACCAGTACACCACCCCGCTCGGGGATACCTCCCTCGATCGTTCCGGCATCGAGATGGACAACGGCATGCTGGCGTTTGCCATGCTCTATCGCTTCGGCCAGCAGGGTGGCGAAGTGGCGGCGCCTGCTCCGGCCCCGGCTGCGGCGCCGGCTCCCGCCGTGGTGGTGGTGCCCAAGACCTTCAGCCTGAGCTCGGACGTACTGTTCGAGTTCAACAAGGCGACCCTGAAGCCGGCTGCCAGCCAGGCGCTCGACAACCTGTTCAGCCAGATAGTGGCGGCCAATCCGAAAGACGGGGTGGCGACCGTGATCGGCCACACCGATCGCATCGGCTCTGACGCCTACAACCAGGCGCTCTCCGAGCAGCGCGCCCGCAGCGTCGCCGACTACCTGATCGCCAAGGGACTGTTTGCCGACAAGGTGCGGGTCGAGGGGCGCGGCAAGTCCTCTCCGATCACCGGCAACAACTGCAGCAGCGGCTCCAAACCGGCGCTGATCGCCTGTCTGGCACCGGATCGGCGAGTGGAAGTGCGGCTGGAAGGGGTCTCCCAACCGGCGCAATGACCACGGTGGCAGCATGAACGACAAGGGAGGCTTAGGCTTCCCTTTTCATTGCCGCCAGCGGGGGCGGTTATGTGCAGATGCCGATGCCGCAGCCTCCTGATATAGCCAATCGGTGTTAAGCCTACCCCGGCAGCTGGTCGATAACTGACCAGATGTATGGCGCCGAGGGCGAAGATATGCGCATCGATCACTACGACCTCCAGGGGGAGGTGCAATACCAGCAGCAACAGGCGCAGTCCCGCAAGGTGCGCCGGCTCGGCCCCGTGCCGGCTGCCAGCCAGGTGCAGTCCCCTGCCACGGTGCCGGCGGACTCGACGCCTGCGGCAGGCAGCAGCCAGCTCACCTTCACCCGCAGCAGCCTGCTGACGCTGCAGATGGTCAGCCGTACTGCTGCCGGCCCGGTGCCAGCGGCCCCCACACCGGCACCCGCCAAGCCTGCCGAGGCCGGCAAGGGCGAGCAGGATGGCATTCCCAACGACGGGCTCGACAACCGCCAGCGGCTCATCAAGCTGATGATCGAGGCGATGCTGGGCCACGAGATAGAGTTGCCGGATCCGATCAAACCGGCCGACCAGAGCGCGGAGGGAGTACCCGCGCCGACGGGTGAGGGGACTCAGTCCGCCGCCGAGCCGGATCAGTTGGTGGAGGTGACCGACAGCCTGCTGCAAAAAGAGCAGCTCAACGTGGTGGCGGCGGCAAACGTGCAGACCCAGGATGGCCAGACCCTGCAGCTGGATCTGGGTTTTGTGCTGGACTGGCGCCAGCTCGACATCAGCCAGCGCCGTACCACCCTCAATGCCCTCAAGGATCCGCTGGTGCTCAGCCTGGACGGCAAGATAGCCGGCCTGACCGACGCCCGGGTCAATTTCGACATCGATCAGGATGGCAAGGCGGACAGCCTGCCCGGCCTGAGTGAGGGGAGCGGCTTCGTGGCGCTGGATCGCAACGGCAACGGTACCATAGATGATGGCGGCGAGCTGTTCGGGGCCCGCTCCGGCAACGGTTTTGGCGAGCTGGCGACCCTGGATGAGGATGGGAACGGGGTGCTGGACGAGCGGGACAGCCAGTTCTCGGCGCTGCAGTTCTGGCAACCGGAACAGTCTCCTATTGCCCTGGTGGAGCTGGGGATCGGCGCCATCCTGTTGCATCCTCTCGAGACCCCCTTCAACCATCTGGGGGAAAGCGGCAATCAAGGGGTGCTGCGCCAGTCCGGTCTCTATGTGACCGAGCAGGGCAAGGGAGGCTGGGTGCAGCAGGTCGACCTGCGGGTCTGACCCCCGCACCCGCATGGCAAACCCGGTCGCTGACGCCGCACGTCGGCGGCCGTTTCACCCTCTGCGACCAGAACCTGACTCAATTCAGCTCGGTGGGGTCGATGTCGAGGCTCCAGCGCACCCGTTTGGTCTCGGGCCACCCCTCCAGCTCCTTCACCGCCCAATCCAGCAACTGGGCCAGTGGCGCCCGGTTCGGCCCCTGCACCAGCAACTGCATGCGAAACTTGCCCGCCTTGCGCTCCATGAAGCCGCTGATGGGCCCCAGCACCTGAACATGGGGATAACGGGCGCTGCGCAGGGTATCGGCGAGGCGGCTGAGGAACAGCTGCACCTCGTCGCGGCCGTTGGCCTCGGCCCGAAACAGCCCCTGATAGCTGAACGGTGGCAGCCCCAGCAGGCGGCGCTCTTTCAGCGCCGTGTCGGCGAAGTGGCCATAGCCGTTCTGGGTCAGATCCTGCAGCAGGGCGTGCTCCGGATGGTGGCTCTGTAGCACCACCAACCCCGGCTTGCTGGCGCGGCCGGCGCGGCCCGCCACCTGGGTGTAGAGCTGGGCCAGCTTCTCGGCTGCGCGAAAATCGGCGCTGAACAGGGCGCCATCCACATCCAGCAGCCCCACCAACGTCACATCCGGGAAGTGGTGGCCCTTGGCCAGCATCTGGGTACCGATCAGGATCTTGTACTTGCCCGCCTTGATGTCGCCGAGGTGGGTTTCCAACTCCCCCTTGCGACGGGTGTTGTCCCGATCGATGCGCACCACCGGATATTGCGGGAACACGGTGCTAAGCAGCTGCTCCAGCTGTTCGGTGCCAACGCCGGAGCCGATTAGTTCGTTGCTGCCGCACTCGGGGCAGTGGTGGGGAAGGGGTCGGACGCTGTCGCAGTGGTGGCAGTGCAGCCGCCGCCCGGCCTGATGCCAAGTGTACCAGGCGTCACAGCGCTCGCAGGCGGCGCTCCAGCCGCATTGGTGGCAAATCAGAGCCGGGGCATAGCCACGGCGGTTGAGAAACAGCATCACCTGATTGCCCGCCGCCAGATGTTCCGCCATCAGCTGCTCCAGCTGGGGGGAGAGCCCGGCCTGCAGCCGCACATTCTTGATGTCCAGGATCACCTGACGAGCAGTCTGGGCGTTACCGGCGCGGCGAGTGAGCGTGAGGTGGTGATACTTGCCGCTGCGGGCGTTGTGCAGCGTCTCCAGCGACGGGGTAGCCGAGCCAAGCAAAATGGGGATACCGGCACGATGAGCCCGCATCACCGCCAGATCCCGCGCGTGGTAGCGAAAACCGTCCTGCTGCTTGAAGGAGCCGTCGTGCTCCTCGTCGATGATGATGATGCCGAGGTTGTGAAACGGGGTGAACACCGCGGAGCGGGTGCCGATCAGGATGGCGGCACCGCCGTCGCGGCAGGCGAGCCAGGCGTCGAGCCGCTCCCGGTCGTTCATGGCGGAGTTCATCGCTACCACCGGCACGTTGAAGCGGCGCCGGAAGCGGTTGATGGTCTGCGGAGTGAGGCCGATCTCGGGCACCATCACCAGTGCCTGCTTGCCTGCCTTGAGCAGGGGCTCGAGGATGCTCAGATAAACCTCGGTCTTGCCGGAGCCGGTGATGCCATCCAGCAGGAAGGCACCAAACTGGTCGCTCTGGCTGGTGACGGCGGAGACCGCCAGCGCCTGCTCGCCGTTGAGGCGCAGCCCCTCACCCGGCTCGAAGCGGGCGACCCAGTCGCCGTCATGGCTCGGCTCCAGCGAGCGCTTCTCCAGCAGTCCCTTCTTCTCCAGCGCGGTGAGGGCGGCGCTCGAAATCTCCTCCTGCTTGAGGGCGGAGGGGGTCTGCGGCCCCTTGCGCAGCAGGGCGAGGGCCTGCTGCTGTTTGGCGGCCCGCTTGAGCTCGTTGAGATCGATCGCCATGCCGGCCTCGGTGGCGAACCAGAATTCCAGTTCGCGATAGGCGGCGGGCTCCCCCTTGCGCACCAGCACCGGCAGGGCGTGGGGCAGCACCTCCCCCAATGGATGCTGGTAGTAGCTGGCGCTCCAGTTCATCAGCGCCAGAATGTCGGGCCCCAGCACGGGGGCGCTATCAAGCACGCGTTTGAGCGGCTTGAGCTTGTTGCGCGGCACCTGGCTGTCGACGGGGTGATCCACCACCAGCCCGACCAGGGTTTGCGGGCCGAACGGGATCTCGACCCGGCAGCCGGGAGCAGGCAAAGGTAAGGGGGAGAGATAGTCAAAGTGACGGCGTAACGGCACCGGCACAGCCACACGAACCAGATCCAGCGTTTGGGAAGAATTCACCAGAGATTGCCTATTTTTTCTGCGAAGCCACTTGCCTGAACTCAGGCATTTCCTATATTATTCGCAGCCTTTGAAACTGTGTTCAACAATCGTGTGGTGTCCGACAGAAGATCGGATAGCGACACGGCCTGATAATTGAGGTTGTCCATGAAAGCTGGTATCCATCCTGACTACGTAGCCATCACCGCCAAGTGCTCTTGCGGTAACGTCATCAACACCTTCTCTACCCTGGGTAAAGATCTGAACCTGGACGTGTGCTCCGAGTGCCACCCGTTCTATACCGGCAAGCAGAAAGAAGTTTCTAGCGGCGGCCGCGTAGACAAGTTCAACAAGCGTTTCGGTGCGATGACCACCAAGAAGTAATTCTACTTCTGAAGAATTCTGAAAAAGGCGCCCGATGGGCGCCTTTTTTATTGGTCGGCGTTCTGTAACGGCCCGCTTTGCCCTATGGTGGGACTCTCCTTTCTCCCTTTGCGGGAGCAGGGGTGGAGATGAGGGGCGGTAACATGGGCAAGACAGGGAGTGTGCAGATGCGTGATTGTCTGGTGATGGGGGCGGCGGGCTACATAGGTTCTTACCTGGTACCCCATCTGCAAGAACTGGGTTATCGGGTGATTGCCGGGGCGCGGCGCCCCTGCCGTCTGCCGCCCGGGGTAGAGTTTCGCCTTGCCGACAGCCTCAAGCCGATCACATTGCTGCCCGCCCTGGCCGGCATCGACACCGTCTTCTATCTGGTGCACGCCATGGGGGCGGGGGCCGACTTCCACCGGCTGGAGCAGCAGGGGGTGAAGAACTTCGCCGCCGCCGCCCGCGCCGCCGGGGTGCGTCGCATCATCTATCTGGGCGCCATCCAGCCGGCGCAGTGCAACAGCCGTCACCTCAACTCCCGCCGTTATTGCGGCGAGCTGTTTCGGAGCGCCGGCGTGCCGACGGTGGAGCTGCGCGCCGGCATCATAGTGGGGCCCGGCTCAGCGGCGTTTGAGGTGATGCGGGATCTGGTGTTCAACCTGCCGATGATGGTGACGCCCAAGTGGGTGCGCTCGCGCACGCCGCCCATTGCGCTCTCCAACCTGCTGCACTATCTGGGCGGACTGGTGGAGGCCGACGGGGTGGATGGCCAGATCTTCAACGCCGCCGGTCCCGAGCTGCTCAGCTATCAGCAGCAGTTGCAGAAGTTCGCCGCCCACATCGGCAAGCGCTGCCCCATCATCCCGCTGCCGTTTCTCAGCCCGCGCCTCTCCGCCTGGTGGCTGCAGTTTGTCACCTCGGTGCCGCAGCCGGTGGCCAAGGCGCTGGTGGGTGGCCTCAAGCACGACATCCCGGCCGACGACGGCCCGCTGCGGGCCCTGCTGCCGCAAACCCTGCTCAGCTTCGACGAGGCGCTGGCCGAGAGCCTCTCTCTGGAGCAGCGGCTGGGCGCCGAGCAGCAGGGGGAGGAGACCCCGCTCGGCCTGCGCTGGCGCCATCCCGAGTACGGCTTCTATGATCGCACCGCCAGCGGCGATGCCATCTGCCTCGCCTCGCCCGAGGTGGTGTGGCAGGTGCTGCAGCAGCTGGGGGGCGAGCAGCGCTACTTCTACATGAACCAGCTGTGGGTGGTGCGCGAATGGATGGACCACCTGATCGGCGGCCCGGCGCTGACCCGCGGTCGCACCAATCCGGATCGCTTCGTGAAGGGGGACATGCTGGACTCCTGGCAGATCCTCGGAGTGGACGAGGGGCGCAGGCTGGATCTGCTGTTCAACATGCGGGCCCCCGGCGTCGGCCGGCTGGAGTTCAACATACTGCCGGAGGAGTCGGGGCTGACCCGGCTCAAGGTGACGGCCCACTGGCATCCACAGGGGGCCTGGGGACTGGCCTACTGGCTCGCCATGCTGCCGTTCCACCTCTTCATCTTCCAGGGCATGACGGAGGCGATCGCCAGACAGGCGGAGGCGAAAGCCGGCATTCCGGTGATGGGGTGAAACCATATCTATAACTAAATGGGTATTATTGGTTGGCATGACATGCTAATTACTGGCTTGTCAGTGGCTGGGTGACGATACTTTCCTCTGTGAAAGCCCGATGGTTTTCTTTATGATCCCCAGCCCTCGCCCGTGGGCGAGCCAATGCACCACTCAATTCACTACCGTATCGGGGTCACCCATGTCCGATCAGC
This sequence comes from Aeromonas sp. QDB03, assembly GCF_027707985.1. NCBI lineage: Bacteria > Pseudomonadati > Pseudomonadota > Gammaproteobacteria > Aeromonadales > Aeromonadaceae > Aeromonas > Aeromonas sp. QDB03. The sequence continues at coordinate 172,844 of NZ_JAPCJG010000007.1, read as the reverse complement.
GTCACGATCTTCGTCAACAAGCACTCGATTACCACGCCCAGCCCGTGCCGGGCAAAATCGCCATCGCCCTCACCAAGCCCGCCGAGACCGCCCGCGATCTGGCGCTGGCCTACAGCCCGGGCGTCGCCGAGCCGGTACGCGAGATCGCCGCCAACCCGGCTGATGCCTACCGCTACACCGGCAAGGGCAACCTGGTGGCCGTCATCTCCAACGGCACCGCCATCCTGGGGCTGGGCAATCTGGGTCCGCTGGCCTCCAAGCCGGTGATGGAGGGCAAGGCCCTGCTGTTCAAGCGCTTTGCCGGCATCGACGCCATCGACATCGAAGTGAAGCACGAGACCAGCGCCCAGTTCATCGACACGGTCGCCGCCATCGCCGACACCTTCGGCGGTATCAACCTGGAAGACATCAAGGCCCCCGAGTGCTTCGAGATCGAGCAGGCGCTGATCGAGCGCTGCGACATCCCGGTGTTCCACGATGATCAGCACGGTACTGCCATCGTCACCGCCGCCGGCCTGCTCAACGCGCTGGAAGTGCAGGGCAAGCAGATTGGCGACAGCCGCATCGTCTGCATGGGCGCCGGGGCTGCCGCCACCGCCTGCATGGAGCTGCTGATCAAGTGTGGTGCCAAGCCCCACAACATCTTCATGCTGGATCGTCAGGGCGTCATCCACAGCGGTCGCACCGATCTCAACCAGTACAAGCAGCGCTTCGCCAATGACACCCCCCTGCGCACCCTGATGGAGGTGATCGACGGGGCGGACGTGTTCGTCGGTGTCTCTGGCCCGGATGTGCTGCCTGCCGAAGCGGTGGCGCTGATGGCGCCCAACCCGGTGATCTTCGCCTGCTCCAACCCGGACCCCGAGATCAAGCCGGCGCTGGCTCACGCAGTGCGCAAGGATCTCATCATGGGCACGGGTCGTTCCGACTACCCGAACCAGATCAACAACGTGCTCTGCTTCCCCTTCATCTTCCGCGGCGCCCTCGACGCCCGTGCCAGCCGCATCAACGATGCCATGAAGATCGCCGCAGTCGAGGCGATCCGTGGTCTGGCCAAGGAGCCGGTACCGGCCGAGGTGCTGACCGCCGCCGGCGTCAGCGAGCTGGCCTTCGGCAAGGACTACGTCATTCCCAAGCCGATGGATGCCCGTCTGCTGCCGCGCGTCGCCCGTGCCGTGGCACTGGCAGCGGTGGAGTCCGGGGTGGCCCGCATCGCCCTGCCAGCGGATTACATGCTGGGCTGAGCCAAGGCAAGCGCGCAGAAAACAGAAGGGGCCCCATGTCGGGGCCCCTTTTTATTACGGGAAGCTTGTTGGTCGATTACTTGGTCTTGGGAGCAACCTTGACGGCCGGCGCCTTGGCGTGGGCAGCCTTGTGGTGTTTTTTCACGACCTTGGTCTGGGTAGCCTGGGGAGCGGCAGCCTTGGTCGGGGTGGCAGCCATGGTGAAGCCGGAGGTCAGGGCGAAGACAGCAGCCAGGCTCAGGGGGATCAGCTTGTTCATATTCCAGTTCCTCATTCGGGTTGATGACATGGAGCGTTTCTCCATGACTTCATCCTAGGGCTGTTCGACCTGCGGTTCAGTGAGTGACTGGTGACGGTTTGTATCCAAATGTACAGGCAGCATCAGGCAGAAACGGGCACCGCTGCTGCTGGGCAGCAGCTGCACCTCACCGCCGTGGTGGCGGGCGATGCTGCGTACGATGGCCAGCCCCAGCCCGGCGCCGCCGGTGCGTCGGTCGCGGCTCTGATCCAGCCGCACGAAGGGCTCGAAGATCTGTGGTGCGAGTGCGGGATCGATGCCGGCGCCGTCGTCGGCCACCTCCAGCAGATAGAGATCCTGCTGACGCGCCATGCTGAGGGTCACCCGGCCGGCGGCGTGGCGCAGGGCGTTGCCGATGAGGTTCTCCAGCGCCCGATCCAGCAGACGAGTATCGCCGCGCCAGGGCAGGGCCATGGCCGGGCGCACGAAGTCGAGCCGCTTGTCCGGCCGCAGCGCCTGCCAGTCGGCAAGGCGGCTGCCCGCCCAGCTGCCGAGCTCCAGCTCGCTGCACTGCAGCGGCAGCTCGGGGCGATCGAGTCTGGCGTAGGTGAGCATCTCCTCGATGAGGGCGTCCAGCGCGCCGAGATCCCGCTCCAGCCCCTGCTGCTCCTCGGCCGAGGGCGCCGGATCCAGCATGGCGAGCCGGTAGCGCAGCCGCACCAGCGGGGTGCGCAGCTCGTGGGCGATGGCATCGGTCAGCTGCTTGCGGCTGGCCAGCATGGCTTGCAGCTGCTCGGTCATCTGGTCGAAGGTGCGGCCGACCCGGCCCAGGCTGCTGCCGGGCGGCAAACGGGTGCGGCAGGAGAGATCGCCGTCGCCGACCCGGCGGGCGGTCTGTTCGAGCTGTTGCAGGCCGCGCCAGTGCGGGCGCAGCCAGAGCAGGATCGGCAGCCCCAGCGAGAGACCGATGACCAGCAGCAGCCCCACGTCGACCCAGTGCAGTTCGTGCAGGTAGGAGAGATAGGGGACGGGGCCGACGATCAGCACCTGATCGGTGCCCGGAATGCGCTGCAGGAAGGTGTCATCCTCCTCGACGATGACGATGTTGCCCGCCTCCAGAAAGGCCTGATCCTCGTTGGCCAGCGGCTGGTTGGCGAGGGCGCCGATCTGCAGTGGCAGGGTGAGCTGGCGGCTCTGCTCCGCCATGCGGGCGGGCCAGTGCTCCGGCGGCAAGCGGGCCAGCTCGCCGGTGAGCAGGCCGAGGGAGCCCTGCATCATCCGCTCCAGATAGCGATCTCCCGCCCGCTCGGCGGTGACCTGATAGACCATGCCGACCAGCAGGATGGCCAGGGTGAAACAGCCGATCAGCAGCAGATAGAACTGGATAAACAGGCGGCGCATCGGGCTCTCCTCTTGCCTGGGTTGCGTCTGGGCATTGCCTTGTTGCCCCCTCATCCCCAACCCTTCTCCCGCAAGGGGAGAAGGGAGCAGAGAGCATCAAGGTCATTCGGCGGGGCTTATTCCCAGGCGTGGGGCACCAGCAGGTAGCCTTTTTGGCGCACCGTCTTGATGCGGGTCGGGTTGCTGGTATCGTCCCCCAGCTTGCGGCGCAGGCGGGAGATGGCCACGTCCATGCTGCGATCCTGGCCGTCGTAGTCGCGACCGCGCAGGCTGCGAAACAGCGCCTCCCGCCCCAGGATCTGGCCGGCGTGGCAGGCCAGCTCCCACAAGAGATCGAAATCGGCGGTGGAGAGCGGAATGCTGTCGCCGTCAAGGCGCACGTCCCGGCCCGGGCCGTCGATCTGCAGCCGGCCGAACTGCAGGCGCTGGGGCGGCGTGCTGGCGACCACGGGCTGCGGGGCCTGCTGTCCCTGCTGGCGGAACTGGACCCGCAGCCGGGCCAGCAGCACGGGGGGCGGCGTGGTCTTGAGGATGTAGTCGTTGGCGCCCAGCTCCAGGCTCAGGATCTGGTTCATGTCGCTGTCCAGCGAGGTGAGCATGACGATGGGGCCGGCAAAGCGCGGGCGCAGATCCCGGCACAGGGATAGACCATCCTGACCTGGCAGCATGATGTCGAGCAGCACCAGGTCCGGTTGCTCGGCCTCGACCCTGGCCAGCGCCCGATCGCCCCTCGGCTCCAGTAGCACCTCCATGTCGTGGCGGGCCAGCCAGCTGCTGATGAGCTGGCCTATCTCGGGATCATCTTCAACAAAAAGAATGCGTTGCATGGTGGCATGACACCCAGACTGTGGCGCGGATGCGCGTGCCGCCAGCATAGCGGCTCCGGCCGCCCCATGCACAGGGTTAAATAATCAAACAGGGCCCGCGGGCCCTGTCTTGTTTTGCTGGTCGAGCTGGGAATTATGCCCCGGCGGCATCAGCCTGCCTTGCGTTTGAGATAGACGCCGGCTTCCATATGGTGAGTCCAGGGGAATTGGTCGAACAGGGCGAAGCGGGCGATATCGTGGGTTTCGCCGAGTACTGCCATGTTGGCCTGCAGGGTCTCGGGGTTGCAGGAGATGTAGAGGATGTTGTCGTAATCCTGCACCAGCTTGACGGTGGCGTCGTCGAGGCCGGCCCGGGGCGGGTCGACGAAGATGGTGTTGCACTGGTAGGCGCCGAGATCCACCCCCTTGAGGCGGTTGAACTCCCGCTCGCCACGCATCGCCATGGTGAACTCCTCGGCCGACATGCGCAGGATGATCAGGTTGTCGACGCCGTTGGCGGCGATGTTGAACTGGGCGGAGTCCACGCTCGGCTTAGCGATCTCGGTGGCCAGCACCTTGCGGAAGTTCTGCGCCAGGGCGATGGAGAAGTTGCCGTTGCCGCAGTAGAGCTCCAGCAGGTCGCCCTCGCTCCCCTTGGTCACGTCCAGCGCCCAGCCCAGCATCTGTTCGTTGATGGCGGCGTTGGGCTGGGTGAAGCTGTTTTCCACCTGCTTGTAGACCAGCTCGCGGCCCTGCACGGTCAGCCGCTCGATGACGAACTCCTCCCCCAGGCAGATCTTCTGCTTGTGGGCGCGGCCAATCAGCTGCAGCTCGAATCCCTTGGCCCGCAGGTCGGCCTGCAGCGCTTCGGCGGCCTGCTGCCACTCGCTCTCCAGCTTGCGGTGGTAGAGCAGACTGACGCAGATCTGGCCGGACTGGGTGGAGAGGTAGTCGATCTGGAACAGCTTGCGGCGCAGCACGGGGTGCGGGCGCAGCCCCTCCAGCAGCACCGGCATCAGCTGGTTGATGAGGCGGCTGGCGGTGGGGAACTGATCGACCCGGATGATCTCCTTGGTGGCCGGCGCATACATGCAGTGGTACAGGTCGTCACCGTCGTGCCAGATGCGAAACTCGGCGCGCATCCGGTAGTGTTCGGCGGGGGAGGCGTGCACTTCCAGCGCAGGCAGGGTGAAGTCGGCAAACAACCCGCAGAGGCGCTCGCGCTTCTCGTCGAGCTGGGCCTGATAGTCGGCCGGGGTTCGAAGGGGCGCCGGGTCGGCGGAAACCTGCTGGGATTGGGTCATGATTTACCTCACATGCACACCGGTCTGGCCGGGTCGAAATCGGGGGAAGCCTGCAGCCACCCAAAGGGGCCCGATTTTAAAAGGCCGCCGCAGATTGTCCAGTATTTTGTGGTCAAGAAGTGTTCAGTCAGGCCGATAGCTGATCTACAGGCATGGTGGGAGGACACATTATGCAGATCGACGGAGTGGGCGCGGCCCAACCCAAGGGAGTGGGTGTTGCTCCCAAATCGCCCCAGCAGGCGGACTCGAAGCCGGTAAACAACGAGGACGAAGTCTCGTTGCACAAGGCGCCGAAATGGGCGCAGGTGCTGGTGCAGCAAGCGCTGCAGTTCGCGCTGGAGATCAATGGCCAGGGCTACAAGGCGCCCAAGGCACAGGATCAGCCGGAGGCGGTGACCCCGGATACCCTGTTCGACTTCCAGTCGGTGGCCGACAACGTGCTGCAGTTTGTCACCGGCCGGCTGGGGGCTGCCCGGGCCGACGGCAAGTCGGACGACAGCCTGACCGGCATGATGGAGCAGGCCCGCAAGGGGGTGGACAAGGGCTTTGGCGACGCCAGGAAGCAGCTCGGCGACTGGGCGGACAATTCCGACATCAAGACTGGCATGGATCAGAGCTACAAACTGATCCAGGAGGGGCTCGATCAGTTCGAGAAGGAGTTCTTCGGCAAGGTTTCCACCACCGACATGGGCCAGGCCGAGATGGCCAGCCGCCAGCAGGGCTCGCTGGAGATCCAGACCAAGGATGGTGACAAGGTGGTGCTGCGCTTCAACGACAGCTGGCAGACCAAGTCCCAGAAGGATGACAGCGGCAGCCAGTTCAGCCTCAAGTCGAGCCAGAGCTTCAGCTTCTCGCTGGAGGGCAATCTGAGCAGCGAGGAGATGGACTCCATCGGCAAGCTGGTCAAGGGGATCGACGATCTGGCCGGCAACTTCTTCTCCGGCAATTTCGACGACCTGTTGAAGAAGGCGGGCGAGCTGAAGCTGGATGACAGCCAGCTGGCCTCCTATTCGCTCAAGCTCAAGCAGAGCCTCAAGCTGAGCCAAACCTATCAGGGGGCGCACTCCCTGCAGGAGATGCTCAAGCCGCTGGCGGACTACCTGCCCAAGCTGGATCAGGTGCAGCAGCAGGCGGATTCTCTGCTGCCGGCATCCCAGCAGCAGGTGCTGACGCCGGCGGTGCTGGCGGCCCGTGGCCAGAGCGATCCGGCCCAGGTGGGCAGCTTCACCAGCTTCAACCAGCGGATGCTGGATGCGCTGCGGATGATCGGCCAGTTCCAGCCGGCGACGGATGCCAGCAGCAAGAGCGTCTGAACCGTTTCGAATCGAGGACCATGACCGGCCGTTTGCCAGCTCCTGCGGGGGCTGGCAAACTGGCCTTTTTCCCGATCCGGCCAGCCCATGAACCCGAAAAAGCCCAGAGACAAGCGCGAGCTTTGCTACCCCTTCATCTTCGAGACCCAGTTCCAGTGTGACTACGAGATCGCCACCGACGAGCTCTGCTGCCAGGTGGGCGCCGTGTTGTCACACCTGGCTCCGGATGCCGAGATTGCGCCCATGCAGGCGGATCTTGCGGCGTTGCAGCGGCTTATCTACAACCTCAACGGCTCGGTGCGCGGCAGGCTCGGCATCTTCGAGGAGGATCTGGCGTGGCTGAAGGGGCGTTACGATCACTACAACGAGGCGAGCCGCGGCCGGGTCACCGGTTTCGTGCTGCCGCAAGGGCCGCAGCCGATCCCGACCCTGCATCTGTGCCGCTGCGGCAGCAAGAAGGTGGTGCGGCTGCTGGTGCGGCTGGAAGAGAGCGGGGTGCGCTTCGACCCCACCCTCTATCGTTTCGCCAACCTGCTGGCCAACTTCTTCTTCGTGCTCACCGTCTACCTCAAGCAGCTGTGGCAGGTGGACGAGGTGCCCTACGTCAGCATCAACTACTGAATACGGCCAAAAAAGCTTTTGTTTTTCATGAAGATCAAACACGATCATCCCATTTGTCGGTCGCCGGGATGGTTCCGGTAGCGCAGCGGGGAAGGTCATGACCATGCTTCATCTCAGTGGCAGTTCGTTCTTGATGCCGGGCAACCTCGCCTGGCGACCCCTGGCTGAATACGGCGAAATGCAGGTGGCCCCCCATGGTCAGTGGTTGCAGACCCTGATGAACCAGAGCACCGATGCCGCGGCCGGGACCCATATCATCATCTGGCTGTGGGAAGATCTGGTGCCCGCCCGGACCCTGCAGGAGTGGGGCCGTCTGGCACAGGATGAGCAGCAGCTGGCAGTCGCTGCCTTCGTTGACGCGCTCTGCCAGCCCCTGTTGCAGCATCTGCAGCGCCGCCCGCAGGATCACCTGCTGGTGGGGGCCTGCAGTCATGCGCCGCTCTGTGTCTTTGGCCCGGCCCCTGCCGTACTCGCCGTGCTGGCCAGTGTGTTCGAGCAGCAGATGGCCCGCCTGCGCCAGCAGCAACCCGGTCTGGATGACTTGCACCTGCCGCTCTGGCTGCAACAGCATGGCCGCCAGCACTGCTTCGATCGGCGCAACCTCTATCTGATGTCCTGCCCCTTCTCCATGGCCGGTCTGGCCAGCCTGGCGCAGTGGATTCTTCCCTTGCTGCAGCGGTTGCAGCAACCCGCCCACAAGGTGCTGGTGCTCGACTGCGACAATACCCTGTGGGGCGGCGTGGTCGGCGAAGACGGTGTCGGCGGCGTCCTGCTGGGGCAGGACGGGATGGGCCGGCTCTACCAGGCCTTCCAGCAGGCGGCCAGCCACTGGCACGGGCAGGGCATAGTGCTGGCGCTCTGCTCCAAGAATCTGGCGGACGATGTGTGGCGGCTGTTTGACGAGCATCCGGGCATGGTGCTGACACGGGCGCAGATCGCTGCCGCCGAGATCGGCTGGGAGCCCAAATCCCAGGGGCTGCGGCGGCTGGCAGCCCGCCTCAATGTCGGGCTGGACAGCCTGGTCTTCTGGGATGACAGCGAGCTGGAGCGGGCCGAGGTGCAGGCCAACTGCCCCGAGGTGATGGTGATGACCCCGCCGGCCGATCTCTGGAGCTGGCCGGATGCCCTGCTGACGCTGCCGGCCCTGTGCAGTCGCCACCAGAGCCGGGATGACGGCCTGCGGCAGCACTCCTATCAGGCCCAGGCCGAGGCCGAGGCGGTGCGCCGGCAACTGGGCGACGAGCACGCCTTCCTGCGGCAATTGGCGCTGCAGGCCGACTGGCAGCCGCTCTCCCCGGGTAACCAGTTGCGAGCCGAGCAGCTCAGCCAGAAGACCAATCAGTTCAACCTCTCCGGCCGCCGTTATCAGGCGGCGGAGCTGGCCCGGCTGGCCGCCGAGGGAGGCGACGTCTGGCTGGCCGGCCTGCGAGACCGATTCGCCGAGCACGGTATGACGGCGCTGCTGGTGGTGCGCCCGCTCGACGAGGGCAGGGCGCTGCTGGATACCCTGGCCATCAGCTGCCGGGTGCTGGGGCGCGGCTTTGAATACTGGCTGCTGGCGCAACTGGCAAACCATCTGCGGGTGCAAGGCGTGAGCGAGCTGGTCATCAGCCTGGTCGCCACCACCCGCAACCAGCCGGCACGGGATTTTCTGGCGAGCCTGCCAACCCGGCCGATAACCACTCCAGCGGGGTTGTTGCCGCTGGCGGACGAGCTGTTCCTCACGCTTGATCTCTGCTCTCTTTCTCTCCCGTTTTTGGAGTTCTACGCCAATGAATGATCTTATCGCGCTGGCACACCAGCAGTTCCCCCAGGCCAGCATCAACGCACAGTCTGCCCTCGGCAGCTTTCCCGAGTGGGACTCTCTGGGTCACTTCAACCTGCTGCTGCTGGTCGAGCAGCACTATGCCGTGCGGTTCGAGCCGCAGGAGCTGGCCGAGTTGAAGAGCCTGGCCGACATCCAGCAAGCCCTGCAGAGCAAAGGGGTTGCCGTGTGAAACAGGCGCTCGAGCAGGCGCTGACCGAGCTGGGGATCCCCAGAGGCGGCGCCCTGATGGTGCACTCGGATGCCATGGTGGTGGCACAGTTTGCCGGCATGGGCAACGCCGAGGGCATCGCGGCCTTCTGGACATGCCTGGAGCAGTGGCTGGATGGACACCTGCTGGTGCCGACCTTCAGTTACAGCCCGATGGCGGACGAATGCTTCGACCCTGCGCAGACCCCGAGCAAGGTGGGCTTGATGACGGAGCTGTTCCGCCAGCGGGAAGGGGTGGTGCGCACACTGGATCCCGTCTTCAGCATGGCGATCAGCGGCCCACAGGGGCCTGCGCTGGTGGCGCGGGAGTGTCACGACTGTTTCGGCCAGGAGAGCCCGTTCGGCTGGCTGGCGGAGCAGAACGGCTGGCTGCTGGGGCTGGGTTGCCACCCCGACCGCATCACCTTCACCCACTACGTGGAGCAGCGGCTGGCCGTCTCTTATCGCTATCACAAGATGTTTGCGGGTCAGGTGCGCGTCGACGGCCGCGTGCGGGAGTGGCAGGCGGATTACTATGTGCGCGACCTGTCGCTGGCCAGCGAAATCGACCTCTCCCGGCTGGTGGCCCTGCTGCAGGAGCGGGGCGCCTGGCGCCAGACGCTGTGCCAGCGGGTGCCGGTCTGGGCGGTGTCGTGCCGCGACTTCATCCTGGCTGCCAGCGAGTTGCTGGCGGCGGCCCCATACGCCCTGATCCGGGCAGGAGGAGAACCCCATGCAGTTTGATCACATCGGACTGGTGGTGCCGGACCTGGCGAGCGGTGTGGCCTATTGCCGCGACGTGCTGGGGCTGAGCCGCTGCTCGGAGGCGGTGGAAGATCCGCTGCAACGGGTCTGGGTGCAGTTTGTGCATGACGACCATGGTCTCTGCTACGAGCTGGTCGCCCCGGCCGGCGAGGAGAGCCCGGTTGCCCAGGTGCTCAATACCCGGCGCAACGTCATCAACCACCTTGCCTATCGGGTGAACAACCTGCAGGAGAGTGCCGAACGGCTGCGCACACAGCGCCACCTGCCCCTCGGGTCCAGCCAGCCAGCCATCGCCTTTGGCGGTGCCCATGTCCAGTTTTTCCTGAGCCCGCTTGGCCACATTGTCGAATTGATCGAGGCACCCATCCCATGAGTTTTTCACCCAAGAGCGGTTATCTGCCCACCGACTGGGACGACCAGGCACAGATCGGTGAACAGCTGCATCGGCTGCTCACCCTGCTGTTTCCGCTCAATCGCAGCCTGACCGGGGACGGGGTTCGGCAGTCGCTGGCCCTGTGGCGCGAGCACTGCCTGCCCGAGCTGCAGATCCATGAAGTGGCCAGCGGTACCGAGTGCTTCGACTGGACCGTGCCTGACGAGTGGAACGTGCGGGAGGCCTACATAGTGGGGCCGGATGGACGCAGGGTGGTGGACTTCCAGGATCACAACCTGCATCTGGTCGGTTACTCGGAGCCGGTGCGCTGCACCCTCTCGCTGGCCGAGTTGCAGCCCCATCTTCACTCTCTGCCCGAGCAGCCGGACGCCATTCCCTATGTGACCTCCTACTACAAGCGCCGCTGGGGCTTCTGTCTGCCCCATCGGCTGCGAGAGGCGCTGCCGGAGGGAGAATATCAGGTGGTGATCGATGCCACCCTGGCCCCGGGCTCGCTCACCTATGGCGACTGGGTGCTGCCGGGGGAGAGCGAGCAGGAGATCCTGCTGTCGAGCTACACCTGCCACCCCTCCATGGCCAACAACGAGCTCTCCGGCCCCTGCGTCGGCGTCTTCCTGATGGCCTGGCTGGCGTCACTGCCAACACGTCGCTACAGCTACCGGCTGATGCTGGTCCCTGAAACCCTGGGGGCCATCGTCTATCTCTCCCGCCATCTGGACCAGCTCAAGCAGCGCACCCTGGCCGGGTTCAATCTGACCTGCCTTGGTGATGATCGAGGCTACTCCTTCCTGCCTTCCCGCCAAGGCAACTCGCTGGCGGATCGCATCGGTCGCCATGTGCTCGGCCATCTGGCGCCGGGCTACCAGGCTTACAGCTTCCTGGAGCGGGGCTCCAACGAGCGGCAGTTGTGCGCGCCCGGCATCGATCTGCCGGTCACCTCGGTGATGCGCAGCAGATACGGCTGTTATGCCGAGTACCACACCTCGCTCGATGACCTCTCGCTGGTGACGCCGGCCGGTCTGGCGGGCGGATTCATGGCGCTGCGCCGGGCCATCGAGTGTCTGGAGCTGGACGAGCGCTGCGAGGTCACAGTGCTGGGCGAACCCCAGCTCGGCAAGCGGGGGCTCTATCCGGATTTGTCGACCCGCTATTCGGGCTGGCAGGTGCGGGAGATGATGAATCTGCTGGCCTACAGCGACGGCAAACTGACCCTGTTCGAGATCGCCGAGATCATAGGGGCGCCGTTCTGGCGGGTGGAGCCGCTGGCGCGGATGCTGCTGGATGCCGGGCTGCTGCGTCGCCTCAGCCCGCAACCGGACTACTCGATCACCAGATAGGCTGGCCCCGGGTTGTGCGGGGTGCGACGGACGGCGTAGCGATCCAGCCCCAGCACCTCCTTGAGGGCCAGGGTCTCCCCCGGAAAGGCGGGCCAGTTGAGCTCATCGAATGCCAGCACCGATCCCTTGGTCAGGTGCGGCTTGATGAGCTCGAGGCAGCGGCGGGTCGGCTCGTAGAGATCAAAGTCAAAATAGGCCAGCGCAACCATGGTCTCCGGCTGACGAGCCAGATAGGCCGGCAGCGTCTCGGTCACATCTCCCTTCACCAGCTCATGCTTGACGATATGGTCCAGCGGACTTTCCGCCTCATGGGCGGCGAGCAGTTGGGCCAGATGCTGCTCATAGCCCGGCGTCACCCCGTAGGCACCGGGCTGGATGGCGGCGTCGCTGCCATCTTGCGGGGCGTGGGAAGGGAAACCGCTGAAGGTATCGAATCCCACCAGCTTGCGGTTGTAGTTGTAGGGTTCATACATGCCGCGAAACGAGGAGAAAAGCGCCAGGTTCTGACCCCAGCGGGTACCGAAATCCATGATGACGCCGTGGACCGGCACGATCTTCTGATACAGCTCGTGCATGAACAGGATGCGGGAGAGCGACTGGCGCTTGAGGTAGAGGCCCAGGTTGTTCTGCAGCTCGGCCGCGGGCAGCGGGCTGGCGTGCAGCAACTCGCTGAAGGTCTGACGGCGTGACAGCTCCTGCTCGGAGGCGTTGGACATGGCCTTGATCATCAGTGGTCTCCTGTGGTGGTGTCGCCGGCCGGGGTCGACAGGCAGTGCACCACTTCATATTCGAGGTAGTCGGCCAGCCCCAGCCAGTCCTGGCGTTCCTGGCACTGCAGCAGGGCGGCTACCAGCCCGGGCGGCAGGTTGCCCTGCTCGGTGAGCACCTCTTGCAGCAGTTCCGGCAATGCCTGACTCGCGGCGACCGACTGCCCCAGTCGAAACTGGTGCGCCAGGGCGGTGAGTCGGGTGATCTGGCCGTTTTTCATTGCACGTACTCCGGGTGATAGTGGCAGCCAGCGATTTCCGCGCCTTCCCGGCTGCAGTTCCAGAACTGCACCTCGGGGTGGCGCGTTATGTAGCGCTCGAGCTCGGTGCGGTAGGCGGAAAAGTTCGGATTGGTCTTGACCCGCCGGCCATGGCCGTCGAGGGCCCAGCTGAGTGCCAGCGCGGCGCTGGGGCCGAGCGCACCGTCGGCCCAGCCCGAGTGGGTGAGCTCGCCGGGAAAGGCGAAGTCGGTGCCCAGCAGGATGACCTGGTGGCAACCCATCTGCACGGCGAGATCCACGGCGGGATGAATGACGCTGCCACCCGAGTGCAGCACGCCCTTGGGGAGCGTCTGCCGCAGTTGCTGATACATGGGGCTGCGGGAGTAGGCTGTCTTGCGCGGCCCCTGCCAGGCCAGCAGGGCTGCCGTGGGAACCGTGGGGTAATAGACCAGGGTGGTCTGGGCCGACTGGGCGGCGGGCAGCCGGTTGCCGTCGATGGCGTCATCTATGGTGACGACGATGTCGGGCCGGATGCCGTGGCCAAGCAAAAACGCCAGCGCGGTATCGACGCTGATGAGCAGGTAATCCTGCCGACGGCGCTGCAACTGGGCCTGCAGGGTGGTCAGGTTGTGCTGCAGGGTCGGGCCGCTCGCCACGATCAGGGCCTGCTTGCCCTGAGCCAGACCAAACAGGGACGCCACATCGCCGTCGCTGGCCAGCAGATCGCGGTTTTCCGCCAGCCGCCGGGTGACGTCGGGGTGCTCGGCGTCGAACCTGGCCCGGGCGAACGGCAAGTCTATTTCACTCACCAGCCGGTCGCGGATGCGGGCGGCGGCATCTTCCACCAGCAGCAGCTCGGGCGGCAGGGCGAAAAAGGGCAGCCGCACCTCCCCTTCGTCGCCGGCCATCATCAGCTCGACCCTGGGGTCCGTCAGCCAGTCCTGCTGGTCCAGCAGCCGCAGCACCAGGGCAAACAGGGCGCCATTCATGATCTTCACTTCCAGCCGCTTGAGGCTGTTGCGCCCCAGCAGGGCGCGCGGCAGATCGCCGAGCCCGGTGCCGTAGAGGTGCAGCACCGGTTGCTCGGGCAGGCTGGCGGCCTGCAGCTCGGCCTCCTTCACCCGGTCGTGCCGGCTGGTGAGCTGGATGCCGTGGAGTCTGAGGGTGGAGCCGAGCCCCTCGGTCAGCTCGGCCGGCAGGCTTTCAACGTCCTGTGCCAGCAGGCGGGGCCAGAGGGCGGGCCAGCGCTGGCTGATGAGCCTGCCGTGCTGGTTGAAGAGATCATCACTCATCGTTGTCTATCCACTCCCAGCTCAGCGGTTGGTTGGCACTCAGGCTGCGGTTGACCCGCTTGCCGATGAGCCGATCGTAATCGGCGGGGGGCAGGCCAAGGGCGGGGCGCACCGACTTGATATGCTCTGCGGTGAGCGCCTCGCCGGCGGCCATCTCCTTGACCAGATAGAGGGAGCGGCGAAACGCGCGGTTGCCCTGTTCACTGGCGGTGAGTTGGTAATCGGCTACCCCGAGGGCGGCATGAGCGGTATTGACCGAGGCTACCAGCTCGGTGAGTTCGGCCGGTTCCATGGAGAAGGCGCAATCCGGCCCGCCGTCGGCGCGGGCCAGGGTGAAGTGTTTCTCGATGAGGGTCGCCCCGAGCGCGGTGGCGGCGATGGCCGTGGCCGATCCCAGGGTGTGATCGGAGAGCCCCACTTCGACCCCGAAGCGCTGGCGCAACATAGGGATGGTACGCAGGTTGTACTCAGCTGCCGGCGCCGGATAGCCGCTGACGCAGTGCAGCAGGGCCAGCTGGCCGTTGCCGTGCTTGAGCGCCATCTCGACCGCGGCGGCGATCTCGGCCTCGTTCGCCATGCCGGTGGACATGATGAGTGGCTTGCCGGTCTGGGCGGCGTAGCGGATGAGAGGCAGATCCACCAGCTCGAAGGAGGCGATCTTGTAGGCCGGGCAGTCGAGAGATTCCAGCAGATCCACCGCGCTGAAGTCGAACGGACTGCTGAAGACCGTCAGGCCCAGCTCGCGCCCTTTGGCAAACAGGGCCTGATGCCACTCCCAGGGGGTGTGCGCCCACTCATAGAGGTCATAGAGGTTGTGGCCATCCCACAAACCGCCGTGGATCTGAAATTCCGGCCGATCACTGTTGAGGGTGATGGTGTCGGGCCGATAGGTCTGCAGCTTGACCGCACTGGCCCCGGCCTCCTTGGCGGCGGTCATGATGGCCAGTGCACGCTCCAGGTTGCCGTTGTGGTTGGCCGACAGTTCGGCGATCACATAGGGAGCCTGCGCCGGGCCGATGGATTGATGGGCGATCTGCATCTGTGTTCAGACTCCTGTGCCAAGTTGCCAGCCTTGCGGCGCCGGCTGCCAAGGGGCAGGGGGCGCTATCTGCGGTGGCTCGGCAAGATAGAGGGGAAATTGGGAGAAAATTGTTTGCAAGCGATGTGCCAGCTCTTGCCACTGCGTGGGCTGAAGTGGCCGGGTGGCCTGCCATGTCAGTCGCTGGCCGTTCAGCGTCAGGGTGAGCAGCGGTTGGTCATCATGGCGTAGTTGCCACTGTTGGCCATCTGGTAACAGCTGATAATCCGATTGTTGCAGCAACCGGGCGGTGAGCCGATCCAGCCCCAACCCGTCCACCAGCTGCTGGCCACGGTGGCGGTAGTCGTCTGACTGTTGTTCAAGCCGTTGCAGAGCCTGCAGCAGTCGCTCAGGCTCGGCCAGCTCGCTCAGGGTCAGCCGCTCGGCCAGCTGAAAGCGGGCGATCACCTGGTCGTTGAACTGCTGGTTGTCGACGATGGACACCGCCAGGGTCGGCAGGCCGAGACAGGCCCGCTCCCAGGTCATGCCGCCGGCGGCGCCGATGGCGAAGTCGTGCCGGCTCATCAGGTCGGCCATCTGGTCGCTCTGGCGCAGCAGCACCAAATCGAGGTCGGCCAGTTCGGCCACTCTCTGCTCCAGCTCGGGCCAGAAGGGATTGGCGCCGCCCGCCACCAGAGTCCAGCGTATGGTGCGGGCCCAGGGCAGCCGTGCCAGGCTGTTGAGGGTGATGAGGCAGGCGCCGGCCGGGTCGGCGCCGCCAAAGCAGATGAGGCCCCGTTGCCACTGACTGGCGTGTTGCCGCGCCAGCTGGCGATAGGCGGGGCGCAGCAGGGCATAATCGGTGCCCAGCAGCAGCCGGCAATCTGCGGGGGTGAGCGGCTGGTAATCGGCGGCGCGGCGCAAGGGGCCCTGATCCAGCAGCAGCTGGCAGTGGTGCGGCCGGTCGGCCAGATCATCGATTACCAGCACGCGGCCGCAGTGGGCGGCCAGCTGGGTTTCAAGCCGCTGGTCAATCTGGTAGTGATCGAACACCAGCCAATCGGGCAGCAGGCGAGGCAGGGCACCAGCGTCATCGAACGCGCTCAGGGGATGATGGTGATGGGGCCGCAGCAACGACAGCAGGTGCGCCGGCAGATCGTGGCAGAGGAAGTGGCACTCGGCCCCGGCGGCGTGCAGCCGATCGGCGATGGCCAGACAGCGCATCAGGTGGCCCAGGCCGATATCGGCGCCAGCGTCTAGCCGGAAGGCAACCTTAAACGTCATCTTGGGCCAGCACTTGATAGAGCAGTTCGGCCAGGTGCCAATCTTCCGGCGTGTCGATGTCGACCACCCTGTGCCTTGGCAATATGTGGCCGATCCCCTCTCCCCCCACCGGGCTGATCCCTCCCAGCCAGGCCGCGCGACTGCCCCAGTAGAACTGGCCGGCATCCTGATAGGCGGGCTCCAGATCCTGGGAGCGTTTCGCCATCTGCTCCGGCCAGAACGGCGTGACCCTGCCTTGCGCGTCCATGCGTACCGCCCGCTGGATCGGGAAGCCGAATTCGGCCACCGTGTAGACGAAGGGCGCCTGGCTGGCGAGCAGGCGAGCGTGGGCGACGCGCAGGTCGGCCGCCTGGATCAGCGGCACGGTGGCATAGATGCAGCAGTAGTGCTCTGCCTGGATGCCGAGCTGGTCGAGTCGCTGGATGGTGTCGATCACCACCGGGGTGGTGCCGGTATGGTCATCGGCCAGCGCGGCGCCCCGCAGGAAGGGCACGTCAGCCCCGAGGCGACGTGCCACCTCGGCGATCTCCGGGTCATCGGTGGAGACCACCACCCGACTGAAACAGCCCGAGTCTCTGGCCGCCTCAATGGCGTAGGCAATCATGGGCAAGCCGCAGAAGGGACGGATGTTCTTGCGGGGAATGCGCTTGCTGCCGCCCCGTGCCGGGATGATGGCGATGGCCATGATGCTCTCTCCCTGAGGAGCCCGACGTGGTCGACGGGCCGGATAATTGATGACAACTCGTTGATTATTTTTGAGATTATACCGAGTTTTCATCTTATATTATTGAGCTTTGCTACGGAATTGCCCGGCGATGGTCGATAACATGGGCAAGTGATGGAACGTCATTGGTATTGAACATGAGTTATGGTGTCGAATTGCGCCCGCTCCAGCCCTGGGATCTGCCTACTCTACGACGCTGGCGCAACCAGGACGAGGTGCGGTTGCAGATGGTGGAGCAGGCGCTCATCTCCCCCAGTCAGCAACGGCAGTGGTTCGTCAGCAGCCTGGAACGGCCTGACCAGCAGCACTGGGTGCTCTGGTGCCGCGGCCTGCGGGCCGGCTACGTCAACCTGAAAGGGGAGATGAGGCAGTCTTTGCTGGGGCAGCCGGTGGCGGATGCCGGCCTCTATCTGGGCCGCTCCAGCGTGCGCCACCCTATGCTGGCCGTCGCTGCCGCCCTGTCACAGCTCGATCAGGGCTTCGATACCTTCGGGCTCGGCTGCATCCGCACCCTGGTGCGCACCGGCAATGACGCCGCCCTGCGCCTCAATGCGCAGCTCGGCTATCGCCAACAGGGGCAACAGGGCGACTTCATCGCCCTCGAACTGCAGCCCGCCGACTATTATGCCGCCCGAGAACGGCTACGGAGATTTTTCAGATGACTACAGCGTTGGAACAGGTTTTTGCCGATGCCCTCGGCATCGACGTCGGCAGTGTCAGCGACCAGCTGGCCTACAACAGCATTCCCCAGTGGGACTCCGTCGCCCACATGGGCCTGATCGCCCAGCTGGAGGACTGCTACGGTGTGCTGCTCGATACCGATGACATCATCGACATGAGCTCGGTCGCCAAGGCGCGGGAGATCCTCGCCAAGTACGGGGTCGCCCTCTGATGCAGGGGTTGCTGCAAGGCAAGCGGGTGTTGATCACCGGCGCCGGGCGCGGCATCGGGCTCGCCATTGCCCGGCAATTTGCCGCGCAGGGGGCCGAGCTGTGGCTGGCGGGGCGCGACGAGGCGGCCATGAGCCGACTGGCCGATGAGCTCGGCGCCGAGTTCGGCGTGCCTTGTCAGCCGCTCTGTGTCGACGTGGCACAGCCGCAGGCGGTCAAGCAGGCCTTTCAGCAGCTGTTTGCCCAGACCCGCCAGTTGGACGTGCTGGTCAACAATGCCGGCATGCTGGAAGAGGGGCTGCTCGGTATGGTCAATCAGGCACAGCTGGAGCAGACCTTCAGTCACAACACCTTCAGCGTGGTCTATTGCAGCCAGTATGCCGCCCGCCTGATGCAGCGCAGCGGTGGCGGCAGCATCATCAATTTGGCCTCCCTGATGGGGCGGGTGGGTGCCGCCGGCCTTTGCAGCTATGCCGGCAGCAAGGCGGCGGTGATCGGCATCACCCAGTCGCTGGCCAAGGAGCTGGCCGCCAGCCGGATCCGGGTCAATGCCATCGCCCCCGGCTTCATCGACACCGAGATGGCCCACGCCATCCCGGACGACAAGTTCGCCGAGCGGCTCGCCAGCATCGCCATGGGGCGCATCGGCACGCCGGACGAAGTGGCCAAGGTGGCGCTGTTTCTCGCCTCCGACCTGGCAAGCTATGTGACCGGTCAGGTCATCGGCGTGGATGGAGGCATGACGGTCTGATGGATCACACGCACGCACTGCTCGCCCACCTGCGGGAAGACAACCTGGCGCCGGCATGGTGCGATCCGCAAGAGGGCTGGCTCTCCTACGGCGAGCTGGCACGGCGGGTGGCGCGGCTGGCGGCCAGTTATCCGGACGAGCGCAGCCTGGTCTATCTGCCCTTTTTCACCCGCACCGCCCACCTGCTGCACTATCTGGCCGCGCTCAGGCTGGGGCATGTCGTTATGCTGGCAGACCCGGCCCTCCCAGCGAGCCAGCACGATGCCAGCTGCCGGCAGTTTGGCGTGAGCTGGCGGGTCAATGACGCCGGTCAGCTGGAGCGGCTCGCCGCGACGACGCCAACCTTGCACCCGGAACTGTCAGTATTGCTGCCGACCTCGGGCAGCACCGGCAGCGCCAAGTGGGTGCGGCTGTCGGGGCGCAATCTGGCGGCCAACGCCGCCTCCATCGCCGACTATCTGGCGCTGACGACGACAGAGCGAGCCATCACCAGCCTGCCGCTGTTCTACTCCTATGGCCTCTCTGTGCTCAACAGCCATCTGCTGGTGGGCGCCTCCCTGGTGCAGCACGAAGGGAGCGTGCTGGAGCGCGACTTCTGGCAGCAGGTCGATCTGCACGAGGTGAGCAGCTTTGCCGGGGTGCCCTTTACCTATCAGATGCTGGCCCGGCTGCGCTTTGACTGGGCTCGGTATCCTTCTTTGCAGACCCTGACCCAGGCGGGGGGGCGACTCGAACCCGCGCTGGCGCGGCAGTTTGCCGAACAGGCCCTGCGGCTGGGGCGGCGCTTCTTCGTCATGTATGGCCAGACAGAGGCGACCGCGCGCATGGCCTGGCTGGCGGCGCACGAGGTGGTCACCCATCCGGATGCCATCGGCCGCGCCATTCCCGGAGGCCACTTCGCCTTGCGCGAGCTGGAGGGGGGCAAGCCCGGGGAGGGGGAGCTGGTCTATCGCGGCGACAACGTCATGTTGGGCTATGCCACTACCGTCGAGGATCTGGTGCAGGGCGCCCTGCTGCAGGAGCTGGCCACCGGCGATCTGGCTCGCAGTGACGAGGCGGGCCGCTACTACATCTGCGGCCGTCTCAGTCGTTTTCTCAAGTTGTTCGGCAAGCGGATCAGCCTGGCAGAGGTCGAGAGCCAGCTCCATCGCTGGGGCTGGTCGGGGGCGTGCGGCGGGCGTGATGACAG
Source organism: Aeromonas sp. QDB03 (assembly GCF_027707985.1). Lineage (NCBI taxonomy): Bacteria > Pseudomonadati > Pseudomonadota > Gammaproteobacteria > Aeromonadales > Aeromonadaceae > Aeromonas > Aeromonas sp. QDB03. Next base: position 153,271 of record NZ_JAPCJG010000007.1, on the reverse strand, counting down.
CCTGCTGGTGGCCGTCGAGCCTCGCGGTGACCAGCCGACCGACGGCTTGCAGCGCGAGCTGGCGCAGTGGCTGCAGGCCCCGCCGCGGGCGGTGCAGGTGGTGCAGGTGACGCAACTGCCGCGCACCGCCAATCACAAGATTGACTACGCCGCTCTGGCCAGACTGGCGGGGGAGGCGTGATGGAGCACTTGCTGAGCGCGCCGGTCTTCGCCCTGCCCCAGGCCGCCAAACAGGCGCTGCTGCTGGCGCGTCTCAACGCGCTGACTGCGTACCATCAGGCGCACTGCACGGCCTATGACAATGTGCTGCAAGCCTTCGGCTGGACAGCCGCAGCGACCGACTACGATGCGCTGCCCTACCTGGCGGCCCGGCTGTTCAAACTGGCCCAGTGGCAGAGCGTGCCGCAGAGCGAGGTGTTCAAGGTGCTCACCTCGTCGGGCACCACGGGTTCACCATCACGGATCGTGCTGGACAGGGAGACCGCCGCCCTGCAGAGTAAGGTGCTGGTGAAGATCCTGCAGGAGTTTGTCGGCAAGCAGCGCCTGCCCATGCTGCTGGTGGAGCAACCCGCCCTCATCCAGAACCGCAGCGGCTTTTCGGCGCGCGGCGCGGGCGCGCTGGGGCTCTCTTTCCTCGGCCGTGATCATACCTATGCTCTCGACGAGCAGATGCGGCCCAACTGGCCGGTGATAGAGGCTTTTTGTGACAAATATGCCGGCCAGCCGGTGCTGCTGTTCGGTTTCACCTTCATGGTCTGGCAATGCCTGCTGGAACCGCTGCGCGAGCGCGGCCTGCAACTACCGCTGACGCAGGGCATTTTGTTTCACAGCGGCGGCTGGAAGAAGCTGCAGCACCTGGCGATGGACAATCCTGCCTTCAAGGCCCGTTGCCGCGAACAGCTGGGGCTGGGTCGGGTACACAACTTCTATGGCATGGTGGAGCAGGTGGGCTCCATCTTCGTCGAGTGCGAGCAGGGACACCTGCATGCTCCCGTGTTTGCCGATGTACAGGTGCGCGATCCGCTCACCCATCAGCCGCTCGGGATTGGCAGTCCAGGCCTGCTGCAGGTGCTCTCCGCCATCCCCGGCAGTTATCCCGGCCACAGCCTGCTGAGCGAGGATCTCGGCGTGCTGCTGGGAGAGGATGACTGCCCTTGTGGCCGCCATGGCCGTTATTTTCACGTAGCGGGACGCCAGCAAGGCGCCGAGGTGAGGGGATGCAGCGACACCTTCCAATGACCCCGTCCGGGGCGACCACCGGGCTCTGGCAGGAGGGGCCGGCGGTCGGCTTCGTGGCGCCGACGGCGGGCTGGCAAACCTTCAGCCCGCAGCCCTTGCCCTGCTTTGCCCCCGTCATCTGCGACTTCGTGGCGGCGCTGTCGGCCCGCCTGCAGCAGGAGGGGCGTCGTCACCCCGATCTGGCCGCGTTCGGTTTCTGGCTGCGGCCGCGCCAGCTGGCTAGAGAACAGCTGCGCTTGCAGGGACGGGGGCCGCTGGGGGTCACCTTTCACCTGGTGCCCTCCAACGTGCCGACGGTGGCTTTCTACTCCTGGTTGGTGGCTCTGTTGATGGGCAACCCCTGCGTGGTGCGGCTGTCGTCACGCCGCGCTCCGCAGCAGGAGGCCATGCTGGCGATCCTCAACGAACTGTTCAGCCTCGGTGAATGGCAAGAGATCGCTGCCCGTACCCGCTTTATTCGCTATGAGCACGACGAGGGCATCACCGCCTGGCTGTCGGCGCGCTGCCGGCTGCGCATCATCTGGGGTGGCGACGAGACCATTCGCCAGGTGCGAGCCATTCCCCTGGCCCCCATGGCACAGGAAGTGGTGTTTCCGGATCGCCGCTCGATGGCGGTACTCGACAGCCGCTGGCTGGCCGGGCTGGAGCCGCAAGAGTGGCAACGGATGCTGGATGCCTTGCAGCAGGACTGCACCCGTTTCAACCAGCAGGCCTGCGCCTCACCAACCACCTTCTGCTGGCTGGGTGAACCCGATGAGGGACTGCGCCGCCGCTTGCTGGAAGCCCTGTTTGCTCCCTTTGCCGCCGATCCCGCCCTGGTGATGGAACGACTCATCCACAGTCAACAAAATGCCGCCGAGCAGGGAGGAATGAAGGTGACCTGCTTGCCCGGCGTCACCTTATTGACTCCGACCAGCACGCTGCGGCTCGCACACGTCGGAGGAGGTACAGTTGCCGAATTTGTGGCCGATACCCTGAATGAGCTGCTGGCACAGCCCTGGGACATGCAGACCTGCGTCTGGGTCGGCGGTGACAGGGCCGGGGTCGAAGCGGCGCTGCCGACTGCCCCCACCTGCCGGATTGACCGGGTGGTGGCGCCGGGACAGGCGCTCGCATTCGAATGGCACTGGGATGGCATCGACATGCTGCAACTGTGCAGCCGTGGCCTCAGCCGACGTGAATAATCGGGTGTGGCTCACATAAATCCCGCAGCTTCAATGGATTAGCTTGGTCAGGCATAGCTCTTGCAGTAAAACCTGACAGAGAGGGAGAAGGGTTGACAGGGACCGTGCGGTAGCCTTGCCCATTTTCTCCCATCCGCTTCTTTTCTATTCATTTTCCCTTGGATTTCCCTATGAAAGTCAGCGTATTGGTGCCCGTCTACAATCTGGCGCGCTTCATCGAACCCTGCCTGCTCAGCCTGCTCGAGCAGCAGACGGATTTCGAGTTCGAGGTGATCGCCATCGATGACGGCTCGAGTGATGACTCCTGGTCCATCATGCAGCGGCTGGCACGGCAGTGGCCGGCCCTGCGGGCCCTGCAAAACGAACAGAACATGGGGCTGGCCAGAACCCAGAAGCGGCTGCTTGGTGAAGCAAAAGGGGCCTACCTTGCCTATGTGGATGGCGACGATCTGGCTTTGCCGGGCAAGCTGCAGCGTCAGGCCGACTATCTGGACGTGCACCCCGGCTGCACGCTTTGCTATCACGAGGCGGAGATGTTCGATGATGAGACCGATGCGCGCATCAAGTTCTTCACCCGCGATTACTACAATGCCCGTTACCTCGAACCCGTGATGACGCGGGAGGCGCTGATCCGCTTCGGGGTCTTCGTCAATGCCAGCTCCATCATGTTCCGCCACTATGACGGCATGACTGATGCCATCGATGAAGGGTGCAAGATCATTCTCGATTACCCCTGGCACATCCTGAATCTCTCCCTCAATCCGGGCACCCTGGATTTCATCCCCGAGCTGCTGGGGCGTTATCGCTTTCATACCCAGAGCTTCGGCGGGCAGACCCGCAAGTCGGCAGAGCGGCGTGAGCAGTCGCTGCGCGATCTGCTGCGCGCCTGTGACAATGCGGCTGCGTTTGGCGCTGACCCGGTGGTCATTGCTCAGGGGCGTGCCCATCACTACTACTCTGCCGCGCTCTACTTTTTGCGGCAGGATGACGTCGCCCGCTTCACACAGCTCATCGATCAGTCGGTGGTAGAGGTTGCGGAGTTGGCGCCAGGCTGGTTCTTCGACGAGCGGCATCAACTGGCGTGGGAAGAACGGAAGACCCCGAAATCAGTATTCGCACGGTTGTTTTAACATCAGCCAAGAGGACTTAAATGAATAATGTGTTTTCCCAACAAGTTGAGCTCTTGTATATAAAGAGCAATAGACTAATAGATCTAATAGAAAACCGAGCTGTATTTGGAATTTTTGGAACAGGCCAGCTTGCTCAGAATTGTTATGATCAACTTATAAAGTTTGGGCATACGGCATCCTATTTTGTAGGTAGAAATGAAGATGAAGGTATATTTATGAACCTTCCGCTTAAGACTATAAAATATATCTCCTCAAAAACAGCACCTTTACTGATCGCATCTACATGGGCAAAAGAAATAACGCTAGATTTAAGACGTGCTGGGTTTGTAGGGGAAGTGTTTGTTATAGATCCTTTTGTTACTGTATTTGAACGCATGACAATTACTGATAAGAATGAGCTAATCAATTTTTATTCATCATTAGAAGATGATGCTTCTAAGAAAAGTTTGATTGACCTCATTTCCTTCCGTTGTGGTAATGTAGATAGTATATCCGTTAGTAGCTATCCACAATATATGTCACCCAATGTTGGATATTCAACCGCTGATATAATTATTGATGGCGGGGCATACATTGGCGATACGATTAAAAGCTTGGATGAGCACAATATTATTGTGCGAGAAATTCATGCTTTTGAACCAGATTCAGAAAATTTTCAAGCTCTGCTCCGTTATGGAGATAAAACAAAGTTAAAAGTGGTATCTAACAATTTAGGCTTATGGTCATCAGCACAAGAGCTCAATTTTTCGGATAATGATACCATCTCGTATGGACGAAGAGTCGATGAAAAAGGCGAGGTGGCTATCAATGCGATTAGCATTGATGACTATGTAAAGTCGAATGGCATAGCTCCAACGGTTATCAAACTAGATATTGAGGGCGCTGAAATGCATGCTCTTGTGGGGGCAAAAAATACAATTACTACTCGAAAACCAAAATTAGCGATCAGTCTTTATCACTGTCAAGCGGATTTATGGCGTATACCAGAGTATATAAAGTCACTTAATCCAGATTATCTTTTTTATTTGGGGCATCATAGAAACAACTGGATGGAAACAGTGCTATATGCCCAAAGCAAAAATTCTTAGAGCAAAATATAAATGAAATATCAGGCAATCGTCATTGGCGCCGGGCTTTCGGGCGCCGTCATGGCTGAACGAATGGCCAGCCAGCTTGGCTGGAAGGTGCTGGTGCTGGAACAGCGCGACCACATCGGGGGCAACTGTTTCGACGAGTATGACAAGCATGGGGTGCTGATCCATCGCTATGGGCCGCACCTCTTCCATACCGACAGCAAGGAAGTGTGGGATTACCTGTCGCAGTTTACCGAGTGGTTGCCTTACGAGCATCGCGTGCTGTCGCGCATCGATGGGCAACTGGTGCCTATCCCGTTCAACCTGACCAGCATCGAACGCTGTTTCCCCGCCGAGAAGGCCGGCGCCATGATTGAGGCCCTGCGTACCCGGTTCGGGGATGGCGCCAGAGTGCCGATTCTCGAACTGCGCAAGGAGCAGTCTCCCCTGCTGGGTGAACTGGCGGATTTCATCTATCAGAAGGCGTTCGTCAACTACACCAGCAAACAGTGGGGAGTCCCCCCCGAGCAGATCTCCCCCGAGGTGACGGCGCGGGTACCTGTGGTGGTCAGCCGGGATGATCGCTACTTCACCGACCCCTGGCAGGCGGTGCCGGCCGTAGGCTATACCGCCATGTTTGAGCGCATGCTTGCGCATCCGCTGATTGACGTGAGGCTGTCGACCCCCATGGCAGAGCACGTCAGGCTGGATTGGCAGCAGAAGCGGGTGCTGCTGGATGGCGAGCAATTTGATGGCCCCTTGATCTATACCGGGATGCTGGATCATCTGCTGCCGGCAGAGGGGAATTACCTGCCATATCGTTCACTGCGTTTTGAGCATCGCCATCTGGCACTGGAGCAATTTCAACCGGTCACCACCGTCAATTATCCAAATGAAGAAGCCTTCACACGGATCACCGAGTTCAAGCATTTCAGCGGGCAGGTACATCCCGGTACCAGCATCGTTTACGAATATCCCTGTGACTATCAGCTAGAACAGGGGCTAGAGCCCTACTACCCGCTGTTTACCGATGTAGCCAAACAGCATTATCAAGCGTGCCGTGATGAGTTGACCCGATTCCCGCAGCTGATTGCTTTGGGCCGCCTTGCCGAATATCGCTATTTTGATATGGATGATGCGGTGAACAATGCGTTGAATCACTTTGCCAAGCACACGACAACTCTTTGAACCTTGGATACACATGCCGTGACCAAACCACTGTTATCTGTATTAATGCCTGTCTATAACTGTGCAGAATATATCGAAGAAGCTCTTGCTAGTATCCAGGCTCAAACTTTCACAGACTTTGAAGTGCTGGTGATCGATGACGGTTGCAGTGATGAGACACCTGCAATTGTTCGGCGTATAGCTTGTCATGATCAACGGATCAAGATCATTTCCCGGGAAAATCGCGGAATTGTCGATTCTCTTAACGAAGGGGTGGCATTAGCCCAGGGCAGATGGTTGGCCCGCATGGATGGCGATGATATTTGTGAGCCCCATCGTTTCTCTTGTCAGTTGGCTTTTCTCAACGCTCACCCAGAGGTAGACATTGTTGGAAGCTGGGTGCAGCTTTTCGGGGCTCGCAGCGAGGTCTGGCATCACCGCCGGGAAGATACATTTATTAAATTCATGCTGTTGTTTCGTTCATCTGGGTTCAGCCATAGCTCTATCATGGGTAAAATCGAGTTTTTTCAGAATTTTGCATATGACAAAAAATATGAAGATGTCGAGGATACTGAGCTCTGGTCCAGAATGGCACTTTGTAGTGGAGTTAAATTTGCCAACATCCCGGAAGTATTGGTCCATTACAGAGTTCATGATGCTCAAGTCTCAAAAATAAAACGAACGCGTCAAATGATTCTTTATCGGCAGATTATGAGCAAATACATGCTAACTCTCGGCGTCGCGGACATAGATATTGAGGCGCATGAATGGTGCTGTGATCTGCGAAGTGATTTAAGTGATGTAGAGTTAGAACGAATTTATTTATGGCTAGAAAAACTCAGTAGCAGTATCAGAGCTGACTGGAAGGATGATTTTGGCGTGATATCTGAACGTTGGGCCAGACTTTGTGCGTTGAATGGACATACAAATAAGAAAGATGGCCTGTTTGGGTTTCGCCCCGTGACCTGGCTGTACAAGACGCCACCCGTATTGAACTATAATAAGCAGGGTTAACTCATGAATCTCATACTGTTTCCCTTCGATCGTGTCATCAAGGGAGCAAGCATTGCTATCTATGGTGCTGGAGAAATTGGCGAATATTTCCTGCGACAGTTGGCTGCAGTTCCTTTTTGTCATGTGGTTTGGCTGGTCGATAAAAAATTTAAGTCCTTGGGAAAACAGCAACAACTCATTTGTTTACCACCGGCGTTGATGGATTGGCAACAGCCTGATCAAATTATTATTGCTTCTCAATTATTTGAAGAAGAGATAACAAAGTATCTTGTTAGTGAGGGCGTTGATCCTACGAGAATTGTAGGTATCAGCGCTGAGCAGAAAATTGATGTGCTAGACCTGATTCAAACCAGACTGAATGCTACCCCGGCAGATGATGAATGGGATGCCTACTATAAATTGGCAGAAAATTCAGCCCAAGCCCAATATAATAGATTCATTCAACCTGTATTGAGCCGGCTGGAAGGTGTGTTGGATTATAGCAATGTCCTTGATTTTGCCTGTGGTAAGGGACGTATTGCAGAGATAGTGCATACTCGTTGTCAGTATCTACAGTTGGTTGATGCCAGCTTTGACGCAATAGAGTTCTGCCGCCAGCGCTTTGCTAAATATTCAAATATTAGTATGCAATGCAATGGTACAGATCAGTTACCTCAGCAAGCCAGCTCTCTAAGTCTGATATATTCTTGGGATGCGATGGTCCATTTCTCTTATAAAAGCTTGGATTTCTATCTCGGCGAATTCAACCGTGTACTGAAAGATCAGGGGTATGTAGTAATGCATCACTCCAATCTTGGTGCATTGGTGGATAAGATGAGAGTGTTCGACCAATGGAATCTGAATCCGGCCGGACGTAGTAGGATCTCAAAAGATGATGTTGCTTTGATTGCCCAGCACCATAATTTCGAGGTTGTAGAACAAACACTCATCGATTGGGAATGCAAGGATATGGATTGTATCAGTGTATTGAGAAAAGCGGCAGGCGTTCGTAGCTGACCTTTGGTTTAGAATGCCCTTTATACTGCTCTAATGGATGAAAATTAAATGAAAGTTTCTATCATCACAGCAACATATAATAGTGCTGCAACTATCGAAAGATGCTTATGTAGTGTGGCTAAGCAAACCGCCATTTCCCAGATAGAACATATCATTGTCGATGGCCGATCTTCAGATCAGACACTCACCCTAGTGTCTACATTTCCACATATAGCAAAAGTGGTGTCAGAAGCAGATAACGGCGTTTATGATGCTTTCAACAAAGGATTAGCTGCTGCAACGGGTGAAATTATTTATTATCTTAGTTCAGATGATCACCTCTGTGACTCAGATGTCATTTATGATATTTTGACCGAATTTGAAAGAGACGATTCTCTAGATTATTTGGCTGCTAGAGTTATTATAAAAGATCCTGCGACCAATGCTGAGTGGATTTTGCATGGAAATGAGTTGCGTAAAGGTGAACAGGAATTTAGCCATCCTCATCATCAAGGCTTTTTCATGAAGCGAGCCCTGCTGCAGGAATATGGTGGTTTTCCCCGGTCTTTTAATATAGCTGCTGATTCCTATATTATGTTGAAGACCATTCTTTTTAAGCGTGGGGATTTTTCTGACAGAACAGTGGCCCATTTCTATCTTGGTGGGCTGAGCAGTAATATTGAAAACTATAACCTAATCAATCGGGAAACCAGGATTATTTACGAACTTCTTGATTTGGAAAGGGTAAACCAACAAGACGTAGCTTTGGCATTTGCAAATAAAAATATGACGTTATTGAAGCGGCTTTTTCATCGTTATTTGGAGAAGGAGCAAGATGTTTCAGTACTGAAAGGAAGACGTATTGGTATCTTTGGTACCGGTATTATGGCTAACATAATATACATGCTGCTTGAAAAATCGGGTATTGTGACAGACTTCTTTATTACCTCTCTGGGGAGTGACAGTACCTTTAATGGTAGACAAGTCTGGTCTTTACATGATTTCCCCTCCAATGTGGATATTTTATTTAACTCCGTAGAGGGAGAGCATGGTGATGAAATAGTTTTGAAGTTACAACACAAGGCTCCTGTAGCACGGATCATCAAGTGGCATGAAATCTATGAATAAGAAAGTCGCACTTATCACTGGTGTAACCGGGCAGGATGGCTCCTATTTGGCCGAGTTTCTGTTAGAAAAAGGGTATCAGGTGCATGGGATCAAGCGTCGAGCGTCATCGTTCAATACTCAACGTATAGACCATATCTACCAAGACCCTCATATTGAACATCAAAACTTTGTACTGCATTATGGTGATCTGACGGACTCCTCTAACTTGACCCGTATTATTCAAGAGGTTCAACCAGATGAGGTATATAATTTGGGGGCTCAATCTCACGTAGCCGTCAGCTTTGAGTCTCCTGAATATACGGCCGATGTGGATGCTATGGGCACACTGCGCCTGCTAGAGGCTATCCGGTTGCTGGGATTGGAGAAAAAAACCCGGTTTTATCAAGCTTCGACGTCAGAGTTGTTTGGCCTGGTCCAAGAGATACCGCAAAGAGAAACCACCCCCTTCTATCCACGCTCTCCTTATGCCGTTGCCAAACTTTATGCATACTGGATCACGGTGAACTATCGTGAGGCTTATGGTTTATATGCATGCAACGGTATTCTTTTCAATCATGAATCTCCCCGTAGGGGAGAAACTTTTGTTACTCGAAAGATTACCAGAGGTTTGGCCAATATTGCCCAAGGTTTGGATAGTTGTCTCTACATGGGGAATATTGATTCTCTACGGGATTGGGGTCATGCAAAGGATTATGTACAACTACAATGGCTCATGTTACAGCAAGAAGAACCTGAAGACTTTGTGATAGCGACTGGCGAGCAGTATTCTGTGCGTCAGTTCATTCTTTGGGCAGCAGAAGATGTAGGTATGCAATTACGTTTCGAAGGCAAGGGTGTTGAAGAAGTTGCAGTGGTGGTATCAGCCAAGGGAGAGCTGGCTCCGGCAGTTCGTCCTGGTGATGTGGTCCTTCGTATTGATCCCCGGTATTTCCGTCCTGCAGAAGTTGATTCTTTGTTAGGTGATGCGAGTAAAGCACGAGAAAAACTGGGTTGGAAACCCAGTATTACAGTCAGAGAAATGTGTGCCGAAATGGTTGCTGCAGATGTGAAAGTAGCGCAGTGCCATGCCTTGTTGAAAAAACACGGATTTGAGATTGGTGAGTCCATGGGGGACTGAATATATGGCTAAGAAGAGAGTCTTTGTTGCTGGACATCTCGGCATGGTAGGACAAGCCTTGTGTCGGCAACTTACGATGCTGGATTCAGTTGAACTGGTGACCGCTACTCGAGGTGAGCTAGATCTGACAGATCAACAAGCGGTAAAACGGTTTCTGATGCATCAACAAATAGATGAAATATATGTGGCGGCTGCCAAGGTTGGAGGAATTTATGCAAACGAAAGTTTCCCAGCCGAATTCATCTACCAAAACTTGATGATTGAAGCTAATTTAATTCACAGTGCACATCTTGTTGATGTACAGAAAATGCTATTTCTGGGATCTAGTTGCATTTATCCAAAGTTGACCCCACAACCCATTTCGGAAGAGGCACTTCTTACCGGCCCATTGGAGCCGACCAATGAACCTTATGCTATTGCCAAAATTGCCGGTATTAAACTGTGTGAAAGTTACAATAGGCAATATGGAAGAGATTATCGCTGTGCCATGCCGACCAATCTCTATGGCCCATATGATAATTTTCACCCTCAGTACAGTCATGTTATCCCTGCTTTAATAGGAAAGTTCTATCGAGCCATTGAACAAGGCGATAAGTTTGTAGAGATCTGGGGTAGTGGCAACGCCCGTCGTGAATTCATGCATGTCGATGACTTGGCGGCAGCATGCTTACATATTATGTCTATATCTAAACAAAATTTACAGTCACTGACTGATCCTAGATGTTCTCATATTAATATTGGAACTGGTATTGATTGCTCTATTCGTGAAGTGGCAGAGCTTCTTAAAGCTATCAGTGGTTTCACCGGAGAGTTTTGTTTTGATGAGAATAAACTTGAGGGTACTCCTGTAAAAAGACTGGATGTAACAAGATTGAATAAATTGGGTTGGCAGGCAACCACTACATTGGAGTTAGGCATGCGAAATGCGTGGGACTGGTATGTTAATAATGTTAATTTAAAAGAATAAGGTTTTTTATGAGTGTTGTGTGGATTGGTGCTTCAAGCTTGGCTGAAAAGCTTTTTAATAAATGGGTTCGTATTTATGGTGATACAGTCCCTAGAGTTATTTTGGATAATGATCCAAAGAAAAGTGGTCGCTTGTTTAATGGTATAACGATTGATCTGGTCACTAATATAAATGAATATTTGCAAAGTGATAGTAAGATAATCATTACGTCATCTTATGTGACAGAGCTCCAGTGCCAACTAAGTGAGTTGGGTGTTAAACACACCATCATGGATTATAGTACATATGATAGTATTATTTCTAGCCATGTGTTGAACAAGAATAAGCAACTTAAAGATAAGCGAAAAACTGATCGTTGTTTTATCATTGGCAATGGACCTTCACTGAAAACTATAAATTTAAGCAAGTTAGCCCAGTTTGACTGTATTGCGGTTAATCATGCCTATAAAAGCCATGAGATTGTTAAATTATTACCTCAATTCTGGATATTGGCAGACCCTCTCTTTTGGTTGAAAAGTGATTTATTACTAGAACCAATAATGAACGTGCTGTCGACTAAACTTCCTGATACCAGATTAGTAGTCAATGCTGATGCTTTACATTATTTTGACAGGCAAAAAGCGGAAATGGATAACCTCTATTTCTATGATATGTCATCTGGGCTTGCTACAGATGAGATAATAAGCTGTGACTTTAGTGCGAAAATGCAGCATTGTGCTCAGAATGTATTATGTCCTGCGATACTACTGGCCCTTTATCTTGGATATGAAGAAATTTGTTTGGTTGGATTTGATCATACTTGGTGGGCTTTTACTAAGGAGGATATATTGTCTGGAAAGGTTATTCCGCATGTTTACCAACATACTTCGGTGGATGATAAAATATCACTCGATGCATATAAGGAATTGGGTTTTCATGGACTGCGAGAAACTATTGAACGACAAAAGTTAGAGTATGGTTATATTCGTCGACTTGCCGAAAGAAGAGGGCAGAAGGTATACAATATAACGTCTGGTGAGTTAGATTGTTTTGTTAATAAGAAGGCAGATTTTTTTCTATAAGGAAAGCCTTTATGCTAATGTTACATCGCCTTATGATTGAAGATAAACTCTCTCGTGGTAGAAATTTAATCATCTATGGTACTGGGTCTGCGGCAGAGGATTTTATTAATAAAAATTCTTGGTTGTATTCACAAGTGACTTTTTTTATGACTTCACGTCCTGAGAAAGAATGCTTTCTTGGCAAAGAAGTTGTTACTCCGGATAGTTATTCACAGCCCATTAATGAGGCTTTTATAGTAATTGTTAGTTCGTTTTTTATAGAAATAAGCCAATATTTGCGTGATATTGGCTTAAAGGAGGGGGAACACTTCATTCAGGTCTTTAAAAATGTAGATGTATCGACAACCTCAAAACGTAGTATCAATGGCGTTGAGGTTGGAAAGTATACATACGGCTATGAACGCCATTGTTTCAAAGGTTCATTACTTGAAAGCATTGGTGCTTTCTGTTCCATTAATGAGTCAGTTAAAATCGGCGAGTTCAATCACCCTCTCGATTGTATTACATCCCATCCCCTACTCTATATATCCAAACATGATATTCTAGGTTATGAAGGTGTTCCTGGTATCTGGGAGAATGACGACCTATTGGATTTGTATAACATGTCTTCCAATCAAAAGATTACGATTGGCAATGATGTATGGATTGGTGCTAATGCAATTATATTACCTGGGGTGACAATTGGCGATGGTGCTGTGGTCGGGGCTGGTGCTGTAGTGACTCGTGATGTACCTGACTATGCCATCGTGGTGGGAGTCCCGGCTAAAGTTATTCGTCAACGCTTTAATAAGGAACAAATTTCAATATTGAAAAGAATATGTTGGTGGGATTGGGATGATGAGCAGATTCAAGAAAATGCTGGGCTCATTAAGAACCCAGATCTATTTTTTTCATACTATAGCAATTAGGATAATGATCAGATTTTGATAAACTATGGTATATCAAAAAAGATGATTTTTGTTATGTTTCGCTGGAAAGTAATATAGCTACCGCCTCATTAAAGCTTAAATTGCTCGAGTCTCTCTAGTGCTATCCAGAATCCTTCGCCGTTATTTTTGTGCCCTTGCCATATTTCAGGAATAAAGGATGCTGTTGGTGCGTGTTGCTTCAATAATTCAGAGACTTCGTCAAAGTCTATCTCTCCCTCACCGATTTGCAGCCCTTCGCCATCAACATCCTTAGCATCAACAAGGTGCAAGTGAGCCGTATATGGAGCTATTTGTCGAATAAATCTTGCAAAGGAATCCTTATTCAGGTTACAGGCAAGTTTTGAATGTGATATATCCAAACATACTCTCATCCCCTGTCTTTCACAGAAGTCAGAAATCTCGTCGGCCTCCATGAATAGATTGTGATAGCGTTGCCCACCAAAATGCCATGGATAAGGAGGCATTGTCTGAGGAATAATTTCGACCCCTTGGCTGTCAAGCTTTTTTATAGCTTCCGCGATTAACTTATATTTAACCTCGCGCTCTGAACGTGGCATGAAACTATCTAAAGTGAATCCACCTGCATTGATGATGATTAGAGGTTTAGTCGCGCGATGAAAGTAAGAGGCTATCTGACGAGTTTTATCAATAACCCTTTGCAATTCTTTAATAGAGTGTTCACGATATATTTTATCTTCTGAACAGAGATCCATTATATGGTCGCCATAAAATAACTCAGGACTATGTACTATTACATCAAGGTCATAGCCTTCAGATGCTAAATAATCTGCAGGATCAAGATCTAGGTCCTTGTAGCTAAGGTGAAACTCAACTAAATCTAGATTAGTCTTCCCAAGCATATCTTTCAGGTCATGGTAGCGGACTGGGATACCAAAAGGACGATTGAATGAATATTGACGAGCATGTGTGGTCTTTTCATTAAGATCAGATGGATAGAAGAAATCACCAACAGCGATATCTCGTCGAGCAACCATACCTATGAGTTTATTTTTTTCATATGGAGGCAATCCTTTTCCGGGACTACGTATGTCTACAGCGTTCGACGTGATAATTTCTCCAATTTTTAGATCCCTGGTACATATTAGACTCTTTCCAAGCACTTCTCGATTCATCATTTCTCCCTGAGTGACTTCTCTAGCTTTGCGATGTCCCATAGCGAGCTCTATTTCACGAATCCCCTGAACCATCATAGTGAATTCATCTGGCAGCAAACTGACTCGATGGTCATTGCCTTCCATATTCCTGTCCAGAGTGAAGTGTTTTTCAATAACCTTTGCTCCCAAACTAACTGCTGCCATAGCGACCGACATTCCACGTTCATGACCAGAATAACCAACATGGCCACTTTGAATGAGTTCCTGTAAGCGACTTATGTATTTTAGATTGATGTCTTTGAAGGGCGCAGGGTAAGTCGAGTTGCAATGTAAAATTATGAATTGGGTACCATTTCTCTGAAAGAGAGCAATAGCATTTTTTATTTCTTGCTCACTGGACATACCAGTAGAACAAATCAGTGGTTTACGTGTAAGGATCAGTTTTTCTAGGAATTCATGATTTGTCAGGTCTGCTGAGGCTACTTTGTACGCCGGCATGCCATAGTTTTCCAATTCATCAAGGCTGGTTGCATCCCAAGGTGTGCAGAGAGGGATAATGCCTTTCTCTTTGCAGTAATCGAATACTTCAATCAGTTCCTTAGTAGTCAGCTGGAAGCGCTCTAGCAACTGAAGCGTATACTCTGATCCGAGATCTTCTCCAGCCGTTTTTTGGGGTGTATTTTGACGATACATGGAAGCTAAATGGCGCATTTGAAACTTGGCACAATTGGCCCCACTAGCAACAGCCAAGTCTACCAGTTTTTTTGCCAATACAATGTCACCGTTATGGTTGTTGCCAATCTCGGCTATTATAAAGGTCGGACTTTCTTCTGCTATTACGAAATTATCTATCTGGATTGGCTGGTTGTGTTGTGTAGCAACTGCCATCAAGCGATGTTGTCTATCGAGTAGAGGGAGATATTTAATTCGACTTGAAAACAGAGCGGAAATACTCTCGTGAGGACTTTCTATGTCTGCACTCGTAAAATTATGGTTGCTAACTATGGCAACTGGTAAGGACAAGTCGAAGTTAGTTTCCTCTAGTAACCAGCGTCTTAAGTCACCATCTGTCATTACTCCTTCGAGAACACCATTTTGAGTCAAAACAAAAACGATACCACTCTTGTTCAGACTCATTTTTTGTAATGCATGCATTATGGTTTCATCGCTGAAAACAACATAACGAGTAACATTTCTATCAATGATCATTAAAGATATTCCCGCATCAGAGTTTCTACAATAGCAAAGTCAGTTAGAGAGTCTATTTCCCAAGACTCATATTCTTGCATAGAGTACATAGCTATTTTACCCCCAAGACGATTTTTCTTCGCTCTTAGCAAGGGGATTTTAGTAAGATATATGGACCCATTTTCACGATACTGACGATCTGCTTCTCGAATATCCTGCCTTCTGGGGCGATTCTCATAATCGTAAAGCGCTCTAGGTGAAGAAGGAGATTTCCAGAAAAAAGCATGACTCTCGCAAACGGATACGAGTGAATCAGCTCGTTCGCGGCAGAACTGATCTATGGCGTTGGCAATGCTTTCCGGCATGCGTAAAGGTGAGGTAGGCTGAAGCAGCACGACAACTTCATCATCATCAGCGTCTAACCAATGCTCCATGGCATGGAGCATGACTTCTTCAGTTGAAGTGTGATCTTGAGCAAGCTCAGAGGGTCTGAGTTCTGGTACTTCAGCTCCCCAACTCTGGGCGACATTGGCGATGTGTACTGAATCAGTAGAAACAATCACTCGACTAATCTGGTTGCAAGCCAAGGCTTGACGGATGCTCCAACTGATGAGTGGCGCCCCCATGATAGGTCTGATGTTTTTATCAATGACACCTTTTGAGCCTCCCCTTGCAGGGATAAGTGCAGTGAATTTCATTTATCTTCTTCCTGAAGCTTAACAACGAGCAATAAACAATAAAGTGTCAGTACAATTTCTTATGGCATTATAATTACCATAAGCCTCATGCAGTATACGTGCCGATTCATCCATTATCGTATTGCCCATCCCAGAGGGTTTTTTATCAGTCAGCCAATACAGGTGATTCCATATGGGATAACGCTGTACAGCTACTTCCGATTGTACTGTCCAACCACTTTTTTCAAGTAATCGGTGTAACGATGCCCTTGTATGTAAGACAAGATGCTCTGACCAGAAAGTAAATTGACGATATTCTTCAGGGCCATTCAACAACAACCAATCCTTGGCGTGCGGAACCTCAATGATTAGTTGGCAGCCTTTGGATGCTATCGATTTTAGTTCTTCCAATATATCTTGAGGGGAAAGCAGATGTTCTAAAACATGAAAGAGACTAATCACTTCAGGCTGAAAATTAGTAACTTGTTCCAAAGATGACTCGATATGGAAGCCATCCTGCCGGAGTTGATCCCTATCTCCTTCATTTATCTCTATACCTATTGCAGACAAACAAAGATGAGCATCTTTGCGTAACTGGTAACCAGGGCCACATCCAAAGTCTAGCCAGCGACGTCCAGGTATCAGAGAGGATAAAACTTTCGTTCTTCTTTCTGCATCAAGCAAGTCCACTTCACTGCGATACCTTCCACATCCCATCGAGTTTTTCTGTGTATAATAATGTGCTGCTTTTCCGGCATAAGCAGGGTCTAAATAGATTATGCCAGTTAATGTATCTTTGTATACGGCTATATTCAGGTCTCTGCACGCTGGACTTATAATTATACTTCTGTTTGGTGAGATTAGGTCTTCAGCTAACAAAAAGTCAAAAATGTTATTCATGATCCTTTGCCCTGTCTGAAATCTGATGATAATATAAATTAAATTAATGTGAAGCTATGGTCGAAAAATTTAGAAAGTCATCAATTACTTAAGACTTGTTGAGAAAATATATTTCTACTCCATATCGATCAGTCGTTTAATAAGCTTCAGGTTGTTATTTACTAATGTTATGGCTTGAGCTTGGGTATTAGCCTCTGCATAACAGCGAAGTTCCGGCGCATTGGCGGAAGCTCGCAAGTGTAAGATATTGTTACCCGTAAGCTGGATTCTTATTCCATCAGTCAGATCTATATCAAGATACGCATCTGTTGCCAGCCCCAGTAACTGAAGAAGCCAAGTGGGCTCATTGCTGGCTTTTTGCATCAAGTCCGTCGGATTAACCTTGATCCGGTCGCTATGAGTAAAGCGGTTTGGTAGTGTGGCCAAGATGGCAGCAAGCCCTTTTTCTTTTGCCTGGATCAATGCAGCCAATGCTGGTAGCAGGGCATCACGAGTGGGGAGGGCCGAAAGATGCCGCCCTTCATGATCAATGCGACTGCCTAACATGAAGCCTCCATTTGCTTCAAAACCGGCTACTTTGCCTGCGAGGGCCCCCATCGCTTCCAATACATAAGGAGATCCAATCCGAGTGCGTATGACTTGTGTGACAATTTCCGATCGTTCAACGGCACTATTGCAGTTAAGTGGCATGGCCACGCTTTGTATGCCTAGGTATTGGCAACAGAGTAGTCCGAGAATATCCCCTTTGAGCCAATGCCCCTGTTCATCGGCGAGCATAGGTCTATCCCCATCACCATCGGTCGAGAATAGAGCATCCAGGCTATATTGTTGAGTCCAAGATAGGGCTCTCTGTTCATCCTCAGTGCTCAATGCTTCGGTATCGATGGGAATAAAGTCGTCACTCCGCCCCAATCGTATAACTGTTGCTCCCAATGCTTGGAAAATCGACGGGTAAATATCTCGCCCGGCACTGCTGTGTTCGTAAATGCCGATCCGTTTATGTGCCAGTGCACTCTTGTTGAAAAAATGCAAGTAACGCTCTGTATAGCGTTCTGCTGCCTCTGTGGAGGGCTGCAGCGTGGGTTGTGCCATTATCTTGGAGAACACTATATCCGCTTCTAGGATCTGTCGTTCTTCAGCTTTGGTGATCTCTCCACCAGGGCCATAGAACTTGAGACCATTTCGGTCATGTGGGATATGGCTACCGGTAACCATGATGGCCGGAATGCGGCAACGCATGGCTTGTAATGCCAAGGCCGGTGTTGGTAGTACCCCATAGAAGAGGGGCTCAACGCCAAGTTGTTGCAGGGCGGCGGCGCAGGCGCCTGCCATGCCGAGGCTGCTGGGTCTGTTGTCTATGCCCAACGCTACATGCTTAAAGGTGAAGCGATCACGCATGACAGAAATGAAGGCATGCGTAAATGCTTGGCAAACTTCTGCTGTCAACTGGTTGACTAACCCTCTGACACCGCTTGTACCAAAGCCCAAACCACTATGCTGGATAATCGTCTTGGTTCTCAGCATGGCTCGCTCCCATCTTTGTGGTAGTGCTCTCCCAGCCTTACAATGTCGTCTTCCCCCAAATAGGAGCCTGATTGAACTTCGATAAGTACCAAGTCGACTTTACCCGGGTTTTCCAACGAGTGAACGGTTGCAATAGGGATATAGACGGACTCATTTTCCGTGATGTAACGCTCGACACCATTCAGTGTCATCCTGGCTGTTCCGGAGACTACTATCCAGTGTTCGGCCCTGTGGTGATGCAGTTGTAGAGAAAGCTTGGCACCAGGCTTGACGGTGATGCGTTTGACGTGGAAACGCTCTCCGCTGTCGATAGCATCATATTTGCCCCATGGGCGGTAAACCTCGCGATGACGTTCGGTTTCTGTGCGATTCATACTTTTAAGATGTGATGTCAGTGTCTTGACCTCTTGAACCTTGTCGTGTGCGGCAACGAGTATGGCATCCTTGGTTTCCACTATGACTAGCTTGTCCAATCCAATGGTGGTTACTAGCCGGTAACTGCTTTTGATATAACAGTCTGTTGTGTCAAGCGCCAAGATGTCACCTTCTAGGACATTCCCTTGCCCGTCTTTCTCGTTCACCTCCCACAGGGTGGACCAAGAGCCCACATCGCTCCATCCGGCATCCATGGGCACGACAACGGCATCTTGCGTTTTTTCCATCACCGCATAATCCACTGACTCGCTGGGCGATTCCTCGAAAGCCGCGCTACCGACACGGATAAAATCGAGATCATGTTGTCTGGTGCTAAACGCTTTTTCACAAGCGGCCAGGATATCAGGGCGATAAAGTTTAAGTTCCTCAAGGTAGCGGCTGGCCTTGAACATAAAGAGGCCGCTATTCCAGAGGTATTTTCCAGAGGAGAGATACTGTTTCGCCGTGTCCAGATCCGGTTTCTCGATGAAGGCGTCGACGCGAGAAACTCCCCCCCCAAGAGATTCCCCTGCTCTGAGGTAGCCATAACCGGTTTCAGGTGTTTGGGGGACGATGCCGAATGTCACCAGTTTGCCATTGACTGCAAAGGGGTATGCGGCTTCTATGGCTTGTCGGAAGGCGTGCGGCTCCTTGATTGCGTGGTCTGCAGCCAGCACCATCAACACGGGATCATCAGCGATCGTCATACCGTGCAGAGCCGCCACAGCGATAGCTGGGGCCGTATTGCGTGCTGAAGGCTCCAGCAGAATATGGTTCTGTATTCCGGCCTCCCGCAACTGCTCCGCGACAATAAAGCGATGGGCCTCATTGCAAACCACGGTGAATGGGTGAGTGGCAAGTTCTTTGACCCTGCCAATAGTATCCAGCAGCATTGAGGCCTCACCCAAAAGCGGCATGAACTGCTTTGGATATAACTCACGAGAAAGAGGCCAAAGCCGACTACCTGACCCCCCAGCCATCACAACTGGCAAGATTGCTGTATCCGTCATTTTATCTCTCTGTATATCGACTATCTGGACCTTTTGACGGCAAGCTCAGAGCCTGCTTGTTCTTTTATGTACTGCTATTCATCGGCAGTTACCAATGTAAATACCTGATGTTGTTCCGCTGTCGTTAAATGAGGGAAAAGCGGGAGAGTGATGGCTCCGTAATAGTGCGCCTCTGCCATCGGTAGGGCTGACTGGTGGCCTTCTTGGTGCCAAGGCTGCTTGTAGATGGGCATATAGTGCACGTTGGCCCCGATACCATGATCGCGTAGTCGCTGGAACAGATTGCGGCGCTGTTCGGGGGCTACATGGTGTACATACAGGTGGAAGGCGCTGCGTCGTTCTGCACTGAAATAACGGGGCAGACGTTCGGGGGCCAATGCTTCAAAGTAACGATGGGCAATTTCGCCACGCTTGGCGATCCAGGCTTCAAGATTGGCCATCTGACTTAGCCCCAACACAGCCTGGATGTCGGTCATCCGGTAGTTGAAACCGAGCATTTGCTGCTCGTAGTACCAGGGGCCATCTGGCTCATTGATGAAGTCGGCCGGATCCCGGGTGATGCCGTGGCTGCGCAACATGCTCATGGTTTTGGCGAGCGCAGGGTCATTGGTCATCGCCATGCCGCCTTCGCCGGTGGTGATGATCTTCACCGGATGGAAGCTGAAGACGGTGATGTCACTGTAGCGGCAGTTGCCGGTGGGTTCACCGTGATAGCGAGCACCGAGAGCATGACAGGCATCCTCGATGATCCGAAAGCCGTACTCTTGTCCCAGGCGATGGATCTCCTGCATATCGCAGGGCAGGCCTGCGAAGTGTACCGGGATGACCACCTTGGGCAGACATCCTTGCGCCTTGGCTGCTACCAGCTTGCGCTCCAGCTCCATGGCGCACATGTTGCCGGTATCGGGCTCGATGTCGACGAAGTCGGCCTGTGCTCCGCAGTAGAGAGCGCAGTTGGCCGAGGCGACAAAGCTGATGGGGGAGGTCCAGACCCAGTCACCTGGGCCGACACCCAGCGCCAGACAGGCGATGTGCAGGGCGGCAGTTCCGGAGTTGACCGCCACCCCGAAGCGGGCACCGCAGTAATCCGCCACTGCCTGCTCGAAGCGCGGCACCACTGGCCCCTGGGTCAGAAAATCGGACCGCAATACTTCGACCACGGCTTCGATATCCGCTTCGCTGATCGACTGTCTGCCGTACGGGATCATTCCATTACCACCTTGCTGTTCAACTCTTTCAGCTGTTCAACCGTCAGGAAATCCTCGTTGTCACGGGAGTTGTACTCGAATCCCTGGGCCACCATGGCTCCCTTTTCACCTGAGGCGGTGACGGAGAAGTCATTGTTGCGATTGTTGAAGTTGATGGTTGGTCCGATGATGAAGAAGTCGTCGAACTCGAAGGTGTGGTAGGAGTCGTCACACGGGCACATCACTTCATGCAGTTTTTCACCCGGGCGGATGCCGATGATCTCCTGGTTCAGCTGAGGGGCCATGGCGGTAGCCAGGTCGGTAATCCGCACCGAGGGCAGCTTGGGCACGAAAATCTCACCCCCCTTCATGCGCGGGAAGTTGTTCATCACGAAGTCCACCCCCTGCTGCAGAGTGATCCAGAAGCGGGTCATCTCGGCGTGAGTGATAGGCAGGGTGGTGGCGCCCTGATCGATCCGTTTCTGGAAGAAGGGCACGACCGAGCCGCGCGAGCCCACCACGTTGCCGTAGCGCACCACCGCAAAACGGGTTGGATCCTGGCCGGCGATGTTGTTGGCGGCGACGAACAGTTTGTCGGAGGCCAGCTTGGTGGCGCCATACAGGTTGATGGGGTTGGCAGCCTTGTCGGTGGAGAGGGCGATCACCTTCTTGACCTGATTGAGCAGGGCGGCCTGGATGACGTTCTCGGCCCCGTGGATATTGGTCTTGATGCACTCCATGGGGTTGTATTCGGCAGCCGGCACCTGCTTGAGGGCCGCCGCGTGCACCACATAGTCAACCCCGCGCATCGCCATGGTGAGCCGGTTGGCATCCCGCACGTCACCGATGAAATAGCGCATGCAGGGGGCGTTGAAGACCTGCTGCATCTCGAACTGTTTCAGCTCGTCGCGGGAGTAGATGATCAGCCGTTTCGGCTTGTAGCGTTCCAGCACTGTCTTGACCAGCATCTTGCCAAACGAGCCAGTGCCGCCGGTAATCAATAGGGTTTTATTGTCGAACATGACGGATTCTCGCTAGTGATGCCAAGTGACAAGCAATTTATGTGCCTTGGGCCAGTTTAGCCGAAAAGGGTCGGAAGCGGTCTTGTATGATGCCAGTTTTATTCCACTCTGAGTGAACTAACTAGATGATTCATAGAGAAATCCAACCCAGCTCAAACAACTTTATGCGATCTCGGGGGCTTTAACAAAAAGCGGAACACAGGGTTCCGCTTTTTTGACGCCTAGCTGGAGAGCAACACTCTGGCCGAGTTGGCGGGGATGGTGAGCTGCACCTCGCCCTGCACTACTTCGAATTTGTCGCCGTTGAAGGCATCGGTGAAGCGGCTGGCCGGGCTGGCGGTCTGCCACAGGGGCAGGCTGATGGTGCGCGGCTCGCTGGGATGACGGTTGCAGGCTACCACCACCTGATCGCTTTGCAGGGTACGGGCAAACACATAGCTGTGCGGGCCGGCATAGAGGGTCTGGATGTCGCCGCGGCGCAGGGCCGGACGCTGCCGGCGGATCTGGATCAACCGGCGGTAGTGGTCGTGCAGCACGTGATCCCAGGCGGTGGTCTCCCACGGGAAGCAGCGGCGGCAGTCCGGATCGTTGCCGCCAGAGAGCCCCACTTCATCGCCGTAGTAGATGGAGGGCACGCCGATGTAGGTGAGCAGCAGGGTGGCTGCGAGCCGCATCCGCTGCTTGTCCTCCCCCAGCAGGTGGAGGAAACGGGCGGTGTCGTGGCTGTCCAGCAGGTTGAACTGGGCCAGCTGGTTCTTGAACGGAATGTGGGCCCGCGCCAGCTTGAGCCAGCGATCCAGCTCTTCGGCGCTGATCTTGATGGGGTGGTAGGCGATGTCCTGGCCCGCCAGGAAGGCGCGGATCGGATGGGCGAAGCCGTAGTAGTTCATGGCGCCGTCCTCCTGATCTCCCTGCAGCCACTGGCTCGCCTCGAAGAAGTGCTCGCCCAGCACGTAGGCGTCCGGATTCTCCTGCTTCACCGCGCCGCGAATGGCGCGCACGTGGCCGCGGTTGCCCTCGGCAGTGCCGCGCTCCCCCAGCATGTGGATGACGTCGAAGCGCCAGCCGTCGATCTGGTAGGGGGCACGCATCCAGTAACGCAGAATGGCGTCGTCGGCGCGATAGACGGCGTCCTGCACCTGTTCGCTGGAGAAGTCGAGCTTGGGCAGGCTGCGGATGCCTTTCCAGCTGACGTAATCCCCCTCGTTGTCAAAGGTGTAGAAGCTGCGCCACGGTGAGTCCGGGTTGCGCTGGGCACCGAGCGGCGGGCAGAACCAGGGGTGTTCGGTCGAGGTGTGATTGACCACTGCATCCAGAATGATCTTCATGCCGCGCTGGTGCAGGTTGCGGGTCAGCTCGGCGAACTGCTCGTTGCTGCCGAGGTGGGCATCCACCTTGAAGTAGTCCTGGGTGTCGTACTTGTGGTTGCTCGGCGAATCGAAGATGGGGTTGAGATAGAGCGCCGTCACCCCGAGGGATTGCAGGTAGTGCAGCTTGGCATCGATGCCCGCCAGGTCGCCGCCGTAGAATTCGCAGGCGCCGTGGCCCTCTTCGTGGCGGCTGACCGGCTCGCCCCACACCTTGCTGATCACCGCCTTGCCGCGATACTCGTACTCGTGATGCTTGACGCTGAGCGACGGATCGCCGTTGCAGAAGCGATCGGGGAAAATCTGGTAGAACACCTGGTCCTGCACCCAGGCTGGTGGCTGGTGCAGGCTGTTGAAGCGAAAATGTTGCTCGCGCGGCGGCATGGCGGCGCTGACGCCGGCCCCGTGCAGCCACCACTGCTCCTCATCGGTCAGACACTTGAAGCAGTAGAGGTGAATGTCCTGCCCCTTGATGAGCGGCAGGGTCGCCTGCCATACCTGCAGCCGGTCACGGGTGGAGACCGCCGTCATCGGGATCAGGTACTCCTCGTTGTCCGGCTCATGGCGCAGCCATACCTCACGGATCGGGGCATCCAGCTCGCTGAACAGGGTCAGTTGCAGGGCA
This sequence comes from Aeromonas sp. QDB03, assembly GCF_027707985.1. Lineage (NCBI taxonomy): Bacteria > Pseudomonadati > Pseudomonadota > Gammaproteobacteria > Aeromonadales > Aeromonadaceae > Aeromonas > Aeromonas sp. QDB03. The sequence goes on along the minus strand of NZ_JAPCJG010000007.1, from coordinate 129,258 downwards.
TCGGCGCTCTCTTTGAACCAGGGCGCCACCTGGGGATGAAACAGAAATGGATGGGTCATGATGCTTATTGAGTCAGAAGATCGGCGAGGGCATTGCCCTGTTCATGCAAGGTTTCGAGCTGGCCTGCGAGCGACTTGGGATCCAGCCCCAGCTGGTCGGCCAGTGGCTTGGGAAAGCGGGCGATGATGGCCTGGGCCGGCACTCCCGCGTTCCAGGCGAAGGAGATGAAGACCGCCAGGCGGATCAACACCGCCTCCTTGCTGACCGGGTCGTGGGAGAGGGGATCCAGCTGCTGGGAGATGGCATCGACGAAGGCCTCGGAGAGGTTCCAGCGCCGTGCCAGCTCGGCGCCGAGCTGGGCATAGTCGTAGCCCAGCATCTCGCGCTGGGCCTCGACCCGGCTGCTCCCCTTCTGGATCGCCAGACTGATGAGCTCCGCCTCTTCCGGCAATGTGCTCTGGATCAGCAGTTCGCCGATGTTGTGAATGAGGGCGCAGGTAAAGGCGGTTTCTGGGTCGAGCACCTTGGCCTCCTGGGCCAGGGTCTTGGCGATGGTGGCGACCTGGAAGGTCTCGGTCCAGAACTTGTTCTTGTCGAAGCTGGGAGGTGCTTTGAAGCTGCCGATGATGCCGGAGGCGACCACCACAGATCGCAGCCGGTTGAAACCGAGGCGGATCACCGCCTGTTCGATGGAGGTGACTTCGTTGCCGCGGCGCAGGGCGGCCGAGTTGGCCATTCGCAGCACCTTGACGCTGATCACCTGGTCCATGGCGATCTTGGCCGCAATCTCGTCGATGCGGGCATTTTCATCGCTGAAGCTCTGCATCAACTCATGCAGCAGTTGCGGGATAGTGGGGAGTTGTTTGATCTTGTCAAACAGACGGTCCATCGACATGGCTGAGGCAGCCTCCATTGCGAGCACTGCCTCATATTGTGCCACAGGCGGGGCACATGTTCCTGTTTGTGATGCCGGTTTGTGAGCCCTAGAGCACCCAGTCGCGCAGGGTGTATTCCAAACGATGCCGTTTGCCCTGCAGGATCAGGGTCTGGGTGGTGCCGTCCAGGGTGGCCCCTTCGGTGAGGGTGGTCAGTACCGCCTGCTCCACGGCATCGAGCGGGGCCAGACAGGCCATCTCGGTGCTGCCCAGACTGGTCACCCAGAACTTGTTCCCCTCGAGGTGGCCCTGACCGAAGTAGCGATTGCAACCGGCGATGCCGTTGACGGTGAAGTGCTCACCTATCTCGAAATCGGGCGGATTGTCTCGCGGCGCGGCAACGGGCTGGCCATCCAGCTTGTCGAGCACCCAGTGGTGGTGCTGCAGGTCTTGCGAGGCGAAGCGGGGAGTACTGCTGCAGGCGCTGAGCAGAAGCAGGGCGAGCAGCAGTAGCAAGAATCTGGGCATGAAAGGGCTCCGGTAGTGGGAGTGACAAGCATACCCTCTGTGCGCGCCCTCAGGCAGGGCGAGGGGGAGTGCCCCCGACTGCTTCTGTCGCCCTGTGGGTGGGGCCTGTGTCGTTAAATGGCAACACAGCCCCCATGCCTGGCTGCAGTTGGGTCAGATCGGGGTGGGTTGACCGCTGCCAAACAGCCGCTCGGCGTAACGGGCCAGACCGGAGGCGACGGAGCCGAAGTCATCACCCCCTTCCAGCGGCACCTGAGGCAGCTTCTGGCGGATGAAGGCCTGGATCAGCGGGGAGCGGGCGCTGCCGCCGGTGATGAAGACCCGATCCGGCTGGACGCCGGCGGCGGCGATGGCTTCATCCATCAGCTCGCCAATTTTCTCCAGCAGCAGGGCAGAGGCGTTGGCCAGCTGTTCGCGGGTCAGCTCCGCCTCCAGCCCTTTTTCCAACTCGCTCAGCGATTGGTGATTGGATTCCTGCGTCGAGAGGGCGATCTTGCCCTGCTCGGCACGCCACACCAGCTGGTGGCTCAGCTTGTGAGCGCGCAGGCTGGCGAGGCGGCCCAGCTTGCTGCCGGGCTGGCTGTCGAGCTGCAGATCCTGCAGCTGGCGGGCGGTCTCCAGACTGTAGAAGCGGCTCTGGGCGCTGACGTCGTTGATGGCGGCGGCATCCCAAAACAGCGGGTGGGGGAGCGGCTTGCCGGTCTTGAGGGTCTCGTGCATGCCGAGCAGCGGCATCATGCCCTCCACCGTCAGGCGGATGTCGAAGTCGTTGCCGCCGATCCGCTGGCCGCTGTGGCCGAGCAGATCGCCGTCGCGATCGAGCCGGTCGCGGTGGCTTGGGCCCATCCGCAGCACCGAGCAGTCGGTGGTGCCGCCGCCGATATCCACCACCAGCACCACGGCGTCTTCGGTGAGGCGGGCCTCGAATTCGAAGCCGGCCGCCACCGGTTCATAGAGAAACTCTACCTGTTCGAACCCGGCGAGGCGGGCCGCCTCGCTCAGGATGGCGATGGCCTGACGATTGCTCTCTTCCCCCGCCAGCCCCTGGAAGTTGACCGGGCGGCCGACCACGGCCCGGCGGATCGGCGCGCCGAGCTGCTGCTCCGCCTCGCGGCGCACGTGCAGCATCATGGCGCAGACGATGTCTTCGAACAGGGCGATCTGCGGTGCCTTGAGGCCGTAGGCGCCGAGGAAGGATTTCGGCGACTTGAGGTAGTAGCCGTCGTCCGGCTCTTCCAGATAGCGCCCCAGCGCCGCGGCGCCAAAGCTGAGCTCGTCGATCAGCCCCTCTTCGCGCATCTGGCGGCGTACCGCCTGGGCTCGGGTGACCACGGGGCCGCGCAGCTTGAGGTACTCGCTCTGTTGGGCGGGTGCCAGCCCTTCGGCCAGCAGGCCGGCGATGGCATCCCGGTGGGGCGCGTGCAGGGTGGAGGGAAGGTAGTGGGCACCGCTCAGGTTCAGCAGCCTGGGGCTGCCTTGTTCCATCACGGCGACGGCACAGTTGGAGGTACCGTAATCAAATCCGATAAACATGGGCAGCCAGACTCCTGAGCAAAAAAGGGCTGGTAGCCTACCCGAAGGCGCCGGGTCTCACAACCCGGCGCCTCGCTTATTGCGCGGTGGTTTACTCCACCTCGTTGTCGCAGCGCCCCTGGCTGTCGATGGCGCGGATGTTGCTGAGGGTGGTGTCGGCGATGGCGTGCAGCGCCTCGCGGGTCAGGAAGGCCTGGTGACCGGTGAACAGCACGTTGTGGCAGGCCGACAGGCGGCGGAACACGTCATCGGTGATCACCTCGTTGGACTTGTCGGCGAAGAAGAGATCTTCTTCTTCCTCGTAGACGTCCAGCCCCAGCGCGCCGATGCGGGCGGTCTTGAGCGCCTCGATGGCGGCGTTGGAGTCGAGCAGACCGCCCCGGCTGGTGTTGATGATCATCACCCCGTCCTTCATCTTGGCGAACGCCTCCTTGTTCAGCAGGTGGTAGTTCTCCTTGAACAGCGGGCAGTGCAGGCTGATGACATCGGACTGACGGAACAGGGTATCGAGATCCACGTACTCGGCACCGAGATCGATGGCCGCCTGGTTCGGATAGGGATCGCTCACCAGCAGGCGCATGCCGAAGCCCTTGAGGATGCGCAGGGTGGCGATGCCGATCTTGCCGGTACCGATGATGCCGGCGGTGCGACCGTGCATGTTGAAGCCGACCAGCCCCTCCAGCGAGAAGTTGGCGTCACGGGTGCGCTGATAGGCTTTGTGGATGCGACGGTTGAGGGTCATCATCAGGCCCACCGCGTGCTCGGCGACCGCTTCCGGGGAGTAGGCGGGCACTCGCACCACCTTCAGCCCCAGCTCCTTGGCGGCGGACAGATCCACGTTGTTGTAGCCGGCGCAGCGCAGGGCGATCACCTTGGTGCCGTTGGCTGCCAGCTCGGTCAGCACCTCGCGGTCGGCATCGTCGTTGACGAACAGGCACACCACGGGGAAGCCGTGGGCCAGCCGGGCAGTCTTGGCCTCCAGCCGCACGTCGAAGAACTCCAGTTCATAACCGTACTGGCTGTTGGCCTGATTGAAGTGCTCTTTGTCGTAGCTCTTGGTACTGAAAACGGCGACTCTCATGGTGCGCTCTCCGCAGATAATGATGTAGTTAAATTACAACAAATATGGGTCGTCATCACGGGATAAATGGTGGGAATTCAGCCCCACGGCATGATGGGCACGGCGCTGACCGCACTCTTGTAAGAACCATCCACCAGCTTGGTGCTGTAAGTCAGATAGACCAGCGCGTTGCGCTTTTGATCGTAAAAGCGCACCACTTTCTGCTCCTTGAACACCAGCGAGGTGCTGACGTCGAACACCTCTTCCCCCGCCTTCAGCTTGGCGGGCAGGGTGATGGGGCCAATCTGGTGGCACGAGAGGGAGGCGTGGGAGGGATCTTCCGCCAGCCCGAGTCCGCCCTTGACGCCGCCGGTCTTGGGGCGCGCCAGATAGCAGGCGACGCCGTCGATGCGCGGGTCGTCGAACGCCTCCACCAGGATCTTGTGGTTGGGGCCAAACAGCTTGAAGGCGGTGCTCACCTCGCCGACCGGGTCGGCCTTGTCGGCCAGCGCCGGGCCGGCAATCAGTGCGCCCAGCAGCAGTGGCAGGGCGCGAGCAAGGATCTGAGGATGTCTCATGGTCTCTCCTGTTGGCTTCCCTCAGTAGGGAATGCCCAAACGACGATAGAGGCTGGCCAGCACCCAGGCGGGGCCGATCAGCAAAAACTGCAGGTCGGCGAGGAAGGAGGGGCGCTTGCCCTCGATCTTGTGGCCGACGAACTGGGCTATCCAGAGCAGCACGAACCCGGCCAGCGCCGGCCACAGCAAGGTGCCTTGCCAGCTGTGGCAAATGACCAGCCCCAGCGCGGTCAGCACCGTCATGCCCACAAACAGCGTAAACGACAGCCGCAAGTAGAAGGCCAGCACCGGGATGGCGACCAGCGCGGCCCAGTTGAGCGACGGCGGCAGCGGCCCGGCCGGCAGGCACCAGAGCAGGGCCAGGGCGCAGAGATAGATACCGGGCACCGCCAGCTTGTGGATCGCCACATTGACCGGGTGCCGGTGGCTCTGGCCGTACAGTTCAAACCACTCCTCGATTCCCTTCATGGCACCTCCCTGGCGCGCTGCTGGTGCCACCCGCCTTAAGGTGGCAGATTCGTCATCCCTGCGGGGGATACTCCCAATATTGGGCCGGAATGGATTTTAGCAACGGTGTCATATCGGGATTGGGCAGGGAGATGGTGACCCGCCGCTCGAGATTGGCGCTGGCCAGGGCCTCGCGGATCTTGGGGTTCTCCCGAAAGAACTTCATGAAGCTGCCGTCGGCATAGGCCCGCTCAAGCCCGGTCTGGATCGCCTTGGCCAGCTTGGGGGATTCCGGGCTGACGAAGAAGAACTCGGCGAAGGGGTAGCGGATCAGCAGGTGCTGATCGATGACCAGGCTGGGATATTGCGCCACCAGCTCGCTGCGCTCGGCGAAGATCTCCACCAGGTTGCGCGGGAAGAAGTCCAGCTTGTCGCCGTCGTTGATCAGCCGAAACAGGTTGCTGTAGCGCCCCGAGTAGGTGGGGATGCCGGCGTTCTCCAGGATCTTGTTGTCGGCCCAGCCCACCCCTTGCGCCGCCTTCAGCTGCTTGAGGTCGGCCAGCGAGTTGATCTGGTTGAACTTCTCCTGGGCATCGGCGTGGATGAAGGAGAGCCGCAGCCCTTCCAGACCGCGAAACAGCGGGATCGGCACGGCGATGAGCGAGGATTCGAGGGCGCTGGAGGTACCCATCCAGAACACATTGATGGTTTGGCCCTTGCTCAGCTGTTGCTGCAGGCTGTACTGGTTGAGGTTGAGTTCGACCTGCTTGATGCGAAACGGCTGGCCGGCATGGGTCAGCGCCAGTTCCAGCAGCTTGAGCTGGTACTCTTTATCGAGGTCGTTGATCGGCCGGCTGGGAACCTTGACCGTGAGGGTCTGTGCTTGTGCCAGCAACGGCAGACACAAGCACAGTTTGAGGAACCATTTCACTCTCTGCTCTCCTGTAGATTCCGGGCTTGCCCGGAGTCTAACAGAACTTGTCACTCTCTTGCTGCGTAGCCGTGATCCGCCAGGGTGAGCAGCCTGGTGTCCTCATTGTCACCTGCATGCCCACCCCGCTGGCAACGCTCGCCGCACGAATGTGAGGAGGCAGCGAGGCGTCAGGCGACGCGACGATACACGTGGGTATCGTTGAACTCCTTGGTGCTCTGGCATTCAACGCAGAAGCGGGACTCGGGACGAGCCTGCAGCCGCTTGAGGGAGATCTCGTCACCGCAGGATTCGCAGTAACCGAAATCCCCTTCGCTGATGCGCTTGAGGGCACCACGCAGCTTGCGCAGATGCAGCTTGTCATGCTCGATGCGGTTCAGCTCCAGACGACGGGCTTCCTCGATGCTGGCACGGTCAATTTCATCAGCCATCTCGTTGGTATCGGTGGCGATGGCCTGGCTGGCCTGGGAGTTGAGGCGATCTTCGAGTTCGAGGATCTGGCGCTCGATCTGTCCCTTGTAAAAGGCCAGTTGGTCTTCAGTCATGAAATCACACATACGATTTACTACCAGTCAGTTTACTAACCCAATTATCCCTGTTTATGGGGGCTGTCTGCCTGCAGACCAAGCCCTGTGTCCTGAATTTGCACCAAATCCAAGCAGGAGAGTGCAAATCAGGGCGGGCCTTGTACCAAAAAAATGCAGGCATGCAAAGCAAAGAGGACAAGTATTGTGCGCCCTTGCAAAAAAATGACCCGATTCAGACAGGGGCTGACTGAGAACATGGGGGATCCTGCAAGCTTGTTGGCACCGGGCTTGCAGTGGGTCGTTACCACGCCAGGGTGTTTAGTATTTGTTCCCGCGATGGTCATTATATGCGCCGTTATTTATAGTTTTTTAAACACCACCGCTTGACATTGCCCCTGATGGCGGGCTTTTATGGTGGTGTTGATTACAATTTGATAACAAGGGTGTTCCATATATTAGACACCCTTGCCAATGGCAACCGTAGAGTCGGGGTTTAACATGGACAGTATCAAGGGCTGGATGGAGAGCAATCGCATCACGGAAGTGGAGTGCCTGTTTCCGGATTTCACCGGCAATGCCCGAGGCAAGATCATTCCAGCCAACAAGTTTCTGCGCGAGGGGGGCATGCGCCTGCCCGAGGTCATCTTCACCCAGACGGTGACCGGCGAGTATCCGGATGACGACAGCATGATCGACCCGCTGGAGCGGGACATGCAGCTCTATCCCGATCCCAACACCATTCGTTTCGTACCCTGGGCGCTGGAGCCGACCGCCCAGGTGATCCACGACTGTTTCGACATCAATGGCAAGCTGATCGACATCGCGCCGCGCTCCGTGCTGCGTCGGGTCCTGTCATTTTACGAGAAGCAGGGCTGGAAGCCGGTGGTGGCCCCCGAGCTGGAATTCTACCTGGTCAAGCGCAACGAAGACCCCGACTATCCGCTGGTGCCGCCGGTAGGGCGCAACGGCCGCCCCGAGACGGCCCGCCAATCGTTCAGCATCGACGCGGTCAACGAATTCGACCCCATCTTTGAAGACATGTACGACTACTGCGAGGCGCAGGAGCTGGAGGTGGACACCCTGATCCACGAGTCCGGCGCTGCCCAGATGGAGATCAACTTCCTGCACGGCGACGCTGTCGATCTGGCGGATCAGGTGTTCCTGTTCAAGCGCACCATGCGGGAAGCGGCCCACCGCCACGGGATTTACGCCACCTTCATGGCCAAGCCGATGAGCGACGAGCCCGGCTCCGCCATGCACATTCACCAGAGTCTGGAAGATGTAAATGGCCGCAACCTGTTCGGCACCGAGAACGGTGGCCACTCCGAGCTGTTCATGCACTTCATCGCCGGCCTGCAGAAATACACGCCGGCGGTGACCGCGCTGCTGGCCCCCAACGTCAACTCCTACCGCCGCCTCACCTTTGGCGAGAGCGCGCCGCGCAACGTGCAGTGGGGGGTGGAGAACCGCACCTGCGGGCTGCGGGTGCCCTTCTCCGAAGCCAGTGCCCGTCGGGTGGAGAACCGCTTCGCCGGCGCCGATGCCAACCCCTATCTGGCGCTGGCCGCCACCCTGGCCTGCGGCTACCTCGGCATGATGGAGAAGCTGGAGCCGCTGCCGGAGATGAAGTCGAGCGCCTATGAGCTGCCCTACAGCCTGCCCCGCTCGCTGGAGGAGGCGTTGAGCCACCTGGAACAGTGCGACCCCATCAAGGAGATGCTGGGCGAGCGCTTTACCCGCGCCTTCGTAGCGGTCAAACGTAAGGAATATGAGACCTACTTCGGGGTGATCAGCCGCTGGGAACGGGAGTTCCTGCTGCTGAACGTGTGACCCGGATGCGCGCCGGTCGCGCATCACCCTGCCCGGAGGGGCCGCCGGCCCCTCCCGCATGAATCGAGACAGTTGGGGAGCAGGCACTGCACGAGACCCGGTGCATCACCGTGACCGGGGGAGTTGTCTGCCCCTCCTCAACTGACCAACAAACATCGCTTAAATCGAAGGAACCGAGGAGCAAGCAATGCAGCATACCACCCGTGAGTGGCAGCAACTGGAAGCCAGCCATCACCTGCATCCGTTTACCGATTTTCAGGCACTGAACAAGAAAGGCAGCCGCATCATCACCCGGGCCGAGGGCGTCTATCTGGAAGACTCCGAAGGCAAGCGCATTCTGGACGGCATGGCCGGCCTGTGGTGCGTCAACCTGGGCTATGGCCGGCAGGAGCTGGTGGACGCCGCCACCCGCCAGATGCAGCAACTGCCCTATTACAACCTCTTCTTCCAGACCAGCCACCCGCCCGCTGCCGAGCTGGCGACCCTGCTGGCCGAGATCACGCCGCCGCACCTCAACCACGTCTTCTTCACCGGTTCGGGCTCCGAGTGCAACGATACCGTGCTGCGCATGGTGCGCCACTACTGGGCCAGCAAGGGGCAGCCAGACAAGCAGGTGATCATCAGCCGCCACAACGCCTACCACGGCTCCACCGTGGCGGGCGCCAGCCTGGGCGGCATGAAGGGGATGCACGCCCAGGGCGGGCTGCCGATCCCCGGTATTGTGCACATCGATCAGCCCTATCACTTTGGCGAGGGGCAGGGGATGAGCGCCCACGAATTCGGGCTGGCCCGTGCCCGTCAGCTGGAGGAGAAGATTCTGGCGCTGGGGGTGGACCAGGTGGCCGCCTTCATCGGCGAGCCAATCCAGGGCGCCGGCGGTGTCATCATCCCGCCCGACAGCTACTGGCCGGAGATCCAGCGCATCTGCGACAAGTACGGCATCCTGCTGATCGCCGACGAGGTGATCTGCGGCTTTGGCCGTACCGGTCACTGGTTCGCCAGCGAAGGCTTCGGCATCAAGCCGGATCTCATGTGCCTGGCCAAGGGCATCACCTCCGGCTATCTGCCGATGGGGGCCGTGATGGTGGGGGACAGGGTCGCCAAGGTGCTGGTGGAAGAGGGGGGCGAGTTCAACCACGGCTTCACCTACTCCGGTCATCCGGTGGCCTGCGCCGTGGCGATTGCCAACATTACGCTTATGCAAAACGAAAGCATAGTTAAGCGAGTTCATGATACCATCGGCCCCTATTTGCAGCGCCGCTGGGCAGAGCTGGCGGACCATCCGCTGGTGGGCGAAACCCGTGGCAAAGGCCTGGTGGCCGCGCTGGAAATAGTGCAGGACAAGCAGACCAACAGCCGCTTCCCGGCTGGGCTGCAGGCCGGTATGACCTGTCGGGAGTTCTGCTTTAACAATGGCTTGGTGATGAGGGCTGTCGGCGATACCATGATCATATCGCCCCCCTTGGTGATCACCGAGGAACAGGTGGATGAATTGGTCAATCTGGCCAGGCTCAGTCTCGATCTGACGGCGGCAAAGCTGCGGGGATAGGCGGGCGCCGGGCAGGTTGGCTTGCGCATACAATTTGCTTAGGAGACAAGGACGATGTCTTTCAAAACGGGAATGATTGCAGCCTCTGTGGCACTGGTCATGATGAGTACCGGGGCGATGGCCGAGGACAAGGTGTTGCACGTCTACAACTGGAGCGATTATATCGCGCCAAACACGCTGGAAGACTTCCAGAAAGAGACGGGCATCAAGGTGGTCTACGACGTGTTCGACAGCAACGAGGTGCTGGAAGCCAAGTTGCTGGCCGGCAGTTCGGGCTATGACATCGTCGTGCCGTCCAACCCCTTCCTGGCCAAGCAGATCAAGGCGGGCGTGTTCCAGAAGCTGGACAAGTCCAAGCTCTCCAACTGGCAAAACCTGGATACCTCGTTGCTCAAGGCGCTCGAACCGAGCGACCCGGGTAACCAGTACTCCATTCCTTACCTGTGGGGCACCATCGGTTATGCCTACAACCCGGAGAAGGTGAAAGCCGTGCTGGGTGACAAGGCGCCGGTGGATTCCTGGGATCTGGTGTTCAAACCGGAAAACATGGCCAAGTTGAAGGAGTGCGGTGTCTCCTTCCTCGACTCGCCGACCGAAATGCTGCCGGCCGCCCTGCAATACCTGGGCTTCAAGCCGGACAGCCAGAAGCCGGACGAGCTGAAGAAGGCGGAGGAGCTGTTCCTCTCCATCCGTCCCTATACCGCCTACTTCCACTCCTCCAAATACATTTCGGATCTGGCCAACGGCAACCTGTGCGTGGCGGTCGGTTACTCCGGTGACTTGCAGCAGTCCAAGTCACGGGCGATCGAGGCCAAGAACGGCGTCAACCTGACCTACGTGATCCCGAAAGAGGGGGCTGGCAGCTTCTTCGACATGCTGGCCATCCCGGCCGATGCCAAGAACGTGGAAGCGGCCCATGTATTCCTGAACTACCTGATGAAGCCGGAGGTGATCGCCAAGATCTCCGACGCCGTCAGCTACCCGAGCGGCAACAAGGCCTCCGTGCCGCTGGTGTCCGAGAAGATCCGCAACGATCCGGGCATCTACCCGAGCGACGAGACGCTGGCCAAGATCTACACCTTCCCGGATCTGCCGGCCAAGGTGCAGCGTCTGATGACGCGTAGCTGGACCAAGATCAAGTCAGGCAAGTAAGTGACGAGTGCCCCTCCCGGTCCGCAGTTCGGCCGGGAGGGAGGTGACCCACCCGACAGGTTGGACGGCGCGTAAGGATGCGCGACTGGCAAATCACACATTAAGAGGACTGAGTAAGTGCACACAACCAAGATAGTGACGATGGCCCTGGCTCTGGGGTTGGCAAATGTGGCTCAGGCAGCCCCTGTGGTCCACTTTTACAACTGGTCCGACTATATCGGCGAGACCACCCTCAGCGACTTTCAGCGGGCGACCGGGATCCAGACCGTCTATGACGTGTTTGATTCCAACGAAACCCTCGAAGGCAAGCTGCTGACCGGACGCACCGGTTACGATCTGGTGGTGCCCTCCAACAATTTCCTGGCCAAACAGATCAAGGCGGGGGCCTTCCAGAAGCTGGATCCCGCCCTGCTGCCCAATCTGACCAACCTGGATCCCGTGCTGCTCAAGCAGCTCGACAAGGTGGATCCGGGTCATCAGTACGCCGTGCCCTATCTGTGGGGTACCAACGGCATCGGTTACAACATCGACAAGGTCAAGGCCGTGCTGGGGGTCGACAAGATTGACTCCTGGGCCGTGATCTTCGAACCGGAAAACATGCAGAAACTGGCCCGTTGCGGGGTCGCCTTCCTCGACTCGGCCGACGAGATGATCCCGGCGGCGCTCAACTATCTGGGGCTCAACCCCAACAGCCAGGATCCGGCGGATCTCAAGCGCGCCGAGGAGCAGCTGCTCAAGGTGCGTCCCTACGTGGCCTATTTCCACTCCTCCAAGTACATCGGCGATCTCGCCAACGGCGACATCTGCGTGGCGGCCGGTTTCTCCGGCGACATCCTGCAGGCGGCGGCCCGTGCCGACGAAGCCGGCAAGGGGATCAAGATCGCCTACAGCATACCGAAGGAGGGGGGCAACCTCTGGTTCGACATGATGGCGATCCCGGCCGATGCCACCAACGTGAAAGAGGCGCATGCCCTCATCAACTATGTGCTGCAGCCCGAGGTGATTGCCCAGATCAGCAATCACGTGGGCTACGCGAACCCCAACGCCAAGGCGGGGGAGTTCATGGAGGAGCACGTGCGCAATGACGAGTCCGTCTACCCACCCCAGGCGGTGCTGGAGCGGCTGTATGTGCAGCAGGCACATCCCCGCGCGGTGCAGCGCCTGATCACCCGGAGTTGGACCAAGATCAAGTCCGGAACCTAACCTTGGCGCCCATCCCGGGGCGCCAGACTGTTTTATGGATCGGCCCCGGCCGGTATTACCTTTGGGAGTTTGGTAATGGCGATAGCCTCCAGTGCCTACAAGAAAGCCCTCGAGGGCAGCCAGCAACGCAAAGAAGTGCTGGTCAAGATAGACAGGGTAAGCAAGCAGTTCGATGAAACGCTGGCGGTCGACAACGTGTCCCTCAACATCCACAAGGGCGAGATCTTCGCCCTGCTGGGCGGGTCCGGCTCCGGCAAGTCGACCCTGCTGCGGATGCTGGCGGGGTTCGAGCGTCCCACCGAGGGACGCTTGTTTCTCGACGGGGTCGACATCACCGACATGCCGCCCTATGAACGCCCCATCAACATGATGTTCCAGTCCTACGCCCTGTTCCCCCACATGACGGTGGCGCAGAACATCGCCTTCGGCCTCAAGCAGGATGGCCTGCCCAAGGCGGAGGTCGATGCCCGGGTGGAGGAGATGCTCAAGCTGGTGCAGATGACCCAGTATGCCCGCCGCAAGCCCCATCAGCTCTCCGGTGGCCAGCGCCAGCGGGTGGCGCTGGCGCGCTCGCTGGCCAAGCGACCCAAGCTGCTGTTGCTGGATGAGCCCATGGGGGCGCTGGACAAGAAGCTGCGTTCCCAGATGCAGCTCGAGCTGGTCGAGATCATCGAACGGGTCGGGGTAACCTGCGTCATGGTGACCCACGACCAGGAAGAGGCGATGACCATGGCCGAGCGGATCGCCATCATGCACCTTGGCTGCATCGAACAGATCGGCAGCCCGATGGACATCTACGAAACCCCGGCCAGCCGGCTGGTGTGCGAGTTCATCGGCAACGTCAACCTGTTCGACGGCCTGCTGGTGGAGGATGAGCAGGACCACGCCACCATCGCCTGCGCCGATCTGGAGCAGCCCATCTATGTGGGCCACGGCATCAGCTCCCGCGCCGAGAACAAGAAGGTCACCTACGCCCTGCGGCCGGAAAAACTGCTGATGAGCCTGCAAAAGCCGGTGGAGATCGAGCATCCGGACTTCAACTGGACCAAGGGCGAAGTCTATGACATCGCCTATCTGGGCGGTCATTCGGTTTATCACATCCAGTTGCCTTCGGGCAAAATCGTTCAGGCTTTCATCGCCAACGCCGAACGCCACGGCAAGCGGCCGACCTGGGATGACCAGGTGTTCCTCTACTGGGAAGATGACAGCGGCGTGGTGCTGCAATCATGATGGCATTGAGACGACTGAAGGCACTGGGGGGGCGGCAGCTGGTGATCGGCATCCCGTTCTTCTGGCTGTTCCTGTTCTTCCTGCTGCCCTTCATCATAGTGGTGAAGATCAGCTTTGCCGAAGCGGACGTGGCGATCCCGCCCTACACCGACGTGGTGAGCTGGGCCGACGATCAGCTCACCATCTTGCTGCACATGGGCAACTACCTGCTGCTGCAGGAAGATGAGCTCTATATCGCGGCCTATCTCGGCTCCCTCAAGATGGCTTTCATCAGCACTGTGCTCTGTCTGCTGATCGGCTATCCGATGGCCTATTCCATCGCCCGGGCCAACAAGGAGACCCAGACCGTTCTGCTGTTGCTCATCATGATGCCGACCTGGACCGCGATCCTGATCCGGGTCTACGCCTGGATGGGTATTCTCAGCAACAACGGCCTGCTCAACAGCCTGTTGATGGGCATCGGCCTCATCAACGAGCCGCTGCAGATCCTCAACACCAACCTGGCGGTCTACATCGGCATCGTTTACTCCTACCTGCCGTTCATGGTGCTGCCGCTCTACGCCAACCTGGTCAAGCACGACCAGAGCCTGCTGGAGGCGGCCTCCGACCTCGGCGCCCGCAACCTGACACGGTTCTGGCAGATCACGGTGCCGCTCTCCAAGAACGGCATCATCGCTGGCTGCATGCTGGTGTTCATCCCGGTGGTGGGCGAGTTCGTCATTCCGGAGCTGCTGGGCGGCCCCGAGACCCTGATGATCGGCAAGGTGCTGTGGCAGGAGTTCTTCAACAACCGTGACTGGCCGGTGGCGTCCGCCCTGGCGGTGGTGATGCTGGCGGTGCTGATCATTCCGATCATCCTGTTCAACCGCAACCAGGCCAAAGAGCTGGAGGGTAAAGTATGAGGCGCTTTGGTTTTGCCAAGCTGATGCTGTGGCTGGGGCTGCTGTTCATCTACCTGCCGATGATCATCATGGTGATCTACTCCTTCAACGCCTCCAAGCTGGTGACTGTATGGGGTGGCTGGTCGCTGAAGTGGTATTTCGGCCTGCTCGACAACAAGCAGTTGATAGGTTCGGTACTGCGTTCGCTGGAGATCGCCTTCTATACCGCCATCGCGGCGGTGGCACTGGGGACGGTGGCGGCCTTCGTGCTGACCCGGATCCCGCACTTCCGTGGCCGGACCCTGTTCGGCGGTATGGTGACGGCGCCGCTGGTGATGCCCGAGGTGATCACCGGTCTCTCCCTGCTGCTGCTGTTCGTAGCCATGGCCCAGCTGGTGGGCTGGCCCGCCGAGCGGGGCATGGTGACCATCTGGATCGCGCACACCACCTTCTGTACTGCCTATGTGGCGATCGTGGTGTCGGCCCGCCTGCGGGAGCTGGATCTCTCCATCGAGGAGGCTGCCATGGATCTGGGGGCCAAGCCCTGGAAGGTGTTCTTCCTGATCACCATCCCGATGATCGCCCCCTCGCTGGCGGCGGGCGGCATGATGTCGTTTGCCCTGTCGCTGGATGACCTGGTGCTGGCGAGCTTCGTCTCCGGCCCGGGCTCGACCACCCTGCCGATGGAGGTCTTCTCGGCGGTGCGACTCGGGGTGAAACCCGAGATCAACGCGGTGGCCAGCCTGATCCTGCTGTCGGTGTCGTTGTTCACCTTCGGCAGCTGGTATCTGATGGCCAAGGCGGAGAAACGTCGCCGCGCCGAGATCGCCATGACCACCCAGATGCAGGCAGTCGCCTGACCTCGTGCTAAGATCCGCATTCTCTCGTCAATCCGGAGGATGAGAATGCGGATCTCCATCTTTAGCGGCCAGGGTACCGAACTGGTTCCCGGCCTTGTCAGCGCCATCCACAAACAAGCCACCTCCATACCGCTCTGGTGCGGTGCCAATGGTCTGGCTGGCGACGAACAGTGCGACCAGCGCCACCATGGCGGCCCGGATCGGGCGCTGCACTACTATCCCGCCGATCACTACCCCTGGTGGCACAACTGGCAGACGGCGCTGGGCCTGCCGACCCCGCGTACCCCCTGGCAACCGGCCGCCTTCGGCGAGAACCTCTCCGGGGTCGGGCTGACCGAGGAGCAGGCCTGTATCGGCGATGTCTATCGTCTCGGCGAGGCGCTGATCCAGATAAGCCAGCCCAGATCCCCCTGCTTCAAGCTCAACCAGCGTTTCGGCTATGGCCAGATGTCGCAGGTGATGCAGCTCAGCGGCCGCTGTGGCTGGCTGCTGCGGGTGCTGGAGGAGGGGATGGTGATGCCGCAGGAGCGATTGGAGCTGGTGGACAGGCCCTACCCTGAACTCACGGTAAAGCGCACCGCCGACATCCTGTTCAACCAGCTGCGCAACGAGGCTGACCTGCTGTTGCTGCTGGAAAATCCGGCTCTTTCGCCCAACTGGCGCAAGCATGCGGCAGACTGGCTGGAGCATGGTGTAGTCGCTGACTGGCGTCGGCGCTTGCTCGGCCCGGCCGAATTCCAGCTCGCTTCGTCATAAGCGTTGCCAGGCCATTTTTTGGCCGCTGACGGCTCAAGATGGATGGAACTGACGAATAGTTGAGCGAACAGGCATTTTTTTGCTTCCAAACGTAAAAAAGGCTTGTGTCGAGTCGGGGCTTTCGGTAAATTCCCGTCCCGCAGACATCGGTGTGTAGCGCAGCTTGGTAGCGCACTTCGTTCGGGACGAAGGGGTCGGAGGTTCGAATCCTCTCACACCGACCACATTAGAAAAGGCCGCTCAATAGAGCGGCCTTTTCGCATTTGGCGTTCGCGCAAGTGGAGGGCGATATTCAGGCTGGCGGCTTGCTAGGGTAACTGCAATGCTCCTCTGCTCCTCTGCTCCTCTGCTCCTCTGCTCCTCTGCTCCTCTGCTCCTCTGCTCCTCTGCTCCTCTGCTCCTCTGTTCCTCTGTTCCATCCATCTCGTCAGTTCCGTTGCCCGGCGCAGGGCAATAAAAGGGCCACCGCTCGGTGGCCCAGGTTGGAGTCTGATCCTGACTCCGGCACTCTAGATTGTGGCAATCTCTGGTTGGGTTCTGTCTATGGTGCCCTCCTTGCGCGCCAGGCGCCTGTTAGATATGCCAGTGCTGATGCCGCAATGCCTTGAAGCCATGCTGAGGTTGCAAGGCCGCGTGCTTGGGGTACTCACTAATGAAATGTTCGATTCCCTCCATCAGTTGTTCACGTAATGAAGACACGGGCTCATGCCAGGCTTGCAGGCATAAATGGCCGGGGAGCAGCTGCTCCTGATAATCTTCCAGCAGCTGTTCTGGCCAGGGCTCAATACCGGAATTGCGTTGCAGCAAATAGTGGGCGGCGGGTTCACGGGCATAGATGAACTGAATTTGGGCCAGGTCGCGTTGGCTTAGCGTTTGACTGTTGATATGACAAGTCAGGTATTTTCCCGTCTTCAGGTCCAAGAAGTGACCGCGTTGCCGACAGGCTATGATGCGATACCAAGGCAGGGGCGAACAGAGAGAGTATCCCTCAAGCTCCTGTTCCAGCCAGTGGCGACACTCGGGTGTCTGCACCTCGTCGAGCATGGACTCGAGCTGCCCCAACAAGGTTCTGGATGGTTTGGTGGCCAGTTTCGCACTCATCGCCTGCAATCCTCCCTCTGCACACAATCCCGACTTTCAGTATGAACCTGGTGGCGGCAGAGGGGGTAAGGTTTCTAATGATTAAAATTAGATTAGCAGCGTGGTTTTTATGCAATAGGCTGGCTCAGCCCACCAGGTAGGTGCCGGTACCGAATGCGATATGAGTCCCTTCTTCGTTGTGCAGTTCCATGCGGGCAACCGCGACCTTGCTGCCGGCCCGGATGATGTGGGCGGTGGCGATGAACTCGTTACCACGCCCCGGCCGCAGGTAGTCCACCCGCAGATCGATGGTACCGAGGCGGGAGAAGCGCTCCTTGAGGTAGCTGGGGGAGAAGTCTTCCAGCTCGTCGATGCAGGAGGCGGCGACTATCATGCCGCCGGCCACATCGAGCAGGCTGGCGGTGACGCCGCCGTGCAGGATGTTGTGGAAGGGGTTGCCGATCAGCTTCTCCTCCATCTTGATGCGCAGCTCCACCTTGTCGAAGTCGTAGTGGGTCACCTGCATACCGATCAGCTTGTTGAACGGCATCCTCTCGGCGAACAGGTTGGCAATGCCACTGAGCGCCATCTTCTTGAGCATCTGTTTCATTCCTTGAGTCCGATCCCTGGCAGTACGACCGAGTAAAAACTCCAGCCAGTCTGCAACACTTCCTTAACAGTCGCAATGGCAGGTTTATTGTGGGCGGCGGCTGCTTTAGAATGGCGACCCCAAAGGAGAGCCCATGACCGCCATTGCCGAAACCCTGCCTGACCCTCAGCCAGAGAATCCGCTTGCCCTGCTGCAGGCGGTGTTCGGCTATCAGCAATTCCGGCCGGGCCAGCTCGAAATCATTGAGCAGATCGTGGCGGGGCGCGATGCGCTGGTGCTCAAGCCCACCGGTGGTGGCAAGTCGCTCTGCTACCAGATCCCGGCGTTGCTGCGCCCTGGGCTCGGGGTAGTAGTCTCTCCCCTCATTTCGCTGATGAAGGATCAGGTGGACAGCCTGCGCGCCAACGGCGTGGCGGCGGTCTACATCAACTCGGCTCTCAGCCGGGAGGAGATGATCCAGAATTTTGCCGCCATGCGGCGCGGCGAGATAAAAATCGTCTATGTCTCCCCCGAACGCCTGCTGCAGCACGAGTTCATGGATCGGCTGGCGGAGCTGCCGCTCGGCCTGTTTGCCATCGACGAGGCGCACTGCGTCTCCCAGTGGGGGCACGATTTTCGGCCGGAATACGCGGCGCTGGGCCGGCTCAAGCAGTGGTTCCCGCAGGTGCCCGTGGTGGCGCTCACCGCCACCGCCGACGAGGCGACCCGCAGCGACATGCTGCATCGGCTGGAACTCCACGACCCCTTCATCCACACCGCCAGCTTCGATCGGCCCAATATCCGCTACAGCCTGGTGGAGAAGTTCAAGGCGGCGGAGCAGTTGCTGCGCTACGTGCAGAGCCAGAAGGGCAACTGCGGCATCGTCTACTGTTCCAGCCGCAACCGGGTGGAGGAGGTAGCCGAGCGGCTCTCCCGCCACGGCTGCAAGGCGGCGCCCTATCACGCCGGCCTGCCGCTCGAGCTGCGCCAGTGCACTCAGGAGTCCTTCCTCAAGGACGACATCGAGATAGTGGTGGCGACGGTGGCGTTCGGCATGGGCATCGACAAGCCCAACGTGCGCTTCGTGGTGCACTACGACATTCCCAAGAACATCGAGTCCTACTATCAGGAAACCGGCCGGGCCGGCCGTGACGGTACCCCGGCCGAGGCGCTGCTGCTGTACGATCCCGCCGACATCGGCCGGGTGCGCCGGCTGCTCGACAACATCGAAAACCCCCAGCAGTTGCAGGTGGAGCAGTACAAGCTCAACGTGATGGCGGCCTTCGCCGAGGCGCAGACCTGCCGCCGTCAGGTGCTGCTCAACTACTTCGGCGAGTACAACGACAAGCCGTGCGGTAACTGCGACATCTGCCTCGACCCGCCCCAGAGCTATGACGGCACCGAAGATGCCCAGAAGGCGCTCTCCTGCGTCTGGCGGGTGGGGCAGAATTTCGGGGTGGGTTATGTGGTGGAGGTGCTGCGCGGGTCGCTGAACCAGCGCATCAAGGATCACGGCCACGACAAGCTGTCGACCTACGGCATCGGCAAGGATCAGAGCCACGAGTACTGGATGAGCGTCATCCGCCAGTTGATCCACAAGGGGTTGCTGACCCAGAACATCACCCGCAATCTGGTGCTGCAGTTGACCGAGGCGGCCCGTCCCGTGCTGCGCGGCGAGGTGAAGCTGGATCTGGCGGTGCCGCGTCTGCAGCCCATCTCCAGCCGCAAGGAGAAGCGCAATGGCCTGCTCGATAACGCCAACTACGACAAGCGGCTGTTCAAGGAGCTGCGCGGCCTGCGCAAGCAGATCGCCGAGGATGAAGAGGTGCCGCCCTACGTGGTGTTCAACGACGCCACCCTGGTCGAGATGGCGCAGCTGATGCCGATGACCGAGGCGGAAATGCTGGCGGTCAACGGCGTGGGTCACCGCAAGCTGGAGCGCTTCGGTGAAGCCTTTATGGACCTTATCATCGACTACTGCCGGCGGTAAAAGGTTGGTGAAGTCGCGCCGGGCGGGTGCGTCGCCAACGGGCGCGCCAGCTTATTTGAGGCTGGCGTAATAGGCCGCCAGGTTCTCCATGTCGGCATCGGTGAGCGGCGCCATGAAGGGCACCATCAAAGGCTCCTTGCGGCTGCCATCCTTGAAGGCCTTCAGCTGTTTCACCAGATAGGCGGCGTTTTGTCCCGCCAGATGGGGATAGTTGGGAATAAGAGCCTTGCCTTCAACCCCGTGACAGGCGGCGCAAACGGCGGCCTTGGCCTTGCCTGCCTCGACATCGGCCGCCTGGGCCGGCCCCCATAACAACAGCAACAGGGGCAGGGCGCCCAACCATCTTTGCATCTTCTTCTCCTTGAAATGAAATAGCGCATCGTCCGTTAGCCAGTGCTGGCCGACGGCGGTATAAAGAGTGACACGAGCATACGCAGGGACGAACCGCACCACCATGAAGCTGATCAACACTTTTGCCACCGAACTGCCCTGGGCCTGTGAGCCCGTTGCACCCCAGCCATTGCATGCTCCCGGCCTGCTGCACCTCAACCGTGCGCTGCTCGGCGAGCTGGGGCTGGGGGCGGTGTGCGAGACCGACTGGCTGGCCTGCTGTGGCCATGGGCAGCCCTTGCCCGGCATGCAGCCGGTAGCCCAGGTCTATGCGGGCCACCAGTTCGGCGGCTACAGCCCACGTCTTGGTGATGGCCGTGCCCTGCTGCTGGGAGAGCAGCAGGCGCCGGATGGCAGCCGCTGGGACCTGCACCTGAAAGGGGCGGGCAAGACCCCCTTCTCCCGTTTCGGCGATGGCCGCGCTGTGCTCCGCTCCAGCATTCGCGAGTATCTGGCCTCCGAGGCGCTGCATGCCCTCGGTATTCCCACCACCCGGGCACTGGTGCTGGTGGGCAGCCAGGAGCCGGTCTACCGCGAGCAGGTGGAGACGGGCGCGACCGTGCTGCGTACCGCCCCGAGCCATCTGCGCTTCGGCCACGTCGAGTATTTCGCCTGGAGCGGGCAGGGGGAGCGGATCCCGGCCCTTATCGATTATCTGCTGCGCCACCATTTCCCCGAGCTGGCCGATGGTGCCGAGCTGTTTGCCGAAGTGGTGCGCCGCACCGCGCGGCTCATCGCCAAGTGGCAGGCGGCAGGCTTCTGCCACGGGGTGATGAACACCGACAACATGTCGCTGCTCGGGCTGACGCTGGATTACGGGCCATACGGCTTTATCGATGCCTATGTGCCGGACTTTGTCTGCAACCACTCGGATCCGGGCGGTCGCTATGCGCTGGATCAGCAGCCCGCGGTCGGTTATTGGAACCTGCAAAAGCTGGCGCAGGCGCTGGCCGACCACGTCGATGGGGACGCGCTGGCTGCGGCCCTGGCCCAGTACGAACACCAGTTGATGCTGCACTATTCCGAACTGATGCGGGCCAAACTGGGGCTGGCGGTGTGGGAAGACGATGATCCGGCGCTGTTCCGTGAGCTGTTCCGGCTGCTGGCGGCGCACGGGGTGGATTACCACCTGTTCCTGCGCCGTCTCGGTGAGGTGACGCGAGAGGGGGTGTGGCCCGCCAGCCTGCTGGCCCTGCTGCCGGATCCTGCCGCCTGGCAAGGGTGGCTTGAGGCCTATCGGGCGCGCCTGACCCGGGAAGGGAGTGAGGATGGCGTGCGCAAGGGGCTGATGGATGCGGTCAACCCCAAGTATGTGCTGCGCAACGCGCTGGCCCAGCGGGTGATCGAGGCTGCCGAGCAGGGTGACATGGCGCCGTTCGAGCGGCTGTTTACGGCTTTGCAGCACCCCTATGATGAGCAACCCGAATACGAGGATCTCGCTACTCCGCAACCGGCATGGTATTGCGGTGGCGAGCTCTCTTGCAGCAGTTGAGGAACCACAGATGAACTGGCGTATCGCGCAAATAGACAGGGACGCCGGGGTGGTGACGCTGGTAAACCCCGCGCTCGACTGGGACAGCTTTCCGACTCTGGCTAACGCCCTGTTGCAGGAGTGGGAGCTGGTGGCGCTCGAGCGGGAGTGCGGCGCCGATCGTCACAGCTGGCTGCTGGAGTTCGAGGGGAGCCGCTTTCGGCTCGAGTACGAACACTACAGCGGCTGCTGGCTGGCGGCGGAGCAGCCGGCCGATGCCGAGGTGCTGCTCTGGCTAGCCCGTCAGCATCAGGGCTGAGCAGGCGCAGCAGCCTCAAGCAACCGCATAAAGATTGAACTATCAGTGTGGGGGCGTATAATCTTGCCCCTCAATTATCGCCAATGGTGGCGGTATGGGTTCCCTAACCCCATTAACCAAAAAGGTCACAATATGAATCTGACCCCTGCTCAGCACCAGACGGCGCTGGTGCGCCTCTCGTTGTTCCACATCCTGATCATTGCCAGCAGCAACTACCTGGTGCAGCTGCCGATCACCATCTTCGGCTTCCACACTACCTGGGGTGCCTTCAGCTTCCCGTTCATCTTTCTGGCCACCGACCTGACGGTGCGGATCTTCGGTGCCGGTCTGGCGCGCAAGATCATCCAGACCGTGATGCTGCCGGCGCTGGCCATCTCCTATGCCCTGTCGGTGCTGTTCTTCGAGGGCAGCTTCCAGGGTGTCGGCAACTTGGCCGAGTTCAACCTGTTCGTGGCGCGCATCGCCCTGGCCAGCTTTATGGCCTATCTGGTGGGCCAGTTCATGGATGTGGTGGTGTTCAACCGCCTGCGGCTGTTGAAAGCCTGGTGGGTGGCACCGGCTGCCTCCACTCTGTTCGGCAACCTGGTGGACACCATCGCTTTCTTCACCATCGCTTTCTGGCGCAGCACGGATCCCTTCATGGCCGAGCACTGGGTCGAGATTGCCACCGTTGACTACGTGTTCAAGCTGCTGATAAGCCTGGGATTGTTTGTGCCGCTTTACGGCGTGCTGCTGCGTTATCTCAGCCGCAAGCTGGTGGGCGAGGCCGGATTGGCCAGCCTGCAAACGGCGACGCGACAAGCCTGACGAGATTGACCACCCCTGGGGTGGTCAATTTTTTTGCATTTTTGGCAAATAAGGGTTGCCAATTTAAATGAGAATGATTATTGTTACCTTGTTTTCCGGGAAAGACTTCATTCGTTCCAACGTGATGGACTTCTTGTGAAGGCACGACATTGCTCACATTGCTTCCAGTTAAGGGGCCAGTTTTTACTGGCCCTCTTTTTTTGCATGTTTTCGGCCAGCGACGGGCATAAAAAATGGGAGCCTTGGCTCCCATTTTCACTCTGCTCTGCTTACTCGATGTCGAGCGCATCGGGGGAGAGGATCACCCCTGTGGTATCGGCGTAGAGATGATCGTCCGGCAGGAAGGTGACGCCACCGAAGTTGACCGGCAGATCGGTCTCGCCCACGTCCTTGCTGTCGGCACCCACCGGAATGGCTGCCAGCGCCTGAATACCGATATCCAAGTCTTCCAAAATGTCGACCTCGCGCACGCAGCCGTAGCAGACGATCCCTTCCCACTCGTTCTCGGCCGCCGTGGTGGCGATCTCGCTGTCGATCAGGGCGCGGCGCATGGAGCCACCGCCATCGATCAGCAACACCCGACCGACGCCGTTCTCTTTGACGAGTTCACGGATCAGGCCGTTTGATTCGAAGCATTTGACTGTGGTGATGACGCCGCCGAACGAGGCGCGGCCGCCGAAGGAGCAGAGCATGGGTTCGAGTACATCCACCATGTCCTGATAGATGTCGCACAGTTCTGAAGTGTTGTATTCCATTGTGTCAAATCCACCGCTGGAAACAGGTGGGATCCAGTATAAGGAGTGGGACCGGCATTTCAATGAATATTCCTTGAACAACAACGGGGATAACGTTTTCCGCATAAGCTCAATGCAGTCCATCCCATGCTTGTGAGAGGTTCATCGTGCTGATCCGTCATAAATTGATCTTGAATACCGCGCTGGTCGCCGTTGCCATGCTGGTATTGAGCGGCCTGTTTCTCTACTCCAACCAGGTGAGTCGCCATCTGACCGAGGCCCAGCGCAACGTGGACGGGCTCGAGATCGCCATGCTCAACCTGCGACGGGCCGAGAAGGATTTCCTGATCCGCAAGGATCCGGCCTTCGTGACCCGCTTCAACGAGGTGCTGGCCAATTTTCACCAGCTCAACCAGACCCTGGGTCAGGATGACAACCTCAGTGCCGTGCAGGGCGAGCTGACCCGGCTGGATCAGCAGATGGGGGCCTATGGCAAGGCCTTCAACGATCTGGTGGCCCAGCAGCAGATCATCGGGCTGGGGCCGGAAGACGGCCTCTATGGGCGTTTGAG
The DNA here is from genome assembly GCF_027707985.1 of Aeromonas sp. QDB03. Lineage (NCBI taxonomy): Bacteria > Pseudomonadati > Pseudomonadota > Gammaproteobacteria > Aeromonadales > Aeromonadaceae > Aeromonas > Aeromonas sp. QDB03. The sequence continues at coordinate 105,367 of NZ_JAPCJG010000007.1, read as the reverse complement.
AACCGCGGTGCATCAGGTGGAAGAGGGGCTCAAGCAGCTGGATGAACAGAGTCTGCTCATCACCATGTTGCAGCTGCGGCGGGCGGAGAAAGACTTCATGCTGCGCTCGGACATCCAGTATCTGGAACGCTTTCAGACCCTGCACAAGGACTTCCAGCAGCGACTGGCAACCCTGCCGGAGGCTGATCGCGGCAAGCTGGAGCAGGCCAGCGAGCAGTACCGGCAGGACTTTGTCACGCTGGTGCAGGGCATGCAAGTGCTGGGGCTGAGTGAAGATGAGGGGCTGCGCAATGAGATGCGGGGCCTGGTGCATCAGACCGAGCAGGGCTTTACCGCCGTCGGCAAGCACATCGCCGACGAGCTGGTACGGCAGACCTCACGCCTCAATACCCTGATGCTGGTCTGCGGCGGCATCATCATAGTGCTGATCGGCATCATGAGTATGCTGCTGGGGCGCAGCATCGACCGCCCCATCTCGCGGGTGAACGATACCGTCAACCGCATCCGGCAAGACAACGACCTGCGCCTCAAGATAGAACTGCAGGGGGCGGACGAGATGGCGCAGCTGGCAGGCAATCTGGACGTGATGCTGGGGGGCTTTCGCCACCTCATCGGCGACGTGAAGCAGAGCGTGCACACCCTGACCGAGGCGGCGGATCACCTCTCCGGCAACGTGCGCCGCACCAGCGAGGGGGCTGCTCGCCAGTTGCAGGAGACCGACATGGTGGCGACCGCCTCCACCGAGATGGGCTCCACCATAGAGGAGATCGCCCGCAACACCGAGCAGGCCGCCAACAATGCCCAGACCACCAACAACAAGGCGATGGAGGGACGCAGTGCGGTGGAGAACACCGTCAGCCAGATCCGCTCCCTGGCCGACAACCTGGAGAACTCCTCCCGCGAAGTGGCCCAACTGCAGCAGGAGAGCGAAACCATCGGCTCCGTGCTGGACGTGATCCGCGGCATCGCCGAGCAGACCAACCTGTTGGCGCTCAACGCAGCCATCGAGGCGGCGCGGGCGGGGGATCAGGGGCGCGGCTTTGCGGTGGTGGCGGACGAGGTGCGCAGCCTGGCCATCCGCACCCAGAAGTCGACCCAGGAGATCGCCGGCATCATCAGCTCGCTGCAGAAGCAGACCGGCAACATAGTGGGCATGATGGCGACCTGCCGCGAGCAGGGCAACAGCAGCTCGGAGCAGGCCAGTATGGCGGGCGAACTGCTGGAGCAGATCACCCAGGACGTCACCCACATCATGGACATGAGCACCCAGATTGCCGCCGCCATCGAACAGCAGAGCCTGGTGGCCAACGAGGTGAACCGCAACGTCAACAACATCCGCGACATCGCCCAGGAGTCGAGCCTGATGGCGGAGGAGAACGCCAAGTCGAGTCACGGCCTGACCGAGCAGGCCAAGCTGCTCAACCAGGCGGTGGCCAAATACCGGGTGTAGCGGCCGCGCCGAATGAACAAGGGAGCCATCAAGGCTCCCTTTTTATTGCCAAGCGGATTAAAGCAGGAACAGGGTGGCCAGCCCCAGGAAGATGAAGAAGCCGCCAGTGTCGGTGATGGCGGTGATCATCACGCTGGCCCCCACCGCCGGGTCGCGCCCCAGCCGGCTCATGGTCATGGGAATGATGACCCCCATTAGTGCCGCCACCAGCAGGTTGAGCATCATGGCGAGCGTCATCACGGCACCCAGCGCCGCATCCTGATAGAGGATGTAGGTGGCCACCCCCATGGTGCCGCCCCACACCAGACCGTTGATCAGGGCCACCCCCAGCTCGCGCCACAGCAGGAAGGAGACGTTGCCGGTCTGGATATGCTGCAGCGCCAGCGCCCGCACTATCATGGTGATGGTCTGGTTGCCGGTGTTGCCGCCGATGCCGGCGACGATGGGCATCAGCGCCGCCAGCGCCACCAGCTGGGAGATGGTGTGCTCGAACAGACCGATCACCCGCGATGCCACGAAGGCGGTGCAGAGGTTGATGGCGAGCCAGGCCCAGCGGGTCTTGACCGCCTTGGAGACGGGCGCGAACACGTCCTCCTCTTCACTGATCCCCCCCATCCGGCGCAGGTCGGTGTCGCTCTCTTCATAGACCAGGTCCACCACCTCGGCGACGGTGAGCCGGCCCATCAGCTTGCCACGGCCGTCGATGACGGCGGCGGAGACCAGGTCGTCCCGCTCGAAGGTACGGGCGGCGGCTTCATCGTTGTCTTCCGGATCGAAGGTGACCGGATCCTTCTCCATCACGTCGCGCACCAGGGTCTCGGGTTTGTGCAGCAACACGGTCGTGAGCGGCAGCTCCCCCTGCAGCCGGTTGCGCCGGTCGGTGACGAACAGCTTGTCGGTGTTGGCGGGGATCTTGCCGCGCAGGCGCAGGTAGCGCTGCACCGTGGCCAGGCTCACCTCGGCCCGCACCGTGATGAGCTCGAAGTCCATCATGGCGCCGACCGTGTGCTTGCCGTAGCGGATCACCTCCCGCACCCGGTCGCGCTGGGCCGGGGCCATGGAGGTGAGCAGCCGCCCCATCAGGTTGCGGGGCAGGTACTGGCCCAGATAGATCTGATCGTCGATGTCGAGGGTGCGCAGGGCGTGCAGCAGCTCCTTGTCGCTCATGCCGCTGATCAGGCTGTCCCACACCGTCTCCGATGCCTCGACCAGGATCTGGCCGTGTTTCTCCTCGTCCACCTGCTGCCACAGCACGTGGCGTTCGTCCGGCGGCAGGGATTCCAGCGCATCGGCGATATCGGCGGCGGGCAGGCTGTTGACCAGCCGGGTGAGCTCGCTGGTCTGATCCCGCAGAGTGGCATCCTGCACCCCTTGCGGGTCGAGCAGGCTGTCGGTGAGGGCATCATCGGCCAGCAGCAGGGTGAGAATGCGCGATCTGTCTTGTTCACGCTGTTTGGCGCTGTTCTTGGCGGGGAGGGACATGAAGCAGAATTCCTGAATTCGGTGGTCCGGCTGACACACCCCATAGGATACCAGACTCAAAACAAGAGGTTATGACAGTAAATGCAGAAAAAGAAACGCCACCCGAAGGTGGCGTTGACATAGATGCAGCGATCAGGCCGAGGCCAGGGCCGCGTCTGCGGCGCATCCTTGCCCGAACCAGGCAAGCTGGTCGGCCAGGGTCACCACAGATCCCACCATGATGAGGGCCGGGCTCTCGACGCCCACCGCCAGCTCGGGCAACTGATCCAGGTTGCCGCGAATGACCCGCTGGCTTGGCTGGGTGCCACGCTCGATCAGCGCCACCGGGGTGTCGCCCGCCTTGCCGTGGGTCAGCAGCTGCTCGCGGATGGTGGCGCAGGAGGAGAGCCCCATGTAGAACACCAGGGTCTGCTTGTCTTTGGCCAGCAGCGGCCAGTCGAGATCCTGGGCGCCCCCTTTGCCGTGGGCGGTGACGAAGCGCACGCTCTGGGCGTGATCGCGGTGGGTCAGCGGAATGCCGGCGTAGGCCGCGCAGCCGCTGGCCGCGGTGATCCCCGGCACCACCTGAAAGCCGATGCCGCTGCCGACCAGCGTCTCCAGCTCCTCGCCGCCACGGCCGAAGATGAAGGGGTCGCCCCCCTTCAGCCGCACCACCCGCTGGCCCTTCTTCGCCTCCTCCAGCAACAGCTGGTTGATCCCCTCCTGCGGCACGCAGTGGTTGCCTGCCTGTTTGCCGACGAAGATGCGCCTGGCATCCCGGCGCACCAGCCCCATCACCTCGTCGGAGACCAGCCGGTCATAGACCACCACGTCCGCCTGCTGCATCTGGCGCAGGGCGTGCAGGGTGAGCAGACCCGGATCGCCGGGGCCGGCCCCCACCAGCACCACCTCGCCAGCGGTCTGGCTCTCGTCGGCAAACAGGCTGTCGGCCAGCTGATTGGCAGAGGCGCTATCGCCCCGTGCCAGTGCCTGCCCGAGCCGGTCCGCCCCGAGCAGCCGTTCCCAGAAGCGGCGCCGCTCGCCCATGCTGGCGAAGCGGGCCTTGACCCGCTCCCGCAGGCTGCCGGCGAAGGCCGCCACGGCGCCCAGATGCTGGGGCAGCAGGGCTTCGAGTTTTTCCCGCAGCAAGCGGGCCAGCACCGGCGCCTTGCCGCCGGAGGAGATGGCCACCATCAGCGGCGAGCGGTCGATGATCGACGGCATGATGAAGCTGGAGCGTTTCGGGTCATCCACCACGTTGGCAAAGATCCGCGCCTGATTGGCGCTCTGGTAGACCAGGGCGTTCACCTCGCGCCGATCGGTGGCGGCCACCACCAGCCACTTGCCCGTCAGTTGTGCCGGCGCGAATTCACCGGTCAGCCACTCGATGCTGCCGTTGGCAGCCAGTTCTGCCAGCTCGGGGTCGAGCTCGGGCGCGACCACGGTGAGCTGGGCACCGGCATCCAGCAGCAGACGCGCCTTGCGCTCCGCTACCTCGCCGCCGCCGACCAGCAGCACGGGTTTGTTGTCGAGTCGGCAAAAGATGGGCAAGTAGTCCATGGGGCCTCCTGATCAGGCGGTTTGGGTCTGGCTGGCAGTGGTGGTGGTCTCGCTCACCGCGACCGGGCGCTCAGCCTCGGGGGTGGCATACCAGTAGCCGAGGCCCATGAAGAGGGCGCCGGAGACGGTGTTGCCCAGGGTCACCCACAGCAGGTTGTGGCCGATGCCGCCCAGGGTGTAGGCCTCGGAGTGGGCACCGAACCAGGAGAGGGCGAACAGGGTCATGTTGGCGATGGAGTGCTCGTAGCCGGAGGCGATAAAGGCCAGCAGGCACCACCAGATGGCGATGAACTTGGCGGCACCCTCGGTGCGCAGCGCCATCCAGATGGCGAGGCAGACCAGCCAGTTGCACAGCACGCCCTTCATGAACAGGGTCAGCGCCGGTGCCTGGGTCTTGGCCAGCGCCACCTTGTGGGCCAGGCTGCCCGCGTCCGGCAGCAGGCTGCCGCCGTAGGAGTAGATGAGCGCCACCACGACGGAGCCAAGCAGGTTGCCGGCCCAGGTCTGCGGCAGGATGCGCAGCAGGTCGGCCATGGTGATCTTGCCCGTCTTCACCCCGAAGGTGAGGAACATGGTGTGGCCGGTGAACAGCTCGGAGCCGGCGATGATGACCAGGGTCAGGGCGATGCCGAAGGTGGCCCCCATCACCAGCGGCCGGATGGCGGGATCCACCAGATTGCCGAGGGTGAAGATGAGGATGATGCCGAGGCCCACATAGGCCCCCGCCATGGCGGAACTGAGCCAGAAGCCGAGCTTGTCGCTGCGCTCGAAGCGGTTGATGCGGGCCGCGTTGGCGGCGCACTTGTTGATGGTGTCGGTATACATCTTTGTTTCCTTCAAGAGGGCCGCCCGCGGGCAGCCCTGACTGTTTCTTCAACCCCCTCCCAGCCTCCCCCTTGTTCAGGGGGAGGGGCTTTTTGCTCCCTCACCTGTGAAGGGGAGGGCCGGGGTGGGGTCTGGTGTTAGACGGCGACCCAGACCTGCTGGTCGCGTACTTCAACGGGGTAGCTCTGCACCGACATCGCAGGGTTGTCGAAGCAGTGGCCATCGCTCAGGCGAAAGCGCTGCTTCTTGAGCGGGCTGGCGACCCAGAGCTCGCCGTCGTGTTCGCAGATCAGGCCCCGCGACAGCACGTTGGCGGCGAAGAAGGGATCCCGGTTGTCGATGGCGAACACCTCGGCGGCCGCGCTCGGGCGGAACAGGGCGATCTGGCGACCTTCAATGAGGGCGCAGACACCGGTGCCCGGCAGGATGTCGCTGAGTTGGCAGGCGAATTTCATGATTGAATCTCCACATCGAGCGAAACAGGCATACTCTGGCGACCTTCAATGAGTGCGCAGACGCCGGTGCCCGGCAGGATGTCGTTGAGTTGGCAGGCAAGTTTCATCATTTGGTCTCCACCTCGATCTGGTAGACAGGGATGCGCTCGGCCGGAGTGGCGGGTCTGTGCTGGTCGCGTTCGGCGACGAACTGCACGTCCGGGTCGCGCTTGTCGCTGTTGATGAAGTGGCTGAAACGCTTGAGCGCTTCCTCTTCATTGAGGGTGCGCGACCATTCGCACTCGTAGCTGTCGATGAGGGTCTGGATATCGCGCTCCAGTGTCTCGGCCAGCCCCAGCTTGTCGTCGACGATCACTTCGCGCAGGTAGTCGACACCCCCTTCCAGGTTGCCGAGCCAGACCGAGGTGCGCTGCAGTTTGTCGGCGCTGGTGACGTAGAACATCATGAAACGGTCGATCAGCTTGATGAGGGTCTCGCGGTCGAGGTCAGACGCCAGCAGATCGGCGTGGCGCGGCTTCATGCCACCGTTGCCGCCCACATAGAGGTTCCAGCCCGCATCGGTGGCGATGATGCCAACGTCCTTGCCCTGCGCTTCCGCACATTCGCGGGTGCAGCCGGAGACGCCGAACTTCATCTTGTGCGGGGTGCGAATCCCCTTGTAGCGGTTCTCGAGGAAGACCCCGAGGCCGACGCTGTCCTGCACGCCGAAGCGGCACCAGGTGCTGCCGACGCAGGTCTTGGCCATGCGCAGTGCCTTGGCGTAGGCCTGACCCGTCTCGAATCCGGCCGCCAGCAGCTTGCGCCAGATGGCGGGCAGATCATCCTTCTGGGCCCCGAACAGACCGATGCGCTGGGCGCCGGTGATCTTGGTGTAGAGCTGGTAGTCGCGGGCCACTTCGGCCACCGCCAGCAGCCCTTCTGGGGTTACCTCGCCACCGGCCATGCGCGGGATGACGGAGTAGCTGCCGTCCTTTTGCATGTTGCCGAGGAAGATGTCGTTGGTGTCCTGCAACTGGGTGTTGAGCGGGCTCAGCACATAGTCGTTCCAGCAGGAGGCGAGGATGGAGCCGACGGTCGGTTTGCACACCTCGCAGCCATGGCCGTGACCGTGCTTGGCCAGCAGCTCGTCGAAGCTCTTGATCCCTTCCACCTTGACCAGATGGAACAGCTCCTGACGGGAGTGGGGGAAGTGGGCGCAGAGGTGGTTGTTGACCTCGATGCCCTGCTTCACCAGCTCGGCGTTGAGCACCTGGCTGATGAGCGGCACGCAGCCGCCGCAGCCGGTACCGGCCTTGGTCTGCTGCTTGATGGCGGCAAGGGTGGTGTGACCCTCGGCCACCGCCTTGGCGATGTCGCCCTTGGAGACGTCGAAGCAGGAGCAGATCTGGGCGCTTTCCGGCAGGGCATCCACCCCCAGGGTCGGCTTGGCACCGGCGTAGGCGGGCAGGATCAGGGTGTCCGGGTGGCTCGGCAGCGGCAGGGCGTTGAGCATCATCTGCAGCAGGTTGCCGTAATCTTCCACGTCACCCACCAGCACGGCGCCGAGCAATCGGCTATTGTCTTCGCTCACCACGATCTTCTTGTAGACGCCGGCCTGATCGTCCTGGAACACATAGCTGTGGCTGCCCGGTGTGCGGCCATGGGCATCACCGATGGAGCCGACGGAGACGCCGAGCAGCTTGAGCTTGGCGCTCATGTCTGCCCCTTCGAAGCGGCTGTCGCCGCCCTGCAGATGGTCGACGGTGATCTGGGCCATCTTGTAGCCCGGCGCTACCAGCCCGAAGAAGCGGCCCTGCCAGGCGGCGCACTCGCCGATGGCATAGATGTCGGGGTCGGAGGTGAGGCAGTGATCGTCGATGACGATGCCGCCGCGCTCGGCGATGGCGAGATCACCGTAACGGCCGAGGGTATCTTGCGGGCGAATGCCGGTGGAGAAGACCACCACATCCACTTCCAGCTGGCTGCCGTCGGCAAAGGCGAGGCGGTGTTTCGCCTGCTCGCCGCCATGCATCAGGATCTCGCTGGTGCTCTTGCTGGTGTGCACCTGCACGCCCATGGATTCAATCTTGCGGCGCAGCAGCTGGCCGCCCTGACCGTCGAGCTGCTCGGCCATCAGCACAGGAGCAAACTCCACCACGTGGGTCTCGAGACCCAGCGCCTTGAGGGCACCGGCGGCTTCGAGGCCAAGCAGACCGCCCCCGATCACCACCCCGCTCTTGCCGCTCCTGGCGGCGCTGCGGATGGCTTTCAGATCCTCGATGGTGCGATAGACGAAGCACTCGTGGTGCTGACTGCCCGCAATGGGCGGCACCCAGGGGTAGGAGCCGGTGGCCAGCACCAGCTTGTCGTACTCAACCACAGTGCCCTTGTTGGAGTGCACTTCGCGGTTGGCCCTGTCGATTTTTTTCACCGCTTCGCCGAGCAGCAACCGGATGCCGTGCTTGTCGTAGAAACCGGGTTTGACGAGGGAGAGATCTTCGCTGGTGTGATGGGAGAAGTAGGAGGAGAGATGGACGCGATCGTAGGCGGGACGGGGTTCTGCACCGAAGACGGTGATCTCGTAGCGGCCCGGATCGGCCCGCTCGATCAGCTCTTCGATGAAGCGGTGCCCCACCATGCCGTTGCCCACAACGACCAGTCTGACTTTGCTCATAGTTGCCTCAAGTTTGGAGTAATAAAACATCATTCTGGGGCTAGGCTACCCAGTCGGCAGGGGTGGGCGATTGATGCAAATCAAGTGTCTATTTATATATCTCCTCAGGGGTAATTCGAGAAAATTCAACACTATACAAAAATAGGTATACCAGTTAATGATTTCTGGGCTAGCTCGGGGTGAGGGATGGTGGAGGGTAAGCCCGGTTTACCAACTGCCGGGGAGTGAAAACTTCTGTCGGAAAAAGGCCGGTCTCGCACTGGACGAGACCGACATCAGCTGATCAAAGCGGCACGTCAGGCGATATGGCGGCGGAACATGGCGAGCGCCAGCGACAGGGTGACGCCGGCGATGGTGAGCAGCGGCCAGAGCAGGGGCCAGGCGGCCGACCAGTCGAACCCCTTGAGGAAGACCCCCTTGAGCAGCACGATGAAGTGGGTGAGGGGGTCGATGGCCGCCAGCCACTGGAACACCTGCGGCATGTTCTCCACCGGCGAGATGTAGCCCGAGAGGATCACCGCCGGTACGGTGAAGGAGAAGACCCCGAGAAAGGCCTGCTGCTGGGTCGAGCAGAATGAGGAGATGAAGAGCCCGATCCCGGCCAGTGCCAGCCCGTAGCAGACCATGCCCGCCATCAGCAGGCTGAGGCTGCCGGCAAAGGGGAGGTGAAAGACAAAACGGGCGGCCAGCGCGACTATGCACCCTTGTCCCACCGCCACCATGATGCCGGGCACCGCCTTGCCCGCCATGATCCAGCCTGCGGTGAGGGGCGAGACCAGCAGCTGATCAAAGGTGCCCTCCTCCCGCTCCCGCGCCACCGAGAGGGCGGTGACAATCAGACAGCCGGTGGTGGTGATGATAGCTACCAGTGCCGGCAGGATATGCCAGTGGAACTCGACGTTGGGGTTGTAGAGGTTGCGTACCGCCAGCTCGGGTTGCCCCTTGCCCTCACTTTGCCAGCGGGCGATCACCTGACTGATGTAGCCCGCCGCCACCTGACCACCGTTGGAGCGGCGGCCATCGATAATCAGCTGCACCTTGGCCGGTTCGCCCCGCGCCAATCGGCGCGAAAAATCCCCCGGAATAATCAGCCCGAGCAGTGCCTGTTGCCCGGTGATGGCCGCGGTCATGCCCGCCTCGCCTTGCACCGGGATGATGGTGGTGAAGGCGGGCATATGGGTGAGGCGCTCCAGCAGCTCGCGGCTCTGGGCACCGCCATCCTGGTTGTAGATGGCCAGCGTGTTGCCGGTCACCTCCAGAGTGGTGGCGAACGGGAAGAGGGCGGTTTGCAGCAGCACCGGCATGATGAGCAGAAAGCGCCCCTGAGTATTGCCCATCAGGGCCTGCAGCTCTTTTCGGATCAGCCACCAGAGTCGGATCAGCATGGGTTACTCCAGGGTGCGCCGCGTCTTGCGGGCGGTCAGGGCTAGCCAGAAACCCGCCAGCAGCAGCAGACAGAAACCGTTGACCAGCAGGATCGAGAAGACGCTGCCCGCCTGATAGAGGGTCTGCAGGGAGCTCGCGAAGTAGCGGGCCGGAATGAGGTGGGTGATGGCCCGAAGCCAAGGCGGCATGCTGGCGATCTCGAACACGAAGCCCGACAGCATCACGGCGGGCAAAAAGGCGGCGATCAGCGCCGCCTGCGCGGCATTGAACTGGCTGCGCATCACGGTAGAGAGGAACAGCCCGAGCCCGAGGGCGCTGCCGAGAAAGACGCTGGTGACCAGAAAGAGCAGCAGCAGGGAGCCGCGCCACGGCACCGCCATCACCGCCACGGAGAAGAGCAGGCAGAGCAGCATGGCGATGATGCCAAGGCCATAGTAGGGCAGCAGCTTGGAGAGCAGCAGCTCCCCCTTGGTGACCGGGGTGGCGAGCAGCGCCTCCATGGTGCCGCGCTCCCACTCCCGCGCCACCACCAGCGAGGTGAGCAGGGCCCCAATGATGGTCATTACCACCGCAATGGAGCCCGGCACCAGAAAGTTGCGGCTCACCAGCGCCGGGTTGAACCAGGCGCGGCTCTCTATCGACACGGGCATGGCGACCCCTTCGCCCGCGAGCCACCCCTGCCAGATCCCCTGCACATAGTTGGTGACGAAGTTGGCGGTGTTGGGCTCGGAGCCGTCGGTCAGCAGCAGCGCCTGTGGCGTGCCATTACCCTGACCGGCCAGCGCGCGGGAGAAGCCGTCGTCGATTACCAGCAGGCCGCGGATCTCGCCACGGGCCAGAGTGGCGAGCAGGGACTCCTTGCTCGGGCCGCTGTGGATCTCCAGCGCGGTAGAGCCGCGCAGGGCCTGCTCCAGCCGCACCGCCGGGGCGCCGCTGTCGGTGCGCCAGATGCCGAGGCGCAGATGGTCCACATCCAGATTGATGGCGTAACCCATCACCACCAGCAGCACCACCGGCATGATGAAGGCGATGAGGATGCTGCTCGGGTCACGGACGATTTGCAGCGTCTCCTTGCGACACAGGGCCAGCAGTCGCCGACGGTTGATGCTCATGCGTCCTCCTCGCTGGCCCGCTCGACCAGGGTGATAAAGGCCTCTTCCATTGTTGGCAAAGAACAGGTCGGCAAGGAGCCGGTTGGCAAAGAGGTCGCCGCCTCTTTGGCGGCCAGCCCCTTGAGATCGTCTGGAGTGCCGAGGGCCAGCAGCTTGCCGCGATAGATGAGGGCGATGCGGTCGCAATACTCCGCCTCATCCATAAAGTGGGTGGTGACCAGCACGGTGACGCCGTGGTCGGCCAGCGCGTTGATGTGCGACCAGAACTCGCGCCGGGTCACCGGATCGACCCCGGAGGTGGGCTCGTCGAGGAACAGCAGCGGCGGCTCGTGCAGCAGGGCGCAGGCGAGCGATAAGCGCTGGCGCAGGCCGAGGGGCAGGGATTCCGCCTTCTGATCGAGCCAGGGGGCGAGGGCAAAGGCAGTCACCATGGCGTCGATCCGCGTCTGCTGGTGGCGGCCGAACAGGCCGTAGATACCGGCGAAGAAGGAGAGGTTCTGCGCCACGGTGAGCTGCTTGTAGAGGGAGAACTTCTGTGCCATGTAGCCGAGGCGCTGGCGCGCCGCCGAGGGGCTGTGGGCCAGATCGATGCCGGTCACCAGCGCCTGTCCCTCGCTCGGGCGCAGCAGGCCGCACTCCATCTTGAAGGTGGTGGACTTGCCCGCCCCGTTGGGGCCGAGCAGGCCGAAGATCTCGCCGCGGCGCACCGCAAAGCTGACGTCATCGGTGGCGGCAAAATCGCCGAAGCGCTTGGTGAGGTGGCGCGCCTCGATCACCGCCTCGGGGGAGACCCCCTGCGGCAGTTCGGCTTCCCGCATCCCGGCTGCCAGACTCGACTCACCGCCGGGGCCGCCGCCGAGCAGGTCGATAAAGGCATCCTCCAGCCGGGGCTGGGCCGGTTGAAAAGCGCCGTTGGCGAGATGCAGCTCCGAGAGCGGCGGTGGCGTCATGCCCGGGTGCAGCAGCAGGCGCACCCGCTCCCCCGCTACCGCGCCATCCATCACCGCCGGGTGAGCCAGTGCCCGGCGCAGCAGGGCGCGTCGCTCGCGGCCATCCAGTTGCCCCGCCTCCAGCAGCCAGCAGCGGCTGGCCATGGCCCCCATCAGATCGGCTGGCGTGCCGCTGGTGCGCACCTCGCCATCCGCCATCAGCAGCACGTGGTCGCACAGCTCCGCCTCATCGAGATAGGCGGTGCTCCAGAGCACCGTCATTCCCCCCTTGGCCAGTTCGCGCACCATCTGCCAGAGGGCGCGGCGGGAGATGGGATCGACCCCGACCCCCGGTTCGTCGAGCAGCAGCACATCCGGGGTGCCGAGCAGGGCGCAGGCCAGCCCGAGTTTCTGCTTCATCCCGCCAGAGAGCTTGCCGGCTGGCCGCGCGGTGAAGCGGGCAAGATCGGTGAAGGCGAGCAGCCGCGCGAAGGTGGGCGTGCGTTCGGGCTCCAGTACGCCGCGCAAGTCAGCGTAGAGGGTGAGGTTCTCCAGCACGCTGAGATCTTCGTAGAGGCCGAACTGCTGGGGCATGTAGCCGAGGCGCTGACGCAGCAGATCCCCCTCGCTCACCGGATCCAGCCCCAGCACCCGGATGGTGCCCGCTTCGGGGATCAGCAGACCGGCCAGCAGGCGTAGCAAAGTGCTCTTGCCGGCGCCGTCGGGGCCGACCAGCCCGGTGATGCCGCCAGCCGGAATGGTGGCAGAGATGGCGTTGAGGGCGACCCGCTCGCCAAAGCGTTTGGTGAGCCCCTCGAGGGAGATGGCGCAGCTCATGGGGCCAGCCTGACGGTGACCGGCATCCCCTGGCGCAGGGCCGGGTCGGGATCCTGCACCACGATGCGCAGCCGGTAGACGAGGTGGGTGCGCAGGTCCGGCGTTTCCACCGATTTCGGGGTGAACTCGGCGGTGGGCGAGACAAATCCCACTACTCCGTGATAGGGCTGATCCGGCCGCGAGTCGGTGGTGAGGGTCACCTTGGCGCCGCTCGGGAAGTGGCCGAGCCAGGGCTCCTCCACATAGGCGCGCACCCAGACCGGCGCGGTTAGGGAGAGGTTGAAGGCGGTCGCTCCACTCTGCACCATGCTGCCATTCTCGACGGCGCGGCTGATGATGATACCATCGCTGGGGGCGGTCAGATTGGCATCCGCCAGCGCCAGTTCGGCACTGGCGAGCGCCGCTTTGGCCCCTTCCAGCTGGGCATCGGACTGGGCGATTTCCTCCGGGCGGTAGCCGGTTTCGAGCTGGGCGAGCTGTTCGCGGGCCGAGCGCACCTGCGCCTGGGTCTGATCCCGCTGGGAGCGGGCAGTATCGAGCTGACCGCGGGAGATGGCGCCGGTGGCGGCCAATGCGCTCTGGCGGCGCCACTGCTGGTTGGCCTCCAGTGCAGCGGCTTCGGCGGCGGCCAGTGCGGCCCGGGCGCGGTCGGTCTCTTCGCTGCGATAGCCTTTGTGGATCAAGGCGTTAGCGGCAGTGAGCGCAGCCAGATTGGCGCGGGCGCTGTCGCGGCTGTGGGTGAGGGGAACCGGATCGAGGCGGGCCAGCAGTTGACCCGCTTTCACGCTATCCCCCTCATCGACCAGCACCTGATCGACGCGGCCGCCGACCCGAAAGGCCAGATTGACGTCGCGAATGTCGACATTGCCGTAGAGGATGGAGCCGTCGGCCGGGCGCCCCTGCCACCAGAGGTAGCCACCGATAACGGTTAGCAGCAGGGCCACGATTGCAATGCGTTGTTTCATGCTGCTTCTCCTTGAGGATGGCTCTGCAACCAGAGGTCACCACCGAAAACGGCCAGCAGCAGAGCTGCCATAGGGATGATGGCGATGGGTTGTTTCATGCCGTTTCTCCTTCCTTGATGTCGGTGGGGAGCAGGCCGTGCAGGGCCCATACTAGCCGTTGTCTGGCGGCCTCGGGGTTGTCTATCTGGCTGAGAAAGGGGGCGGCCTTTTCGGGCAGCCAGCCGAGCTGGCGACCACTGCCGGCGATCACCAGCGGCAGGCCGACCGACCCCATGATGAAGATCATCAGCTGGAGCGGGTGACCGGCGACCAGCGACCCTTCCGCCTGTGCCATCCGTACCTGTTCGATCAGCAGCAGGGGATGGCGGCGCGGCAGGCTGAGCAGAAAGCGCTGGGCCGCCCCTTCCCCCGCCAGCGCATCGCCAAACAGGTGGTTGATGAAGCCGCGCTGGCGGGCCACCAGCCCGATCAGCGCCTCCATGGTCGCCTCGAACATGGCGATGGCGGAGGGGTAGGAGCCTTTGGCTGCCACGGCCTTGAGCTCGTCATAGAGGGGGGCGTACCAGAGCTCCACCAGCTCGTCGATAAAGGCGTCGCGGTTGCCGAAGTGGTAGACGAAGGAGCCGAGGTTCACCTCGGCCGCCGCCGCCAGCTCGCGCACCGTGAGGCCGCGCAGCCCCTTCTCGGTGGCGATGGCGAGGCCGGTATCGAGCAGTTTCTGACGGGGGGGGTGCATCTGGCTGGCGCTCCTGGTGTATGCATTTTGTACGCAATTATACGACCGTATAAAAAATGCGGAAGCGGGCGACAGGATCTTTTTGCCCGCAATGTGATCCGCCCCGCTCTGAGGGGCCGTGATCCCCGTCCGGCAGGGGGAAGGATCCACCGATTGTGCCCAAGCCACGGGCATGTCGGTGTGATGGGGTGGTGAAAGGCGCTTCTGGTCCCGGGTGCGGGCGCCCGGGCCACAAGGGGCCTGTGATGGAGCCGGGCGCTGCCTGACCCGGATCAGGGGGTGTCGGTGGCCCCGGTGTGGTAGGGGGGCCGGGCACAGGTGTCCCGTATCAGGGCGCGCAGCCAGCGGTGGCCCGGATCGGCATCCTGACTGGGGTGCCAGAGCAGGGCGACCCGGATCCCTGGCAGAGCGAAGGGCAGGGGCAGGGTGACCAGATCGCCGAGCAGGCTGGCGCAGTGCAGGCGCGGCACCGTCGCCACCAGATTGCTCTCCCTGACCAGGGCCAGCGCCGTCGCAAACCCGGGAACCAGGGTGGTGATGGTGCGCCGCTTCCCCTGGCCTGCGAGGATCTCGTCGATGAGGCTGTGTGGCTGGCCCCGGCGGGAGACCAGCACGTGGCGGGCGGCGGCATAGCGCGCCACGGTCAGGGTGCCGTCGCAAAGGGGGTGGTCCGGGTGCACCACGGCGACGAAGTGGTCCTGGAACAGGGCCTGGGTGCGCAGCTCGGGGGCCGTGGTGGCGCCGATCACCCCGGTCTCGAAGTCCAGCTCGCCACGGCGCAGGGGGCCGCTCTCCTTGTCGGGTTTGGCCAGAAAGTGCAGCCGCACCCCGGGGGCCTCGACGGCGAGGCGCGCCAGCAGGGCGGGGCCTACCGCCTCCACGAAGCCGTCGCTGGATCGCAGGCGGAAGGTGCGCTCCAGGCTCGCCGGGTCTACTTCCTGCTGGGGGCGCAGCACGGCCCGGGTCTCCTGAACCAGGCGGGCGACCTCATCCCGCAGGATCTGCGCCCGAGGTGTGGGGATCAGGCCGCGTCCCGCCCGCACGAGCAGCGGATCCCCCGTGGTCTCCCGCAGCCTTGCCAGGGCCCGGCTCATGGCGGAAGCACTCAGGCCTAGCCGTCTGGCGGCGCCCGCCACACTGCCCTCTTCCAGCAGGGCATCCAGGGTGATCAGCAGGTTGAAATCCGGGGTCATGGTCGTCTCCTCGCAGGCGGCGCCTGACGGGCCGACCCCTTCATGATACGCGAGTTGCCATCTCTTCATATGGCGTCTGGTGCAACTATAAGCTGCAAATCGTGCGTCTTCCGCCTTGTCACTACCCCCGCTAGCCTGGGTGCATCATCACTTGCCGGAGAGACTGCCATGTCCACACCACTTCTTGTTTCCCCTCCCGTGACGCGCCGTCTTGGTCTCGCGGGGCTCGGGCTCGCCACCCTGCTACCTATGCTGGCGGGCAGCATGGCCAACCTGGTGCTGCCTGCCCTGGGGCAGGACTTCGGCGTGCCCTTCGCCAGCCTGCAATGGGTGCTGGTGGCCTACCTGCTTGGGATCACCAGTCTGACGGTGGTGGCGGGCCGGCTCGGGGATCGTCTGGGGCGGCGTCGCCTGCTGCTCTGGGGGACCGGGGTCTTTGCGCTGGCTTCCCTGCTGTGCGCCCTGGCCTCTTCCATCGGCTGGCTCATTGCCGCTCGCACCCTGCAAGGGGCGGGTGCGGCCTGCATGCTGGTGCTCTCGCTGGCCATGGCAGGAGAGCTGGTGCCGCCAGCCCGACGGGGCTGGAGCATGGGATTGCTCGGCACCCTGTCGGCCTGCGGCACGGCGCTCGGCCCCTCCTTCGGCGGCCTGTTGATCGGCGGATTTGGCTGGCAGGCACCCTTCCTGCTGCTGCTCCCCCTGGCGTTGCTGGCGCTGGGGTGTGCCTGGCGGGATCTGCCCCGGGATGAGGCGGACTCTGCCGAGGGAAGCCTCCCGCTCACCAGTCTGTTGCTGCTGGTGACGGCGCTGCTCTGCTACGGGCTGGCACTGACCCGGGGCAGCCCGCTCGGAGCCTGGCCGGGGATAGGGGCGCTCGTCGCCATGGCGCTCTTCGTACGTGCCGACTCGGGCGCCCGTCGCCCCCTGCTGCCCCTGGCGTTGCTGGGGGCGTCCAGGCAAAGAGGCGGGATCATCGCCAGTGCGCTGGTGGCCAGCGTCATGGTGGCGACTCTGCTGATCGGTCCTTTCTACCTGCACGGCGCCTTTGCCCTCGACATGGGGACGGTGGGGCTGATGATCTCCATGGGCCCGCTGCTGGCGGCGCTGTCCGGCATGCCCGCCGGCTGGCTGGTGGACAGGGTGGGGGCGACCCCTGTGGTGCGCCTCGGCCTGGGGCTCATGGTGGTGGCCGCCGTCTTGCTGGCCTTGCTGGACAGGGCGCTCGGGCCCCTCGGCTACCTGCTGCCCATCCTGCTGCTCACCGCCGGTTATGCCCTGTTCCAGACCGCCAACAACAGCGCCGTGGTGGGGGAGGCGGAGGGGGCGAGCCGGGGCGCCGTGGCCGGACTGCTGACCCTGTCGCGCAACCTGGGCCAGCTGACGGGGGCGGCGGGGCTGGGGGGCCTGTTCGCCGCCCTGGTAGGGCGGCCCGATCTCGCCCTCGCGACGGCGGACGAGCTGGTGTTTGCCACCCGGGCCACTTTCGCCCTGACGGCCTTGCTGCTGATGAGTGCGCTCTGGTTGGCGGGAAGGGAGGAGCGTGCCGTGCAGGGTGATGTGGCCCGGGACGGCTGCGAGTCGGGAGAACGCTGAAAACGAAGACGCCTCCACAGGGGAGGCGTCTTGCTATGGGATTGAGCAGGATAGTAAACCGCTCAGCTCCTCGTTATCGATCAACCTGTTACAGAATGAAGCGGCTCAGATCCTCGTCTTCAATCAGCTTGCCGAGGTGGGCGTTGACGTAGTCGGTGTTGATGACGAAGGTCTCGCCGGATTTCTCGGAGGCGTCGTAGGAGATGTCTTCCATCAGGCGCTCCATCACGGTGTGCAGACGGCGGGCGCCGATGTTCTCGGTGCGCTCGTTGACCTGCCAGGCCGCTTCGGCCAGACGGCGGATGCCATCCTGGGTGAACTCGATGTTGACCCCTTCGGTGGCCATCAGCGCCTTGTACTGATCGGTCAGGGAGGCGTTCGGCTCGGTCAGGATGCGCTCGAAGTCTTCGGTGGTCAGGGCGGTCAGCTCGACCCGGATCGGCAGACGGCCCTGCAGCTCGGGGATGAGGTCGGACGGCTTGGCGATCTGGAAGGCACCGGAGGCGACAAACAGGATGTGATCGGTCTTGACCATGCCGTGCTTGGTGTTGACGGTGCAGCCCTCGACCAGCGGCAGCAGGTCGCGCTGAACCCCTTCACGGGAAACGTCCGGGCCCGAGCTCTCGCCGCGCTTGCAGATCTTGTCGATCTCATCGAGGAAGACGATGCCGTTATTCTCGACGGAGGCGATGGCCTTCTGCTTCAGCTCTTCCGGGTTGACCAGGCGGGCCGCTTCCTCTTCGATCAGCGCCTTCATGGCCTCCTTGACCTTGATCTTGCGCTTCTTCTTCTGGTTCTGGCCCAGGTTCTGGAACAGCCCCTGCAGCTGGTTGGCCATCTCTTCCATGCCCGGCGGGGTCATGATTTCGACACCCATGGGGGAGGCGGCCAGATCCAGCTCGATCTCCTTGTCATCCAGCTGACCTTCCCGCAGTTTCTTGCGGAAGATCTGGCGGGTGTTGGAGTTGTCGGCTTTCTCTTCCTCACCCCAGCTGTTGCGCGGGTTGGGCAGCAGGGCGTCGAGGATGCGCTCTTCGGCGGCTTCCTCGGCGCGGTATTTCATCTTCTCCATCTCGGTCTCGCGCACCAGCTTGATGGCGACATCGGTCAGATCGCGGATGATGCTGTCCACTTCCTTGCCGACATAACCCACTTCGGTGAACTTGGTCGCTTCCACCTTGATGAAGGGGGCGTTGGCCAGTTTGGCCAGGCGACGGGCGATCTCGGTTTTGCCAACACCGGTCGGGCCGATCATCAGGATGTTCTTCGGGGTCACTTCATGGCGCATCTCCTCGGAGAGCTGCATCCGGCGCCAGCGGTTGCGCAGGGCGACGGCGACCGCGCGCTTGGCGTCGGCCTGACCAATGATGTGTCTGTCCAGCTCGTGGACGATTTCTCTCGGGGTCATCTCGGACATGGTGGCGTTCCTGTATCCGGGGCGGGCAGGGCCCACCCCTTGGAAAATGGGGTTTGGCTGGCGGCCTTATTTGGCTGCGTAGTCCAGTACTTCGATGGTGTGGTTGCCGTTGGTGAAGACGCAGATGTCGCCCGCAATCTTGAGGGACTTCTCGACGATGCTCTTGGCGTCGAGCTCGGTGTTCTCCAGCAGGGCGATGGCGGCGGACTGGGCAAAGTTGCCGCCGCTGCCGATGGCGATGAGATCGTGCTCCGGCTGCACCACGTCACCGTTGCCGGTGATGATGAAGGATTTGTGCTCGTCGGCGACGGCCAGCAGCGCCTCGAGGCGGCGCAGGGCGCGATCGGTGCGCCAGTCCTTGGCCAGCGCCACGGCGGCGCGTTCCAGGTTGCCCTGATGGGCCTGCAGTTTGGCTTCGAAGCGCTCGAGCAGGGTGAAGGCGTCGGCGGTGCCGCCGGCGAAACCAGCCAGTACCTTGCCGTTGTAGAGGCGATGAACCTTGCGGGCGTTGCCCTTCATGACGGTGTTGCCAAGAGAAACCTGGCCATCGCCACCGATGACGACCTGACCGTTGCGGCGAACTGAAACTATGGTAGTCACTTTACTTACCTCGCTTGAGCCGAATGACGGCCTGACTGTGCATGGAGGAAAAGATGGGGATGGCAAAACGGCTTTTCAAGCCTGTGTCGAGCACGGATCGCGGGGGAGGGATCGGGTGGGCGCGGGATGGCGCCAAAAGAAACAGGGCCGGGTGTTGCCACCCGGCCCTGTGCATGGACGCGGCGATCACCCCTTCTTGGGGATGCAGCCGCTGATGCCCGAGCCCTGCAGCTTGCGGTTGGCCGCATCGGCCGCCGCCTTGCCGTTGAAGGGGCCCACCATCACCTTGTAGACGGCGCCACCGGCCCCGTTCACCACCTGCAGACTGGAGGAGAGCCCGGCGGTGAAGGCGATGCGCGCCTTGAGGGATTCCGCGGAATCCTGGGAGCGCAGGGCGGCACACTGCATCATGTAGCGACCGCCGTCGGCGGCTGCGGTCTGTGCAGTCTGGGTCGCCGTCTTGGCCCTGGCGGCCTCGGCCCGCTCCCGCTCCAGTTCGGCGCGGATCTCCCGCTCCATCCGCTCACGCTCGGCCTTCTGGTCGATCACCTGCTCCCGGGCGCTGGCGACCGGGGCGCCGGTGGCCGGCTTGGCCGGTTGCACCGGTTGCACCGGTTGCGGCTGATAGGGCTTCACCTGACCGATGGGGGTTCCCGGCTGGGGGATGTCGGTCGCGACCGGCTTGGGCAGTGCCTCCGGTTGCAGGGTCATGGTCTCGGCGGGCGGGGGCGGCAGCACGCCCGGCTGGGGCGGCGGCTCTATGATGTCCACCTGCTTGTTCTCCAGCCGCTCGATGTAGCTCCACTTCTCCTGGGGCAGGGTATTGCCCTGTGCCTTGGGTTTGTTGGCCTTCACCTGCTCTTCGATGGTGGGGGCATCGGCGCCCTTGCCGTTGATGAGGTAGAGGAAGGCGCCGAAACCGACGACCAGGGCCCCGGCCAGCAGTGCCGGGATAACAGGAAAGCGGCGAGGGGCCGCTTTCTTGATGTTACGGCCACCCGCCCGTCGTCTCGGGCTGTTGCCGACGTAATCCCGGGTCGCCATCTATTACATGCGTTCCAGGGTGTGGATGCCCAGCACGCCCAGGCCCAGCTTGAGCACCTTGGCGGTGGCGGCGCACAGCAGCAGACGGCTCTGGCGGGTCGCCTCGTCCACGCCGTCCTTGTTGATCGGGCAGGCTTCGTAGAAGGTCATGAAGTTGCCGGAGAGCTCGTACAGATAGGTACAGAGCAGGTGCGGCATCCCCTTGTCCGCCACGCCGTTGACCGCGTCGGAGAACTGGATCAGCTTCTGGGCCAGGGTCTCTTCGGCATCTTCGCTCAGGACCACCTTGCCGCTCAGGGTGTCGGCATCGACGCCGGCCTTGCGGAAGATGGACTGGATGCGGGTGTAGGCGTATTGCAGGTAGGGGGCGGTGTTGCCTTCAAACGACAGCATCAGATCCCAGTCGAAGATGTAGTCGGTGGTGCGGTTCTTGGAGAGATCCGCATACTTGACCGCGCCCATGGCGATGGCGTGCACCACCTGGGCCTTCTCTTCGGCAGAGAGGTCGCTGTTGCGGCTCTCCAGCAGGGTGCTGGCGCGCTCTTCCGCTTCGTTCAGCAGGTCAACCAGCTTGACGGTGCCGCCGGAGCGGGTCTTGTAGGGACGGCCGTCCTTGCCCAGCATCATGCCGAAGGCGTGGTGCTCGAGGGGAACGGACTCCGGCACATAGCCCGCCTTGCGGGTGATGGTCCAGGCCTGCATCAGGTGCTGGTGCTGACGGGAGTCGATGAAGTACATGACCCGGTCGGCGCCCAGGTTCTCGTAACGGTATTTGGCGCAGGCGATGTCGGTGGTGGTGTAGAGGAAACCGCCGTCGCTCTTCTGGATGATGACGCCCATGGGCTCGCCATCCTTGTTCTTGAACTCGTCCAGGAACACCACGGTGGCCCCTTCGCTCTCGACTGCCAGCCCCTTGGCTTTCAGGTCGGCAACGATCTGCGGCAGCATGTCGTTGTACATGGACTCGCCCATGATGTCCTTGTTGGACAGGGAGATGTTCAGACGGTCGTAGTTGCGCTGGTTCTGCTCCATGGTCATGTCGACCAGCTTCTTCCACATGGTGCGGCAGTACTCATCGCCACCCTGCAGTTTCACCACGTAGTTGCGGGCGCGCTCGGCGAAGGCTTCGTCTTCGTCGTAGTGACGCTTGGCCTGGGTGTAGAAGGCTTCCAGGTCCTTGAGCTCCATGTCGGAGGCGTGCTCGTTGGCCATCTTCTCCAGATAGGCGATCAGCATGCCGAACTGGGTGCCCCAGTCGCCGATGTGGTTGGCACGCACCACCTTGTGGCCCAGGAATTCGAGGGCGCGGGCGGCCACGTCACCGAGCACGGTGGAGCGGATGTGGTGCACCGCCATCTCCTTGGCCACGTTGGGGGCGGAGTAGTCCACCACCACGGTCTGCGGCGCCGGCAGCTTCACGTTGGCGTTGTCGGAGGTCACCATGGCTTCCACCTGACCGGCCAGCCAGCTCGGGTCGAAGAAGAAGTTGATGAAGCCGGGGCCGGCGATCTCGACCTTGGCGATCAGATCGGAGGCAGGCAGGTGCTCGATGATGGCAGCGGCCAGCTCGCGGGGGTTCTTGCGGGCCGGTTTGGCCAGCAGCATGGCCAGGTTGGTGGCCAGGTCGCCGTGAGCCTTCTCCTTGCATCGGTCTACTTGCACCCGGGCTTCCAGGTCGGCGGGCAGGACGCCTGCGGACTTGAGATTGGCTACCGTTTGTTCAAGTAGATGATGAATATGCTCTTTCATAACTGACCACCAAGGTTGCGCGTCGAAAAATGACTGATATATAAGGGCGTGAATTTTACCCGCATCGGCCCGAGAAAACTATAGGGACGGCCCGCCGGAGTTGGACGGGCGGATATTTCACTGCATTTGGCACCGTAATCCAGAATATTGGATGGAAATTGTGGTGCTTATCCATTTCTACTGCATATCGAAGCGGCTTGTCCAGGCTATTTTCCCCTGATTGTTAAGGGGTTTTTTATTCCAACTCGTTCTGAATGATCTGCCCCGTCGGCACGGTCGTATCAACAGGGACCTTTTACCGAGGAATCTGTCGATGAAACTGGCGCTGTTTCCCCTCTCGGCCCATCTGCTGCCCGGCGGCATCATGCCGCTGCGCATCTTCGAGCCCAGATACCAGCGCATGATCGCCCAGGCGGGAGATCAGGGCTTCGCCCTCTGCATGCTGGATCCCCGCCAGCCCGATGCGCTGCGCAACATGTACCCCATCGCCACCCGGGTGCGGATCGTCGACTTCGATCAACTGCCGGACGGTCTGCTCGGCATCACAGTGCTCGGCATGGAGCGGGTCAGGATCACCGATCTGTGGCAGGAGGCAGACGGCTTGCGGATCGGGGAGGTGGAGCAGCTGCCACCCTGGCGCACCGGCCGGCTCAATGCCGACCAGCACTCGCTGGCCAGGGCGCTGCAGGAGGTATTCGAAGACTACCCGGAATACGCGGCCCTCTATCGCAACCCCGACTGGGGCGATGCCAGCTGGGTGGCCCAGCGCTGGCTGGAGGTGCTGCCGATCCCGGTGGAGCAGAAGCAGTGGCTGGTGGCGGCGGAAGACAACCAGCCGGCGCTCTCCCTGCTGAGCGGGTTGCTGGTCGCCAGCCACTGAGCACTCTTTGATATGGCACCGGTGATCCTTTTGCCGCGGCGCACGTATTGGTACTCATCACCCTCTTCAAGGTACGGCGCCATGGCATATACTGGCCAATCACAATCGACTCCGCACAGGATATCGCCCCCCATGGATGACCCCGCCGGCGATCTGAAATCCCTGCTGGTGCGGGTGGCCGAGCATGGCGACAAGGCCGCCTTCGCCACCCTGTTCCAGCACTTTGCCCCGCGCATCCGCAGCTACGGGCTGCGCCACCTCGGCAGCGAGGCCAACGCCATGGAACTGGTGCAGGAGACCATGCTGCTGGTGTGGCAGAAGGCCCGGCTCTATCACCCCGACAAGGGGGCTGCCACCACCTGGATATACACCGTGATGCGCAATCAGGGCTTTGACATGCTGCGCCGGCGCCGCGCCAGCAAAGAAGAACTCTGTGCCGAAGAGCTGTGGCCCATGCTGGAGTTCAGGGCGGAAGAGGAGCACCTGAGTGGCGGCGAAGACGCCGTGCTGACCCGCCAGATGGCCCATTACGTCGGCACCCTGCCGGAACCGCAGCAGCAGGTGGTGCGTGGCATCTACCTGCAGGAGCTCTCCCAGCAGGAGCTGGCAGACCGGCTCGGCGTGCCGCTCGGCACCATCAAATCCCGCCTCAGACTGGCATTACAAAAATTGAAGGAACAAGTGGAGCAAGGCCATGATTAAAGCCCATCCCGTTCAGGCCATGTTGCGCGCCTTTGCCGCCGACGAACTGCCCCTGCCGCTGGCCGTCGGCGTTTCCGCTCACTGCGAGCTCTGCCCCGATTGCGCGGCCCGGCTGCGGGCCTGCGAAGAGGAGCTGGCCCGGCAATACCTGGCGCCGGCCGAAGAGTGCGAGCCGCTGCCGGCGGCGTTCGATGCCATGCTGGCCGGCATCCTGCAACAGCCGGTGGCCAGTGCGGCCGCGTTGAGTCAGTCGGCGGCGGTCCAGCCCGAGCTGCAGGTGGCGGGCCAGTCGTACCGGTTGCCGCGGGTGCTGGCCCGACATCACGCTCCCAGCTGGCGCCACATCGGCGCCATCCGGCAGGTGAGCCTGCCGCTCGACGAGCAGGGGGCCCGCGCCAGCCTGCTGCACATAGAGGCGGGCGGCCGTATCCCTGAGCACACCCACAAGGGTTATGAGCTGACCTTGCTGCTGGCAGGCACCATCGAAGATGGCGACACTCGCTATCAGGCCGGGGATTTTATCTGGCGCGATGCCAGCCACGCCCACAGTCCGCACACCCCGGACGGCTGCCTCTGCTACACGGTGCAGGATGCGCCGGTACAGTTCACCAAGGGGCTGTCGCGACTGCTCAACGGCATCAGCCATCGCCTCTACTGAGCCATGGCGGCAATAAAAAAGGGACCCTCGAGGTCCCTTTTTGCATGGTGTCGCGGCCGGATCAGGCGATGAACACCAGATAGACGGCGAAGGCCACCACGAAGCGGTAGATGGCGAACGGGATGAAGTCGAGGCGACGGATCAACGCCAGGAAGGTCTTGATGGCGATCATGGCCACCACGAAGGCGGTGATGAAGCCCACCGCGAACATGGGGAAGTCGGCCATGGAGAGCAGATCCCGGCTCTTGTAGAGATCCAGCCCGCTGGCCGCCACCATCATGGGCACCGCCAGGATGAAGGAGAACTCGGCCGCCGCCTGGCGGCTGATCCCCATCAGCATGCCGCCGCTGATGGTGGCACCTGAGCGGGAGAAACCGGGCCAGAGCGCCAGACACTGGAACAGGCCGATGCCGAGCGCCTGCTTGTAGCTGATGTCGTCCAGGGTTTCGGAGCGTACCGCCGGGCGAAACTTCTCGGCGATGATCAGCAGGATACCGCCGGCCACCAGGGCGTACATCACGGTCTGCGGGCCGAACAGATGGGCCTTGATCCAGCTGTGGATGGCGAGGCCGATGATCACGGCGGGCAGCATGCCGAGGATGATGTGCACCAGCGAGAGGGTGGCGTGTCCCTGCGCCGGCTTCTGGCCGAAGTGTATGCCGATCAGGCCAAACAGGCGGCGCCAGAACACGGCGACCACCGCCAGGATGGAGCCCATCTGGATCACCACTTCGAAGGTGGCAGCCTTGGGGCCGTCGAAGCCAAGCAGGTGGCCGACGATGATCATGTGGCCGGTGGAGGAGACGGGGAGGAACTCGGTCAGGCCCTCCACTATGCCCAGCACGAAGGCGACAAACAGGGCGTAAGACTCTGTCATGTTTCAGATCTCTTGATTATTGGTCCGGTTGAAGTCGGCCCCGAGCCGAGCCGGGGCGACCAATGATGGAGGAAAATCGGGCGGGCAACCAGTGAATATTGTGTTGGCGTCTGGCCCCGCCGGCGGGATCGACGGCGAGGTCGTTGGTTTTCATTCGGGCCTACATGGCGTTCGATGCTCAGCGGCTCCGATCAGGCGGGGCCCTGCCCGGCCAGGATCCCCTCGATTTTCTGCAGCAGCGCCGCATCCAGCGGAGGCTGGGCCTGGGCTTCCATCGCGCTGACAATCTGCTGCGGGCTGCTGGCACCGATCAGGGCGCAGCTCACCACAGAGTCGCGCAGCACCCACTGCAGCGCCAGTTGCGACAGCGGTTGGCCCCGCTGCTGCGCCAGCGCATGCAGGGCACGGATGGTGGCCAGCTTGCCGGTGGTGATCTGTTCTGGCTTGAGGAAGGGGCTGGCACTGGCGGCGCGAGAACCCGCTGGAATGCCGGCCAGATAGCGATCGCTCAGTAGCCCACCGGCCAGCGGGGAGAAGGCGACCACCCCCATGCCGTGCTCGCGGCAGACCGGCAGGGTTTCGGCTTCAATATCGCGCTGGAACAGGGAGTATTTGAGCTGATTGACCAGACAGGGGGTGCCCAGCTCCGCCAGCCGGGCGGCGGCCTGCGCGGCGAGCGGGGCCGGGTAGTTGGAGAGGCCGACGTAGAGCGCCTTGCCCTGACGTACCATCAGGGCCAGCGCCTGACAGGTCTCTTCCAGCGGGGTGCGCGGATCCGGCCTGTGGTGATAAAAGATGTCCACGTAGTCGAGACCGAGCCGGCGCAGGCTTTGGTGCAGGCTGGCAAACAGGTATTTGGCGCTGCCGCCGTCGCCGTAGGGGCCATCCCACATGATGTATCCCGCCTTGCTGGCGATGATGAGCTCGTCCCGATAGGGAGCCAGGCTCCCCTTGAGCAGCTTGCCGAAGGTGATCTCGGCCGACCCCGGCGGCGGCCCGTAGTTGTTGGCCAGATCGAAGTGGGTGATACCCAGATCAAACGCCTGGTGCACCATGGCTTTCGCGGTGGCGGGATCGCACTCGGCGCCGAAGTTGTGCCAGAGGCCGAGAGCTATGCCGGGCAGGCGCAGGCCGTGGCGACCGGCGGGTCGATAGGGCTGGCGCTGATAGCGGTCGGGGGCGGCGAGGTAGTGATCATCCATAACGACTCCTTGCGTGGACTTGTATGCGAGCGGATGTGACGGGTGACCCCGCGCCCTCTTCATCCGCCATATCGGCGTGGAGAAGATCGCGCGGGGCCAGCGTGTAGCCAGCGTGCCGCGAAACGGTGACGCCGCCCCGGCCGCGCCTGGGGTGGTCAGCGCAGGTCTGGCGGAGAGGGCCGGGGTCAGCTGGCGGCGATAAAGCGATAACGGGTCTGGTGACGATAGGTCTGCCCCGGCAACAGCCAGGGATCCCCCAGCTCGGGCCGGTTGGGGCTGTCCGGCAGCTGCTGGGCCTCCAGACAGAAGCCGGCGTGATCCTGATGGAGTTGGCCGCCTCGCGCCGGCGTATTGGCCAGCCAGTTGCCGGTGTAGAACTGCAGCGAGGGCTGGTTGGTGTAGACCTCCATGGCCAGCTGGCGATCCCCCGAGACCACCCGCGCCGCCCACTCGGCGCTCGGCCCGTTGAGCACGAAGGCGTGATCATACCCCTTGGCCTGTTGCTGCTGGGGGTGGCTCAGCCAGTCTTGTCCGATAAGGCGCTCGTGGCGCAGATCGAACGGCCCCTCCACCGGTGCGAGCGCGAGTGGCAGCCCGCTTTGGTCGGTCGGCAGAAAACGGTCGGCATTGAGGCGGATGAGGTGGCCGCGCACATCGCCGCCGGCGGCTTGTCCATCGAGATTGAAGTAGGTGTGGCTGGTGAGGCTGACCGGGGTGGCGGCATCCGTGCTGGCGACGAAATCCACCACCAGATCGCACTGCTCCAGCCGGTACTCCAGCGTGACCCGCAGGTTGCCGGGAAAGCCCTGATCCCCCGCTCGGGAGAGCAGGGTCAGCCTGACCCGGTCCGCCTCCTGCTCCTTGATCTGCCAGTGCTGGCGATGAAACCCCGCCCGTCCGCCGTGCAGGCAGTGGGGCGACTGGTTGGCATCCAGCGGCCAGCGCTGGCCGTCGCGCAGCAGCTCGGCGTTGCCGATGCGGTTGGCAAAGCGGCCCGCCACCGCCCCCAGCCACACCTGCTGAGCAGGGTAGACCTCATCGGCGCAGCCCAGCAGCACTTCGCGGCGCCCGCCCGCCACCGGCAGGGTGAGGGAGGTGAGGGTGGCGCCGAAATCGAGGCCGCGCAGGCGCAGCCCCTCCTCGTTTTCCAGCTCGAACGGGATCATGGCGTCGCTCATAGTGTGCCTGCACCTGTGTTGCCGATCCGGCAGACGTCGCCGTCGGCCTGCATCATCAATGGGCTCATAGTCTTCCCGCCCCCGCGCTGGCGCGGCAGACGTAGCTGTCGGCCTTGAGGCCGAAGCGGGCCGGGTACTCGGCATCGACCGCGGCGATCACCTCGGCCACCTTGTCGGGGTGCAGCAGGGCGACCACGCAGCCACCGAAGCCGCCGCCGGTCATCCGCACGCCGCCTTCGGTGCCGATCCTGGCCTTGATGATCTCCACCAGACCGTCGATGGCGGGCACGGTAATTTCGAAGTCATCGCGCATGGCGGCGTGGGAGTCGGCCATCAGCTCGCCGAGGCGCACCAGATCCCCTTGCGCCAGCGCATCGGCGGCGGCCAGGGTGCGGCTGTTGTCGCCCACCACGTGACGGGCACGGCGGTAGCAGACTTCATCCAGCCCGGTCTTGCCCGCTTCCAGCGCCGCTAGATCCAGATCGCGTAGCGCCTTGACCCCGTAGTGACGGGCCGCCGCTTCGCACTGCTGGCGGCGGGTGTTGTATTCGCTGTCCACCAGGCCGCGGCGCACGTTGGAGTTGACGATCAGCACCGCCAGATCGGTGGGCATGGGGATGAGTCGGGTCTCCAGCGAACGGCAGTCGAGCAGCAGGGCGTGATCCTGTTTGCCGCTGGCGGAGATCATCTGGTCCATGATGCCGCAGTTGCAGCCGACGAACTGGTTCTCCGCCTGCTGGCCGTTGAGGGCAATCTCGGCTTGCGTGATGGCGAGCCCCAGTGCCTCCTTGAAGGCCTGGCCGATGGCCACCTCCAGCGAGGCGGAAGAGGAGAGGCCGGCCCCCTGCGGCACGTTGCCGGAGACCACCAGATTGAGGCCGCGCAGCGGATAGCCCCGCTCCTGCAGGTATTTCACCACCCCGCGGATGTAGTCGCTCCAGCGCTGGTCGGCATGGTGGCCGATGGGCTGGTCGAGATCGAACAGGTCGCGCTGGTTGCCGTAGTCGGCGGCGATCACGTGCACCAGGCTGTCGTCGCGCAGGCCGATGGCGACGCAGGTCTCGTAGTCGATGGCGCAAGGCAGCACGAAGCCGTCGTTGTAGTCGGTGTGCTCGCCGATGAGGTTGACGCGGCCGGGGGCCCGCACCAGCAGGTCGGGTTGTTGCTCAAACTGCTCGGCAAACACGGCGCTGACGCGCTGGCTCGGGGTCATAGGGCCTCCTCGTTGGCCTGATTGGTCTGGTTGTAATGAATGGGGGAAAGCGCCCGCAGCCGTTCCGCGGCTTGTTCCGGGGTAAGGTCACGCTGGGTCTCGGCCAGCATCTCGAAGCCCACCATGAATTTGCGCACCGTGGCGGAGCGCAGCAGCGGCGGATAGAAGTGGGCGTGCAGTTGCCACGCTTCTGGGCAGTCGGAGTGGGGCGGGGCAAAGTGCCAGCCCATGGAGTAGGGGAAGCTGCACTCGAACAGGTTGTCGTAGCGGCTGGTGAGTTCCTTGAGCGCGATGGCCAGATCCTGCTGCAGCTCGGGAGTGAGGTCGAGCAGGGAGGGAACGTGGCGCTTGGGCAGCAGCAGGGTCTCGAACGGCCAGGCCGCCCAGAAGGGGACTACCGCCAGCCAGTGGGCGGTCTCCACCACGATGCGAGAGCGATCCTGCAGCTCCCGCTCCACGTAGTCGACCAGCAGCGGGCGGCCGTGCTCCGCCAGCCAGTCGCGCTGGTGCTGCTCTTCGCGGGCAATTTCATTGGGCAGGAAGTCGCTGCCCCACAGCTGACCGTGGGGATGAGGGTTGGAGCAACCCATGACGGCGCCCTTGTTTTCAAACACCTGCACCCACTCCCACTGGGCCGACAGCTCGGCCACCTGCGCCATCCAGGTGGTGATCACCTGCTCGATGGCAGGCAGGGGCAGTTCGGGCAGGGTCTTGCCGTGATCTGGCGAGAAGCAGATGACCCGGCTGGTGCCACGGGCGGCTTCCAGCTTGAGCAGGGGATCCTGCTGGCCACTGGCGGCCGGGGTGTCCTGCATCAGGGCGGCGAAGTCGTTGGTAAAGACGAAGGTGTCCCGATAGTCGGGGTTCTGGTCGCCGGTGACGCGCTTGTTGCCGGCACAGAGGAAGCAGTCGGGGTCATGGGCCTGGCTCGGCGCCTGGCTCACCTTCTCGACCTGGCCCTGCCAGGGGCGCTTGGCCCTGTGAGGGGAGACCAGCACGTATTGGCCGGTCAGCGGGTTGAAACGACGGTGGGGGTGATCAACCGGGTTGAACATCATCACTCCTCAAGCTCAATAAAAGGAATTGCGGGCAGTGATGAGGGCGGGAGCGCCGCTCATCTGTGGCCCCTCTCCCGTGACGGGAGAAGGGAGCAAAACGGACATCACGCCTCGTACCCCTGGGGGTTGGCGGATTGCCAGCGCCAGCTGTCGGCGCACATGGCGACCAGATCCCGCCGGGCTCGCCAGCCCAGCTCGCGCTCGGCCTTGGCGGGATCGGCCCAGCATTCGGCGATGTCGCCGGGGCGTCTTGGTTCGATGCGATAGGGCAAGGGGCGGCCGCAGGCTGTCTCGAACGCCACGACCATCTGCAGCACGCTCTGGCCCTGGCCCGTGCCCAGGTTGTAGACGTGCACGCCGCCCTTGCTGGCGCAGTGCTGTAGCGCCTTGACGTGCCCTTCGGCGAGATCCATCACGTGGATGTAGTCGCGCACGCCGGTGCCGTCGACGGTGGGGTAATCGTTACCAAAGATGGAAAGGCAGTCGCGCCGGCCGATGGCGACCTGGGTCAAAAACGGCATGAGGTTGTTGGGGATCCCCTGGGGATCTTCCCCCATGGTGCCCGACTCGTGGGCGCCGACCGGGTTGAAGTAGCGCAGCAGGGTCATGCTCCAGTGCGGCTCGGCCCGTTGCAGATCCTCGAGGATCTCTTCGATGATCAGCTTGGAGCGGCCGTAGGGGTTGGTGGCGCTGCGCGGGAAATCCTCCCGGATGGGGGTGCTGGCCGGGTCGCCGTAGACGGTGGCCGACGAGCTGAACACCAGGTTATGGACGCCGGCCCGCTGCATCGCCTGCAGCAATACCAGGGTGCCGCTCAGGTTGTTCTCGTAGTATGCGAGGGGGAGGCGGGTGGACTCGCCGACCGCCTTGAGGGCGGCGAAGTGGATCACGGCGTCGATCCGTTGCTCGCTGAAGATGCGATCCAGCAGGGCCGGGTCACGGATATCCCCCTGATAGAAGCGGGGCTCGCGCCCGCTGATGGCGGCGATGCGAGCCAGTACGCCCGCCTTGCTGTTGCAGAGGTTGTCCACCACCACGGGCTCCATGCCAGCCGCTTGCAGTGCCAGGCAGGTGTGGCTGCCGATGTAGCCGCAGCCGCCGGTGACCAGTACTTTCATCCTCATCTCCACGCTGAAAAAGCCTGTGAAGGAGTCTAGCCGAGGGGCCGGCGGGCAAACTGTGAACTGGCTAACAAATATGTGTAAACGATTACACTTGTTTTGATGGTCATCATTTCAGCAATATGGTTTTCCCCCCTGTTATCAGTGACATTGCTCGGTATAATGGCGCCATCCCGAGCCGTGAAATAAGTGAAAACAGCATGAGTACCATCAAGGATGTCGCCCGTTTGGCCAACGTATCGGTGGCAACGGTTTCACGGGTGATGAACAACTCACCCAAGGCCAGTGCCGCTTCCCGCGAGGTGGTACAGAAGGCCATGGCCGAACTGGGCTACACCCCCAATGCCAACGCGCGGGCACTGGTCAGCCAGACCTGTGACACCATGGGGGTGCTGGTGGGCGACGTGGCGGATCCCTTCTTCGGCGCCCTGGTCAAGGGGGTGGCCGCGGTGGCGGTGGAACAGGGTCTGCACCTGTTGATGGGTAATGGTTTTCACAAGGCTCGGCAGGAGCGCGAATCCATCGAACTGCTGATCGGCAAGCGCTGCGAGGCGCTGGTGGTGCACAGCAAGGCGCTGAGCGATGAGGAGCTGATCGACTACGCGCTGCGGGTGCCCGGCATGGTGCTGATCAACCGCGACATCCCGGCGCTCAAGGGGCGCTGCATCGCCCTCAACAACCGGCAGGGGGCCGCCACGGCGACCCGCCATCTGCTGGAGCTGGGCCACCGCCACATCGCCTTCCTCAGTTCGGATCACGCCATCGAAGATGCCATCCTGCGGCTGCAGGGCTATCAGGATGCGCTGGCCGAGGCGGGGCTGCGCGCCGATCCCGAGCTGGTGGAGAGCGGCATGCCCAACGAGGAGGGCGGCGAGCGCGCCATGCTCAACCTGCTGGCCAAGGGGCTGCCCATCACGGCCGTGGTGGCCTACAACGATGCCATGGCGGCGGGGGCCATCTCGGTGCTGGCGGACAACGGCCTCAAGGTGCCGGAGGAGGTGTCGGTGGTGGGCTTCGATGACATCATCTATGCCAGATACCTGCGCCCCAAGCTCTCCACCATGCGCTACCCAGTTGAACTGATGGCTGCCCAGGCGGCCAAGCTGGCACTGCAGCTGGCGGCGGGGGAAAGCGAGGCGGTGCAGAGCCGCATTTACACCCCGACCCTGATCAACCGCCACTCGGTGGCTCCTGTTCGAAGCTGATCCCTTTCATTTACCTCCGTTTACCGCTCCGGATCGCCGTTTTTGCGGCGCGTGATCCGGAGCCTTCGCCTTTTACCTGCATTTAGCGCATTTTTACCCTGTTTTACTTAACAAATTTAGTGTAATCGTTTACATCTGTGTGAGCGAGATCGCCGATCACCGGGCAAAACTCCCCTACACTGCATACGTTTTCGGCGTTCATGCAGGGAGAGAGAAGAATGCTCAGGGAGATAGTGGCCCGTCAGGACTGGCAGACCCAGGCGATTACCGCAGTGAATCGGTTGTCTGCCCATACCCCCTTGTTCAGCTGGCGCAGCGAAGCCGCGGCGCGGGATGATCTCGCCTCGCCATCGCGCACCCTGCTGGATGGGGAGTGGCGTTTCTCCTTCTTCGCGGCGCCCGAGCTGGTGCCGGAGCACTGGCTGGTCGAGGATCTGCCGGATGCCTGTGCCATCAAGGTGCCGGGCAACTGGCAGCTGGATGCGGCCTACCCAGGGTTGCGGCCTGCGACAGATGTGCCCATCTACACCAACATCAAATATCCCTTCCCGTGCGATCCACCGCGGGTGCCGGCCGAGAATCCCACCGGCTGCTACTCCCGCGAGTTCAGCGTGCCGGCTGACTGGCTCGCCAGCGGTCAGACCCGGATCATCTTCGATGGGGTGGACAGCGCTTTTCACCTCTTCTGCAACGGCCGCTGGGTCGGTTACTCCCAGGACAGCCGGCTGCCTGCCGAATTTGACCTGACCTCTTTCCTCTCCAGCGGTGACAACCGGCTGGCAGTGCTGGTGCTGCGCTGGTCCGACGGCTCCTATCTGGAAGATCAGGACATGTGGCGCATGAGCGGTATCTTCCGCTCCGTCAGCCTGCTGCACAAACCGGCTCGTCATCTGATGGACATTCGGGTCACCCCAGAGCTGGACGCCTGCTATCGCGATGGCCGCCTCAAGATCGCGCTGCAGGCGGCCAATGGGACCGGTCTGTCGGTGGCGGCCTGCCTCTATGACGGCGGTGAGCAGGTGGCGACCCTGCGCCAGCCGATCGGCACGCAAGCCATTGACGAGAAAGGGGCGTATGACGATCGCGCCGAGTACTGGCTCGAAGTGGCGGCCCCGCGCAAATGGAGCGCCGAGACCCCTCACCTCTATCGCCTGACCCTGACCCTGCTGGACGAGCAGGGGGAGCCCATCGAGAGCGAAGCCTATGACGTGGGCTTTCGGGCGGTGGAGATCCGTGGCGGCCTGCTGCGGGTCAACGGCCAGCCGCTGCTCATTCGCGGCGCCAACCGTCACGAACACGATGCGGCCAGTGGCCATGTGGTGACCCCCGCCGCCATCGAGCAGGATCTGCTGTTGATGAAGCGGCACAACTTCAACGCGGTGCGCTGCTCTCACTACCCCAATCACCCCGAGCTGTATCGGCTGTGCGATCGGCTCGGTCTCTACGTGGTGGACGAGGCGAACCTGGAGACCCATGGCATGACCCCGATGGGGCGGCTGGCGCGGGATCCCGCCTGGAGCAACGCCTTCCTGGAGCGGGTGACCCGCATGGTGGCTCGCGACTTCAACCACCCCAGCATCATCATCTGGTCCCTTGGCAACGAGTCGGGTTATGGCCCGGCCCACGATGCCATGTATGGCTGGGTCAAGCGGGCGGATCCGAGCCGTCCGGTGCAATACGAAGGGGGTGGGGCCGATACGCCGGCCACCGACATCATCTGCCCCATGTATGCCCGCACCCATCAGGATCAGCCTTTCCCGGCGGTACCCAAGTGGGCGCTGGCCAAGTGGATCGGCCTGCCGGGCGAGACCCGCCCGCTGATCCTGTGTGAATACGCCCACGCCATGGGTAACAGCCTGGGGGGCTATGCCCACTACTGGCAGGCATTTCGCGATCATCCGCGGCTGCAGGGTGGTTTCGTCTGGGATTGGGTCGATCAGGGACTGGACAAGCTGACCGATGACGGCCGCCATTTCTGGGCCTATGGCGGTGATTTCGGCGATACCCCGAATGATCGCCAGTTCTGCTGCAACGGTCTGGTGTTCCCCGACCGCACCCCCCATCCCGCCCTGTTTGAGGCAAAACGGGCCCAGCAGCCGTTCGGGTTGAGGTTGCTCGAGCGCCAACCACTGACGGTCGAGATCCGCAGTGAATACCTGTTTCGCGAGACGGACAACGAGCGGTTGCAGTGGCGGTTGTGCGAAGACGGCGTGGTGGTGAGCCAGGGTGAATGCCCACTCACCCTGGCGCCGCAGGGAAGCGTGACGCTGACTCTGCTGGAGCGGTTGCCGGCCTTTGCGCCGGGCGCACTCGCCTGGCTGGATCTCGCCATCGTGCAGCCCGCCGCCACGCCCTGGTCTGCGGCCGGTCACGAGGTGGCGCGCCAGCAATGCATGTTGCCTGCGCCGCTGGCGCTGCCTGCCGCCCGCACGCCGGCCACCTTCATCGAGCTAGCGGATGGCTGGCAGATCCGGGCGGCCGCCAGCGAGTGGCGGCTGGACAAGGCCAGCGGCCGCATCCAAAGCTGGTGCAAGCTGGGGCGCGA
Organism: Aeromonas sp. QDB03; assembly: GCF_027707985.1. NCBI lineage: Bacteria > Pseudomonadati > Pseudomonadota > Gammaproteobacteria > Aeromonadales > Aeromonadaceae > Aeromonas > Aeromonas sp. QDB03. The sequence goes on along the minus strand of NZ_JAPCJG010000007.1, from coordinate 70,763 downwards.
GCAACTGAAAGAGGCCATCGCCGATCACTTCTATCGGGCACCGCTCGACAACGACGTTGGTACCAGCGAGGCGGACCACGCCGATCCCAACGCCTGGATCGCTCGCTGGCAGGAGGCCGGGCTCAATGAGTTGCAGTACCGCTGCCTCGACCTGGTAGTGAGCCCTGACCAAGGGATTGTGACGGTACGCCACGGTTACTTCGTCGGCGATACGCTCAAGCTGCTGACCCGCTGGCGCCACGAGTTCGATCAGGATGGGGCCATGCGCCTCGCCATCGAAGTGGAGGTAGCGGCCGAGATGCCCTCTCTGCCGCGCATCGGCGCCCGGCTCTGGCTGGCCGACGAAGTGCTGGCGGCAGGAGAGGTGAGTTGGCTGGGGCGTGGTCCGCACGAGAACTATCCGGATCGCCTGCTGGCTGCCGACCTCGGTCGCTGGCAGTCGTCGCTCGATGCGCTGCACACCGCGTATGTGTTTCCGACCGACAACGGGCTGCGCTGCGACACCCGCCAGCTGCAACTGGGTAGCATCGAGGTCGAGGGGCTGTTCCATTTCAGCTTGAGCCGCTTCAGTCAGCAGCAGCTGGCACAGGCCCGCCACCAGACCGATCTGGTGGCCGAGGGAGGGCTGCATCTCTGTCTCGATGGCTTTCATATGGGGATTGGGGGCGATGACTCCTGGAGCCAGAGCGTGCGGCCGGAATATTGGTTGCAGCCGGGCGGCTACTATTGGAACTGTGTTCTACGCTGAATCTGAGCGATTGCTTAACAAGAAAGAGCCTCGTTCAGGGCTTTAGTCTCAGCGAGCAAATGTAACTGCATGATTTTTAATTGATTTGTTGCTATGTAACAGAGTGTAAACGTTTTCATTTTGTTGTCATGATCACAGATTGTCATACAACAAACTGATTACATTAGGCTGGCACCAGTTCACTTGGTGTACAGCATTCCCTACAAAAACAGATAGAGAGATCGGAGCATAACAATGAAAAAGATCACGACCATTGCCGCCGTACTGATGAGCCTGATGGCTGGGGCCACCGCTCATGCCGAAACCCGCATCGGGGTGACCGTCTACAAATACGACGACAACTTCATGGCGGTAGTGCGCAAGGCAATCGAGAAGGAAGCGGCGGCCAACCCGGGGGTGGAGCTGCTGATGAATGACTCCCAGAATGACCAGTCCAAGCAGAACGATCAGGTCGACGTACTGCTGGCCAAAGGCGTGAAGGCGCTGGCCATCAACCTGGTTGACCCGGCGGCGGCCCCGGTCGTGATCGAGAAGGCCCGTGGCGAGGATGTGCCCGTGGTGTTCTACAACAAGGAGCCGAGCGCTGCCGATCTCGCCAGCTATGACAAGGCTTACTACGTGGGTACCGACTCCAAGGAGTCAGGCATCATCCAGGGTCAGCTGATCGCCAAGCACTGGAAAGCCAACCCGGCCTGGGATCTGAACAAGGACGGCGTCATCCAGTTCGTGCTGCTCAAGGGCGAGCCGGGTCACCCCGATGCCGAAGCCCGCACCACCTACGTCATCAAGACCCTGAACGACGGCGGCATCAAGACCGAGCAGCTGCACATGGATACCGGTATGTGGGATACCGCCATGGCCAAGGACAAGATGGACGCCTGGATCTCCGGCCCCAACGCCAACAAGATCGAAGTGGTCATCGCCAACAACGATGGCATGGCGATGGGTGCCGTCGAGTCGCTGAAGGCCCAAGGCAAGACCGCCATCCCGGTATTCGGGGTTGATGCTCTGCCGGAAGCGCTGGCACTGGTCAAGAGCGGTGCCATGGCCGGTACCGTGCTGAACGATGCCGCCAACCAGGCCAAGGCGACTTACGAGCTGACCAAGAACCTGGCAGAAGGCAAAGCGGCCGGTGAAGGCACCAAGTGGAACATCGTCAACAAGGTTGTGCGCGTTCCCTACGTTGGTGTCGATGCTGACAACCTGTCCAAATTCGAATAATTCCCTCCTCCCGGGCAAGGGGTCTCCCCTTGCCCTCAGTTTCAACCAGATGTGATGGCTGATATGACAACACAGCAACAATCAGAATGGCTGTTGGAGATGATTGACGTCAGTAAAAGCTTTCCCGGCGTCAAGGCACTCGATAATGTCAATTTACGGGTCCGTCCTCATTCTGTGCATGCGTTGATGGGCGAGAACGGGGCAGGAAAATCCACGTTGCTCAAGTGCCTGTTCGGCATTTACGAGAAGGATCAGGGCAAGATCTTCTTCAAGGGGCAGGAGATCAACTTCACCTCCTCCAAAGAGGCGCTGGAGAATGGCGTCTCCATGGTACATCAGGAGTTGAACCTGGTGCTGCAACGCTCGGTGATGGACAACATGTGGCTCGGCCGCTATCCCACCAAGGGACTGTTTGTCGACCACGGCAAGATGTATCAGGACACCAAGCATATCTTCGACGAGCTGGATATCGACATCGACCCGCGGGTCAAGGTCGGAACCCTCTCCGTCTCCCAGATGCAGATGATCGAGATCGCCAAGGCGTTCTCCTATGACGCCAAGATCGTCATCATGGACGAGCCTACCTCCTCGCTGACCGAGAAAGAGGTGAGTCACCTCTTCAAGATCATCAACAAGCTCAAGGAGAAGGGCTGCGGCATCGTCTACATCTCCCACAAGATGGAAGAGATCTTCCAGCTGTGTGACGAGATCACCATATTGCGGGATGGCCAGTGGGTGGCGACCCAGCCGCTCAAGGGCATGACCATGGATCAGATCATCGGCATGATGGTCGGCCGTGAGTTGACCCAGCGCTTCCCGGAGAAGACCAACCAGCCGAAAGAGGTGATCCTCGAAGTCGAGCACCTGACGGCGAAGAACCAGCCCTCCATTCAGGACATCACCTTCAACTTGCACAAGGGGGAGATCCTCGGCATCGCCGGACTGGTGGGGGCCAAGCGCACCGACATCGTCGAGACCCTGTTCGGCATCCGTGATCGCAGTGAAGGGGTCATCAAGCTGCACGGTCAGCCGGTGGCGAACCACAATGCCCACGAGGCGATCCGCAACGGTTTTGCACTGGTGACCGAGGAGCGGCGCTCCACCGGCATCTATTCGCGCCTCGATATCGCCTTCAACTCCCTGATCGCCAACATGGACAACTACAAGGGCTCCATGGGGCTGCTCAGCGACAACAAGATGAAGAGCGATACCCAGTGGGTCATCGACTCCATGCGGGTCAAGACACCGACCCAGCAGACCCAGATCGGCTCCCTCTCGGGGGGCAACCAGCAGAAGGTGATCATCGGCCGCTGGCTGCTGACCCAACCAGAGATCCTGATGCTGGATGAACCGACTCGTGGCATCGATGTGGGGGCCAAGTTCGAGATTTATCAGCTCATCCTGGAGCTGGCGAAGAAGGACAAGGGCATCATCATCATCTCGTCGGAAATGCCCGAACTGCTCGGCATCACGGATCGCATCATGGTCATGAGCAATGGCCGGGTCGCCGGGATCGTCAATACCAAAGAAACTGACCAGAGCGAGATACTGCGCCTGGCATCTCTGTACCTCTAGAGACAGGAAGACATTTATGGAGTCGGCTAAAAATTTCAATCTGATGCGGGCGCTCAAGGAGAACGGCATCTACGTGGTGCTGCTGGTGCTGCTCATGATCATCGTGATCAAGGAACCCTCCTTCCTGAGTCTCACCAACTTCAGCAACATCCTGACCCAGTCTTCGGTACGGGTCATCATCGCGCTGGGGGTGGCTGGCATCATCATCACCCAGGGTACGGATCTGTCGGCCGGTCGTCAGGTCGGCCTGGCGGCACTCATCGCGGCGACCATGCTGCAGGCGCTGACCAACGTCAACAAGGTGTTTCCCAGCCTGGGCGAAGTGCCCATTCCTGCGGTGATCCTGCTGGTGTGCGTGGTGGGGGCCCTGATTGGTCTGGTCAACGGTCTCATCGTGGCCTATCTGAACGTCACCCCGTTCATTACCACCCTGGGCACCATGATCATCGTCTACGGCATCAACTCCCTCTACTTTGACTCGGTGGGCGCCTCGCCGGTAGCCGGTTTTGACCCCCGTTTCTCCAGCTTCGCGCAGGGGTTCATCAAGCTGGGCGGCTTCAAGCTATCCTATCTGACCTTCTATGCCGCCATCGCCAGCGTGTTCGTCTGGGTACTGTGGAACAAGACCCGCTTTGGCAAGAACATCTTCGCCATCGGCGGCAACCCGGAAGCCGCCAAGGTCTCAGGCGTCAACGTGGCGGTCAACCTGGTGATGATCTATGCGCTGGCTGGGGTGTTCTACGCCTTCGGCGGTATGCTGGAAGCAGGCCGGATCGGCAGTGCCACCAACAACCTCGGCTTCATGTATGAACTCGATGCCATCGCCGCCTGCGTGGTGGGTGGGGTGTCGTTTGCCGGCGGGGTGGGCACGGTCGCCGGGGTGATCACCGGGGTACTCATCTTTACATTGATCAACTATGGTTTGACCTATATCGGGGTCAGCCCTTACTGGCAGTTCATCATCAAGGGCGGCATCATCATTCTGGCGGTGGCGCTGGACTCCATGAAGTACGCCAAGAAGAAATAACGATTGGCAGAGAGGGTTGGCAGTGCCAGCCCTCTCTTCTGGAGGGATCCCATGCCATTCAAGGTCAAGATTTACGTCTTGCTGCTGCTGGCCATTCTGGTCACCATCGGCACTGCCTGGTTCAGCGTCAATCACTTCATCAGCGCCTACATCCGCACTCAGGCCACCCAGAACATCAACGAGCAGATCTCCCTGGTCAAAGAGAAGCTGGCCAGCGACATCAATCAAAAAATCCTGCTGGCGGCCAACCTCAACTTCGGGGTGACCAACGTCAAGAAGACGCTGGAAGAGACCGGCTTTCACAATATCGTCAAGGTGATCGGCGACATGGCGTTCGACGTGAGCGGGGTCATCAACGATACGGCCAAGGTCGATGCGCTGCGCAAGCTGATCCCCGCCGCCAACAACCAGATCACCGTCAGCCCGCTGCAGCAGGTGGATGGCAAGCCCGTCATCTCCATTCTGGTGCCGCGAGGGGCCGACTCTGCCTACCTTTATTACCTCGACATGAGCGAGTTCAAGAACCTGCTGGAGAAGGTGAGCGGCGAGGGGCGTTACTTCTCGCTGGCCGATGGCCAGGGCAATGTGCTCTACAGCAGCAAGCCACAGGGGGAGAACGAGGCTCGTCCCAATCCGCTGGATATCCGTGGCAGCAGCTGGACGCTGACTGGCTACATCGATCTCGACTACATCCGTACCATGACCCAGGCGCTCAACGGCCAGATCATCATGGCGTTGCTCGGGGTGGCGGTGGTGGTGATGGTGCTCGCCGTACTGGCGCTCAATCTGGCCTATCGTCCCATCCTTTCGCTGCGGGATCTGGTGCTGGAGCTCTCCCGTGGCAGCGGGGATCTGACCCGTCGGCTGGCGGTAACCAGTACCGATGATCTGGGCCAGATTTCGGCCGGTATCAACCGCTTTATCGAGCGGCTGCAGGAGATGATGAACGAGGTGCGGCAAGCCAGTGGCCAGCTCAACAGCGGTATCGAGGGGCTGGCCAGCCAGACCGGTGCCGTCCAGTCCCTGCTGGCGGATCATGTGCGGGAGACCGAGCAGGTGGTGACCGCCATCAACGAGATGAGCCGTACCGCCGTCTCGGTGTCGGAGAGTGCGGCCAGCACGGCCCAGCTGACCGGCCAGAGCCAGCAGCTGGCGAGCCAGTCCCGCCAGGTGGTGGATCAGGCCATGGCCAGCGTGATGGCGCTGGTGGACGAGGTGGAGGCCACTGCCCGCTCCATCGAGGCCATGCAGCAAGATGTGCAGCAGATTGGTTCAGTACTGGGCGTGATCGGCAGCATAGCCGAGCAGACCAACCTGCTGGCCCTCAACGCCGCCATCGAGGCGGCCCGCGCCGGTGAACAGGGGCGTGGCTTTGCGGTGGTGGCCGACGAGGTGCGTTCCCTCGCCGCTCGCACCCAGCAGAGCACGGCGGAGATCCAGACCATGCTGGCCAGTCTGCAGCGGGGTACCCAGACGGTGGTGGATGCCATGAGCAACACCAAGCAGAGTTGCCAGGGCGCCGCCGAGAACACCACCCGGGTCAATGAATCGCTGGATCTGATGGCGGGAGAGGTGGTGGAGATCAACGATCTTATCAGCCACATCGCCACGGCGGCGGAACAGCAGAGTGCGGTAGCCGAAGAGATCAATCGCAACATGAGTGCGATTGCCGAGGTGATCCGCCAGCTGACTCACAACGGGGAGGAGACGGTAGCCAGCTCCGCCGCGATGCAGCAGACCTACGACAGGTTACGGGAGATTGTGGGCCACTTCCGGCTCGAGTAGATGTTGGAGGCTGGCCGTCGAAGAAAAATGGCCAAAAAAGATGGGGGCGACTTGCGTCGCCCCCGATAGTCTTATCGCTCATGTCCTTGAACGAAGTTGCTCCCTGCAATCCCTGACTATACCTCTTCCTTTAGGTTTCCCCTTCCCAATCCTTTGGGGTGTCCTTTAGCCATCATGGCCTGACGAGTCATCCGTTCCCGTCGCACTTTCTCCGTCCTGGGAGGTGTCCTTTACCACATCCTGTGGTGAGTCCATTTGCCCAACCCTGGCAGCCAGTCTTCCTGACCGACTTCATTGCGTCCGTGCAGGAGTAACTATAAGGATTTCACGGGGCACGACAACGGTAGATTGAAAAACGTTTTTACGCATCTCGTTACGAAGGAAACTTGTTTCGATATATTTCATTTTAAATCAGTTAGTTGGTTTATTTGTGTTCAGGTTTTTTGATCCTATCTTCCGACTATTACGAGAGCTTTTCCGGCGCTTTGCTCACGAGGTGAATGGCGAATATCTCACACGCCGTTTAACCGGGGTTCAGAAAGGGATAAGGGGAGCAGAGCGCGGGGAGCTGGGGGCGATAACAAGTGTCACGACTGTCGTGTCAGTTGTGTTCCTGAAGCCGTTCATAGATGGTTTGGCGTTCTTCCGGGCTCAAGGAGGAGAAGTAATGGGTAAACAGACGCAGCAACAGGGATTTGTTCATGCCATCCTGCTGGGTCAGGCTGCCAAGTTCATCGATGGCCGTGGTACTCAGGGAAAAGGTCGCTTTTTTGTAGCTGGGTTTCAGGTGTTCACCATTCTCGATGAAGGCGAGTGCAGTGAGGGCTTCCTCCCGATGCAGACTCAGCTCCAGGCTGACAACCTTGGGTTTGCCCTTGGCGTAGAAGTCAGCATCTTCGATGAACTCGTCAATAGTGAACTTCTTCTGATGATGCAGATTGTGTTTTTTCTTCAGGTCGGCAAGGCCCATCTCACACCCCCAGCTCCAGAAACTCCTTGGCGATGGCCCGGATCTCTTCGGCCGATTTGCCATCCGGTTCTATTTCCATCACCGACAACCCCTTCTCCTCGCTGTCGTCGTAGACATTGCGGCCATAGGTAATGGAGTTGAGAACGTCGACACCGAAGGAAGAGCACACTTCCTTGGCCTCCAGGATCCGTTTCACCTGATTGGGCAGGGCAGGGCACTGGGTCAGCACCACGGCCGCCCGCAGGCTGGGGTTGACCATCTTGCAGGTGGTGATGAGGTCTTCCATGTGCGGCAAGGTCTTGAGGTCGCGGCGTTTGGGGCGCAGCGGGATCAGGGCGTGGGTGGCAACTGCCATGGTGGAACGCAGAGCCCGGTTGTCCTGGCCGCCGCAATCGACAATGAGATAGTCATAGCGGTTTTTCAGGCTGAGCAGGTCGTTGCGGATGTTGCCGTAGAGCTGAACACAATTTATCTGGGGCAGGTCCGGATTGTCATTGCGCTCCTGGATCCAGTCCGAGGTGGTGCGCTGTGGATCGCAATCGACCAGCAACACCTCGCCATGAAACTGGGTCCTGAGGTAAACCGCCAGATTCTGGGCCAGGCAACTCTTGCCGCTCCCCCCTTTTTCGCCACCGACCAGCAGGATCATGACCGTCTCCTATCCCTATGAAAAACAGCTGCATTGAGTATAGGAGGGGGTTGGGCCATGACAAGCCAAGAGGAGGTCGCCTCCTCTTGGGCTCTCACTCTCAGTAGTGCTGGCTGCCGCCATACCAATGACAGACATAGGCCGGCACCAGCATCTGGGGAGCCTTATCGACCTGGCATACCACCAGCGGCATGGCCGGCGCCCCTTCTGCACTGACCAGTGCAGGGGTCATGGGCAGCAGCAGGCTTGCAAACAACAGCAGTGATTTGATCTTCATGGTTAGCTCCTTGGTGATAAAACGGGTGTGATCCTGATCACTTTCTGAGTTAAGCCGAGGTGGTTGGTGACGCAAGGTGCTGAAATAAATTCAACTAATGAAAAAAGTTTGAAAAGAGCCGCTGGCAGGCGTCCTGAAAAATGAGCGGCCAAGATGCGGACTGGGTGCATATCCATATAAATGATGAGCCGGCAGGTGCGCCGCAGCGGGCCTGCGCGAGCGGGTTGGACGAGATGCCATGATCTGGGACAACAAACAGATTATTCAGTGAGCAGGCAGGCAATGACTATTTATTTCCCCGTATCACCGCTTTGAAATCTCATAAAATTCAATTTTTTGCATATTAAATTCAATGAATGTTGATTTTGTTTTTATCTCTATGAAATTTAAGATTTTTTGTTTTTGTATATATCCCTTAGTAGATATGGTTGATGAATGAAACAAGAAGAAATATGAAAAATTCACGATGAAAAGTGCGTATTTAAACGAAGGTGATGAATGGGAGATTGTCAGTTCTGTTATCCCTATCAAAGAATAAATCGCGATTTTATTCAGTTGTAAGTGAATGTGATCAATGTCTAAGTTTGGTGTGATTCGCAGGTCTAACCTCGGTCTCGAAAGGCAAGGGCAGGATAGAACACAAGCCGATTACCCTACATAAAGAATATCCCGCCTTAGCCACGAGCATGAATAGAAGGAATCTATTCAATCACTCGCAGGGACCACTGCTAGACGGAATATAATCATGAGCAAATTTTATGTAGGTTCTGAAGTTGGCCAATTGCGCCGTGTCATGTTGCACCGCCCCAACCTCAGTCTGAAGCGTCTGACTCCTTCCAACTGCCAGGATCTGCTGTTTGATGACGTCCTGTCGGTTGAACGTGCCGGTCAGGAGCACGACAAATTCGCTCAGGTACTGCGCGATCAGAATGTCGAAGTTTTCCTGCTGACCAATCTGCTGGCCGAAACCCTGGACGTGCCGGAAGCCAAAACCTGGCTGCTGCAACATCAGGTCTCCGACTATCGCCTCGGCACCTCCTTTGCCAACGACGTGCGCTGCTTCCTGGCAGACATGCCGCACCGTGAACTGGCCCGCATTCTCTCCGGCGGCCTGACCTACTCCGAGATGCCCTACAGCGGCGTCAACATGGTCGTCGGCATGCACGCCCCGACCGACTTCATCATCGAGCCGCTGCCCAACCACCTCTTTACCCGTGACACCTCCTGCTGGGTCTATGGTGGCGTTTCCATCAACCCCATGGCCAAGGCCGCCCGCCGTCGCGAGACCAACCATGTGAAGGCCATCTACCGCTGGCACCCGCAGTTCGCCGGTCAGGACTTCATCAAGTACTTCGGTGATGAAGATCGCGACTACGACAACTCCACCATCGAGGGGGGCGACGTGCTGGTCATCGGCCGCGGCTCCGTGCTCATCGGCATGTCCGAGCGCACCACACCGCAAGGGGTCGAACACCTGGCTCGCGGCCTGTTCAAGCACGGCCAGGCCAAACAGGTCATCGCCATGCAATTGCCGAAACACCGCAGCTGCATGCACCTCGATACCGTCATGACCCACATGGACATAGACACCTTCTCCGTTTATCCGGAAGTCATCCGCAAGGATGTGAACTGCTGGAGCCTGACTCCGGGCGGTGCCACCGGCATGAACATCAAGGAAGAGGGTTACTTCGTCACCGCCATCGAGAAGGCACTGGGTGTCGATCAGCTCAAGCTCATCACCACAGGTGGTGACACCTTCGAGGCCGAGCGCGAGCAGTGGAACGATGCCAACAACGTGCTGACCGTGCGCCCCGGCGTGGTGGTGGGTTACGAGCGCAATACCTACACCAACGAGAAGTACGACAAGGCAGGCATCACAGTGCTGCCCATCCCGGGTGAAGAGCTGGGACGTGGTCGCGGCGGCGCCCGCTGCATGAGCTGCCCGATGGAACGCGACGGCATCTAACAAGACGGCGTGGCGCCGGCAAGAGGCCGGCGCCACAGATACCAAGACTCGAGAGTAACACTCATGAAAAAACCAACTGTCGTCGTCGCCCTGGGTGGCAATGCTCTGCTCCGTCGTGGCGAGCCGCTCGAAGCTGACATCCAGCGCAAAAACATCGCTACCGCCGCCAAGACCATCGCCCTGATCGCTCAGGAGTACAACGTGGTGCTGGTGCATGGCAACGGCCCGCAAGTCGGTCTGCTGGCCCTGCAAAACAGTGCCTACACCAAGGTATCCCCCTATCCGCTGGATGTGCTGGGTGCCGAGTCCCAAGGCATGATCGGCTACATGCTGATCCAGGAGCTGAAGAACCTGATGCCGAGCCGCAACGTCACCGCGCTGCTGACCCAGGTGCAGGTCGATCCCAAGGATCCGGCGTTTGCCAATCCGACCAAATTTATCGGCCCCGTCTACGAAGAGGCTGAAGCCCGCACCCTGGCAGAAGAGAAGCACTGGGTGGTCAAGGCTGACGGCAAGTTCTTCCGCCGTGTAGTGCCGTCCCCGCTGCCCCAGCGCATCGTCGAAGGCGACGCCATCGAAACCCTGATCGCCCAGGGTCACCTCATCATCTGTACCGGTGGTGGTGGCATTCCGGTGACCTGGGATGGCCAGAGCCTGACCGGCATCGAAGCCGTCATCGACAAGGACATGTCTGCCGCCTACCTGGCCAAGCAGATCAAGGCCGACGCCCTGCTGATCCTGACCGATGCCGATGCCGTCTATCTGGACTGGGGCAAACCGACCCAGCGTCCGCTGCGGATCACCAGCCCGGACGAGCTGGCCGGGGTCAAGTTCGATGCCGGCTCCATGGGACCGAAAGTCGAAGCCTCCTGTGAATTTGTCAAAGCGACCGGCGGCATGGTCGGCATCGGTTCGCTGGAAGATGGCCTGGCCATCCTCAAGGGCGAAGCCGGTACCAATATCGTCGCTACCCGTACCGTGAATGCGTAGTTACAAATCTGTACTGAAGAATGCGTAGCCAGTGCTACTGCCCTACGTGGCTTGAACAAATCTGTACTGAAGAATGCGTAGTCAACACTACTGCCTAAATTGGTCTGAACAAATATAGAGAGAACTCATCATGGCTTTTAATCTGCGTAACCGTAACTTCCTGAAACTGCTGGACTTCACCCCGCGCGAAATCCAATACATGATCGACTTGGCCATCGACCTGAAGAAAGCCAAATACGGTGGCTATGAGCGTAAACACCTGACCGGCAAAAACATTGCCCTGATCTTCGAGAAGACCTCCACCCGTACCCGCTGTGCGTTTGAAGTGGCGGCCTTCGACCAGGGCGCGCAAGTCTCCTACCTCGGCCCAAGCGGTTCCCAGATTGGTCACAAGGAGTCCATGAAGGACACCGCCCGGGTACTGGGTCGCATGTATGACGGTATCGAATACCGTGGCTACGGTCAGGAGATCGTGGAAGAGCTGGGTGCCTACGCCGGTGTACCGGTCTGGAACGGCCTGACCAACGAATTCCACCCGACCCAGATCCTGGCCGACTTCATGACCATGCTGGAGCACGGCAAGGGCAAACGTCTGGATCAAATCAAGTTCGCCTACCTGGGCGATGCCCGCAACAACATGGGCAACTCCCTGATGGTCGGTGCCGCCAAGATGGGCATGGACATCCGCCTGGTTGCGCCGAAAGCCTTCTGGCCGGAAGAAGAACTGGTTGCCAAGTGCCGCCTGATCGCCGAAGAGACCGGCGCACGCATCACCCTGACCGAAGACGTCAAAGAGGGTGTGCTGGGTACCGACTTCCTCTACACCGACGTCTGGGTTTCCATGGGTGAAGCGAAAGAAGCCTGGGATCAACGCGTCAAACTGATGACCCCGTATCAGGTCAACATGGATGTCATCAACGCCACCAAGAACCCGGATGTGAAGTTCATGCACTGCCTGCCGGCGTTCCACAACGATGAGACCACCATGGGCAAGGAAGTGGCTGACAAATATGGCATGAAAGGCCTGGAAGTGACCGAGGACGTGTTCGAATCCGAGCACAGCATCGTGTTCGACGAGGCCGAAAACCGGATGCACACCATCAAGGCAGTGATGGTTGCTACGCTGGGCGACTAAGGTCGCAGTAGTGGTGCCGGGGGGTGACCCCCGGCTTTTCGACCATGTGACAGCGGCATAATACCTCTAACCCTACGACCCGCAGCCTGCATGGATACCACACCCACAGAAGGAAGCTGGACCATGACCAAATTCAAGTTCCCGTCAGCCTACACGATACTGTTCGTGCTGATCGCCCTGGTGGCCGCCCTGAGCTGGATAGTGCCGGCCGGCAAATATGAAATGACCATGAACGAAGCCCTCGGCAAGGAAGTGCCGGTGGCTGGTACCTACAAACTGGTGGAGGGCAATCCCCAGGGGATCGTCGACGTGCTGCTGGCACCTATCGACGGTCTTTATAACCATGACACCTATCAGGCAGGCGCCATCGACGTCTCCCTGTTCATCCTGATCATCGGTGGTTTTCTTGGCATTGTGACCAAGACAGGTGCCATCGATGCCGGTATCGAGCGTGTAACCGACCGTCTGCGCGGCCGGGAAGAGTGGATGATCCCGATCCTGATGGCGCTGTTCGCCGCGGGCGGCACCATCTACGGCATGGCCGAAGAGTCGCTGCCGTTCTACACCCTGCTGGTGCCGGTGATGATGGCCGCCCGCTTCGACCCGGTCGTGGCTGCCGCAACCGTATTGCTGGGGGCCGGTATCGGTACCCTGGGTTCCACCATCAACCCGTTCGCCACCGTGATTGCCGCCAACGCGGCCGGTATCTCCTTCACCGACGGCATCTGGTTGCGCGTCGCCATGCTGGTTGCCGGCTGGCTGCTGTGCGTGGCCTATGTGATGCGTTACGCCAAGATGGTGCGCAACGATCCGAGCAAATCCCTGGTGGCTGACAAGTGGGAAGAGAACCGTGCCCACTTCCTCGGCAACAAGAGCGACCAGATGCTGGAGTTCACCCTGACCCGTAAAATCGTACTGGGTATCTTCGTCGCCGCCTTCGCCGTGATGATCTACGGGGTAGCCGTGCTGGGCTGGTGGATGGCGCAGATCTCCGGGGTGTTCCTGGCCGCCGCCATCATCGTCGGTGTCATCTCCCGCATGAGTGAAGAGGAGCTGACCTCCAACTTCATCGACGGTGCCCGCGACCTGCTCGGCGTCGCCCTCATCATCGGTATCGCCCGCGGTATCGTGGTGGTGATGGACAACGGCATGATCACTCACACCATACTGCACAGCGCAGAAGGGATCGTGACCGGCCTCTCCACCGTGGTGTTCATCAACGTGATGTTCGTGCTGGAAGTGGTGCTCTCCTTCCTGGTGCCGTCCTCCTCCGGCCTGGCCGTGCTGACCATGCCGATCATGGCACCGCTGGCCGACTTCGCCAACGTGGGTCGCGAGCTGGTGGTCACCGCCTATCAGTCCGCCTCCGGCCTGGTGAACCTGGTGACCCCGACCTCCGCCGTGGTCATGGGTGGCCTGGCGATTGCCAAGGTGCCTTATGTACGCTGGCTGAAATGGGTGGCTCCGCTGCTCGGTATCCTGACTGTGCTGATCGTGGTCTGCCTGAGCCTGGGGGCAGTGCTCTGATCCACAACGAAGAGAAAGCTGAAAACGGGAGCCACTGGCTCCCGTTTTTTATGGCTGACTCATGACGACTCAAGTCGTGGGGAGGGGAGAACGGATACGGATGAACCGCCTTGGCGAAGATCAGCGGCAACAAAAAGGCGACCTGCGGGTCGCCTCGAACTCTTCGGGGGAGAGGGCTTAGCGGGCTTGCGCCAGGGTGCGTACCACGGCAGCGTGGGCCTGACGGGTGCGGCTGATGTGGCGCGGGGCGACCAGCACCACGTCGTTGCCGGCGACGGCGCCCATGATCTCGGGATTGGCGTTGCGATCCAGCAGGCGGGCCACCACGGTGGCGGCGCCAGGGGTGGTGTGGATTAGCACCATCTGCTGGTTGTGCACCACTTCGCGCACCATGTCGTGGATGGAGCGGGTACTGCCGGCGGGCTCCAACTGCTCGTCCACCAGGGTGTAGACCTTCTTGCCGTTGGCGTTCTGGGCCTTGGCCACGCCGAGCCGGCGCAGCAGACGGGAGATGGTGGACTGGCTGATGTCGGCGAAACCGCGCTCCGACAGCTCGCGCCGGATCTCCTCCTGGGTGCTGTAGCAGTGCTGGCCGATGATCTGGCGACAGGCATCCAGCTGGGCCAGATCGGGCTCTTGTTCCACGGGACGACTGAGGGTTTTGACCACGGCGAATTCCTTTGATGATGACCGACGGTAAACGCTCGATATCTGCCGCATTCGCTGAATATCAGCAAAAAATACTGGCAATCAATGCACTGGCAGGAAATGAGCGGGAATAGCTCTGTTTGGATGGCAAATTATAACCAACTGGTTATTTGGTGATGTGACAGGGGTCAAAAATGGGCCCCTTGGGGCCCACCTGGATATCTTTTGAGTCTGGCTATCAGTAGCGTTCGCTGACGATGTCCTGAGTGAAGGACTTCTCGCAGTACTTGCACTTCATCCGCACCACGCCTTTCACCTCGCGCACCCGGAAGTAGCTGTCCACCGGCTCGTTGTGGGAGATGCAGTTGGAGTTGGGACAGTGGAACACCCCGGCGATGAACTCCGGCAGCTCCAGCTGATGTTTCTTCACCACGGCGAAGTCTTCGATGATGTTGACGGTCGCCTTGGGGGCGAACAGCGCCAGCTGGTTGGCCTGCTGTTCGGTCAGGCGGGTGTTCTCGATCTTGATGAGATCCTTCTTGCCCAGCGCGCCGGATTTCAGGTTGAAACCGACGGTGATGCGCTCCTGGGTCTCGATCAGCTGGAACAGCTTGAGGATCTTGATGCCCTGGCCGGCGGGGACGTGGTCGATGACGGAGCCGTGACGGATGGCTTCGACTTGCAGTTGGTTCTTCTCGGACATGATATACCCCTTTCCCTTAGACGGTTTCGTTCAGTACCAGAGCCAGCAGCGCCTGGCGTGCATAAACCCCGTTCTCCGCCTGCTGGAAGTAGTAGGCGTGGGGAGTCTTGTCGACCGCGACGTCGATCTCGTCGACGCGGGGCAGGGGGTGCAGGATCTTCATGGTGGGCTTGGCGCCTTCCAGGGTAGCCACTTCCAGCACGAACTTGGCAGCCATGTGCTTGTATTCGGTCTCGTCGAAGCGCTCTTTCTGGACCCGGGTCATGTAGAGGATGTCGAGCTCCGGCATCACCTCTTCCATGGTCTCGTGCACGCTGAACTGGATGCCCTTCTCTTCCAGCTCCTCGCAGATGTAGTCCGGCATCGCCAGCGCTTCCGGCGAGATGAAGAAGAAGCGGCAGTTGAACAGGCTGAGGGCCTGGGCCAGCGAGTGCACGGTGCGGCCGTACTTGAGGTCACCGACGAAGGCGACGTTGAGGCCGTCCAGCTTGCCTTGCGTCTCGTGGATGGAGAAGAGGTCGAGCAGGGTCTGGGTCGGATGCTGGTTGGAACCGTCACCGCCGTTGATGACCGGTACCCGGGAGAACTCGGAGGCGAGGCGGGCGGCGCCCTCTTTCGGATGACGCATCACCACCGCATCGGTGTAGGAGCCGATGATCTTGATGGAGTCGGCCAGGGTCTCGCCCTTCTTGGCGCTGGTGTTGCCACCGTCGGCGAAGCCGATGATGTTGCCGCCCAGGCGCTGGACCGCGGTCTCGAACGACAGGCGGGTACGGGTGGAGGCTTCGAAGAAGCAGCTGGCAACCAGCTTGTCTTTCAGCAAGCGGGTGTCGGGCTCGGCCTTCAACCGCTGTGCGGTTGCGACCACCAGTTCCATGTCGGGCCGGGTCAGGTCCGAAATGGAGATGACATGTTTCTTATAGAGTGGATTGGTCATCGTCTGCATTCCCTTTGACATCAATGAAGGTTTTTCGGGCACAAAAAAAAGCCCCTGAAACAGGGGCTTTTTTTAAAAACAATTGGGGATCTGTGGGTCGGGAACCGGAAACAACGGGGCCGCTCTGGTGCGCTCCACCCGTCTGCAAGGCTGTCTTTTTCAGCAAAAACTGCATCGTCCTGTCCTGACCTTTTTTCAAACCGGACAGATTATAGAGTCGCATTTTGAATTGTCAAAAATTTATTTCAAAGGCAAGATTTGCGTGGAAAAACGTTTAACTGTTGTGAACTGGCCGGCAAACCCACACCTGGTGTTCGGCCTGCAATGGCTGTGCATCTTCGGCCATGCTGCGCAGATAGGCGAGTCTGTGGTGCCCCTCCAGCAGGCAATAGGGTTGTGGCAGCGGGTGACCGTCCGGGTAGCTGCTGCCCGCTGCCGATGCCAGCACTATGATGGGTTCGGACCAGGTACCCTGACTCAGCATGTACTCCCCGAGCCAGGAGCGACGGACGTAACGGTTGTGCCTCAGCATCTCGCCCCAGCGTTCGACCACCTCCATATGGCGGGAGCCGGTCTGCTCGATGATCCTGGCGGTGGGCCAGCTTTCACACTCGAACTGGTGGCGGGCGAGATCGATAAAGCTCCAGTTGGATTCAAAACCGCGCCAATGGCGGTAAATCCACTGGGAGAGCACATTGTCGGGAATGAAGGGCACCAGCGGGGCGACCCGTGCCAGATAGTCTGGCAGAGCCTCGGTTTTGCTCTCATCCCGGAAGTTGAGCGGTGCAAGTTGTTGAAGTAACCGATAATTGAGCATGAGCAGCCTCCTCATTGCCTGGCCACCTCTTCACCCTACCCCCATTGCCGCTGCTTTCCTACCCAAACAAGGCTGTAAATACAGCGAGTTACCCCCTTTGGCTGCAAAAAGTAACCAGATCTGCTTGTCCTTTGTGCAATCGCACCGAAAGTGAGAAAAAAGCCTTTACCTTTGATCCCGGCTTTGTATAATTCGCCTCGTTTGTTGCAGGGGCGTAGTTCCAATTGGTAGAACAGCGGTCTCCAAAACCGATGGTTGCGGGTTCGAGTCCTGCCGCCCCTGCCATTTTTCAGAGAAGCCAGCTCATTGAGCTGGCTTTTCGCTTTTCCGGGCCTCCCGTTTTTTCCCACCGTCCCTTGTCCCGCCTGCTGTAGCAGGGCGCTTCCTCCTCTTGTACTCGTTCATCCCGACCGCTAGTCGCTGTTGCGCCGGTTTGCCCTGTCGTTTCTGGCAATCGTCCCGCTGCGCTCCCTGTGCTACATAACAGGGTTGGTGCCCTGGCATGCCGTTGGCAGGCCGGCACTCAATGCTCAAGCCGTGGATTGTGGGCGTGAACATCAGCTGAGGAGAGCGAACCATGAACAAGGCAGTGGAAACCCGATTGAACAAGTCCCGTCCCGGTGGCTGGGTCCCCCGTGATGGCGCCCATATCGAGCGCTGGATCCGGCGGATCAAGCACTACGTGACCCAGCAGCCGCGGGCGCTGGTGCCCCCCATCGCCGAGCTGCGGGATCTGGTCCATGCCGACCCTGCGCTGCATGCCCAGGCCGAAGCCATGTTCAAGGAAGCCTGGCGCCACAAGCACCTGACCCCGCTAGGTCAGCCAGAGGTACGCTCGTTCGAGGAGTTCCTGGGGCTGCTCAACGGCATCATGACCACGGCGCCCGAGGCGTATCAGGACATCCCCAGCCACGAGCCATCCGGTCTCATCGGCTTTCCCATCAATGCCCTGCTCGACTGGCCCATGGCCACCCAGGCCGGTTATCACTTCTTTGCCAACGCCCTGATCAACCAGCAGTTCAAGAAGATCCTCGACTACTGGGCCCAGTTCCTGCAAAGCCCGGCTTCCCGCTACGTGTTGAATGAACCGGTCAGCCGGTTGGATCAGGAGACCCTGGTGGTGCCTTGGCTTGGCAAGGTGGCCAAGGCCGAGATGGTCAAGGTGGCGAACGAGGCGGTCGGGGAGGGGCCCAATCCCACGCCGGGCAGCTTCGAGCAGATCTTCGAGTGCGAGCCGGCGGCCGAATACCACGGGTTTAGCTGCTGGGACGACTTCTTCACCCGACGTTTTCGGGCCGGGGTGCGGCCGGTATCTGCGCCGACGGATGACAGTGTCATCGTCAACGCCTGCGAATCGGCGCCGCTGCAGGTGCGCAAGGAGGTGAGCCGCAGCGATCAGTTCTGGCTCAAGGGGCAGCCCTATTCGCTGGACAACATGCTCGATTTTGACGATCTGGCACCCCGTTTCGAAGGTGGTACCGTCTACCAGGCCTTCCTCAGCGCGCTCAGCTACCACCGCTGGCACAGCCCGGTGAGCGGCACCATCCGCAAGGTGCGCATCGTCAACGGCACCTACTATCTGGAAAACCAGTTCGAAGGCTTTGCCGACCCGCAGGGGGCGGATCCCAGCGCCCCCAACAATTCCCAGCCGTTCCTCACCTCGGTGGCGACCCGGGCACTCATCTTCATCGAGGCCGACAACCCCAAAATCGGCCTGATGTGCGTGGTGCCGGTGGGGATGGCCGAGGTGTCGAGCTGCGAGATCACGGTGCAGGCGGGGGATCGAGTGCAGAAGGGGGATCCGCTTGGCATGTTCCACTTCGGCGGCTCCACCCACTGCCTGCTGTTCCGCCCCGGTGTCAGGCTGGAGTTCGACTTCCATGGTCAGACCCCAGGGCTGGATGCGACCAATATGCGGCTCAATACCGCCATCGCCCGGGTGAGATAGGGATAATGTTGCCTAAAAAGGCCGCCATATGGCGGCCTTTTTCATTGGCGCGAGGGGCGGGCAGGAACTGGTAAATCGAATGAACAGCGCCATCGTCATAGTCTGAGCGAATGGTGTTGATACGCTGATCAAAATTCACCGGCTCGCCGGGGCTGGCCATAATCGGGGGCCGCCATCGTTGGCCCATCCATACCAAGGAGATCCCATGTCCCCCCGCTTCACCGAATGGACCCAAGCCCTGCAACTGGGGGAGGTGCGGCTCGGCATCGCCGCCATCGGCCGCCCGGGTACGCGTGCCCCCGTCGTCTTCCTGCACGGCTTCGGCTCCACCAAGGAGGATTACGCCGACCTCGTCCACCATCCCGACTTCGACGATCGCCCCTTCCTCGCCTGGGATGCCCCCGGCTGCGGGGCAACCACCCTGGACAGGCCGGATCGCATTGATCTGGATCTGCTGGTGCTGACGGCACTCAAGATGATCGAGAGCAAGGGGTTCGGGCGCTTCCATCTGGTGGGCCACTCCATGGGCGGGCTGACCGCCCTGCTGCTGGCATATCGCCATCCCGAGCGGGTGCTCAGCTTCACCAGCATGGAGGGCAACTTGGCGCCGGAGGATTGCTTCCTGAGCCGTCAGGTGCAGGCCTACCCGGCGCAGAGTGACGAGGCCTTCTTCGCCGCCTTCATCGAACGCACCCGCCATGGCCGGGACATGGCGAGCGCCCTCTATGCCGCCAGCCTGCGTCACAAGGTATGCACCGAGGCGGTGCGCCCCATCTTCCGCTCCATGGTGGCCCATTCGGATGAGGGGGGTCTGCTCGGCAAGTTCCTCGCCCTGCCGTGCCCCCGGCACTTCCTGTATGGGGAGCAGAACGCCCACCTCTCCTATCTGGGGGCGCTGTCGCAGGCCGGGGTCAGGCTGACCGAGATCCCCCGCTGCGGCCACTTCCCCATGTATTCGAACCCTGTGCTGATGTGGTGGGCGCTGGCCGAGTTCTTCGAAGAGAGCGAGCGCTACATGGCCGCCGGGTGATACGCGCCCTGGTGGGCATCGAGAGTGCGGGGCCTCCTAGCCCCGCAGCAGCACCATGGCGAGCAACCCGAAGGCGAGGGCGCCGAGGCGGTTGATCCAGCGCCCGCCACCCCCTTGCAGCCAGCGCCGCGCCTTGCGGGCCGAGAAGATGTAGCCGCCGTGCACCAGCACCATCAGCAGGCAGAAGCTGGAAACCAGCAACAGGAACTGCGGCAAATAGGCGCGCCGATGGTCGATAAACTGGGGCAGTATGGAGAGGAAGAAGATCAGCGCATTGGGGTTCGTGAATTGCAGCATGACACCCTCCCAGAACAGCCGGTGGCGGGCCGATGGCGGGTTCTCACCCATCCTGGGAGGGGGGCTGCGCCACAGCTTCACCCCGAGCCAGGCCAGGTAGAGCACGCCGCCGTAGCGCACCCACTCGAAGGCGGTGGGGGAGGTGGCGAGGAGCACCCCCAGGCTGGTGGCGGAGAGGGTGGCCACCCCCAGCACCCCGCAGGTGAGGCCGGCCATGCCGACTAGGGCCGGTCCCAGCCCGTGATTGAGGGCATTGGTGAGGGACTTGAGGGTGCTGGGGCCAGGACTCAGTATGGTGAGTCCTGCCATGGCGATAAACATCAGGTAGGCTTGCACGTCGCTTCCTATGTTGTTGAGAGGGTCGGCGTCATTGTTGTGAGCCTATGCCTATACGTAAAATTCAAAGAAAGTAACGACCCGATTCGAACAGGCTATCAACCATGATCAATTTCCGACTCGTCCGCCATCTCTGGCTGTTTCTGGCAGTGGCCGAGGAGCGCCATTTCGGCCGCGCAGCCCGCCGCCTCGGTATGACCCAGCCGCCCCTGACCGAGCAGATCAAGGTGCTGGAGCATGCCCTGCGGGTGAAGTTGTTCGATCGCACCCCTAAGGGGGTGCAGCTCACCCCGGCGGGTCAGGCGATCCTGCCTGCGGTGCGGCGGCTGGCGGATCAGCTCGAACACCTGGAGCTGGCGGTGCGGGAGGCGGCATCGGGTCAGGTGGGGTTGCTGACCATAGGGGCCATCACCTCCGCCATGCTGGACGAGCTGCCGGCGGTGATCGAGCGGCTCAAGCTGAGCCATCCCGGCGTCACCGTCTCGGTGCGGGAGATAGACAGCGCCGACGCCATCCCGGCGCTGGAGAGCGGCGAACTGGATCTGGCCCTGGTGCGGCTGGCCGGGCGGGATGAGGGGAGTATACGAGTGCGCCCCTTGAAGCAGGACAGGCTGGCGGTGGCCCTGCCCCTGACCCACCCGCTGGCGAGGGAAGCGTCCGTGCCCCTGGCTGCCCTGGCGGAGGATCCCTTCGTCTTGTTCCCCCGCGCCCTCAACCCGGCCTATTTCGATACCCTGATGGCCTGCTGCCACGAGGCGGGCTTCGCTCCCCGGGTGCTGCATGAGGCGCGTACCGTAGCCTCCCAGGTGGCCTTCGTCGGCTGTGGCCAGGGGGTGGCCCTGGTGCCCGAGACCCTGCGCAAGAGCGCCCCGGCCAACGTGGTGATCCGCCCCCTGGCGGGAGAGGTGCAGGTGGTAACCACTGCGCTGGCTTGGCACGGGGAGCGCCCGCCCGCGCTGCTGAATTTGCTGCTGACCGAGCTGGGTGGCGAGACCCCGCTCTGAGGTCGCATCGACCCGTCGACAGCTGACGCCTTGCTCGCCGAAACGAGGGCTGGCAGACAGGGATGTCGCCATTTTCGTGATCGGTAGCACGTCCTGCGGCTTAAAAGGCACAAACTGAACGGAGTCACTAAAGTCCCGGTGCCTGTTCGCCGATAGCCTTGATTAAATAAGGGTCTCTCCCTGGCCCGTCACAACAACAAGGATCCGTAGTCATGACACTTTCGTTGCGCGGCAAGCTGCTGGCCACCAGTCTGGGGGTGGTGCTGCTGATGGCCTCACTGCTCGGCATCGTTGCCTTTCACACCCTCAAATCCCGCACCATGAGCGCCATCCAGAGCGAGGCGATCAACTATGGTCACGCCTACTCGGTTGCCATCGGCGACTGGATGGCGGATCGCAAGAACACGGTGCACGCGCTGGTGAACCTGATCGCCGACAACCCGCAGGCCGAGCTGGTGCCGCACCTGAAGCAGGCCTACACCTCGGGCGGGTTCGGGCTCACCTACTTTGGCTCGACCCAGGGAGTGATGACCCGCCAGGACCCCTCCCTCAACACCGGCAACTATGACCCGCGCGAGCGCCCCTGGTATCAGGACGCGGTGAAGGCGGGGCAGCTCATCGTCACCGCTCCCTATGTCAGCGTCACCATGCAGAAGCTGGTGGTCACCCTCTCCGAGCCGGTGCTCCATCAGGGCGAACTGGTCGGCGCCGTGGGGGCCAACCTGGCGCTCGACAAGCTGATCGACGAGGTGCTGGCGATGCAGGTGCAGGGCGAGGGGTACGCCATGCTGCTCGACAGCAGCGGCCTCATCGTCGGCCACCCCAACAAGGAGCTGGCGCTCAAGCAGATAGCTGAGCTCTCCCCCGACCTGTCGGCGGCCACCTTCCAGCAGTGGGGCCGCGAGAACAACGAGCTGCACGCCGCCACCCTGGACGGGCGTGACGTGCTGCTGGCGGTGCAGCCGGTGGCGGGCACCGATTGGCTGCTGGCCATGGTGATGTATCGCGACGTGCTGGAGGCGCCGCTTGCCACCCTGCTGTGGCAGCTGGTGGGGCTGACTCTGGTGCTGATGCTGGTATTCAGCGCCCTGCTCACCGCCATGTTCAAGTATCTGTTTGCCGATCTGGGCCGGGTGGCCGGCGCGTTGCATGATATCGCTCACGGCGAGGGGGACCTCACGGTACACATCAACACCCGCAGCAAGGATGAGGTGGGTCAGCTGGCGGAGAGCTTCAACCAGTTCGTGGCGCGGCTGCACGGCATCGTCAGCCGGCTGCGGGACGTCACCGTCGAGCTGGCGGCCCAGTCTCGCGCCCAGGCGGCCGGCGCCCAGTCCCGCAGCCAGCGGGTACGCCAGCAGCAGGACGAGATCGTGATGGTGGCGACCGCGGTGACCGAGATGGCCTCCGCCACCCAGGAGATCGCCGGCAACGCCGAGTTTGCCGCCTCCACCTCGGGCGATGCGGTCAAGCTGGCGGTCGCCGGCCAGTCGCAGGTCGGCCAGAGCCAGCGCAGCATCACGGGGCTCGCGGACGAAGTGGCCGACGCCAGCCAGATCATTGTGGAGCTGGATGCCCATGCCCAGAAGATCAGCGGCATTCTGGCCACCATCAGCGGCATCGCCGAGCAGACCAACCTGCTGGCGCTCAACGCCGCCATCGAGGCCGCCCGGGCCGGTGAGCAGGGTCGCGGTTTTGCGGTAGTGGCGGACGAGGTGCGGGTGCTGTCGCGCCGCACCCACGACTCCACCGACGAGATCCAGCAGATGATCGAGACCCTGCAGCAGACCACCCGCCGGGCGGTGAGCGGCATGGAGACCAGCCGCCAGCTGGCGGGCACCAGCGTGGAGGATGCTGAGTCCGCCAACCTGAGCCTGGGGCAGATCAACGAGGCAATCGGCGCCATCAGCGACATGGCGACCCAGATTGCGGCGGCGGCCGAAGAGCAGACCTCGGTCACCAGCGAGATCAGCCGCAACACCGAAAACATCCGCCACGTTTCCCAGGAGCTGGCCGAGCAGGCCAATCAGGAGGCGGCGCAGGCGGCCGAGCTGAAGGGGCTGACCGAGCGACTGGAGCAGGAGATTGGCCGCTTCCGGCTCTGATTATCACTCGAACGTCCATGAAAAAGGGCAGCCCGCGGGCTGCCCTTTCTTGTTTCACGGCAGGCTCAGGGGGTCTGCTTGACCCAGATCAGCTGATCGGTGGCAAAGCCCAGCGATGCCGCCTTGGCGACCAGCGCATCCACGTTGGCCTTGGGTGGATTGGGTGAGCGGGCGAGGATCCAGAGGTAGTCGTGGTTGTAGCTGGTCACCAGCGAGAGCTGGTAATCGGGATCCAGCTCGATGACGTTGTAGCCGCCGTAGAAGGGGCCGAAGAAGCTCACCTTGAGCCGTGCCTCGTCCGGTTTGTCGACGAAGTAGGCCTTGCCCTCGGCTTCACGCCAGCTGCCATCGCTCTGCTTGCCGCGGTTGAGCACCTTGACCCCGCCGTCGTCGCGCAGGCTGTAGGTGGCGCTCACCTGCTCCAGTCCGCGCTCGAAACCGTGGTCGAGGCGGGCAATCTCGTACCAGGTGCCGAGGTAGCGATCGAGCTGGAAGCCGGTAACGGGGCGGATGCCGTCAGCGAGGCCGGTACAGGCCGTCAGCAGACAGGCGGTGAGCAGGCAAAGCAGTGCACGCATGAACAATTCCTCTCTGGTTATCCCTCTATGATGCGCAGCTGGCCTTCCCGAAAGCGGGAGGCCTGATCCGTCGGCGTGCTGCCGAAGAAGCGCTTGTACTCCCGGCTGAACTGGGAGTTGCTCTCGTAGCCGACCCTGGTCGCCGCGGTCCCCGCCTTGATGCCGTCGTGCAGCATCATCATCCGCGCCTTGTGGAGGCGAAACGACTTGATGTACTGCAGCGGCGAGGTGGCGGTGACCGCCTTGAAGTGGTGGTGGAAGGCGGAGACGCTCATGTTCACCTCCCGCGCCAGCTCCTCCATGGTCAGGTTGTCGGCGTAACGCGACTCTATCATACGCAGCACACGGGCAATCTGGCCCACATGGTTGTGGCGGTTGGCGAGCGCCTGCAGCGCGGAGCCGCCCCCCTCGTGCAGGGCATAGAACAGCATCTCCCGCACCGTCTGCGGCCCCAGCACTCTGGCGTGATGGGGTTTGTCCATCAGATCGATCAGCCGCTCGGCGGCACAGAACATGGCCTCCGACAGGGGCACCGAGTGCACGCCGCTCTTTTGCGGGGTGGGGGCGGGCAGGGCATCCCCCAGCTCCAGCAGCAACTCCTGCAGAGTCACCAGGTTGATCTCGAGGGAGAAGCCGATGAGGGGTTGCTCGGGGGAGGCGAAGCACTCGCACTCGCAGGGCAGCGGCAGGGTCATCAGCAGGTAGTGATTGGGGTCGTAGCGAAACACCTGGTCCGCCAGATAGCCCACCTTGTGCCCCTGCAGGATCACTATCATCCGCGGTTGATAGAGCACCGGGGTGCGGCCGTGGTATTCGGCGGTGTAGATGAGGCTCACCTGACCCACCGGCGAGGGGGTGATGCCGGGGGCGGTGACGTGGCGGGCCAGCTTGGCGGCGAGATCGGTGTAGCGGGTCTGCATGGGATGCTCTTGGGTTCTGTTTTGGTTGCTTTGTAGGAATAGGCAAAAATAAAGCAGGATGTTGCCTTGATGGTATTGGTTGTCTGGAGAAAAATGCAATCACATTTTTGCGGCCAGGCCGCCAGATACTCACAAAGGCAATGTCGATGAACAACTTTACCCTGCATACCCCGACCAAGATCCTGTTCGGCAAGGGCCAGGTCGCCCAGCTGCGTGAACAGCTGCCGCGCGATGCCCGCATCCTCATCACCTACGGCGGCGGCAGCGTGGTGCGCAGCGGCCTGCTGGCCCAGATCCGCAGCGAGCTGGCCGGCATGACCCTGTTTGAATTCGGTGGCATCGAGCCCAACCCCACCTATGAAACCCTGATGGGGGCGGTCGAGCTGGCCCGCGCCGAGCGGGTCGACTTCCTGCTGGCCGTCGGCGGCGGCTCCGTGCTCGACGGCACCAAGTTCATCGCCGCGGCCGCCCACTATGATCCGGCCCGGGATCCCTGGCACATCCTCGAGACCGTGGGCAACGAAGTGCGCTCCGCCATCCCGCTCGGCGCCGTGCTGACCCTGCCTGCCACCGGTTCCGAGATGAACATGGGCGCCGTGGTGACCCGTCGCAGCAGCGGCGACAAGGTGCACTTCTTCTCGCCGTTCGTGATGCCACGCTTCGCCGTGCTCGATCCTGTGCTGACCTACACCCTGCCGGCCCGTCAGGTGGCCAACGGGGTGGTGGATGCCTTCATCCACATCCTGGAGCAGTACCTCACCTATCCGGTCAACGCCAAGGTGCAGGATCGCTTCGCCGAAGGTCTGCTGCTGACCCTGCTGGAAGAGGGCCCCAAGGCGCTGGTGGAACCGGAAAACTACGAGGTGCGCGCCAACATCATGTGGAGCGCCACCCTGGCGCTGAACGGCCTGATCGGGGCCGGTGTACCGCAGGACTGGGCGACCCACATGCTGGGCCACGAGATCACCGCCCTGCACGGCCTTGACCACGCCCAGACCCTGGCGGTGGTGCTGCCGGCCCTGCTGCAGGCCAAGCGCCAGCAGAAACACGCCAAGCTGCTGCAATACGCCGAGCGGGTGTGGGACCTGCGCAGCGGCAGTGAAGCGGAGCGCATCGATGGCGCCATCGCCGCCACCCGCGACTTCTTCGAGCGGATGGGGGTCAAGACCCGGCTGCGGGATTACGGCGTGGCGGACGCAGGAATTGATACCCTGCTCGGCAAGCTGGCGGAACACGGCATGACCGCCATCGGCGAGCACGGCGATATCGACCTGGTGCAGAGCCAGCATATTTATGAGGCGGCCTGGTAAGCGGGGCGCACTGGCCCGTCACCATCGAAACGATTAAATAGCAGGGGCCGGATCTGCTCATTTGGCGGGTAGCCGGCCCCTTGTCTGTTACAAAACAGTTACTTTTTTCGTTTTCGGCCCGATATCTGTGATCCGTGCGGATTTCGTAAGAACAAAAAGCGCTAAGATAGAGGGCCGGTAAAACATTTTTTTTGACTGGTTGGATCACTTTTTCCAGCGCTTTTTACTGGTATAAGTCGCTAATTTGGTTTGTTTTTTTAAATCATGGTCCGGGACGGGCTGAATTCTGTACGCGCCCCGCCGGGACTGCGGTTGTAATAAAACTCCAAAATTTGATACTAATCACCTTCGCGCCTGAAAAGCGGGGGCCTGGCCATGACAGGAGGTTGAGGTAAAGCCTACTGATTTTCATAACAAAGGGCCCGTGACCTGCACTTTGGTCATGTCTTGTTTCGCCAGAAATGCGACACTGGGCAGCGATTGTTTATTAACCATCAGGGAATAGTCATGCAGATTGGAATACCGAGAGAGAGTCTCGCCGGTGAGACCCGGGTCGCAGCGACCCCGGCCACCGTTGAGCAGCTGAAAAAGCTCGGCTTCGAGGTCGCCATCGAGGCCGGTGCCGGCCTGCTGGCCAGCTTCGATGATGCCGCCTTCGAGGCTGCCGGTGCCAGCGTGGTGCCGAGCGTCTGGCAAGCCGACCTCATCTTCAAGGTCAATGCGCCGACCGATGCCGAGATCGCACAAATTAAAGATGGTGCCACCCTGGTGAGCTTCATCTGGCCTGCCCAGAACCCTGAGCTGGTCAAGAAGCTGTCCGCGCGCAACATCAATGTGATGGCGATGGACATGGTGCCGCGGATCTCCCGTGCCCAGTCCCTCGATGCCCTCTCCTCCATGGCCAACATCGGTGGCTATCGTGCCGTGGTGGAAGCCGCGCACCAGTTTGGTCGCTTCTTCACCGGCCAAATCACCGCAGCCGGCAAGGTGCCGCCCGCCAAGGTACTGGTGATCGGTGCCGGCGTAGCCGGTCTGGCCGCCATCGGTACTGCCGGTTCCCTCGGTGCCATCGTGCGTGCGTTCGATACCCGTCTGGAAGTGGCCGAGCAGATCGAGTCCATGGGTGGCGAGTTCCTCAAGCTGGACTTCGGTGGCGAGGATGGCTCCTCCTCCGACGGTTACGCCAAGGTGATGAGCGAAGAGTTCATCGCGGCCGAGATGGCGCTGTTTGCCCAGCAAGCCAAGGAAGTGGACATCATCATCACTACCGCCCTGATCCCGGGCAAGCCGGCACCCAAGCTGATCACCAAAGAGATGGTGGACAGCATGAAGCCGGGCTCGGTGATCGTGGACATGGCTGCCCAGGCTGGCGGCAACTGCGAATACACAGTGCCGGGTGAACTGCATGTCACCGGCAACGGCGTCAAGGTGATCGGTTACACCGATCTGCCGGGCCGCCTGCCTGCCCAATCCTCCCAGCTTTACGGTACCAACCTGGTCAACCTGATGAAGCTGATGTGCAAGGAGAAGGACGGCAACGTCGCCATCAACTTCGAAGACGTGGTGCAGCGCAACATGACGGTGATCCAGGCCGGTGAAGTGACCTTCCCGCCGCCCGCCATCTCGGTCTCTGCCGCCCCGCAAAAACCGGCTGCCGCCAAACCGGCCGCCAAGAAGGAAGCGGCCAAGCCCTCCAACAAGAAGTTCGTGTTCGGTGCCCTCGGCATCGCCGCCTTCGGTTGGGTTGCTGCCGTGGCGCCTGCGGCGTTCCTCTCCCACTTCACCGTATTCATCCTGGCCTGTGTGGTCGGTTACTACGTGGTGTGGAACGTCTCTCACGCCCTGCACACGCCGCTGATGTCGGTCACCAATGCCATCTCCGGCATTATCGTGGTCGGTGCCCTGCTGCAGATTGGGCAAGGGTCGACCCTGGTCACCGCATTGGCCTTCGTCGCCGTGCTGATTGCCAGTATCAACATCTTCGGCGGCTTCACCGTCACTCAGCGCATGCTGAAGATGTTCCGTAAGGATTAAGGGGGTTTAACGTGTCTCAAGGACTGGTAACAGCATCCTATATCGTTGCCGCCGTGCTCTTCATCCTCAGTCTCGCGGGACTGTCGAAGCAAGAGACGGCCAAGCATGGCAACCTGTTCGGTATCGCGGGGATGGCCATCGCCCTGCTCGCGACCGTGTTCAACCCGGAAACCAGTGGCGTTCACTGGATCATTCTGGCCATGGTGATCGGCGGTGCCATCGGCGTGCGTCTGGCGCTGAAGGTCGAGATGACCGAGATGCCAGAGCTGGTGGCCGTGCTGCACAGCTTCGTGGGTATGGCGGCCGTGCTGGTGGGCTTCAACAGCTTCATCGATCTGCACCCCTCCGCGCCTGCTGAAGTGGTCGTGTCCGTCGGTTCCAACCTGGATGCCACCCTGGCAGCCGCCCGTGCGGCGTTCGAGCAGGCGGCAAGCATAGCCCAGGTCGAGCACCTCTCCGGCGCCATGCTGAACATCCACCTGGTCGAGATCTTCCTCGGCGTCTTCATCGGTGCGGTGACCTTCACCGGTTCCGTGGTGGCGTTTGGCAAGCTGCGTGGCCTCATCTCCTCCAAGCCGCTGATGCTGCCGCACCGCCACAAGCTGAACCTGCTGGCCGTGGTCGCCTCGCTGGCGCTGATGGTCTACTTCGTCAACGCGGGTGGCTCTACCTTTGCCCTGCTGGTGATGACCCTGATCGCCTTCGCCTTCGGCTGGCACCTGGTGGCCTCCATCGGTGGCGCCGACATGCCGGTAGTGGTTTCCATGCTGAACTCCTACTCCGGTTGGGCGGCAGCGGCGGCGGGCTTCATGCTCTCCAATGACCTGCTGATCGTGGTGGGTGCGCTGGTGGGTTCCTCCGGTGCGATCCTCTCCTACATCATGTGCAAGGCGATGAACCGCTCCTTCATCTCGGTGATTGCCGGTGGCTTCGGCTCCGATGGCGTGGCCTCCACGGCTGACCAGGAGATGGGCGAATACCGCGAAACCAGCGCCGAGGAAGTGGCTGACCTGCTGAAGAATTCCAGCTCCGTCATCATCACCCCGGGCTACGGTATGGCGGTGGCGCAGGCTCAGTATCCGGTTGCCGAGATCACCCAGAAGCTGCGTGACCGCGGCGTCAAGGTGCGCTTCGGTATCCACCCGGTTGCCGGTCGTCTGCCTGGCCACATGAACGTGCTGCTGGCGGAAGCGAAAGTCCCGTATGACATAGTTCTGGAAATGGACGAGATCAACGAAGACTTCAGCGATACCGATACCGTGCTGGTGATCGGTGCCAACGACACCGTCAACCCGGCTGCGATGGAAGATCCGGGCAGCCCCATCGCCGGTATGCCGGTGCTGGAAGTGTGGAAGGCGCAGAACGTCATCGGCTTCAAGCGCTCCATGAACACTGGCTATGCCGGTGTGCAGAACCCGCTGTTCTTCAAGGAGAACACCCAGATGCTGTTTGGCGATGCCAAGGCCAGCGTCGAGGCTATCCTGAAAGCGCTGTAAGCGCCGGAGAGGAAAGCAAAAAGGAGGCTCCGGCCTCCTTTTTTATTACTCACTTTTTGGTATATCCTCAGCCAATACACAGAGGAGATCACTGCATGGTGTGGCGTAAAGGATGGATCCTGCTTTGCCTCTGGTGGGGGTGGGCGGCACAGGCGAGCGAGCCACCGACCCTGACCCTGCTGACCGAGCTGTGGCCGCCCTATGTGATGCGGCTCGATGACGGCAGCCTGGGCGGTGCCGATCTGGAGCTGGCCCGCACCGTGCTCAAGCGGATGGGTTACCAGACCACGGTCAAGGTACTGCCCTGGAAGCGGGTGCTGCAGGAGGCCAGGCTCCAGCGCGGTGATGCCATCGTCGATGCCTTCTTCGAAGAGCGTCGGCTGGAGTGGTTGCACTATCCGGATGAACCCCTCTCCCAGAGCGGGGAGGTGCTCTTCTTCCCGCTCGCCAGACCCGTCGACTTCCAGGGGCTGGTCAGCCTCAAGGGGCTGCGTATCGGTACCCAGACCGACTACGCCTACGGCGAGGAGTTCCTCACCTCGGCCCTGTTTACCCGGGTGGCCATGACCGGGGAGAGCAACATGATCAAGCAGTTGCACCTGATGATGGCGGGGCGGCTCGATGGGGTCGTGATGAATCAGATGGTGGGCCGTTACCTGCTCAAGGGGCAGGGGCTGCAGGATCAGGTCGGCCACAGCGAAAAACGGGTGAGCGAGAGTAACCGCAATTTCCTCGCCTTTACCCATAGGCCTGGCAATGAACGGCTGGCCTATCAGTTCTCCCTCGCCCTCAAGGCCTTCAAACAGACCCCCGAATATCAATCCCTGCTGACCCGTTACGGGCTCTGACTTTCCCCACTGTCGGCTGAACCTGGTCGGCAGCGACCTGCCGTGCGCTTGTTCACATTTTGTGGCACTTCACCGCCAGTTGGGCATAATGCCTGCGCAAAAAGCGAAGCGGTTCAAATTTATTTGAGTCCTATTGCTTTAGAGTTACCAAAAGTTGATCGGATGGCCCAACGACTCAGGCGGTCCCGATCATCGGCTCGGCCCTCGACCGGCTGCAGCCGACCCGGCATCTCCCGCCATACTGGTTATATGTCGCTCCGCCATTGTGGAGCGGACAGCACAATGACAAGCCCGCATCGGGCGCCGTGAACATGAGACACATCGCAATGAAAGCACAATGGACCGACTTTATTACCCTGCTCAAGCGTGAAGTGGTGCCGGCCCTTGGCTGCACCGAGCCCATGTCGGTGGCGCTGGCGGCGGCCAACTGCCGCAAGCTGCTGGGGCAGGTGCCGACCCGCGTCAGCGTCTGGGTCAGCGGCAATCTGTTCAAGAACGGCATGGGGGTCGGCGTGCCGGGTACCGGCATGATAGGTCTGCCGGTGGCGGCCGCCGTCGGCATCACCGGCGGCAACCCGGATGCCGGGCTGGAGGTGCTCAAGACTCTCACGCCGGATCAGGTGGAAGCCGCCAAGGCGCTACTGCCCGCCATCAAGGTGGATGTGAAGGACGTGCCGGACGTGCTCTACGCCGAGGTGCTGGCTGAGGTGGAGGGGCACAGCGCCCGGGTGGTGATCTGTACCGATCATACCCGCATCATCCTGATGGAGCGTGACGGCGAGGTGCTGATGGCGCAGGACAGCGCCCCCGGCGTGCAGATCCAGGCCGCCCCTTCCAGCAAGCCCACCATGACCCTGCGCGAGATTGTCGATTTTGCCCTGCAGGTGCCGCTGGCCGAGATCGACTTCATCCGCGAGGCGGCCACCATGAACCAGGCGCTGGCGGATGAAGGGCTGCAGGGCTATGGCCTGCGCATCGGCAAGATCCTCACCGAGCAGGTGGAGCGCAAGCTGCTCTCCGATGACCTGATGACCCTGGCCATGCGTTTGTCGTCTGCCGCCTCCGATGCGCGGATGGACGGCGCCATGCTGCCCGCCATGTCCAATTCGGGCTCCGGCAACCAGGGCATTGCCGCCACCATGCCGGTGGTGGCGGCCGCCCGCTTCCTCCAGGCGAGCGATGAGCAACTGACCCGGGCGCTGGTGATGAGCCACCTGG
The DNA here is from genome assembly GCF_027707985.1 of Aeromonas sp. QDB03. Taxonomy (NCBI): domain Bacteria; kingdom Pseudomonadati; phylum Pseudomonadota; class Gammaproteobacteria; order Aeromonadales; family Aeromonadaceae; genus Aeromonas; species Aeromonas sp. QDB03. Next base: position 38,664 of record NZ_JAPCJG010000007.1, on the reverse strand, counting down.
TGGCCATCTACATCAAGACTTACCAGAACAAGCTGTCGGCCCTCTGTGCCGCCAGCACCGCCGCCATGGGGGCGGGGGCCGCCATCACCTGGCTGCTGGGCGGCCAGTTCGAGCAAATTAGTCACTGCATCAACAACATGATCGGCGACGTTTCCGGTATCATCTGCGACGGCGCGGGCAGCGCCTGTTCCATGAAGGTCTCTACCTCCACCTCGGCGGCGGTCAAATCGTCGCTGATGGCCATCAACAACCTGCACGTGCCCCAGAGCGAAGGCATCGTCTCCGACGATGTGGATCAGACTATCGCCAACCTGGGTCGCCTCTCCAAACAGGGGATGCTGGATACCGATATCGAGATCATCAACATCATGCGGGCCAAGCAACAAGGCAAGGCCGAGTGATGCAAGAGGGTGGCGCAGGCCACCCTCCGTTTTTCTGCCTGTTGACGCCACCCCGGTCACACCGGGGGGCGGGCCGCCACGATGCGGCGCGTTTCAGGGGAGAGTGCGCACTGGGCACTCGCCCGTACACCTCGGGCCCGGCCCGATCATTTGGGGAATATCGTCATGACTCTTAGCGTTATAGGTAATCTGGCCATCCTGGTCATGTTGCTGCTGTTTCTCTATCGGTTGCAGCAAACCCACGTCAGCTTCACCCGCCGGGTCTTCTCGGGGCTGGGGTTGGGCATCCTGTTCGGCGCCGCCCTGCAGCTGCTCTACGGCGCCGGTTCCGACGTGCTGGTACAGACCGGCGACTACCTGGACATCGTTGGCAGCGGCTATGTGAAGCTGCTGCAGATGATCATCACGCCGCTCATCATGGTCTCCATCATCGGGGCCATCCTCAAGCTCAACGGCGGCACCGCGCTCGGCAAGATCAGCGCCATGACCATAGGCGTGCTGATCTTCACCACCATGATTGCCGCCGGGGCGGGCATCCTGATGTCCAACCTGTTCGGCCTGACCGCCGAGGGGCTCACCGCCGGCGCCGCCGAGACCGCCCGCGGCGCTGCCCTGCAGACCACCCTCGGCAGCGTCGAGAGCATGTCCTTTGCCAAGATGGTGCTGGAGTTCATCCCGGCCAACCCCTTCCTCGACATGACGGGCGCGCGCAAGACTTCCACCATCGCCGTGGTGATCTTCTCCATCTTCATCGGCCTCTCCGCCACCGGTATCGCCCGCAAGAAGCCGGAGATCTTCGCGAGTTTCGGTCACTTCATGCAGGTTGCCCACGTCATCGTGATGCGGATGGTGACCCTGGTGCTGCGCCTCACCCCCTACGGCGTGCTGGCGCTGATGACCAAGGTGGTGTCCGGCTCCAACTATGCCGATATCATCAATCTGCTCAGCTTCGTCATGGCCTCCTACGGCGCCATCGCCATCATGTTTGCGGTGCACCTGCTGCTGGTGAGCCTGGTGGGCATCAACCCGGCCCGCTATCTGAAGAAGATCATGCCGGTGCTGGCCTTTGCCTTCACCTCCCGCACCAGTGCGGGCTCCATCCCGATGAACGTGCAGACCCAGACCAAGGCGCTCGGCATTCCTGAGGGGATTGCCAACTTCGCCGCCTCGTTCGGTTCGACCATCGGCCAGAACGGCTGCGCCGGCATTTATCCGGCCATGCTGGCGGTGATGATTGCGCCGACCGTGGGGGTCAACCCCATGGATCCGGCCTTCATCATGACCCTGATCGCCATCATCACCGTCAGCTCGTTCGGGGTGGCCGGCATTGGCGGTGGCGCCACCTTTGCCGCGCTGATCGTGCTCTCCGCCCTGGACTTCCCGGTGGCATTGGCCGGTCTGCTCATCTCCATCGAGCCGCTGATCGATATGGGCCGTACCGCCCTCAATGTCTCCGGCTCCATAACCGCAGGTACCGTCACCAGCCGTCTGCTGGGGGAGACCGACATGGCGGTGTTCAACAGTGAGCACGAGGTGTGTCTGGACGGCGAAGAATCCACCATCTGATCCGTCTGCCCGGGGGAGCCGACCCTGCCCCGGCGAGCAACCACATAGAGAGCGGGGAGGGCATGCCCTCCCCGCTGCATGGAAAGGAGCGTGTATGAGAATCGTGATCATCGGTGGCGAAGCCGCCGGCATGAGTGCGGCCGCCAAGGCGCGCCGACTGGCCAAAGCGGCCGAGATAGTGGTGTATGAGGCATCCGAGGTGATCTCCTTCGGCGCCTGCGGCCTGCCTTATTTCGTCGGCGACGAGTTTCAGGAGCCCGGCTACATGGCCGAGTTCACCCCGGAGCAGTTCGCCGCCAAGGGGATCGAGGTCAAGACCGGCCACCGTGTGCTGGGCCTGGATGCTGCCGCGCAGACGCTGAAGGTCGAACATAACGGCGACACCTTCACCGATCGTTACGATCGGCTGATGATCGCCACCGGCGCCCGTGAAGTGATGCCCCCCATCCCCGGCCTTCAGCAGGAGGGGGTATTCGGCCTGCGCCGGATGGCCGACGGGTTGGCCCTCAAGGCCGCCGTGCAGGACCAGGCCAACACCCGTGCCCTGGTGATCGGCTCCGGCTTTATCGGGCTGGAGGTGGTGGAGGCACTGGTGCATCAGGGTAAAGAGGTGCGTCTCATCGAGCTGGCGGATCGGGTCATTCCCGACGCGTTTGACGGCGAGATCACCCAGCATATCGAGACCGAGCTGCGCGAGCAGGGAGTTTCCCTCCATCTTGGCGAGCGAGTTGAAGCGCTGCTGGGGGAGGGCCGGGTGACCGGCGTGCGTACCAGCCATGGCGAGTACGAGGCCGACATCGTGGTGGTCTGCACCGGGGTCAAACCCAATACCGAGTTCCTGGCCGATACCGGCATCGAGCGGCTCGGCAACGGCGCCATCAAGGTGGACCGGCAGGGGCGCAGTTCGCTGGCCAACGTCTGGTCGGCCGGTGACTGTGCCAGCGTCTGGCACGCCGTGAAGCAGCAGCAGGTCTATGTACCGCTCGCCACCATCGCCAACAAGCTGGGGCGCATGGTGGGCGAGAACCTGGCGGGGGCCGAGCAGGAGTTCCCGGGCACCCTCGGCTCTGCCGCGCTCAAGGTGCTGGGGCTGGAGGCAGGCCGTACCGGTCTTTCCGAGCAGGAAGCCAAGGCGATGGGCATCGACTATCGCACTGTGGTGATCAAGGACAAGTGCCACACCAACTACTGCCCTGGCCAGTCCGACATTCACGTCAAGCTGGTCTACGAGGCGGGCAGCAAGCGGCTGCTGGGGGGCCAGATCCTCGGTCGCAAGGGGGCGGTACACCGCATCGATGCGCTGGCGGTCGCCATCACCATGGGGGTGACCACCGAGCAGCTCGGCATGCTGGACTTTGCCTATGCGCCGCCCTTCTCCCGCACCTGGGATGTGCTCAATGTGGCGGGCAACGTCGCCAAGTAACGCACGGCATGACGGCGTGGCTGATGTGCGCCATCTCTCCCCATGCCGCCGGCACGGGGGGAAAGGGGCATGTCGTTCATGAACGGCGCCCATAAAAAAACCGGGGCCCTTGGCTCCGGTTTTTCATTGCGTTGCTGCGAGTCAGCCGCGGCCGAGACGATTGTCCGGGTAGTTCTTGACCAGCACTTCGCGGGCGTGCTGGGCCAGGGTCGGCATCTTCAGGCTGTCGTAGGAGTTGATCATGATCTCCAGCGCCTTTTCGGTTTCGGCCGTGTCGGGATAGGTCTCGACGATCAGCTTGGCGCGGTTGGCGGCGGCGATCAGCGCATCACGCTTCACGTAGTACTCGGCCACGCTCAGGTCGTAACGGGCAAGCCGGTTCTTCAGACCGATCATGCGGGCACGGGCATCGGCGGCATAGACGCTGTTGGGATAGTTCTGCAACAGGGTCTTGAAGTCCTGGAAGGCCTGACGGGCATAGGAGGGGTCTTTGTCGTCCCGATTGATGCCCAGGAAGTCCTGGAAGAAGTTGTAATCGCCGGCCATGTTGGTCAGACCGCGCATGTAGAATACGTAGTCGATATTTTTATGCGCCGGATTGAGGCGGATAAAACGGTCGATATTGGCGATAGCCTGAGCAGTATCATCCTGCTTGTAGTAGGCGTAAATGAGGTCGAGCTGAACCTGGTTGGAGTAGGCGCCGAAAGGATAGCGCGAGTCCAAAGCTTCCAGTAACTCGATAGCATTCAGGTAGTTACCGGCATCCAGCTTGAGGCGTGCTTTCTGGTACAGGGTCTCCGGCGGTTCGTCCGGTACCTTGGGTTTGGTGCTGGAACAGCCTGTGATCAAGGTAGCGACCAAGGCGAGCGACATCAGCAGGTGAGACTTCTTTCCCATCAACAACATCCGGTCCATTTCCACGAAATTGGCAAAGTATCCGTTATGCTTGGCTAAAAGAAAAGCTAGAATACCCGGATTATTTCGAATTGATACCCCCCGCTCAAGAGACCATACATGAGCCAGCATATTGAACTGACAGGCGAATTCCAGGATCACCAATTCGGGCAGCGACTCGACCAGGCCCTGGCCGAATTGTTTCCAGACTACTCCCGCACCCGCATCAAGGAGTGGATTTTACAGGACAGAGTGACCCTGGATGGTCAGGTTGCCAATACCCCGCGCGAGAAAGTGCTGGCCGGGCAGAAGGTACATGTGGATGTCGAGCTGGCGGATGATACCCGTTGGGATGCCCAGAACATCGAGCTCAACATCGTCTATGAAGATGAACACATTCTGGTGATCGACAAGCCGGCCGGTCTGGTGGTCCACCCGGGCGCAGGCACGCCGGATGGCACCATTCTCAACGCCCTGCTGCACCGCTACCCCGCCATCGCCGAGGTGCCCCGCGCCGGTATCGTGCACCGTCTGGATAAAGACACCACGGGGCTGATGGTGGTCGCCAAGACCATCCCGGCCCAGACCCACCTGGTGGAGGCGCTGCAGGCGCGCCAGATCACCCGTGAGTACGAAGCCATCGCCATCGGTCACATGACCGCCGGCGGTACCGTCGATGCCCCCATCGGCCGTCACCCGACCCAGCGTACCCACATGGCCGTGGTGCCCAATGGGCGCGAGTCCGTCACCCACTACCGGGTGCACGAGAAGTTCCGTGGCCACACCCGTCTGCGGCTGCGACTGGAAACCGGTCGTACCCACCAGATCCGTGTCCACATGGCCCACATCAAGCATCCGCTGGTGGGGGATCCCGCTTACGGTGGCCGTCTGCGTCTGCTGCGCAACGCCACCCCCGAGCTGACCGAGGCCCTGCGTGGCTTCCATCGTCAGGCACTGCATGCCACCATGCTGAAGCTGGCACATCCCATCACGGGTGAAGTGATGGAATGGCACTCCCCTACGCCGCAGGACATGCTGGACCTGATGGAAGTGCTGAGGGCGGATACCCTGGCCAATCCGGACGATTTGGTCTGGAACTGATGAAGAGGGCGGCTCTGCGACGATTCCTGCCGTAACCCGCCCTGCATGACCTGATATGGGGCCCCTTGACTGGTTGCAGCCAAGGGGCCCCGTTTTATATGAAGGAGAGGAGCCACAGATGAAATGGATCGAACCCGACTGGCCGGCACCGGCCAAGGTCAGCGCCCTGTCGACCACCCGTGACGGCGGTATCAGCGAGGGGGTCTTTGCCGGCCTCAACCTGGGGGCCCACGTGGGGGACGAGCCGGCACGGGTCGAGGCCAACCGGACCCGGCTGCAGCAGGCGGCGGGGATCCCCGGCACTCTCAACTGGCTCAATCAGGTGCACGGTACCGCGGTGCATCCCGTCAGCCGCGACTATGGCTGTGCGCCGGATGCGGATGCCGCCTGCGCCCGTGAGGCGGGTCAGGCCTGCATCGTGATGACCGCCGACTGCCTGCCGGTGCTGTTCTGCGATCGGGCCGGTACCGTGGTGGCCGCTGCTCACGCCGGCTGGCGCGGGCTGCAGGGTGGCGTATTGGAGGCGAGCATCGCCGCCATGGGCTGCGAGCCGGGCGAGATCCTGGCCTGGCTGGGTCCGGCCATCGGCCCCACTGCGTTTGAAGTGGGTGGCGAGGTGCGCGAGGCCTTTGTGGCCGAGCAGGCCGAGGCGGCTGCTGCGTTCGTCCCTTCGCCCAACAAAGGGAAATGGCTGGCGGATATCTACCAGCTGGCCCGACTGCGCCTAGCACGCGCCGGTGTCACCGCCGTCTATGGCGGCGAACATTGCACCTTCAGCGACAGTGAGCAGTTCTACTCTTATCGTCGCAACGGCCAGACCGGCCGCATGGCCTCGATTATCTGGCTGGCTGAGTAAGTGTCTGGGGAAGTTCCCCATACAGCGAGCAGTGCTACTGCCCATGTCGTCGCAACGGCCAGACCGGTCGCATGGCCTCGATTATCTGGCTGGCGTCCTGACGACGCTTCCCGCCCTGCATCTTGCCGGGCGGGGATCCTGCCTGCTTTCCGCTTTGCAGAAAAAATAACCAGCCCCGCCCCTTGAAATAGTCCGTACGGGCCTCATCTTTCATCTCAGAAAGTTATGTTGTTTGCCGCGCAAGCGGCGTCTGTCTTGAAAGGGGGAGTGCAATGCGCCTCGATCGCCTGACCAGCAAATTCCAGATTGCTATTTCCGATGCCCAGTCTTTGGCACTGGGTCGTGACCACCAATTCATCGAACCCGTTCACCTGATGACCGCCCTGGTCAATCAGGATGGCGGCTCCATCCGTCCGCTGCTCACCCTGACCGGGATGGACATCAATTCCCTGCGCTCGCGCCTCGGCGAAGAGCTGGATCGCCTGCCGCGCGTCAGCGGCGTGGAAGGGGACGTGCAGCTCTCCAACGGCCTCGGCCGGCTGCTCAACGTCTGCGACAAGCTGGCTCAGCAGCGCAAGGATCAGTTCATTTCGTCCGAACTGTTCGTGCTGGCGGCCCTCGACGAGAAGGGAACGCTGGGCGAGCTGCTGCGTGCCCAGGGGCTGACCAAGGAAAAACTCGAAGCGGCCATCGACAAGGTGCGTGGCGGCAAGAAGGTGGAGGATGCCAACGCCGAGGAGAATCGCCAGGCACTGGAGAAGTACACCATCGATCTGACCGAGCGGGCCGAGATCGGCAAGCTCGACCCGGTGATCGGCCGGGATGACGAGATCCGCCGCACCATCCAGGTGCTGCAACGCCGCACCAAGAACAACCCGGTGCTGATCGGTGCTCCCGGTGTCGGCAAGACCGCCATCGTCGAAGGGCTGGCCCAGCGCATCATCAACGGTGAAGTGCCGGAGGGGCTGAAGAACAAGCGGGTGCTGTCGCTCGACATGGGGGCGCTGGTAGCCGGTGCCAAGTATCGCGGCGAGTTCGAGGAGCGGCTCAAAGCCGTGCTGAACGATCTGGCCAAGGAGGAGGGCAACGTCATCCTCTTCATCGACGAGTTGCACACCATGGTCGGCGCCGGCAAGGGTGAAGGCGCCATGGATGCGGGCAACATGCTCAAACCGGCGCTGGCCCGTGGCGACCTGCACTGCGTCGGTGCCACCACCCTGGACGAATACCGCCAGTACATCGAGAAGGATGCCGCGCTGGAGCGCCGCTTCCAGAAGGTGCTGGTGGAGGAGCCGAGCGTGGAGGACACCATCGCTATCCTGCGCGGCCTGAAAGAGCGTTACGAACTGCACCACCACGTGCAGATCACCGACCCCGCCATCGTGGCGGCGGCCCAGCTGTCGCACCGATACATCGCGGATCGCCAGCTGCCGGACAAGGCCATCGACCTCATCGACGAGGCGGCGGCCAGCATCCGGCTGCAGATCGACTCCAAGCCCGAGTCCCTCGACCGGCTCGAGCGGCGCATCATCCAGCTCAAGCTGGAGCAGCAGGCGCTGATGAAGGAGGATGACGACGCCAGCCGCAAGCGGCTCGAGCTGATCAATCAGGAAATCAGCGAAAAAGATCGCGAATACAACGAGCTGGATGAGGTGTGGAAGGCCGAGAAGGCCGCCCTCGCCGGCACCCAGCACATCAAGGCGGCCCTCGAGCAGGCCCGCCAGGATCTCGACGTGGCACGCCGCGCAGGTGACCTGGGCCGGATGTCCGAGCTGCAGTACGGCCGCATTCCGGAGCTGGAGAAACAGCTGGATCTCGCCACCCAGGCCGAGATGCAGGAGACCAGCCTGCTGCGCAACCGTGTCACCGACGTGGAGATTGCCGACGTCTTGGCGCGCTGGACCGGCATTCCGGTCGCCCGCATGCTGGAAGGGGAGCGCGACAAGCTGCTGCGGATGGAAGATCAGCTGCACAGCCGGGTGATTGGCCAGGAAGAGGCGGTCGAGGCGGTTTCCAACGCCATTCGCCGCTCCCGTGCCGGTCTCTCCGATCCGAATCGCCCCATCGGCTCCTTCCTGTTCCTGGGGCCCACCGGGGTGGGCAAGACCGAGCTGTGCAAGGCGCTGGCCGAGTTCCTGTTCGATACCCAGGACGCCATGGTGCGGATCGACATGTCGGAGTTCATGGAGAAACACAGCGTGGCCCGTCTGGTGGGGGCGCCTCCGGGATACGTGGGTTACGAGGAGGGTGGTTATCTGACCGAGGCGGTACGCCGTCGCCCCTACTCGGTGATCCTGCTGGATGAAGTGGAGAAGGCACACCCGGACGTGTTCAACATCCTGTTGCAGGTGCTGGACGATGGCCGCCTGACCGATGGGCAGGGTCGTACCGTCGATTTTCGCAACTCGGTGGTGATCATGACCTCCAACCTCGGGTCGGATCTCATTCAGGAGCACCACTCCGAGAAGGATTACGACGAGATGAAGGGCATGCTGATGGAGGTGCTGACCCGCAGCTTCCGGCCGGAGTTCATCAACCGGATCGACGAGACAGTGGTGTTCCACCCGCTCGGCGAGGAGCACATCAAGTCCATCGCCCGCATCCAGCTCAAGAGTCTGATGGGTCGACTGGAGGCCCAGGGTTACGAGGTGGAGGTGAGCGAGGCGCTACTCGAGAAGCTGGTGCACGCCGGGTTCGATCCCGTCTACGGGGCGCGTCCCCTCAAGCGGGCGATCCAGCACAAGGTGGAGAACCCGCTGGCGCAAGCGCTGCTCTCCGGCCGTATCGTGCCGGGCAAAAAGCTGGTGCTGGGGGCCGACAGCAATGGCCTCACCATGACCCAGTAATGGGATTGTCGATGAAAAACGCAGGCCTCGTGCCTGCGTTTTGTTTTCAGGGGAAGCGAGATGCTGAAGTTTTCCGTGCTGGTGGATGACGACGTTCATCTGCCTGGCTGTCTGCCCGAGCGAGGGTTGGCGTTGCTGCTGGAGTGTGACGGCCTCAGGGTGCTGTTTGACAGCGGCCGTGGCTGGGCGCTGTGCCACAACGCCGCCGTGATGGGGATCGATCTCGCCTCGCTCACCCATGTGGTGCTCTCCCACGGTCATTACGACCATGTGGGCGGGGTCGGCTCGCTGCCCGTCTATCCAAGACCCATCCCGCTCATCGCCTGTCCGGACGTGTTTTGTGAGCGGGGCTACTTCCTGTCGCTCCCCTTCTGGCGGCGCAACCTCTATCGCCTGTCGGGGGAGCTGGCTCGGGAGTCGCTGCCGGCCAGAGGCTTGCTCCCCCATTGCTCGGCCGAGCCGGTGTGGCTCTCGGATCGTCTGGTGTTCCTCGGCAGCATTGTGCGGCGCGACCGGGCTGCGCCTTCGCTGCTCGGCTACATAGTGCGGGGCGGACGGGTGGAGAAAGACCTTATCAGCGACGATTCGGCGCTGGCCTACAAGAGCGAACAGGGGCTCATCGTCTTTATCGGCTGCGGTCACGCCGGGGTCGAGAACATCATCGAGTGGGCCAAGGAGGTGTGTGGTGACGAGCGGATCCACGCCGTCATCGGCGGCCTGCACCTGAAGTTCTCCGGCCCAGAGCGGGCGGTGGCGCTCGGTGCCTATCTGCAGGAAGAGGCGGTGGAGCAGTTGTTTGCCTGCCACTGCACCGGCAGCAGAAAGGCGGGGTTGCCGCGCCAGCGCCAGATCGGGGCGGGTTTTGAGCACAGTTTTTCGGCATAAAAAAAACGGCAATCCGAAGATTGCCGGGAGGAATGTAGTGAAGCGACCTGACGTGGGTTGAGCGGGTCGCAGGGGCAAGCCCCCGATTACGAAGCGCGGCCACTGCTGGCCTCGCTTCTTACAGCCTGCCGGGGATGCGCTCGCTCAACCCCGACGGCCACCTGCCTGTTGCCATGCCGGCGGCGATGACGCCGGCATGGCTTTCATTCGTTACAGCATGCCTTGCACGGCGGCTTTCATCTCGGCCGGCCAGACGCCGACCTGGACTTGGCCGATGTGCTCTTTTTGCAGCAGCAGCATGGCCAGACGGGATTGGCCGATGCCGCCGCCGATGGTTTGCGGCATCCGTGCGGCCAGCAGATCCTGGTGCCAGTCGTACTGCAGGCGATCTTCGTCGCCGGTGATGGCCAGCTGGCGGCGCAGCGCCTCGGCGTCGACCCGGATCCCCATGGAGGAGATCTCGAAACTGTCCTGCAGCACCGGGTTCCACACCAGGATGTCACCGTTCAGACCGGCCAGCCCCAGCTCGCTGTGGCTGCTCCAGTCGTCGTAGTCCGGGGCACGCACGTCGTGGCGCTCGCCGTGGGAGAGGGCACCGCCGATACCAATCAGGAACACGGCCCCCAGCTCCTTGGCGATGGCCCGCTCGCGCCCCTTGGCATCGAGGTCCGGGTAGCGGGTCAGCAGCTCTTCGCTGTGCAGAAACTGGATCTCGGCCGGCAGGAAGGGGGCCAGTTCATGCTCGGCACAGACCGCGCGCTCGGTGGCCTTGATGGCGGCCCAGATGCCGCGCACGGTCTCCTGCAGGTAGGCCAGGTCACGGCGCCCGCTCGGCATCACCTTCTCCCAGTCCCACTGATCCACGTAGACGGAGTGGATGGGGGTGAGGCGATCCTCGTCCGGACGCAGCGCCTTCATGTGGGTGTAGATGCCTTCGCCCGGGCCGAAACCGAAGCGACCCAGGGTCTGGCGCTTCCATTTGGCCAGTGAGTGCACCACTTCGTAGCTGTGCTCAGGCAGGGTCTTCACCTTGACCTGCACCGCATTCTCGTGGCCAGAGAGGTTGTCTTGAGTGCCATCACCGACCCGGCTCAGGATGGGGGCTTGCACCTCCATCAGGCCCAGTTGCTGGGCGAGTTGGCGGGAGAACATCTCTTTGACGAAGCTGATCTGTTGCTGGCTGCGAATGTAGTGCTGTTTCATGCTGAATACCTGTCTTGAACCCGTTGGATGTGAGGATTCTTCAACAGCTTGCCAACTAAATTCAATATTCGATAATAGAAATAGGCTTTGTGTATTTTTTTCTTCAAAATACACCGGTAATTAATGATGAATCATCAAAGGGAGTGCAAAAAAGTGCCGGAAAATTATCGGATCGATAATCTCGATCAGGCCATCCTCACCGCCCTGATGGAGAATGCGCGCATTCCCTATGCCGAGCTTGCCAAACAACTGCTGGTCAGCCCGGGCACCATCCATGTGCGGGTGGAGAAGATGAAGCAGGCGGGCATCATCGAGGGTACGCGGGTGCAGGTGAACCCCAAGAAGCTGGGCTACGACGTCTGCTGCTTCATCGGCATCAATCTGAAGAGCGCCAAGGATTACCCCTCGGCGCTGGCCAAGCTGCAGGCGCTGGACGAAGTGGTGGAGGCCTACTACACCACCGGCCACTACAGCATCTTCATGAAGGTGATGACACGCTCCATCGACGAGTTGCAGACGGTACTGATCCACAAGATCCAGACCATCGATGAGATCCAGTCCACCGAGACGTTAATCTCGCTGCAAAACCCGATCTTGCGGGATGTGAAGCCTTAAGGACTGAGGGACGCGGGAGCTCCATTTCACATGCGAACCCCGGATTTCATTACAGAACCCAATCTTGTGGGACGTGCAGCCCTGACGGTCGGGATCAGGGCTCGATATAGGGGATGCCGTAGTGGTCGTAGATGGCCTTGAGCCGGCCGTCGCGCTTCATGCGCAGCAGTTCGGCATCGTAAGCCGCCATCAGGGCCGGGGTGGTGGCATCGGCTTTGGCCTTGGTCCAGACGGTGTAGTAAGGGCTGGCCTTGAGCGGCTTGGGCAGGTAATCGAGCTTGCCCTCCAGCCCCTCCTCCTTGATCTGGGCAAAGGCGGTGACCAGCGGCATGGGCACCACGTCGATACGCCCGGCGATCAGCTTGCGCAGTTGCAGCTGGTTGATGGGGATCTCCTGGAAGTGATAGGCCGGGTCGGCGAGGGCGGCGGTCAGCTCCGGGGTATAGGAGAAATCCTTGGTGATGCCGATGCGCCAGGGTTTCAGATCGCTCAGCGTGTCGTAGCGGATCTTCAGCAGGTCGGCCTTGCGCACGAAGAAGTGCCAGCTGTGGCGCAGGTGGGCCTGCTGTGGGTAGAGCAGATAGCGCTCCCGCTCCGGCTTGTAGGAGTGGGTCATCACCAGATCGTACACCCCGGTTTCGGCGTTGCGGGTCAGCCGGGCGCCGGAGTCGGTCAGCTCGATGCGGATGGGAATGCGCAGCTTGCCGAAGATGGTGCTGACCACGTCCACGTCCAGACCATGGGGAACGCCCTGTGCATCCAGAAACTTCAGCGGCGGCTCCAGGGTGCCACCGATGATCAACTCTTTGGCCTGCAGCCAGAGGGGGAACAACAGGCAGAGCAGAATGAATCTTCGCAAACCACATCTCCTGCACGGAATAGGGAATCGCTCGCGGGCATAATTCAAGTATATTGGCCCCTACCTGCAACAGAGGCGACCGCCGATGGCAAACCCTGAAATAGAAAGCGAGCTGGACGGCATCGACAGAGTGTCGGTCTGCCTCTATCGCCTTGGCTTGAGTCTGGCAGCCTTGCTGCTGCTGTGTCGAGGGGCAAGCCTGCTGCTCGGGCAGGATTTTTTGGCGCCGGCGAGCTGGCTGGTGGCGCTGGCCGTGGCCAGCGGGGTATGCGGGTTATGCCTGCATGTCTATGACAAGCGCATTCGCTTTGTGCTGCAGGGGCTGGGCTGGGGCGCCCTGCTGCTCAGTGCGAGCGGGGCGCCGGATGTGCTGGTGCTGGGGGCGGCGTTGGCCACACTGGCGGGGCTGGCCTTCAAGGAGCAGTTCTGCTTCGCCATTCCGGGGATCAGGGCGGTCCCTCTGTTGCTGCCCCTGTTGTGGCTGCTGGAGCTGGCCGGCATCGGCTGGGCCGCCGCCCTGGTGGCGCTGGTGTGCGGGTTGCTGCTCTGTCTGCTCTCCCTGGCCAAGTGGCGCATGCCGCTGCACTTCGATATCGGCGACAAGGGGCGCTACCAGATTTAGGTGGGCAGGCAGCCCTTCATCTGGGCGTTGAGAGCCTGCATGACCTGTCGGCGGCTGATGATGCCGACTACCCGGTTCCCCTCCAGCACTGGATAGACCTTGGGTCTGGCCTCGGTCATCTGGCGGGCCAGATCCAGTATGCTGTCATCCGGGCTGACCGAGAGCGGTGTCCGGCTCATCAGATCCTCGACCCGGGTGCGGGTATCGCAGTGATAGCTGCCGGTGAGCAGGCTCGGGATGCAATCCTGCTCGGAGAGAAAACCGATCAGCCGCTGCTGCGGGTCCAGCACCGGCAGGCCGCTCAGACCTGAGTCATGCAGCCGGTCCAGCGCCTCGGCCAGGCCGAGCTGCGGGGTGAGGGAGTGGGTCGAACGGCTCATGTGATCGCGGATCTGTAACATGGAAGTGGCTCCGTTAAGGTGGCAATGGCGCCACTATGCCCGCCGAGTGGCGGCAACGGCCAATGGCTTGTGCCGTGGGGATCGATAGGTATCCCCCGGCCGGACAATCAAGGAGAGGGTATGCGTGCATTGGTGACGGGATGTGGCCGCCGGCTTGGTTTCTATCTGTGCGAACAGCTGGTGGCGGCGGGTTGGCAGGTGACGGGCAGCTATCGCAGCGAGCGGCCTGAGCTGGCGCGGCTGCGGGCGCTGGGGGTCGAGCTGGTGCAGGCGGATTTTTCTCGCGAGGAGGAGGTCGGCAAGCTGATCGAGGCGCTGGCGGTCCATCAGGATCTGGCGCTGGTGATCCACAACGCCTCGGCGTTTGAGCCGCTGGCGGCGGATCCGGCGGCGCAACTGGCCCAGTTTGATCAGTTCTACCGGGTGCACATGGCGGCCCCCTTCCAGCTAAACCGGGCGCTGGCTCCCCAGCTGGCGCGCAACGCCAATGCCGGCATCATCCATATCACCGACATCTACATCCATGCGCCGGCGCCCCAGTTCGCCAGCTATGTGGCCACCAAGGCGGGGGCCCATTCGCTGGCCATGAGCTTTGCCCGCGAGCTGGCACCCGCCGTCCGGGTCAACACCATAGAGCCGGGCCCCATCCTGTTTCTCGACGAGCATGGCGATGCGTGGCGCCAGCAGGTGCTGGCTAAGACGCCGCTGGCGCGGGAAGGGGGGCTGGTGCCCATCTGGCAGGCGGTTCAGCTGTTGATGCAGAACGACTACATGACCGGGGCCAGCATCCGGGTGGATGGTGGCCGCGGTCTGGCCGTCATCTAGGGGTCAGCGCAGGAGCGCGGCCGGGGTCGCAATCTCCTGCTGCAGGGCGATGGGGGCGAGGCCGACCTGGCGCTCCTCGATCACCTTGCCCGCCATCAAGCGGGTGTGCAGCGGCAGGGTCACCTTGCGATCATGCACCTGGCCACGGCCATAGAGCTCCGCCAGCAGCTCGTCGAGATAGGCATCGACCCGGGCGGTGGAGAAGTCATCGCTCTGGCTGCTGGCCAGGATGTCGATGTCCAGCGGCCGGTCCAGCACCTTGCAGCGTGGATCGCTGCGATCCCGGCCGTGGGCCAGCTCCATGGCGACGAAGTGTGCCTTGAGCTGGTGCGGTGCCAGCTCGCTCTCGGCGACGAACAGGCAGTTGAGGAAATCATGTCTGGAGTGCATCCCGACCGGCTTGGTCTGGATCACCGAGCTCAGCTGCAGGCGGCCAAAGTGAACGAGCAGCTCGCCGACCGCCTGACTGACGTGCTGATGGGGGTCAAGATTCGATCCAATGCTACACAGATAGAACATGTCACCGGTCCTTGGATGGGGCTCATCTGAAATTCATACACAGCTCACGGTTATCGGCTTAACTATGCATTAACATCGGTTTGTCTGTTGTGATCAGGCTCTATCATCTTGGCAAGAAAGGAGGTTTGCATGAGCGTGGAACTGAAATGGGCACTGCTGACCGCATCTGGCGCGTTGGCCATGATCCTGATTATCTGTGTGGCATCCGTCGGTCTGGCGTGATGCCCAAGCTGCAACATGAACCGGCCCCCTGGCCGGTTTTGCTTTTTGGGGGAGTGCAGATATGCTGACCCACCCCTGCTGAATTGAGATAGTCCAAGATGACCAAGGTACGCCCACGCTCCCTGCTGCAAGTGGTATTGATGGGGTTCGTTCTGGTGTTGATGCCTCTGGGCGGCATGATCTGGCACGACAGCCAGTCCCTCGAACACCTCAGCCAGTTGACCAGCGACGAGCTGGAACGGGCGGTGCGCGACACCCGTCGAGCGACGCTACTGACCACCCAAGCTATTGATCTTGAACGTACTCTTCGTCGTTATGCGGTGCTGGGGGATGAGCGCATCCTGGCCAGTTATCAGCAGCAGCTGGCGAGTTATCGCAGCCTGCTGGCCGCTCACCAGAGTTCCATCCCGGATGCCGAGGCTTACACGGGTCTCGAGCAGGCGCTCGCCTGGCTCGACAGCCTGCAGGATCTCGCCCGCGCCAAGGCCGAGTCAAACAGCCCCAAATTTGATGAATTTAATCAGGTTAATCAGCAGCTTGAGATTATTACTCGCAGCCAGGTAGACGAGCATGTCAGCCGGGTGCGGGCGACCATCGCTGCCCTGATGACGGAGATCTGGTGGGTCAGCGGTTTCGTGGCGGTGCTCAGCCTGCTGCTGGTGCTGCTGTTTACCTATCTGATCATCCACCCGGTGCGTCAGATTGAGTCGCGGATCTTGAGTCTGGGTGCCGGTGTGGAACCGGACAAACGCCCGGTGGACGGGCCGGCCGAACTGGTATTGCTGGGGGAGCGGATCGTCTGGTTGCACGATAAATTGAAGGAGCTGGAGCAGCAGAAATACCAGTTCCTGCGCCACGTTTCCCACGAGCTGAAGACCCCGCTGGCGGTGCTGCGGGAGGGGGCGGATCTGCTCTCCGAGCAGCTTGTAGGGCCGCTCACCCCTGATCAGCAGGAGATCTGCCAGATGCTGGAGGAGAACAGCCGCCGGCTGCAGACCCTGATCGAACGGCTGCTCGACTTCAACCGGCTCAGCCAGCAGGAGGTGTTCACCCTGACCCCGGTGGCGCTGGCGCCCCTGCTGTCAGAATTGTCTGCAGAGTACCGGCTGGCGCTGGAATCCAAACAAATCAGTGTACACTTGCCGACCGATCCGATCACCCTGCAGGCCGAGCCATATCGCTTGCGGCTGATCCTCGATAATCTGTTCTCCAATGCGGTCAGCTACGGTGCCAGCGGCGGGCAGATCTGGATCCGCGCCGGGCAGGATGGCAACGGCAGCTGGCTGGAGGTGGCCAACGAAGGGCCCGCGATTCCGCTGGCGGAGCGGGAGCGGATCTTCGAGCCCTTCGAGCAGGGCAGTATTGTGCGCCAGGGGCTGCTGAAAGGCTCCGGAATGGGGCTCTCCATCGCCCGGGAATCGGCGATGAGCCTTGGCGGCGAGTTGGTATTGGTTGAAGATGAACAGGCGGATGTCTGTTTCCGGTTGACGTTGAAGTGAAGCCCAAGATGAAACAATGTGTTGTTCCGGTATTGATGATGAGCCTGCTCACAGGCTGTTCCCTGCTGCCAGCGCGTGACCCGGCGGCGTCGCCGGATCTCGCCCTCGCCAAACGGATGGAGTTTGCCAACAAGGAGATGCAGGTGCGCCTGCAATACTCGGACTGGCTGCTTGCCAGCCATGCCCAGCAGCGGGCCCAGGAGCGTCAGCGCCTGAAGGGGGCGACCGATATCGAGAGCCGGGTCAGCCTGGCCATGGTCAACACCCACCCGTCCGAGTCGGTGGCCAGCCGGCGGGCTGGTCTGGACAAGCTCAAGAGCCTGCTGCCGGAGCTCGGGCTGGATGCCCAGGCTTTCCTGCGCAGCTGGATAGCCCTCGGCGAGGAGCTGCTGGCCCGCGACAGCCGGCGCGACGATCAGAGTCAGGAGGTGCAGCGTCTGCGCCGCCAGATCGAGCAACTCTCCGCCATCGATGATCAACTCAATCAGCGCAAGCTGAACGGCAATGGCGAGGCGCTGAAATGAGTCGCATCCTGCTGGTCGATGACGATGCCAGCCTGCTCAAGCTGATGAGTATGCGCCTGCGCAGCCAGGGCTATGAGGTGGATACCGCCGACAGCGCCGAAGGGGCGCTGGACCGGCTGCGCCAGCAACGGGCCGATCTGGTGCTGAGCGATCTGCGCATGGCCGGCATGGACGGACTGGCGCTGTTCGAGCGGATCCAGTCCCAGTGGCTGGGGCTGCCGGTCATCATCATGACCGCCCATGGCACCATTCCCGATGCCATTCAGGCCACCCGCTCCGGGGTGTTCAGCTTTCTCACCAAGCCCATCGACAAGGATGAGCTGTTCGCCACCATAGAACACGCGTTGAGCCTGACGCGCCCAAAGCAGCGGCAGGATTGGCAGTCGCTGATCCTGACCCGCAACCCGCAGATGGAGCAGTTGCTGATCCAGGCTGGCAGCATCGCCGCCATGGAGGTGCCCGTGCTGATCATGGGCCCTTCCGGTTCCGGCAAGGGCGTCATGACTCAGGCGCTGCACCAGGCCAGCAGCCGGCGTGACAAGCCGCTGCATGTCATCAACTGTGCCGCGCTGCCGTGGGCGGCGCTGGATCTGCAGCTGTTCGGCGAGGATGGCCAATCCGGCCTGTTTGAACAGGCCAAGGGAGCGACCCTGTTTCTCGACGAGATAGGGGACCTGTCGGAATCGCTGCAGGCCAAGCTGCTGCAGGTGCTGCAGGAGTACGGCCAGGGCACGCCCGAGGTGCGGGTCATCAGCTCCAGCCATCAGGATCTGGTGGCGGCGATGGAGGAGGGGCGCTTTCGGGAGGATCTCTTCTATCGGCTCAACGTGGCCAATATCACCTTGCCCCCCTTGAGCGCCCGCAGCGAAGACATTCCGCTGCTGGCCAGGCAGGCGCTGGATGACTACCGCAGCCGCCACGGCGACTGCGCCGCCCTCGGCTTCTCGCCGGAGGCGCTGGCCCTGCTGGCGGCGGCGGGTTGGCCCGGCAACGTGCGCCAGCTCTGCAGCGTGGTGGAGCAACTGGCCAGCCTCTGCTGCAGTCCGGTGATCGGTGCCGCTATGGTGGAGTCGGCGCTGAGCGGCGGCAGTGGCGGCATCCCCTCCTTCAACGAGGCGCGGGCCGAGTTCGAGAAGGAGTATCTGATCCGGCTGCTGCGCACCACCGAGGGCAATGTGACCCTGGCGGCCAACATGGCGGGCAGAAACCGCACCGACTTCTACAAGCTGTTGAATCGGCACGGCATCGAAGCCGCGAACTTCAAGTCGAAGGGATAAATGACAGAGGGGCGGCCCGTCGATGACGGACTGCCCCTCTTGCTTCAGACCGGATCGGTCACATCGCCAGGATCAGGCCGGGTCGGTGACGCCAGCGGTGGCCTGGGTTTTCTGGGTTTTGTGGGAGAGCCAGAGGCCGCTCGCCTTCATCAGGTAGCCGAACAGCGCACCAATCACCAGCGACGGCAGGATCAGCCGCCACTCCCCCGCCGCACCGAAGGTGGCGCAGCAGCCGGCGAAGGTGCCGGGAATGTAGCCGAGCCACTGCTGCTTGGCCTGCACGCACATCAGGGTGGCCACCACCCCGGTCATCAGGTAGCCCGCCACGCCGGCGCCCCACCAGGCGTCACCATGGATCAGCAGCAGGGCCCACAGCATGCCGCTGGCATTGCACAGCAGGGTCTGCAGCAGCGCCTTGTAGCCACCGCTGGAGGCAAAATAGCTGGTGCAGCCGAGGAAGCCGACCCAGGAGATGAGGCCGAGGGTAACGGCGACCCAGCCCCAGACGGCGGAGAGGATCCCGGTCGTGATGGCGATGGCGATCAATGGGCTCATGGCGTGACTCTTCAGTAGTGAAATTCGGAAAAAAGGGAGCCTACCCCGCGCAAGAGGGGCGGCAAGCAGGGGCGGGATTGTGTGTGATCTGCATCACTCATTTCAACTCAGGAATACGCTTGCGCTCGCGAAAATATTTCATGGTGAGGCGCTGGCCCCTGCTCCATAGTTAGAGGCCCTGTCCTGCTCATGGAGTGAGTCTGATGGTGCCAAATGTGATCGTTCCCCTGCTGGTGTTCGTAGTGCTGTTTCTGGTCGGAACCATGGCCAAGGCACTGCCCCTCTATCAATTCATGTAATTTTCCGTGAAATAAAACTCGGCCGGGGCGGGTCTTATGATTGTTACCCTCATCGCCCCGGGAGTTTTTCCATGTTGCTCAAGCGCCGCTCTGCCCACCACCTCACCGAACAGGACGTCACGCCGGAAGCCGTCTATCAGGATCGCCGCCTGATCCTGAAAGGGCTGGGGCTCGGCGCCGCCACCCTGGCGTTTCCGACCCAGGCCGGGGTGCTCGATCTCTTCTCTGGCGACAAGCCGGCGCCGGTCGCCACCCGGGCGCTCAACATCCACGCCGCCGCCCGGCCGGAGGGGCTGATCCTCACGCCGGAGGAGAAGGCCACCACCCACAACAACTTCTACGAGCTCGGCACCGACAAGGGGGATCCGGCCCGCAACGGCCACTACCTCAAGCCCGAACCCTGGACCCTGAAGGTGGAAGGGGAGGTGGCCAAGCCGTTTACCCTGGACGTGTGGGATCTCATCAACAAGAGCACGCTGGAGGAGCGCATCTACCGGCTGCGCTGCGTGGAGGCCTGGTCCATGGTGCTGCCCTGGAGCGGCATCGCGCTGGCGGATCTGATCCGCCGGGCGGAGCCCACCAGCCGCGCCAAGTTCGTGGCCTTCGAGACTCTCTATGATCCGGAGCAGCTGCCGGGACAGGCGTCGCGTTCCCTCGGTGGCGGCATCGACTACCCCTATGTCGAGGGGCTGCGCCTCGACGAGGCGATGCACCCGCTCTCCTTCCTGGCGATGGGGCTCTACGGCAAGGCTCTGCCGGCCCAGAACGGTGCGCCGATCCGGCTGGTGGTGCCCTGGAAGTACGGCTTCAAGAGCATCAAGAGCATCGTCTCCATCCGGCTGGTGGAGGAGATGCCGCCCACCACCTGGAACCTGCTGGCCCCCAACGAATACGGCTTCTACGCCAACGTCAATCCGGCAGTGGATCACCCGCGCTGGAGTCAGGCCAGCGAGCGCTTCATCGGCGAGGGGGGCATCTTCGGGGCCAAGCGCCAGCCGACCCTGCCATTCAATGGCTATGCCGACGAGGTGGCGTCCCTCTATCAGGGCATGGATCTGCGCAAGTGGTATTGAGACGAGAGGAGCTGACACCATGACTCTGCGACTGACGGCGCGTCACATCACCCTGTTGCGGGCGCTGGTACACCTCGCCTCGCTGGGGTTTCTGCTCTGGCTGCTGGTGGCCGTGCCCGGCGGCCTGCTTGGAGGGGATCCGGTGCAGGGGCTGACCCACTATCTGGGCAAGGGGGCGCTCAACCTGCTGCTGCTCACCCTGCTGGTGTCGCCGCTGGCCAAACGCTGGCGGCAGGGGCAGCTCATCAAGCTGCGCCGCCCGCTCGGGCTCTGGTGCGCCGCGTGGGCCGGTCTGCACTTTATGGTCTGGCTGGGGCTGGATCTGCAGTTTGACTGGGGGCTGATTGGCGGCGAGCTGGTCAAGCGCAGCTACATAGTAGTGGGAATGGTGGCGCTGCTGTTGCTGCTGGCGCTCAGCCTCACCTCGGTCCCGGCCCTGCTGCGGCGCATGGGGCCGGCCTGGCAGAAGCTGCACAACTGGCTCTACGCGGTGGCCCTGCTGGTGCCGGTGCACTACTGGTGGTCGCTCAAGAGCGGCTGGCAAGAGCCGCTCATCTACCTGCTGCTGGCCTGCGCCCTGCTGGTGCCGCGCCGCGACAAGCTGCTGCGCCCCTGGCGCCGGCATCGTCTGCAGAAACTGAGAGAGGCATGAGGCCGGCAGTGCGCCGCTCCGACAACCCGCAATAAAAAAGAGGCCTAGTCGGCCTCTTTTTTGATGTCACCCGTATGGGCGTCCACCAGGAGTCGTACCCGCTGCCCCTGGGCATCCAGGGTTTCCACCTCGAATTTGTCCCCTTCCAGCTCCACTTCCCGAATGTCGTGATACCCTTGGGCCACCAGCAGTTTGACCAGCCCGGCCATGTCGAGACGGCTCTCGGCCGCCCAGCCGAGGGTGGAGAAGAGGCAAAGGATCAGCAGGAAACTGCGTCGGATCATATTCATTCCGGATTCATGGCTGGCAGACTATAAACGGCATTATGTTAGGTTTTGGGAGATGAATCATCCATGAATAGAGCCCTGTCTCTGCTTGGGTTGCTGCTGCCGGTACTGGCACAGGCGGCCACGCCGAACGAGGCCTTGCTGCAGCAGGCGGTCAGCGAGGGACGGGTGCGCCCCTTTCATGAGGTGATGGAGGTGGCTTCCCGCCTGCCGGTACGGGTGCTGCGGGTCGATCTGGGGGAGGAGGACGGCATCTGGCTGTACGAACTCAAGCTGATCGACAGCGAGAACAGCGTCATCAAGGTGGGCTATCGGGCCGACAACCTGGAGATGGTGTGGCTCAAGGGCCATCATCTGGAGCGGCTGTTCGAACCGCGTCCGCCCCCGGAAGAGGAGTGATGGAGTGAGTCCGCGAACGCGCCGCCATCCGGTTCGTTCCCCAACCGCCGCCGGTACCGGCACAACCCTGCTTTGGATACCCATTTATGCGAATTCTGATAGTTGAAGATGAGAAGACCCTGGCGGGCCAGCTGGCGGAACAGCTGCGCCTGTCCGGTTTCGTGACCGACCTCTGCCACGACGGTAACGAGGCCGGCTTTCTCGGCGAGACCGAGCCCTACGACGCCATCATTCTGGATCTCGGTCTGCCGGGCCGCGATGGCCTGAGCGTGCTGAAGGAGTGGCGCAGCAAGGGGATCGACACCCCGGTGCTGGTGTTGACCGCCCGTGGCCAGTTGCACGAGAAGATCGAGGGGCTCAACGCCGGGGCCGACGACTACCTCACCAAGCCGTTCCAGGTGGCCGAGCTGGTGGCCCGGGTTCATGCCCTGGTGCGGCGGGCGGCGGGCAACGCCAGCTCCATTCTGGAGATCGGCGGGGTGCGGCTCGACATGGCGGCGTCCCAGGTGTGGTACGAAGGCACCCCCATCAAGCTGACCGCCCACGAGTTCCGGGTGCTCGGCTATCTGATGCAGCACAGGGGCAAGGTGGTGTCGCGCAGCGAGCTGATCGACCACATCTACGCCCAGGATTTCGACCGCGACTCCAACACGGTGGAGGTGTTCATCGGCCGGGTCCGCAAGAAGACCCACTCCGATCTTATCGAGACGGTGCGCGGCCTTGGCTATCGGATCAACGAATGAGCCGGCTCTTGATGCCCTCTTGTGCCGGAGCGGCTGAATGAGGCTGGTGCGTACCCTGCGCGGGCGGCTGGTGGTCATCGCCATGGTCTGGTGCGGCCTGTTCCTGTTCGCCACCGGCTTCAGCCTGCAGACCATGATGCGCAACTACTGGCAGGAGGCGGAGGCCGACGGCCTCCGCCTGCAGCTCTACGATCTGCTCTCCCGCCTCGAGATCCAGCCGGATGGTTTGCCGGTGGTCACCGAACCCATGGCCGACCCCCGCTTTCGCCAGCCCTACTCCGGTTACTACTGGCAGCTGGAGCTGGGGGAGAGCGTGGTCAGCCGCTCCCGCTCCCTGTGGGATGTGCACCTTGACGTGCACGGCCTGAAGTCGGCCTTCGGCGATCCGGATCTCTTCGTCGGCAAGGGGCCCAACAAGGAGCCGCTGCTGATCATGACCCGTACCGTGCTGCTGCCCGGTTCGGATCGGGTGTTCACCCTGGTGATGGCCAAGGACAGCAGCGCTCTGACCCAGACCCTGAAGAAGACCCGCATCAGCCTGTTCCTCGGCCTCGGCTTTGCCGCGACCGGGCTGGTGCTCGGCTTCATGTTCCAGATCGTCTACGGCCTGCGGCCGCTGCACCTGTTGCGCCGCGAATTGAGCCGGGTCCATCAGGGCCATCAGGAGGGGTTCCGGCTGCGCTATCCGCTGGAGATCCAGCCGCTGGTGGAGGACATCAACCGGCTGCTGCACCACTACGGTGAGCTGCTGCAGCGGGCGCGATCCCACACCGGCAACCTAGCCCACGCCCTCAAGACGCCGCTCAGCATCATGCGCAACCAGGTGGCCCAGCTGCCGCCGGAAGATCAGGCCGCCCTCGGCGAGCAGCTCGATCAGATCCAGCGCCACATCGATTACCACCTCGGCAAGGCTCGGGTCACCGGCGCCGCCAAGATCCTCGGGGTGTCGACCCCGGTGCGGGCGCGGGTGGAGTACATCTGCCGCGCCTTCTCCCGCCTCTATCCGGGCCGGGAAGTGGACCTGCAGGTGCCGGCCACCCTGGCGGTCGGTGTGGAGGAGCAGGACTTCGACGAGATGGTGGGCAACCTGCTGGAGAACGCCTTCAAGTGGTCGGCCGGCCGGCTGCGCATCTCCAGCGCCGAGCTGGGGGGCTGGATCACCCTGCGCATCGAGGATGACGGCCCCGGCATGAGCGAGGATCAGATCGCCAAGGCGGTGCTGCGCGGGGTGCGCCTCGACGAGAAGGTGCCGGGTTCGGGGCTGGGTCTCAACATCGTCTCCGATCTGGCGGAAGCCTACCGCGGCAGCCTCATCATGGGGCGCGCCGAACTGGGCGGGTTGGCGGCTTCTCTCTCGTTGCCCAAGGTGGCAAGAGTAGAGAGCTAGGCATAAGATATGGCACCTGTTTTAGCCTGAGGAAGAGAACCATGACCGATGATCCATGGGCACTGTGTCACCTCGACGATTCGTTCGATGCCTCCGTGCTGGGCACCAAGGGGGCCCAGATCCAGTGGTTTGAGGATCGCGACAGCCTGATTGCCTTCCTGCTGGAAGATTTCGTCGACCTGCTGGCCGACGTGGGCGAGCTGGATGAGGATCAGACCGAGCGGGCGCGCGAGCGCTTCACCCTGCTGGTGGAGCAGAGCTTCGACGATCGCGGCCTGATGGACGCCATCAACGATCTCGCCTCCGGCCTGCGCCGCATCGCCTGGCTGGGGCCGCTCTCCGAGCTGGCCGAGCTGAGCGATGACTTCGCCTCCGGCCTGCGCCGCTACTTCTGGAGCCAGTACGACGGGGATGAAGATGACCCGGATGCCTGGGTGCCGGAAGAACTCTGGCCCCAGCTGGTGGAGTGTGCGGAAGAGTATATGGTTGAGGGTGACTTCTGATTCTGAGCCCTTGTCCGCAGCTCTGGTTGCAAAGCGGGTGGAGTGTCCGGAAGGGTAGATGGTTGAGGGTGACTTCTGAGTCACACCACAAACCGAGATAAGAAAACGGCGCCTTGATGGCGCCGTTTTTGTTGCTCAGACCTCTGCTCAGGCGTTGGCCGGCACCGCGTGGGCGGTGTTGACCGGGGCCGGGCCCTGGTACTTCTCGATCTGCAGCTGGGCCATGTGACCGCAGTTGCCCTGCGCCAGGCTGGAGGTGCCCTCGTCGAAGGTGAGGCAGTTGACGTTGCCGTTCTTGCACAGGCTCCCCGCCTCGCCCGGTTTGGCCGGATCGAACCAGGCCCCTTCGCACACCCGTACCACCCCGGGGCGGATGTCGGTCGAGAGCAGGGCCCCCACCAGGATCTGGCCGCGGTCGTTGAAGGCCCGCACCAGATCGCCATCCTGGATGCCGCGCGCCTTGGCGTCGTCCGGGTGGATCAGGATCGCCTCGCGATCGGCGACGGCGAACTTGTCCCGCAGCGGGGTGTTGTCGAGCTGGGAGTGCAGCCGCTGGGTCGGGTGGGAGGTGTTGAGCGACAGCGGATAGCGGGTCGCCTCTTTGCTCTTGATCCACTCCTTGGGCTCATACCACTTGGGATGGCCGGCGCAGTCGGCATAACCCATGCCGGCCACTGTGCTGGAGAAGATCTCGATCTTGCCGGACGGTGTCCCGAGCGGGTTGAGCAGCGGGTTCTCACGAAAATCGGCGTGACGGATCCACTGGCGGTTCGCCTCGGGCACCGGGAAGCGGATGTAGTTGTTGGACTCCCAGAACATGTTGAATGGCGGCAGTGCCACCCGGGCGCCGCGGGCCTGGGCGGCCATGCCGTCATACATCTGCTTGAGCCACAGCATCTCGTCCTTGCCTTCGGTGTACTGCTCCTGCAGACCCAGCTTGGCGGCCACGTCGCGGAAGATGTCGAAGTCGTTGCGCGCCTCGAACTGGGGCGGCACGCACTGGTGCATCGGGAAGACGTAGCGCTGGGAGTAGTCGCCGCCCATCTCCAGATCGTTGCGCTCGTAGCTGGTGGTGGCCGGCAGCACGATGTCGGCGTGCTTGGCGGTGGCGGTCCAGTAGGGCTCGTGCACGATCACGGTCTGCGGCTTGCGCCAGGCCTTGACCAGGTTGTTGGTGTCCTGATGGTGGTGGAAGGGGTTGCCGCCCGCCACGTAGACCAGCTTGATGTCCGGGTAGGTCACCTTGCGGCCGTTGAAGTCGATGGTCTTGCCGGGGTTGGCCAGACAGTCGGCGATGCGGGCCACCGGGATCGGCGCCGGTCCGTTCTTCGGCGCATTGCCGGCGGAGATGCCCGCCAGGATGCCGCCCTTGGCGGTGGGGCTGCCACCGGAAGAGTAGTGGTAGCTGAAGCCGTAACCGCCACCCGGCAGGCCGATCTGGCCCAGCATGGCGGCCAGGGTGACCAGCATCCAGTTGGGCTGCTCACCGTGCTGCTGCCGCTGCATGCCCCAGCCCGCCATGATCATAGTGCGCTTGGACGCCATGTCGAGGGCCAGCTGGCGGATCACCTTGGCATCGACGCCGCAGATGGTGCTCGCCCACTCGGCGCTCTTCGGCTGGCCGTCTTCCTTGCCGAGCAGATAGGCGAGGAACTTGTCGAAGCCGGTGGTGTAGCGATCGAGGAAGGCCTGATCGTGCTTCTGCTCGCTGTAGAGGGTGTGGGCCACCCCCAGCATCATGGCCACGTCGGTGTAGGCATTCGGTGCAATCCACTCGGCCCCGGCCAGTTTGGCGGTTTCGTTGTAGACCGGGTCGATGCTGATGATGCGGGTACCCTTCTCCTTGAGCGCCTTGAAACCGGCCTGACCCTCGTGATCCGGCATGTTCCAGCTGTTTTTCAGGGTGACCTGGGCGTTGACCCCCCACAGCACCACCAGTTCGGCGTGCTCGATGACGTTCGGCCAGGCGGTCTGCTGCTCATACACCTCGATGGAGCCCATCACGTGGGACATGATCACCTGGGCGGCGCCGGCGGAGTAGTCGCCGGCATAGCCGGTGAAGCCGCCCGCCAGGTTCATCAGGCGGTGCAACAGGGTGCGGCTGTTGTGGAACATGCCGACGCTCTTCCAGCCGTAGGAACCGGCGTGGATCGCCTGCGGGCCGAAGTCGCTCTGCACCCGGCCTATCTCGCCGGCCACCAGTTCAATGGCTTTCTCCCAGCTCACCCGCACCCACTCGTCGGCGCCACGCAGCTCGGGCTTGGCGCCCGGACCCTGTTCCAGCCAGCTCTTGCGCACCATGGGGTACTTGATGCGGTTTTTGGCGTGGACCTGGAACGGCGCCATGTCGATGAGATCGTTGGGGGCCGGATCATCGGCCACCGGCTGGACCCGTACCATGCGGCCCTCTTCGACGATGGCTTCGAAAGCTCCCCAGTGGGCGCCGGTCAGGATGCCTTTCTGGGCCGGCACCAGGGTCGGAAACTGTTCAAGCGCCGTGCTGATGGCCTGGGCCAGCGCGCTCTTCGGGAAGACGCCGGCCAGCAGCGGCAGGGCGGCGCAGGCGCCCAGCCCCTTGAGCAGGTTGCGGCGGGAGAGATTGGTTTGCTTATCGGTAAAAAAAGTCATGACGATTTCCTCTGTGCCAGCCTTAGTGCGCCGCGTTCATGTCACTGGCATGTTTCTGGACGTATTGGGTCAACATGCGTGCCTGTTCCGGGGTCAGGGAGGTGCGTGATTCCATCCCCTTGATGACGCCGATCCACTGGTTGGCGTTGAAGTGATCCAGTGCGGTGAGGCCGTGGCAGCCGGTACAGTTGTTGGACATCAGGGTGGAGGCGTACTGCCACAGCTTGCCCTGATCGCCGATGAGCTGGCTCTGATCCACCCAGGCGGTCAGGCTGACTTGATGCCAGGTGAGGTTGGTGGCGCTGTCGGTTTCGCTCTTGCCGGTGGTGAGCTGCGCCTTGGCCTTGTCGCCGAGCAGGGTGCTCAGGATGCGCTTGCCGGGAGCGGCGTAGAACACCTCGCTCACCCCATCCTGCTGCCAACCGTCGATGCGCACCTGGGCGCGACCGTTGTCGTTGGCCAGTACTTCCACCTGGGTGGAGGGCATCAAGGTGCCTTCGTCGGTCTTGGCGCTGGCATCCAGATAGAGCGGGGTGGTGGCGATGGCGTAACGGGTGGTGACGCTGGCCGGGGTCTGGGCGGCGGCTTGCGCCAGCTCGCTGGCACCGGCGGCGGCCAGGCCGCTCATGTCGGGCATGATGTGGGCGACGCCGCGGTGGCAGTCGATGCAGGTCTGGCCCTCCTTGATGGCGACCGGGTGCTCGGCACGGGCGTTGGGGCGCTGGGCCAGGATGTCCATCGCCGCGTAGCTGTGGCAGCTGCGGCAGGTGGCGGAGTCGTTGGCTTTCAGCTCGTCCCACACCGACTGCGCCATGCGCAGCTTGTGAGCCTCGTATTTCTCAGGGGTGTCGAGGGTGCCGAGCGCCTCGTGATAGATGTCCTTCACGGCGCGGATCTTGGTCCACAGATAGGAGGTAGGATCACCCGGAATGTGGCAGTCTGCGCACTCGGCGCGGATGCCCTTCACGTTCTGGAAGTGGACGCTGCCCTGATACTCGGCCAGCGGGGTCTGCATGGAGTGACAGGAGACGCAGAACTCGGTGGAGCTGGTCTTGTGCATGACGGTCACCGTGACCCCCAGCGCTGCAACGCCCAAGAGGGCTCCGAGCAGCAGTAGCCAGAACCAGGTTTTTCTCAACAATTTTCCAAGCATGACGGCGTTTTCCTACGATCAAATATTACCAATATAGTAGTATCCATGGAGAGGTAGTTGATTGACCTCTATCATGATTTATATTTTGCATTGTTATTTTAAATGCATTTATTATTTTGTAATTTATCATTTAATTGAATTTAATTTAACTTCCTGCGATTTTACCGTCTTTTTGTCCTCGTTTGAGGCATAACCAACCTGGGCCTGCCATCCACGCCCTGGCGATGCTGTGCACCCGCCCGCCACCCCCCTCAATCGCTCCTGCCTCGGCAAGGGCCTGTCGCCTCGCACCCGCGGAGGGCTTGGGCTTTGCCCGGGCCCCGTTATATACTGTTCGCATATACAGTATTCAGGTGTTTGCCATGCGACTCTTCATCGCCGAGAAGCCCAGTCTGGGACGTGCCATTGCCGACGTGCTGCCCAAGCCCCACAAGAAGGGGGACGGTTTTATCGAAACCGCGCAGGGGGATGTGGTGACCTGGTGCATCGGCCATTTGCTGGAGCAGGCCGAGCCCGATGCCTATGACGCCGCTTACAAGCAGTGGCGCATGGAGTCACTGCCTATCGTCCCGGCCCAGTGGCAGCTGGTGGCCAAGCCGAAGACCAAGACCCAGCTCACCGTCATCAAGCGGCTGATCAAACAGGCCGACTGCGTGGTCAACGCCGGTGACCCGGACCGGGAGGGGCAGCTGCTGGTGGACGAGGTGATCGATTTCCTCGGCTACGGTAAAACCAGGCCGGTGCTGCGCTGTCTCATCAGCGATCTCAACCCGCCGGCGGTGCGCCGTGCCCTCGACAAGCTCAGAGACAACAAGGAGTTCGTGCCGCTGGCGGTGTCGGCGCTGGCCCGCAGCCGGGCCGACTGGCTCTACGGCATCAACATGACCCGCGCCTATACCCTGCTTGGCCGCAAGGGGGGTTGCAGCGAGCTGCTGTCGGTCGGCCGGGTACAGACGCCGCTGCTGGGGCTGGTGGTACGGCGGGATCTCGAGATAGAAGCCTTCGTGCCCAAACCCTTCTTCGAGGTGCTGGCCCATCTACAGACCGAAGGTAACGAGCGTTTCAGCGCCAAGTGGTTGCCCTCCGAGGCCTGTCTGCCCTGGCAGGACGAGGAGGGACGAGTGCTAAACCGGGCGCTGGCCGCCAAGGTGGTGGAGCGGATCCAGGGCCAACCCGCACTGGTGGAAGAGGTGGAGGAGCAGGCCCGCAAGCAGGCGGCGCCGCTGCCCTACAACCTCTCCAGCCTGCAGATCGATGCCGCCAAGCGGTTCGGCATGGACGCCAAGCGGGTGCTGGACGTCTGTCAGGGGCTCTACGAGCGCCACAAGCTGATTACCTACCCGCGATCCGACAGCCGTCACCTGCCGAGCGATCACTTCAACCGGGCCGGCCAGGTACGGGAGGCCATCGCCAGCACGGCGCCGGCGCTGGCCAAGGCGGTGAGCGAGGCGGACGGCAAGATCCGCAGCAAGGCGTGGAACGACAGCAAGGTGGATGCTCACCACGCCATCATCCCCACCGAGAAACAGGGCAACCCGGCCACGCTGGGGGCTGACGAGGCGAAGCTTTACGGCCTGATTGCCCGTCAGTACCTGCTGCAGTTCTACCCGCCGTTCGAGTACAACGACAGCAAGGTACTGCTGCGCATCGCCGGCGGGCTGTTCCAGGCTAAGGCGCGGCGGATCCTCAAGGCGGGCTGGAAGGCGCTGCTCGGGGTGGAGGAAGATGATGAAGAGGAGGCGGGGACCCTGCCGGCCCTGCGCAAGGGCGAGCAACTGTTGTGCGAGCGGGGGGAGCTGCAGGAGAAGATGACCCAGCCGCCCAAGTCGTTCACCGATGCCACCCTGCTGGCGGCCATGACCGGCATCGCCCGCTACGTGCAGGATCCCGAGATCCGCAAGACCCTGCGCGAAACTGACGGCCTCGGCACCGAGGCGACCCGGGCGGGCATCATCGATCTGCTGTTCAAGCGCCGTTTTCTGGTGCGCCAGGGCAAGAGCATCAAGGCGACCCCGACCGGGCGGGCTCTCATTCAGGCGCTGCCTGCCACGGCGACTACCCCTGACATGACGGCGTTGTGGGAACAGCACCTCGGCCGGATAGCCGAGCGGCAGACGAGCTATCAGCAATTCATGGGGCCGTTGACCGAGCAGTTGAACGGCCTGATCGACGGCGCCAGACAGGATTCGGGAGCCAGCTTCAGCGCCCTGCCCAAGGCAGCGCCCGGGGCCGACAAGCGCCGCTTTGCCAAGCGCAAGCGCAGCACGGCAGCTGTTGGCACGAGCGGGACTGCCAAGCGGGGGAGCAAGCGGCCGGCCAAGGCTGCCTGACAAAAAAAGCGCCCCTGGCGGGGCGCAAAAAGGCATTGTCCTCAGGCGTCGGCCAGTCTGGCGCGACTCAAATTCAGGTAGTGCCAGGCAACGCCGAGCAGTACCAGATCCTTGAAGATGAAGAACTCGGTGACCGGCACTCCGTCGACCAGCTTCCAGACGCCCGGCAGGGTCAGCAGAAAGCTGAGGGTCACGAGGAAGGTCAGGATGGCCCCCAGGCTGCTCCAGTAGCCCAGACGTGGTCGCCACAGGCCGGCAATCAGACCGCCGGCGATCAGGATCTCGACCAGTCCGATCAGATTGGAGACGGCTTGCTCCGAGAGCACGGCATAGAGCCAGCTCATCAGCGGGTGGCTTGCCACCAGCGGCCGGATGGCCGCCGCCTCGGTCGGCGTGAACTTGAACACACCGATCCAGAGCAGGGTCAGTACCACCCCGGCGAGGGCGATCAGAAAACCTCGGTCATGGCGTTCCATTCATGCTCCTTTGTCAGGGGGTGAGAGTGACCGGCGGGAAGTCGATGTCGGTTGCCGCCAGATGATTGCCGTAGTTGGTCAGGGTATTGATGACCACCTGCCCCAGTACCTCCATTGCCAGCTCATCATCCACGCCCGCGGCACGGGCTGCGGCCAGCTGTTGATCGCTGATGACACCGCGCTGGGTAACCAGGGCGACCGCCAGCTGCAGCAGGGCGTGGTCGAGTGGATCCGCCGCCTGGGCCAGACGTGCAGCCCGGATGGCGTCGTCATCGAAACCGGCCCGGCCAGCCAGCAGGGTGTGGGCCGACAGGCAGTATTGGCAGGCGTTGGCCTGGCCGATGGCCAGTGCCAGCAGCTCCCGCTGGCGGGCACTGAGCCGCCCTTTGCCCAGCGCATCGGCAAAACCGAGCAGGCCGTTGAGCACCGCGGGTGAATGGGCCAGGGTGGCGTAGAGGTTGGGAACCTTGCCAAGGCTGCTTTTGAGGGCTGCGAAGGTGGGGGCGGCAGCTGGTTTGGGCTGGCTCACGGGGTGAATGCGACTCATGGTGTGCTCCTGTTTGGGTTGGGTACGGGAGACACTATGCCGGTTTTAATGGTACGGTTTATCACCCATAGTCCACTATTGGCGACTTATCGTCTCAAACATGGATCCACTCTCGATACTGCTGGCCCATGCCGCGCCCCGGGCCAATCTCTTCTTTGCCGGCAACCTGTGTCAGCACTCTCACAGCAGCGACTATCCAGCCGGCGGTCATCTGCACCTGTTGCGCCGTGGCGAACTGCTGCTGCGCGAAGAGGGGGGTGAACCCCTGTTGCTGACCGAACCGACCCTGATCCTGTTTCCTCGTGGGCGGGGACACTGGCTCGAGCCGCGTCAGCTGGCAGGTTGCGATCTGGTGTGCGCCAGCGTGTCGTTCGGACCGACCGGTGACTCACCATTGCAGCTGGCGCTGTCGGATACCCTGGTACTGCCGCTGCAGACGATCCCGGCCATGGCGCCGGTGCTGACCCTGCTGTTCGAGGAGGCCTTCGCCGACCGCTACGGTCAGCCACCGATCCTCTCCCGTCTGCTGGAGGTATTGCTGATCCTGCTGCTGCGCCATCTGGTGGAGCAGGGGCACTGCCGGCAGGGGATGCTGGCTGCGCTCTCCGACCCGCGTCTGGCGCGGGCCATCGCGGTCATGCATCAGCGCGGGGACGAGCCCTGGACGGTCGAGACGCTGGCACGGGAGGCGGGCATGTCGCGCGCCCGCTTCGCCGCCCATTTCCAGGCGTTGACCGGGCAGACGCCACTGGGCTATCTGACGCGCTGGCGCATGATGCTGGCCAGTCAGCAGCTGCTGGCAGGGGAGTCCATCACTCAGGTGGCGCTGGGGGCGGGGTATAGCGGCGGAACCGCCTTTGGGCGGGCGTTTGAACGGGAGTTCGGCATGAGCCCGGGACGCTGGCTCAAGACGCGGCAGCGCGAATGACCGGGGCCACGGCGGGCCCCGGTGTCATCAGCCGGTGTAGACGGCTTCTTCCGGATACTTGATGCGGGTCTCGCTCGGGCGGGCCAGCATGAAGGCCAGGGTCAGCGGACCGAGACGGCCGCAGATCATCACCAGCACCAGGATCAGCTTGCCCGGTTCGCTCAGACCGGCGGTGATGCCGGTGGAGAGCCCCACGGTGGCAAACGCCGAGATGGTCTCGAACATGATCTTGTCGAAGGATTGCTGCTCGGTGAGCATCAGCAGGAACATGGCCAGCATCAGCACCATGGTGCTGACGATGATGATGGCCAGCGATCGGGTCACTATCTGGGGTGACAGGGTGCGGCCGAAGGCGGTGACGTGGGGGCGCTTGGTCAGAAACGCCTTGGTCGCCAGCAGCACCACCGCGAAGGTGGTCACCTTGATACCGCCCCCGGTGGAGGTGGCGCCGGCCCCGACAAACATCAGCATCATCATGAACAGCAGGGAGGCGGGCACCATCTGGCCGATATCGATGGAGTTGAAGCCGGCGGTACGGGCGCTGGTGGACTGGAAAAAGGCCGCCAGCCACTGACCGCCGAAGGAGGCCTTGCCGAGGGTGCCCGGGTTGTTGTGCTCCAGCAGCCAGAACATCAGGGTACCCAGCAGCAGCAGGGCCGGTGTCATGATCAGCATCAGCTTGCTGTGCAGCTTCAGCTTGCGCCAGCGGCGGTTGCGCACCAGGTCGACGATGACGGTGAAGCCAATCCCCCCCAGGATGATCAGCGCGGCTATGGTCAGGCTGATGATGGGGTCATCCCGGTAGTCCATCAAGTTGTTGGCGAACAGCGAGAAGCCGGCGTTGTTGAAGGCCGAGACCGCGTGGAAGAAGCTGACATAGAGGCCGCGCTCCCAGCCGAGCTCGGGCACCCAGCGGATGGCCATCAGGCCGGTGCCGATGAGCTGGGCGATGAAGGCGAACAGCACGATCCGCTTCACCAGCTGGATGATGTTGACCGACCCCTCCTGGCCCAGTGCCTCCTTGGCCAGCACCTGCTGGCGCAGGCCGACCCGCTTGCTGAACATGGCGATCAGCAGTAGGGTCATGGTCATCTGGCCGAGGCCGCCAATCTCCATCAGCATCAGCAAAAAAATCTGCCCCTGCAGGGTGAAGGCGGTGCCGGTATCCACCACCCCGAGCCCGGTCACGCTGATGGCCGAGGTGGCGGTGAACAGGGCGTTGATGAAGCTCACTTCGCCGTTGTGGCTGGAGGGCTGCACCAGAAACAGGGTGCCGACCAGCAGGATGATCAGGAAGCTGCCGAGGATCAGCTTGGCTTCGCTCCAGCGCGACTCGTCGTCCCGGTGCAGGGCGAAGGCGTAGTTGCTACGCCAGCGGGTCATAGGGTTTCCAGCCAGTGGTCGATGGCGTGTTTGTTGCCCGCCAGGATCAGGATGTCACCCAGTTGCAGCTCCATCTTGCCGGTCAGCACGTTGTGCAGCACCTGGCCGCGCTTGATGGCCAGCAGTTGCAGTTCGGTCTGTTGCAGCAGATGCAGGTCGGCGAGGGTGCGGCCATTTTGCGGCAAACCGATGACGAATTCGGTCAGCACCATGTCGTGGCCCAGCTCCAGATAGTCGAACAGCCGGTTGTCCAGCATGCTCTGGGCGACCCGGCGGCCCATGTCCCACTCCGGGTTGATCACCTTGTCGGCCCCCACCTTCTGCAGGATCTTGGCGTGGAACTTGTCGCGCGCCTTGACCCACACCTTCTTCACGCCGGCTTCCTTGAGGACGAGGGTGGTGAGGATGCTGGTCTCGAGGTTGTCACCGATGGCGACGAAGACGATGTCGAAGTCGGCCAGCCCCAGCTCGGCCACCGTGGCCTCGTCGGTGGCATCGGCGACGATGACGTGGTTGCAGAGGGTGGCAATCTGACGGGTCTTGCTCTCGTCGATGTCTATCGCCAGCACCTCGGCATCCTGCCGTTGCAGCTCTTCACACAGGGCGCTGCCAAACAGTCCCAGGCCGATGACGGCAAATTGGTTGTTCATGAGTACTTCCTCAAGCGTCGGAGCCGGATACTCTACTCCTGCGGCATGAGTCCGAAAAGGGGGGCGGATTTTTCGTCCGGCGGCAATATAAGGTAGACTGCCCGCTTGCCATTGTCGGGACACGCAGATGAAACTCACCCCTTACGCCTCCTTGTTGACGCTCAACACCCTCGCCCTCGATGCCCATTGCCGCTGGCTGGCCGAAGTGGAACGGATCGACGATCTGCCGCAACTGGTAGCCAACCCCGAGCTGGCCGGCTTGCCGCGGCTGGTGCTGGGCGGTGGCAGCAACGTGCTGTTTTGCGATGACTTCGCCGGTGTCGTAGTGCTCAACCGGCTCAAGGGGATAACGCTGCACGACGAGGGGGATCACTGGTTGCTGCACGTGGCGGCCGGCGAGAACTGGCATGATCTGGTGTGCCATACCCTGCAGCAGGGCTGGTTCGGGCTCGAGAACCTGGCGCTGATCCCGGGCACGGTCGGGGCCGCTCCGGTGCAGAATATCGGCGCCTACGGGGTCGAGCTGGCCAGCGTTTGCGCCTATGTGGAGGCGTTCAACTGGCAGAGTGGCCAGCTGGAGCGCATCGAGGCGGCCGCCTGCGGGTTCGGCTATCGCGACAGCATCTTCAAGCATGCCTGTCAGGACAGCCACTTCATCACCGCCGTCGGGCTGCGCCTCGCCAAGGCCTGGCGGCCGGTGGCAGGTTATGGCCCGCTGGCCGCGCTCGGTGAGCAGCCCACGGCGCAGGCCATCTTCGATACCGTCTGCGCCACCCGCATGGCCAAGCTGCCGGATCCGGCCGTGCTCGGCAATGCCGGCAGCTTCTTCAAGAACCCCGTGGTGACGACGGCGCAGGCCGACCGGCTCAAGCAGCAATATCCGCACATG
The DNA here is from genome assembly GCF_027707985.1 of Aeromonas sp. QDB03. Lineage (NCBI taxonomy): Bacteria > Pseudomonadati > Pseudomonadota > Gammaproteobacteria > Aeromonadales > Aeromonadaceae > Aeromonas > Aeromonas sp. QDB03. The sequence continues at coordinate 3,244 of NZ_JAPCJG010000007.1, read as the reverse complement.
CCCTGTTACCCGACCGCTGACGGGCAGGCCAAGCTGGCCGCGGGCTGGCTCATCGATCAGTGCGGCCTCAAGGGGTTTGCCATCGGCCGCGCTGCCGTGCATCAGGAGCAGGCCCTGGTGCTGGTCAACCTGGGTGGGGCTAGCGCCATGGAGCTGATCGCCCTGGCGGCTCACGTACGCGACAGCGTGGAGCAGAAGTTCGGCGTGCTGCTGGAACACGAGGTGCGTTTCATGGGGCGCAGCGGTGAAACCTGGCTCGACGAGGTGCTCTCATGACCCTGACCCCCATCAGACAGACCCTGATCACCCTGCTCAGCGACGGCCAGTTTCACTCCGGCGAACAGCTGGGTGAGCGGCTTGGCATCAGCCGGGCGGCGGTCAGCAAGCACATGGCCGCGCTCAAGGAGCTGGGGCTGGACTTGTTCAGCCTGACCGGCAAGGGTTATCGGCTGGCGGTGCCGATGGCGCTCTATGACGAGGCGCAGCTGCAGGCGTTGGCGCCCATGGCGCCGGTACACTGCTTTCCGGTCATCGATTCCACCAACCAGTACCTGCTGGAGCGGGTCAACCAGCTGAGCTCCGGCGAGAGCTGCCTGGCCGAGTGCCAGACCGCCGGTCGTGGCCGGCGCGGCAAGCCCTGGGTCTCCCCCTTCGGGTGCCAGCTGATCCTCAGCATGTACTGGCGGCTCGAGCAGGGCATGGCGGCCGCCATGGGGCTGAGTCTGGCGGTCGGCGTGGCCGTGGTGCAGGCGCTGGAATCCCTCGGTTATCCGGGGGTGGAGCTGAAATGGCCCAATGACCTCTATTATCAGGGTCGCAAACTGGCGGGCATTCTGGTGGAGATGAGCGGCAGTGCCGGTGCCAGCTGTCATCTGGTGATCGGGGTCGGCCTCAATCTGGCGATGCCGAGCCGGGAGGGGGAGCGGATCGATCAGGCCTGGTCCGAACTGCGCCACATCCAGCCGGAATTGGTGGATCGCAATCTGCTGGCCGGCCGGGTGCTCGACCACCTGCAGCAGGCCATGCTCACCTTCGAACAGAGTGGCCTCGCCAGCTTCGTGGCGGACTGGAACCGGCTCGACCACTTCGCCGGCCGGCCGGTGCGGCTGCTGATGGGCGAGCAGGAGATCCGCGGCGTGGCGCGCGGCATCGATGATCGCGGCGCCCTGCGGCTGGAGACCGCAGAGGGGATCAAGTTCTACCTGGGTGGCGAGATCTCCCTGCGCCGGGGCGACTGAAGGCGGTGGCGATCGTCATGAATAGAAGAGGGGGCCTGCGGGCCCCCTCTTCATTGTGATTCGTGTTGGTAGCCGCTACTTGCGCAGCTTGATCTGCTCGATGGCATGCTCGTTGCCCTTGGTCAGGATCAGGTTGGCCCGTTCCCTGGTCGGCAGGATGTTCTCTTTCAAATTCAGATAGTTGATATCTTGCCAGATGTTGTTGGCAATCTTGGTCGCTTCACTCTCCGCCAGCTTGGCGTAGTGGTGGAAGTAGGAGTCGGGATCCGAGAAGGCGCCGCTGCGGAATTTGAGGAAGCGCTCGATATACCAGGTGCGCAGCAGCTCGGCCTCGGCGTCCACATAGATGGAGAAGTCGACGAAATCGGAGACGAAGACCCGGTGAGGCTCCTGCGGATAATCCATGCCGCTCTGCAGTACATTGAGCCCTTCGAGGATCAGGATGTCCGGCTGCTCCACCACCTTCTTCTCGTCAGGGATGATGTCGTAGATAAGGTGGGAGTAGACGGGCGCTTCGACCTTTTCGTGGCCGGCGCGGATGTTGGCGACAAATTCCACCAGATGACGGATGTCATAGGATTCCGGGAAACCCTTGCGGCGCATCAGGCCGCGCTCTTCCAGCACCTTGTTGGGATAGAGAAAGCCGTCGGTGGTGACCAGTTCCACCCGCGGGTGCTCCGGCCAGCGCTCCAGCAATGCCTGCATGATGCGCGCCGTGGTGCTCTTGCCCCCCGCCACGCTGCCGGCGATGCTGATGATGTAGGTACCCTTGCCGCGGGACTGACCGAGAAACTGTTCCAGTACCCGGCTGCGGCGCTGCTTGGCCTTGACGTAGAGGTTGAGCAGGCGGGAGAGGGGCAGGTAGATCTCTTCCACCTCCTGCAATGACACCTTTTCATTGATCCCGCGCAGGGTCTGCAGATCGTGCTCGGTCAGGGTCAAAGGGACCGAGTCGCGCAATAACGCCCATTGTTCGCGGGTGAATTGCAGATAGGGGTTATGCTCTGTCGTCATGGTGTCATCACTGTTTCTTGGGCAGGGCGACCATACACCAAGGGGTGGGGAGCGACAAGAGAAGCGACGGTTTCGAGCGGAGAGTGAGTCCTTTTTTGCCTGGTTCCCGGCAATAATGCACATTTTGCAAGGCGCAATGGTTGCATCCCCAAAATGCTTACCATAAAATGCGCGACGCTTAGATGTCTGTCGTCTATTTGCTCGGCAAAAGCGATAAAACAACGGGTGCAAGCAGAATTACCGTTGTGGCATTTATGTAGCGGAGGGGTTCCCGAGCGGCCAAAGGGATCAGACTGTAAATCTGACGGCTCTGCCTTCGAAGGTTCGAATCCTTCTCCCTCCACCATATTTCTCTGCGGTTTGAGTTCTTTGGGTTAGAGAAATGCGGGCATCGTATAATGGCTATTACCTCAGCCTTCCAAGCTGATGATGCGGGTTCGATTCCCGCTGCCCGCTCCAAGATGCTGATACGGCTCAGGCGATAGCAGAGCCACACCTTAGGGTGAGTTCGGCAATCGAACCTGCCTGTCAGCACCAGCCTCTCTTCCCCACCAGATTCAAATCCATCATATAAACTGTTCTGTGGTTAGCTTGCCACCGCGTACTCAGCGTTAGTTTAGAGGGACGATCATGTCTAAAGAAAAATTTGAGCGTAATAAACCGCACGTTAACGTGGGTACCATCGGCCACGTTGACCACGGTAAAACCACCCTGACTGCCGCTATCACCAACGTGCTGGCCAAGCACTTCGGTGGTAAGGCTTTCGCCTTCGACCAGATCGACAAGGCACCGGAAGAGCGTGAGCGTGGTATCACCATCAACACCTCCCACGTAGAATACGACACCGCTACCCGTCACTACGCGCACGTAGACTGCCCGGGTCACGCCGACTACGTTAAAAACATGATCACCGGTGCTGCCCAGATGGACGGCGCGATCCTGGTAGTAGCAGCGACTGACGGCCCGATGCCGCAGACTCGTGAGCACATCCT